>CAZAUN010000011.1:0-219459 GCA_964488465.1 uncultured Ohtaekwangia sp. | reverse complement strand
TGGGTCTTGGCTCACAACTGTTTACAAAAGAAATTCTGGAAAATCAGGATTGGTCTCGATTGGAGCAAACGGTTCGGTATGTGTTGGATGTGATAAAGACGATCAAATAAAACTGACAGGAAGTTGATTGGGTTCTCTCTTGTCACTTCCAATCCATTTTCAAATACCCGTATAGTTAAACGGAGAAATCGCCTTCAGCTTCGCTTTCAATTCAGGTTTAATGGAAAGTTCATCAATGAACTGGTGAATACTTGCTTTGGTTATCTTTTCATTCTTCCGTGTCAATGCCTTTAACGCTTCGTAAGGATTCGGATACCCTTCTTTTCGAAGCACGGTTTGAATGGCTTCAGCCACCACTGCCCAGTTATCCTCCAGGTCAGCATCAATGGCTGCTTTATTGAGTTCCAGTTTTTGAATCCCTTTCTCTAATGAGGTTAACGCCAGAAAGGTGTGTGCCAACGGAACACCGATGTTTCTTAACACGGTAGAATCGGTTAAGTCGCGTTGCAGACGTGAGATGGGAAGTTTGGCAGCCAGGTGTTCGAACAATGCGTTGGCCAGCCCCAGATTACCTTCTGCGTTTTCAAAATCAATGGGGTTAACTTTGTGCGGCATGGCACTGGAGCCAACTTCCCCGGCTTTAATTTTTTGCTTGAAGTAATTCAGAGAAATGTATTGCCACACATCCCGGCTGAAGTCAATAAGAATGGTGTTGAGTCGTTTTAAATTATCAAATAACGCGGCCAGGTTATCGTAGTGTTCAATTTGCGTGGTGGGCTGACTGCGCACTAAGCCCAATTGATTTCCAACAAATGTATTGGCAAAGTGATTCCAGTTAATCTCGGGATAAGCAATATGGTGGGCGTTTAAATTGCCGGTAGCGCCACCAAACTTGGCCGAATACGGAATGGTCTTCAGTAAATCCAACTGCTTGTTCAGGCGCTCCACAAATACATATACTTCTTTGCCTAACCGGGTTGGGGAAGCCGGTTGGCCGTGGGTGCGGGCCAGCAGGGCAATGTCTTTCCACGCTACCGATAAGGAGGTAAGGGTGGCTATTACCTTGTGGAATGCCGGCAGGAATTCATTTTCAAGAAACTCCCGCAAGGAAAGTGGAATGGCGGTATTGTTAATGTCTTGCGAAGTGAGCCCGAAGTGAATAAATTCTTTTGCTTCTGCGAGACCAAGCCCATCGAATTTCTGCTTCAAAAAATATTCAACGGCCTTCACATCATGGTTGGTGGTCTTTTCAATTTCTTTAATCACCTGGGCATCGGCTTCGGAGAAATGATGATACAAATCGCGCAACGTTGATTCATGAGCTTTTGGAAACGAAGCCAATTCCGGCAAGGCATAGGTTAACGCTATGAAATATTCTACTTCCACCCGAACGCGGTAGTGCATCAATCCGAATTCAGAAAAGTAAGGCGCCAGGGACTTTACCGTTGAATAATAGCGACCATCGAGCGGGGAAACGGCAGTGAGTGAACTTAAATGCACAGGGTATCCATTAAGGCCCTAAAATACAAAAATGATTTGGGACTCCGTGGACAACTGCCGGCTGCCAATCATCCTCAGGATGTAAACCTAATTCGCTGAAAACCGTAGAAGTACCTGCCATTTTTTAGTTTTGCATCCCTATGTTCAAGCACCTCTACCGGTTGTTTTTTGTGATCTGCTACTTGGCCGCTGGGGGTGTACTGGCGCAGAACAAGCAAGGCACCGGTCTTCCCATTTCCAAGGCTACTACTGTCATCAAGGTAGATGGTGTTTTGGATGAAGCGGATTGGAGCAGGGCGGTGGCCGCAACGCAGTTCTTTCTCAACTACCCAGTGGATTCTTTACCGCCTGCTTTTCAGACGGAAGCGCGGCTCACCTATGATGAAGATTTTCTGTACGTATCGTTTGTGTGTTACGATGATGACCGACCCTCGGTAGTGCAGTCGCTGCGGAGGGATATTGAATGGTCGTTGAATGACAATGTGGGTGTCTACCTGGACCCTTTCAATGATTTCACCAACGGATTCTACTTTACGATCACACCCTATGGTGTCCAATCGGAAGGGATCATGTCCAACGGAGGGGCCGATCCTCAATTGTCATACAACAACAACTGGGATAATAAATGGTACTCGGCCGTATCGCGTCTTGCCGATCGGTGGGTGGCTGAGTTGGCCATTCCCTTCAAATCATTCCGGTACAATCGCAACGAACCCGAATGGAATGTGACTTTTGTACGACAGGATCTGAAACGAAATGAGGTTTCAAGTTGGATTGCCACACCCATCCAGTTTATTCCGGCTTCTTTTGCCTATAGCGGCCGGCTTCAATGGCAAACTCCTGCTCCCCATGCCGGCACCAACATTTCCATCATTCCTTATGGGGTAGCTTCCTTTGCGCAGGACAAGGAAGAAGGTACCTCTGATAATGTTTTCACAGCCGGGTTTGATGCCAAGGTGGCCATTACGTCTTCTCTCAATCTTGACTTAACAGTAAACCCGGACTTTTCCACGGTGGAAGTCGACCGCCAAGTGATCAACCTCACGCGGTTTGAATTTCAATTTCCAGAACGCAGGCAATTCTTCTTAGAGAACAGTGATCTTTTTTCGGCACCAGGCTTTACCTCGCTAACGCAACCCTTCTTTTCACGAAGAATTGGTTTGGCCGAAGATACCACCGGGAACCTGGAAAAGGTTCCGATTCTATTCGGTGCGAGAATCAGTGGTAAGCTCGGACCTAAATGGCGTGTGGGCCTTATGAACATGCAGACCAAGAAAACGGAGGCGTTGGGCTTGCCTGCGCAAAACTATACCGTAGCCGTGGTTCAAAAGCAAGTTCTGGAGCGTTCTAATTTTGATGTGTTCCTGGTAAATAAGGAGTCGCTGGGGTTAGGAGAATACGAACCAACCCAATACTATCACGAGAGTCTCATCAAGGAATTTTGGAACGGTACCGATACCGTACCAAAACTCAGTGAGTACAATCGGGTAGTGGGCACGGATTTCAATTTAATTACAGCAGACAATAAATGGTCGGGTAAGGCCTACTATCATTATTCGTTCGACAACTTCTCGGATAAGGATCGGTACTCGTTCGGGGGGTATGCCGCTTATAATACCCGGAAGGTTAGCTTGATGAGTGGATTTATTGGGTTGGGTAGAAATTACAATGCTGAAGTAGGATTTGTTCCAAACCTGGCGATTTACCCCGGAACAACAGGGGGTATTGTCATGGGGGATTTAAAGTTTTACCCCAAGTCGGGTCCGTTGGTGATGCTGATGCCCGGCTTTACGGTGGATACGAATTTTATTCCTGATGGTACACAAACCGATCAGAACCTCGCGCTTCGCTATGCGATGAACTTCAGAAGCACGGCTATGTTTACCGCTACGCTAAGAAATGTCTTTCAAAAACTACCGGAGGACTTTGATGTACTGGATCCGGTGGGAGATTCCGTCCTACTCAAAGGCGAGGAATATCAGTGGAATGAGTTTGAGTTAAGGTATACGTCCGACTCCCGCAAGTTGTTCACCTACATGATCACCGTTCGTGGGGGTGAATTTTACAATGGCCACCGCACGGGAGTGAGCGGAACCGTTTCCTACCGTGTACAGCCCTATGGTAGTTTTTCCCTTACCGGGGATTATAATGATATCGTTCTGCCACCCGAGTATGGTAGCGCCAAATTTCTGTTGCTGAGCCCACGCCTTGATTTTACACTCACCGACAAGTTGTTTCTTACCACGTTTGTTCAGTATAACGACCGATACAATAATGTAAACCTCAACGCCCGGTTTCAATGGCGCTACAAGCCGGCTTCTGATTTTTTTATTGTCTATACCGAGAATTATTTTCCGGAACATTTTTCCAGTAAGAACCGGGCCTTAGTGTTTAAGCTTACTTATTGGCTTAACCTCTAGGGATTAATCGCTTTTTGATGGCATCGATTGGGAGCAATTCCCTTTGGGATTGATGCATTATCCGTAATTTTGCACGCTAATCAAGCAGGTCATGGCATTTGGATTATTTAAGAAGAGTGATAAGAAAGCGGAGCCGCTGCACACCGGGCCCTATTATTACGATCTGAAAGTGAAGCAGGTTGTGGAGGAGACCAAAGATGCGATCAGCATCGTATTTGAACAGCCTGCCAATAAAATCAGTTATAAGGCAGGTCAATTCCTGACGTTGATCTCCGCCATTGGCGGCAAGGAAGTTCGCAGAGCCTATTCGTTGAGTTCCTCTCCTTATACCGATGAAGATTTGATCGTGACTGTGAAACGGGTTGATCAGGGCCTGATGTCGAATTGGTTGCCCGACCATGTGAAAGCTGGCAGCACCCTGAAGATCATGGCGCCCACCGGGCACTTCACCACCGAGTACAAAAAGGAAAACAAGCGCCACCTGATCATGTTTGCCGGAGGATCCGGCATAACCCCCATGATGTCGTTGATTAAGAGTACGCTCACGCAAGAGCCCGAAAGTATTTGTTCACTCATCTACTGTAACCGCGATATCGACAGCATCATCTTTAAAGAAGCCTTTGATCAACTTCAGATTACCCATGCCGGCCGGTTACACGTTATTCATGTGTTGGACAATGCCCCGATGAACTGGCAGGGGTATTCCGGATTGCTGAATCATGACATGCTCACCAAACTCTTTGAACGCATACCGGATTGGGGAATCGATAAAACCACGTATCTGATGTGTGGCCCGGAAGGGATGATGAAAAATGTGGAGACTTTGTTGGCCGAGCGAAACATCGCCAAAGAGAAAATCTTTAAAGAGAGTTTTGTTCAGGGCACCATTAACAAAGAAGAGAAAAAGGAGATAGCAACCACCCCAACAGAAAAGAAAGCTCATGAAGTTACGATCCGATACGATGGTCAGGAATATAAGTTTGTGGTGGAACCCGATCGCACGATTTTGGAAACGGCTCTGGATGCTGGAATTGACTTACCTTATTCTTGTCAGAGTGGACTTTGTACAGCTTGTCGCGGAAAAGCCTTGAGTGGGCAAGTGAAACTGGATGAAGAGGAGGGTCTTTCGCAGTCTGAACGCGCGGAGGGGTATGTACTTACCTGTGTGGGTCACCCCATTACCGATGATGTCGTGATCGAAATCGGGTAATCGATAAATAAAAACTAACCATCGTTGGATCAATACTTCAAAAAGTTGAGAGGCTGTCCAGATGTGTTCCATTCCATAGTAACCAGCTTCCCGGTACCGCCTAATGTAATGAACGCAGTTTTCCTATCCTTTCCACCAAAACAAATGCTGGTGGTTAACATATCATCAATGGGAAGGTGCTGTATTTGCGAACCATCCGGTGATACAATCGTTATGCCTCCATGGATGAGGGTCGCTGCACAAATGTTACCGTTGTTATCCAATGCGAACGAATCGAATAACTGGAATCCCGGTAACCCGATAACCAATCGTTTTGAAGCCGGATCCAGAACACCCTGTTGAGTAATGGTGTAGGCCCAAATGCGGCCCGTGATCGTCTCTGAGTAATAAACATTTTTGCCGTCTCTGGAAAGTCGAATGCCATTTGGAGTTTCTAACTTCTCAGCCTGGCGGCTAATAAAACTGCCATCAGGTTTTGCATAGTAAATAGCTCCATGTTCTTTATGGGTTTCAAAATACTTACCCTGATCCGTAAACCACATGCCCCCTTCGGCATCAAAAACAAGATCGTTGGGTCCGCTCAATTTTCTTCCATCGCACTCGGTGTAAATGATTTCGACCTTGCCGGTGTGAAGGTCCACACGTTCAATCCGCCCTCCGGTATAATCGTCTGATGTTTCACCCGGGATAAGGATTCCATTTCTTTCACTCCATTTAAGCCCCCCATTGTTGCACAGGTAGATGGCTCCATCAGGTCCCATGGCCGCACCGTTAGGTCCGCCTCCAAGTTTTGCAAGGACCGTAACGGTTCCATCCTGCAAGACGCGACTGAGGGTACCCCGTTCCATTTCAACAACAATTACGCTTCCATCCGCCATGGCGATTGGCCCCTCCGGAAACCGAAGCCCCGTAGCAATCACTTTCATAGCATGATTCACCGGTTCCTCCGCACCTACCTGCTCCTTGGTTTCAGGAGAACAAGCTCCTGAAACTGCAACTAAACATAGCAAACCAAGCGAATTATAAATTGTGTTGCGCCTCTTCATAGATATCACTGACTGTTAATTGTGAAATTGCCTACTCATTTTTAGTACGCCTCAAACCTATGGCATTCTTCCAGCCATCATAATTCTTATTCATGTTTTCCTGTACCCCCGGCTGATGAATTTTTAAGTCCGTATTTAACCTGGCCACTTGATCAATGCTCTCAAAAATCCCTGCTTTTAAACCAGAAAGATAGGCTGCGCCCAAGGCGGATACATCCTGGGTACCCATGGTGATAACATCTTTTTGTAGTAAGTCTGATAGGAACTGAATGACAAAATTATTGGAGCTGATGCCACCATCAACCATCAATTGAGTCAATTCAATGTGGGTGTCTTCTTCCATGGCAACAAGCACATCCTTAATCTGATAAGCAATGGACTCTAGAGCAGCTCGCACAATATGATTTTTAGTGGAGTTAAATGTGAGTCCAACAATGGATGCTTTCCGACTCATGTCCCAATGGGGTGCGCCAAGTCCGCTAAAGGCTGGAACTAAATAGACACCATTGTTATCTTCAACTAAAGTTGCCATTGCTTCAGTTTGTTTGCTGTCATCGATAAGGTTCAATTCCTTTTTTAACCATTCGATGGTTGCTCCACACGTAACAATCACTCCTTCTAATGCGAACTGCACCTGTTCTTCTGTGCTCCAACAGATGGTAGAAACCATGCCCCCCTCTGAATATTTCAATGCATTACCAACGTTCATAAGAATTGAACAACCTGTACCCAAGGTTGCCTTTGCTGTGCCTTCTGTGAAACAGCACTCACCAAAGGCGGCCGCATGCGAGTCGCCAATCATTGCGTTAATGGTGATTGCTTTTTGAAGTAATCCGTTAAAATCTGTTTCTCCGTAAGAAGAAGATGAAGGCTTGCAGGCAGGCAGATTCAATTTTGAAAGGCCAAAACTTTCCAGCAATTCCTGATCCCATGACAGCGTAGTCAGGTTAAAAAAAAGAGTTCTAGAGGCATTGGTGTAGTCCGTGCAATAATTTTTACCGTTACTCAGTTTAAATAGCAGCCATGCATCTACAGTTCCAAAATAAGCGTTGCCTTGATCGATTGCAGTTCGTACTTCAGTCACATTTTCATATAACCAGATAAGTTTTGTGCCCGAGAAGTATGGGTCGATGAGTAAACCTGTTTTTTGTTTAATCACTTTTTCGATTCGTTCTTCTTTCAGCCGTTCACAAATTCCAATGGAACGCTTGCATTGCCAAACTACAGCATTGCTTAGTGGCTTGCCACTTTTATCCCATACAATAAAGGTTTCCCGCTGATTGGATATTCCGCATGTTGCTAGTTGATTCCGGTTGCCGCCCTTGTTTTCGAATTCAGTTATACATTGTTTAACAGACGATAACACATTTTGAAAGATCTCCTCCGGATTCTGCTCTACCATACCACCTGGTAGATAAGAAGTGTTTAGGGGGAGTGACGCCTTCGCAACAATTTTTCCCAGCGCATTCACCACAATCGTTTTTGTACCGCTGGTGCCCTGATCGATGGCGAGTATAAATCGTCTGTCCATGGATGGTTATCCTTTTGCTTTTGCTTTGTCTACGATTACAGCTAGTAGAATCACAACGCCCTTTACCACTTGTTGCCAGAACGGGGATACATCCAGGAGCACGAGCCCGTTGTTTAGCACACCGATAATGACTGCACCCAATACGGTTCCGGCTACACTACCTTTACCGCCTGATAAGGATGTGCCACCGATGACTACCGCGGCTATGGAGTCGAGCTCATACCCAATTCCAGCATTTGGTTGCGCAGCATCCAAACGAGCGGTAACAAGTAATCCACCGACTGCCGCAAGGCTACCCGCCAGGGTGTAAACCGCTAGCTTAACTTGCTTAACATTGATTCCGGATAAAGTTGCCGCTGATTCGTTTCCACCGATGGCATAAATATACCTGCCGAGCTTCGTCTTGTTCGTTATTAGAATGGCGAGAATAATAATGATGCCCGAAATCCATACGGGTACCGGAATGCCCAGCAACCAACCTGTTCCGATCCATGTAAAACTCTCGCCCAGGCCAGAGATCGGAAATCCGCTTGTCCATAACATTGTCAGGCCTCTGCCGATCGTGAGCATGGCAAGGGTTGCAATAAAAGGAGGCACGTTGAATTTTGTAATCACAAAACCATTGAACCATCCCAACGCGGATCCGACCAGTATTCCAATCACCAAGACACCCAACAGGGTAAATCCAACATAAAGATTTGCTGACGGAATTTCGATGCCTTGCTTCAAGAGACCAGCGGCCACCCCGCTACAAAGCGCCAGCACAGATCCAACAGAAAGATCAATTCCGCCTGTAAGGATGACCATCGTCATGCCCACCGAAATGCAGACATTTACCGAGATTTGCCGCATCACATTCCATGCATTGGTGGTGGTAAGGAATTTGTCTGAAAAGAGGCTAATCAAAACACAGAGTAACACCAACGCAATCAAAGACTGAAACCTGGATAGCAGCTGGCTGTAATTTCGTCCCTCAAGTGAAGTCGCCATGGTTTAAATTTTTTTCGGGATTGCTTCTTTAAGTATTTTGCTTTCCACTGCATTGCTACCGTTAAACTCAGCCGTTATCATCCCCTCCGTCATGACCAGGATGCGGTCGGATACCGCCAGAATTTCGGGCAGCTCGGAGGAAACCATAATAATACCCAGCCCTTCGCCCGCAAGTTGCAGAATGAGTTTATAGATTTCATTCTTCGCGTTGATGTCAATGCCTCGTGTGGGTTCATCCAGCATTAACATCTTCGGGTTGGTTGCCAGCCATTTGGCCAGTACAATTTTTTGCTGATTTCCACCACTCAGCGTTCTGGTGAGTTGTTGGTGTGATGACGTTTTAATTTTCAGGGTATGAATATATTTTTCAGCCAATACGGATTCCTTCTTGTTACTTAACAGTCCCCAGGATTGCAGGTCATCCAGTGAGGTGAGGCAGATGTTTGACTTCACATCCAATTCAAGTACAAGACCATCGGCTTTCCTGTCTTCGGGCACCAGCGCCAGTCCGGCATGGATGGCGTCAATGGGCGATTGAATCGTTACCTCTTTTCCGTCTATTGAAATTTTACCTTCCGAATCTTTTGAATGCAATCCAAAGAGCGTTTCCATTAACTCAGTGCGACCCGCGCCCATTAAACCAAAAATGCCAAGAACTTCACCTTTGTTCAGTTCAAAAGAGATATCTTTCAAAAGCAGTTGACTGGAACCCTTTCTTTTTAACGAAAGGTTTCTCACGGCAAATAACTGCGCTTTGTCAGGGGAGGGGGTTGATTTCTTCATAATCTTTATTTCCCTGCCAACCATCTTCTGTACGATGTTGTCAAAGGTCATCCCTGCTTTGTCACCACTTTCAATGGTTTTACCATCACGAAGGATGGTGTAGCGATCGGCAATCTTAAATAGCTCGTCCAGTTTGTGAGAAATGTAAACGATGATTTTGTTTTCCTGCTTTAACTGTGTAATGATTTCAAACAACACTTCCACTTCACTTTCGCTGATGGCTGAAGTAGGTTCATCCATGATGATCACTTCGGCATTTAACAATAATGCTTTTGCAATTTCAACTACCTGTTGTTGGCCCACTTTTAGGTCTGAAATTTTGGTATCCGGGTCAAGGTTGAGGCGTAAACGCCTAAGAAGATTGAATGCCTGAGTATGCATTTGCTTCTTTTGAAGAACTCCATAAGCGTTGGTGATTTCGCGGCCCAGAAATATATTTTCACAAATACTTAAATCAGGAATTAAATTCAACTCCTGGTGTATAATGGCAATGCCAGCCGCTTGTGCTTCTTTTATATTAACAAAATGTACAGGTTTATGATTGAACAGGATTCGGCCTTCATAGTCAGCGTAAACCCCTGATAAAATCTTCATCAGGGTGGATTTGCCCGCGCCATTCTCACCGATGATTGCATTTACCTTTCCAGGATGCAATTCAAGGCAAATATTGTTAAGGGCAGGTACGCCAGAAAATGTTTTTGTTATGTTTTCGGCTATTAACACTATGAGATGGTTTTAGCTCACATTATCATTTATTGTACAATCGTTACCTGTATTGGAATTATTTCCAACTTTATCATATCCAGGTGCTCTTTATTTAATTCAATCGCTCCGGTAAACTCAACCACATTTTCAGCTTTTACCTTCTCCCTGAATGGAGGTAGTACTTTTTCCCTGATGATTTTGTTGATCTCAGCCGACACATTGTTGAAATCCATGGTGTTGCTGAATTCGTTGATGTTTATCAATCCGGTAGCATCGCGTACGGCATTACCAAAAATAAATTCGGTGGCCAGCGTAATCCGTTGCTCCTCATCCTCCGATTGCAGAATAAGTGTAACATAATCAGCGTGAACAGACTCCACAACTCCTCTTCCTTTGATCAGAAAGTAACGAAGATTACCTATACCCAATGCGTGTGAATAGTCGGCAAATGCGCTGGCTGCATCGCTGGAAAGCAACTCGGTTAAGTCTGACAGATCAACGGCTTGATTCAGATTCGGAACTAGTTTTGAATTCCAGAATACTTCGGCATAGTTGGCTGCATTAAATTCATTTACCGACCGCAATGCTTTTACCGTGTCCAATTTTCTGAAGTAAACAGAGTTATACACCACAACAGACAGGAATGCAATACCGATACTGTATTTAAGGAATTTCATTTCTGTACGTTCTCCTTTTTGCCGTAACCGATATAACTCTCTACATTTTGCTGAGTCACTAACTCAACGGCAACCGGCATCTTTTTTGGAAAATCTCTTTTACCTTTAAAATATTCATCGGCATAAAAGGCGGCCGTCTCGGCCATTACTTTAGGAAACTGCATACCCGTGGCGATGATCTTTTTATCTTTGATCGCGTTTACCACATCTTCGGCACCATCAAACCCAAATACTTTCACATGCTCGCTTTTGCCGGCAGCCACTAATGCCTGATACGCGCCAGAAGCCATGGCATCATTGCCACAGAACACTGCATCCATGTCGGGATGGGCTTGCAGCAAGTTTTCCATTACGTCCATGGCTTTGTTGCGATCGAAATCAGCATTTTGCTGGGCTACTATTTTCAAATCGGGATAAAAATCCACGACACTATGAAACCCTTTGGAGCGGTTCCAGGTATTGTTGTCACCCACCAAACCCAGAATTTCCACGTAGGTTCCTTTTTTCTCCATTTGTTCAACAAAATATTTTCCAATGGCCACGCATCCAGAATAGTTGTCGGAGAGAATTTGTGAGGTGGCGGCATCGGAAGAATTAATTTCGCGGTCCATACAAAAAACAGGGACCCCTGCCGCCTTTGCCTTTAGCGCATTAACAACTGAACCATCGGCATCGGTTGGATTAAAGAGCACGGCATCAAAGCCTGCCGCAATAGCATTATCAAAATGGTCGGCTTCCAGCGAGGTATTATTCTGTGAGTCAAAAAGCTTTGCTTCGTAACCCAGTGCCTGCGCTTTATCAGCGGCCGTTTGCCCCAGAACAACAAACCACGGATTATTAAGTGTGGAAATAATGACGGCTACTTTTTTCTTTTCAGGCGCGCTATCGGAGCTGCAGCCGCCAAAAACGATCATGGAAACGACTACAGTCAGGAAGAGAGTGCAATGCAGACGCTGTATCGGGTTCATCTTTTTACTTCTTTATGAGGGATAAGGCCGTTTCCGCTAACCCACTTTCGGAGATCCCATAATGATTGAAAATCTCAGGTTGGGAGCCAGTCACTGTATATTCATCCGGTATGCCAACAATCTTAAAAGGCTTGGACATTCCCCTTTGCAGCAAGAAGGAAGCACAAGCCTCACCCAGCCCTCCATAGGTACTGTGTTCCTCCACCGTAATAAGGGCGTTGCATTTCGCTGCCATGTTCGCGACAAGTTCATAGTCAAGGGGCTTTATGGTATGCATGCTAACCACCGCAGCGTGAATGTTATGATCTGAATGTAACTTTTCGGCAGCGAGCAGGGCAGGGTATACAGTTTCTCCGGTGGCAATGAACGCAACATCATTTCCTTCTCTAAGGATCCGGCCTTTTCCAAACTGAAAAGGAACCTCAGCACGTACGGGCAAGTCGGGCATATTTTTTTTTCCGAAACGCAAGTAAACGGGCCGGGTAGCAGCCACGGCCAGTTTAATTGACTCAGCAGTTTCATAATTGTCAGCAGGTGCAACAATCGTAATATTATTTATAGCCCGAAGTACAGCGAAGTCGTGTAAACTATGATGTGTTGAACCAAGCGCGCCATAACTGACACCTGCGCTGATGCCCACCAGTTTTACCGGATTGTCGGAATAGGCA
Organism: uncultured Ohtaekwangia sp.; assembly: GCA_964488465.1. Taxonomy (GTDB): domain Bacteria; phylum Bacteroidota; class Bacteroidia; order Cytophagales; family Cyclobacteriaceae; genus ELB16-189. Next base: position 206,961 of record CAZAUN010000011.1, on the reverse strand, counting down.
ACATCATTCTTTATTTGTTCCAGTGCCCTGGCTGTTAGAAAGCATGCAGGCGAAACAGCAAACGCTTTCTTTCCGGCAGAGGCAAGGCCGGCAGCAACGCCCACCAGATTTTGTTCTGCGATTCCAATCTCAACAAGCTGTTTGGGGAACTTTTGTGCGAATGGGACAAGTTTTCCAGAACCCCGGGAGTCGCTGGTAACGACAATGATATTTTTGTCTTCCGCAGCCAGCTGTTGCAAAGTAGAAGAAAAAACTTCAAGATTTGCTTTACCTGCAATTGTGCTGCTATCGATTACTGCCCCCACCGTACTTATTTTTTTAAGTTATTCACAGTCGTCAATGCGGCATCAAATTCACCTAATGCCAATTCAAATTGCTTTTCATCGGGTACTCCATGATGCCACTTCACCTGATTCTCCATATAACTCACACCCTTGCCTTTTACGGTGTGTGCAATCACCAGGCTGGGCTTGTCCTTTTCGAATGGTAATGAACCAAAGGTTTTTATCAGGTCATCGAGATCATGACCGTCAACGTGGTTCACTGCCCAACCGAAACTTTCAAATTTTTTATCAATCGGGGCGGTGTTGCATACTTCTTCGGTGGTGCCACTGATCTGAAGCTTGTTATAGTCAATGATCGCACAAAGGTTATCGAGTTTGTAGTGAGCGGCTGTCAGGGCAGCTTCCCAATTCGATCCTTCCGGTAATTCTCCATCGCCCAGTAAGGTGAAGACCCGAAATGGTTTTTCATCCATCTTGGCAGCAAGGGCAACGCCCACCGACATGGATAATCCATGGCCAAGGGCGCCTGTATTCTGCTCCACACCGTGAACCTTTTTTGTAGGGTGCCCGATGTAATGGGATTTGTATTTGCACAACGTCTTTAAATCTTCTTCCGGAAAGAATCCAACATCCGCCAGTACTACATATAACGCTTCTACTGTGTGGCCTTTGCTTTGGATATACCGGTCCCGATCAGGCGAAGTAAAATTTTGTGGCGTAACATTCAACACATGGTTGTAAAGCACATTCAGAATATCAATGCAGGAAAGACTACCACCGGTGTGGCCAGCCTGGGCACCGTAGATGTACGTAAGGATTCTCTTCCGGTATTCGATCGATTTCTTTTCCAGTTCTTTTGTCGTCATGAGCCTAGTGTCTATCGTCAACTGCGTAATGCCAATGTTTCATCCCGATGCAGTCGGGCCTGCTTTCACTTGTATTAATGCTGATACACTTCCCAGCCCAGATAATTTTCCATTGCTTCCTTCAGAATGTCAGCGGTTTTACTTGCATTCATTACCACGTGATGTTCGAAGCCATTCCGGCACACATATTTCATCAACCCTTGCAAGTCATTGATCTGTGCAACTGCCCTGTTTCCAAATGTGCTTAAAGGATCATCCGTCAATTCTCCTTCGCCTACGTAGGCTTTGATAATTCCTTTGTTATCGTCAGTGCTGATGCGACCAAACGTAAGGGGCATGGCGGGTGTGCGTCCGTCTAAAGCACCATACGTATTTTCTGTGCCCACGGAAGTACCGAGAATGGGCGCAGTGCTTATTTGAATGTCGGGTAGAAATGATTTGGCCCAATTACCGCAGTGGAATAGGACGCATTTCGAGTCGTCATGAGCATAATTGTTATTCCAATCCACCAGGGCACTTGGCGATCCGCTGGCCAGTTGCATGGCATACATGCTCAACGTTCCGGTTACATCCACTTCGCAGGCACTGGGCAACATGTTTTCACTCATCATGCTCATACTCGTACATACATTGCAGCCGTAATTCTTTTGAAGGGAGGTCCAGCATTGAATGGCCGTGGCATCCAACGAGTTCTCCTCCATGAACCGGGTGAGCACAACATCGAGCTTTGCAATCTGAATTAATTTATCATTAGGTGTTTTGCCAGTGGGGGTGTAGGCATGAATCTTTTCTAGTTTCTCCTTCACTATTCTATCATCTGCGTTTAATTTGGAGGCATTTCCAAGGATTTCAGAGAGATCAACGGTGGTAACCGAGATGCCATGGCGTTGTAGAATTTTCTCACTGTAGCGCACTGTATTAAAGGCACCCGGTCTTGCGCCCACAGCACCAATGCGCACCTTGCGCATTCCTTTTACAACCCGGCAAACAGCCAAGAAATTCGTAAGGTCGTGGTGGAATGATTCATCCGAAGGACTGACCACATGTTTAGTCGTCAGTGAATAGTTGATTCCGAATTGATGCAGGTTGTTGCACACCGAAATCTTGCCACACCACGCGTCCCTTCGATTCACCACATCCATTTTTCCCAAATCGTCCGGATACGCCTGAATTAACACGGGCACCTGGAGGCCCGACCATTTTATCGTTTCTGCAACTCCTTTTTCATCACCAAAATTGGGCAGAACAACCAATAGGCCATCGATTTTTTCCGCGTGTTTTTTAAACAAGGCCGCGCATGTCTGGGCTTCAGCGAAGGTTTCAACACCACCGAGTTTTGAGTCGGCATCGCTGAGCATCACCGGTGTGATGTTTAATTTCTTAAACAGGTCCAGGATTTCCGTTCGTGCTTCAGCAACCAGTTTGTCAGGAAAAAAATCACGGTTGCCAATGATCACCGCAAGGGTAGAAGGTTTTGTGTTTGTCTGCATAATCAGCTGGCTATAATCAGTTCAATTTCATTGTCTCTAAAAACCTGTAAGTGTTTTTCTTCAATGCCCGCATCGGTGATGATATAGTCGATCAACGACAACGCACCCAGACTGGCGAATGAAGCCTTCCCCATTTTGGTTGAATCGGCCACGAGGTACGTTTTTTCAGCAGCATCAATCATCGCTTTCTTTACTACCAGGTCGCTAATGCTGGGGTACGTCAATCCGGCTTTCAACGAAATGCCTGCGGTGGCAAGAAATAATTTTTGAACATGAAGGCCTTTGAAAAAATCGGCTGCTTTTTGACCGGTCAGTGACAAGGTGGGGGGTTTGAATTCTCCACCGGTTACAATCACTTCAATTCCCGGCTCAGCGCCCAGCAACAAGGCAATGTTAAGCGCATTGGTAATGACGGTGAGCCCTTTTCTTCCTTTGAGCTTTTTGGCTACCTCCGTTGTGGTGGAGCCGGAATCTAAAATGATGGTATCGCCACTTTCAATAAACTCCAGGCATTTGTTTGCAATCAATTCCTTTTTGTCAAGATTTTCCTGGTGAATGAGCGAGAACGTCTGCACCTGATCCTTCACATTTTTCAGATACGCCCCACCGTGCTCACGAATAATCAAGCCATCTTTCTCCAGCTTTTCCAGATCCTGGCGGATGGTAACCTCGGTAACTTTGAAAAGCCTTGCCAGATCAAGCACTTTGGCTGAACCATCTTCTTGCAGGAGTTCAAGAATTTTATCTCTGCGATGGGTGGGAAGCATAGTTTATTTTCTCAATTAACAATTCAACCAAAAGATAGCACAAGCCAGACATGTTGGTGGCAACGGCCAGATTTGATCTCTTTTAAAGGGTCAATACTTCGTTTGTCTTTGGAATGTCCCAATTTATGACCGTTAAAACAAAAATAAAACAAATATATCGTAAGTAAACGAAAGTATTCAAATTATTTCGTAAATATGCTCCTGCTTTGAATACGGGCCTATTTTATAACCACTTCATTCTTAACCCTGCACCTATGTACAAACGATCGCTTCTAATGTATTTGCTTCTGTTGTCGATTGGCATGCACGCACAGCCAACCAACGCACGACTTAATTCCCCTGAAATCCTATCCGATAATTCGGTTATCTTCAGAATAAAAGCTCCTGGGGCCACCTCCGTACAAGTGGTTGGAACATGGGCGCAGGATTTCAAGCCCGTGCCGATGGTCAAAATTGACTCCACCATTTATGAAGTGAAGATCGGACCCCTGGCTTCGGATATGTACGAGTATCGCTTTATTCTCGATGGTGTGCCTATTCTTGATCCTAATAATAACGCGGTTACCCGCGATGGTTCGATTATTGAAAACAGGTTGCTGGTGCCCGGGCAGTTGGGAGACCTTTTAGCGGTGCAAGATGTGCCCCATGGAAATGTTACTGCGGTGTGGTATCAGGCTACTACCCTGGGTGCGCAACGGAGAATGTTTGTCTACACACCACCCGGGTACGAAAAAAGCAAAGAAAAATATCCGGTCATGTATTTGTTGCACGGTGGCGGGGGTGATGAAGAAGGTTGGCTTAGTCGCGGTCGTGCGAATTATATTCTCGATAACCTGATTGCTGCTAAGCAAGCAGTGCCAATGATTGTTGTAATTACCAATGGCAATCCTGAAACGGTGGCTGCTCCGCTGGACAGACCCATTAATAAGGCATCGAAAGAAACACCCGGAATTGGTGGTATGGCGACACAGAAGTTTGAGCAAAGTCTAGTGAACGATGTAATACCTTTTATCGAGAAGAACTATCGCGTCAACGCAGATGCAGACCATCGCGCAATCACTGGCTTTTCAATGGGCGGCTATCAAACACAAAACATTACCAACAACAATCCGACTATGTTTAAATATATTGGCGTGATGAGCATGGGGTTGTTCTCGTCATTCAGAAATGCACCCAATACCGATTATAACAAGGATAAGCATGTGGCTCAACTAAAAGCGCTTGTTGCTGCAAAGCCAAAATATTATTGGATAGGCATTGGCAAGAGTGATTTCCTTTTTGAGACAGTAACCAATCTGCGTGCGCTTTATGATGAAGTAGGATTGAAATACACGTATCGTGAAACCGAAGGAAGCCACACCTGGAAGGAATGGCGCCTTTATTTATCAGAACTTGCTCCAAAGTTTTTCAAGTGATTGCAAAAGAATAAAACACTCATCACTATGCAACTATCAAACATATCCCGGAAGATTTTATTACTGGTAATCTTTTTTATACCGGCCCTTGCATTCGCACAACCAGCGAATAAAACCCGGGTGGTGGTGCTCACCGACATCGAAGCCGACCCGGACGATGCGCAATCACTGGTTCGGTTTCTGTTGTATTCCAATCAATGGGATGTAGAAGGACTTATTGCCACCACTTCCATCCATCAAAAAACAAGAGTAGCTCCGGAAAGCATTGATAAGATCCTGCTCGCTTATAGTAAAGTCCAACCCAATTTACTTAAACATGAGAAAGGATACCTGACCCAGGAACAGTTAAAAGTGAAGGTAAAAAAGGGGTTGCCTGTGTATGGCATGGAAGGAGTAGGGGAAGGAAAGGATTCGCAAGGCTCCGATTGGATTGTGCAGGTGCTCAACAAACCGGATGATCGCCCGGTATGGTTTTGTGTGTGGGGCGGACCGAATACATTGGCGCAAGCGCTGTGGAAAATACGGGCCACGAAGTCAACCACAGAAGCAGAAAAAATTTACAAAAAGATTCGTGTGTACACCATCTCCGATCAGGATGACAGTGGACCCTGGATTCGAAAAACATTTCCCAGCATATTCTTCGTGGTAACGCCCGGCTATAATTACAGCTATGCTACCTGGACGGGGCTTCCATTTCCAGCTCCGGGCTCAAACAAGGAAGTGGTATCCAATGATTGGCTTGCCAGGAATATTCAGCAAGGTCATGGTCCGCTGGGTGCGGTATACCCGGATGTAGCCTATGGGATGGAGGGCGACACACCTTCGTTTTTGAATCTGATTAATAATGGACTCAGCAACGCTGAACATCCTGATCTGGGTGGATGGGGTGGACGCTATGAATTATATCTTCCTGAATTTCGCGATTCCAACGCGGGCCGCTTCAGGAGAGAAGGCTGGCCGAAGGATGAACCCGAAACCCGACCCATCTGGACCAATGCCAACGACTCCATTTTTTCTACGGTTGACAACACCAGTTACGTAAATAATCAGGCCACTATCTGGCGTTGGCGCGAGGCCATTCAAAATGATTTTGCGGCCCGGATGGACTGGTGCACCAAAGCGTTTAATGAAGCAAACCATGCACCGGTGGCAAAAGTTGCGCACGCAGAATCGTTTAGTGTTAAGTCCGGTGAGCTGTTTCACCTGAATGCCGATGGCTCCTATGATCCGGATGGCGACTCGATGAGTTTTTTATGGTTTCAATATAGAGAAGCGGGCACCTACAAAGGGAATGTCAGTTTCAGACCCTATGCATCGAACTTATATGATTTACCGGTTACCGCTCCGGCTGTCAGTAAGCCCGAAACTATTCACTTCATTTTACAGGTGAAGGACAAGGGCACTCCGGCATTGGTGAGCTATAAGCGGGTGGTCGTAACGGTATTGCCTAAGTAGAAAGCAAACAATTTATTCATCGCAACCGCTGCGGGCTTTTAACAAGTAGAACCTCGGGGGTCAAACGACATTTTGAAATTTTTATTCAGGCATCGAAACGCCTGTTAATTCCCTGCACAAGTCAAGAAATTTTTCCTGCAAGACCACATCCGCAGCGATGGGATGGCAAGACCTTTCCTTTTGATGGTAAAAGTAGCGACCGCTTACGTTCGCTTTTTCATCCGCGCTCACCGCTAACCACACCTGGGTTTCATACCCCTTTTGCAGATTATCAGGTGCGCCCTTGCCGCCCATCTTGGTAGGTACCCACCCGGGATCAACGGCATTGGATAGAACCGTGGGCCATTTACGGGCAACGGCCATCGAGAGCATAACCACGTGTAGTTTGGAATCCGAGTAACTGAGCTGCGAAGTATTTTTTTGGATTTGATCAAGGTTGGGTTGGCCGTGTAGATGCATGCCCGAACTCAGATAGATGAGGCGCTGTGGTTTTGCTAGTAAACTCGTCAGCACGTAAGGAGCAAGGGTATTGACTGCGAGAATTTGGGCGGCCGGAGCCTGGTAGACTCCGGCATTGTAAATCACGGCATCGAACATTCCGGAATCATTCAATTCGGAAGCAAGCTTTTTGGTTTCTTCCAGGTTGGACAGGTCAGCAGTGAAAATGGACTCGGCACCGGGTACTTTATTTTGGGTATCCAGGTTGCGATCCTGATTACGGGCATGAAGAACCACCCTGTGCCCCTGACTAACCAGTGCTTTTGCTGCGAGGAGTCCAAGGCCGTCAGATGATCCGGTGATAAAGATTCTGGACATGCTGAATTAAAGTTAAGGTACTCAGCATCAAAAATAACGGTTCCTGTACTAGAACACATAGCACATAACCCCTCTTGCCGGAGACCAGCTACCTCAACTGCCGATCCGTGCAACACCCTGTACCGGTGCTTTCAGTAAATCTTCCGATGCGTTTAACCATTGCAGAAGAACGTACATGTGATTGAGACGTTTTGTTAAATCAGTTTGCCGATTTGTACAATGAACTTGTTGATCCTGGCACCTGATATGCCGAAGAGAGCACTCAATCTGCCGATGCTTTTCGCGATAAAAATAATTTTTCAAAACCCTGAAACCGGAATGAGCAGTGTGCGTTCCAATCATTAGAATCTACCGGCCGAGATGTGCAGGTAGGAACAGTAAAATCAGTAACAATAAAACAAGGTATGTTATGATCGCGTTGGACTTAGCCCGGTTGATGGAGAGCAAGGAGATTCACAATCCGGTTCAATACCTGATGCAGGCAGGATTCTCCTATCATATTGCTGCCAAGTTGCTTCGCAACAGGATAGCCAAGCTCAACTACGAGTACCTGGAGAAGTTGTGCTTGTTGTTTAACGTTACCCCCAATGAGTTGCTGTATTGGAAACCCGCGGCCGGAGTGTCTGCAACAAATAAAATTGCCCTCTCCAAACTGGCCGGTCGTTTACGCAAAGACAACCTGGTGCGCAAAATCAATCAGTTGCCGGAAGATAAAATTGATCAATTGCGGGAGATGGTGAACAAATTATCGACTGAATAAGCCCCCAGGTTACTTCTTCCTGAACTCCATTCCTGCAAAGGAGACTGTACTGATCTTGCCCTGGCTGTTGAAGGCAAAGGTGGCATTGGTTTTACCCCACCACCGTTTTTCGAAGAAGCCCCGAAAGGTATCGTAATGCCAATGCTCCAGGGTAGCTTTTGCCACATTGTTTACTGAAACCAGCAGCGAACTGCCCTGAACGGCTACCGTCAACTCGCCATACAGCGGGTCCGAATACGTTCCGGCATAGGCTGCCAGGTCGAGGGTGGGTTTGGTGTTGGGAACCCGTTCGCTTTCAAACTTTTTTACCTGCTGTTCGCTGGTTTCCGTTTGCTTCTTATACAGGTCAAATACTTCGGCACTCCAATCGCGCGAACCACCCAGGGCAAAGTGATCGAAGGCTTTAAATAATAGGGCATGTCGCAACTCCGCATGATCCAGGTTTCCAAAAATGTAAATCGCCAATCGTTCGGATGGCAACTGGCCGTGCATGGCGGTTTCTCCGGCCAGGCTGCCGGTGTGGTAGTTTATTTTCCGGCCCTGGTAGTCTTGTTGAAACCAACCCAGGCTGTAGGTAGTCCAGTTGGGCTTGGTGAGTTTTGCTGTGGGATAAAATTGGGCCGGGGTTACCATCACCTGGGGTTTAAACAGTTCCATCCACGTGGTGGGTTTTATCAACCTGCTGCCAGCGTACTTGCTGCTATCGAGCATGCACAGTGCCCATTTACTCATATCTTCCACACACGACCACACACTGCCGGCCGGGCCCACGGCATCTGCACTGGTGCGCTGAATTACCTGAATGCTGTTGTCATAAAAATAATGCGGTTGTGATTGATTCGGATCGTTTACCTGGCTCAGCAACGGGAATGTGCGGGTCATCTGCAAGGGTTCAAAAATCCGCTTTCGGATAAACGTCTCCCAGGGTTGGCCGCTCACTTTTTCAATCACTTTCCCGGCCACCACATAAAAAATATTCTGATAAATAAAGCTGGAGCGTGTGGAATAACTGGGCTTTACCAATTTCATTTTCTCAACTACCTGCTCAGGAGGAATCTTCATGAAACTCCATAGGAAATCGGCATTGCCCACTCCGGAGTTGTGGGTAAACAGATCGCGGATCTTTAACTCGCGGGTAACAAAGGGATCATAGAGTTGAAAGTCGGGCAGGTAGTTGATGACCGGATCATCCCATTTTACTTTTCCTTCATCCACCAGCATGGCCATGCAAGTGGCTGTCATGGCTTTGGTGGTGGAGGCACAGGCATACAACGTTTGCGCATCCACCGGCTGAGGTAAGCCCAACTGTCGCACCCCATAGCCTTTTTTCAGCAGTACTTTTCCGTCTTTCACCACCGTAAGCGCCAGCCCCGGAATCTGAAACAGGTTACGCGACCTTTCCACATACGCATCGAACTCCTTGATGGTAGCGTCTGTAATTTGAGCGTAGGCCGGCATCATGGCCAGCAGGAGGAGGTAAGGAAGTAATTTTTTCATACGGGTTGATAAGGAATAGTTTTATGGATCGAGCCAATTGAATTTTTTTAACACGGCCAGCACCTGTTCGCGCTTCTCTTCCTGCGGAGTGGGAACATTGCAGAGCATCACATAAAGAATGTCTTTTTCAGGAATACTGACAAAGTCGGCATAAAAACCCCCTTGTGTTCCGGTGTGCGAAATCACCGTCAGGCCATCCACTTCGCCAACAAACCAACTGTATCCGATAAAAGGGGGGTCCCCCTTCCAATCCGGAAATGTTTTGATTGTCCGCGAATCGGCAATCGTAGTTGAATCGAGGATCAAACTTTTACGGAGCGCCAGTTCATACCGGGCAAGTTCATCGACCGAACTCCAAACACCTCCATTGCCGGCTGCCGCAAAGGTAGGTTCTTCACCATAGTCCTTTTCGATGAAAGAATTACCCGTGCGCAAGTAGGCATGCGCTACCCCGGTTTGTGGAAAGGGACCATCCGTTATAACGCTGCGGGCCATGCCTGCAGGGGTGAAGATCTTTTCTTTGACCACCTGTTGCCAGGGGAGCCCGGTTACCTGTTCAATAATCAAGGCTAGCGCGTTGAAAGCCGGGTTGGAATATTCGTATCGCGTACCAGGGTCGAATAGTAAGGAGTCCGCTTGCTGGATGGGCGCAAAATTCTCTTTGTCTTTCGCGGTAAGCAAAAACACACTGTCCAGAAATTGCCTGCGGTTGTCGGGCAGCCCGGAGGTATGGGTGAGCAGATGTTCAATTCGTACACGCTTTGCGATCTCAGGATTCTTGAAATCGGGGAAGTATTTCGCGAGCGAATCGTTTAAAGAAAGTTTTCCCTCGTTGGCGAGGGCCAGAATGGTATTGGCAACAAACGTTTTAGAAATGGAGCCTGTATTAAATAATGTCTGTGGAGTAATTTTCTCCTGGGTTTCTATATCCGCCACTCCATACTGTTCGGAAAATACGACTTGCTCCCCTTTCAGGATGAGGATGGCCCCACCCGGTTCTGAAGATCGAACGTGGGGAGCAAATATGGAATTAACTTCCTTTTCAAAGTTTGATTCCGGTTGACAAGACACCAGGAGCACCAATAAAAAAAAGGAGATCCTTTTCATAGTTGGGGTGTTAAGCCATGTTTTTTGTTTTGTGAAATGTTTTCAATGGTCCAGTCGACTCGTTTTTCGAATGGATTTTTTCGAACCGCACAATGAGCTTTGTTACAAATGCGGCAAGAGAAATCAAGACACCCATCCGAATGAATGAACAACTCCAGCGTATCCCCAAATTCCTTGCGCACGAGCAAGGCCAATGCATCGATCTCCCGGTGTGCCTCATGTAGGTTCAGGTACCAGGGTAAAGTAAGGTGCGCATCCATGTGCAGAATGGGACCAAATTTGATGATCCTGAGATTGTGCAAGTCAATCCAGTTTTCCTGCCGGTGCGCGTTCAAGGTGGCTACCAGTTTGTTTAATAAGGTGCGATCCGCTTCATCCATTATGCCTGCTACCGACTGCCTGATAATTCGATACCCGGTGAAGATGATCAGGATGCCCAATAGGATGGCTACCGCTCCATCCAACCAGGTAATACCGGTGATGTAAATTAACAAGAGCCCTGCCATTACACCCAAGGTGGAGTAGGTATCGGTTTGCAGATGTTTGCCGCTCGCAATTAATGCCAGCGAGTTACTTTTTTTCCCTACGCGGACACAAACCGTACCCATGACGAAATTTATCAGGGCAGTTCCGGTTATCAGCACCAATCCAAAGCTCAGGCTTTGTAAAATTGACGGGTATAATAATGCCTTCACGGCTTCGTAAATAATCAACACACCGGCAATTAAAACCATCGTACCTTCTATGGCAGAAGAAATAAATTCAATTTTGCCATGCCCGTAGGGATGGTCGTCATCGCGTGGACGAGCTGAAATGATCAGGCTATATAATCCCATGATACCGGCCACTACATTCACGATACTTTCGAGGGCATCGGTTAGGATGGCCACCGAGTGCGTGAGATAATAGGCGCCCACCTTCACCAGAAGCAATAGGATGGCCACGATCACCACCAGGCGTTGAATCTTGATATTTTGGGTCGTTATCACGTATTGCTTTTGAAAATCCGAATAAGTGCAATCAGAGCAACCAGTGCCCATACCGTATTAATGAATGTAAACGGATAGGCAGCGTTGTAGACACTGTTAATAATGAGAAGGATGGCACCGGTTAGATTTAGCACCTGAAAGATGACGGAGTCGGATTTTATTTTCTGCAAGCTGTTCAGTGCATAAGCGGCAATTACCTCCAGGGATCCTATCCAACCCAGTATGTCAACCCACTTGGGCATATTAATCCCGGAGTTTTACGCGCAACACATAGGGATCCGCAGTGATGTACAGGGTTTTGTCATCGGGTGATAAGGCGCAGTTAGCGGCCAGTTCAGTGAGTAGGATTCTTCCCAACACGGTTCCCGTCTGATTGAATATCCAAATCCCGCCTGGGCCGGAAGCGAAAATATTTCCTTGTCTGTCGACCTTTAGTCCGTCCGGCAGTCCATTGGCAGTGGCAAGTTCACGGGTTGCATTGTAGAAAATCCGGCCATTCATCAGGGAATCATTTTCATCCAGCTCGTATTCATACCAGATGGCCTTTTCGGGATCGGAGTTGGCAACAATCAGTTTCTTTTCACCGGGCAGCAGGATAATGCCATTCGGTCGGGTAAGGGTGTCCACCAAAAGTGAGACGCTGCCCTCAGGCGTTACTTTGTATACACCATTGTGAGGTTGTTCTTTTTCAGGATCCTCATTTTGCTTGCCCAAGCCGTACGGGGGATCGGTAAAAAATAAATCGCCATTGCTGCGATAGGCGGCATCATTGGGGCTGCTGAAACGCTTTTCCTGATACCGATCTGCTATCGTGATGAATTCTGGTTTTGGTGCTGCGAGGGCAGCATTCATTTTAGCCATTCTCCGGTCACCGTGTTGGCAAAGGATTAATGAGTCGTGATGGATGAGCAATCCGTTCGAACCCGGTTCGCGGCTGGTGGTGCTATCGCCCGTAAAGCCGGACGGAGCGAGGTAAACCTCCGTGCCGCCTTGTTCTGTCCATTTATAGATCGTGTTTTTGGGCACATCCGATAACAAGAGCATGGATTCCTTTTCAACCCATACCGGGCCTTCACTCCATTCGTAGCCTTCCGAAATAATTTCAACGATCGGTTCCCCGGTAATCACTTGGTCCAGGGCCGGATCGATACGTTCAATCGTGCCCACGGAAATTTTTTCTTTTGTGCTGCACGCACAAAGAAGAACGGAAAGGATCAGGAGGTTGCGCATCGGATTAATTTTTTCCGATGGAAGTTATAAAAAGAATTTGATTATGACTTCATCAGTAATTTTCGCAGCGAAAGGAAATGCAGGATGTAGGCCAGCGGTACCAGCAAGGTGGGTAAATAGATGAACGGAAAAACCGTTACGATCCTGTTGGCAGGTTCATTGTCAAATACCCGGAGCGGTGTGGGCATAGACAGGATGGCGATGGTTACAATGTTGACGAGCAAAATTAATCCAAAGAGGTTCCAGGCAATCAGGCCCCCTTTCGAATTCAGAAAATACCGGGCGGCCAGCAAACTGGTGATTCCGGTGAGCACATCCCAGTTGTATCCTTCAAAGGTCATTTGAACCGGGATTAAATTCTGAATAAACAGGAGCCAGAGAATAATCTCAACAAAAACCCGGAACACCTGCAACTGGGTTATTACTTTCAGAGGCAGTTGTTCAAGAAGCTCGCGCAAGCCTTTAGTAAATAAGAATGCCAGCGTTAAGATGAGCGGGAGAATTACAAAAGGTGTGATGTTAAAAGGAAACATTTCGAAATTGGTGGTAAACCCGGTCAGGGATACAACCGCAATCAGGATGGACCATCCAAAAAATCCGATGAGTAATCCTCTGCTCACCGTTTTCTTTCGCGCTTCCGGCCAGGGTGTGCGGGCGATGGCCCCTTGCAGGTGCTTATAAAATAAATAGTAAAAGACGATGGCGATCCCGACAAATCCGGCTCCACTTACGAAGTATAAGGTGTTCATAAGGGTTTCATTTTGTGTTGATAAGGACTATTGAAAGTAAAGACTCTGAACGTGATGTTGAAACCGGGGTTGCAAAATATTTTAAGAACCGGTCTGTGCGATGGCAGATGCAGAATTGAAGTAAATTTCTCTTATTTTACCTGCCAAAATAGTTGAACGGATGAGCGAACCAAGTGTACTACCGAAACGACCCAAAAGATCTTTTTTACCGGAGCAATTCACCATCACCACCTGGGATCAGCTGAAACCCTACTTTGATACCTTGTTGGACCGGCCTCTCGCCTCGGTACAGGCGCTGCAGCAATGGCTGCGGGACCGGAGTGAACTGGAGTCGGTAATCAGCGAAGACCTGGGTTGGCGCTACATCCGCATGACGTGCTATACCGATAATGAAGAGTACAGCAAAAGCTACCAGGATTTTATTGAGAACATTCAGCCGGCTATATCTCCCTATTCCGATCTGCTGAATAAGAAACTGATCAATTCCGAATTTTTAAATGAGTTGAAGGAGGAGGCCGGGTTCAAAATTCTGATCCGGAATCTTAAAAAGGACATTGAACTTTTTCGGGAAGAGAACATCCCCTTGTTCACGGAGATAAATACCGAGACTCAAAAATACACGCAGCTCTCGGGCGCCATGACGGTGGACGTGGATGGTAAAGAACTTACCTTGCAACAAGCAGGTGTTATTTTACAATCTACCGACCGGTCAAAGCGCGAAACAGTCTATCATAAAATTGCAGCGCGCAGATTAAAAGACCGCGAAACGTTGGATGAGTTGTTTACCCGGCTAATTGCCCTCCGGCATAAGGTGGCACGGAATGCCGGCTTGCCGAACTTCCGCGATTATATGTTTAAGGCGTATGGACGATTTGATTACACCCCTCAGGATTGTTTCAAATTTCACGAGGCCATTGCCGAAGAAGTGGTGCCGATTTTGAATGAACTAAGCCAGGAGCGCAAAGCACGGTTAAAAGTGTCCGCCCTGCGTCCGTGGGATAAGGCCGTGGATCCTGAAGGCCGGGAACCGCTAAAGGCTTTTGAGAACGGGAAAGACCTGACCGAGAAATCGATTGAGTGCTTCCGGAGATTGGATCCCTTTCTGGGGCAGTGTTTGTCGATTATGCGCGAGATGGGTCACCTCGATCTGGAATCCCGCAAAGGCAAAGCGCCCGGTGGGTATAATTATCCGTTGGCGGAGATCGGTGTGCCTTTCATTTTTATGAATGCGACCTCCACCATGCGCGACATGACCACCATCATGCACGAAGGGGGGCATGCGGTTCATAACTTTTTAACCAAGGATTTACCCTTATCGGATTTTAAATCACCGCCCATGGAGGTGGCTGAGTTGGCATCCATGTCGATGGAGTTGATTTCAATGGATGAGTGGGGGATTTTCTTTACAAAGGAAGAAGATTTGAAACGCGCGAAACGGGAACAACTGGAAGACATTATAGAAACTTTGCCCTGGGTGGCTACCATCGATCAGTTTCAACATTGGTTGTATGAACATCCGGACCATACACCGGCCGAACGAACCACCCACTGGAACCAGGTTTTCCATCGGTTTTCGGATACCGTAACGGATTGGAGTGGTTTGGAACTCAACCGCGATTACCAGTGGCAGAAGCAGTTGCATTTATATGAAGTGCCGTTCTATTATATAGAGTACGGAATGGCGCAGCTTGGCGCGATTGCGCTGTGGCGAAATTACAAACGAAACAAACCGAAAGGGCTTCAAGGGTATACGAATGCCTTGAAGTTGGGCAACCTGGCTACCATACCCGAAATTTATCAGGCGGCTGAGATCCGGTTTGACTTTAGTAAAACGTATATCCGCGAACTGATGAATTTTGTGCGGGAAGAATTCAGCAAGATTTAATCCCGGCACTTATCTAACAAAGCGCTCAGGTGTTCTGCTTCTTCTTTGGAAAGTGAAATCAGGGAAGTATCCAGGCTGTTGATGGCCTTGTCGAGTTTTGTTAGGAGTTCAAGCCCGGCCTCAGAAATGCCAATGTCAGAAGCTCGTTTATCGTTGGGGCATTGCGTGCGCTCCACCAGGTTCTTGCCGATCATCCGGTCCAGCAAACGCGAAACATCCGAATTCTTATCCAACATACGGGCTTTTATTTCGGCTCCTGAAATCCGGTTGGGATGCTGGCCTCGTAAAATCCGCAGGATGTTATACTGCTGCCCGGTGATACCAAAGGGTTCAAAAAAATCTTTCTGTTTGTTTTGGATCCAGTTCGCGGTGTAAAGAATATTCAACACCGCTTTTTGATGTGTGCTTTTAAATTTGGGTTGCTTGATTTCGTCTTCGATTTTGGACATAAAAAAAGAGGGGGCTTTCGCCCCCCTTTGTATGATTGATTTAGGCTTGCTTGTCTAATTCAACTTTCACGATGATCTGAATATCATCTCCCACTACCATTTCACCACCGGGGGTCTTGCTAGCCCAAGTTAGTCCAAATTCCTGACGGTTTACACTGCCGGCCAATTTAAAACCTGCCTTTTCGCCACGTCCGGTGTTGATTTTACCACCGTAGGTAACATCGAATTCCACTTTCTTAGTAACACCTTTCATGGTGAAATCGCCTTTTAGCTTATACTTGCCACCATCCTTTACCAACGTGCCTACGAACGAGATTTCAGGAAACTTTTCAGCATCAAAGAAATCAGCCGACTTCAAGTGTCCGTCCCGTCTTTCATTTTCGGTGTTGATGGAAGCAACTTTGGCCGTAAAGGAAACCTCAGCACCATTGAAGTCATCCGATTTGCTGATCAGAGTTCCTTCATACTCGTCAAATTTTCCTTCTGTTTCAGCAACCACCATGTGGACGGCTGAAAATCCCACCTTGGAGTGACCTTTGTCAACTTTCCAGGTAGTTTGTGCAGAAGCCATGCCCGCTACAAGGAGAAACGCTACCAGTGCATTAAGTTTTTTCATTGTGTGTAATTTTTAGTTTTTGTTTGTTGTGCAAGTATAACACCGGAATTGTTAATAGATGTTTAAACATCTATTTTTCTTTTGTTAAAGACTTGTTAATCAGGCACTAAAAATTTTCAAAAGAAGGGAACCTACAAATTCAGCCAGTAGGTTAGTTTAAGCACCAACGCCCGGTTTTTGGGTTGTCCAACCCTAAAAACATCTCCATTTTCGAAGGATTCAGCAATGTAATTATCCGTATAGACGATGAACAGATCCGAAACGGGTTTGAATCGCCACTGAAAACGGCTGTTGATGTTCAGATTGTTAATCTGGCTGTTATATTGGATAAAGGTGGTCCAGAATACCTTGCGCGAAAAAGTGAAGTCGATGCGCGGTCCGATCAAAAACAAGTCCGAACTGTTGTACGGTTCAGGCAACCGGATGCCATTGTAGCTAAAGTTAAGCGAGGCAAACCCCCAAGGTTGATACCGGTAGGTAACAATTCCGGTCAGATTAGCGCGGTTACCATTAAAGTACCCTCCCGATCGCGTGCTTAAGCTAAAGAAGAAGCGTTTGCGGGCATCGGAAGTATAATTTGCGATTAATACAAAGTTTTGATAATCGGTGCCACTGGGTAATTGCAAACCACCTGAGCCGCTGGGGTCGAAGGGATCGAACAAATAGGTGTACTCCTCGCGAAGCCGCATCGAAAAAACGGCTGTACTTCGCCAACGAATCCGGTACATGAAATTGTAATCCCAGTCAAGGAAACCATACGTTTCATTTCCCACCATATCAAAATCAAACCCGGGTCCATGGCTTTGCACTTTCCCTCTGGCCGGATACATATTATACCAGGTTGTAGAGGCCAACTGCCGGATATCTTGTCTGCGTACAAACCCTACATCCGGATTGTAGTTAGCACCCACGTTACGGGTTAATACACTTACGTTCCATTTCAACACACTGAAATTGAGAAAGCCACCATAGGCAAAGGCGGAGTCGCTTTTCGTTTCATCAAAGGAGTGGTGGTAAAATGCTTTCCCTGTCCAGCGGTTATCGCGGGTGGCCAGGTTGAAATCGACTCCGGCAGTTCGCGAATAGGTTTCGGGAGAACGGGTAAATTCTCCACCGATGGAATCCTGAAAAGCTTGCTTATTAACAAAGATGAAACCAATGTTGGATCGGGCCCATACTTTTTGTTGTAAAGTGGTAACCAGGTAGTTGGTCGAAGGCAAGTTGATCTCCGGCTCTTCGCCCCCCTGCATATTCAGAATGCCCACGCGGGTATTATTGTTGATCTTACCGCTTAACCGTACTCCGCCATAAATCGTATTCTGAACATTCTGACCCGTTGATGAATCGCGGGCAATGCCAATCCTTCGGGAGAAGAAAGGGCGGGTACCCTCCAGGCCAAAGTTGGCGAACAAATCCGCATTCTCAAGAAAGAATTGTCTGCGCTCCGGAAAGAAGATCTCAAACCGATCGAGGTTGGTGACTTGTTCATCCACTTCCACTTGCGAAAAATCCGGGTTTACGGTAAGGTCTAAGTTCAATGCCGGGCCAACGCCAATCTTGGCATCGCCTCCGGCCTGTACTTTCGTTTCCGATGGGGTACCATTTTCAAAATCACGCAACGAGTTAAGTGCGGTATAGGGGATGACGGAGACATTGGCGCCTGGTTTTTTAAGGGGCACATCCCAGATCAATTCCTTGTTGAAGGCAAGGTTGACGATATCGAAGTTGCGGGGAATGGGCGACCACGTGGAGCGCTCGGCATACTCACTGTCAATGCGGTAGAAATTCACGTTCCAACGCGTCAGGTTTTCTTTGAAGCGCAGGGTTTTGAACGGAATCGCCATTTCCACAATCCAATGATCTTCATAAATCTTTGCTTCCGAATACCATTTGTTGTCCCAATTGAGTGTAAAATCATCCTGACCAGTTCCACCACCATTGGCCACCAATCCCTCGCGCTGTACCCCAAATGGATTGACTCCGAAGATAAAGGCATTGGTTTTGTCTTTAAACGTATCGAACACGACCGAGATCCCATCGTTCGCTTCGCCCCGGTAATCTCTGCGCAACGAAGGTGTAACATAGGTGCGCGGGCCCAGGTTATACATTTTGGCTGCAACGTAGATGAAGTGATCGTCATACGTTAACCGGATTTCAGTCTGAGCCTTTGCTAAAATTGTATCCGTTGGGAAGAACTGATGGAATTGAGACGCCACCTGGGCCATTTGCCAGTCGGGT
Organism: uncultured Ohtaekwangia sp.; assembly: GCA_964488465.1. Lineage (GTDB taxonomy): Bacteria > Bacteroidota > Bacteroidia > Cytophagales > Cyclobacteriaceae > ELB16-189. The sequence continues at coordinate 188,348 of CAZAUN010000011.1, read as the reverse complement.
TCATTGATCTGCGCATCCAGTACAATGGGTGCAGAGGCGCGTTTGATGCTGATGGCAGGTTGACTAAAACATGTAATGCCTGATATCAGGAACAGGCTCAAAAAGAAACGTGACAGCACAGAAAGATTCAGATTTCGCACCAAGTATACTATCCCTGAAAGGAACCTGTTGCATCTTTTTTATGGGAGGAAACCGTGGCTGTTCAGCGCTACAATTTCAGATAAAACTCCCGGGTTAATTGGCAGTAAGCATCTGACCATTGCTCCCGGTCTTTGTACAGCACAAGTTCATCTTTTTGGGTGGGTGTGGGTTGCCGTTGTAATTCCAACAGGATGCGTTCTACCGGTTTTGTAGCGCGGGACCTGAATGTACAGAATCGTGAACAGTGCCAGCCTTTTGTTTTCGCTATCGTCAAGAACTGGTTCCCTTCCGTTTTTGGAAGGATCAGATTTAACGTTCCTGTCTTATGAAGAAGTCGTTGGCTGTGGTCCAGAAGATCAGCGGGAGGCAAGGTATCGGTATGGCGGGCCTTCGCCCGATCGACTGAGGGCGGCTTATAACTATCAATAAAAAAGGGCGGGTTACTGACAATCAAATCATAGGGAGGTGCCTGGTAATCTTGCAGCGAAGTGCGATGTACCTGAATTTTTGCTGGCCAGGGCGAGTGTTTGGTATTGAACAAGGCCTGCTCATAATCATTTTGCGAAATCTCCAGGGCATCGATGTGTACCTGCGGGGTAGTTCGCTGGGCGAGCATCAACGCGATAACCCCCGTGCCGGTACCCACATCAAGAATGCGATGGGCAGACGTTACCTGCGTCCAGGCACCCAACAGCACACCATCCGTTCCCACCTTCATGCTGGCGGAGCTGTGTTGAATAGTGAATTGCTTAAACCGGAAGCTATTCTTGTTGCGCATCTTATCGCGGCAACGCCTCAATCACTTTGGAAACAAACTGATTCATGTCCAGGTCATTGGTCTGGCTTAATCCGAGCCGAACCACCACTAACTTTTTTGACGGGATGACAAACACAAACTGCCCTTCAAAGCCTTCCGCCTGAAAGGAGTCAGTAGGAATCGAAGGATAGGTACGATCTGAAGGATTGTTCATGGCTCCGGCATTCAACCACCATTGGGCTCCATATTCGCCACGCGGGGCAGCTGTGGCATGGGTTGTGGAATATGCCACCCAGCCTTCCGGAAGAATCCGTTGTCCATTAAAGACACCATCGTTCAGATACAGCAATCCGAACCGCGCCCAGTCGCGCGCGGTTGCCCACGAAAACGATGAGCCCACATAGGTACCTCCGGCATCGGGTTCAATAACCATACTGCGTGCGCCAATTTTTTCAAACAACTCGCGATAATAAAACCGATAATAGTCTTCATCGCCAATGGCTTCTCGTATCAACCGCGAAATAATGTTGGTCGTACCGCTCGAATATTCGAACACGGTATTTGGTTCTGATTCCAGTGGCGACTCCATCGCATAGAGGCCCATGTCTTTCTTCTTAAAGAGCATATTGGTGGCCGGACTGGGACCATCGTACTTTTCCTCCCACTTTAAACCGCTGCTGGCTTGAAGCAGGTTGTGCAGCGTGATCTTTTTGCGATCGTCCTGTTGCCATTGGGGTATCGGTGCCGGTTCATGAACTTTCATGCGACCGTCTTTGGTAAGAATTCCGGTGATGGCGTTGGTGATGCTCTTAGTCATAGACCAGCCCATGTGGCGCGAATACAGATCATAACCAGGGGCATATCGTTCGGCAATGATTTGTCCATCGTATACGACTAACACCGCACGGGTATTGATGGGCCGGGCCGGATCATTTTCTGTAAAGGCAAAGTCCAATGCTTCCTTGAGAACCGCAACATAAATACCCGTATCAATCGTGGTTTTAACCATGTTGCCCATGGGCCAGGGGATTGTATCCTGATTGAGAGGCGACATCGCATAAAGATTCATCTTTTGGGTGCGCAGTTCTGCTTCTGAAATTTCAGAAACCAACGTGCAGCCCAATCCTTTTCGGTAAATCGCTTTACGCTTGGCTAACCCGAATACTGAGCCGCTCACGGTGGAGTCTGTTGGGTTGAGTTCGAAACGTCCAAGGCTTTGCAATCCGGCACCGAGTTCCTGCGTGATGACATCCTCCGCATTACGACCATTCAGAAACACGCAGGTGCAGAGGTCTTTTGCACCAAAGGCGCTGATGATGGGCAAGGCTTGCCACACATAGACAATGCCATAGCCGAGTCCAAGCATCACTATTCCTAAGAGGATCCGCTTTATAAGTTTCATGGATAGTATTGTTAGTTTAGGTTAAGATGGAATAGTAATTCCTCGATGATTATCCGGAGGTAAGGTGGTGAATGAATATTTCATTGGATCGGGAAGATTATCGTAAAGACTTTGTTAGTTGAAACTACGTTGGAGTGAAGGTTGCATGATACACTTTCTTTTCCCAGTCATGCAGTCGCGGGTTCATCAAGGCAAACCATACCGGTGGCATCAGTGCAATTAATATCATGGTGGGATAGCCAAACGGCAGCTGCGGACTTTCATCATAATGCTTAAGGAGCTGGTAACGCTTAATTGCATTGGCATGATGATCGGAATGACGCTGCAATTGAAACAGAAAGAAATTGCTGATCAGGTGACTGTTGTTCCAGGAATGTAGCGGGTTTACACGCTCGTATTTACCCGGAGCAAGTTGTTTCCGCAAAATACCGTAGTGTTCGATGTAGTTAACCAATTCCAGCAAAGTAAAGGCAACCAGGCTCTGCGCAAAAAAGAAAACCGGAATCTGCCATACCAGCTCCGCCCTACTCTGGGCTGCGAGTACCGTGATGATTGCACAGAATAGAAGGGGCAGCACCGTAAACCAGATCATTTGATTGTGAATACCGATGATGGATTGAGTTTGGTTTTTTAACCGTTGAATTTCCAGTTTCCACGCATCCGCATAGCCGCCAAAAACTGATCGTATCCAAAAGGAATAAAAGTTTTCATTTTTGCGGGCCGTGGCCGGATCCTGGGGAGTAGCCACCGTTACATGATGTCCCCGGTTGTGCTCAATATAGAAGTGCATGTAACATACGGTGAGCAGCAAGACCTTGCTATAAAAGCGCTCCAGTGCAGACTTTTTATGACCCAGCTCGTGTGCTACGGTAATTCCAATGCCACCCGTAACCAGACCCACGCTGATCACAAAGCCTGTCCAGGCATACCCGTTGGAAATCGCGCCCCGGGAGATGACATAGAAGGCCCAGCCCAGAAAAGCGAGTTGCACATAAACCCAGGCATAGGTAACAAAACGGTAGTAAAAATCTTCTCCGGTACTATTGGTTTCATGATCGGGTACATTCGAAGTATCGGTTCCGGTAACATAATCAATACTGGTTACCACCAGGAAGACGAAGCCCACTGCCAGAAAATTCCAGCCCTGGCCAAGATACCATCCCAACATAACTACGGCCGGAAGAATAAATGCAGTAAAGAAGCCGATCTTTTTCAGAATCTTCATTGCGTTAAGTTACTCATTGGGTTGCAATTTTGCCGATTGCCAACTAAAATACTGTTGGCAAAAGAAAATCATCCGTATTCCGTAGTGTACGGGACCTTCCACCTAATAAAATCACTTTCGTTTTATTAGGCTACCTTTGCACTTTATATTATCATTAATGAAATCATTTGAAAGCCTGGGACTGTCCGGGCACCTGGTGGAGGCAATCCGCCAATTGGGTTTTGAATCACCCACACCGATTCAGGAGAAAGCGATCCCGGTACTATTAAAAGGAAATGTTGACCTGGTTGGGTTGGCGCAAACCGGTACCGGTAAAACGGCAGCCTTTGGTTTACCATTACTCGAATTAGTTGATGAAAACCTGCGTTCCACCCAAGCGTTGGTAATTGCCCCTACCCGCGAGCTCAGTGTTCAGATCACCAATGACCTGGAGAATTTTTCGAAGTCATTCAAACGCTTGAACATCGTAACCGTCTATGGCGGGGCGAGCATCCGCGATCAGATTGTGAAAGTGAAGCGCGGAGCACAGATCATCATTGCCACTCCCGGCCGTTTGATGGATTTGCTTTCCCGCAAGGTAGTTGATTTGACATCGGTGAAATACGTGGTGTTGGATGAGGCCGATGAAATGCTGAACATGGGGTTCAAGGAAGATATCGATGAAATCCTAACCACAACACCGGAAGATAAAAACGTGTGGTTGTTCTCAGCAACCATGCCGCGTGAAGTGCGGGAGATTGCGAAAAACTACATGCGCAGTCCGGAAGAACTAACGATGGGGGAGCGCAACCAGGGCAATGAAAACATCGACCACCAATACATCGTGGTGGATGAACGCGACAAGTACCTGGCGCTAAAACGATTTGTTGATAATACTCCCGATATTTTTGGGGTCATCTTCTGTCGCACCAAAGTGGATACCCAAAAAATTGCCGAGCACCTGATTAAAGACGGGTACAATGCAGATGCCTTGCATGGCGACCTGAGCCAGCAACAGCGCGACCGCGTGATGAAAAGCTTTAAAAACAAAACGTTGCAATTGTTGGTGGCTACCGATGTGGCTGCCCGGGGTATTGATGTGAACAACATAACCCATGTGGTTCATATGAATATGCCCGATGAGATGGAATATTATACCCACCGTAGCGGCCGCACCGCCCGGGCGGGTAAGAAAGGTATTTCGTTAGCCATTATTTCGAAACGCGAAATGGGCCGGATCCAACAGGTGGAGCGCGGACTAAAACGGAAGTTTACCCGCACAATGGTTCCTACCGGGGATGAGGTTTGTCAGAATAAACTATTAGCCTTGGTACATAAGGTTAAGCAGGTGGAGGTAAATGAGGAAGAAATCGATTCCTTCTTGCCCGAGGTATACCATGAACTGCGCGACCTGAGCAAAGAAGATATTATCAAGCGGTTTGCCTCTATTGAATTCAACCGGTTTCTTGAGTATTACCGCGATGCGCGCGATCTGAACAAATCGGAGAAGCGAACCTTTGAATTTGAAGAAGAAGATCGCTACCTGACGGGCGACCGCGTGTTTATCAACGTAGGTAAGATGGATGGATTGGAGAAGGGCAGTCTGCTGGACTTGATTTGCGATTTTGGTGAAGTGACAAAAACGGCCATTGGTAAGATTGATTTAAAGGGCGCTTATTCCTTCTTTGAGATTGAAAAGAAATTTACCGAACAGGTAATGAAAAACTTTGAAGGTGTAGAATTGCGCGGGCGTAAAGTACGGCTGGAACTTACCGGACCGCATAAGGAAAAATATTCTGAGAAGAAGAAAGAGCGGTTTTATGGCGCAAAAGGTACGGCTAGAAAGAACCGAAGATAGTAGGTCTTGGGAAGTTGCTATAGCGGGCGTACACGGATGCAGGCAACGAAGAGAATCAACGTATTTTTCATAGCACTATTTTTCAAGAATACGAATATCACCTGTGCCTTTGCTGGCTTCACGATTGTGCAGCAGATGATTGTGTACTTTCCCATGCTCAAAGTCAAGTACCTGACTCACGTCAACTCCATTCGCTTCGCCCCATGTAATAAATAAACGGCTGGAGTCAATCCAGTCAGCCACGTAGGTTTCATTCGCCATTACGCCAACTTCATCCCCTGCCACGGCTTTCCAATGCAACGTGGAGTCGCTATCGAACGTAACATGATACACGCTTTCGCCATAGCGATATTCAACCGTTTTCCCGGTGAGGTGATAAGCAGATTTTTCAGCCGGTACATTGCAACCCGTCAGCAGCAATACAACTACAAAAGTTTTTTTCATTGAATTCTCTTTTTATTCGTCACTGTTTTGCAAAAAGGCCAGCAAATCAGCCATCTCCTGGGGTGTCATGCTGGCTTCCAAACCTTCCATCATCAGCGAGGTGCCCAGTGAACGGAATGATTTTATATCCGCTTTACTAAGGGTAACTGATTCACCCCCCATCTTTTTGATGATAATATTTTGATCTGTTTCTGAGGAAACAATGCCCATGTGCACGCTTCCATTCTTTAACTCCACCCGATGGTTGATGTAGTTGGGATCGGCCGCGGCATTGGGATCCAGAATGTCGTGCATCAGGGTTTCCTTGCTCTTTCGTCCGATCTCCGTTAGTGTAGGTCCTACCTCAACTCCTCTATTGCCGTACCGGTGGCAATTGCTGCACACGGTTTCAAAAACAGTTGCTCCCCGGGCTGCCGTGCCCGGAAGCGTTAACGCAGGTTTCATTTTATCAATTGCTTCCTGCCGATTGGCTACACCGGAGTCGTTAAACAACTTCTCCGCTCTGCGTTTGGTATTTTCATTATCGGTCCACCACAGCAATTGCCTTCTACGCTCCAGGTCGAAATTCATTTCGCCTATGTTGATGGTACCATTCTCTAACCCCGTAAGCAAGACATCGTGATGAATTTCGATGTACAAAAGCAGGTCGCTGGCATATCTGCGGGTTTGCGGGCTCAACTCGTTCCACAGGGATACCACTTTCTGTCCGATGGTTACTTCCTGGTAAGTAGATAATTGTCGCAGGGCATTTTCTTGTAGTTTAAGCGGCTCGGTATTCTCCAGGCATTGATATAGCACGTCTGATTTTTCCTGAAAAGGCAGCAACTCAATTAACGCCAATTGTTGTATGCGGACGCTGTCGGATAATGATTTGTCCAACACCTTACGTAAGGCAACGCGACTGAACTTTAAAAATTCAGGTGAAGGTGGTAGTGAAAGTTTACTGCGTAAGATGGCTAATTCGGATAGCAAACCAGCATCCCCCGATTCTTCCAAAGGCCTTATGAAGGGTTCCAGAGATTTCCCCTGGTTGGCCTTTACTCCTGCGGTGAGTTGGGCGATGATATTTTTCTTATGCGGGTTGGAAATAGGAGCGGTGACAAGAGGCCGCAGAATGTTTTTCGCATCGTTGCCGGAAGCACGCGCCAGGGAGGCGAGCAATTCCATTGAAATTTTTTGTGAGTTTGAACCGGTGAGTAGTGTTGCAAACAATTCCGAGGCTGATTCTTGCGCACCCAGTGTAAGCGCGGCAATATTCCAAATATCATTTTGAGCGGTTGCTGATTGTTGGATAGCGGTAAGGACTTCGTTTTTAACTTCCTTAAATTTTTCTGTTGGGAAGGTGGAGATTGAAAGTGCCGCCTGCATGCGTACACGGGCATCAGGGTCATTAATTAAGGTAATAACCGCTTTCCATAATTCAGGAGAATTGAAGAGGGTTTCTTCCAGCAGTAAAGCGCTTTCGCGAAGGGCCGGTGTGCGATCGCGCAACGCGGTTAGCAAAGTGGAACTATCTAATCCATCTTTTGAGGCCAAAATCCATAACGCATGCAATCTGGCCAAATCATGTTTTGATGTCAACTCGTACTTTAATAATTCAAAGGTCTCCCCGGACAGCGTTTGGTCAACCAACAACCGGTGTGCAGTGTTTCGCACCCACTGATTGGGGTGTGATATACTCTTCACTAATTCTTCCTGCGTTTTGAAGGTACCCACATCAAAGCTGTGTTTTCCGTCTTCTTTTGAGATGCGATAGATACGACCTTGATCTTTTCCGGCATGGAGGTCCAAGGTCTTTTCAATCTCATCGGGGATCCATTCAGGATGTTCAATTACTTTACGATGCATGTCCACCACATACATGGCCCCATCAGGGCCCACCGTCATGTTCACCGGGCGAAAGGCTCGATCCGTACTGGCCAGAAAATCACGTTTCTCCAGTACACGCGATGCCGTGAAGGATGCTCCCTGCGGCTTAATTTTATCTACATGAATCAGGTTGAGTACCACATCGGCTACCCAAACCGTGTTGTTGTATTCTTCGCCCAACGCGCCACCCCCATAGTAGGTAATGCCGCAGGATCCCGAAAAATAACCCGACTGTTCCGGATGGTTCACGCGGGATTCTTGTTCGCCAATCGGGTAAATGCGCGCAAGTCCGTTTTCATCATGATCAGAGATATTTTCAAGCGTATGTTCTGGCAAGAGTTGTTTGCCCTGAAGGTACCGATCCGGGAAAACCAAGTGCGAAATGTGAGTGAGGTTATGTGTTTCATAAATACGCCCAAATTCATCCATCGTAAAACCAAACCCACCCGATGATTCGCCTAAGCGTTCCAGCGATTTGGTTTCCAGATTAAATCGAAAATCCTGACCGCGTAAATCAACACGCGTGGTGGTATCATTCCACCAATAGGGTCCGCCATCGTTACCGCCATTGGCTGCATAAATCCAATTATCTAATCCTAACATAAGGCCATTGAAATTATGCTGCAGGTTGCCTGTTGAAAATCCACCCAGTATTGTATCCACTTTTTCAGTTACATAATCCTGATTATCATCTCGAACAAATAGCAGGTAAGGAGGTGCGGCTACCAGTACTCCATTTTTATAATGCATGAAAGAATTGGCTAGTTGCAGATTTTCAATAAAAACGATTTTGCGATCATACTCACCATCCCCATTGTCATCTTTCAGTATCACAATACGACTTTGCTTGTCCTCGAAGGGATAGCCCGGCATTTCAAGTACGAATGCATCCCCTCGTTCATTAAATTCCAGATCCACCGGATCTTTGATGAGGGGTTCGGCAGCAACAAGCGCTACCCCAAAACCATTTTCGATTTTGAAATGATCGGGCGAGTTGGATTGAGTACACGCGAAGAGAAATAGTGTAATGGTTGATGAAAATGAAATTCTTAAAATGAATGATGACATACTGTCTACAGGCTTAAGCTTTTCAATGACCCCTTTACAAGTATAACAATAGAAAATTTCACTACAAAGGGCATAGTATATTGGTATGTTTTGTTTGATCGTGGATCAATTACAAGTCAGAGGTGAGGAGATTTTTACGGAACAAAGAGTAAATCACGGGATCACACAGGCACCCACTGTGATTCTGGAAAGCGATAAACCGCTATTAGTTCGGTCCGCGACCGGCAGGTTCAGAGAAGAGTGGTTTCCTTTGAAGATTGCTATTCGAATCAATTTCTTTTAGCGCATTCCGGTTCTCTTCAACAAATTGATTGAATGCAAATGCAAGTTGATTATACCGTTGGCGGTACTCCAGTAATTGTTGGTGAGTAGTTGTTATGGAACTGTGCAGGTTGTCGGTGACCGCGGGCGACATCTGGCTATTCACGTTGGTGAGAATTTCGCGCATCAATTGCCCGCTCGCCTGATCATATTCAAACACCACATGATTGTTGGATACCGTCTTGTGATTATACTGAATCCGTTCCAATTGCTCGAGTTGCTTTTTTAAGGCGCTGAAATCTTCCTGATTGGATTGCATTAACTGGTCGACAGCCGCGCGCATGGACTGAATTTTTTGATGCTCATGCTTGAGTAGCAAATTCCAAACCTGGTAAACACTATCCTGCAGGTTCAGATACTTTTCCGTTAAAGAATCAGCCCGGGTGAAGCTGGAGCGTTCGGACGTGGTATTATTACTACAGGCTAATGCCAGTAGTGCGCAAATAACACCTAACCCATACCTGGAGATTTTCTTCACTGGCTACCTTATACGAAGAGTGAAGACAAAGGTTATAGGGGTTTAAACTGCTCAAACGCTTCTTTACAGTTGTGACAATAGTAGAGCGAACGGCAAAGGGTAGGCCCAAACGGGCTTTTTAATTCAGTATCGGTGCCATTGCAACGTGGGCAAATGGCCGTTTCCAGGATTTCCAGATCCGTAAAAATTTTGTTGGAGGGGGGCGGGGCCAACCCGTATTTCTTTAAGGCCGCTTTTCCTTTTTCTGAAATAAGTTCGGAACTCCAGGGTTTTTCGAAGGTGATCTCCACACGGGGCGAAAGCCCTCGTAGCATCAATGCATTTTCAACTTCCTGCCGCATATAGTCCATGGCAGGGCACCCTACAAAGGTGGGCGTCATTTTAACCTGCACGGTGCTGTCTTCAATACTCACCTCCGTAATAACGCCCAGATCGACCAACGACAACACGGGGATCTCCGGGTCTTTTACTTCCTCCAGAATCTTGAATATTTCTTCCCTTGAATAGGCCATCAAATACAATCTACAATCAACCCGGAATTTTTCAGGATCACCACTCTGCCCCCGGGTCAATCCGAAATACTTCACTCATTTCATCCAGCAACGGCTGAAGATGTTCACTGTGCTTGCCGGTGCGCCCACCCAGCACGGGCGTGACCACTTTCAGATCGGGCAACACTAAACTCGTTTGCCTGCAAATAGATTCAATTCGTGCCAACCACTTTTCTTTTAATGCCTGCTCTCCTTCAAAAATTCCTGCGTTTATTAATTCGTCCTCGAAAGGCGAAGGTTCAAATATGCCCAACGCATAAGGCAAGGCAAGTTCCAGCGACTGTTGCAGTCTGCGGATACTTTCGGGTGTAGCAGAACCCAGTTGCTTCACCCACGTATTGGCGTGCAACGTGTGATACCGCAACTCACCGCGAATCTTTTGTGCTAACTGGGCAAGCGGTTCGTACGAAGAGTGAGTCAGCGATTCAAAGCGTAGTGCTTCAGCTGTGTCAAACAGAAAATGGCGGATCAGGCTGAAGTCGTACTCTTGGTTAGGAAGTTCGACCAGAATGCAATTGTGAAACTGGTTCGCATTGCGGGTAAAGGCAATTGTATCCGGATCGCTTTCGCCTAACTTTTGAAGCAAGGTATACAGGGCCAAACTCTGCCCGATTTTATCCTGGGCCATGGATGAAAAGGCGATGTCTTCTTCCAGCAACGGTCCCATGCCGGTCCACTCCGAATTGCGATGCCCCAGAATCAATTGGTCATCGGCCATTTTGTAGAGGAGTTCTTTTAATGCTAATTCGTTCATATTACTGTATTGAACGTTCCAAAAACTCTTTCAACTTATCACCGCCCTTATAATCCGAGGCATCGCGGAATTTTTTTTCAGAAAGTGTGAGCCACAATTCCTTTTCTTCGGCAGTCGTGAACCGGATTTTATCAGTTTGAATTGCCCACACATTATAAATCACCTTGTCTGTTTTGAATTGCTGCCTGGCTTGGGCCATTGCCTGTTGAGGTGTTCCTGCCTGTACCGTACCGGCATGCACATGTTGTTTTCCGCGTTTTGCCAGATGGTAAATTTCAAAACTGCGAGCAGCATCTGTCTGTACTGGAATATCCGGTAGGGAATCGTACGAGTTCTTATCACCTTCCGTCATGGGAGATATATATACATCGCGGGTATCCACCACATAGAGTGACGTGCAGGTGAACCTGCGGGTAAACGCTTCCTTCGCCAGCACATAGGCTAATTCCAGGTTGGGGGCATGAACAATACCTTCGTGTTGAAACGGCTTACCTTCTTTGGGCTGCACAAACACCTCAAACGTTCCGAACTGATCCAGGGGAGCTTTGGGTGAAACAGGCTCGTTAATTTCGGGCAGTCGGTTTACGCGAGGATCGAGGGAGTTAAGATTCAAGATTTAAAATTTAAGATCGACTATTGTTCCAAACTCAACATCTCAATTCTGAATGTTTGAATTACGAATTGCTAAGCAAGTGGTGTAACGTACGCTGTCTTGTTCGACTTCAATGCCTCCCGTACCCATTTGCCCCGGGCTTCAGCAATTCGTCTTACCTCCAGTCGTTCTTTGTTGCAGGGCCCACCACCATTAATCACGCGTTTAAATTCTTCCCAATCCGGCTCAGTGTATTCCCACTTTCCGGTATCCGGGTTCTTCTTCAGATTGGGGTCGGGTATGGTAAAGCCCAGTTCCCAGATTTTAGGAACATACATATCCAGGAATTGATTTCGCATTTCATCGTTGGTTCCCATCTTCACTTTCCACCGCATCAACACTTCCGTGTGAGCCGAAATTTTATCTGACGGCCCGAAGAAGTGCATCATGGGTGCCCACCAGCGATTGAGGGCTTCCTGGAACATCTGCCGTTGTTTGGCAGAACCACTGGCTAAATAGATAACACAATGATGACCGTATTTGAGGTGAAACGATTCTTCGGCACAAATTCGATCCAGCGCGCGGCAATATGGGCCATAACTTCCTTTGGCATTCGCCAGTTGATTGACAATGGCCCCGGCATCCACCAGCCACGAAATAAAGCAGCAGTCGGCCCAGGTGAACGTAGGATAGTTGAAGACATTCGAATATTTCGATTTGCCGTTGATCAGGTCTTCGATCATTTGCTCGCGCGATTTGCCGAGTGTTTCGGCAGCGCTATATAATAATTGTGCATGACCTACCTCATCCTGTACTTTGGCCATCAACGCCATTTTACGTTTAAACCCGGGTGCCCGGGTTATCCAGGTGCCTTCCGGCAGCGCCCCGATTATCTCACTGTGGGCATGTTGTTCGATCATCCGGATGAGTTGTTTCCGATATAATTGCGGCATCCAGTCCGAGGGCTCGATTTTCTCACCGCGCTCAATGCGGGCTTCAAATTCAGCCAGTTTTGCTGGATCTTCCTGGGAAAGACTATCGGTTTTTATGCCTTCAAACGTGTTGCCACCTCCGTACATAAGAGAGAAATTTAATACCTAACAATCGTTTGCAAATATAACTGATACCGGCCTATTAAGGTTAGGCAACCAGGCAATAATATGATGGGTGTTTATTTTTTCAAGCCATTCACCAGCATATCAGCCAGTTGCTGGCCAAGGTCGGTGGGAACAATCTTGCTGGAGGGATCGTACCACATGGGCATCCAGTTGAGGGAAGAAAAGAGGGTCATAACTGCCAGCTTTTTATCGATGGTATCCTTGAATTCACCGTTTCTGGCTCCTTCTTCAATGATGGCTTTAAAGCGGTTGATGTAGTTAATGCGGAGTAACAGAAAATCGCGCAGGTAAGGTTGGCTCAGGTGTCGGTGTTCATTCATAAACACGGCAGACGCGGTGAGGTCTTTCGCCATTACCTGAATATGACCGATAATTCCCAGCTTCAGTTTCTCACCTGCTGTAACGTTCTTCTTCTCCACTTCCGCTAACGACTTTCTGAACTCGGTAGCCATGTCAAAACAGAGGGACTGCAGGATTTCTTCTTTCGATTTTATGTGGGAATACAAACTGGCTGCCTCAATTCCCAGTTTCTGCGCCAGATCTCGCATGGAGGAGGCGGCATATCCTTTCTCGCGAAACAGTTCGGCTGCACTTCGTATGACCTGTTCTTTGCGGGATAAGTTTCCAACAGCTTCCATAGTACGCTAAAATCAAAGGCAATTTAATTAATTAAATTTGATAAAATTCATGTTGTGGAAAATGAAGTTTAATTCGGTCAAAGAGTACTTCTATAAACTGAATAACATCGGGTATCAAGCGATGATGGTGCCATTGATCTGCTTCATCTACTTCTACACACAATCCTTCTTCTATGACCATACTCCACTCATTTCGGAAGAAACCAGTCAGCAATATCTGCTGGCGGGCCTGGTGTTGACTGGTTTGGTGATCCTAACGATCGTTCAACTGATCACCTACAAAAAAGCAAAGGGAATCTCCAGTTATGTAGGGTTAGGCCTCAAGCTTGAAAGGCTGGGGTCAGTACTTAAGACGCAATTGATCTGGCTTGCCGTAATTGCTTTGTTGATGCCTTTGGGATTGGTGGCCACGGGTCACGCGGCCTTTACAGTAGCGTTTGGGATTGCGTTGGCAATTTATTTTCTGCACTGGCCTTCACCGGCAAGGGTGGTGCGACTCTTGAAATTAAAGGGGGATGAACGCGAGATGGTACTAAGCAGGGGGGAGGCGTTTAAGTAAGTGAGCTTGTCGGTGGAAGAACAACAAGCTCACTGATTCAAAATTTTAGAAGGTAATCCCAAAACTGAAGGCATTCAACTTGGGGCCTTTGTTTTCAATAAAGAGTTCGTTCAAATCGTAGTTGAAAAAGAAATCGACTTCTTCAAATCCAAGTTGGGCGCGTATCCCATACCGCAGGTTATTCAGGTAAAAATGGTCATGATCTTTCGGTTTGATCTTGTCACCTTCTTCTTTATAAACCTGTTTGGAATAACTGTCAATGCGGTACCCAACATACGGTCCGGCACCAAAGCGGAATGAGTCGGAGCCATGGCCATCAAAGAAACTCGGCTTTCTGCGGTTCCCGCCAAAATCAATCATCGGTACCAATTGGGCCTGAAGGTAGGTGGCGGTAAGCTTACTTTTGGTGTAATCAACATCCAACGGATTCTGTGAGAAGATGACGGAGTTGTCGTCTTTGGAAATCATGGTTTGTTCATTCTGGAATTTGAAATTGTACCAGCTTACACCTCCGCCCCATTCGAGAAAAAATTTGTTGCTGATGCGGGTACGTAAATTTGAGTTGATGCCCACATACCACGACCCCCAAGGCTTCACAGTATAGAGACTGTTTGTTTCATTTGGGAATTTTCCATCTTCCAGGTAATTGTTCATACCCAAATCGAAATTGATGGAATGATACGTTCTGCGACTGTGCCACGTTGTGCGATGACTCCAGTCTTCATCGTCCTCGTCCTCATCTTCATCGCGAATCTCAACTTCGGATACCGGATCCTGCTCCTGTATTGGTTCTTTCAAATAGTTGGCAGCGGGTTCTTGTTGGCTGGCCGTGTCTTTCTCTTCCAATTTTAAAATCAGGTCATTGATTAATTTCTGAAAATCGTATTGTTTCATGGTTTCCAGGTCTTTCTTGTCCTGGATGGCCATAATGATTTTACTTCCTTCTCCTACCTTAATCACGACTGTATCAGCAGGTTTGGATTGGGCATGCGTAGAGACACTCCAAAATAACAAGGTACTTATCAGAATATTTTTCATAATTAATTTCTTTTCTGTTTATCTTTTCTAAAATCCAGGGCAAAGAGTTCATTCTTGGCATTGCGCAAACTGCCGAAATCACTCTCACCATTTTTTATATCCAGGGCTTTATCTAAAATTTTCAGGATCCCAGAGTCTTTATCAAAATCTGCTTTTGCTATTGCTTCTGTACGGGTTGGTAGCGGGTCTAGGGTAAACTCAATGACAACTGGTTTTTCCTGGATAGGTTCAAGAACCGTCTCAGACACTTCGAGCTGTGCCATGGTTTCTTCGGTATTTTCAATAACATCCTGAAGCGGCTGTGGTTGATCCTGTTCAATGACCGTTACCGGATCGTTGACTTTTATATTTCTTTTAGTGAGAGTCGTAAAAGAACCGGGCTGCTCAGTTGGTTGTGGCAATGCAATAACCGGTTCAACATTCTCAGGGATAACTTTATTTTGCGTATTCGTCTCTTCTGCCAGTTGTTCCGATTTTTGAAGTTGACGATTGATTTGAATCCCGATGGTGATGAACAACCCAACGAGGACAAATACCGCAGCGGCCCGCCATACTATCCGATAGCTATTTTTTTTTGTTAAGCCAGCTTCTACTTTCAACCAGGCATCCGTGGGTGGTGCCACGCGATGGTCGCTTAGTTTATCCTTAAAGAGTTGATCGATGCGGTTGTTCATACCGGTTTGTTTTTTCTATTCCTTGTTCAAGTTCCACTAAACTTTTCTGAAGTGCTACCCGGGCGCGGCTCAGCTGCGATTTGGAAGTATTCTCACTGATGCCCAGATGCTCGGCAATTTCTTTGTGCGAGTACCCATCGATGGCATACATATTAAATACGATCCGGTAACCCGATGGCAGCGCCTCAATCAGTTTGAGCAGGTCTTCCGCTTCCAAATGGTTTTCCAGTTGGTCGTAGTCAGGTTCATAATCAGCAGCTTCGATATCGGTTTCGAGATGCATGTTTTTATGCCGCCTGATGTAGGTGAGTGATTCATTGACAACCACTTTTCGCATCCAGCCTTCAAAGTTTCCCTCTCCTTTGTATTGCTCAATCCGTTCCAAAATTTTGGTGAAGGCCGTAATCCATACATCTTCGGCCGCCATCTTGTCTTTCACATACCGGCAACAGAGGGCATACAGGCGGGCCGAATAGCGATCGTACAGCTGTTTTTGAGCCTGACGATCCTGCTTTCTGCAGCCTTCAATCAATTCAACGTCCTTTGCGCGGTAAATCTCAAATTCCATTTAAAGCCCTAAATCACTACCAAGATGTTTATTCCATGGAGGAGGTTGCACAGGCATAAAATTATTTTGCCCGTAACGGGTGTAAATAGGATCAACGTGTTAAAAACCCTCAGTAAGCGGCTTCGTAGTCGACCACAATCGTGACCTTAACAACCTCGCCTTTCTTTACGGTAATGGGGTGTATATGGTTTTCCTGGTCAAACCGGTTTGCGTAGAGTCCTTGCTGCTCCTTAATTAATATGGAGTAGTTTCCTGGTTCCAGTTGCACCTGAAAGATCCCCTGGGCGTTGGATTGTACCTTTTTAATCAGGGGTTTATTCACTTGGCTAATGAATCCGTCTTTACTTTCCACATCGGCCATGGAAAGCAGCTCATAGATATAAATTTCCCGTTTGATCCCCTGTGCAGGGCTGGGCATTTTGCCAGGGCCAGGCATTTGGTTGCCAGTCACCCATTGAAGTTGTCCCTCAATTCCTTGTTTGATTGAACCACAACCCGGGAGGAGGGCAAGAAAAAGTGTACTGAAAAATAGGATCTTCATTTACCCAATCTTTTGCAAGATGAAAGGTAACTCAGCACCCTTATTTTTCAGCACATCCCTGTGAATTTTCTTCCTTAATTTCTGCGAATGATCTCCGGATCACCCCGGTGCGAAACTGAACTGGCAAGGCCTTTGGTGATTTCCAGTTTGCGGGTTACAAACACACGAGCCGTGGAGGCACCATGCGCCTCAACAATCGCTTCCTCCACTTCGTAGTTGTATGCCCGAAGGGCAGAGGCACCCACGGCATTCACTTCCAAAAAGTTACCATTGCCTTTAAGTTCCAGGCTGGAGGCGCCCGTCAGGTTAATGGTCAGGTTGTTGGCGGAAAAATCACCTTCGCCCTCCACGGCTCCCAATAACTTAATCTCAGCATCTTCTTCATTGAATCCACGCACAAAGAGATCACCGGCCCCGGTTACCTTCAACTCGTCCAAGGAAGGCATGGTGATTTTTATTTTCACCTTATCCACATCAAACAATTCTCGTTTCCAGAAAAAGTTGCGGTCGTCATCAAAATCAACTACCAGGGTTTCCCCACTGACGTACACTTCATAGTGATCTTTTGTATTGGAATTACCTTCCAGTTCAACCGCATAGTCATCGCCTTGAGAGATTTCGATGTTAAACAACCCTGAAATATCAACCCGGTTAAAATCGCTCAGTCCAAATTGATCGCGCAAACGAATCGCGCGCGATTCCGTTGGCTGCGAGCAGTCGGTACATTCAAAGCCCCGCACGGTCATGCGCCAGGTATGATTAAAGTTTGAGTCAATGTACCCATCGTAATCGCGGTAGTTGTTGTCGATCAAACGCCACATCTCTTCTTCTACTACAAACAATGTGTTGATGGGTATATACAATTCCATATCCAGCCGTTGAGCTCGGAATTTCGCATCCGGTTGAAAGGTAATATTAGAGTCGAAGGTCAGAATACTATCCTGCTGCACGACCGAGTACACCACCATCTGGGCGTTTTCACCCGCTGCCTTGCGCGTATTTCCCTGAGCTTCGAACCGCTGCACCAATTTAAGATCACTACCATCGTATCCTTTCAGGGTCAGCGAAGTGACATCATACTCATCCAATCCCACTTCGTTTATCCGCAACACCGGGATTTTTCCATTTAGGGCAAAGGTTTGTTCGACTTTGTGTTCGCCTTCTTCTTTAAACGCATACACCATTTGTGGAATGCTGATGCTCAGCACGGCAATGCTGATGAAGAAAAGTACAAACAACGACCAGCCCACCAGCGGATTGAACACTACGCGTTTAGCAATAATTGAGTTCCCAATCAGGTTGATGAACATAGCGGGTACCAGCAAGGCGGTGAAACCAAACAGAATCGTCCAGGTAGGGAAACTGTTGCGCATCGCTTCGATCGGCAACCCGGCTTCGGTCAGGTTCCACCAGCCCGGCCAATCGTTGAAGTGAAACACCCCGAATATTACTCCGGCAGCCATGATCAAAGCGATGATCATGAATAACCCGGTCAAGCTGATGACAATGCCTATCGCTACGCGGATGACATCAATGAGTACGCTGAAAATGGGTCCCAACACTTTGGTCAGCCCTTCAATAACCATGGCAATGAGCCGGAAGGGGAAGAGGACAATTTTTGCAAGTGTACTTTCTTCACCCTGTTCCTTTTCATTTAACCCTTTCTTAACGGTGGATTCAATGTTAGAAAGGGTAACAGGCTCCCCCTGCATTTGCATTTTTTCAGTGATGGTTTTGGCTTCCGGTACCGCAATCCACAAGATGATGTAGATGATTAACCCCAATCCACCAAAGAAGGTAAATATGACAAACAATAAACGGATTACCGCGATGTCAGCTCCAAAGAACGCGGCTACACCACTGGCTACCCCACCAATCACTTTTTTCTCAGAGTCGCGGAACATTTTCTTTACCGTTGGTTCATCCTCCAGATCCTCGGCTGCCGGCAGCACAATCCAAAGGATGATGTACACCAAGAGGAGACTTCCATAACTACCCAGTACCAGGAGCGCAAAGAGCAAGCGCGGCCATACCGGGTCAATGTTAAAGTAGTGACCAAACCCAGCACACACTCCACCCAGGATTTTTCGCTTTTGATCGCGTTGTAATTTTTTACTGGCGTGGCTGGTTGTGCCAGCGGATTGACTTTGGGTTGATTCCTGCTGGGTTTGGAAGTCACCGGCAAACTCCTGCTCTTCGGCTGCTTTGAAATCGCTCACGCTGCCCATGGTAGTCATCAGGCTGCTCACATCTTCGGCTGTGATTACCTGCTTGCCTTCGTTGAGTTTGGCCAAAAATATTTCTGCAATGCGGCTTTCAATGTCTGCGAGAATTTCACTGCTGTCTTCAAACGTGGCGAAATACCGCTTGATCGAATCCAGATATTTGCGCAGGGTCTCGTACCCGTCTTCTTCAATGTGGAAAATGATGCCGCTGATGTTTATGCTGATGTTCTTTTTCATAGTCGAAAGATCGTTATGAACGGGGGGTTTTGAAGTTTAGCTATTCGATTTTGTTTTGATCATATCGGTGGAGTGAACCAGGTCTTCCCAGGTTTCAGATAACCCCCGAAGAAATTTAGTCCCTTCATCGGTCAATTTATAATACTTACGGGGCGGACCGGATTTCGATTCCACCCATTTGTATTCCAGCAGGCCCGCATTTTTTAGGCGTGTCAGCAATGGATAAAGGGTTCCTTCAACAACAATCATTTTGGCGGCTGTTAATTCATCCAGCATATCCGAGGCGTACACTTCACCCCGCGAAATGATGTGCAGGATGCAGTACTCCAGGATGCCCTTTCTCATCTGTACTTGTGTGTTCTCAAGGTTCATAGAAAACCGACTTTATTTGAGTCGGTACTTTGCATCACCAAGTACTAAGCCAAATACAGAATTTATGCAAAAATCAATTAAATTTGTCAAAAATGAAGGTTTTTACGTTTCCCAGGCAGGCTTATTTAACCGGATTTTGGTCATTAATGAACACTTCCGAAAACAAAATCGTACAGCATTTGGGTGAATTTCAACGGTTAAATCTAGTAATAAGTCCTTGCGTGAACCTTAAATCACAGACGGTGATCGATTAACCCCTAGTTACCCGTAATTTTGAATCTGTATTTATTGTTTGTAACTATTTTAAGATACGCGTGGGGTTAGGCATCCGGCTTCTCTTTGTTCTGATTCTTATTCCTTTTTTGGGGTTTTCACAATATTCCAATGAATGGATCAAACCCGGCCAAACCTATTATCGCATCCCCATTGCAAAACAAGGTGTATACCGACTTTCCTATGCTGATCTGCAGGCCGCAGGCGTTCCGGTTGCATCCATAGACCCCAGAAGGATTCAGATTTTTCATCGTGGGCAGGAGCAATCGATCCTGGTGCAAGGCCAGGCTGATGCGATCCTTGATCCGGGGGATTACCTTGAGTTTTTTGGAAAAGGCAATGACGGAACCCTGGACAAAGATCTTTATAAGCCGGATTCGGCACAGCCACATTCCTACTATAATTTATATAGTGATACTACTGCCTACTTTTTAACCTGGCAACTTACTGCGGTTGCCGGAAAGCGTATCGCCAATTTCTCGGAAGTCAATGTGACCAACATTCCCAAAGAAATTTCTCATATAGAAGAGCGACTGCTTCTAAACAAAAACGAGTATGCTACCGGAAGGAGAGAGGCAGACGTAGTGCAGTTCACCCACTTTGATGAAGGCGAGGGTTGGAGCGGCACCGCCATCCGGCAAAATCAAAGCATCGACTACACGATTGACCTGATTCAAAATGGGGTTTCATCTGCCGGTGATCCTCAACTGGAGATCTTGCTCGTTGGGCGAGACTTGATTCCGCACACCACCCAAATTTATGTTGGACCCAACGCGGGCTCGCTTCGTCTTTTGGATACGTATAATTTTGATGGATTCGCATCAGCAAAGCTAACGTACTCGCTAACGTGGAATGATATTGGTGTTGATGGCAGGCTGGCCATCCGGTTTGCCGTTCCACCGGCAGCCAACAACCGGCTTCAAATCAGTGCTTCCTATCTAAAAGTTAGCTTTCCACAAAATTTTCAAAGTGGCGGTATTTCAGAAAAACTATTTCGACTCCACCCCAATGCTACAAGTAAGTCATATCTCGAACTGGAAAATGTTTCAACGAATCTAAGGTTATGGGATGTAACGGACGCTACGTCCATCACGGCCCTTGGCACTACGCTGGAGAGTAGTACGATGAAAGTGATTGTTCCTCAAACAGCAGGCAGCCGGTTATTATTTGCATTCCATACAACAACAACACCCCTCCTTAAGCAGGTCTCCTTCCGATCCATAAATCCCAACCTGGCTGAGTATGTGATCATTTCCAATAAGTTGTTGATGAAGGCTGCATTAGGATATGCGGACCCGGTAAAAGCGTATGCAGGATACCGGGCCTCGGCAGCAGGTGGTGGTTATGATACGTTGGTGGTAACGATGGACCAACTCTACAATCAATTCAACTACGGTGAAACTTCTGCCCGGGCGATCTATGAATTTATGCGGTACCTGGTTGCCGAAGGGACACCCCGGTATCTTTTTCTCATTGGCAAAGGGCGTGATGTGAGTTCGGGATATCATCGCATCACCAATCCGGCATCAACGATATTAAAGGATCTTGTACCCACGGCTGGTATTCCCGCTTCCGATATGGCTTTTAGTGCCGGGTTGGGTGGAACTGAATTTGAACCAGCCGTACCAACCGGCCGGTTAACTGCCAGTACACCCGAGCAGGTTGCTGGCTATTTAAACAAAGTCAAAGAAATTGAAACGGGGTTGCTTCAACCCTGGCATAAAGAAGGGTTGCATTTAAGTGGCGGTATCTTGCCCATTGAGCTAACTGTTTTTCGCAATTTCCTGGATGGATATGCTACCCTTGGTGAAGGGTCCTATTTTGGTGGCCACTTCCGTACTATCGCCAAGCAAGAACCTAACCCGGTTGAATTGATTAACATCTCCGATCAGGTTAATGAAGGAGTAAACATCATTACCTTTTTTGGGCATTCCTCTTCCAGTACCATCGACATTGATATTGGGTATGTTTCAGACCCAACGCTGGGCTATAATAATCCAGGTAAATATCCTGCGTTTCTGATTAATGGTTGTAATGCGGGCAACTTTTTCAGCGGCTCCACCTCCTTTGGTGAGGACTGGATGTTGGCAACCAATAAGGGTGCGCGGAATTTTATTGCCCATAGTTCATTCGGGTATACCAATTCATTGTGGTATTACTCCAATCTGTTTTACACCATTGGTTTCACCGATTCCGTTTTTGTTAAGCGAGGTATTGGTGATGTGCAAAAAGAAGTAGCCCGGCAATATATGTCCATCGCGCCAGCGAACATGGCCAACATCACCCAGGTACAACAAATGGTATTGTTGGGCGATCCGGCTGTCAGATTATTTAATTACAGCAAACCCGATTACGAAATCAATTCGACTTCCCTTTCCCTGGTTTCATTCGAAGATAAGCCAGTAACTGCAGCCAGCGACTCCTTTGCTGTGCAGATCGTTTTAAAGAACCTGGCACTGGCCAAACCGGATTCAGTACCTATTTCCATAGAGCGAATTCTGAGTGATGGCACCTCACGGAAGTATGATGAGATGGTAACCCCGGTTGCGAATACAGATACATTGCGCATCAAAATTTTCAAGGAGGCCACGGGCGAAGGAGGTACCAATCAGTTTGTTGTAACGATTGACCCCGATAATTTGATTGACGAATTGAATGAAGCAAACAATACAGCCAACTTGAATGCATTTATTCCTTCAAATGCAACCCTTAACCTTTTCCCTTACAACTTTTCCATTGTTAATCAACCTACCGCGCAACTTACCTGGCAATCAACCGACTTGCTGTCCGCAGAACGAATGTTTGAAGTGGAAGTCGATACCACGTCCCAGTTCAACAGCGGATTTTTGATAGCGCAGGAAGTAAGCGGGAAAGTGATGGCTACCCTATCCGTTGGATTATTACCAGAGGATTCGGTGGTTTATTTCTGGCGTACGCGCTTTAAAGAGCCGCAGCCGGGGGAAAGTGCGGACTGGTCTACTTCGTCCTTTCTTTATATACCAGGCGGTGGGGAAGGATGGGCCCAGGTGCGATTGGATCAAATTTCCACAAACTCCTTTACCAATTTGATTTTACCGTCCGAATCGAAACCCTTCACCTTTGAGGAGACTCAGACCTCTGTCATGATTGAAACTTTTGGCAGCGCCAGTTCGCTGCCTTATACCGAAGTTTCTGTGAAGATTAATGGCGCAGAGTACAATCTGGCAACCCAAGGACAACCGTGTCGTAACAATACAATAAATTTCCTTTCCTTCCGAAAGACCTCCGCGGTACCGTATGCGGCCTTGCCATTTAACTTTCAGGATCCGCGCACGTGTGGCCGCGAGCCACAAGTAATCAATAGCTTTTTGGTTAGCGAATTGGAAACCGGGTTGAGTGATGATCTGGCTGCTTTGGTCAATGCCATCGGGGTGAGCGATTCGGTTGTGTTGTTTTCGATTGGCAATCCCGGCTACTCCGGGTGGTCAGCACCGGTGAAAGCAAAATTGAATGAGTTGGGAATTAGTTCAACTGAGATTGAATCGCTGCAGGATGGGGAGCCGGTAATCATCTTGGGGAAGAAGGGGGCTGCACCGGGTAGTGCAATCTTCATCAAGTCACAACTTGCGCTTGCCTCCGAGCAATTCATTATTGCTGATGAAACAATAACAGGAAGAAACACTACGGGTAACATGAAGTCCGTAACCATCGGGCCGGCACAAGCATGGCATCAATTTGTGGCAACAGCAAAAGTTCTCGAGGAATCGGATCAGCGCTCGTTTTCGATTTATGGAATTTCTTTGTCAGGTGTCGATACTTTGATTGCTGATCAGATTGCCGGTGCTTATGATTTGTCAACGCTCTCTGCTTTGGATTTTCCGTATCTGAAAATAGAATTTACCACCACCGATGAAATCAACCTGACCCCGGCACAATGGAAAAATTGGTTTGTGTTTTATGAATCTGCGGCAGAAGGAGTATTGCTATGGCGGGGTACTCAACCAACCCTTACCATTGCGGAAGGAGCAGCGTGGAATACCCGGTTTGGATTTACAAACATCTCCAACAAAACTTTCATCGATTCGGTGCAGGTAGCATTGGAAGTACTGACGAAAGAAACTCAACTTCGCGACCGGCAATTCTTTAACATCCTACCACCGGCACCCGGTGATACTACTTTTTTTGAGGTCAGTTCTTCCAGCATTGGTAAGGCTGGCTTGAATGATGTGAATGTGGTGGTAAACAAGCGCGTGATCCCTGAGCCTTACTACGAC
Source organism: uncultured Ohtaekwangia sp. (assembly GCA_964488465.1). Lineage (GTDB taxonomy): Bacteria > Bacteroidota > Bacteroidia > Cytophagales > Cyclobacteriaceae > ELB16-189. Next base: position 164,413 of record CAZAUN010000011.1, on the reverse strand, counting down.
AACAATTATATTGCACTGGTTGATTTTCTGTTGGTAGAACCCGATCAAACACCACCCGTACTGGAGGTAACGTTTGATGGACGATGGCTGCGCAACGGAGCGTTTGTCTCCCCCAATCCAATGATCCGGTTTACGTTACGGGATGAAAATCCGTACCTCCTAAAACAAGATACCAGTGGTGTTGAATTGCTCCTGCGCTATCCATGTACCAGTTCGCCTTGTCCTTTTGAACGGGTTCGTCTCAGTGGACCCGACATAAAAATCATTCCGGCAACGATTAACAGCCATTACCAGATTGAATTTACACCCTCGCTGGTAGATGGTGAGTATGTTCTGTCGGCTCAATTGGAAGATGCCAGTGGCAATGCCAGTGGCGATGTGCCGTATGAAATTGGATTTCAGGTAAAATCAGATCCAACCGTTCAATTTAAAGGAGTCTATCCGAATCCATCGAATAACAACTTCTATTTTAGTTTTGAGCTTACGGGTAATGAGCTCCCGCAGGAATTTTCATTGGAGGTCTTTTCCTTGCAGGGTCAACGCATTCGCAGGTTTACCCAGGATGATGTCCGATTTGTAATTGGAACCAATGAATTGATTTGGAATGGACTGGATGCCAGCGGTGGATATTTACCCCAGGGAATGTATACGTATCAAATTCAGATCAATACAGGCAGTCTTTCTGAGGTGGTGCAAGGGAAGATCGCCTTAATCCGCTAAACTTAAGTTAAATCTTCGACCCACTTGATCCCATTTTTGATGAGATCAATTGGATCGTAGAGTCTATTAATTAATGATGATGTCCACCTGGACCATGAACATGGCCATGGGCAAGTTCTTCCTCGGTGGCATTGCGGATTTCCATTACCTCCACTGCAAAGTTTAATTCAACTCCGGCCAGGGGATGATTCGCATCCACGGTGATCGAATCAAGTCCCACCTTGGTGACGGTTACTACCTGCCCCTGGTTGGTTTGAAATTGCATGCCTACTTCCACTTGCTGGGTGCCGAATGCCGAGCGCGGCACTTGTTGCATCAGGTCATCGCTTTTAACACCGTACCCTTTTTCGGGGCTTACTTTCAAATTGAATTTATCGCCTTTGGCTTTTCCTTCCAGACCTTCTTCCATTCCGGGAATGAGGTTGCCCATGCCATGAATGTAGTGCAACGGATCGCGACCTGAACTGGAATCAAGAACATTGCCCTGATTGTCGGTGAGTGTATAGTGAATGGCGGCTACTTTGTGTTTGGTGATTTGCATACAGTAATAAGTTATTGAAATACCGGTCGCAAAGCCGGCACCTCAGGATGAATAAGAAAGCTAAAAAAGTAGGTCCCGCTATGCGGGACTTACTTATTGTACTCTCAAAGGTCGAAATATCGAACAAATTTATTGAAAGTATTATTAAATTCAATGAATTCATACCTATTGGTAGTTAAGTATATGCGAATATCTACACAGTGAACTGGCTTAAGAAGTCATGATATGTGAAGTCAAGGTTGAGTTAGCCATCCAATAATAGTTCCCGGCACAAAAGGGCTTCAAATACTAAATGGCTCGCCGTGAATTACTGCTCCTACGAAAGATTACTTTCTCATTGGGATAAAAACTTGAAATCAATCCATAAAATAGAACGATTAAAATAACGGTTGCTTACATCAAGTATTCCGATATCAACGGACTCAGTCATTATAAACTCCAGAAATCATATGAACTCCATTGTGGATTTCTACCTCAAAATCCTTCCCTTTATATTTATGCAACTCAACTCCATCAAGATTATCAACTCCTCCAAGATTAGCTCCCGGTCCCATCGTTACGTTATTAATTTGAATCGTTACCTTCGGTTCAACCTGATCATCATTCACCACGAAAAGATATTCGAACTGAATTCTCATAACCCATTTCAACCACGCACATTAACCAAGTAGCGTGTCAAGAACTTTGCTCCAAGTACAAACGGCAACATCAAAAGTCTGACACGGTTTTTAAGTTGTAGCAAAACGGACTCGGAACGGATTACTCTAAAAGGTGATTTAGACAAACCTAAAGTATGTGCATTAACTATATGGCCTCCCTGGATCTCGACGAAATCAAAATCTTTTGGCTTTTGCTTTAGAATCTGGCAAGCCTCCGCTCGTTCTATACAACGAACACATACCCGATCACCATTGGTTGTTATTTTACGGAGCAAAACAATATCCATATTGATAACTGTATAATCGTAATATAAATTATTTAAAAAATCAGAGGACCACTCGTGGTAATTTAATTCGATAATTTCCCTGGTTTTATTATTTCTGATTTTCATAAATCATAAATATTTATTACTGATTTATTCAGAACTACTACGTTGTAATCCTTGCTGACGTTCGAAATAGTATTGGGTCATATCACAACATTTCAGAGATTAACCTTTTTTAAGGATGTTATCTCCATTCTACCGACTTTGAATGACCAGTTTAATTTTATTAGTCTCAAGTAACTCGTCAACCGCTTGGATAGTACCGGGTGGCTTATCTAAAATGACGTTAATTGGCCTATATACTTCCATACGATCGTTTTTCCATTGCAATAAATCAATGTTGCCTTCAGGAATTACCACGTAAATTCGTTTCCAGGTTTTTTTTAACAACCTTACTTCTCCCTTATCCCGGTTGATAACTATATCCCCGGTTTTTGACTCATCGTAAAAACCTCGTTGATTGCCATAATGATTCCCTATTTGTCGAGAAAAAACTCCGATTAGAATAATGATTAGTATCCCTCCTAAAACACCAAGAATGATCCATTTATGCATAATTCATACCTCCAGTTGTTTTTGATGTAATCACGCTCTAACACAAAATCCACAATCAGTATCTAGATCCTAACTCTGCCTTTTGTGGTAGCAGCCTGAAAATATTTTAGTCACCTTACTCCAAACCTATTGGAAAAATACCTCGTATGAGGAAATGATATAGGAGTAACTCCTATTCATTTACGTATCTTTCTGTCAAGTTTCATTCTTATAATCGAGGTAATTTTGTTCAAAAAAATTCTTTACCTGCAGTGTAATTTTATATTCATTATGAGCACACCCAAAACCAGTTAACAATCTGAAGTACGAGAAGGCTTAAAAAGATTACCATGGAGATTGAACTGTGAAATGAGGATTCAAAAACTTAATCTTACCACGCGATAGAATGGTCGTCCTTTCAAATGGGAATTCACGCTTATATTCATTGTTCCCAGGTGGTTGATGATGAAAAATATAGGCAGCCTCTAGACGTTCTCTATACGATTCAGACGGAGTAAAATTATAGCCCAAAACGTTTCCTTCCCGAACATACTTAAGCCACTCCTCTTTTTTCTCGTGCGTAGAAATCCTTGCCTTCACGTTTTCAGATTCACCTATATAGAGCAACTGAAGAATTGTTACCGTATTATCGGGTCGAAGGGTACACTCATAAACGCAATAAATACCCGGAAGCGCGGGGATTAAGTCCCTCCCTTTTTCTAACCAATAGCCCATGAAAAACTGATCAAATGATTTTTCTGCCATCTTACTAGTCTTGTAGCTGACACGTTAGCTACCAACCAAATATCCTATAGAAAGTGGGTCCCATGATCAATCAGGGTGAACTTCAAAATTTCAAATTGACACTGTGGATTAACCCCATGTCTATTCATTAATACCTCGCAATATCTACCTTTTACTCCTAACCTTATATTGGCGGATATCCTATTTACAATGGATTTCTTACATTAGTTCGATGATGAAATAATTTCCCCCATAAGAATCCTACCCAAGTCACAAAATTGTTTTTCTCTTACATTCTTTGTTTTCAGACACGGCTTACGTAGAAATTCAGGTAATAAAAGGGATAAAATTGGTCATTCTGAATGTGTAAGATTTTCCGTCATAGTTCAAAATTAACTAGCAAATTTACATATCACACAAAGAGGGATCAATTGAATTTTTCGATAACCTTCCTGCGTCTTTTTTCTTTCTGAATTGGAAGTGAATGTCTAGTCTTAACCTATTATCCCTCTAGATGTGCATTATGTGACAGGACTATTGAAAATCGGGAAGGCGAATTTTACAAATTGGTCAAAAATGTACATATTACCTTTACCCTAAAAAGGGAATAAAGACTTAATTTTGGTGTGATACTAAGCTTGTTCATGAATAAATCCTTCCTTTCTTGGATCACTCTTGGTGTACTACTATCATATGGTATTGTTCATCCATTGATTGCACAAAAAACCTGGATTGCAGCCGGAGCATCCAACTGGAACAACGGGGCAAACTGGTCGCCTGCCGGGGTACCCGGCCCTGCTGATGCTGTAACCTTTAACGCGACAGGCTTGGGAAATTGCACACTGGATGTAGCTCCAAATGTAGCTGGAATTACAGTGAACGGGTATACCGGAGTCATTGATTTAAATGGTTTCGATTTAACCACCACCGGCACCAATACATTTACCAGCGGCACGATCAACAATAGTGGGGCTGCTGCTGCTGTTACCCTCAATACCACCACAACAACAACCTTTAATGGCACCGCCTTTGGAGCGGATATAAATGGTAGTACTGGGCGGATCTTTTTTAACGGTTCAATTTTTAACGGTGCCGTAACTGTTACAAAAACCGATAATAACAATGATGCCAGTACGGGGAACAATGTATTCAATGGGTTAACCTCCATTACCAATGTTGGTGGTGGATATGTTTTGCTCGGCAATGGGAATCCGGATCAGTTTAATGCTGCTACAACCTTCTCTAATAACGGCAGCTACCGGTTCTACTTTGCCCACAATCATAATGGATCAACCACCACGTTTACCGATTTGACATTGAATACGAACAAATCCGGAGGCACAGATCCTTGGTCTTTTCTGGTTGCGGAAAACACAAATTCCAGTTTTTCGATTTCAGGCACACTCACCATCAATTGTGCTGGTACGCTAGAAAGCAATCACCGGTTCTTAACCGGAACAGGATCTTCAGCCAGCTATGGTGGAACAGTAACCCTTAATGTAACCAACACCAGTGCGGCCACGGATATTCAGATGGGCGTGAACGGCACGTCCGTCTACAATGGAAACATCGTCATTGGAAATACCGGGGCAGCCTCTGAAATTTATTTTAATGACAATGGGTCCGCCAGTTCAACTTTGGCCGCTGGCAGAACGGTCTCAATAACTTCCTTTACGGCTGGTCGGTTAAGTCTTGAACGATTCGATGCTACAGAAAACCAATCCATAACCATAAGCGGCTCAGCTCGCCTGGATGTGGGACCAGGAGGCACTTTTGCCGGAAATGTTGAATTTATCGCCCCCCGGATATTTCTGAATGGAATTACAGTGAATGGAACTTCTACCTTAGAAAAAACCGGAGCCACCAATGATGATAGTACAGGTGGTAACACTTTTACAGGAACCTGCACTTTAACAAACAGTGGCTCAGGTGAATTTAATCTTGCCAATACCAATCCGGATACCTTCAGCAATGGATTAACGATTACCAACACGGGTACCTCACGCGTTCAAATCGGTATTAACTCAGCAGGGAATATTATCAGTGGTGGGTTAACCATCAATCATGGTGGCAATGCCAGTGCCGCTGTAAACACCATCCTTGCCCGCAATGCAGGTTCAACCGTTACCATCAACGGTACCGCTACGCTTAATAGCACAAACTCTAATGCAAGCTCTGGAATTATTATTGCGAATGATGGAAGTGCTACCATCAATGGTGATATTATTGTCACTTCCACGAACGGACGTGGTGTGGCATTTGGGAATGCCTCTGGAACGGTTACCCAGAACGCAGGATTCGCAATTTCACAGGGGGTAGTCAGTGCAGGCACTCTTACTTTCAGCCGGTTCACACAACTTGGCTCAGAACCTACTACCTTAAATTTAACAGGAACAACAACGCTAACGTTGGGACCTGCTTCCACCTTTGGTGGAGATTGTAATTTGGTTGCTCCACAGCTTATTCTTGATGGCATTACCATTAATGGCATTGCCTACATTGAAAAGACTGGAGGAACTAACAATACAGGTACCGGGAATAATGTATTTAACGCTACAACAACACTTATAAACAGTGGCTCCGGAAACCTACGAACCAACGGTAACAATACATTCAACGGAGATGCCAACATTACCAATAGTGGCTCAGCGGATTTACTTTTAGAACTAGCATCCGGTAGTACCTATCAGGGAATTACCACGTTTACAAATTCTGGAACCTCCTCATTGCGGGTTGCCTATTTAGGCACCACCACTTTCAATAATAACATCATTGTAAACAGTACAGGCGGAAATGGTGTATTGTTTTCTGAAAATACCGGAGGATCAGCCACCCTGGCAGCAACACGAACCATCACCGTTGGCGGAACTGGTTTTTCGGCTGGCGATTTAAGTTTACCAAGATTTACGCAAGTAGGAGGCACACCTCAGGTGGTCGCATTAACGGGTACGGCCCGGATGATCATCGGTCCTGCATCCACTTTTGGAGGAGATGTCGATTTCATTTCTCCCCGGCTACAGTTAAATGGATGTATTTATTCAGGCACGGTAACCCTTGAAAAAACCGGTGCCGGAGATGATGCCGGTGCCGGAGGAAATATTTTTACAGGCATAACCGATATCACTAATTCGGGGTCTGGGTACTTGCTTCTTGGAAATACAAACCAAGATCAATTCCTCAGCGCAACTACATTTAACAATACAGGCAGTTATCGCATTTATTTTGCGCACAACCACAATGGACAAACCACCACCTTCGCCTCTGATCTAACCCTGAATGCAACCAAGTCCGGTGGAAGCGATGCCTGGGCCTACTTGATCGGTGAAGGAACCAACACGAATTTCACTGTAGCCGGTACCCTAACCCTCAATTGTGATGGCGCTATTCAAAGCAACTTTCGTTTCTTAAATGGAGCTGGTTCTACTGCCATCTATCAAGGTCCGGTGAATATCACCATCACGAACACAAGTGCCAACACGCTGATATACATGGGTGAAAATGGAACCACCACCTATAATGGAAATATTTCAGTCGCTAATTCGGGAGGGGCCAATGGAATTACTTTCAATGGCCAGGCGGCTGCTAGTACGACACTAAACGGTGTTATTTCTGCAGGCACTTATTCAAGTGGTTCACTAAATTTATACCGCTTCACGCAACTAGGTGTCCTCGCTGAAAACATTACCCTAACGGGTACTTCCATAATGCGGGTTGGTCCCAATTCATCGTTTGATGGCGATGTTACTTTTATCTCACCGCGTTTATTTCTCAATGGAGCCATTTACAACGGTACTACCTATCTTGAAAAAAGCGGACCTACCAATGACGACAGTAACGGAGGAAATATTTTTAATGGTAACACAACATTAGCGGCCAGCAGCAGTGGTTATCTGTTAACGGGGAATAGCAACCCGGATATTTTTAATGGCGCTTTAACGGTTGTAAACACGGGCAGTAATTACCTCTATCTCGCTCATAATGTTGCCGGAAATCAGTTTAATAATGACATTATTCTGAATAATACAGGAAGTGCGTTGGGGATACTTTTTTCAAACAATGCGACCGGTTCATCTACATTTACCGGAGGGTTGTTATCGGTAGGAGGTAGTGGATTTAATACGGGTGATCTTCGGTTGCGGAGATTTAGTCAAATGGGTGGTGTCAATCAAAATCTTACCCTAACCGGGTCAGCGCGGTTATGGATTGGGCCAGATTCTTCGTTTGACGATGATGTTACGTTTATCGCGCCTCAATTGTTGCTGAACGGAGCCACCTATAATGGCGTAACCTATCTCGAGAAAAGTGGGGCGAGCCCAAGTGGGGCCAACGATGGAACCGGAGGTAATATTTTTAATGCACTAACTACAATCGTTAATTCCGGAAGTGCTTATTTATTGACTGCCTCCACCTCTCCCGATACCTTCAATGCTGATCTGGTCATTACCAATTCAGGATCTTCCCTGATCCGGATGGCCGACAATGCAGCCGGCAATCTGTTCAATGGTAACATTGAATTGAATTCAACATTTGGTGGTGGGATCTATTTTGGAAACAGTGCCAACGGTACCTCCACGCTGGCAGCCACCCGAACAATCGGTGTGGGTACTTCCGGGGTAATCAGCGGTGATATCCGCTTAATTCGATTTACACAAGTCGGAAATACCAGCCAAACGCTTGATCTTTCGGGAATCGCTATTCTTACATTGGGTCCTGCTTCCACATTTGAAGGTGATGTGGATTTTCGAGCTCCTCAACTTTTATTGAATGGAACAACCTTTGAAGGAACCGCCATACTTGAAAAAGAAGATGCCACGAACAATACAGGCACAGGCGGAAATACGTTTAATGGTGCCACCACGATTACCAATTCGGGCAGCGGTTACTTACTCACCGCTAATAATTCCCCCGATATTTTCAATGCCCCTTTAACCGTATCCAATACCGGATCAAGCATCATTTATCTTGCCCATAATGTAGCCGGAAATCAATTCAATGGAAATATCACACTGAATTCAACCTTAGGCAGTGGAGGAATATATTTTTCCAATAATGCTGCCGGTAGTTGTACCCTGGGCAATAGCGCTGCCCTTTCGGTAGGAGGCCTCGGGTTCAGTAGTGGCGAACTCCGTCTCATCCGGTTCACTCAAAGCAATCCACCGGCTCCGTTGTTGTCGTTGGTACTGACCGGAACTGCCCTGCTGCGGATAGGTCCTTCCTCCACATTTAACGGGGATGTTGATTTTCGTGCACCCCAGTTTGAATTGGATGGCGCCATTTATAATGGCATCACCTACCTTGAAAAAACAGGTGCAACAAACAACGATAGCAATGGAGGCAACACCTTCAATGGATCCACGACTATTGCCAACTCCGGTGCGGGTTGGTTTAGGTTTGCTCTTACTGCAATCGACACGTTCAATGGTGATCTCACATTAACGAATACAGGATCTTCTACGATCCGGATGGCCGATAATATTCCCGGTACTGTATTTAATGGTAATATCACTGTTAACTCAACATTTGGTGGTGGCATTTATTTCAGCGAAAGTGGTGGCGGAACGGCAACCTTGGCTAACGGCAGAACGATATCGGTAGGCGGTTTGGGTTTTAATATTGGTGAATTACGAATACGAAGATTCACCCAGACCGGTGCAACCGCTCAAAATTTAACACTTACAGGTACAGCTGGCATCCTGTTGGGACCAACGGTTACCTTCAATGGGCCTGTTGATTTCCGAGCCCCACAACTTATTATCAACGGTGGTACCTATAACAATACTACGTACCTCGAAAAAACGGGAGCAACCAGTAATGAGGGTTCTGGCGGAGCACTATTCAATTCATCCGCCACCATCGTGAACAGTGGATCAGGTTATCTGAGAACAACTGGCAATTTTACCTTCAATGGGCTAACCACGTTAACCTGCTCAGGTTCGAACTACCTGCTATTGGAATTATCCGCAGGCAGCACCTACAATGGAAATTTAGTACTGATAAATTCAGGAAGTTCAAATGTGAGAATGGCGTATGCGGGCACTACTTCCTTCAATGGAGACATTGAGGTGAATAGTACCAACGGCACAGGCATCTATTTCGGTGAATCGGGAACAGCTGTCGCCACACTGGCATCAGGACAAACCATATCAGTGGGAGGAATGGGTTTTACAGCCGGTGAATTACGTTTCCAACGGTTTACACAGGCTGGTGCTACAGATCAAAATATTGTACTCACTGGATCGTCAACATTTCGCAGCAGTACATCAACCTCCTGGAATGGTGGATTGACTGTTTCCGCACCCTCCATATTCTTTGAAGGTGCTACGTTAAATGGGGCTCTTAATTCCATAACAAAAACCGGTGCCTCAACCAATACCAGCAATGGAGGAAACACATTTGGTGGAAATACAACATTCATCAATTCCGGCTCTGGCATTTTCAGATTTGCAAACGGAGCAGCAGACGATTTTACTGGTTCCGTAACCTTTAGTCAAGTAAACGGCACTATCCAACCGGCATATAATGTAGCCAGTACCTTTCGCGGTGATGTGATTGTGGAAGGTAGCGCTGCCATTACTTTTGGAGCCAATAACGGTACGATCACCTTCGCAGGCAACGCTAATCAATCCGTCAGTAAAAGCGGTGCAGCAGCTCCTGTTTTCCGAAGGCTCCTGATGAACAAAACCGGGGGAGTCGTCACGTTAAACACAGAAGCTTCTGTTACCACCTCAGCTACGTTTACTGCTGGTGTATTAAATACAACGGCTGCTAATTACTTGAACTTTGCCGACAACGCTACAGTAACAGGAGGTTCTAACGCTAGCCATATCGATGGGCCCGTTCGTAAAACCGGAAATGATGCATTCTCATTCCCAACTGGGGACGGTGGATTCTACCGAGCCATTTCCATAACTGCTCCGACCAATGTAGCTCATTATTTCACGGCAGAATATTTTAAAGCAAGTCAGGCCTTTGGCGGACCTTCTACCTATCCAACTGGAATTGTAACCGTAAGTTCATGTGAATACTGGACGTTGGATCGAAATCCTGCAGTGGGTGGTTCTAATGTAAGTGTAACACTTAGCTGGAATTCACCAGATTGTTCCGGTCCCTATATAACAGACAATACCGATCTACGGGTCATGCGCTGGGATGGTGCAGCCTGGGTGAACCATGGAAATGGGGGAACAACAGGAAACGCTACCACCGGTACAATAATTTCTTCTGGCCCGATCACCAGTTTCAGTCCCATAACTCTGGGATCCACTTCGCTGGATAATCCTTTGCCCGTTGAACTGGTTAGCTTCACTGCCGAAATTGTCGAGGAAGGCGTTCTGCTCAATTGGACAACGGCTTCAGAGCTGAATAATGATTTCTTTACGGTGCAGCGGTCAAATAATGGAAGTGAGTTCGAAAGTTTATATACGATAGAAGGTGCAGGCACGAAGCCAACCACCAGCCATTATCAATATGTAGATAAGAATCCGATTAACAACATCTCTTACTATAGGTTAAAGCAAACGGACGTTGATGGTCAATCGTCCTTCTCAAAAGTCGTGGTGGTTGATTTCGCATCTACTTCAGAGTTTTCTTTACACCCAAATCCGGTCACTTATGGAATGGAGGTGAAGCTAAGCAAAAAAGGAGACTACGTGGTCTTAAATACCCTTGGTGTAACTGTTCTTCGGTTGTACGATAAATCCATAATCGATATTGCTTCCTTAATACCCGGAGTTTATACGGTGAGAAGCTCATCAGGAACAATTAAACGCCTAGTGGTTCAGTAGAAATAGCATTCTAAAGCGACCTCTGCACCAATTATAATTAGATCACTTCTGAAGAGAGATCAAGGGTATCAGGGTTTACCCTTAGAGCATGAACGTGGGTTTTCTTCCAATTTCTCACGGTTTCAACACTTTTTCAGTAACACAACAATCGCATTCGTTTGAATTCCATCTCATGGAAGTAAATCCCTGATTTTGTCCAATTCCGGTTTTTCCTGATTTCCGGCACCCGGCAGCACCCCACCTTTGTATCATCAAAAGCAAACAAAAACAAAAAAAGCAATGATACTAAAAACCAGAATTCGTGAAAAAGCAGTTAACGCAGCCTTCGTAAGTCTCGTTTATGTAATCGCCTCCTTCTACGCCTTAACGGTGGAAGCTCAAACACTCAACAGCGTCAACTTCACCGGGGACAACGTAGCCACCCTGGTGAAAACCAGCGGCCGCCCCGTCCCCATTGCAACTTCTGTGAACCCTGTCGCTCAGGCAAATCCACTGAACAATCTTATCAACAGTTCATATGAAGAACTGAAACCCGTACTCACCCCATGTGGAAAACGCCTCTACTTCAGCCGCCCTGCCAATCCCAACAACCCGGAAGGATTGAATGACCCGGAAGCTATCTGGTACACGGAGTACAACCCACAAACACAAATCTGGTCACAACCCATCCACCTTACCGGCGTACTCAATAACGCAGGCCCTAACTTCGTCAACAACGTCAGCCCCACCGGCGATACCCTCATCCTGGGAAACCAATACGGCAAGAAAGGCAAAATGCGCGCCGGCTTGTCTTACTCAATTAACACAAACGGAGCCTGGAGTGAACCCATGGCCATCTATATCCGCAACGACTATAATATGTCCGCCCACGCCAACGCGTTTGTCTCCCTGAAAAACGGAGTGATCATTCAGGCAATCGAACGCGCTGAAACCTACGGTGATCGCGATTTGTACGTAAGCTTCTGGAACGGCGAAGAGGCTACTGAACCAGTAAACATGGGTGCCATCATCAACTCGGATCTGGAAGAATCTTCACCCTTCCTGTCAGCAGACACAAAAACCTTGTACTTCGCTTCCAAAGGTCACCATGGATACGGTGGATACGATATCTACATGACAACCCGCCTGGATGATAGCTGGACCAACTGGAGCCAACCCGAAAACCTGGGCCCCGCCGTCAATGGAAACCTGGATGATCAGTTCTTCAGCATCACCCACTGTGGCAACTTTGCCATCTTCAGCAAACAGGTAAGCGTCCACAATACGGACATTTTCCGGATCCCAATGCAAGAACTGTTTGGCACAACAACGCTACAACAAAATCCCAATCAGGAAGTGGCAGTCGCAGGGTTATAATTATTCCCCGCTTTGATGTGGAAAAAAAGGACAGATCACCTGTCCTTTTTTGTTGTAGCTCATCGGATCATCATCTACGAATCAAGCTGAACCTTTCTCCAATCCAGTCACCCAATTTGAAAATTTGGCACACGTGGGTAACAACTTGGGTGAGCATTTAGAATTCTTTAACAATTTTGAAATCTGATTCAGAGATCAGTTGAGTAAGTCCCAGGATACATTTCAAACCTGTTTCAGGTTGAATCAGCCTACGTCAGAATTTAAACAAAGCACTTCGAATAAAACCTATATTAACTTTGCCTGCTTATGGGAAGGCCTAAACTAAACGAATCGGATAGGAGAGTAGTCCAGATCAACATCCGCCTGACAATAGCGGAAAACGAAAAAGTTACCCGTCAGGCTTCCAACAGCGGCCTATCGGCAGCAAATTGGATCCGTAAAAAAATCTTCACCGGCAAATTTCCTCCCCAAAAATTATCAGCCCTCGACAATGCCGTCTATCTGGAACTCAAAAAAATAGGTGTCAATCTTAACCAGGTAACCCATCGTATCAACAAAGGAGAAACCCCAAAAGAATACCAAACACTTCTACAGTGCCTAACGAAAATACTTAATAAAATCATCGACCGATTGATCCATAATGAGGATGTGTAAGTACAAGGATTAGGTTGTAATACAATATGGTCTTTTTAGGAGAATAGGAGTTTCACCTACGACGTTGCCACCCTCTTCCTTCTATACACTATATTATAGTTTCATCAATGTAATATCTGCGTAAGATTGAATTCAAAATTGAAATCTAGTATCGATTAGGTTTCAGTAGCTTAATCTGCGATTTATGTAGTCAATCTTGGAATACTGTGAAGCTGATAATTCATAGTCCGGAAAGAAAGATTAGACTTGGATTCCTCCTGGTCCTGGTGACCACAATTTACCTGGGCTTAAATGCTTACTGGAGCATCCAGCAAATGATTTATTCCGGCAAGAGGCAAAGCCATACGCACGAAGTAATGACCGTTTCCCAGACAATCCTGACTAATGTGGTCGACATGGAAACCGCCCAACGGGGATACTTACTCACTAACAACGAAAAATACCTGGACCCTTACCTACAGGCTTCTGACACCATCAACATGTTGCTCACCCAATTGTCACAATTGGTTCAGGACAATCCTGTTCAATTGCTTCGTATAAAAGTACTCGCTCAGGAGATAGCCACCAGAGCCGAAATCATAAACAAAAACATTTCTACGTTTAAACAAAACCCAAACACTACACTGTCCTCCCTTAATTTCGACAAAGGGCGAGAAGCCATGGACAAAGTCCGGTCAACCCTGGATACCTTTCACAAAGAAGAATTGATCCTTTTACAGGAGAGAATCGAACATCAACTAGCTTCAATCAGGCATCTGCGAGCATCCTTTCTGACAATGTCAATAGTAACGTTGATTTTTATCACCTTGCTATTCTACCTGGTGCATACCAATATCCGCACGCGCACCCAGGTGGAACAAAGTCTGGTGCAAACAGCAAACCAAGTCCAGGATCTATATGACAATGCGCCTTGTGGATATCTCTCCGTAGACCACACCATTTTCATCGTCAATGTTAACCAAACACTCCTTTCCTGGCTTGGTTATTCCCGAGAGGAATTGATCGGAAAATTCCAATTCCAGGACCTTCTTGCGCCGGAGAGTAAAAAGAAATTTATGGAGGGATTTGAAAGGGATTTCCAAGAGTATAAGGAAAAGGGATCCGTCAATAACCTGGAATTTGAATTTCTAAGAAAAGACGGCTCTTCAATGGAGGTTATTGTCAATTCCATTGCTTCCTTCGATCCCCAGGGTAACTTTATCAGAAGTAGGACCACCGTATTCGATAATGCTACACGAAAAGAATATGAACGGCAGCTCCTTACCGCCAATGAGAAAATTCGCGACCTCTATAACCAAGCACCCTGCGGCTACCATTCCCTTAATTCCAGCGGAGAAATTATCGAAATCAATGATACAGAACTCACCTGGCTCGGTTATACCCGCGAGGAAGTAATTGGCCAATTATCTTTCCGCGATTTTATGACACCAGAAAGTCAAAGGAAATTCGAAGAAAGCTTTGATCAATTTAAGATAACGGGATTCGTTCAAGATCTTGAATTTGACTTCCGGCGAAAGGATAAAACATCATTTCCGATAGTCTTGAATGCTAGCGCTGTTTATGATCATGCCGGGAAGTTTTTATACAGCCGCTCAACAGTTTTTGACAATACTCTGCGGAAGGCCGCAGAACAAAAAGCCAGCATCCTCCGCGCCGAATTGGAATCATTTACTTACTCCGTCTCACACGACCTCCGCGCCCCCCTACGATCCATCGACGGATACGCCAAAATCCTCCAGGAAGACTTTAGCCAATCCTTGGACGAAGAGGGCAAAAGAATTCTTGCAGTCATCACCACAAATGCCAATCGAATGGGTCAATTGATCGATGACTTGCTGGACTTCTCACGCATCGGTAGAAAGGAACTGTCACGCTCCCACGTCGATATGGACCAGTTGGTTAAAACAATCCTGGCAGAATCAAATGTGGAAGAAAACTCTCAACTAAAAATTGAAATTGAACCACTCGGATACGCCAACGCCGATCCCAGCCTCATCCGGCAGGTCTGGATCAACCTGATCTCCAATGCGATCAAATATTCAGCAAAACAACCAGTCAGCAAGATAAAAATTGCCAGAACAAACCTCGGAGACTTTATCCAATACCAGATAAGCGACAACGGTGTCGGATTTGATATGAAATATGTCGGTAAACTTTTTGAAGTTTTTCAACGCCTCCATAAACAACAGGACTTTGCCGGTACCGGCGTCGGATTGGCCATCGTCAAACGAATCATTACCCGTCATGGTGGGTCAATTTCAGCGGCTGCTTCACCACAGAATGGTGCAACGTTCACTTTTACACTCCCGCTTAATCAACATCAATAGATGAAAATGGTCGAAATATTGCTCGTCGAAGATAGCCCGGAAGATGCCGAATTGGTTATCCGTACCCTTAAGAAAAATCACCTCGCTAACAACCTCCTCCATGTACAAGATGGTGAAGAGGCGCTCAACTTCCTCTTGAATGATTCCAATTCCACGATGCCGAAAGTAATCCTCCTTGACCTGAAAATGCCCAAAGTGGACGGAATCCAGGTGTTACAAGAACTGAAATCACATCCCGAAAAAAAGATGATCCCGGTCGTCGTGCTCACCTCTTCCAAAGAAGAAAGAGATATCGTTGAATCGTACCGGCTGGGCGTCAACGCCTATATCGTAAAACCTGTCGAGTTCGATAAATTTGTAAAGGCAATTACCGACATCGGATTATTTTGGTTAATCATGAACCAACCACCAAAGTAATGATACGAAAATTGAATATATTAATGTTGGAAGACCTTCCGGAAGACGCCGGTCTGGTGGAACGCCTTCTCCGAAAAGATGATATCGACTTCTCGCTCCTCCGAGTAGATACTCGCCAAGACTTTGAAGCTGCATTGGATGACTTCAAACCCGATATTGTTCTCTCTGACCATGCATTGCCACAATTCAATTCTATTGAAGCTCTCAAGTGTGTCAAAAATAGAAACCTCGAACTGCCCTTTATTCTGGTAACCGGTAATGTCTCCGAAGAATTTGCCGTCAACTCCCTGAAGATGGGAGCCAGTGACTATATCCTCAAATCAAACCTGTCCCGCCTCCCCATGGCCATCCGTCAAGCCATCCGCCAATTTGAAATCGACGCCCGCCGAAAAAAAGCCGAGCACAATCTCAGACATCAAAATGAAGAACTCATCAAGATCAATCAGGAACTGGACAATTTCGTCTACAGCGTATCGCATAACCTCAGAGCACCCCTCATGTCACTTTTAGGCCTTGTCCAACTTGCTCAACACGATGATAAAAGCCAGGTGTTCTCACTATACTGGGATCAAATGCATAAAAACATCAATAACCTGGATGAAACCCTCAAGGAAATTCTCGACTATTCCAAAAACTCAAGGTCTGATATCACTCATGAGAAAATTAATCTTAACTCCCTGCTGGAAGATGTACGTGATAAATTGAAATACCTCCGGGACTATGAGAAAGTAACCTGCACCATAAAAATAGACCAACACGCGGAATTCTACTCTGATCCCTTCCGGCTGTCAGTGATCTTCACCAATATTTTGTCCAATTCAATTAAATATAACAGCCCGGACCGTCCCAACACCATCCTCGTGGAAATCTTCGTCACCCATGAGCAAGTCTTCTTCACAATCACGGATAATGGTATAGGGATCGCTCCCAACATCCTTCCCAGAGTTCAGGAAATGTTCTTCCGTGGCTCCGAACGCAGTGACGGAGCTGGGCTTGGTCTCTATATCGTGAAGGAAATCGTTAACAAACTGAAAGGGACACTATCGATAGAATCTGTCCTGAACAACCATACCTGCATTCGGATTTCATTACCCAATGACCCTTCAAATCCGCAAAATTAAACATGAATAACCCGGCCTTCAATATGACTGCCTTGCTGAAAATGATCGGAGATTCTTATATCATCCTGAACCAGGAGGGCACCATTATCGATCATGCTTCTGAAGATTACTTAATAAAAGCTTTTCTCGGTGTACCCATACTCAGTGGTACATCAATAACCCATCTGACTCAGGAAAACCGGACTTCATTCATCAACGATATCCTCACCCGGGTTATTCATACAAGAGTTCCTGTCAAAACGGAAATGGAAGGATCCGATCCCGTCAAAGGACCTCTTTATCTTAAAGTGCATGCGGAATTTATCCCCGCTGAAAATGCATATCCGGACTTCATCTACATCCTCCTCCAGGATATAACAACACAAAAAGTCTATCAAAAAAAGTTTACAGACCAGGCTCGCGATATCAATCACCTGCTGGAAACCGCTAATGCCATCGTTATGGGCATTGATGCACAAGGGTACATCACGGATTGGAATGCCTTCAGCGAAGTAACCACCGGATTTTCAAAAGCCGAAGCCATGGCTCATCCATTCATTGACTTCCTAATAAATGAATCGGACCGCGATCACTTTAACGCACGTTGGCAACGGGTCATCGAAGACAAGCAAACATTCAAACTCGAAATTCCAATTCGTAGAAAGGATGGTAAAGTATCAACCGTTCTCCTCAGCGGTGTCCCCCGCATGACTCCCAACGGTCACGTGGTAGGAACCTTCTTCATCGGTCAGGATATCACGGACGTGGTCGCCTATCAAAATTCATTGGAACAAAAAGTGGAAGAACGAACCCAGGAGCTCTACCAGGCACTCCGAAAAGAACGAGACCTAGTCGAAATGAAAAACCGCTTCGTCTCCGTTGCCTCCCACGAATTCCGCACCCCCTTGTCTTCAATAAAAACAGCGACCAAATACGTAAAACATCATCTCCCAAAACAAGCGGACCCTGCAATTCAATCCCGCCTTGATGATATCGAGAATAAAATCACCTTCATGACCGCCTTGCTGGATGACGTGTTGACTATGGACAAGAATGAAGTTGGAAAGATCCAGCTGAAGACACAATCGATCCCACTGATTGCTTTCCTCCAAACCCTTGCCGAAGAAGTTCAACTTAGTACGAAAAGTTCACACACAATTAGCTGTGATCTCGCAGAACTACCGCCCGAATGGATAACTGATGAAAAACTACTCCGAAGCATTTTAGTCAACTTGCTGACCAATGCAATTAAGTATTCACCTGGTAAATCCGCGGTTTCATTTTCGGGCTGGACTAACCACACGATGGGAATTACTCTTTCTGTTAAAGACCAAGGATTGGGAATTGCACCGGAAGACCTAACCCTGATCTTTGAACCCTTCCTCAGAAGCTCCTCCGTAAACCACATCGAAGGTACCGGCCTGGGCCTCTCCATTGTCAAAAGAGCAGTGGATTTGCTGAAAGGTAAAATTGATGTAAAAAGCACCTTGGGAGCAGGAAGCGAATTCCAGGTGCACTTACCCTCCTTGAATTAATTAAACACCCATGGCAACAGATAAAATTAAAGTCCTCCTGGTCGATGATCACAAACTGATCCGGGACGGAATCCAGGCTATGCTTGAAAATACCTCCGACGTCCAGGTCATCGGCTCAGTGGGCTCCGGGGAAGACGCCATCAATGAAGTCAACAATAATCGTCCGGATATCATCTTGATGGATATCATGATGGGCGGTATGACCGGCATCGAAGCCACCCGAATGATCAAAGATTATGACCCTACCATCAAGATCATCTGCGTCACCATGGAAATCAGCAAAGAATACGTCTCCGCCGGCATAAAATCAGGTGTCGACGGCTACCTCCCTAAAGACGTAGATAAGGATACACTCCTGGATGCAATCCGGACCGTAGCCTCAGGCTCCCGCTATTTCAATGGCGCAATTATGAAACTCGTGTTCGAGGATTTCTATACCCAGGAAAAGTTGAAAGGTCCCCGCCAAAGGCTCCCCAATGAATTGACACCCCGGGAATATGAAGTACTTGGACTGGTGGCAGAAGGAAAGTCAAATAAAGAAGTTGCCGACACATTATTCATCAGCGTGAAAACCGTTGAAACGCATAAAACCCACATCCTGGACAAACTTGGCCTGAAGAATACCGTGGAGTTGATCCGGTACGCCATCCAAAACAAGATTATCTCCATCGATAAATTCTAATATAGCCTCAGGGTAATCCCTGAAACCAATCAGAAGGATACAGGAGACAGTAAATCCAAATCCTCAGACGAAACCCGTTTACTCTTCGTCCTTCCCGAATGCATTCGTTTGAATCCTCCGATTATTTAATTCTAAATCCTGATATTTTTCAATTCCGGGTTTTCCTGATTTCCGCCAGCAATGAGTACCGCACCTTTGCAACGTCAAAAACAAAAAGGAAAACCAATGATCATCAAGAAAAAATTCCGGGAAAAAGCAACCAACGCAATCCGTGTTACTATTATTTATATTCTTAGTGTACTGTATGCCTTGATGGGTCCCGATAACCAGGTGTCTTCCCTGGGTAGGGGCCATAAGCCAAATGACAAGATTAACAACGTAAACGTGTTTAGTGCAAACTATCTGACCATGCCAAATTTAAACTATTTCACAATTTGGCAATCCAGAAATTGGATTGTCCTGCTCGTCCTATCTAACCGACGCCTATGGAAAATTGCTGATCTTGAATTTGACCAGATCAGCAATCCCAGGGAAATAAGTCAAACCTGCCTTGGTTTTTATGCCACCCCGTCAAGGGAGGAAAAAGTCACCGAAATCTTCAGTTCAGACCACCGACGTCATGTTAACAACTAATTCAATTCAAAACAACCTTCCAACAACCATGACGTGCTGGAATTCTCAATTAGGAATTGAAAAATAAAATGTAGCCCCTTCATCCACTTTTGCTTCAGCCCAAACCCGCCCTCCATGCCGCACCAGGATACGTTTAACCAACGCCAATCCAATCCCGGTACCCTCAAACTCAGCCACACTATGAAGCCGTTGAAATACCCCAAAAAGTTTATCAGAATAGTTCATATCAAACCCTGTTCCATTGTCTTTTACAAAAAAAACAGAAGCGCCGTCAGATTCATAACAGCCAACCTCAATTCGTGGCATCGGTTTTTTTGATGAGTACTTCACTGCATTGGAAATCAAATTAGTCCAGACCTGAATCAACAAACTAAGATCAGCCCTAACCGGTGCCAAGGGATGAATAATAAACTTTTCAGAACGCTCTCCTGACTCAATGAGATTCCTGATCACCTCTCCGACGATCGTAGTGGAATCAACATCAACAACCTCCAATCCACGCTGCATAAGCCGTGAAAATCGAAGCAGATCTTCAATCAAAAGATTCATCCGATTCGCATTTTTAAGAATAATCCCAACGCAATTCTTTCCACTTTCGTCCAACATGCTGGCACGCTCTTCCAAAAGCGTGTTTGAATAACCAACAATGGCCCGTAGAGGCGCTCGTAAATCATGAGAAACAGAATACGAAAATGATTCCAACTCCCGGTTAGCTTCTTCCAATTTGATATGAGATGCCTCCAACGCCGCAGTACGATCCTTCACCCGTTGCTCCAACTCATTATGGATAGTAATATTCTCAAAACTAACAGCCGTGATGTCCGCCAACGACTGAAGCAAGGTCACCTGTTCGACTGACGGCATACGGTTCCTGGCCCAGTAATTTCCAATGGCACCAATGGGATCCATCGTCCTGATCGGGACCATCGCAAGACTTTTGACAAACGTCGGTCGGTATGCATCATGCGGAATCCTTTCATCCTGATAAATATCCTCAATGACCGCTGCTTTGCGGTTTAACATCGCCCAGCCACTAATACAACTGTTCAGAGGAAAACGACTTCCTTTCCAGAGTGGACTAATGGCATCCTCGTCCGCATAAAAGCACATATCCCGGTCCTCAAAACAAATGTCGCGCCGTCAGCCCCGGTAAGCTCCCGCGCTACCCGACGCACTATCTCCATCACCCGCTCAATACTCCTAGCAAGTGATAACTCCTGCACCGTCTGAACCAAAAGCCGTGTCGTGTTAACATCCATAAATCAACATTTTTAAACTAAATGCATTCATCCATGTGTATTTCTCCGGAAGATTTAGAATTTCATGGATCGGATCTCAAGGTTGCTCAACTGGTAGCGATCAACATTCCTGTTTAAACTCTTGCCAGGACCCAAGTTACCAAAACCCAATCAAGGTTTTATCAGGGTAAACCCCGAGAAAGTAGGGGCGGACACCCCTGAAGGATAATCAAAATCCCTTGTGTAATACACTTTATCTTCCGACTTCAATCTCAATGCAAGCGTTTGAATTACCCCAGGTATGCATTTGTATCCTGATTTTGTCCAATTCCGGTTTTTCCTGATTTCCGGCACCTGGCAGCACCCCACCTTTGTATCATTAAAAGCAAACAAAAACAAAAAAAGCCATGATACTAAAAACCAGAATTCTTGAGAAAGCAACAAACGCAGGTTTCATTAGCCTCGTTTACGTGATCGCCTCCTTGTACTCCTTAACGTCAGAAGCGCAATCCCTCAATAACGTCAACTTCACCGGTGACAACGTTGCCACCCTGGTGAAAACCAGCGGCCGCCCCGTCCCCATAGCAACTTCTGTGAACCCTGTCGCTCAGGCAAATCCACTGAACAATCTTATCAACAGTTCATATGAAGAACTGAAACCCGTACTCACCCCATGTGGAAAACGCCTCTACTTCAGCCGCCCTGCCAATCCCAACAACCCGGAAGGATTGAATGACCCGGAAGCTATCTGGTACACGGAGTACAACCCACAAACACAAATCTGGTCACAACCCATCCACCTTACCGGCGTACTCAATAACGCAGGCCCTAACTTCGTCAACAACGTCAGCCCCACCGGCGATACCCTCATCCTGGGAAACCAATACGGCAAGAAAGGCAAAATGCGCGCCGGCTTGTCTTACTCAATTAACACAAACGGAGCCTGGAGTGAACCCATGGCCATCTATATCCGCAACGACTATAATATGTCCGCCCACGCCAACGCGTTTGTCTCCCTGAAAAACGGAGTGATCATTCAGGCAATCGAACGCGCTGAAACCTACGGTGATCGCGATTTGTACGTAAGCTTCTGGAACGGCGAAGAGGCTACTGAACCAGTAAACATGGGTGCCATCATCAACTCGGATCTGGAAGAATCTTCACCCTTCCTGTCAGCAGACACAAAAACCTTGTACTTCGCTTCCAAAGGTCACCATGGATACGGTGGATACGATATCTACATGACAACCCGCCTGGATGATAGCTGGACCAACTGGAGCCAACCCGAAAACCTGGGCCCCGCCGTCAATGGAAACCTGGATGATCAGTTCTTCAGCATCACCCACTGTGGCAACTTTGCCATCTTCAGCAAACAGATCAGCGTACACAACACAGACATCTTCCGGATCCCAGTGCAAGAATTGTTTGGCACAACAACGCCACAACAAAATCCTAATCAGGAAGTGGCCATCGCCGGCTTATAATGTTCCCCGCTGTAGTGTGGAAAAAAAGGACAGATTATCTGTCCTTTTTTATTTTCGGGGCCTCACCGATCATTAAATAATTCCTTTCAGAAGCACCTTTTATTTTACCGGATGTTATCACATCATGAGTAAGGTTCCTAAGGTAGCTTTTTTCCCGGAAAGGAAACCCCAGCCCTTCAAGGTTTCCCGATTGCAGACCTTGTTTATGCCGAACCTGAAAGCACCTGCAAATACCGCCTTCCGCATTTTCAAGATAATCACCGCAAAATATAAGGTGATGGTAACCCGATTCTCTTCAGAACCGAGTTTCGTTATCTTGTTCTTTACTGTCTGGGTTTATGAGTGGAACTGAAAATTTGGAGCCACGCCTAGAAAAGCTTATGAGGACTCAAAAAGATCTACACCGGTTG
The DNA here is from genome assembly GCA_964488465.1 of uncultured Ohtaekwangia sp. Classification (GTDB taxonomy): domain Bacteria; phylum Bacteroidota; class Bacteroidia; order Cytophagales; family Cyclobacteriaceae; genus ELB16-189. The sequence continues at coordinate 141,269 of CAZAUN010000011.1, read as the reverse complement.
CGTCTCATTCTACAACTTCAAACCCAACAGCCGCCTTAATAAATTCTTGCGTCTCAGCGTTAACTTGGATTCATCTAAGTAAACATCCTCCTCTGTTCCCTCTATTCGGATTCGATAGGTCTTAACTTGTTTGTCCACGAGTTCTAGCACTCTCCCGATCTTACCACTTAGGAGGATTACTTCATCTCCTTTTACAAATTTCATATTCGTATACTATTCCAATGGTGGATACAAGTGTTGGTCAAAAAGTAACCAATCATATCGCCTGTTTTCCGTGTCGCATTTCAATGAATCACTCTCCCCAAAAATATCTGCCAAAATACCAAGTACGCTTTTTCACCTTATTGAGATAAGACGCCAAATAGGTTTATGAACCATGAACTGAAAATACATCCAGATGTCGAGGGTTCATGAAAATCTATTCCCCGATCTTCGCACCGATATGCAATGTGTATAATTCTTACTTCAATTGAAATCGCAATTGTAACCCTAAGTTACCATTTAGCTGCATTAGCAAAATTCCACCCTCCCCAAAAATATCGGAAAAAATTATTGAGCTCTATTTATTTTTTTGAAACCCTATGCACCTGCCATCATCATTACGCACACAGAACATTATCGTACAGACAATAAAAAAAGGAATCTTAAAAGCCTGCTAATTTCAATCTTGACCAATCCGGAGAATCAAGATTTCAACTTTTCCAAAGATGTCTACCATTATCCTATTTAATCCAAGTATATGGGAGGAGTATTACCTTTCTGTTCCGGGAGCTAGTGCGGGTAGTGGTTTGTATAACCTTTCTGTGCTCGGAGCACGTGTTGGTAGTGGTTTGTATAACCTTTCTGTATTCGGAGCAAGTGTTGGAGTGGATTGTATAACCTTTCGATACTCGGAGCAAGTGTTGGTAGTGGTTGCATAACCTTTCAGTGTTCGGATCAAGTGTTGGTAGTAGTTTGTATAACCTTTCTGTGTTAGGAGCAAGCAATGTTTTCGCTACGCGAAAACTTGCTTGCAACACCAGCATGCTTTAATCCTGCCCACCACTTCGTTCGAGACCTAACCCAGCATCATTTCTACCAGAACATAATTCGATTCAAATAAATAATCCTTCCGTAGGCATCCGCAACTTGGGCATAATAGCGCCATCCAATGCATTCATTTGTGGGGTCCATACAGCCGCTCGCATGACCGCCAACCTCATCAAAGGAAAAAGCTTCCGCGGCGCCCTGCGCTACAACCTGGACAAACTAAACCGCGGCGTGGCGGAGATCCTCTCACACAACTTTTGCAGTACCCGTGAGCATACCATCCTGAAGGAAATCAACCACGTCCGGATCCTTCGCCCAAACCTCACCCGGTATTTCTATCATAACTCAATTAACTTTCCCCCATCAGAATCCATCCCCAACAACCAAATGATGCAGATTGGACTTGACTACCTGCAAGCGGCAGGCTTTAATCAGCACCAGTATATTATGTTCCGGCACCATGACACAAACCACCCACACCTGCACATCCTGGTCAATAGAATCGGCTTCGATGGCTCCGTCGTCAGCGACAGCAATGACTATGCCCGAACCGAACACATCCTTCGTTCTCTCGAAAACAAATACAACCTCACCTCCGTAGCCCCAAGTCGCCAGGCCCAAGAACGGGCCGTAACCAAAAATGAACTGGAAATGATGAAGCGAACCAAACAGCCCTCCCATAAAACAAAACTGCAATGGATAATCAAAACAACGCTTCATAAACATCATCAACAGACCTTATCCCAATTCGTACAAGCCCTAAAAAGAAATGGAATCCATGCCCACTTCAACATCGCCTCCACCGGATACATAAGCGGTATCACCTATCAACTCCAGGATTTCATTATCACCGGTTCAAAACTGGGCAACGACTTCAAATGGACCTCTATAAAAAATAAGATCAACTATAATCAAAAAGAAGACCATCAATTCATTCTTCAGTGGAATGCGCAAGGAAAGGAGAGGGCACAACAACCCACAAAGCCAGCTGTACATTCCAGGTCAACGTACCAGTCAGATACCTCGCCGTCAACCCACGCTAGCAATACAACCCAGATCTCGAAAACCGCCACCCTAACTATTCCAGACCTGCAAGCCCCTCCCCACCAACCGGATAACCTTTCTGACCCTGCATTTCAATTCAAACCAAAACGAAGGAAAAAGCGAAGAGCAAGAAAAACCTGATTCAAGACTAACTCTTTCCTTCTAGTTCGATAGGAGTTTCTCCTATATCCGCAATGAAATACCGCGCAATTGAAGTATTTTAAACAAAAACTCTATCAGTATGGCAAATCCAAAATATGATGGCTCTGACAGCGGCCCAATTGATCTGTCCACCGCCCGCAAATGGGTACAAAACTTCAAAACGGCACACCCCGACCCAAAAGAAATCCGCTCCCATTATTTCGGAAGATGGATCATCGATAAGATCCTCCGACAACCCGGGTGCACCGGATTAAGAATCTATTATGCACTCAATGATGAGGGTGCCAAAGAGCTTATCATCAGTGGGGTAGACGGACAAGGCGGTACAATGAATCCTCAATCCCTCACGCTCAGCGGAGATGATCCAAACACGTTGGCAGATGCTTCTTTCCCATGTCCGCCTATTTGCAATCCTAGTGGCGAATTATAATTTTTTATATCTTGTTTGAGGTGGGTTCAACACCCACCTCAAACATTATTACTGATGAACAGCCTCGTTCTCGCCAACATCTCCTTCCTTTCCATCCTACCAGCCCTGCTGCTATTTCTCCGCAAACCGTCGATCCGCAAAGAAGTCCGTCTCCTTGCACTCCTGCTCCTGATAAGCTTCCTCTCAGACCTTATCTGCTTTATTTTAATTCGTACACCCTATCATAATACACATCCCGTCACCAATGTATTTTTCATCATCCATTTCTTCCTGTTGTACCGCCTTTATTCGTCAACTCCTCCAGGAGTCCCCAAACCATTCAGCTACCTGTTCTATGGGTTACTCGCCTTCTACATATACAATTTCTTCTTTCTCCAGAAGATGACCACATTCAACTCATACTCTGTAACCACCGCCTCTGTTTTCCTGATCTTCCTTACCCTCAACTATTTTTACTGGCTCATCATCAAACTACCGGCACCTTTCATCCACCGCGTACCAATGGTGTGGATCAACATCGGCATCCTCATCTACAGCGCCGGAAACCTCTTCGTATTCATGCTTAATAATTTCTTTGCGGAAAGTGTTACCATCATCTGGTCAATCCATAACGTCCTCAATATTTTCAAAAACGCAATCTATTTCACCGCCATATGGCAGGACCAACGCAGGATCAACTCTTCCTATTAGCCATCGTCGGTACCACCGGTGTTCTGTTCCTGGCTATCTTCATCATTTTTATCTTTTTTATCTATCAAAAACGAATGTTCGCAGCCCAGCAGCAAAAACAACAAATGGAACTGGAATTCCAGCAACGCATGGCACAACTCCACTTCGAAAGCCAGGAACAGGAGCGCACGCGCATCGCCTCCGACCTCCACGATTCATTAGGATCACTTCTGTGGGGCGCAAAAGTCAACGCTTCCTTTGTAGAACGATCTCTCCCCATGAATCCCCAAATCAAGGAGGCATTTACTGAAATCACCAAATCCCTTGACACCGCTGCCCACACCATCCGGCGTATCGCCTGGGAACTAACACCGGAAGCATTTCACCACTCCGGCTTGTCAGCATCCCTCATGGGACTCTGTCAGGGAATTGATGGCAAGGGAATCACCGTCACCCTGAATGAAACCGGCCACTCCCGCATCTGGAACACAGACCGTGCCCTCCAAATCTTTCGAATCGCCCAGGAACTGATCAGCAACTGTGTCAAACATGCAAAGGCAACAACCATCCAGATCAACCTTCATTGGACGGAAAAATCAATGACCCTGGAAGTCACCGACAATGGCATCGGTTTTAACCTCCACGAAAACCGCCGCGGGGTAGGGTGGTGGAATATCCAGCACCGGGTTAATCACATCCATGCACAAATTAACATAGGACATCCTCCTATTGGAACCGGCACCCAAATCACCATCCTTGTACCTTTCGACCATGAAAAATAAACTAATCGTCTATCTGGCTGATGACCATGTCGTCGCCCGAAAAGGAATGAGCCGCCTCTTTACAACCTTTCAACGCGTTGCCCAGGTAGGGGAAGCATCCAACGGCAAAGAACTCATTGCGCTGTGCAAACAAAAGGAACCGGATGCCGTCATCCTGGATATCGAAATGCCCGTCATGGGTGGCTATGACACCGCCTGCCACCTTAGTGAATACTTTCCCAACGTCAAAATACTCATTCTCACCATGCATACCGAGGAGACATTCGTTTCAAGACTTGTCGATGTTGGCGTGCATGGCTTCCTTAGCAAAACAACCGAACCCGAAGAAGTAGAACGTGCTCTGTATTCGATTGTCGATAAAGACTTCTATTCAAACGATATCATACAACGGGCCCTCAGCCGAACCCGGCCCTTTCATCCACCGTCAGAAAAACCGCTCAGCACCCGCGAAATGGAAGTACTCTTGCTCATCTGTCAGGAATTCGCTCCTTCCGAAATAAGCGAACGACTTAAAATCAGCGAGAAAACGTTCTTCAACCACCGCGCTAACATCCTCACCAAAATCGGTGCCCGCACCAACGTCGGCCTGGTCCGTTATGCCTACGAAAATGACCTCATCAAATTGGAAAACCACTGAAACCCTAATTCCCCTGCGGAACCTTCAATCCCTCAAACAAATTCTTACTGTACCCCACCTGAAACTGGACAAAATTGTTGTCCCTGTTCTGATGCTCATAGGTCCATCGGAAGCGAAGGAAAAACCGGTCATACTCATTGGTCCTCAAAAAACCATCCACCTGCGGTTGAAGCAAGGCATGCGAATTCCGTAATACAAAGTCCGGATTCCAGATCGACGGGTTGAGATAATCAAAACCTAATCGCGCCCCCCACCGGCTATCCGGAAAAAACTGAAAGTGAGTGCCCAACCTCAAATAAGAACTGTTCAACGCCACCGCCTCCTCCTGATCAACAGAAACCTGCGTGTGAAACCAGTAAACCCCACCATCCAAAACCGTCCAACTAAACTTCAACTGCGGAAAACTTAACCGGTATACCTGTAAATTAACCCCCAAACTTCCCAGCTGATACTGATACAACGCCACCGGATTTACCTGATTCCCCTCCGAAGACGCCATCTCCAAAAAGCGATTGTTTTCATCCAGTTTGGAAAATAATAAACGCGGTTCCCATTGACCAAACCAATTCGAATAGGTGTAACGGTTCCTGGGTACCTTCAAAGTCTTGGACCCGGTGGACCCCTGCGCAGATCGGAAATTCGTTGTGTCTGCTTTCAATCGAAAAGTATACGTTACCTTGCGCTTGCTACCATCCGTCGTTCTCTCCAATTCTTCCACCGAATTCAAATCCAAGACTGAAGCCAGACTCTCACTGCTGTTCTTACCCAATAATGAATACCGGGTATTAAGATTAAACCGCCTCCGCGCCTCCAACTGAAGCAATCCATTAGGTACACCTTCACTAAACCCTGCAAAATCACTGAACACGGTCAGCTCAAACAACCGCGTCCGGGGCTCTTTCTTCAACTCCTGGATCGGACTCTCCGGAGTCAAGGTCACCGTCACATCTCCAGGACTATAATCCTCCTTGTAGTTCTCCAAGACAATATCCAATGCCACCAAATCTGACAATTTCACATACCGTGTCAACCCTTCAATGGAATTACAATCAATACAATACAAATACAAACGGGAAAAACTCTCCGCATCAAACTTTCCTGAAATACTAAACGGAAATTGATTCTTGAAGTCAAGATATTTCCTCGGCGATTGATTCGAAATCGCCTCTGAAGACGGCTCTAACAACTTAGCTGTAATGTTCTTGATCGCTCCATCCGCAATCTCAACACTGAGTCGCTTCACATAATGACTGGCCATGGGCTCATTAAGCCGCCCATGATAATGAGGGGAGGTATTCTCCCGCAACAAACTCTTGACATAATCCCGCTTCAAAATCAAATACGCCGTAATCGGAGTGTCATCCAACGTCTCCAACCGCAATTTAATCCGGTAAAAAACCTCCGCAGAAATCCGATCCATCTCCGCAGTTCTACTCTTCCCAAAACGCACAGACAATTGATGGCGGAATAAATCCTCAAAAGCTTCCTGACTGAATTCTTCCAATCCACTCTCAACGACACCGGTGGAAGAAGATGCCAACTGACTGATCCTAAATACATACCGCTCTTCTTCCTGGGTCAACTCATAATTGTAACTGGCCCGCTCAAAAAGAAAAGTTCCCAAGATTCGCCGGTCTTGCGCATTTCCAACAACGCTAACACTTACCAGCAATACAATAAATAATGCCCTCATAGCCCTTTGATTTTAATCAAATTACCAGGCTACAACGAATTCATCTCGGGTTGATGGGAGTTACTCCCAACCACTTGCTGACAAATGGAAGCAAAAGCAGAGATTTCTAGTCTTTATACTCATACAGGAATAAATGTTTAGATGGGAATTCCGAAAATGACATAATTGTCAAGGAGCTCAACCTATGTGCAATACATTGGAAAGGAGAGGCATGGAACTCCGCACGCTCATAAATATAATAAAGAATTAGCCGACAATCTTAAGCCTTGTACCGGTTTATTATGGCTTCAATTTCTCCCATGATCACCGCATCCACTTCCGGACCCATAGGTCTTGATGCCGCCTGCAACTTTTTGATTACCGTCGCATAGTGAACAAGATCCAACCCACTGGCAGCAAGGGTCCGCAACTCCTGCTCGATAAAACGAATCTTCACCCGACTAAGATTTTCTTCCGGGATCACACGTTCCCGCATTTCACCCGCAGCCAACAAAGAATTGATCCGCTCCCGGCGCGCGCGCTCAACGGATGCTACAATATCCTGAATGCTTACCTGACTCACTTTTTTAAAATTAATCCAACCCAAAGTTAAAAAACACGCTCAAACGGAAGTAGGAGTTACTCCCAGTGTCATAAACTATAGTTGCTCTCACTGACTATCTTAAATCAGTTCGCCTGAACACTTTGACGAAAATCCAGAGGCTGCGAATAAACAATAGCCTAAACCATGCACTTGCCAATCGATAATCTGCGATTTCGAAAACTCCTCGGTGTATTTCCCCTTCAAGCCCTGGAAATCCTCTACAAACACTATCAACAACCCCTATTGAAAATCTCAATTACCTACACCCACTATCAACCCGCTTCCGAAGAAATCGTTCAGGACGCATTCCTCCATATCTGGGAACACCACCAATGGCTCAGCCGCCACCACGACCTTTCCATTCAGTTTTATCTTTTCCGAATTGTAAAAAACAGATCAATCTCCTGGTACAAAAAAAATAGAACGGAAAAAAAGAGACTGGACAACTATGCCAACACACTCTCCAATGGCCACCCGGATAGTTCCATCGAAATGAAAATCATCGCTCTGGAAATCCATCAACAACTCCAGGATATCATCCATAAGTTTCCCCGGCGCGAACAACAGTGCCTCCTGATGAAAACCCAACGCAACATGAAACCCCCTGAAATCGCCGTGGAACTCGGCGTCAGCCTCAAAGCCGTCGAACGAAGCCTCACCAGTGCTAATAAACGACTGCGAAAAATACTTACTTCAATGCGCTAACACCTTATTCTGACAATTTCCTTATGAGACCATAGGGATCAGCCGTTTAATGAAGAGTAGTAGGTGAATTAACCATGGATCCCTACACGCTCATCGGTAAATCACTCAACAACACAATCTCAGAGACTGATCAGGAGCAACTCAACCTGTGGCTCAACCTTTCTCCTCAAAATCAACAGGAATACCAGGCATTTCTTGCCCTTACCAGCACGCATACACCAATCCCAACTACCATTACCTTCCATTCAATTGAAACTTCTATTCAAAGTGAAAGTCCTTTTCAACATAGCAAGACCATTCTCCTTATCCTGGGATTCCTGCTCATCGCACTCATACCCCTTATCACCCTGGTCTCCGATACCCCAAAACCTCTCGTTCTTCAACGCGAATCCGCCTCCACAGCAGCACAATCCCTCTCGCATCATTTTAACACCACAGTTGTAATAGATCCAGATCCTTCAACCGCATTCACGGCCACCTTCTCTTCCGCAGTACCCGTTGACCAGGCACTCTCAGTACTTGCATCCTCCCTCCACTGGAAACTGACTCCTTCACAAATCGGGTACACATTATCACCCGCTTCTGATCCCCAGAATCTTCCATGACCCCGCAGATTCAATACGAACTCCAACCCCTGGAACTGCTCTTCTCCGACTACCTCGCACGCGGCGAAGGACAACACCATCCACCAGTCCCGGAATTCATTGCCTCCGAGACAGAACGTGTCAAGAAATCACTGGTACACGAAGTATTTCACTTCGAAGACGAACGCCACCTGGAACGCTATATTCAATACCACCAGCAAGCCCTCATCCGCCTGATGGACAAAGCAGCTTCCCTGCTGCCCACAGAGAACTCTACCAACCACATCCACGTATATTATAAAGGATTGGAAGAAATCCTGGTCTTCATCGAACGCCATTTCACCAAGTACTTTGACCAGGATGCCAAAGCTCCGGAAAGCTACATCGCCATCGCACGCAAAGATGCAAAAACCAACCTCCGCAAAATTCAGAAATACCTCACCACACTCAACGCAGACCCACGCCTCGTCGACCTGCTCCTGCATCCCCTCCGTCGGATACTCAAGGATAATCCCCACAAAGATACTACCTACAGAAAAGTACTCTACGCAAAGGAAATGCAAAAGGAATTGCTGCGCCTCCCGGAGTTGAACCCACCCGCCATCGATGACGAACTTCGCCAGATCATCTACTACCTGAATTACAACGCTGCCAAAACCTTCGCCTACTTCGCTCACTACATCAGCTCCCTGATCAACCAATCCGAAACCCGGACTGAAAAAATTGAGCGACTCTCATTTACCCTCAAAACCATCAACCAGGCCCAGGTCAAACCTGGAATCCACTACAACCTCCACGCCCATTCCCTGCGTGATCAACTCAATGAATATATCACCGTGGAAATTGACTACCTGGAAAGACTCCAGTCCCTCTCCGGTAATTCACCGTCCAAACCGCTGGACTCCTTCCTCCAAAGCTTTAAACTCAAGTTCGATATCTCCGTCGCCCAACTGGCATGCCTGCTCCGTATCTTCATCGATACCAAAATCATTCAAAATAACAACGTGGCGGAAATTCTTCGCTTCGTAGCCCGGTTCATCATTACCAAACGGGCTGAAGTTGTCTCCTTTGACAGCCTGCGGGCAAAATATTATAACATAGAATCCGGTACCCGCCAGTCCGTCCGGACTTTACTTACCTCCATGATCCAGCAGCTCGACCGCTATTGAATCAGCGGTACAACCTTCATCTTTCTCGCAAACCAACGCACATCATTACGCCATCGTAGATATACCTCCTTTGCCCTCTCCATTAACCAACGTGATAATAGTAGCCTACGCTCCATATCATCAGCCTTACGGATACATTCCACAAGGTACTTCATCTCGGCAAGACGCTCGCGGTAATACCATTGATCAATTCGTCGATGTATTTCAATTTCCATCGTCCGGTCCAAATTCCGGATTAACTGCTCAATCCGTTCAATCAACTTTATACACCGGTCTAAATCACAAGTGCTTCGCTTTAACATCGTGACATCCTGGCTATTTCCAAACTTTCAGGAGCTGCCCAAATGTAAAAATTCATATTGTTATTTGTAGTTTTATTCCAACATGGGAAGGAGCTCAACTTGGGCTGACCTGGGAGGTTAGAAGTTGTCAATAATAGTAATCTGCATAAAAAGTTACATTTCATAAGATGTTTGAAAATCTTTCCTTAACTACATCTTGAACCATTTCCAACATAAAATTTATTCTTAAACGATAGTTGGTTTATTTTAGCCGGTAAAAAACTTTACAGCTTCAATAACTTAATTTTTGGGTCCAGATTGACTGAAAAGTAAGATCCGGCGTTCTAAACAACCACCTTCACCGCAGACAGCATAGCTTACCCGCCTTGGTAAACTCAACTCTCCTGGTGATACAATTTTAAAGAACCTCCATTCATTGTAAATCTTTCCGTCCTGCACCCCCAGATTGTTCACCCAACTTACAATATCCACCTCATCATAGACTTCCTTGATCCACTGTCCCTCCATCCATACCGCAAACTGAACCGCCTGCAGGCTCCCCTGGTGTTGCGAGTAGATCCAATAACCCGGTGCCAAATGAGCCGTAACGCATATCCCATACCCGGACCCAACCGGCACCACCTCCTCCTGCCAACGCACGGGCTCTGTCAGCCCCAAAATAATGCACCAAACCCAAAAGGCAAGTACCATGCAAGCAATGATTCTTGCTATGGAGTGACGCTCTAGCCTTCAAACACAAGGAACTACCGGTGCTTTTTTTACTTCGCTAAGAAATACATGAAATACGAAGCTAACACCCCATAAAACCGGTATGCCTTATAGACATTCCACCTTTCATTGATCAACCACAATTGAATTTTAGTAAACCAATGTTCGCTCATGTGGCCAACTCAAAGGATCGGGAAATCCTGCTAAGCTTATTCTTGAATTCGCGTAAGTACTGACTTTTGACAGCCTCCTCCAAAAAGGATTGACCAATGAGTTCAGCTACGGCCTCCTGCCGGTCAATGAATTGCTGAATTTCCAGCTTCACAATCCCACCCGGCAATCCAGCTCTCCTCCCAAGCTCTAAAAAATCATCGTATGCATAGAACGCATTGGCCTTGAAACTCCGGGTTTCAAAGTCATCGGCAAACATCCCGTTCTTTAATGCCACATCACTGTCATTTACATGAATCCGGGAGTACACTAAATCATAAGCAGGACTTAATAGAAAATCACCCGCCTCCGTCTCCAGTAAGGAAAAGTTCTTCAGGTGCGCATCACCATTGGAAAATACATAATTGAAAACAACCAATCGGAAAAGTTTCTGCGCTTCAACCAAATAAGGCCCCGTGTATTCTTTCAGAATCCTGAATAAGTCCTCACAAGAAGCGTCATATTTGAAATCTTCACCCGCCGTATCTTTACTTTTCCCGGATAAACTGGCAAAGTCTTCCACCCGGCGCTTTAAACCATCTGGCCGGTAGTCAAATCTCCGTGTGATATATGCCGGAAACCCGTCTTTAAAAAAAATCAATGCGTTGGCAGCAGTCTGAATGCCAAAAACCTGTCCTGCAAGCTGCATGGTCAGATGCTCATTGGCCGGAACCTGCCCAACTTTCAATACGTCAATGGGAATGGGCTTGAGTAAATATTCCCCACGTTCACCCTCGTGAGTGAGACGCAACTTATTTTTTTCAAGGGTCAAGGATAACTTCACCTGGACTCCAGAAATACTGAGTCGCTTCCGGTTTTCAATAAATGCTTGCCGTACCGACTCGTCATTCTCCGGAGAAGCAAATGGCAAAACATGACTCACCCTCCGGCCAAGGAAAACCGACCTTATAGCCCCCGGACTATAGGTGGTGAACCCGGGTTTCAACGTCGAAGGACAACGATCAACTTTCATTCATTACAGGCTTAATCGTGATAGCTCCAATCGTGTCCGTCCCAGCGGTCCCCAGCAACAAGGAAAAACTATCATTCTCATCCACTTGCAATTGCCGGGCTTGTAAGGTCCTGTTCACTCCCTCAGCAAGCATGTTGTAAAAGAATGGAAACAATACCTGGCTTCTATATTCTTGCTGGGTCTTGGGAAAAGTGAGACTGATAGCCGATCTGCTGCCATCACGGAAATACCCCTCTTCATATCGGAAGACATATTCCCGTTGATCCGTTTGAATCAACTTACCCGCAAACACTCCATTGTTATAAACCAATGCCTCTTTCATACACTATTCAAACTCTTCTTTTAACGTCCAGCCTCAACTCCATCCCAAGGGTTTTAGTAATTCGATTTAATACTTCCAGACTCGGATTACCGGTCCCCTTTTCTAATCGTAACACACTATTTATATTAACTTCCGCCAACTCGGCAAGCATAGGCTGTGTAATCCCAAGCACCTTCCGCCGCTCTCGGATAATCCGTCCGACTTCCTTAAGTTCCATTATAATGTAATTTTGATGTGAAATTAATAAATTTAGAAGTAATATTTATATAAAATTATATTATAATGTGATTTTATCGACTAACAGGCGAGGAGTACCGGAAATCCTCTGTCCCCTTGAAATTCATGTTAGTGGTGTTCTTTGATTAAAATCATGCATGAGTTGCGAGTGGCAGGTGCCCAACTATCCTAAGTCTATAGCTTTTATAGCGTGAATGGAATAAAATTAGTTTTCTTAACGGGTTTGTTTAATGAGGTGGATGCCTACTTCGGACTTCAGTCGACACTGTTTCATCTTATTGAATCCAGGTCGATGGTCAAATCTTTGCCAACTCAAGTGTAGGAAAACTCACACCTGGAAATCCCACGGACATGTAATTTTTATATTTGGGGTTATGAAAAGGCCTTTTCCAAAAGCGACACGTCAGTTGGAATACGTAGCGTTTTTTCATTTTCAGGTGTCAACGAAAGAGGGACCTTGTTTTATTTTCGTTGCCGTCGATGCGTTTAGTCAATTTGCCTTCAACCTGGGTGTCGAACGCGATGAAAGTCCAAAGTCTGTTCTTAAGAATATTTACTTTCTAATGGAGCAGCCCGATTTTGTTAAATGCATTGATCTGGGTTTTACACTTGTCTTGGGGGAGTATGAAGAATTGTCAGATCAGATAAAGGCTATCCTGAAACCTGTTCACGGTAAATTGTTGTTTAATAAAGAATTCAATAGGTACCTGTCGAATCCTGTCTTGAAAAATTTCAGGGATTCATTGTCGCGGAGATAGATACCTGTCTGCAAGATTTCTCCACGGGACCGAATCTTTATTCATCGAGACGTTACTGTCACCGAGGAAAAATAGGTTGAGATCGTGTTGAGACCAGACCCTTCTCGCTCATCAATAGCCTAGTCTTCTGTCCTTCTATAGATTAACACCAACCCTTTTGAGTTAGTCTGACACCGGAGTATTTTTCTTAGCCACGTTGTCTGGCCATACCAAAGTAAGCGCTCTCCTCACTGGCTTTGGTTGCGTTTGCAGGCAAATGAGTGCGGCTTTGTCGTTACTCTCTTTCCTCGTCCGGTTATGAACATTTAAGTAACAATGATGAACACCCACATACAGAAAATCCTTTGAATTAAATATGAAACAGGGGATTTTACCGACTGGCATAATTTTAACTGCAATCACGAATAATATACGCTTATCTCTTCTACTATGCTTAAGAACATTGTTGTTACTTCTTTACGGAATTTCTTCCGTAACAAAAGTTTCTCCCTCATCAATCTGATCGGTCTTTCCGTGAGCATGTCATTAGGCATGCTCATCATCATGATTATACAAGACCAACTTTCGTTCGATAATTTCCATAAGGACTCTGAGAGGGTTTACAGAATTAATACACACCTGTTCCACCCAGATTGGGGAAATATTGATTTTGCCTCAACACCCCTGCCATTGGGCGAGGTTTTAAAAAATGGGTATTCGCTCGCTGAGAGCACAGTGCGTGTTAATAGTGAATTGTATGGTGACGTGAATTATAAAAATAGCACAGTACCTGTACGTGGTTTGTTTGTTGACCCTTCTTTTCTGGAGGTGTTCAATTTTCCGCTTGAGCAGGGGAGTTCGGAAAAAGCTTTACAAGGGCCAGCGAGTTTGGTTCTCACCCAACAAAGTGCTAAAAAAATATTTGGTACAACGGATGCCATAGGGCAAACGCTTACCATCGGCAAGCTTGGTAATTTCACGGTTACCGGAGTCTTAAAAGAGTTGCCTGGCAAAACTCATTTCGATTTTGAAGTCCTGTGTTCAACACAAGCACTTCCGGGTTTGGAGAAAAGTAAAGTAATGAGCAGTGTGGTTGATAATTGGAGCGCTTATTACAATAACTACGTTTACATAAAGTTGAAAGAAGGACATGAACTTGCAGAAGTTGAAACAGTACTTTCAGAAATCAACAAAAAGTATTGTGTCGGGTTGCAATCGGATGGGAAGCAAATTTCGTATTCCTTTTACCTACAACCCTTGGATAAAATAACTCCTGGCCCTGAGCTGTCTGGCCAAATGGGCCGCGGGCTGCCTGCCTTCTTCCTAATCTTTCTCAGCGTGTTAGGCGTTGTCGTGCTACTGATGTCCATTTTTAATTTCACCAATCTAACCATCGCGAAATCATTGTCCCGTGCGCGCGAAATAGGGGTGCGCAAAGTCGTTGGCGCTAACCGATATCAGGTGTTTATTCAATTTATCGGGGAGGCCGTTGTATTTTCAATGATCGCGTTGGTTTTCTCTTATGTTCTATTGCAAATTTTAAAAAGCGCATTCCTTGAATTGTCGTTACAGGAGGACTTCTTTATTTCCTTGAATGAAAATACGTCTTTGTATATCGCCTTCACATTTTTTGCAGTGATTGTTGGAATCCTGGCGGGTGTTTTACCGGCCATCTATCTATCTGCATTCAAGCCATCGAAAGTATTAAAGGATGTGCAGCATTTGAAAGTCTATTCCCGGCTTACCTTTCGCAAGCTGCTGATGGTTATACAGTTTACACTGACAGTCATTTTTGTGATTGTCGTATCGGTAGTATATCAGCAAATAGACTATATGGTCTCTTCGGATTATGGAATCCAGCAAAAGAACAACCTGAATCTAAGTTTAAAAGGAGTTCCTTTTGAAAGAATTGCGAACGAAATAAGAAACATTCCCGGAGTTGTTCGGGTGGGTGGAGTATCGCACAAGTTAGGAACATTTGCTGATGGCTCGGATGATTATAAGCGTAGCCGGGAGGAGAAGGCAATCGTGATTCGTCATTTTATGGTAGACAATCATTACATTGATAACCTTTCCCTCCAATTTATAGCAGGTCGTAATTTTCGCGAAGAGGAACAAACTAAACGGGAGCGTGAAGTTATTCTAAACGAAACGGCTGTACTACAACTCGGATTTGAACAACCGCTTGATGCCATTGGAGAAACGATTTATGCAGGCGATACACTGGTGCTAAGCATACGGGGTGTGGTGAAGGACTTTCACTTTCGTCCGATGAATAACAAAATTGGGCCAATGGCATTGCGATATAACACCACCGCTATAAACTACCTGAGCGCCCATATTCAACCTTCTCAAAAAGAGTCCATCATTAAATCCATGAATGCGATTTGGAAAAAATTTGACCAAGTTCATCCTATGGAATATGCCATGATGGAAGACGAAATTGACGATGCCTACCGCCAATCGGGGATGAGCGATGTGTTGGTAATCCTGGGATACATTACCTTCTTGATTATTTCACTTTCCTGCCTGGGCATGTTAGGCATGGCCATGTATGCAGCGCAGGTACGCGTGAAGGAAGTGGGCATCCGAAAGGTGATGGGGGCAACCGTAATGGATGTTGTGTTGTTGCTTAGTAAATCGTTCATGGCATTGATTGGCATAGCCATTCTCATTGGCGTTCCGGTAAGTTATTTCGCAGGGGAAGCATTTCTGGAAGGGTTTGCTTACAAGATCCAAATCACACCCGCCATGCTTCTACTGGCAATCCTGTTGATTGCCGGGTTGGGTTTAGTGATTGTTTGGTCTCAGACCATCAGGGTGGCCACATCCAACCCAACAAAGTGGCTTAGAAGTGAATAAAAAGCCCTTTTTCAAGATATTTTGATAAAAACTGCAATTAAGTACAATATATTGTAACTATTTTTACTGCAATTACGATTAATATAAAAAAGCGGATAATAGGAGCATGAAGATTTAGTTCCGGGCGAAACGATGGCTGCGCTTCCAAGCCCAATGATTCTTTCAAATCGTAGGGCCTGATAGCCGTTCTGGAATTTCAACTAGACCCGTCAAATAGTAACGGGAAGACGAAATAGGTTAGATGATATGACTCATACAATACCCCAATCAAATAGCAGCACCATCCGGATTGCCACCGCGCTGTTTTTCTTTGTCTGTGTTCCGCTGTCGTTATGGGAGACCAATGTGCAGTCGAAAATATTCGTACCTCAGGATGCGGTTGCAACTGCTCAAAATTTAATCGCCCATGAATTTGTTTTTCGAACCACACTCATCAGCCACATCATCGGTACTGTCGTTTTCATCCTGATGGTGATGTTGCTCTACAGGATTTTCAAACCTGTGGATGACCAGTTGGCCAGGCTCATGATCATTCCGATACTTTTGCAATTTCCAATCGTGTTTATCCTGGAGGCGGTTAACTTCACCGCCCTCATGACGCTCAAAAGTGAAGCACGTACTTCATTTGATGTTCTACAACAACAGGAAGCAGCGTACTTCCTGTTGCGTTTTCATCGATTCTCGTTTGGTGCGGATAAGATTGTTTTTGGATTGGGTTTTATTCCACTCGGCTTGTTGGTTATCCGATCGGGGATTGCACCCCGGATCATTGGTCTTCTCATACTCATAGGTGGTGCAGGCTATGTTATGGATACTTTCCTTTATATGCTTTTGCCACGGACCACCTATTTGACTGTTCAACCACTAAAATTGATATCATCAGGGCTCTATTCACTGGGCTTTCTGTGGTTTCTGGTGAAGGGTGCACGTAATTCAAACGGACAGTAACCTTATGGAGTCTGATTATTCCATACATCCGCTGCTTGTTTATACTCATATTGTTACGGGTGGGGTTGGCTTGCTTTCAGGGACTGCTGCTATGGTGCTCCGTAAAGGATCACGCTGGCACATTAAAGTGGGGAATGCCTATTTCTTTTCCTTGCTGATCATGTCGGCCATTGGTGCCTATGGTGCTTACTTCGTTCCCGAAATGATTTCCGTGGTCGTTGGAGCACTAACGTTTTACCTGGTGATGACGGCCTGGTTAACGGTCAGAGGAGTTGAAAGTAAATTGCAGTGGCCATTATTGGCTTCCGTTGCCCTGGCCATTATCATCGCAGCAGCTGGATATTATTTTGGTTTTGAGGCTTTAATGAATGAAGAAGGAACCAAGGATGGATTTGCTTATGAGTTCTACTTCTTCTTTGCGTCCATTGCAATGGTGGGAGGCTTTATGGACGTCCGGGTGCTTTTACGCGGGGGTATTTATGGCAAACACCGGCTGCTACGGCACTTGTGGCGAATGTGCTTTTCGTTTCTCATTGCGGCTGCTTCTCTATTTCTTGGGCAACCGCAGGTATTTCCTGAATCCATTCGCAAGCCTCAATTTTTAATGATACCGGTATTGATAATTATAGTAAGTCTGCTGTTCTGGTTGCTTAAAGTAATGATATCCAAAAGATTTATCCAGAGTATGAAAGCATATTCACGATCCTTAAATTCATACTGATTGACAAGCAATATTTATTTAACATGAAGAAAACAAAACTCGGAGAATTTGAAGAACTGGTGCTGCTCACGGTAGCGGCACTTCAACAAGATGCGTATGGTGTAGAAGTCAAGCGCGAGCTGGAATCCAGACTTAAGGAAAGACTTAGTGTAGGTTCAATACAATCAGCACTGAAACGAATGGAGGATAAAGGATTTCTCACCTCACAGTTCGGTGAAGCTACTGCCAAGCGTGGAGGAAAGCGTAAACGCATTTATGCAACAACATCTCATGGTAGAAAGGTACTCGAAGAAATGAAGGATATCCGTACCCAACTCTGGAGTGAGATACCCAAGCTAGCGTTTGAACTTAAGGCAATCTGATGAAGCCACAAACTCTAAATCCTCCGCAATGGCCGTTGAAGTTTCTTCGATTCTTCCTGAAAGCTGAATACCTGGAAGAAATTGAAGGAGATATGGAGGAGATATTCTACGAGAATGTAGAACGTTTCTCTGTTCACAAAGCAAAGCGAATGTATGCGTTAGAAATGATTAAGCTTTTGCGTCCGAATCTGATTAAAAATCTTGAGTTCGTAAACTACTTGATGCAATATAACATATTCAAAAATTACTTTACAGTATCGTTTAGATGTTTGATGAGGAATCCGGTCAATTCGTTTATTAATGTTTTTGGTCTGGCCATTGCCATAGGGTTGTGTGTGTTTGCCTATGCTTTTGCACGATGGACGTATAGCACCGATCAGTTTCACGTGAATAAAGAAGATGTTCACCTAATAACATTTTTTGCTAACCGTGATGGCACGTTACAACAATACGGCCAAAGTCCCAGACCGTTGAGTGAATTGTTAAAGCAGGATTTCGTACAGGTGCAGAAAACTTGCCGGGTGGAGGACAGAAACGTGGTGGTAAAATATGAGGACAATGTTTTTCACGAACGTATACGGTTTACTGATCCCGAATTTTTGTCGATGCTAACCTTCCCGCTGAAATGGGGAACCAGCAACTCGCTACACGACTTGAACAGCATTGTGTTAAGCGAAAAAATGTCTGAAAAGTATTTTGGCGAAGAGAACCCCGTTGACAGTGATTTATTAGTGAAGTTCGATGAAAGTCAAAGCAAGATATTTAAAGTTACTGGCGTGGCCAAAGCATTTCCTGATGCACATACAATTGACTTTGATTTTTTGATCAACATCGAAAACATGCACATCTTCGATCGGAATTATGATGAAAGTGAATGGAGTGAATTTGTGGACGCAACACTTATTCAACTGAGCAGTTCTTCTGACCTGAAAGGAGTGGAACAGGGAATGGAAAAATACCGGTTGTTACAAAATAGTGCCGTTGACGAGGATTGGTCTGTCACCTCTTTTAAGCTGGAGCCATTGGCCACTTTACACTTAAACAGTGGTAATATTCAAAACGATATCTCGATCAGTTCAACTTCTAAAACAGAGTCCATCATATTTATTTTTATCATTTGCCTGATCATGCTCGGTCTGGCATGCTTTAATTACATCAATATAGCTATTGTCACTGCTGTGAAGCGGCTGAAAGAAATAGGTGTACGCAAAGCCATTGGTGCTTCACGAAATATTGTGATGATGCAGTTTCTGACTGAAAACGTGTTAATAACGTTCCTTGCGATGATTACCGGAATTCTACTAGGAAAATTTGTTTTCATCCCCTGGATTGAAAATGTGATAGATTCGGACATGAGTTTTACACTGATTGATATCAATCTTGGGTTCTATCTTCCTACAGTGTTGATTTTCACGGCCGTAGCGTCAGGACTTTACCCGTCACTCTATATTTCCCGTTTTCAAGTTGTCAGAATTTTGAAAGGAAGCATTCGCTTTGGAACTAAAAATCACCTAACAAAAATATTTCTCTGTATTCAGTTAATTCTGGCGTGTATCCTTATAACGGCTGGAGTAATGTTTACTCAAAATACAGAATATATGGCAAGACGCAGTTGGGGCTACAACAAGGAGCAGACGTTTTACTTAGCCCTGCCTGAGCAGGCTGCGTTTGAAAAACTGAAGCCGATGCTAGAACAGGACCCAATGATTAATTTGATTTCCGGTTCGCAACACCATTTAGGAAAGAGTCACTTCAAAACTGTTTTACGAATGGCTAACCGCCAACTTGAAGTCGATCTGATGAATGTTGATGCGAGGTATTTTGAAACAATGGGGCTACAGATGGAGGCTGGGCGCACGTTTCGAGAAGACCAAGAGAGTGATAAGCAAACCGTTGTGGTAAATGAAGAATTTGCAAAGACAATAGTTGGCCTCGGCTTGTCCAATCCAACAAAGGTGATCGGACAGGTTTTTAAAGTAGACAGCATACAGTATGAGGTGATAGGGATTGTAAAAGATTTCCACAGTTACAGTTTTTTCAAGAAAATGAACCCAGCCATTTTCACCTTGGCTGATAAGGAGGCATACCGCTTTATGTCTTTAAAAATTGAGCCAGGCAACAAATTTGAAGCCGCAAAGAGAATCCGGGCAAACTGGGCATCAATATATCCTGAAACACCCTTCGATGGTGGCTTTCAGGAAGACGTTTGGGGAGATTACAATGAAAAGCTTGACGAGCATGCCAGCGTATGGAAAGCATTTGCTTCCCTGGCAGTAATTCTCACAAGTCTTGGTTTATACGGATTGGTGTCACTTAACGTATCAGGTAGGACCAAGGAATTTAGCATTAGAAAAGTATTGGGAGCCAACCTAAAAAACTTGACCGGAAATGTTACCCGGCAATACTTGATGTTGTTTGGCATTGGTTTGAGTATCGGAGCTCCGATAAGCTATTTTCTTATTAAAGCCCTGTTCGACCGCATTTACGTGTACCACATCCCCATAACATACACTGGGTTGATGGCAGCAATACTCATTTTAATTTTCGTTTTGCTGATAACGGTCTCCACACAAGTGAAGAAAATAATGAAATCCAATCCCGTATGTGGGTTGAAATCGGAGTAATTCAACCTATATAAATTTAGACCAATGGAATCAACTTTTGAAATCACACAAGCTAAAGCTGCAAGGCTAGCCGGTTTTCTTTGGGTTCTGACTATGGCTACTTCTATGTTTGCCACCCTGTATGGCTTTTCGCGGCATGTTGTACGAGGGGATGTTACTCAGACAGCCAATAATATAATCGTAAATGAAACTTCATTTCGAATAGGTATCGCGGGTATGCTGTTCACATCGATTGGAGTGATCATGCTCATTTGGGCATTCTACATTTTATTGAAACCTGTCAATCGCGAGTTGGCTTTGCTGGCGCTTATGTGCCGTTTGGCAGAAACTATTATCCTGTGTATTGTGCCCATTCATCAGTTGACTACTTTAAAATATTTGAGCAATGTCAATTCTCTGAAAGCATTCGAGCCAGACCAACTCCATGTGTTGGCTAATATATCTATGAGCACCTATGGCTCGGGAGTTTATGTTGGTTTCATATGTCTGGGTTTGGGCTCCATTGTGTTTGCCTATTTGCTATTGAAATCGGGCTATGTTCCCAAAGCATTCGCTTGGCTTGGGATTTTTGCCTCGTCTTTGTTGGCATTGGGGTCGTTCATCATCATCATCTTTCCAGGGATCAGTAAGCTTCTTTATCCATATGGGATGGTACCAATGTTTTTCTACGAAGTAGGATTAGGATTGTGGCTGTGGATAAAAGGAGCAAGATTGCCAGACACAAAAAGGACCTTACCCACACTTTAAATAAGCTACCCCAATGGTCACGGAGGCTCAGTCAGATTTTTTCTTATGGCAAGAATACGAGGAGCATACTACGAGACTCACCCCGATTTGGAAGTAGCAGATTCAATTCCCATTACCGGACTACAGGTCGACTAATGGTTTAAATAGATGATATGACAGTAGTAAGCAGAAAGGAAACGTCACCACAAACCTATGCCAGGGTTGGAGGCCTTCTTTATCTCCTGATTATAGCATTGGGCATCTTTTATGAAATGATCGTGAGAGACAACATCCTGATTCAAGGAAATTCCATGGCTACCATGGCCAGCCTCAAACAAAATGAATTTCTCTGGCGCATAGGCATTGTAGCGGAGTTTTTATCCACCCTCACAAGCATTGTACTCGCCCTAATCATGTATCGGCTTACTCAACGGGTTAACAATGACCTGGCGACCTTGGCTGCCTTCTTTAACCTGGCCGGAATCATCATTCAAACGGTATACATTATTCAACTCATCGAAGCATTATTCCCCATAGGTTCATCTCCTTACCTGCAGGCGTTTA
Organism: uncultured Ohtaekwangia sp.; assembly: GCA_964488465.1. GTDB lineage: Bacteria > Bacteroidota > Bacteroidia > Cytophagales > Cyclobacteriaceae > ELB16-189. Next base: position 119,486 of record CAZAUN010000011.1, on the reverse strand, counting down.
CTCCCGAACAACTTAGTGCGATGATAAGCCTGACTACAAAAAGCCACGTCTATGGCTTCGGCATCGCCCTGCTCATGTTTGCTCCTTACTTCCTGTTAACGGGTTACTTAATTTATAAGTCAAACTACCTTCCAAAGTTCGTTGGTATCCTATATATCATTAGTGGAGTCGGCTATCTCATCAATAGCGTGATCTTAATCATGGCCCCTCAGTTTTCCGGAATAGTCTTTATGGTCATCGTTCTCCCTGTCTTTATTGGCGAAATATCATTATCCCTAAACCTGTTAATTAAAGGTGTGAATGAGAAAGAGTGGAGGAAATATACTGCATATGGGAATCAGAGAAATCCATAAACCATCAGCGTTATGAATACTAATCTGGAACAAAAAAAAACAGCAAGACTCGCGGGTCTGTTATTTCTTCTTTGGATCGTTTCAGGCTTTTACGATATGTTCTATGTATCACCCAAAATATTTGTAAGTGGTGATCCTGTAGTTTCTGCTCAAAATATTCTGAAGTATGAAACCTTGTTTAGGACTGGCATTTTTTCTGGACTAATAACAAATACAATATGGGTATTGTTGGTGTGGGTTTTTTATCAGCTGTTTAGGTCAGTCAATGAACGGTATTCAAAACTTTTAGTGGCATCTGTATTGGTGCAAGTACCAGTGGCATTTATTAATGCTGGACTCAGTATCGCAGCTGTTATTACGCTAAAAGGAGAAATTCTAAAGTCGTTTGAATTGGTGCAACGCCAAGATCTCGCCATGACGTTCCTTAAAATTAATGAGTATAGTGTTTTAGCATTAGTATTATTTTATGGTCTTTGGCTCTTTCCATTAGCTATACTGGTTTATCAGTCTGTTTTCATTCCTCGTTTTTTTGGCATTTGGCTAGTCTTAAATGGAATTGTTTATGTCCTGCTAAGTTTTGTCGGTATTGTACTTCCTGAATACAGAGACATTGTATTTGCGGTTGGGATGCCTGCCATGTTTGGTGAATTGGTATTAATGCTTTGGCTCCTTATCAAAGGTACACGTGATAAGAGTGTTAGCGCAAAATAATATTTGTGTTTGAATAATAATGATGTAATGAAAGTTGGCACAAACACGGCAGTCTTCGTCTTGTTTTTTGGAATGGCATTGCTGGAAGCTTTCCAGGATGGAAATTGGATAAAAGCAACGTTGTGGCTTGTAATAGGAATTGTGTTTCTCCTGGGTGACAATATCAGACCAAAAGCTGAGCGGGACTAAAATGGCCTATAAATTTAAACGGTTATGAATTTCAGAGTACACCTTCTAATTGGGTCATTTGTTTTTTCAATTGTAACTATGGCAGCCTTAGCTCAAAAGAAGGATGATTACAACACATTATTAGTAATCAAGCAGTATGACTGGACGGTCAGGTTGGATTTCGGCAATGCCTTAATGAAAGCTACCTGTAAAGTCGAAATGACAAACAACTCGAATAGAAGTGTAAAAAAATTGCCGTTTGTTTTGTATAGGCTGCTAACGGTAAGAGAGGTTAAATCTGAAGGAACCTCTTTGTACTTCTCACAAAACATCAGAAGCTTTGAAGATCAGGAAAGACTGCAATCGAATTTCATTACCGTTGAACTGGAAAAACCTTTACTGCCCAACCAATCCATGGCACTGGAAATGAAGTATGATGGAACATTACATGGATACACGGAGGTCGGGTGGAATTATGTCAGAGATAGAATTGATCCAAACTTTACTATACTACGGCCCGATTGCATGGCGTACCCTGAGTTGGGCTATCCATCAAATAATATCAATAAGCAATTTCCAAAGGCAAATTTTGATTATTACGTCAGCATTACAATTCCCGATTCGTTGGTTGCAGTGAATGGTGGAACACTGGTTTCTACCAATTCAGTGAATGGTCAGACCACCTTCGAATTTAAAAATATGGAAAAGGCATGGCGTATGGATATCGCCATTGGAAAGTATGGTAGGTTATCCGACAATGGATTAACTGTTTATTACTTCAAGCAGGATTCCTTAGGTGCAAAAGTGGTACTGACAGCCCTTCAAAAAACAAGTAGACTTTATACAAATTGGTGGGGATCACTTAACAACTTTAGAGGTTTTTCAATAATTGAAATTCCGGATGGATTTGGCTCGCAGGCAGATGTGACATCCATACTTCAATCAGCATCTGCTTTTAAAGATTCCACAGAGATGCATCAAGCGTATCATGAAATCTCACATTTGTGGAATGTTAACCTTAAAACTCCATCGCCCAGATGGGAGGAGGGGCTAGCAACATTCATTGAGTATTTAACAATTGAAAGGCTTGAACATCGTGAATATCTTGATTATGTGACTGATTGGTTTTTACAAGTCATTGGACGTGAAGTTACTAATGACATCAGGTTGAAGACTGTGCCAATGGTAGATTTTGGTAAGCACGGAATGACGGATTACTCCTATTCATTAGGCATGATTGCTTTCAGAATTCTTTATGAAGTTTTAGGAGAAGAGAAGTTTAATCAGTCGATAAGGGCTTTTTATCAGGAGTACTCGGTTAAAGAACCATCAACAGAAGATTTTGTGCGTGTTACAAAACGGGTATCAGGGAAGGATATGTCAGCTTTCTTTAATGATTGGTTTTTTACAACAGGATACATTACACATTTAGAGAGACAATCAACTTTTGACAAGATGGTCATGATATATAGGTGATCTTAAGTCTTCAGAGGATTTTCAAAACCATAGACATTTTAATTATTTACCATAACAACATTTTATGAGACTATCATCCTATTTACTAATCTGTTCATTATTTATTTCCTCTCTAACGCAAGGTCAAAGTAATATTCAGAAGGGCATATCCCTTTATCAATCAAAAAAATGGGATGAAGCAATTCTGTCATTCAAGATGGTTGAGAAAACATCTAGTGATTATGGTACCGCTCAGTATTATTTAGGCAAAATTGCATATACCAAAAAAGAATATGATGATGCTGTAGATTATTTTAAAGCAGCAACAGAGAAAACTCCAACGAACGGGGAGTATTTTAATTGGCTAGGTGACGCGTATTCAGGAGTTGGTAGTGATGCAAGTTTCTTCACCCAAATGTCTGTGGGTCCAAAGGCACTTAAAGCCTGGGAAAAGGCTGCCCAGTTGAATCCCAAAATTATTAATGCACGTGTTTCCCTGGTGGATTCATACTTCGTGGCTCCTGAGTTTATGGGCGGAGGTGAGAACAAGGCGAAAGCTGTGGCAAAAGAAGTATTGCCCTTACTGGAAGAGTCAATTAAAACCACTCCTGAGAATTTTCTGCATCAATATTGGTACGGAAAAATTACTGCCCTCACGGGTATAAATATGGAGCGAGGTGAAGCATTTCTCTTGAATTATTTGAAACATATACCCACTAAAGAAGAGCCCTCCCATGCAGGCGCCAATATGCGATTGGGTCAGATTAAAGAAAAGCAAGGAAATAAAGTGGAGGCAAAGCGATACTATGAAACGGCGTTGAAGTTGGACGGCAAGCTGGAAGGGCCCAAAAAGGATTGGATCGAGTTTCAAAGTAGTTGTCAAAAGTCATTCATGGATATTGAATTCAGACTAGCTGCACCAGAGGACTGGGATATCATTCAATCCATGGCACACACGATATGGCCTGTTACATATGGACACTTGTTGCCTGCCGGACAACTGGAGTATATGCTTGATTTGATATTCTGCAAAGATTCAATCAAACAACAGATGGATCAACGACATCAGTTTATTATTGGCCATAACGCTGGAGTTCCTCTGGGGTTCGCGTCTTTCGAAAAGCAATATAAAACTCCTTCCAACCTGATGATTCATAAACTATATGTATTACCCTCGTTTCAGGCAAAAGGGATTGGTACTCAATTCCTGAATTATTTGACAAGATTGGCCACACAAACAGCACAGAATACAGTAATGCTAAAGGTCTTTGTTAAAAATCTGAACGCGATTCGTTTTTATAAACATTTGGGGTTTCATTCCATCGGTATGGAAGTAACTGAATTGGGCAGGGGATATACGGTCACAGATTACGTGATGATCAAGGAGATGTAAACGATAAAATACTTAATGAAAATATTGCTATCAACCCTCGCACTCGTCAACGGTGGTTTCATGCTGATTGACGGGATTTATGTCATCGTCAATGGAAAGTATATCGGCCCGGAGAAGCCTGGGCCGTGGGCTTACATCTTCTCTGGATTTGGTGTGAATGTCTTTAAGTTGGGGCCAATGTTTATAATCTATGGGTTACTGTGGTTATTCTGGTTGTATGGTATTTGGATGGGAAAGACATGGACTTTTCATTTTGGCATTATCATATCAGCACTCACACTATGCTATGGTATTTACCAGTCGGAACTTTACTTTCATTAGTAGTCTTGATTTTACTAATCTATTATAAGGAGAAAATAATTAAGCCATAAGCCATGACAAAATTCAATTTTAGAAAAAATGTGAGGAACTTATTCTCTTTAGTTATTTTAATTTCAACACTTGCATCTGGACAGGAAATCTCTGGTACGCTCGATGCATTATTGGAAAAGCAGTTCAAGGAAAACGAGCCCGGTGCAGTGGCGCTTGTTGTAAAAAACGGCGCACCCATATATAGGAAAGCTTTTGGAATGGCTGATTTGGAACATACCATTCAGATGACGCCAGAACATGTTTTTGGTATTGGATCAATGACCAAACAATTTACTGCCGTTGCTATTTTGATGTTGGTTGAGCAGGGTAGCCTTTCATTGGAAGATTCTATTACGAAGTTCCTCACCGATTACCCTGCAAAAGGTAACGCCATTACAATTCATCATCTGCTCACGCACACGTCAGGAGTGAAGAGCTATACCGAACTGGAGAAATGGCGTAAGATTTGGCGCAATGATTTGACTACGCAGGAAATGATTGACGTATTCAAAGATGAGCCAATGGATTTTGCTCCAGGAGATGCCTGGCATTACAGTAATTCCGGATATTTTTTATTAGGTGTTATAATTGAGAAGGTAGCGGGAATGAACTATGGAGAATTTGTAGAGAAAAGGATTTTTGAACCCCTTGGGATGAAAAATACCTACTATGGAAGTCGCTCGCGTATTATTCCCAATCGAGCAATGGGGTATCAGCGGGGCAGGGAATATAGAAATGCAGAGTATCTAAGCCATACCCAGCCCTTTTCAGCAGGTGCAATAATGTCAACGGTGGATGATCTTTGGAAGTGGCAGGCAGCAGTTCAAAACAATATTCTTGTTAAAAGTGAAACAATAGCAAAAGCATTTACAAATCATCCGCTCAAAAATGGAAAACCCACGTACTATGGCTATGGCTGGATGCTGGATGAAATTAACGGAAGCTTAACACGTGAGCATTCAGGAGGTATTTTTGGATACTCAAGTAATGCAATACACTTACCCAAAGAAGATGTATATGTTGTTGTTCTGTCAAACTGCAATTGTAATTCACCGGTGGAGGTGTCCATTCGAATGGCGGCTGTGGTAATAGGTAAACCATTCCATGAACCTTTAACAAAAATTAAACTCGAAGAAAAGTATACAAAGGAATTAGTTGGTGTTTATAATTTTGATGACGGATCGGTACGAGAAATAACCCTCGAGGATGGTCAGTTTTACAGCCAGCGGACAGGAAGTAGCAAATTGAAAATATTCCCGCAGGATAAGAGACTCTTTGTATTTGAAACGGGATTGACTAACCTTCAATTTGTAATTGAAAAAGGTAAAGTTACAGGCACTGTTTTTAAAAACAGAATCATTGAAGTTAATGGCAAAAAAGCGAAATCACCAAAACCTTAAAGAAAATGGGGTGTGATTGTCATGAAATTGAGTTTTCAGTTCATCGTGCTCCCAATGAAAACCGATCCCAGATCTTGTTCTCCAGGGACTCCATAAAGGGAGGTATTGTGGTATCTTGGGCATAATCAGAAAATCTTCATAACCGCTGGCCGGACATGGAATTGTAAGACACTATCAATCTCTTTATAAAAAGGCTCGTTCGTTAACTGAGTCACCGGCTGGCTCAACACCTGATTCACAAAAGCAGAATAATTGTCAAGATCTACTCCTGAATTTTTTAACACCATCAGTTCCTGCTTCACCCGCTGATACATGGCCTTATCCGGCCGAATATTGAATTTGTAGTCGAGATACGTAGGAATATCAGAAATCAATCGGCTCAGGATTAACTCCCGGTGCGCCTTCAAAATATCCCGCAGGTTAATTAATAATGCACTCTCATTAGAATCATTCAGATTCCTCGTTCCCAGGAGGGCCGATTTAATTGTCTTCATAGCATATCGTTAGTTTATTCAATCGATGTTTAAATCCATCATCTAATCTATGCTAAAAATATAATCTCAAATACTAAAATAATTAGTAGTATTGTAAGCTGTTGATAATGAGAGATATAAATTTGATAAATATGGTATTTTGAGGCGACTTAAGGCTTTAGGTCCTCCCACAATAGAGGCTCATAAACTTGTACCTTCCTGAAATCAGACTCAATTTATTGACTTGACTCAGAATCTCATACAAGCCAAACAGGAAATCAACGTCCTCCGGAATAACTCCAACCTGCATTATATACTATATAGAGTCACTGGATCAGAAATTCTGACCCGATGAAAGATTGCAACTTCGGTTCTTGCAACTGGTAACAAGCGGAACCGTATCAAACACAATCGTTCCATGGATGGTGTCTCTGCGGTTTTTCCAATGCTGAGTACTATGATTGGCAACCGACTGAGTCATGGGATGATTGTACGTATTCCCCTTTCCATAGGAATAGGCAATCCATTGATGCCCATGCGCAAGTGGCACATTATTTTGACCCGTATTGGATCCGTGATGCGAAGCCACTAACCAGGAAAACTGGCTTCCTCCAAGCCCCGGAATAAAACCATAGGCTGCATCCCCCGGCAACAAAGCCCAATTATTTCGTACCTGTACCTCCAGGACCAACCCGGAATCATTCTTATTTGACCCCGTCGCTTTTGACACCCGGTACCCAACTCCCTGAAATGTTCCAAAATTGGTCCACACCAGCAGTCGCCCAACAGTACTCACCCGAAGCGCTAGCGTGTAATGTGTTCTTCCTACCGGCTGATTGGGCACCAGCCAGGTCATCATGCAATTCGCCGCATCCCGCAAGGCTGTCTCAATATGATCCATGTCCCAGTGTGACAGAATCACTAGCGGCGTCAGGGACCGGCACGTATCAACAGTGACCGGATAAGTAAATCTATTCTTTCCTGTTCCACCCCCAAGATCAAAATAGGTCTTCGGCTGTGAATTCTGATCAGCACAAAAATTCAAATTACCCTGCCCCACATCCACTACCACCAACGCCTCAATCTGTGCCAGATTCTGATTCAACACATTGGTGACATCCTTTGCCTTGGCAACCGGAAAATTATTCATACTGAAATTTCCTTTCAGTCCATCAAGGATCGTTTTTTCGGCCGGCGTTGGCTTCAGCCTTACCAAGCTGTGTTTTACATCCTGAGCAACGCCATTGTAAGATTCAAAAGCCTCAATCCCTTCAGGAGTTTTCGTGTTGGTTTCAAGCAACACCCACTGATCCTCCAGATCCTGAATATTTGTACCACTGTGATCATTCTCTGGTGAGTTCCATCGTGAGGTCGTGGCATCACCATCAATGTGCACAAACGGAGTTGTATTAAGATTCTCTTCATTCAGACCGCCCAGCGTCTGATACCGGTTCGCATCACCATAAGGAATGCAGTCAAAGCGCGCGAAGATCATCTCCTGTCTGCCGTCCGCCACATAAGACTCCACCTTCTCAACAAAAGAATAGTATTTCCTGGGAGCATGTTCTAACGGAGAAGCATTTTCATACAAGGATGCCATAGACATTATTTAAAGACTAAACTAATACAAGGACGGAAGGCACTGTTACCAATTTTTTCCTGATCGTATAAGAAAATCTCTTCACCAACTATCCCCGCACCGTATACTCCACATAAAGCGGTGTAATCTCAATATTGTCATTGAAGTCCTTCCACTCGCCCGCACTTAATTCATCAGGCTTGTTTTTCAACACATCCTCTGCTTTATGATTTTTGTCAGCCGATACCACCGTTCTCCCCCGGGTCTTTTTCTTCAACTCACTCATCAACGGCCCATACGGAATTCCATTGTACTGCTTCTCCTTTTCCGGTACCAACGCAACCAAATCTTCACCCATCAGCGCAAGCCCCTTTTCCTTTAACGTCGCATTATGACTCGCATGATGTCCAACCTTGTACAACACCGTATTCCTCAGCAAATCAACGGCCGTCACCTCCACCTTTCCACTTCCAGTCCTGACTTCCCATTTATGATCATGCCAACTCAGCCAGTTCCCTACCTGCGCATCCCCCGGAAAAAGCAACACCTTCTTCGATGCCGCCAATTCAAAAGCCAATACCAAACTCGTATTATTCGTGTCCGAATCCATCTGAAGCGCAAGAGCCCCGGCAATGTCCAACCAGTCGTCTTCAATTGTTCTCCAGTCCTGATCCCGTTTAAAATACCTTGATAAATACATATTAACCTTCCCCTCTTTGATCGACAGGGAAGGGGCATCATTAAAGGGCCGCCCGTCATCCTGAACATCCGCGTCACCATCGCCCATGTGCAACAATCCATTCACAAACCCCAGCGCCGAACTCTCCCCCATACTGAAATACACTTCCTTCTTACTCCCGGCAGAAGGGGTGTCCTTGTTTAACGAGGCCGACTTCGGTGGCCCCATGACATAGACCCGTACCCCTGGAAATTTAGTATCGTCTTCAACCACCTTTCCCGGCTTAAAGTACTTGATACCCGCCGTCTTCCTGGCCAACACCCGCACATGATCAATCGCGTTTTGCGTCTCAATACTGATTTTGTACTTATCCTTGTAACGGATGCCGGATGAACTGACCTTGGTCGCACCTAATGCTCCGTAAAACCCCATCACATCATTCAAAGCGCTTTCAAAACCTTGCCGTTGCTTGTATAACTGCCCGCCATACTGGAAATTATTATAAAACGCCGGCTTGGAAGATTTACTTTTCTTCATCTTTTCCTGCGCCAGCTTGATGGCTTTGATCCGCTTGGTAAGGGTTGCATTGATCACTTTTGCTTCTTCATCCTCCGGATCCTCCGTCCACGCCATCCACACCTTGCCAAAATCAATCCCGTCAAATAGTTTCTCTTTGGGATGAAATCCGGACACGTGATCCCAATGCTCATGGGTGACCACCAGGAAATCCAGCTTGGGTCTCTTTTTTGACTTATCATTTAGTTTCAAAACGGTCTTGATGTCATCAACAACGTCGCTCATCTTTATGCCCGGCACACTGTCATTCTTTTTTAACCCGCAATCAATCAGCATACAACCCGTGCGCTCCGTACCTGCATAAAATTGCAGCAGAAAGCAGTCGCCAAAACCATGACGGTACATTCTGACTTTGATGTGATCAACAGCTGTCATAATGATTCGGAATTATTGTTATGAGAATGCATGAATGCAAATGGCCCGGAAAGCATATTCATCATCTTATCGGTAAAATATACCTCACCATTGTTCCCAAGCCCGTGCATATAGCGATATTGGGATACCATCCGGCTTTCATCGGTGATCGGTTTGGTAATGGCATACTTCAGAGTCAACGTGTCTAAATCAAATAGTAACGTGGCCCCACCCCGGAACACAAAACCATTTTCCCGCGCCTCCCCATCCGGAACAAAGAACCCTTTGATTCTTATCTCCCCATTAACTTCCTCAACCAATACACCCCGCTTCTGAAGGATCGTAACCACCACATGGTTAACAATCTTCCCATCCGGCGTTACCCGGCTGGCCAACCACAAATTCCCCACCTCATAAGTCGCAGTCCCCCTGGAAAATTGAAGCCCGCGTTCCTTGCAATCCGCCTCGAATCGGGGAAACAACAACCCGGTTAACTCCGAAAACCGCCGGCCTCCATGGCCCCGTAGAAATTTTAAATCAATCCGCGCATGAAGCCCCAATTGCGCTTCCGGTCCCCCGGCAATAAATTGTTTCGTGATCCGGTGAATTTCCTCACGATCTTTCACATAACTTATCTTCTCCTTGAAATCCCGCAGGAATCTTACAAACAATGCCTCCATTTCGTCCGGCGCCCCCAACGAAGGATTTTCCTGATGGCTTAACACCTCCAGGGACATACTCTTCAACCCCTTGGGAAAAATCCCCCGCTTCTGAAACGCTTCAACAAAGGCAACCCGATAGTTCCGCTCATCATCGGCAACCATGTCCTTATCTGCTGTGATTAATGCTCTGAGGTAATCCCCAAACGTAACATCAACAGGAGGGAGGTAATCAATCGCCCGCACACAAATATTCAAGATGTGCCCGGCTGTTTTTGAGGCAACCTCAGCAAGCTTGTCAACCAAATCCGGATGCAATTCACCATCCGGCAATTCCCCCGTTCCACCCGTGGCAATCCGTAGCAAACTCTGAATCCGATGCTTGTAAATCGTCAGAAATGCTTCAAATACCGCGGCCACTAAAATCGCACCCCGTGCATGAAACTCCATCTTGGTCTGATACTCATCCGGGGTAGGGACATGGGGTACCCACGTGTTTGTCTTTTTATCGGTGTGCCCAATGGCATCCCGCAGACCTCCGTAATTGCCAAGCGCCTTCCCAAATTCCAACGCCAGCTGCCCAAGCAGATTCTGGGATGCCAGATTGCCCCGCGTCTTGGCAATCTGATGCTTCAACACCTCCGGAAAAGTGAAATGTTGAAACAAGGCCACAAGGTCTGCAAACGCCTCGTGAAAAGCCCGCGTGTCCGGATGCGTCGGTTCAATGTAGCGCCGGTGAAGACCATCCAATATGGCATGGGTGGTTTCATGTGCAATAATGTCATGACTTAAACAGGTAAACACAGTCTCCCCGGGCAACTGCAACCCTGCATGTGCTGGCATGGCAGGAAAGTATCCAAATAAGATTGCCTTCTTTAACGGATTGTAATAGGCATTCGCCTGCCGCAACGCGTGTGGATACACCCGCAACGTCGGCACAAAGTCGGACTCGGTTTCCTTTTTGGCATTGCGTTTTGCCGCCTTCACTTCAAAAATCCGGTCACTCCACATCACCTTCCGCCCCAACGCCCTTTCGAAATTCTTAATCGTGGTCATGATCACAGCATACACCATCTGCTGATGAAATTGCGGATTGCTCACACTCGGCCTCAGACCTTTTCCCGCAAGCACAAAGGTTTCATCTAAATTAACCGGCGAATAAAAAACACCCGTAGCCGGATCATAATCGATTATTTCAATGTACTCCCCGCAAGGATAACTGATTTTCCCATCTTTTGATTTACCCAACTCCTCCCATTCTATCTTGTACGTAAGGTCATTTACATCAACCGTATCAAGCTGCATGCTTAAACTCGGATCAAATGCATACCCCCTCAGATATCGGAAGGGCGGACGTCTGTGATTTGTTTTATCCATAATGGTATGAATTATGTCTTGAATTAATCCAATCAAAGATTACGCGCCGCCGCCCGCCCATAACCCGTCAACGCCCAGTACTTTCCGCCCTTCAGTTTCCGCACAAGGTTCTTGCTCTCCAATTCCTCCAACAATTCCGCAGTCTGGTCCCTGGTAACTCCGGCCTTCGCCGCTATCCCTGAAATACTCCTAAACCGGTAACGATTATCGCTCATCTCCTTGATAACATTCGCCGCATCCTGTGCCCGCACAGGATCAGCCTGCCTTAACTGTTGCATCCCCGATCTGCCGCCCTGCTCTTCGTCATCCTCCTCCGCATCCACGGCAACCAACGACTCAATGGTATCACTGTTGGCCTTTGTGCGCTCTTTTACTTCCTCCACTTCCTTGAGTATCTTGTCTCCAAGGGTCTGAATGAATCGTTTTGAAAAAATGGAGGCAATCAAGCAAAAGCCCGCAAAAACAAAGTACTTGTAAGGATCAACACTCACCTCCTTATCAGCAGACTCAGCCGGTAGTTCCACCAACGTGCTCGAAATTGTCCGCAGAAAAAGTGGCACCAGCACAGCCGCCCCAACCCCCCAAAGGATGTAGCGGAAAAAGGCCAGCAATTTCTCATTCTCATTCTTACTGTAATTTTCAACGTAGTTGATCAGGCCACCAAGCAACCCGGCAAGCAAAATGATCACCGCCAATATCCAGTAGTGATTCATAGCTTTTTTATAACTCCTTAATCAACGTCTCGTACTCCTTGTCCCGTCGCAAAAAATCAAGATGTCGCTTGTACACCCGCTTCACCTCCTTTGGAAGTTCTGCCATCGCAACCAACTCAGTCAAGTTGGCTTTGCGCTGTGCATCCGTTTCCCTAAATGCCCGCGCCGAAGTAGGATAGGCCTTCGCAGCCATCGCCTTGTCACCGGCCGATAAAGTATTATTGGGCTTGGTATAACACGGCGATTGACTCCCGGTAAGGAACATCCACTCATCAAAGGAGTAATGCATGATCGACTTCGGATCATGCTTGGAAAATGTCATCCCCGTCGCCGGCAACTGCCGCAAATTGTGATCCACCGTCCGCCGGCTCCAGAAATTCGGCGGCCCACTCAACGTCGCATACAATTTATTCCAATCAAAGTCACAGGCTTTATCCGGTGTCGAATGCTCATGATGAAATCCCAACGCATGGCCAAACTCATGTAATACCGTACCCTTCCAATCAGAAGGTAACCCTTCAGCAAACCCTTCAAAGTTCATCGAGATCTCACCCGGTTCAATAATATTGGTGTCATTGCTGTCCGTACCCACCAACGACCAATACCCCTCATCATCAAACCCAATCCGGATGTGTGACGTGTCACCCGCTGTCCAACGGCGGTATCGCTTTGTCTTCTTCGAGTACCCAAAGTCAAAGCGGATGTTCGCATACTTCGTCCACTCATTGGCAGCATCGGCGATCTTCTTGTGTAACGCCGTAGTACCCCCTTTGAAACTAACGCGCAACGTTCCAATCCGCCAAACCTTAAGATCTTCCACCACCAGCGCAAAACCTTTCCCTCCAACAGGCCTGTCCTTTAAACCCTTCATCTTATCCTCAAAGACTTCCATCCGGGCCTGAATCCGCTCCGGATAACGTTCCAATATTCTTATTTTCATAACTGTGGGATTAGTAGTTAATAAACCTCTAATTCTGAAAAAACCAGTAACTGAATAGGAGTTACTCCTAGAGCTTGATGGACAACTCACCAAATTCTATCTCATATAACTTATTCAACATTTTTTAGGGAACCGTAACACCGGCAAAATTTACCAGGTCAGCTAACGTAAATTGATTCGGCGTCACACCCGGAAGCACAGGCACAAACCCAGCTTTATTAAGATAGGAATTCGGATCTCGCTTTAATATCCTCACAAATGTCTCCGCAACAATCCGCGCACCCAATGGCCCAAGCTGATCACCCTGCTTAAGGACAGCTGCCTCCCTTAAGATATAATACCACAAGGGCGTACGATTTAACAACAACCCGCCCTGCGAATCAAGGATCGCCACTTCATTGGCGGGTAAACCCTGCTTAATCTGCGCAGCATTCATTACCGGCAACCGCATGGACGCTGCTAACGCCTGACCGCTGGGAAGTCCAAGCGCCAACCCTCGAAGCAAATTCCGCGTTGCCAGTATGGCCATAATTCCACTGCCCCCCGGAATACTCTCCAATCCATTCGCCAGCACACTGTCTATCTTCCTGGCCTTGTTATTCACCGGCACCGGAATACCTGTATCAAAAAATGCATTGAAGTCCACAATCCAACTCGAACGTACCGGCAACTGTGGATTTCGGTTGAATTCAAATACTTGACCCAGGGTGGCATTCGGAAAATTGAAGCTTACCCAATACCGGTCCCGAATCAATGAATGGCCAAATCGATAGGCCGCCACTGAAAACTCAACCGGCATCCGGAAAGCACTGTTTATCGCTGCCCGTACTGAACTCAACGCAGCATCAACAACGGGCTTGCCACAAACCCGATGTAGAAAATCATGCACCAACGCCCATTGATAGTGGTGTGTTACAATCTTCCTCGCTTCCACAAAAATATCCCCCGTAAATCCTGCCAGCACTAACATATCAACTACCTTATTGTGGAATTTCAACATGGCATGATGAAACTGGGAGACAATAAGATTTTCATCATTACGTGGATCGCCAATGATTGCCGTATGAGATGAAGAGGCGGGCGTTAACGGATTGTGAATCCTGGGCACATCAAAATTACGTTGCAGTCGCATCCCCGGAAATCCCGCAGGTCCACCAGGCCCACCCGGACTGTCCTGCATATTGGTGCCTAATTGCAGCTTGATTGCTGTAACCGGACCTGCTGTCGGGAATTCATAAAGGTATGGCTCCAGAGCAGGACCCTGACCATACAATGCGTCCAGATCCAAGGCCGGCGTCCGCATATTCGGAATCGTATTCGCATCAGTTGCCTGATCCAGTGAGGAAGACACGTCAAAGGTGATATCATGGTCAACAAACTGTCCAAAATAGGTGAAGCCGGCAGGAAGATTTGAATCCGGACCCGTATCCCGTCCCGCATCTCCCATAAGATTTCCCAATTGCTCCAGCAAACCCCGCGTTGTAGCATTGAACGGAAGCCGGGAATTCCTTACCGCCGCAGAAGAAAGATATCCAAACTTCTCACCCTGAGTACCAACTAGAGCCCCCGGAAACCACGCCAGTGACAATTTCGTTCCATGAAATCGCCGCCGGTCACCACGCATCGCCTGAAGCCCCTGCCGTACATCCGATGGATATCGTTCCATCGGTACAGCCCCGTTGGGATTAATCTTGTTGACTACCTCAAGAGTCTTTCTGACATCGCCAGAAAATGGAATATTTGATTCCACGGATCGCCGCTCAAGGTCGCCAATCGTTAAATGATTCTTACCGGTTTTGACTTTACCTCGAAGAATCCGTTCGACTGTCGCATAGGAAGAAACGGTATGGGTCGACTTCTTAGCCGCCTTCTTAACTTTTTTCTTTGACATAAATGATTAGGTTTAATGTGTTTTTGGTCTGTTGAATGTGTTGCTGAACCCACACTAGACTACGCATTATTTGATACTACAGCGGATTATGATGGGAGTATCTCCCAGATAATTTTTATCCAGGTAAGAAAATATTTTAATAGGAGTTTATCCTACTCTAAATTCTTCAAGGGTGATTTATGCATGGAGGGAAATCGTATAAAAAACTTAATGAAACCTTTGCAATGAGATAATCGGCAGGTAACTGCGTCCAAAAAAATTTCAAGGATACAATGGAGTTATTGGCTCATCTTGAATGAATGGGACTCCTCAGTTAATTTCGAGAAAAGCTCTAAATAACACCACCTGAGATTCAATAATTCGTAAATCGGCCACCAATCCTAGAAAGCACTAAATGTTAGTCCAAGCAGACATACAGGGTGACCGGCTTACCAGATAATAAGCAATGAAAGAATTGTCATCCCTATGAAAAGTACCACAAAAATTATCGGCACCCATTCACTCAACCAGGTTGAGGTACCCGCTTTTCTCCGCCAATCCGTATAAGTAATTGTCTCGTTCTCAGCTTCACGAATTTTACATGGAATTAAGTCCCCCAAATCTTTTTCTAACATCATCGCTTGATCATTATACAAGCGATGATATTTGTTGGTACTCACACTGAGAAAATGCCACACTGCATTTAAGGCTACTCCAAGTATGGGCAGAATGATGAGGATGATGATTGCAGACTTAATGGATGAGCCGAGCACTTGAGTCCAAGCAGCTAAAAGGAGACCATCTACAATAAGCAAGGTGTTAAATCTTGTCCAACGGTTGCTCTCCGTATTCTGCCTGAGTTCTAGGAGTTTAAAATATGTTTCGATTTTTTCTGACATAAAAAACAGGTAACAGACACGAGATTGCACATGCTCATGACGTAAACTTAATGTATATCGCTAAATCTCTTTGGACAGGTCCAATTAAGATGATCAGATTTAGCAGCGTTGTTTCTCCAATTCAAGGGTTGTAGATTGCCAAGATGATCATCACCATTATTTGAGACAGGATGAATATGGTCAATTTCCCAGCCATAATCCGAATTTCTATCGCCATGATCTGAATACTTCATCACTAGGCCACACTTGTCCCACCTCCAGATTGAAGGCGGGAAGTTACCTTCTGTAATTGGATTTCCTTTATTCCAAACTGCAAGTTTAACTTGTTCCGTCCATGCGTTTCCGTTTTTATCGGTGTTGGGTCTTCGTGACATGATGTTTGAGGTTTTAGGTAGGGCTACAGGGAAATGAATTCCATGGTATTATGTGTTTCATATATTGTTGATTCCAGCTTCTTGCCTTATTGGCAAATCCATTCTTTAACGCCTACATGGCCCGAACAAGCGCCGGATCCCGTTGCTGTGGAGGTTGTGCCATCATTACATTTGGCTCATACTCGCACACATGGTTCTTCGCGAGATTGGACAATAAAACAAAGAAGTAAGAAGAGAAGATTGAACCTTATAGTCGTAAAGATAGAGCAGTTTGTTGGTCGCATGTATTATTATTGTTGTTGAAGTCTTGATATTTTCCTGTGTACTTTCAAATCTCGATGATTATTTGTAACAACAATTATATGATAGGAGTTACTCCTATCATTCTTTAACTAATTATGGACATTTTGGTCCAACAATTTTGTTGTCTGAGCGCTTTGGCGGCAACGTTTGTGTTTATGCAGTGCTGGGAATAGAAGTGCTAAAAAATGTAGCGCATCGAAATGTTATGCCTGATCAGGTGCGCCCTGTCCACCGTGATAAATGTAACTAATGAAACCGAAACTCTATACCGTCTCTGAACCCGGCCATTGCACAAGCATTTTGTTATGCACAGTGCCGCGCATCTACCGTACTCTTAACCACACGGATGCCATAGCTTTGATTGTGAGTGTCAATGCGCAGCTAAGTCAGATCAAAGGTTAGTAGACAAGTGTCTTTATTTCATATTTAACATCAGGTGAACGACTTCAATTGTTTCCCCATTGTTCTCATGTCGAGAAATACCAACTTTCATATTTGCAAAGCTATGAAGGTCATTTCTAATGCTGAATCCGGAAACAGGATATTGATCTCCATAATCACTATTCATGTTCAGATTTTTAATGTATTCAACATAACTAACCCAAAGATTATCAAATCTATGCGCTTCACCGAATACAACTATGAATTTGCGTTTAAGTTCATGAGTATCATACTTGGAGAGTAATTTTATTAGATGCTCTGATACTAATGTGTTCTTTGAGCCACAACTCTCAAGTCTAAAACATTCGATGATTGTAACTGGAATTCCATTGTTCATTCTTATCATGATATCAAGTTCGCCTGAACCTTTGCCGTTTGTAGAAATTCCAGATCTCGTCTGATCTGCTATGTTATGCCCTTTGGTTCTTAATAAATCAACAATGTCATCATTAATCAGGTCTTCAATTTTCTTTATAAACTTTCGCTCAAGAATTCTTGATCCTATTTCAACAAGATCGCTTGTCACTTTGTCAAGTGAGTACATTGGATTATTGTCAGGTTCAGGACTATCAATTCTGTACAACCCGATAAGTTTATGAACATTTATTCCCGTAGCACTTACTTCACAAGGTATTGTTTTGAAAGTATTCTCAATTCCGATTCGCTTTACAAATGAATAGTTAAACAAATGAGGAGTTTTTGAATTAACACACTGAGGACAATTGCATGGGATTTTCTCTGGAACGTCTGGATAATTTAACGACTGATGAATATCATTTAATTCTTTCCTGATAATCTCGAGTAAAAATGACGAATTATTTCCATGAATCCAGATAAAAAGCTTTCGAGAATACTGATCAGTGGTCACTAGTGCACGAGTATTTTCTCTTTGAATGAGTACTCCATTTTTCCAGAACATTCTATCATAAACTAAATTTCTTGTTCTTACAATGAAGCGAGCCATTATACCTGCAGGCATGAAGTCATAGTGATATTCAAAGCGGAGATTATCATTGTAATTCCAATCAAATTCGAGCCTTTCAGGCTTAAGCAGTTCTGGAATAAGAAAAACATTCTTTTCTACCTCAAAACACAACTCGAACTTCTTCATCAGCGTAACAATATAAGGTCGTTTATCACGCTCAAAGTCATCGAGAATAGAATCCAATAAGTCAGAGTCAAACTCACCATCTCGTGTAATAACATCCTTTGAATCTAGAATTTTATATACTGCGTTTGTTGCCCATTCAGGCTTTAAGAAAACAAGATTTCTTAACAAGTTGTCATCTTGAAAATGAAGAAAAACACCTAGGTCATGAAAGTATTGACTTAAAAACAGTGCTCGTTTATTGGATAAACCATGTTGGTTACAAATAGTTAAATACTCTTCGGCCGAAATATAATTGGAGTCTAGAGATTCTAATTTTGTTCTTATTTCTAACCAGACTTTCGGTAGCTTATCACCAATTAGCGGAAGTGAATCAATCTCCGTTCCGATTTTCGATGTTAATTGTTTGATGTTTTGACCTGTTACTGCACTAACCTGATGGAATGAAACAATGTTTTTGAATTTAGCCTTAAGTGATTTTTCGTCAATATTGGCAATTCTTTCGTCAATTTTATTTAGAGCAACTATTACCGGAGAGTTGTTGCTTAAAAGACGAATAACATTCAGCCAATAATCGAAGCTAATTAAATGTTGGTCCGTTCTTGCTTCCCAAACTAAAATATAGAGAGATCGTTTTGTTAGAAAAAATTGATGCGTGGAATGATATATCTCCTGGCCGCCAAAGTCCCATATATTTACCCTGAAGTCTGGAGATGACTCTGTGGATATTTTCCACATTTTTATATCAATCCCTTCCGTTGTGCGAGTCTCCGGTATCGAATCATGCATCAGACGATTCATCAAGTAAGTTTTTCCAACGTTCCCCTGACCCACAATCAATAACTTTGCTTCGAACAATTGTACACTGTCCCCGAGTGACAAGTAATAATTTATAATACCAGAAACTCCCTGTGAAGAAATTTCAACGGGAACTCTACCAATTGGATTGCCGTCAAAATCCAAAGATTCAAGCGAGGTAAGATTTTCAAATTCTTTCGGCAATAAACCAATCTTATTTCCACTTAAGTTCAGTTTCTTAAGTTTTGTCAGTTTACCTAGACTAGTTGGTAAGTATGTAAGCTCATTGAAGCTTAGATCAAGCTCTATTAAGTTCTCAAGTCCCTCAAAAGCATCATCCTCTATTGAACTAATTCTGTTCTCAGACAAATCTAATTTCTCTAGAGTTTTAACAGAACTGACTGCAGCTGGAAATTTATGTAGCCTATTCCCTTTGATATTTAAGTTTTTGCATTTCGGATACTCTATCCTCTCAGATGGAAGTGAGGTTATTTGATTATAACTAATATCTACATTTTCAATATTTATCAAATTCATAAAATCATGACCATTTATTTCATGAATCTGATTATCGGCTAAGTTTATGTACTTGAGATTTTCGAGAGTGAATACAATAGTTGGTATATTCTTAAGTGTATTATTTCTCAGACTCAGATGTTCTAATCTCTTAAATTGAAAGAACCAGTCGGGAATTTCCTGAATTGAGTTGCCGAATAAGTCAAGATACCTGATTCCAAAACAAGTCTTAAGCTCATTTGGAACCTCTTTTAATCTGCCATTAGTTAATTGTACGTTGTCAGTATTTGATCTTAAATCTCTTAGCTTGTCTTTAATGTGTGGCTTCATGTTTCTAATCGTTCATTTTTTCTATCTGTCAGCACTATTAAAGGGCAAGTTAGTTGGAAATGTGCTACCTAAAAATCGACTTTTAATTGACTTGAAAAAGTATAATTGCAATGGGGGGGCAAAGCCAATTCATTGCCATGCTTCATTTGTAATCTTATCTTTATAAGATTGATGGTTGAGTAGGTTCCTTATTTTTATTCAAAACCCCAATCCCTATTTTTGTTGCATTGGAACGAAGTTACGGTAGTTAGGTGCTTATCATGAATTTAATATGGGAGTTACTCCTATGTTCATAGAGTTTTATGGAGCCAAGAAGTAGCTAGACTCTTAAGTCTCTGCCATGCATCCTCAGATATCTGAATGCCTGGTTTAAGTAGGTCTCCACAGATCGCTTGGTTATCTGTAAACGCTCAGCAATCTCTCCGTTGGAAAGCTCTTCCTTCAGCCTTAGTTGGATGACTTGCTGCAGGTGGTGGGGGAGTAGTTCAATTTTTTCAAGGATACGTACTTGTAGATTATTTTCTTCTTGCTCAACTTGTGGGCTTTCATACAGGGATTCAAAAAACCGGTAATGATCTTCGTATCTCTTTACTACACCCCGGTGCTGGATGTACCGGATAATCTTGTACCGCACACTTTGGTAGAGGTAGGCATCCAGAGACCGGACTTCGGAGAGTTGCTCACGTCTGTTCCAAAGATCTGTAAATACATCTTGGAGGATCTCCTCACAATCTTCATGTGAAGAAATGTTCTTCCGTAGATAGCGATACAACGGATTCACCATCCGCTGGTAGAGGCGTTGGAATGCCAGGGTGTTTCCAGTGGCAAGCAGGTCCGCTTCACTTTTTTGGGTGTCCTCCATGTTGGCTGTGCCTTTATGGGTTCCGCCAAAAAAGTATGGCGTGGAACCCGCCTTATCGTTTTGGAGGTACTGGTATACCCAAGAGACGAATAAGGGGGCCCACGCCAATGACGTGAGCACCACACTTATTGCCTCGTCTCTTTCTAAATTACCAGTTTACCAAAACGAGGAAATAGTTGTGAGTGCCTCAATACTATTGAAGGACTCACTAATTTAAATGAAATACTTCTAATACAAATTCTAAGTAAATCAAATTATCATATAATGACAAATATGTCATTAATATTTTTAAACACTTTCTTGAGTATTGCCTCATGGCATATCTCCGGAATGAAACCCTTTTGCGCAAGATTGGCAAGAAGGTTAAAACGCTTCGGGAAGAAGCCAACCTAACACAAGAGGACGTTTTCAATGATACCGGAATTCATATTGGCCGGATAGAAACTGCAACTAATAATATTACGGTCAGCACACTTGATGCAATTTGCGCCTATTTCAAGATCCCAATGGATCAGTTCTTGAAGGGGCTTTGACATTTACAAAATTCCGCCATTTGCAATTTTTCTTGAATTTTGACTAACTTCATTTTGTATGAAGTTGAATCAGCAACAATTTAAGTTGTTGAGCCTGGATGCTAAGGCAGCGGTGGTCTGGAATGAAGGGGAATACATCTGCTCAAGAGAATATTACCTGAATCGCTCAAACCTGTATGCCCTGCCCGGATTCCTGGTCGAAGTGTCATACAATCCCCGCACTAATCTCATTGATAAGATCAATACAATCTCTGATGTAGTAGAATTAAATAAATACCTCCCCTCCATCAATTTGCCGACTCCCTTTGACACCCGCTGAGTCACATCACCTTTCTCATCACCAGCTGTTAAATTGAATCCTCGAGATTTGTAAAAATTTCAACACAGTTCAGACGTGACCCCATTTTCTTATCCCTGAAATTCATATCAACCACACGCCAAACCCTGAAAATATTTCGCTAACTTTTTCAGTAGGATAGGAGTAAGACCTAGACACTGGCACCGCAATGTCTTTTCCTCCCCATCTTTAACGTCATACTAACTTTACCTTCCCTATGAAAATCGGTCTCGCCCTCTCCGGTGGCGGCTACCGCGCCGCCGCCTTCCACCTCGGCACCCTCAAAGCCCTCAACCACCTGGGCATCCTCAAAAATATCAACACCCTCTCCACCATCTCCGGCGGCTCCATCATCGGCGCAGCCTACTGCCTCTCAGCCCTCAGCTTTAATGACTTCTTCAACACCTTCTATCGCAAAATCAATACCTGTAACATCATCCGCCAACTGATCTTCTCCATAACCTTTCTCAAATTAATCCTCTTCCTGTCCGGCTTCCTGTTCCTGGCCCTATATGCCCTCTTCTCACCATACCCATGGGCAGTTCTCCTCGTACTGGCCCTGGGCTTCTTCCTCTTCCTTAGATTCCAGTTCTCCATCTTCCCGGCAAGCCGCCAGGTGGAAAAAAGCTATAACCACTATTTCTTTAATACCGCCACCCTCCAACAACTGCCGGACAACCCGCGTCTCGTAATCGGCTCCACCAACCTGGACACCGGCCGCCCCTTCACCTTCTCCAAAGGCTGGATGCAGGACTCCACCTACCAATACCTCCGCCTCAATAACCAACCCGCACCCGTAAAATTTCTGCCATGCCACTTCCCCATAGCACGCGCCGTCATGGCCTCCTCCTGCGTACCCTTCGCCTTCACACCGGTTCGCATTCAATGGGACTTCTTCAATAATCCCATCCTGGATTATGACCGCGTTAAGCCCCAACTCATTGACGGCGGCGTCTATGACAACCAGGGCATTCATAAAATCATGCAACAAGGCCAATACGCCTGTGATCTCATCATCGCCAGTGACGCCGGAAATAAACTCTCCCCGGGCACCGTCTTCCACAACATGCTCACCGTCCTCATCCGCACCGTGGACATCTTCATGGCCCGCATCAAAAACCTGCAGTTGATCCAGGATATCTATGACAATACCGCCCTCGCCAACAAACAAATTGCCTACCTCTCCCTGGGCTGGGACCTCCAAAACTGCATCCCCGGATTCATCCAAAACCTGGAAGAAAAAAATGTCCCGGACTCCGTCATCGCCGCACACCAGATTCCCTCAGCATGGGCCCAGCATCCTTCAAAGTATCAACAGGAACTGACACAACTCCTCATCAATAACACAGACTACAACAACATTCCTCAACCCACACCCACAGAATTGGAATGCGCCCGCAGCGTAGGCACCAACCTCACACCCCTCAATACGTCCCAACTGGATGCGCTCATCAAACAGGCATACGCCCTCACACTCCTCCAGGTCCGCCTATACTGCCCGGCAGCCTTGCCCGCAAATCAATAGCCTCATGAAAAAAAATTGTCCTTTCACCTTGTGTGCGCCCAACCCTATGTCACTATACACCAAATACCCCGGTACATCCGGTTCACTCTATGGAAAACTCAAACTTTCAAAACCTGCTGGAACGCTACCTCACCGGCAACCTGTCGGAAGCAGAGCGCAAAAAGCTGGATGCCTGGCTGGACGCAGAAAAATCTGGCTCCCCCCGGAACCTCTCCCGGGATGAAGCGGAGAAACTTTTTCAACGCATCTCCGAAGCCATTACCCAGGATAAGGAAATTCCGGTAACACCGCGCCGCACCCCCGTCTATGCCATCGCCGCCAGCGTTATCGTACTCATCGCACTGGCCTTCTGGATCTTCCGGGATACCGTCCTCACCGGCAACAAGGATGTAGAAAAACTGCTCCTGCAGGATGGATCCATCGTCTGGCTTCGCCCCGGCAGTACGCTTGCCTACGTGGAAAAACCAAACACCCGCTACGCCGTCCTCACCGGCGAAGGCCTCTTCGAAGTAGCCAAAGACCCCACACGCCCATTCCTGGTTGACTGCGGTGAGATCTCCGTCAAAGTGCTTGGCACCTCCTTCAACATCCGCTCCTTTCAGGATAGCCTTGAACTCTCCGTACTCACCGGAAGAGTTCAACTCTCATCATCCTATGATTCGGTAGGGCAAGTGGTGGAAGCCAATAACAAAGTCATGTACTCCGCCATCGGCACAGTGTCTTCCCAACAACTGGCACCGGCACAGATTCAGTCCTTGACCATGCACACAGAGTATAATATGAACTTCACTGCCGCAACACTGCAGGAAGTGGCCGCCCGCATCGGGGAAAAGTTCAACGTCACCGTCACCTTCTCCTCTCCGGCATTGCGCAACTGTCACATCACCGCAGACTTCACGGACAACTCGTTGCCCATTACCCTTCAGATGATTTCTGAAATCCTCCCGCTGCAGTACTCCATCAGCGGGAATAATGTAACACTCACCGGTACCGGCTGTAATCCCTCAAACAACCCATGATCACACGCCGGCACCAGGACTCTTCATAAAAAAGAAAACAGGAGTGTGGTAGCACCCCTGTTCTTTATCCCGCACTCGCGGGCCCCGCTCTCAATAATCTGAAACTATCCAGAGCGGATCGGTATTGCCTGAACTGTAACGTCCCCAACAAAACCTCAATCAATTTATGAAAAGAAATGCTCCCAAACTCCTCCTGCTTATGAAAATCAGCCTCCTGCAGACAGCCATAGCCATCACCCTCACCTCCGTCTGTACCGCAAACACAAACTTCGCGCAAGTGCTCGATAGAAAAGTCACCCTCTCCATCGTCAACCAGCCCCTGTCTGATGCACTGCTGCTCATCGGTGAGTCGGCACAAATCCGCTTCGCCTACAGCCCGGACCAGATTGATACCCAGGACAAAATCTCCATGGAAGTGGTCGATCAGGCCCTGCATGTAGTCCTGGAAAAATTGCTCTCACCACGTCATATTGAATACAAAGTGCATGAAAATCTTGCCGTCATCACCTTGCGCAAAGCCAACACAGCCAAACCCAAATCCTCAATGCCCCGCATCAAAGCGGAAACAATTCCTATCACCGGCATTATTATCAATGCAACCACCGGCGACCCGTTGCCCGGCGTGAATATCCTCATCGCGGGTACCACCCGGGGAACTACCTCAGACGCTCAAGGCCGCTTCACCATTCAGGCAGACGTAGGGGAGAAGCTCACCTTTTCGTTTATTGGATTTACCACACAGACCCTGTCCATTTCAGGAGCGGAAGAACTTACCGTCCGCCTTCAGGAAGAAGCCCGCAGTCTGTCCGAAGTCACCATCAACGCCGGCTATTATACAACAACTCGTGAAACTCAAACTGGCTCCATCGCCCGGGTTGAGGGCGAAGAGATCCGCAAGCAACCAGTCGCCAATCCAATGGCTGCACTCATCGCACGGGTCCCCGGACTGGAGATCATCCAGCAAACAGGCGTTCCCGGTGGTAACTTCCGCGTCCGCATCCGCGGCACCAACTCCATCGCCAGCGGCAATGACCCACTCTATATTATAGATGGCGTCCCCTACATGTCTTCAACTCAGTCCTTTCTGGAAACCTCCGGCAACATTCTGGGCAACCCCAACCCCGTAGCCGGACAAGGAGCCAGCCCCCTCAACAGCATTAACCCCGCAGACATTGAAAGCATTGAAATCCTCAAAGACGCTGATGCCACCGCAATATATGGCTCTCGCGGCTCCAACGGGGTCATACTCATCACCACCCGAAGAGGTAAAAGTGGTTCCACTCAAGTAGACCTAAACGTCTATTCCGGTTGGGCTACGCTTTCGCGACGGGTTGACTTGCTCCACACGGATGACTATCTCGCCCTTCGTCGCGAAGCCTTTTCCAACGATAATGTAGTACCTACAATAGCTAATGCACCAGACTTGCTGCTTTGGGATACAACCCGACACACAAACTGGCAGGATGAACTTCTCGGAGGCACTGCATCGATAACAGATGCGCAACTTTCAATATCCGGTGGTGAAGGCCGTACCGCATTTAGTTTTGGAACCGGATATCACCGGGAAACTACCGTTTTTCCAGGCACCAACTCAGATCAACGTTTCTCAACTCGTCTCAATCTGTCCAACGCAACTGCCGATGGTAAGTTTATCACAACCCTCTCCGCTAACTTCTCATTCCTTCGCACAGATCTCCTTTCCCGTGATCTCACCGGAATGTCCCTGCTGCTGGCACCCAATGCACCACCCTTATACACAGATGACGGCAATCTCAGTTGGACCAACTGGACAACATCAATGGAAAATCCACTGACCTTCCTCAAACGTCGCTACGAAAATTCTTCCCAGAATCTGATCGCCAACGCCATCTTTCAATATAATATCTCTCAGCAACTCAATGTTAAAGTCAATCTCGGTTTCACCAACAACGGTTCGGACGCAGTCACCCTCGTACCATTGAGTTCACTCAGCCCCGCACTGGCAGCAACCGGCCAGAATAGTGCATCTTTTTCCAACAGTTCCTTTCGTAACCTGCTCACTGAACCACAGATTTCCTGGACCCCGGAATTGGGGCCCGGCCGCCTGGATATTCTTGCCGGCGCTACCCTGCTCACCCAGATTTCAGAGGGTCTCGCACAGTCGGCATCCGGATTCACCAGCGAAGCACTCATGCGTAACCTGGCCGCTGCATCAACTCGCACCCTGGCAACCAACTACTATTCTGAATATAAATATGCTGCCGCTTTCGGACGCATCAACTACTCCATTGCCAACAAATACATTATTAACCTCACCGCTCGCCGCGATGGCTCCAGCCGCTTCGGTCCCGGCAAACAATTCGCAACATTCGGCGCTGTCGGGGTGGCCTGGCTCTTTTCTAAAGAAGGATTCATTAACAGATCCATTCCATTCTTGTCCCTGGGGAAAATTCGAAGCTCCTACGGAACAACCGGTAACGACCAACTTGGTGATTACAAATACCTGGACGCATACACCATCACAGGTTCGGGATTCTACCACACAGCCAATGGCCTGACACCGGCAAGGTTGTCAAATCCAGACTTCGCATGGGAAGTAAATCGCAAGTTCGAAATCGCACTTGACCTGGGATTCCTTCAAAATCGGATCGCAACCTCCATCAACTTTTACCGTAACAAATCTTCCAACCAACTGCTGGGCTATCCTTTGCCAAATACAACCGGTTTCAATACCGTTCAAGGCAACTTCCCGGCCACCGTCCTCAATACCGGCATCGAAGTTGAACTCACAACAATCAACATCGAAAGCAACACGCTCCAATGGACTTCCGCATTCAATTTTTCTGCCCCCCGTAATGAACTTCTGGAATTTCCTGATCTGGAAACCTTCCCCGGGTATTCTACCCAATGCCAGGTGGGTGAACCACTTTCCATCGCCAAACTCTATCACTTCACCGGCCTGAATCCAAATACCGGACAATACTCACACCTCGATGCCAATAATGACGGATCCTATAATGTGTTGGATCGTCAGACTATCCGCTTCCTGGGTACCCACTGGTTTGGCGGACTCAACAACACGTTGCGTTACAAATCTCTTCAACTTGACTTTCTCTTTCAGTTTGTAAAGCAGACTGGCTATGACAGACTCTTTGGTCTGACAGGATCCGCAGTCCGGGCCCAACATGTTAACGCCTTGAATCGCTGGCAGCAACCTGGTGATGAAACTATAGTGGCCCGGGCCGGAGTAACTAACTACCTCCAAGCTACGCTCTATCCCAATAGCGATCAGACCGTCACAGATGCATCCTTCATACGCTTGAAAAATGTGGCACTTTCATTTTCTCTCCCCGCACAACTCGCAAGCCGCGCTCATATGCGGGTGACCCGTTTCTACGTACAGGGACAGAATCTGCTCACCTTCACCGCCTACAACACCGGGCTTGATCCGGAAACCCGCAGTAGTGATTCCCTGCCTCCCCTTCAAACTTTAACGCTTGGATTACAACTCACTTTCTAACCACAAAATCATGAAATCAATCAAACCCATATTCCGTAACCTATTCGCAGCAACACTAACCATGATGTTCTCTTGCACAGACTTGGTACAGGTGGATCCGCCCCGTACCGATTTGATCAAATCCACGGTTTTTGCCAGCGATCAGACCGCAACATCCGCCGTGCTGGATCTCTACTTCCCAATGCGAAGCCAGGGATTTGCAAGCGGATCCTTCAATAGCATCAGTTTCTTTTCAACTATGTCATCCGATGAACAAATCTCCTACTTCGTTTCATCACCCTTGCAGGTTGCCCATCTGGTGGAAATGAATGAAAACACCATCACACCGGCAAATCAATATGTGCTGGGACTTTGGAGAGATATGTATAAAACCATCTACAAAGCAAACGCCATCCTGGAAGGCCTTCAAAGTAGCACAACACTAACCCCGGCTACTCAATCCCGCTTGTCCGGGGAAGCAAAATTCATCCGCGCCTTTTCGTACTTCTATCTCATTAATTTGTTTGGGGATGTTCCCCTGGTGCTTACAACAGACTATCAGGAAAATCAGAGTATCCCCAGGACCCCGGTGCCTGTAGTCTATCAACAGATCTTATCAGATCTTACTGAAGCGCAGCAAACACTTCCGGAAAATTATTCCGCCTATAATAACGAACGGGTCCGCCCCATACAACTTGCCGCAACAGCACTTCTCGCCCGCGTGCACTTGTTCAATGGCAACTACTCCGAAGCAGAGGCAATGGCAAGCTCGGTGATAGCAGCTTCCTCTATGTTTCAATTAGTTTCAGATCATACATTGGTAATGAGAAAAAATTCGCTGGAAGCAATCTGGCAAGTGTGGAATGATTCCTTCCCGCAAGACCTGCTTACCTTTTACACATTCTCAAGACCAAACTACGGTGCCCTCCGCTCTTCTTTCCTTACGGACTTTAGCCCAACAGACAAAAGACGTACCCTTTGGATAGGTACCTCAGGAACTTATACTTTTTCCAAAAAATATGCAGCTTTCCAGCCTGTCGAGTATTCAACAATTCTGCGCTTCGCCGAACAATACCTGATTCGGGCCGAAGCCCGTGCCAGACTTAATAACATCGCCGGTGCACAAGCTGATCTTAACCAACTCCGGACAAGAAGCGGCCTGCCACCCACACCCGCATCGGATCAAAACTCCCTGATTTCAGCCATCCAACAAGAGCGGAAATTCGAACTGTTCAACGAATGGGGACATCGATGGCTTGACCTGAAACGATTTAACCTGGCCGATGCTGTCCTGGCTCCAATAAAACCAAAGTGGCAACCAACAGCGACCCTTTACCCGATTCCAGAGTTTGAGATCATCAATAACCCCGCGCTTACTCAAAATCCGGGTTACTAATCTTCCTATACCTTCCTGAAATATTAAACCCAATAATAATATGGTATTGCATTTTAAATCCTTCCTTGCCGGTTTCGTATTAAGCACACTATCAATAGTAAACGCAACTGCTCAAATCCCAACCATCGGTCAACCCATGCCCGATTTTAAACTCAACGAGATAACCCACTATACCAGCACCTCCGCATCGCTCTCCGATTTCCGCGGCAAATGGCTGGCCCTTGACTTTTGGTTTCCCGGCTGCTCTTCCTGCATCCGCAGCTTCCCTAAAGTCAACGACTACCACTTGAAATTTAAAGATGAGCTTGTCTGGATGATGGTCGGACTCAACCAAAAACCCCATTCCAACTCCCGTACTATCTATGAAAAACTCCGCGTCAAACGCAACCTGCAGATGCCTTGTGCGTACGACTCCCTGCTGTCCATAAACTGGAATATACACGCCATGCCCCACATCATCCTCGTCGACCCCCAAGGGATGGTAAAACATATTACCTCTGGAGGCGATCTCACAGAGGAAGCCTTGCGCGCCATGATCGACGGGGACAGCGTAACCCTGAACGTGAAGGATAGACAACGGCCCGAATTCGAGATAAACGATTTAATTAACAAAGGTGCGGATATTGCCAATGATAGTGCCAATAATGTTATATACTTGTCTGCATTAACACACCACAACGGCGAAACTCAAGGTGGTGGCCTGGATTTTGACGACTATGTAAGACATAAACTCTACAAACACTATGGCGGGTTCAGGGTCGCCATGGTTCCGCTCTATGCACTCTACCACTGGGCCTACCTGGGAAAATGGAATTGGAACTTCAAGGATTCCGTTCTCTACGGCAAACACGCACTCAAACCGGTCCTTGAACTGGAAGACCCCGCTCCATTTCAATATGACTATATTAAGAATGTCGGAAAGGGTACCTACAACTATAATCTTACCCTCCCGGAAAATTCCTATACCCCCGAACGGATGATGCAATGCCTCCAGCAAGACCTGCACCGGGCCTTTGGCTATGAAGTCGTCCTGGAGCCAAGACCAGTAAAAGTGATGAAATTTGTTGCCCGGCCCGGAGCCATCGAAAAAATTCGAACCCGCGGTGGTGAAGAATACATCAGCCCCGCCCCACATGCCGTCGGATTTACACTGAGAAACTGCTCGCCCGCACATCTGGTAGCCGAGTTATCATTCTACTTTCAGGTTATGGAAATACCTTTTGTCGACGAGTCAGGGATGAAAGGAAATATTGACTTTACGCTCGATGCGGATATGACGAATCTGGAAGATGTGCGTACGCAACTTCGTAAACAAGGCTTCGACTTAGTCGAAGGCACAAAGACCCTGAATGCCATCGTCATCCGCGACCCGGCTAAATTTGCAAATTGAAAACAGCAAATAATCAGAAGCTGAATGTTAATATGTAACATTCAGCTTCCCTTAGCCAACCTTTAATCAGGTTGCTCAGTATGCTTTAGCGAGGTGCCGCAACTTGTGCTGGACACAAAGGCTTGCAGCACAGGAGTATTGGTCAGCACTTGACAATCAAAGGTACCAGTAGGGTTACATTCCATCTTGTAAATACATTGCGGCACCGGCCCATCAACAAATTCATACCCCGATATCGTCGTGAACTCGGCAGAAGCCATCGCACCGCCAAAAGCAATTACCATCGCAAGGAAACTCAGTACTACTTGAAACTTTTTCATAGTCTATTGAAATTAAATTAAACATGATGACTTACTTTTTTGTACAGGTTTTCAGTCTTCCATTCCTGATTGTACGCGCACAATATCTTCACCCGGTCTAAACCCTGCCCGGAATTCATATAGCTTCACCCTGAATCCATATAATGCTACCAGCCTCCGTCCTTCAACAGCAAAATCAGTCAACCGCTCTCCTCCTAAATCATACAAGTAAAAGCTGTACCGGTAACGCATGTCCGGCAATTCGTAGACATCAATAACACCACCAGACATAAAAGCCTCCTCAGATTCATTTCTCGCTCGTACCCCTGAATGCACCAATAATTGACCGCCACTCACAGACGCACGCAAATTTATCCGCATAGGTTGCTCAGCCAGGATCCAGGATCGCTCACGCTCTAACCATTTGGTCTTCACCTTTGATACCCGGTTCGTATCAAGAGTGGCTTGGCGACTTTTTACACGCAACGCCGTGTCCAGAATAATCACTTCATTGCGAAACGCATGCACATACAGCAATTCCACACGAGTTCGATCATAAAGCAAAATTCCATCAGTACAGAATACACCATCAACATGTTTGCGAAGGATGTCACCCCTGAAATCCGCATAGGGCCACCAGGCCATCATCTTACCCAGCACATTCTCACCCTTGCCGCTCAACGACTTTAATACCATGGAGTTACTTCCAACAGGAACCGCATCCCGGAAATACAAACTGTCAGAATAGTGCCGGTTACCCAAACCGGATTCAATACTGCCTCGGAATACTACCGGTACAGCCCCATCCATCAGATAATAGTACGGGGAATCTACCTTCAACCGGAGTGACCAGAATTTCTGCGACTCGATTCCGGCAATACGCAATAAAAGTGAACTCGTGTCGCCGGTCTCCTGATTCACCCGCATTACATGCAAGGGTGCAGTGTAATTCCCCAGATACAAGGTCTGACCGGACATGCCCGCGATATAATAAGAGTTGTATTTTAACATCACGGTGTCTGTTTCTATCACAAGATGCGGCGGGAACTCACGCACAAAACTCCCCGGCAATTTCTTGTATCGCTGGGCACCGCCAATCAAGACTCCCGTAACAACCATTCCCGCAAGCACCAACGTAACCCCACGCACCATGGTGTGTTTCACTCCGGCTCCCACCTTGTGCAACTTCCACCCCGTAAAACCTACCCCGCAAAACACAACATTGAAAACCAAATGCTCCTCCCAGCCCAGCTTCTCCAAAACCCCGCCACAACTGCACGGCAAATACGGACTCCACTTCAGGATCGCCAGGATATAAAAAGTAAATACCACCATCAGCGCCGTAAACAAATAAAATCCAAGCTCCCTCCATCGCGGCAACATCAACAACACACAAATCCCCAACTCCACAACAATCACCACCGGCGGCAAAAACGTCAGCCCCGTAAGCAGGGGAGATTGCCCCACCTGCGCCGCAAACTTTCCGTAGTCCAGTACCTTGCTGAACGCCGCATAGGCAAACAACAGAATGCATACAAATGCAAGCAACTCAATGATGATAACCCGCCTCATAAATAGATTGTAAGCCTGAATCTAGAAGGAGCGGAGTAATAACTTGATGAACTTAGGTTCATAATTGAAATGAAGCCCCCAAGAATTCATTTCTGCTTCGATGCCCGCCGCTTTATCCGGCTCAACGATTGCGGAGTGATCCCAAGATAAGAAGCAATGTACTCCTGCGGAACAATCGTGCCCAGCCGCGGATATCTCCGCATCAGACGCTCCAGCTGTTTAGCCTTACTCGTATACCGCATCTCATGCAAACGCCTGCGGTCCGCCTCCAACTGCTGCCTGAAAAACTTGCAAAACACCTCCTGTGTCGCCGGCACTTCCATCAAACGCCGCACCTCCTCAAAAGCAATCCGCAATACCTGCCCATCCTCCGCAAACACAACCCCATGATTGGAAACCGCTCCGTCAAAAAAACTTTCCATGGAATAAACCATGTCACCAACGGCCCAAAACCGGTCGATCAACCGCCTGCCAACTTCATCCAACTGATATTGGACAGCCAGTCCCGCAACCATGAAGAAAAAATGATTGCTTGCCTGCCGGTATTCAATCACATGGTGATGAGCCTCAATAGTCTGCTCCTCCAACACCTGACAAAAAATTTCGCGCAAAGATAGCTCCTTCAACAGGGATGAAAGAAACTCCGGCAGCTGATCGTGCATGACAAGGTAGGTTTGAACACTGAAAACAACCTAAAACAATTCTATCTTCTCTTTCCTCCTGCTATCAACCCTATCCGCTTTCTAAGAATTTTTCTTTCACATCTGGGAGTTACTCCTATTATACCTCCTGTCTTGTTTTTTGGAAATTCTAATATTGCAATCAAACAGGCAACCTTATGAAATGGATTAACAATGTATTGGATGTTGCACTGGGTCCTCGTTCCCAATTCTTCCTCGGTCAAGCAGTATCGGAAAAAGGTTCAGACAATCTAATGATCGTGATGGCCATTGACAAATCACGCAAGCTTACCACCCCGCGGATTACTTGTCAGGGTACAAGTACAGGTACCCGTTTCAACAAAGAGTTTTGGGAATACGAACTCACCACGTTCGATTGGCACAACTATCAGAAAAGGGTTACCCAGGGATCCAAAATGCAACCCAACATAATGGAAACAGAAAATAGTTGAATGGGTTAGAAGTAACTCCTATTCATAAGCACACTTTTCAGAAAGATTCTCTATTTTTTACTGGTTAATTGGTTTAGCTCGAGGTTCTGGGGCGGGTGACCGCCCCTTACCTTTTCTTATTCGTGATACTCATCCCTGTCCAATACAAATACCAACTTCCCGTGACTGCCTATAACAGATAAAATCTTTCCCAAATCAATAGGCCTGGTCACAGACTGATTCACCGCCAACCCCAACCCGTCAAACCATTCACTGTCCTCCTGCGATACAAGTGCAATAATATAAGCCCGCTTTGCCCTGATCTGCCGCAAATTCTCAATATCATCAATACGCGCTTTGTCCAACCCCCAAAGAATCAATTTGGGCAACATGATTTCCTCCCGGTCATGCAAATATTCCAACGCCTCCTTCCCGTCCCTTAACCACAACATCTGGTTTCCAATGTGATTGCCCCTAAACGCCCTGATCACCGCTTCTGCTTCAACTTCATCAGCTTCTACCAATAGAATTTCAACAGATCCTCCACGCATACTTATCAGTTAAATCTTAACTAAGAAAAATAAGTTATTAATGTCTCCTCCATATAAATAGGACTTACTCCCACTACGTTGCGCTTTTTATTATGGAAAACTCAAATCAGTAACCACTCAGTATAATCCTCACACCTCCTTGCAGGGGGGGTTCCGGAACCCCGGAAACTGGTGCCTTCCTTTGCCACTTCCCAACTTTCCAACCTCAATACGTATCTCATGGCCGCCACAGAAAATACCCAGGCTCTCCAGAAGATCATCGATTTCCTCCGCCTGATGAGCCTACTCGTCCTGTTCATCCACTATTACCTCACCGGCCATGCCGTCTGGAACCAACTCGGAATAACATTCTCTCTCACAGACCAACTCCTCACGGCCATCCTCTCCACCGGATTACTCAACAACCCCCTCCATACCAAACTCATTTCACTCGCGCTCCTGTCCATCTCACTCATCGGAAACAAAGGCAAAAAAATTCCTGACGCAAAACTCACACCACCAGTAATCAGCATCTTCCTCGGAATCATCCTCTTCTTGCCGGCACACCATCTGTTTCACCTACCGATACATTCAAACCCGTCTGCCTATGCTTACACAACCATCACCACCTTGGGCTTCCTCCTGATTCTCTCCGGAGGGACCCGGCTCTCACGCATCCTCACTCGCACCGGCACCCGTGATATCTTCAACAAATTCAACGAATCATTCCCCCAGGAGGAACGCCTCCTGCAAAATGAATACTCCGTCAACCTGCCGGCAGCCTACATCCTCAAAGGCTGTCGTCGTAAAAGCTGGATCAACATCATCAACCCCTTCCGCTCCCTGCTGGTCATCGGTACACCCGGCGCCGGAAAATCCTACTTCGTCATCCGCCACATCATCACCCAACACATCACCAAAGGCTTCACCTTGTTCGTTTACGACTTCAAATTCGATGACCTCTCACGCATCGTCTACAACACCCTGCGACATAAACTCTTCCACTATCCCGTCACACCCCACTTCTATGTCATCAACTTCGAAGACCTCTCCCGGTCCCACCGCTGTAATCCCCTGGACCCCGCCACCATGGACGATATCACCGACGCCACAGAATCCTCCCGCACCATCATGCTCGGACTCAACCGCGACTGGATAAAAAAACAAGGCGACTTCTTCGTAGAGTCACCCATCAACTTCGTCACGGCCATCATCTGGTTCCTGCGCAAACACGAAAACGGCCGCTACTGCACACTGCCCCACGTGATCGAACTCATGCAACTCGAATACCCCATTCTCTTTAAACTGCTCCGCACTGAACCGGAAATCGAAGTCCTCATCAACCCCTTCGAATCCGCCTTTCGCAATGAAGCCATGGAACAACTCGAAGGCCAAATCGCCAGCGCCAAAATCGGAATGGCCCGCCTCTCATCACCACAACTCTACTACGTCCTCTCCGGAAATGACTTCACCCTCGATATCAACAACCCAACACACCCTAAAGTGGTATGCATGGGCAACAACCCGCAAAAACAACAGATCTACGGAGCCGTCCTCTCACTCTACATCTCCCGCGTAATCAAACTGGTCAACAAAAAAAATCAACTCAAAAGCAGTCTCATCTTCGATGAATTCCCCACCATCTATTTCAACGGCATTGACAACCTGATCGCAACAGCCCGCTCCAACAAAGTCGCCACCACCCTGGCCGTCCAGGACTATAGCCAACTCAAGAAGGACTATGGCCGGGATCAGGCCGAAGTCATCATGAACATCGTAGGCAATGTCATCAGTGGCCAGGTAGTAGGGGAGACCGCTAAACAACTTTCCGACAGATTCGGCAAAATCGTCCAACAACGGGAAAGCATCTCCATCAACGCAGCCGATACTTCCGTCAGCCGCTCCACCCAACTGGATGCTGCCATTCCTCCCTCACGGATTGCAACGCTCTCCTCCGGCGAATTCGTCGGCACCGTCTCCGATGACCCGCTTCAGAAAATTGAACTCAAAAATTTTCACGCTGAAATCATCAATGACCACGCCGCCATCGCGCGCGAAGAAGCTACCTATCAGCCTATACCCATCGTCAGAACCATCTCCCAGTTTGAAATCCAGCAGAACTACTTCCGCATCAAAGAAGATATCGCAACCATCGTCAAATCCAAATTATCATAACCATGAAAACTCAAGACCTCTTTCAAAACGCCTCTGCCTTGCAGACCGAAATGACCACCCAACTCGCCGCCATCACGCACCCGGCAGACTCCTGGGAATTCCTGTTTCAATCCCTGGAAATCACCCGCACACACCTGGCGCAACTCAAAGACCTCACACTCCAAACTTCTTTTCCGGATCCGGTAGAAGAGATAAAATTCTTCCGGCACGTAAAACCTCACTTCCTCAGCCAATACCTCTATTTCTTTAAACTCATTCGCATCAAACGCCTCACACCTGTACAGGAAAAATCCCGCCTGGAATTCCTCCACCGCCAACTGGAAAAACAAAACGCCTGCCGCCAAAAACATTTTGAATTCTATCAGTATTGCCTCAGCCAGGACACCCACCTGGATCCCATCTACTTTCTGCGCCAACCCGCGCGCCTTAACCCCTCCCTCGATGCGGCGTTCTCCACCCTCGGCGACCTGCGCCTGTCTCAACTTCTGGCCGGGGATCGGGTGAGCGACTACCTCATCAGAACAATCGCCATCGCTCACGCGGCGGCCAATGGATCCCTGACCTGGACCGGATCCAAAGCGTCACTCATCGAACTCATCTACGCACTCCATGCCACCGATGCGCTTAACCAGGGTGCCGCAGACCTCAAACAGATTGCCGCCGCCCTCCAGGCGCTCTTCCAGGTGGACCTGGGAAACTACTACCGCGTCTTCCAGGAAATCCGCCAACGCAAAATCAACCGCACCAGCTTTTTGGATCAAATGAAATCCCGGTTCATCCAGCGCATGGATGCATTGGACTGAATGGATCGCAAAGCGCTTGGAATCATCACGGCATCTTTGGAAATTCAGATAATGAATGCCGCACTGTTTACCGTCTGGACCCTGGTCAGCTCATTCTCAATTCAACCATCTTCAATAACCGTTGACCTCAATGCCCTGATCGGAAAATCAAAAACTGACCTGGCCGCAGTATTAGGAGCGGAAACCGGGCAGGATTTCATCGTCAAGGACAATACCTGCCAATGTCCGCTCACGCTCTATAAGCATGGCCGCATTGCTGTGTTCTTCCGGGATGATAAACCTGACTGGATCTATTTCTATGGCAACGTCAGGTTGAAAAACCTGGCTACCGCCAAAATCAAAGCCTATTTCCGTGACCCGGGTTATCAACGGGTGGTGATACAATCGCTGGATCCATGCTGTTCACCTATCTGAATGAGGGCTGAGTATGTGTTATCTAGTTAGCTACTCATAATCTGGGTCAAACTCCCATAAATCATATTCTCCTGAATATGATGTTCCAAAATATGCTTTGTTTCCAATGACAAAAGCCATTGAAAATTTTCTTTCACCAGGACATCCATATAGATTGGGAGTCCATGTGTCAGATGTTGGAATATATCTATAGAGAAACAATTCACCCCTTATATAACCATTACCCCTAACTGAAAATCCAGTAGTCCAATGGTTAATCAAATAATCATTCTCCTCTGGCTTAGCTCTAGTTAGCCATTCATTATTAACAAAGTCAAACTCCCACAATTGATTTGGAGCACTAGTAAAATCAGCTGAGTAAATGAATAACCTATTATTAATTACAAAGCCTGCATCAGGAAGATAAGAAGAGAAATTTCCAGTTGGAATATCTTTCAATCGAGTCCAACTATTTAAGTTTGGATCATATTCCCAAAAGTTATCAATTGCTTCTTTTCTTAATACATACCCTTTTCCGTTTAAGGAGAAGCCTCTTGCCAGATTGGATTCGAAAGGGAAGTCGGCAACCTTAGACCATGAATTACTTTGAGGACTATAGCTCCAGAAGTCATTTGGCGCTCCTCCTCCTAGTCCTACATAAGCTTTTTCACCAATCACAAAGCTTGTCGCTCCTGCTCTTTGACCCCCGGGAAATGGGGCAACTTCTGTCCAGGAATTTTCTACAGGATTATATCGCCAAAATTTATTCCCGACTTCACCATGCCCCAAGCCAACATAGCCCATTCCATTTATTGAAAATGCAACTGCCGCAGATCTTCCAAACTGACCATGCGGAACATCTGCTTTCCTGATCCAAGTATCTTGCAATGTCAGTTTTTCTTGGCTAATAGCATTTTGTTCGGAAACAATAACTTCAATCGGGAATGAACGCTTTCTATAAATTCCATTTGGGAGTTTAATTGTAATTAATGACTTTGTAGCACTTAAAATACTTGCGGGAAGTCCTTCAAGTAGCACACTATTGGCGGTTACAAGCGGATTAAAGTTAGCTCCATTTATATAGATTGTCTCTCCAATAAATGCCTCGGTAGTAGAAATGGAACTTATTGATGGGGGACTAACTATAAAAGGCCCGTTCGCATTTGTTGATTGAAGATTCACCGTAACACTTATTACGTTCTCTTTTTTTCTTATTGCGGATGGCACTTTTACTTTTAGTTGTGAATTCGATGATTCAGTCACTTCTGCAATATGTTCATTGAATTTAACTAGGTTCTTTTCTTTTACGGAACTGAAATTTGTACCAGTTATAGTAACAATATCTTCAAACGTTGCCTGAGTGGGTAAAAAGCTTTCAATAGTGGGAGTTTGTAATACAAAATTATTTATTGATTGGGATTGATACCCGGCAACAGTTACGTAAATAGCAATTGTTTTATTAGGGATATCATCAGGAACAATACACTGAATGATTGAATCATTGCTTGCCACTACTTTTGATTCAAAAGTTTCAAATTTTACTAAATTATTTTTAGCTACTGCACTAAAGTACTTACCCTTAATGGTTACTGTGTCTCCCCAAGTGCCACCTAAAGGCAAGAAACTATCAATTATTGGTGGGGTACTTCCTATACTTGTGAATGATTCAGCTTCACCATAGAGAAAATAATCTGCAGTAGCAACAAACGCTTTTACGAAATATGTCTGACCCTTAAAAAGCCCTGACTTAATATTATATTCAAAATTACCCAGACCTTGGATAGCTCCAAGCTGAACCTTTTCATCACTATCAACTGATAGATTTTCATTAAGTCCCCATACAAATCCATGATTCGTAATTTCTTTCTCTCCGAGCTGTATAATATTTGCCTGAAACATTGCTCCTGTTTCTGAAATGTTAACAACGGGAAGAGTCTCAACCCTAGGGTAAGGGCTTTTTGGGAATTCGTAATTATCACATGTTATAAAAGAAAACATGAAAATTAGAATAATCCATGTCGTAGCAGAATTCTTAACCATTCTAATTCGTTCTAATTCCGATTAATATTTGAAAATTCATGATTTTTGATTGAAGATCTGACTGCGCCCCACGTAAACCTTGAGAGATACCATCCGTTTGCTCATATCTAAATTCAACAAATACATTTAACTTATCATGAATGGATTTACTAATTCCACAACCGCCCCAAACACCAAGTTGATTTCCAATTAATCCAGATACTTCATTATTTTTGATTTCAACAACATTGTTAAATTCTGTCACTTGAATCCAACTGCTACTGGTACTTAAATGAACGGTACTAGATAAACCTAGACCAAAATAAGGAGTTAGACTTCTTGTTGGAAAGATGTATCTAAAGCCTATTGGAATCTTAAGTTGTTGTAATTCAATGGTAACATAATTTATTTCAGTAGAAAAATTAGTTTGAAAAAAACTGTATTTATAATATTGGGATGTTAAGAAAAATATATGACTTTGAAATGAAAGTCTCTCGTTTATCCTTGGCGATAAAATATCTAATGAGGCTCCTACAATAGGAGAAGTAGAAGCTTCGAATTCTCCTGTTAAATGTGCGTATCCCAGACTAGGATCATAATTTAATTGTGAATTATTTACTCCCCCTGTAATCCCAATGAGTGCCTTAACCCATGGCTTTTTGGCTTTGAAAATAATGCTTGAATCTCCCTGGCAATTATTATACTCTGTGATCAATTTTGTTAATGCCTTTTCGTCTAATCCAATTCTTTGAACTTTTGCACTTATTTCTGAACAATCATACAAAAGCATATTAAGTGTTACAATGTGTTGATTCGTGTTTTTTACTCGGGTAATTCCGTTGACGATTGTCTCTTCTCTTTCATTAATCAGTTGCTGCAGTCCATTGTTATCTTTTTCGACAAAAAAAATATTTTCGAATTTATACAAGCTTACTAAACCTTTAACAATTACCTCTAGGAAGACAGCTTCTGATGATTGACCTTTTGTGAAGATTTCTCTTGATTGAAAATATTTGTCATCATCGAATCCATATCCAATTATTCCACTTGGCTCATAGATAAATTCATTGAGATTTTTTGATTTCTTGAAAGCACAAGTTTTATAAGCCTTGGCACCTTCGCGATAATCGACTAAGCCAAATAATGTATCCTTGGCGTTTGTTATTACATAGCCCCTTCTAAAATCAGTTTGTGAGAAGCAGTTTTCTGATGCCCATATCAATAGTAAAGTTAATAGCTGTTTTTTCATCTGTTCTATGTACCATTTATTACTCTTCTTATCAATTGATATTAATTTACTTTTATAAGCTTCGTACAAATATAATATTCTGAATTTTTATTGGGTGTAACTAACGCCGTAGGCCACCCTGAGATTCTTAATAAGTAATAAATAGTTCGATAACTGGCTTCTCAGTCTAATCCAAGTTTCTTTCCCCCCTAAATCCCAACTTGTGAAATACACCGCCTAGGTCTGCCCACCTTCGCTGTCACAACAAAGCAAGGTATGTTCGAAACAATTTCATGGTCCCAATACTTCAGCGCCACCAGTTTGGTACTTGTCACCTACTATGCAGTCACCACACTGTTCCTCTACCACCAGGAAATTATCTACCGGTATCGGAAACCTTTCAACTCCCCCCAAGATATACCTCCCATCCTGGGACCCGTACACCCTGAACCCGCCCCCACAGCAACATTAACCACCGCCGCGGACCTTACATTCCAGCAAGCCTCATCACAAGAAGAATCCCCGGAACCTGCCGCTGATTCCCTGCTAATCGGTCCACTCCCGGACCTGATCCAACAACTCAAGTCCCTGGCCGCCGTCTCCGGCAATTCACCTGCTATAAAAGTATTTCCACTCGTACAACATCTGCTCGCACAATACCCGGCCCTGGCCTCATCCTCACTCCGTGACGCCATCACGCTCTATATATATACAACCCTCCGTGAAATAAACCTCAATACAGACCTCCCCACCATAGACGCATGGTGGCCCTCTGAACAGAATCAGTCACAAAAATCATAACCCCAATAGCATATGAAACAAATCACGTCTCTTCGCATCACTCTGATCATCATCGCCCTCCATCTGGCAACACTGTCCCTGGCTCAGGACGGAAATGCCGGCATCAATGAAGCAACTCTGCGCGTCCGCAGCTACTTCAACACTGGCACCAACCTCTTGTATGCCATCGGCGCCATTCTCGGACTGGTGGGCGCTGTCAAAGTATATCAAAAGTGGAATAGCGGTGACCCGGACACCGGAAAGGTCGCCGCTGCCTGGTTCGGATCCTGCGTATTCCTGGTCATTGTAGTCACCGTCCTGCGTTCATTCTTCGGCATCTGATACACAAGAGATGGCCAGCGTATATAAAATAAACAAGGGCATCAACAAACCCATTGAATTCAAGGGTCTAAAGGCCCAATACATCGCCTACCTCGCGGCAGGCCTCATCGCCATACTTGTCATCTTCGCCATACTCTATATAATAGGCGTCAACCGGTACCTCTGTCTCTTTATCACCCTGGCCCTCGGCACCCTGCTGTTCATGGCCGTTTATCGCCTAAGCGATACGTACGGGCAATATGGCCTCATGAAGAAACTCGCCCGCCGTCACATCCCCGGCGCTATCAAAGCCCGAACCCGCAAAACCTTTCTCCACCTCGCCAGCCCCCGTTAGCCTATGACTGCATCCCTGGAAAGAATCTTCCCGATCTATAAAGTGGAACATGACTGCCTCATCTCCCGGCAGGGCGACATCACAATCGCCTTCAAAGCAACACTCCCCGAAATCTTCACACTCTCGGATCAGGAATATGAAACCCTGCACCAAACCCTCATCAAAGCAATCAAAACCCTGCCCGCCAATACCATTTTCCATAAGCAGGATTGGTTTTGTACCAAACACTTCCAACCACAGTTCGCCAACCCGGCAAACTCACCCTCATTCCTCGCACATGCCAGCAATCGCTTCTTTAACGAAAGACCCTTCCTGCACCACACCTGCTACCTCATGCTAACTCGCAAACCCAACGGTCGCAAACTTTCCAACTCACTGTTCTGTAACCTCACCCGCAGCCACCTTGTCCCCCCGGATGTTCTCAACCCACAGCTCCTGCAGGAATTTCTTGATACTGCCGGTCAGGCCGAACGCATCCTCAATGACAGCGGCTATATCAAACTGGATCGCCTCAATGCCAACGCACTCATCGGCACAAACCGGCATCCGGGACTGCTCCAGCAATACACATTTCTCATCACCGATGACCAGACTCCTATCCTCCGGGATATTCATTTTGAATCCGGACTGCGCATAGGAGATCAACATGGGCAGATATTTTCACTGGCAGACGTGGAAGACTTGCCTGCACTCTGTGGGTCCCGCATCAACTATGACCGCCTCTCTACCGACAAAACAAAATTCAGCGTCGGCTTCGCATCACCCCTGGGACAACTGCTGCCCTGCAACCACATCTATAACCAATACATCTTTATGGAAGATGTGCAGAAGACCATCCGCCACCTGGAAAGCAAACGCCTGCGCCTCCAATCCCTGGCCGCATACTCCCGCGAAAATGCAATCGCCCGCGATGCCACCAATGACTTCCTCAATGAAGCAATCGGATCGCAACGCACACCCGTCAAAGCACACTTCAATATCCTGATCTGGACAGACAACCCATCCGAACTCAAAGACCTCAAAACACAAGTGTCCTCCGCACTCGCTCAACTGGATGCCGTCGCCCGCCAGGAATCCGATGGCACCCCGCAACTCTTCTGGGCCGCACTCCCCGGAAATGAAGCGGACTTCCCCATCAACGATACCTTTGACACCTTCGTCGAACAAGCTACTTGCTTCCTCAACCTCGAAACCGGATACCAGTCCT
Organism: uncultured Ohtaekwangia sp.; assembly: GCA_964488465.1. Lineage (GTDB taxonomy): Bacteria > Bacteroidota > Bacteroidia > Cytophagales > Cyclobacteriaceae > ELB16-189. The sequence goes on along the minus strand of CAZAUN010000011.1, from coordinate 76,333 downwards.
CACCAAGCCCCATCGGCATCCGCCTCGGTGACCGCCTCACCGGTAAACCAGTCCACGTGGATATCTCTGACGAACCCGTAAAAAAAGGAATCTGCACAAACCGCAACAAATTCATTCTCGGACCCAGCGGCAGCGGCAAATCCTTCTTCACCAACCACATGGTCCGCTCATACTTCGAACAGGGAACTCACATCGTCCTGGTCGATGTCGGCCACTCCTACAAAGGACTCTGTGACCTGGTCAACGGATACTACTTCACCTACAATGAAGCAAACCCCATCCGCTTCAACCCCTTCCACATCGCAGCAGAAGATACCCTGGACACCGAGAAAAAGGAAAGCATCAAAACACTCCTGCTTGCACTGTGGAAAAAAGATAACGAAACATTCAACCGCTCGGAGTATGTCGCCCTCTCCATTGCCCTCAAAATGTACTACGAAACCCCAAACACCCAGCCCCGCTCATTCAATACCTTCTATGAATTCTTGCGCGACCAATTCGTTACCGTCCTCCAACAGGACAAAGTGAAAGAAAAAGACTTCGATGTAGAAAACTTCCTCTACGTCCTGCGGCCCTACTACCGCGGCGGCGAATTTGACTACCTCCTCAACGCCACCGAAAACCTGGACCTGCTCACGCAACCCTTCATCGTCTTTGAACTGGACAACATCAAAGACCATCCCATCTTGTTTCCAGTGGTCACCATCATCATCATGGAAGTCTTCATCTCCAAAATGCGCAAACTCAAAGGCATCCGGAAAATGATCCTCATCGAAGAAGCCTGGAAAGCCATCGCCAAAGAAGGAATGGCGGAGTATATCAAATACCTCTTCAAAACCGTCCGCAAATTCTATGGCGAAGCCATCGTCGTCACCCAGGAAGTAGAAGACATCATCAGCTCACCCGTCGTCAAACAAGCCATCATCAACAACTCGGATTGTAAAATCCTGCTCGACCAAAGTAAATACCAAAACAAGTTTGACCAGATCCAACAACTCCTCGGCCTCACCGAAAAGGAAAAAGCACTCATCCTCTCACTCAATAAAAACAATGACCCCACACGCAAATACAAGGAAGTATTCATCAGCCTCGGCGGAACACTCTCCCGCGTCTATGCCACCGAAGTCTCCCTCGAAGAATACCTCACCTACACAACCGAGGAATCTGAAAAAGTAAAAGTTCAGGAATACACAAAGAAATTCAACGGCAACATCCGCGCCGCCATCACGCAACTCGCACACGATATCCGAACCGGAAAAAATTAAACCATCCACCATGAAAAAATGCATCACCCTCGCACTCGTAACCATCCTGCTGGCAACCACACCCACGCAACCCGCATACCCTTCTATACCCGTCATGGAAGTAATCAAGCAGGGAGTCATCAAAGTCATCAAAGCAATAGATCTGATGATTCAACGGCTTCAAACAAAAACCATCTGGCTGCAAAACGCCCAGAAGACGATCGAAAACCAACTCAGCAAATTCAAACTCGCTGAAATCGCATCCTGGACAGAAAAGCAACGCCTGCTCTACAAAGAATACTTTGATGAACTGTGGAAGGTGCGGAGCACCATCTCCACCTACCACCGGATCTCTCAAATCATTAAACGCCAGAAACAAATCGTCGAACAGTATCAGTTCACATGGTCCATGGTCAACCAGGATAAACATTTTACCAAAGACGAAGTCAACTACATGTACTACGTGTACACCGGCATCATCAGGGAAAGTATTGACAACCTTGACCAGGTCCTGCTGGTAATCAACGCCTACCGGACCCAGATGTCGGATGCACGCCGGCTGGAACTCATCAACCAGGTAGGGGATAACATCGAACAAAACTACCAGGACCTCCGGGAGTTCAACCAACAAGCCGTCCTGCTAAGTCTGCAACGCTCCAAAGACCAGCATGAACTCCAAACCACAAAAAAACTCTACGGCATCCAACCCTGACAACCATGAAATCATTCCTCATCCTCATCGTATTACTCCAAGCAACCGGCGCCTGCGGCCAGACCTGGGACGAATGGCTCCGCCAGAAGAAAACCCAGAAAAAATACCTCGTTGAGCAAATTGCTGCCCTCAAAATTCACCTTAATACCATCCGTCAGGGTTTTGATATCGCCTACAATGGCCTCAACACCGTGTACAACATCAAGCAGGGAAACTTCAACCTCCATCGCGATTTCTTCAGCTCCCTGCGCAACGTCAACCCCCACATCGCCAACACCGCTAAAGTCGCAGACATAATCGCCTTCCAGCTTACTGTCGCCCGGGAAATAAAAAATATCACCGTCTTCTGCCGCAACAACCCGCACCTGACAGCCGAAGAAGTCCGCTACATCCTTCGTGTATACGCCAACCTCCTGCTCCTCTGCGATGCCAACCTCGCCGAACTCAACACCATCATCAAGAAGGATCATTCTGAGATGCAGGACGATGAACGCTTGAACCGGATCACCACCCTCCACCAAGAGATGCTGGACAAAGTCGCATTCGCTCAGGCTTTCTCTTCCGATACACGCGCACTCGCCCTCAACCGGGCCCGCCAGCAACATGAAATCTCCACCATTGCCAAAATCAATAACGTTACCGGACTATGAAATTCATCTGCATTCTCGCCATCATCTTCACCGGTTCCCTGAACCTTCCCGCGCAGTCGGATGAAGCTCAACAACTGCTGCTCAACTGGGAGAAACTCCAAACCCTGGAAGAACTTCTCAATAATATGTATGCCGGCTACAAAATCCTTGACCAGGGCTATACAACAATCAAAAGTATTTCCCAAGGCAACTACGCCCTCCACCAACTGTTCCTCGACGGCCTGATGGCTGTCAACCCATCCGTCCGCAACTACAAGCGCATCCCACTCATCATCCGGTATCAAAAACTGCTGCTGGATGAGTACCGTCATGCCAACAGCCGGTTCCGGAACGATCCCAACATTTCCCTGGATGAACTGCAATACCTGGCCAGCGTCTACAACTTCCTCTTCCAGGCAAGCCTCAGGAATCTGGATGATCTCATCATGGTCACCACAGCCACCAAACTACGCATGAGCGATCAGGAACGTATGCAGGCAATTGACCGCATCTTCGATGACATGGAAGGTAAACTCATCTTCCTGCGTGGGTTCAACAGCCGTACCCAAATGTTGGCAATCCAACGCGCACGCTCCGCTGGCGATGTGCGCACATTGAAGTTACTCTATGGCCTCAACCGTTAACCGCATCCCATGAAAGCAACTAACCAAACAACCACCTTGAAACATACCTCTCTGCTTGTTCTCTTCCTTGCTATCCCATCCTTATCACAAGCACAGATGCTCACTGGCGAAATCAAAAGCCTCCAAAGCGTTCTTGATCTGCTCTACTCCGAAATGATGCCGCTCTGCAATCGCCTCATCGGAGTAGGGCGGGGGCTCGCCGCCTTCGCAGCCCTTTGGTTTATCGGCTCCCGTGTCTGGCGCCACCTCGCTAACGCAGAATCCATCGACTTCTACCCACTCTTGCGCCCCTTCGCCATCGGCCTCTGCATTCTCCTGTTTCCCTATCTGCTGGCAACCATCAACGGCATTCTCAAACCCGTCGTTACCGGTACCGCCGCCATGGTCTCCACATCAAACAACGCTATCGCCTACCTGCTAAAACTGAAAGAAGAGGCAATCAAAAAAACTCCCGCCTGGCAAATGTATGTCGGCCCCGATGGCGCCGGCGACCGCGACAAATGGTACCGCTACACACACCCCGATGATACCCAGGAAGGAACCCTCGATGGAATTGGAAATGATATCAAGTTCGCCATGGCCAAAGCATCGTACAGCTTCCGCAACTCCATCAAGCAAGGCCTCTCTGAAATCCTCCAAATCCTCTATGAAGCCGCAGCCCTGTGCATCAACACCATCCGCACCTTCTACCTGGTCGTACTTTCCATCCTGGGTCCCATCGTCTTCGGCCTCGCCGTCTTCGACGGCCTCCACCACACACTCACCGCCTGGGTCGCCCGCTACATCAACGTCTTCCTCTGGCTCCCCGTAGCAAACATCTTCGGCGCCATCATCGCCAAAATCCAGGAAAACATGCTCCGCATAGACATCCAACAAGTCGTCAAATATGGAGATACCTTCTTCAGCTCTACGGACACAGCCTACATCATCTTTCTCGTCATGGGCATCATCGGCTACTTCACCGTGCCCACCGTCGCAAACTACATCGTGCACGCTTCCGGCAGCAACACCCTCTTATACAAAGTATCCAACGTCTTCAGTGGTACCTCCCGAACCGCCATGACAACAACAGCAGCCGGTGCCGCTGCCGCATTCAATTCCGCCTCACATTATGCTACCGCAGGACCCCAACAACAAACCCCCGAGCCAGGCAATCAATATATGTCCAACAAACTTTCAGGAAAAGAAACTCAGTAAATCCAACCCGTTAACTAAATCAGCTACCACATACACCATCACATCATGTTTTCTCAACTTAAAAATATTGACAGTGCCTTTCGCCACATCCAGGCATTCTCACTGCTGCTGCTGATAACCTGTGGCAACATCTGCTGCTTCACCATCTACAAAAGCTATCAGCATATCACCGCCGTCGAAGAAAGAATCTATATCCTCTCCAATGGCAAAGCACTCGAAGCTTGGGCAGCTGAACGGAAAGACAACATCCCCGTAGAAGCCCGCGACCATATCCGCATGTTTCACCACTATTTCTTTACACTGGATCCGGATGACCGCGCCATCGATACCAACATCACCAAGGCCCTCTACCTCGCAGACGCATCAGCCAAACACCAGTATGATAACCTCCGCGAAAACCGGTACTACTCTAACATCATCTCCGCCAACATCAGCCAGCAATTGATCGCGGACAGCATCCAGGTAGACATCAACCAATATCCGTTCTATTTCAAATTCTTCGGACGCCAACGCATCATCCGCACCACCTCCATCGTCACCCGCTCGCTCATCACACAAGGATACCTGCGCCATGTAACCCGTACGGATAATAATCCCCACGGATTTCTAATCGAGCGCTGGACAACACTGCAAAACAATGACCTCCATACGGAAACCCGGTAAACCAAAATCACGATGAATCACTTACCCCCAAATCCCGCTCCTTTAACAGCTACAGCTGCCAAACTCCGCATTCTGTCAGACCGTTTCAGCGCCCGCGTCAACGCCTTGCCTCTATTCACGCAACGCTTGCTATTCCTCATCATCGGCCTCACCATTGCCATACTCTGTACCACCATCCTCTATCAAGCCATCGTACCACCAGCAAAAGTCAACCCAATAACCACAGCCCCACAACCTGATAGTCCAATCCCGTTTGGCCAATTCAAAGGCTTGCACGGAGGCACATTCTACTCGCTCACACTCGCAATCGACAAACAAGGTCATCTGTACATACGCAAAGAATTCCCCACTCCGGGAAATCATCCCGCATGGGAACCAATCACCGGTGAACAGCTCAAACTGTATCACCAATCGCTGCCATTCACTCCACTGCATGACAATAATCAGAATAAGTAACCATCACTTAAATCATCACGCTTATGAAACACTCACAGAAATTCCTTCAACAGAGAAAATTCTTCATGGTATTGCCCCTGCTGGCGCTACCATTCCTGACGATGATATTTTGGGCGCTGGGCGGAGGAAAAGGAACGCCGGCGCAAGCTCAGGTGGTCAACACGGCCGGGCTCAACCTGGAACTCCCCAACGCCCAATTCCAAAACACAACACCCACAGACAAGCTCTCCCTCTACCGCGAAGCAGAGCAAGACTCTGTCAAATTTTTCGAAGCCTGGCAACAGGACGCCCTTCTCACCGCCACCATGCCGCCTTCCAATTCATTCAACACTTCTTTCTCCACCTCAACAACCCGTGACGTCAACGAAGAAAAAGTTAACGCCAAACTCAACCAACTCTACCAGGAACTCAACAGGACAACGGTCACCACAACTGCACCATCCCAAACCACCCTGCCTGCAGACCCGCAATTCTCGCAAGACATCAATCGCCTCGAACAACTCATGATCATGATGAACTCCGGCGAAACTACCAACCCCGAGATCCAACAACTTGACGGAATCCTTGATAAAATCCTGAACATCCAAAACCCCGACCGCATCCAACAAGAATCCCCTGCACAACAACAACCAACACACTCCGTACTACCGGTCACCAACACACTTCAGATTTCCTCTTTCAACACCACTGATCACTCCACCAATCAAACATCGCAACCTTCCAATGATTTTTTCGGTCTCTCGGACAACCCTGGCAAAGATTCCACCCTCACCGAATCCATTCAGGCCGTCATTCATGAAACCCGTCAACTCGTTACGGGAGCCACCATCAAAATGCGCCTCACTGCCCCCGTTGAAATCAACGGCATACACATCCCCTCAGGCCACTTCATTCATGGCATTTGTTCCATTGACGGTGAACGGCTAAAAGTCAAAATCAACTCCATTCGTTTCGATGATTCCATCATCCCCGTTTCCCTTTCCATATTTGACCTTGATGGCCTCGAAGGAATCTACATTCCCGGCGCCATCTCCCGCGAAGTCGCAAAAGAATCCACCGGCCAGGCACTGGATGGCATGCAGTTCTCAACCTTCAACCCCTCCCTGACAGCACAAGCTACTTCAGCAGGACTCCAGGCCGTAACCAGCCTGTTCAGCAAAAAAACCAGACTGACCAAAGTCATTGTCAAAGCCGGATACTCCATCCTGATCAGAAACGCATAATCCCCAAACACCATGAAAACAATCACAACCATCATTACTCTATTTTCCTTCCTGCAAGCACAGGCACAACTGCAGGACTCTTCTTTTTACATCACCCACAACAAAACCTCCAGCATCATCTTTCCCGCCGCTATTAAAAGCGTTGACCGTGGCAGCCGGGATGTGCTTGTCCAAAAAGCCACCGGAATAAACAACGTACTCTTCGTAAAAGCAGGACAACAAGCCTTCGAAGAAACCAACCTCACCGTCATCACAGCCGATGGCAAACTGTATCAACTCACCGTCAATTACGCATCGGACCCACATTCATTCCTCCGTGAGTTCAGGGAACCTACCCAAATACAACCCGTCACCTTCGAAGAAGGCCTGACCGAAACAGACCTCGCCGCCCTCTACAAGTCCGCACTTTCCGCACCCCGCAATAAGCATCATCTGGCAATCCGGAAGCATGCTATGAAAGCTGCACTAACCGGCGTCTACATACATAACCATTTACTCCTGTGGCGCATCCAACTCACCAATAAATCAAACATCAGCTTCGAGGCCGAATCCTTCAACACCTATATCCGCGATAAGTCCCGCCTGAAGCGTACCGCCTCCCAGGAAATTGAATTGAATCCCCTGTATCCGGGCGCACAACTACCTGAAGTGGCCGGCAAGGAGACATCAGAATATATCATCGCGTTAAGAAAGTTTACCATCCCCGATGCCAAACGCCTCCACATGGAAATCATGGAACGGAACGGTGGACGCCACCTGCAGCTCACAATCAAAAACCGGCACCTGATGCGTGCCGCCCCACTCATGCTTCCCATCAACTCATCGTCATCACGCATGTCACACTTTAAACAATAATTATTATGAATCAGAAAAATTATGATTTCCTCAAAGACAGCCTCAAGTACCTGGGCTTCGGAGAAAAACTGAACGACAAACTGGAAGAACAACTAAAAAAGGGACCAGCTACCTTCCAGCTTGAACACTCCGCAGAATACAAACGCGGAGAAACTCCTGAAAAAGTAAACTACGTCCTCGACTTCCGGAAATCCAACCAGTCGGACATGTACTTCTTCAACAGCTACAAGGCAACCCTTAACCCTGAGGATCCGGCAAAGGCAACCTCCCAGACCTTCTACATCAACCGCAACTCAGGGATCACCGCCAAGGAAGCATACAACCTGCTCTCCGGACGCGCCGTCAACAAAGACCTTACCAACAAGGAAAATCAGCCCTACAACGCTTGGCTGCAACTTGACTTCAAGGAAAAAGATCAACACGACAACTTCAAGGTAAAACAATTCACACAAGGGTATGGCTACGACCTGGAACAATCCCTGTCCAAATATCCCATCCGTGAACTCTCTGAGCCGGATCAAAAAGAACGGTTGCTCAATTCACTCCACAAGGGAAACCTCACGGCCGTCACCTTTGTCCGCGAAGAGAAAGATTCACGCATGTACCTGGAAGCAAACCCCCAGTTTAAGTCCATGATCGTCTATGACGCCAACTTCAAAAAACAATTCCAGGAGAACGAAAAGAAATCAGAACAGGAAAAAACCCCCGACAAGAAAATAAAAGCTGCAGCGGGGGAAGAGCAGGAACCCGGTCAAAAAAAAAGTAGACGCAAAGGCATAGGCGTTTAACTTCATCAGGACCCTGAAGCAATTCAGGGTTCCTGTTTCCCTTCGTGATAATTAAAATCCGCCTATTTTTGGCGGCCCATGGATGCCATTAATCAAATGAATCTCTACAGTAAAGAGAAGACCCCATTCTTCTTCCTGTTTGATTTTGAATTGAACCATCCCCACGTCATCCCGCTCAATCAAACCATCACCCGAAATATTTTTTTTGATTTTAATGGCCTGAACAATGGTCACCATAGTACCACGGGCGCACCCATTTGGCTTGAACCGGTACCTTTCCCGGAAGAGATATACCTCGGGAAATTTCAAGCTGCCCTGCACCACCTCAAACGGGGTGATGCTTACCTGCTTAACCTTACCTCAAAAACGCAAATCCGGACTACAGCATCCCTTCGCGAGATTTTCCTCACCGCCCGCTCCAGGTATAAGATCCTTTACGACAATCAGTTTGTATGTTTCTCCCCGGAAACGTTTATAACCATCGAGGATAATGTGATTTCCACTTTTCCCATGAAAGGTACCATTCGTGACCAGGCCGATGCCCTCGGGAAAATCACGTCAAACAACAAAGAACTCGCCGAACACATCACCGTGGTAGACTTACTCCGCAATGACCTGGCACAAGTAGCCGACAATGTGACCGTCCCTGAATTCCGGTTCCCCACAAAGATCAACTCTTCGCACTATAACCTGCTCCAAATCAGCTCCCGCATCTCGGGCTTCCTGCAACCGCATTACAAAAAGAATTTTGGAGACCTCTTCATGGCATTGCTCCCTGCAGGATCTGTTTCCGGTGCACCCAAAAAGAAAGTTACACAGCTCATTAAATCTATTGAAGGGGAAACCCGTGGATACTATTGTGGCGTCGCAGGTGCCTTTGACGGTCATCGGCTGGAATCTTGTGTCCTGATTCGCTATATTGAATTACACGATAACCTATTCTGGTATCGCAGCGGTGGTGGCATCACCGCCGCAAGCAACTGGAAAGAAGAATATCAGGAGTTGATTGACAAAATCTATGTTCCCACTGTTTGAATCCATCCGTATTGAAAATGGCGTTCCTGAAAATCTAACTCTTCATATCGCGCGTATGCATCAATCCTGCCTCCAGGTAATCGGGAAGGATTTGACTTTTGACCCTTCCCGTATCATTAAAACACCCCCCGTCAAAGGCGTTCTTAAATGCCGTTTGGAATACAATCACACTGACTTCACAACAAAATTTGAATCCTACCACCCCCGCCAGATCCAATCGCTTCGCCTGGTAAATGCAGACGATATTAGTTACGCACACAAATTCACAGACAGGCAAAAACTTCAGCAACTCTTTGATAGCCGCGGCGACTTTGATGATATCCTGATCGTGAAAAATAACCTCATCACCGATACCAGCATCGGAAATATACTCTTGTTCCGGTCAAAGCAATGGGTCACTCCGGCAAATCCGCTTCTAAAAGGTACCATGCGTCAGCTGCTCCTGGAAAGCAATCAGATTAAGGAAGAAGAAATTACTGTCAATGACCTGCGGAAATTCAAACTCTTTCGACCCATCAACGCCATGGTAGGTCTTACTCTACACCCTCAACCGGTCTCCAGAATCTCACGGTAAGTCCGGGCTGTTGAAATGTGGACAACATCAGTTGTTGCCCACATTCCAACTGCCCCAACAACAACAATAACAATAATTACCATTCATCATTTCTGATTGATTTAACCAACGGCATCAGCGCAGCATACATTTCATCATGATCCCGGGCAACCCAGCCTCGGATCGATTGCCACTGATAGGAGAAGCTGGATAGGGAAGGGTCATCACTCCGTGTATACAAATCGGCATAAGCCAAAGTGAAGGCAGTAATCTTTGCTTGTGCATTGATGTCCAGAATCGCTTTGCCGATTGCCTGTATCGTTGTGCCCGTCGTCAGGATATCATCCACAATCAACACTTCACTTGTATATTCTGCAGCCGGTAAGCACGTATACACATTCTGTAATTCCAGGCCACGATCTACCCGTGATAACAACTTAAGAGGTTGGACCTGGCGGGTTTTCTGTAATAACCCGGGAAGGTAGGGACCTCCCAAAGTAGTTGCTATCCCTCGCGCTAATACATCCAACGATGTATACGTTCCCCCATCATCAATTGTCAATTCCTGACTCCCCAGGGCACGAACTACCGTTACCTTATTACCGTCACCAACCTCGGAAATCATTTCGCAGGCAACCGAAGTCCACGCCTGAACATCCACAGGAGATCCATTTTTAAATTCAATCAGACTCCGTGAAAGCTTGTCAAAACCTGATCGTGACCTTCTGTAATGACATAAATAGTAGTGATCAAAGGACGTATCACCAATAAATATCCGTTGCCGTTGAAGACTCATAGAGTGTCGTTTATTCCTCCATAACTGTTTGATCTTAGAATCAATTTCTCCTGACCTGTACGGATCGTTTTTCCGTCCTGTAAGAATTAATTCTGTCACAAATCTAAGCCGTGGCTTACTCGGCTGCCAAAAGCTTCCGGCATAAAAGGGTCCTTATCCACACTTGGCAGGACTCAGAAAATCCCTGAATTCGGTGACCCATTTATTCCTTTTCCTTTTGGCCGCCGAACGCCACAGCTAAAACCAGGTGCCATAATTAAATTCTTACAGTTATGGAAAACCAGTTTTGTCTTCAAGTCTCAGAAATTCAAATTTCCTATCGCTCACCACAAAAAGCTTCCACGCGATCCGCCATCAAACAATCAGCTGATGCGCACAGAATATTTTTACAATCCTGGGATCAGGATAAGATTGAATGGATTGAACAATTTAAGATGATTATCCTCAACCGGGCCAACCGCGTTCTCGGCATTTGTGAAATCTCTTCGGGTGGAACCAATGCCACCGTCGTAGATCCGAAAGTCGTGTTTGTCGTCGCACTTAAGGCCAACGCCTCCGGATTCATCGTCGCCCATAACCATCCCAGCGGCAACCTCACCCCAAGTGAGTCGGATATCCGCTTAACTCGCAAACTCACCGAAGTAGGAAAATTCCTGGAGTTGCCTTTGCTGGATCACCTGATCATCACCAAAGAAGCCTATTTGTCAATGGCTGATGAGGGACTTATTTAAAGTATTTTTTAACTTGTCAATGAAAATAAACCCCATGGGGTAGCAACTTGGGAACTTGATCTATCGACATTTACAATCTTTAAGCTCAAATGCAGAAAGGATTGTGAGATCAGGATTCCTACCAGAACATCCCAAAATTAGCATCGACAGGGTACGATCATGTCCCCGATTTAAAGGGTGTTCAGATCAACAGGCAGAAGCTGTGATAGACACACTTCAACAATTGTCTGTGATCTTGTTTGAACTGATACAGACACAACCACCCGATCAATATGAGCATCTCATTTTATCTGACAAAGTTCGCCAAGGGAAAGGAACAATACAATCAGACACAGAAAGGCAGTAACGCAGTTATTTACACAAGAGTGTCATCCAAGGAACAAGCAGAAACAAATAAAAGCCTGGATACCCAAAAGAAGTATTGTCTTGAATATGCCTCTAAAAATAGCCTCCGGATACTGGGAATTTTTGGCGGTACCTACGAAAGCGCCAAATCAGATGAGCGCAAGGAATTCAACAGGATGATCAAGTTTGTTAAAGCGCAGCGTGAGAGAATTTCTTTCATCCTTGTTTTTAGTCTGGACCGCTTCAGCCGAACCGGTGACAATGCCATTTTCATTTCCTCTGAATTAAAGAAATATGGGATCTCAATAGTCGCTGTCACTCAACCCATTGACGTATCCACCCACGCCGGTGTGCTTCAACAGAATATTCAGTTCATCTTTAGTAAATATGATAATGACTTGCGCCGTGAAAAAAGCATTACCGGCATGCGTGAAAAGCTTTTACGGGGTGAGTGGACAGGTGCAATCCCCATTGGTTATACCTATCAACTGATAAGAGGTACCAAGGTAATCGTGCCTAACGAACAGGCCAAGTTCGTCAAGAAGGCTTTTGAAATGAAAGCCCAAGGCTCCAGCAATACTGAAATAGCCATACGACTCAATAAGTTGGGATTGTCAATTGATATGAAAAGGCTCACGGATATGTTGAGGAATCCCTTGTATTGTGGATACCTCTCCAACAATATGCTGGAAGGCAAATTGATCAAGGGAATACACGAGCCTGTCATTTCTGAGAAATTGTTTATCAGCGCCAATGAAGCATTAAAGAAAAATGCGTATGGGTATAAGCAATACACCAAGAACAATAGAATCCCGCTGAAGAATTATGTTCGTTGCAGCACCTGTGGTACGCCATTTACCGCCTACCTGGTGAAGGCAAAAAAGTTGTATTACTACAAATGCAATAAGATCGGGTGCAAATGCAATCGGAGTGCAATTCGGATGCACGAATTATTTCGCCAGTTTCTGAAGCAATATCAAATCGACAAGGAAATATCGCCCCTATTAAAAGAGCAACTTTTAATCAGCTTTGATTACCTGAATAAATCCAACGATGAGTTGAAAAGTGTTAACAAGCAGAAGCTGACTCAACTTAAGAAGAAGCTGGACTTGTTGGAGGAAAGGTTCGCATTAGGTGAGATTACCAATGAAATTTTTGATAAAGTGGGTGGAAAGATCATGTCTGAAATCGATGAAATTTCTGATACGTTTTTTGACTCAACGAAAAAATTATCGAACCCTGAAAAGTTCGTTGCACACGCTCTAAAAATATGCGAAAATCTTAGTGATTTGTGGGATTCTTTGGACTTTGACCAGCGAGTTAAACTACAGGAATTGATTTTTCCTGGAGGTTTACTCTATGATCGTCAGATTGACAATTATCGAACTTTGCAGGTGAATCAAGTCCTCACTCTAATTAACACGTTTTCAAAAGATTACAAGCAAAAAAAGACCGGACAAGCCGATAAAAAAATCGATTTGTCCGGTCTTGTACCCAAGGCCGGAATCGAACCGGCACACCTTTCGGTACACGATTTTGAGTCGTGCGCGTCTACCAGTTCCGCCACTTAGGCAATTTTCAGATTCAGTCAACTGGCTACTAAATCAGGGTTGCAAAGATGTACAAATCTTGGTTTTTGGCAAAACTCAAACCTCAATAAATTTCTCGAGTGAGAAGGCTTGCGTTCGCTCTGAAAATAAGGTCTTTACACGGCCCCACACCTCAGCGAATAGCTCCGACTTTCTATAGTTTTCGAGACTTTGGGGATCATTCCAGTGGCTTAGCGTGGTATAACAATTCGCATCCTCTGAATCTTTCAACAATTGCAGGTGCAAGCACCCCGGAAAATTGCGGATCGCTTGCTTATGGCGATCAAAAATTTCCAGGAATTCGTCTACCCCGGCATCGGTAAAGTGCATACGCACAATTCGGATAATCATATTGACGTTAGACATTAGATATAAGTAGCAAGACCGGTTATAAAAACACGTAATCCGAAAACAAATCTTATGTCTTGATACTTGCTACTTGCGTCTGTTTATTCTTCAAATGTAATGTTCACCGGGCTATCGTATTGTAAGCCCAACAACTCGCTTGCATTGCCTTTATAAATCCCGATCTCTAACAATCCCAAACTGTTGAATATCAAAAAGCAATCCCCCTGGTCAGCTTGTGAATAATTAGTATGAATCCGCCTGAATTTTTCGCCTGCAAACTGAATGGTGTAATTTCTGCCCTTGGTAAGAGCCTCAAAGTCCACTTTATTGATGTTGGTAATCAGGTTCCCGTAGTTGTCAACCCGAATCACATGGCCGGCAATAATTCGCCTGGTGGCTTTCACTTGCCTGTTGATCATTTTCCGAAACGCTGGTAAGGGCTTACCTAGCGTACTGATTGCAACACCACTGGCAAGTTTGGCAGCGGCAGGAGCCAGGATGTCTTTTTCCGGAAAGGTGCTGTCTACCGGATTGATCGAATTCAGTTGAACAACTTGCTGATGATGTTGATCACTGATCAATCCAAACAAACCATTATCTACCCCAACAAAAAAGTGTTCTTCCAGGTGCAATGCCAGGTATTGGTCATCCCGGTTTCCGGACGCATCTACTCCAACCAGATGCACAGTTCCCTTCGGAAAATCGCGGAATACCGACTTTAACACATAAGCCCCGTGTGCGATGTCGCAAGGGAGTATTTTGTGACTGATGTCTACCAAAGTAATGCCTGGATTAATGCTGATGATTTTGGCTTTTACTGCGCCCACGTAGTGGTCGCTTTCACCGCTGTCGGTAAGAAGAGTAATAATGGCCATTCAGGTATCCGGTTGGTATTTTAGCTTGGGCCGGATTTGTTTACTTTTACGACATCAAAATTAATTGATTTCAACCATTTTACGCATTGATCGAGAAAACCATCACTTTAGAAGATATTCCACTCACCGATTTCTTAGGTGTAGAAAACAAGAACATCATTGAACTGGCTGCAGCCTTTCCGAAAAGTAAAATCATTTCGCGGGGAAATGAGATTTTGGTGAAGGGAGAAGCTCCCGATATCCTTCAAATCACTGACATTGTTAACTCGCTGATCGATCATTTCCATCAATTTGGAAAGGTAACGGAAGAAAATGTGCGCGGCTATATTACCCAGGAACGTCAGGATTTTGTACCGGAAGACTCGCCCGATGGAGTTATCCTTTATGGTACGAAAGGCTCACCGATTAAAGCCAAAACGGTTAATCAGCAACGCCTTGTAAAAGCCGTTCAGGATCACGACCTGGTGTTTGCCCTGGGCCCGGCCGGAACGGGGAAAACCTTTGTATCGGTAGCCATGGCGGTAAAGGCACTCAAGAATAAGGTAATCAAAAAGATCATTATTACCCGGCCCGCGGTGGAAGCCGGAGAAAACCTGGGGTTCCTGCCCGGAGATTTGAAGGAAAAAATTGATCCCTACTTGCGCCCGATATATGATGCCTTAAATGATATGATCCCGTTCGAGAAGTTGAAATACTATATGGAACGCGAGATCATTGAAATTGCACCTTTGGCCTATATGCGCGGCCGCACGCTTAACAATGCCTTTATCCTGTTGGACGAAGCGCAGAACACTACTCCCATGCAAATGAAAATGTTTCTTACCCGCATGGGTCCGGATTCGAAAATGATTGTTACAGGGGATACCTCCCAAATTGATTTACCACCCAACCAACGATCGGGTCTAAAAGAAGCCGTGCGCATTCTCAATCAGGTAAAAGGCATCGGGTTTATCGAGTTGAATGAACGCGATGTGGTGCGCCATCGGTTAGTACGCGATATCATTGAGGCGTACGGTAGGGTAAATGGAACAACGACCACCAGAGAATCAGAATAATCGAATGCAAATCCATACCCATGGCAGCCTATATTATTGTTGAGGTTACAATCCATAATCCGGTAGAATACGAGGATTACAAAAAGCTCACGCCTGGCTCATTAACAAAGTATCAAGGTAAGTTTGTGGTGCGGGGTGGAAAAACTGAAACCCTGGAGGGCGATTGGAATCCACAACGCCTTGTGGTTCTGGAATTCCCATCAACTGCATTAGCCAAAGCCTGGTGGTCATCAGAAGAATATGCACCCGCAAAAGCCTTACGGCAACGCACCGCCTCTACCAAGATGATTTTGGTGGAGGGTTTTGCAGTTTGATTGTGGTCATCATAGCCTTCAACAGAGATGTTAAGATCAAATTAAAGCTCATCGCCATTACTTTTAACATCAGTTTAAAAGTCTACATGTTCAAAAAATTCATCAACTTCAAGGGGAATTTAGAGCATGGATTGGTTTCAAAAATCGATACCCGATATACTGAAGGACCTGGAAACTTCGGTTCAGGGACTCTCTGATTCAGAAGCGTTACAGCGGCAAATCAAATACGGAAAAAATGAGTTGCAAGCGCAGGGTCGCAAATCGGCCTGGTGGATATTAGCGGCCCAGTTTAAGGAACTGATGATCTTGATTCTGCTTGCCGCAGCAATCATTTCCTATTTTATCGGGGATAGCAAAGATGCCATTATCATTCTGGTAATTGTGATCCTCAACGCAATAGTCGGTTTTTTTCAGGAGTATAAAGCCGAGAAGGCCATGTATGAATTGAAAAGACTGGCAGCATCCACAGCACGGATAATTCGAAGTGGAGTCATGCGAACCGTGCCCGCCACCGAACTGGTTCCCGGAGATCTTGTTAAACTCGAAGCCGGTGATACGGTTCCTGCCGACCTTCGATTGATAGAGGTTCATTCTGTAAAAATTGAAGAAGCATCGCTCACCGGAGAATCTTATCCGGTTATTAAAATCATTGACACCCTAGAGAATAAGTCGATTCCTTTGGCGGATCGGATCAACCTGGCTTATAAATCGACTACGGTAAGTTACGGAAGAGCTTTAGGCGTGGTTGTAGCCACTGGGATGCGAACAGAAATCGGAAAGATCGCTTCACTCCTGCAGCAGCCGGAAACCGAAACTCCGTTACAAAAGCGAATGACGGATTTTAGTAAAAAATTATCCGCCATCATTGTGGTTATATGCCTGGTGATCTATGGGATCGGAATGCTGCGGGGCGAGGATCAATTGCAAATGTTAATGACCGCCATTTCAGTGGCCGTGGCCGCCATTCCGGAAGCCTTACCAGCAGTGATTACGGTAGCGTTAGCCTTGGGGGCTCGCAGAATGGTACGCAAGCAAGCCTTGATCCGGAAATTACCGGCCGTTGAAACATTGGGTTCGGTCAATTACATCTGCACCGACAAAACCGGCACGCTCACCCTCAACCAAATGTCGGTGCGTGAAGTTTGGATTCCCGATCCATCTTTGTCGTTGTCCGGTATGCCGGCACAGGAATTACTGCTGTTGGCGATGAGTTTAAATCACGATGCCACGTATGCGGATGGCCATCTAACAGGCGATCCAACGGAGGTGGCCGCAGTGGTCTATGCGCATCAGCATAACCAGCAACTAATCGATGCTACTCAGCGGTTCGTACGCAAGGAAGAGATCCCATTTGAAAGCGATCGCAGAATGATGACGACCGTTCACGCTTTCCAGAATAAGTTTCTGGTGATTACCAAAGGCGCGGTTGAGTCGATTCTGAAAAGATGTATCCGGGTAGAAGAGTCAATTGTGTTGAAGCAAGCGGACGCCATTGCCGAAAATGGGATGCGAACACTGGCGTATGCCTTTAAACTTATTGAAACAATGCCCTCAAGTGCCGACCAGCTTACCTCTTTGGAAAGTGACCTTACACTGGTAGGACTCATCGGCATGATTGATCCGCCCCGCCCGGAAGTATTTGCGGCAGTACAGGAATGCAAACGCGCAGGGATAATACCCGTGATGATTACGGGGGATCACCCGAAAACAGCGATGGCAATTGCGCGTGAATTGGGAATACTCTCACACGGTGAAGAAGCACTTACCGGTACTGAGCTCAATGAATTGAGTCTGGAATCATTATCAACAAGAGTTGAGCGCGTTCGGGTTTATGCACGCGTAAGTGCCGAGCAAAAACTAACCATCGTGAAAGCATTGCAAAGAAGGGGAAATTTTGTGGCTATGACGGGCGATGGCGTGAATGATGCACCCTCGTTGAAATCCGCAAACATTGGAGTGGCGATGGGCATCACGGGAACGGATGTTTCCAAGCAAGCTTCGGACATGGTTTTACTGGATGATAATTTCACGACCATCGTAAAGGCAGTACGGGAAGGGCGCAGAATTTTTGACAACATCCGGAAATTCATCCGCTACATTATGACTGGCAATGCGGGTGAGATCTGGACGATTATACTGGCTCCGCTCGTAGGCCTACCCATTCCGTTACTTCCCATTCATATTTTATGGATTAATCTTGTTTCGGATGGATTGCCCAGCATCGCTTTGGCGTATGAACCTGCTGAGGCTAGTATTATGCAACGTCCTCCTCGCAAAGCTGGCGCCAGCATCTTCTCGGAAGGTGTTGGTATTCATGTGTTGTGGGTAGGTTTGCTCATTGGTGTTGTGTGTCTGATCATCCAGGCAGTTTCCATACAACGAGGACTGCCGCACTGGCAAACCATGGTTTTTACAACGCTGTCTATAAGTCAGCTGGCACATGTTATGGCTATTCGTAGTGCAGACACCTATATTTATAAGCACGGGGTTTTCAGAAACAAGGTGCTCTTGATTACCGTTGTGATTACTCTCTTCCTACAGCTGGCGCTGGTATACGTTCCCTTCTTGCAGGATATCTTTAATACTTCTCCGCTGACTGTGAATGAATTGTTGATTTGCATTGGAGCAGCCGCGTTGGTATTCCACCTGGTTGAATTAGAGAAATGGATTCGCCATCGTAAGGGTAAATAGTCCATTGCATTCCGTATCGGAAATGGTATCTTCACTCTATGCAGAATTGGGTTCCTTACGCCATGGTGCGCCTTGCTGCCTTTTTGATTGGAGGAATCCTGCTGGCAATTTATCTTCCCAATAGTATCGATCAACAAGTTTCCCGCTTCGCTTTAATTCTTCTCACAGTCTTGTATTTTTTGTTTAGACTGTTGCTCCGAAGGAAACGTGCCTTTAGAATTGCTTGTGGACTAACCGGCTTCGCAGCGGTGTTTTTATTTGGATTCATTCATCTGAAAGCGAAAACAGATGCGCGAAGATCGGATCATATTTTATCTATATCGGCTCCGATCCAGCTGTATGAAGCGACTGTTCGAAGCGCCCCGGAATCGAAAGCAAAAACATGGAGGGTGCTGGTGGAGTTGGAAAAGGTAAAAACAGATTCATGGAGTAAGGCGAACGGTAAGGTATTCCTTTACATTTCTAAAAATTCAATGCCTACCATACCTTGGTCATATGGCGATCGGTTGTTGATTCGCGGGACACCTCAGGGACTTGCCCAACCGGCCAACCCCAACGAGTTTAATTACAAACGGTATTTAGGTTTTAGAAACATCCATCATCAGCAATTTTTGGAAGCTGATCAGATTCACTATCTGAAGTCAGTAGACCGGAAGGGGTTTATTTATTATTCGCACCGGGTGCGCGCATGGGCCACCCGTGTGATAACCCGCACCGTTGTTGGAGAGCAAGAGCAGGCAATTGCCATGGCTTTGATTTTGGGAGTAACAGAAGGCATCGATACTGATTTACAAAATGCTTACGCTGCCAGTGGAGCGATGCATGTCTTGGCAGTGTCTGGATTGCATGTGGGTATTATCTATGGCATCATTCTCCTCTTGCTAAAACCTTTGAACGCATTTTCCTGGAGCCGGTGGGTAATTGCCGGCATCAGCATTCTGTTACTTTGGATCTTCGCTTTTGTTACGGGATTATCACCCTCGGTATTGCGTGCAGTAACCATGTTTTCATTCATTGCCTTCGCAAGACCGCTGGGTTGGCGCACCAATATTTATAATACACTAGCGGCTTCGGCTTTTGTTTTGTTGATCTACAACCCGTATCTCATCATGTCGGTAGGGTTTCAGCTTTCTTATTTGGCTGTTTTGGGAATCGTGTATCTGCAACGGCCTATTTACAATCTCTGGGAAATACAAAATCGGGTGGGAGATTGGATTTGGCAAATTACCTGCGTGTCGCTGGCAGCTCAAATGGCAACCTTTGCATTGAGCATGTTATATTTCCATCAATTCCCGGTTTACTTTCTGGTATCCAACCTGTTTGTAATTCCATTATCCACCCTGGTACTGATGGGTGGTATCCTGTTATTGATTGTGAGCGCATTGGCACCGCTTGCTGCAGCGGTGGGATATGGACTGCAATTATTAATTCAACTGCTCAACTGGTTGGTATTTAAGGCTGAGGCATTGCCGTTCAGTCTGATCAATGATATCTATATAACCACCTTTCAGTGTTGGGTAATCATGGGGTTGTTGCTGATGTTGCTGCTGATGCTTCATTTCCGTTCGATTCGATTTTTGTATGCGGGTGTTGCAATTTCAGTTGTGTTGATGTACACACAATGGCAACACTACAAACAGACAATGAATGAAAACCAGTTTGTTGTGTATAGTGTTTCCGGTCATTCAGCGATCGAGTGGATTAGGCGGGGAGTCAGTTATTTCAATGCAGATACAGCCCTCGTAGCGAATGAAGAGCGAATGCGATTTCATATCCGGCCAAACCGACTACAACACAGCGTAAACATTGTGCACACTCAGGTTCCTTTCAAGCGGGTGGTTGCTGACGGGTTTACTTTGTACAGATGGCAAGATACCTATATTGCCGTGGTTGATAAGAAGAATAAACTTCCCGAAGTTGCCAACTTTGGTTACCTCGTTATTAGTAGAAATTCAGTGACAGACCCCAAACATCTTTCTACTTTTGGTCTAAAGCAGATTATTTTAGATGGCAGTAATTCCCGAAATTACGTGCAACGTTGGCAAGCCTGGGCATCTGAATATTCGTTGCGCGTGCATGCCGTTGTTAACCAAGGTGCCTTTGTCTTAATGAAGTGATATGAGTTTAGTTAAATATTCGGTAGCAAATCAAATCGGTACGATCATCCTGAACCGACCAGAGAAGAGAAATGCGTTGAGTTCAGAGTTAGTCCGGGAATTGACAAATATGTTTGAACAAGCAGAGGCAGATCCCACAGTGAAGGTAATCATTTTAAAGGCGGAAGGTGAGACTTTTTGTGCCGGGGCTGATCTCGCCTATCTACAGCAACTTCAGCATTTTACCTTTGAAGAAAATCTCGCGGACTCGAATCAGCTGAAGGAGCTGTTTGTAAAGATATATACGCTAAGGAAGGTGGTCATTGCCCAGGTGCAAGGGCACGCGTTGGCAGGCGGTTGTGGGTTGGCTACGGTATGTGATTTTGTGTTTACCGTACCCCAAGCCAAGTTTGGTTATACGGAAGTGAAGATCGGATTCATTCCGGCCCTGGTCGCAGTCTTTTTAATCAGGAAGATCGGTGAGCAAAGGGCCCGTCAACTTTTATTATCGGGTGATTTGATAAGTGCCGAGGAAGCATTCAGTCTGGGTTTGATTACCAAAGTTATAGAGGCTCAGCATCTTGATCCGACCGTGATAAAATTTGCAACCCGTTTGATTCAGACAAACTCCGGGCAATCCATGCAGTCTACCAAGCTTTTGATTGCTCAGGTTCAGGATTTACCCTTATCTGAAGCACTTTCTCAAGCAGCACGAATGAATGCTCAGGCGCGGGGAACAGATGATTGCAAGCGTGGTATTGCTGCTTTTTTGAATAAGCAAGAGATTCGGTGGTGAGAACATTCGCGATTCAGCAGTTCCAGCGTTTAATTCGTATTTTCGGTTGTGACTTCTCTTGACGTACTCAAACAATATTGGGGATACTCTCACTTTCGTTCACCACAGGATGAAATTATTCAGTCGGTTCTCACCAAGCGCGATGTGCTGGCGATCCTTCCTACCGGGGGCGGTAAGTCCATCTGTTTTCAGATACCCACCCTCATGCAGGAAGGAATTTGCTTGGTCATCACTCCTTTAATAGCGCTCATGCAAGACCAGGTAAAGCAACTGAAGCAGCGAGGCATTGCGGCTGTGGCCGTCCATGCAGGAATGCACCATCGTGAAATTGATATCACCCTGGATAATTGTGCGTACGGGAAAGAAAAATTTTTATACCTATCTCCCGAACGAATCCAAACGGATTTATTCAAAGAGCGGGTGAAGAAGATGAACGTATGTTTAATTGCTGTAGATGAGGCCCACTGCATTTCACAATGGGGGTACGATTTTCGACCTCCTTATTTGCAGATAGCCACCCTACGCGAAAGTAAACCCGGTGTTCCATTTATTGCCCTCACAGCCTCTGCAACAAAGCAAGTTAAGGAGGATATCGCCACTCAGTTGCACTTGCATAACCCGGTTTACTTTCAAAAAAGTTTTGCCCGTGAAAATCTCTCACTGGTGGTAAGGAAGACAGAAACCAAGGAAAAGAAATTATTGGAGATTTTGCGCAAAGTTCCCGGTTCATCGATTGTGTATGTACGGTCAAGAAAATCGACTGCTTCCATGGCAGCATTTCTCAATAAGAATGGAGTTTCAGCAACGTTCTATCATGCTGGTTTAAGTTATCCCGACCGAATGAATCAGCAGGAGGAGTGGATCAGCAACAAATGCCGGGTGATGGTGGCCACGAATGCTTTTGGCATGGGAATTAACAAGGCCGATGTACGGGTAGTGGTTCATCTTGATTTACCGGAGAATCTGGAAAGTTATTATCAGGAGGCCGGCCGGGCCGGCCGGGATGGTCGCAGGTCCTATGCCGCCATTATTTTTCATGAGGTGGATGTACTTTCCTTGCGCAATAAAGTTCAACAATCGCAACCAGAGTTGGATGTGTTGAAGACAATCTACCAGGGATTAGCAAATCACTTTCAGCTGGCAGAGGGGGGCAGTCAGGGTGAGAGTTACGATTTTGATCTGGATGCCTTCTGTAAAAAATTCAATTTGAAATCGACCGTTGTTTACCCGGCATTGAAAAAGCTAGAGGAATTCGGATTGTTGGAATTTAATGAGAGTTTCTATCGACCATCACTCCTTCATTTTTCATTCGATCATAAAAAATTATACGAATTTCAGGTAGCTCATGCCCGCTTCGATTTGCTGATTAAGGCGTTGTTGCGATTATATGGCGGTGAGTTGTATTCCGATTTCACTACCATTTCAGAATCGCAGATTGCGTTGATGATGAAGCAGCATGTCGCAACTGTAAAACTTGAATTGGAGCAGTTACATAACTTACAGGTTATTGTTTATGAGCCCTTAAACGAGACACCAAAAATTACATTTGTGCTTCCGCGGCAGGATGCCAGCCGGTTGCCTATCGATAAAACGGAATTTGAGCGGAGACGGAAGCTTCACCTTGCCAAGATGGAACGAATGATCACCTATGTGCAGCAAATGCATACCTGCCGCATGCAGGTGATTCAGGAATACTTTGATGAAGCAACCTATGCCCCGTGCGGTCGATGCGATGTTTGTATTGATGGCAGAAAGACCGAAAACAAAGCCCTCTTTACTGACTATGAGCAACAAATTCTTTATCTGCTCGGACAAAAACCAATGACTGTGGATGAACTGGAGTCGGCAGTAGACCCGAAAGAGAAAGACCTGTTTATTGAGGTGGTACGCGATATGGTGGATTCAGCTCGCATTGCCTATGATGAGTTTTGGGTACTGCATAAACAGAATAATTGATCAGCGGAAATTTGATGGTTCAGATTCTTTTCATGGTTTTGAATAGACCCATTCCCACACTGTGCCATCTTCTTCATCTTGTACAGTTCCCTCACAGCTAAAACCATTTTGCTTTAAAATGGAAGCAGAGGAATTTTCATTCTCAAGAGTTCGTGCTGTAATAATAAGTGTTGAGTCTGTTTTCAAGGATAATGTAACTAATAGCTTACAAATTTCTTTTCCGATGCCTCGACCTTCAAATTCTTTAAAGGTACCGTAAGCAATTTCCACTTTCCTGTTGATTGGCTTTCCTTTAAAACCGCCAGTACCTACAATTACTTGTCCATCCATGGAGGCGAAATACCCGATCCAAGGCTTGACAAATCCAATTTTTGCATAGTAGCCCGGATATAACTTCAAGATCTCCATGCATTCAGGATGCAAAGTATACTTGGCATTTAATGTTTCATCTTGTTCAATCGGCAACAAATACATAATCGTATTAAATCAGGGAGCAAGTTAAAATAAAAAAGTCAGGTGCGATGACCTGACTTCAATCCTGTAATTACCAGAATTATTCAAGTGCTTTCACTCCCGGTAGTACCTTGCCTTCAAAATACTCGAGCAACGCGCCACCACCCGTTGAAACATAACTTACCTTTTCTTCAAAGCCAAACTGGGCAACTGCAGCGGCTGAATCGCCACCACCAATTAATGAGAATGCTCCTTTACCGGTTGCCCGCACAACGGCCTCGGCAACGGATTTTGTTCCAAGTTCAAATTTAGCCATTTCAAAGACGCCCATCGGGCCATTCCATAAAATCGTTTTTGAACCTTCAATTACTTTCGAAAACACCAGAATGGCCTGGGGTCCGATATCCAACCCCATCCATCCGGAAGGTATTGCATTGTTGTTTACGATTTGGGTATTGGCATTGGCATCAAATTTATCACCTGCAACGGAGTCGATGGGAAGGTGTAATTCAACCCCTTTGGCTTTTGCTTTTTGAATTAGTTCTTTGGCCAGATCAAGTTTATCCTCTTCTACTAGCGAGTTACCGATGGTTCCACCTAATGCTTTAAAGAAGGTATACGCCATGCCGCCTCCAATAATAAGGTGGTTAACTTTTTCCAACAGCTTTTCAATTATCAGAATCTTATCTGAAATTTTTGCCCCGCCCATAATGGCAGTAAATGGTTTGGCGGCATGCTCCAATACTTTCTTTGCATTCGCTAATTCAGCGGCCATAACATCACCCGCACAACGATCTGCAAAAAACTGTGCAACAATGGTGGTGGAGGCATGTGCCCGGTGGGCCGTGCCAAATGCATCATTTACATACACATCGCCATGCTTTGATAATTTTTCGGCAAATGCGAGATCACCTTTTTCTTCCTGCTTGTAGAATCGCAGGTTTTCCAATAGCAGTACTTCTCCGGGGCGCAAGGACGCAGAAAGCTTATACCCCTCTTCTCCAATGCAGTCGGGAGCAAATTTTACGGGCACCCCTAATAACTCCTGCGTGGTTTTGAGGGTGTGTTTCAATGAGAACTTGTCCTCGGGCCCTTCTTTTGGCCGGCCCAGGTGCGACATAAGAATACAACTGCCGCCATCTTGTAAGATTTTTTTGATGGTAGGAATGGTTGCCCGAATGCGGTTGTCATCGGTAACATTAAAACTTTTATCCAGTGGCACGTTGAAGTCCACACGGATCAGCGCGCGTTTGCCACTGAAATTGAAATCATGGATGGTTTTCATAGAGGAAGTTCAATGCCCCGAAGGTAAGAAATGATTGGTAAGGGCAGAGGCTGTACGTCTCCTATTTTTCAGCAAACGATTGAAGGTTCCGTGAGGGGAACTGGCAGGATTTCCATCCATTTTTCGCTTTCAGCATACTGCTTGATCGTCTCGTTTCTTTGAGTAAGCAGTTTAGTAAGGTACCGTTTTAAAAAAATGATATCGGCAGCTTCTCCAATCAATCCCAGCGGAGCCTCGTAATAAAAATGATCGATCATCACGGTATCCTTGTTCATTACGTAAAAGAAATGATCGTGAATCATGGTTTTGAAAACCCCGTTTACCATTTCATCGGTAAAAAAGAAGGGCCGGGTGAATTTGCTGATTTGCGTTTCCAGGGTTTGACGAAATCCCAAATGAGTAGCTTGCCATAATACTTTTTGGTTGGGTCCGATCAATCCGGAGGTTACACCTCCAATGGCAACTTCTTGCGTTTGTTGTACCGAAATTTTATGCAAATCGATGCTTCGAGCCAAGTCAAAGCATCTTTCGATTGGGGCTTCGATAAATGTGCTGAGCTCGATTTTATTCATACAGGTGTATAACTATTAATCACCGAAATTGATTCCCAATCCTTTCGCTGCTTTTACCAGGTAGGAGTCCTTTTGAAGGGTATTGTACACCTGGGTTGCCTCCTCCAGCGAAACAGAAGTAATGGTATTGTTCTTGTAAGCGACCATACGGCCAAATTGCTTTTCCGTGGCTAATTCAAAGGCCTTTACCCCAAACAAGGAAGCCAGTACCCGGTCGAAAGCAACCGGAGTTCCGCCCCGTTGAACATGCCCTAAAACAGTTTCCCGGATTTCAGCCTTGCAGCCCGCATCCTTTAATTGTTTTGAAAGCTGGTAGGCCACGCCACCCAACCGCACATGCTCTGACCCTTTATCCCCGACACTGGCTGTAATGCTGCCGGTCTTGGGTTTCGCGCCTTCTGCAACCACAATGTTCACAAAGCCCCGGCCATTTTTATATCGGTTGTCAATTTTCTTGACCAGCTTATTGATATCGTAAGGAATTTCAGGGATCAAACAGATTTCCGCTCCACCAGCAATGGCAGTATGGAGGGCAATCCAGCCGGCATCGCGCCCCATGACTTCCATAATCATCACCCGGTGATGACTCTCGGCAGTGGTTACCAGTTTATCAAAGCTATCCGTTGCAATCTGCACGGCCGTTTGGAAGCCAAAGGTCATGTCGGTAGCGGAAAGGTCATTATCAATGGTTTTAGGTACACCAATCATCGGCATTCCCTGCTCGAAAAGGCTTTTGGAAATTTTTTGGGAACCGTCACCACCGATGTTGATGATGGCATCAAAATTTAACTTTTTGAGTTTGGCAACCAGTTCAGCCGAGCGGTCAATAAATTTAATGGTGCCATCGGGTTGTGGCACCGGATATTTAATCGGATTGCCTTTGTTGGTGGTTTTTAAAATGGTACCGCCCTTCACATGAATGCCAGCGGTACGCTTGCTGGTCAATTTGACAATTTCCTGAGGTTCGCTAAAAACTCCGTTAAACGCTTCTATGCTGCCGAACACCTCCCACTTCTCATTACCGGTTGCACTTTCTTTTCGGGCTCTTTTGCAGATGCCCCGAATTACCGCATTAAGCCCTGGTGCATCGCCACCTCCGGTTAGAACTAGAATTTTTTTGGTCATTTATCCGGACTGATTAGAAAAAAGTTAGAGGTAGTTACAACAGATATAACCATGAATATGGTAATAAGTTGGAAATCTATGAATAGCGTGCAGATAATTTTTTTATTGTGCTGCCGCCCTCCGCAAGCGGTCATTAATGGCTTTGCCTAATCCGAATTCGGGAACCGGCTCGGCCAGAATCAAGTCAATCTCCAGGGTATCCAAACTTCGCAGTGCGGAGAATAGATTTTTTGCCGCCTCCTCCAGATTACCAGCAGGAGATAGTACAATTTGTTGGTCGTGTTTTACACCCGATGCATACTCTTTAAATGCAAGGACCCCCACCCTCTGCGTAGTATAGCTTGAACTTATTGGCTTTAAGTTGGTGACGACTAATTTCTTGCGAGGCGCATAATGACTTTTCAACTGTCCGGGGGCTTTTGGATTGGAAGAGGTATTTAATTCAATTCTCACGGGGCCGACAACCTTTTCAATTTCCTCCACCCCAAGGCCGCCAAGCCGGTAGATGGTTGGCCCATTTTCAAATCCAATGATGGTCGATTCAAGACCAACCCGGCAGGGTCCACCATCCAAAATGTATTTCACCTGGTTTCCTAATTGGGTATTTACATGGCCCGGTGTTGTAGGACTTACATAACCAAAAGGGTTCGCACTGGGTGCAGCCAATGGGAAATCTAAACTGGAAAGTAAGGCATGTGTTAATGGATGATCCGGACATCGGATTCCCACCGTAGCCAATCCAGCGGTAACGAGATCAGGTATCAAGGGCTTCTTGGGTAACAGAAAAGTGAGAGGCCCGGGCCAATACCGGGTCATCAATTCTTTGGCCGCAGGGGGAATCGATTCCACCAACGTTTCTGCTTGCGCACGATTAGCGACATGTACAATTAAGGGATCAAACTGTGGGCGATTCTTAACTGTAAAAATTTTTACGACCGCTTGCGCATCGAGGGCATTTCCGGCCAGACCGTACACCGTCTCTGTGGGAATAGCGACCAGCTCGCCCTGTAGCAATAATTCTTTTGCACGTGCTAAATCTTTTCCAATAATCGCCATTCCATGCAAAGCTAAAATATATTTGCCATGATCTGATAAAGGCAGTAAGTTGCAGGAACAACCCGAGGCATTATGAGCAATAAAACCCGATCCATTCTAAAAGCAATAGCCGTCATTCTTGTTTTGCTGGCGGTGTTAATGGAGCTGAACATCGTTATCATTCCAGCCGTGGTGGTTTATAAATTCTGGATCGTGGTGATTGCTTTCGGATTAATGTTGATCAGTTCGAAATAGTTTCTCGTGCATTCGAAGTACTGATCGTTCTTGCGTGTATTGATGTAGTTCCTTCAACGCTATCCACCGTACATCGTGGGATTCTTCACTGACTACCGGAATGTCCATGGAAGTCTGCAATAAGAATCGCACGTCATAGTGGTCGTGGGCCGGAAAATCCTTGCGCTCCGGAATCCGGTGAATGTCCACATCGAATGGGTTGGCGTTTTCAATCTTAAGCTGGGTCAGCCCGGTTTCTTCTTCGGCTTCACGCAGGGCAACATGTAGGATATTTTCATCGCCATCGGCATGACCACCGGGTTGCATCCACCGGTTAAGTTTCCCGTGAAGGAGCAATAATACATGGGTTTTTTCCGGGTTCACGATCCAGGCTGAGCCTGTCAGGTGTCCTGGCAAGTAATTCCGATCGTAGCAGTTCTCGTGTGCGAGCAGTTCCAGAAAAGAAGGAATAAATTTCTCTTCCTCGGGAAAGGGTGTTTGATAGGTAGAAAAAAACTGGACGAGCGAAACGCGATTCATCACTGAATCACAATCGTCACTTTATTGAATTTGCCTTCTTCCAGCTGGCCGATGATTTCACCGCCTCCTGAGTTGTCCTTATCCTCTTTTCGAACAATGACATAATAGGAAATGGCCTCCAGCTTTTTGAGTTTTACCAAACCCTTGGCATCTGAAGTTCCTTCCATCACCACATGCTCTTCTTTCAGATAGTCCTGTTCATTTTTAAATAGTTTCACTTCGGCTCCACTCACGGTGTTGCCTACTTCATCGCGTACCGTGATGGTGAGGGAAGTATTTAAGATTTGATCCGGAGCTAATGCTTGGGAAATGTACACCAGGAAAATGGTAAGAATGATTTTCATGATACCTTGGTTTAAAGAGTTACATAATTACAGAAACCGGAGGACAAAATAAAGTCCGTTTCAAACTCCGATTTTTCAATCAGCGAATTAAAGCAACTCCGCCTCGTTGTTCCTGTATTCCACGGTCGGGCCGGAAAGAGCTAACATATTTTACCACGTAAGCATACGTGCCGCCAGGTAACGGCTGGCCGGCATTGTTGTTATAACCGCCATTCCATTTAAAATTCCGATCCCTTGATTCATAAACCAATTCGCCCCACCGGTTGTAAATCAGGATTTGAAAATTATCGGTGATAAAGAATGTGTAAACGAAAAACTCCTTGTTATTCGGTACTGAACTGGTCGGCCGGAACGCAGTGGGTGCTACAATTTTTGGAATACAATCATTCAACACTTCGGTTTCATCCCGCGAGACACACCCAAACGAATTTGTAATATCCACTTCATAGAGACCTTCGCTATCGGCCGTAAGCACCTGCTGGGTGTAACTCAACGACAGTTGGTTCTTGAACCAGTCGTACGAAGCAAAGCTTCCGGGATCCAGATCAATCGAGGCAGTACTTGGATCATTATTATCAGGGTCGTTGCAGATGACCACCCGGTTGGGTAATTCACCTTCAGGCAAAGGCGCTTTGATCACTTGAATTTGAGCAGGGACGGTACAACTGCCTTTACTTATTTCAACCCGATACGTTCCTTCGGCTGTTTGATTAATAGAAGGCGTGTTGGCCCCTACAATTATGACATTGTCCAAAAACCAGGTGAACGTTACTCCGGTGGCATTGGTTGTAGCGGTAAGTGTAAAGGGTTGATCGTCATCACAGGCTTGTGTTCCGGCTAATGTAACATTAATCAATCCGCTCACTTCCACAGTCTGTGGTGCGGATCGATATAAACAGCCCGTCAGGGTACTCAAAATTTCTACTTCGTATGATGCCCCGTTATCAGCCAACCCTAAGGCGATGGTTTGACCTAACCCTTGCTGCACTCCGTTTCTAAACCATCGATACGTAAAGTTGCCTGTTGGTTGTGCCGTTAAAATCACCTGATCGGCACAGGCATCGCTTTGCGTAAAAGATGCGGTGATGGTACCGGGTACGTCTAGATTTATAGTTTGAGTTAATGGACAACCTGCAGCCCCAGAACCTGTTACAGTAATACCAATTGGTCCAACGCCAGGTTGTAATTGGATTGTTGATCCGATAGTGGGGCCAATGATTGATCCGGGAACATTGGATGACCAAATATAGGTAGTTGCAGTTCCAGATGCTGATAATGATGGAGTTGCAACACAAAGGTTGGATGTTACTGTGAAAGCAACTGGGGGATTTGGCGTAACCGTAAGATTCTGACTGTCAATACATCCATTCGCATCTTGTACTTCCAATACGTAAGTACCTGCCTGTAGTCCTCCGGGGGCTACCGAAGAAGTTAAAAATGGAGAAGCAGATGGAGCTGAGGGTCCCAGAACTTGGCCGGAGGCTGAGTTTGTTAATGTAAATTGATAAGGTGTAACTCCTCCCGAAACAGCAACTGAATAGCTAACTAAACACGGATCGACAACAGTCGGAGTAATAGTCAGGTTAATATCTGTAAGAGCGAACGAACTGGAGATCGTACATCCTGAAATCTGGTCGGTAACAATACCTGAAAAAGTTCCGGCCCGTTGGCCGCCAATCGGACCAATGGTCGAAGGAGCCACCTGATCAATGCCCTGCTGGTTAAAGCTGTTGGGTCCGGTTAAGAAATAAGAGTAAGGTCCTCCCGGAGGAGCAGAAGGATTTATTTGAAGTGTGATACTCCCCGTGGCCGTTCCACAACTGGTCGGATTTATGCCTGACAATGTGAATGAAGGAGAAACATTAATCGTGAAAATCTTTTGATCCGTGATAGAACACGTGGTTACTGGATCAGTAACGGTAACTTCATAAGTAAATACCCCAGGCAAAGAAGTATCTACGGCTTGTGTTTGGATCGTGCTGGCATTTACGCCATCAATGCGCCATAGAAAATTGGCTCCTGGATTTTGTGCATTGAGGGTTGGGGTCGCGTTGTCTTCGCAGATCGTAAGATCCGGGCCCAAATCCACCTGGGGTCGATTGTCTGCAACAATGGTCTGAGCAAATGATGTACAGCCGTTTAAATCAGTTATTGTAACCGACACAAAAGCAGGCTCATTCAAGATAATTGATTGTGTGGTATCTCCACTTGACCAGGCATAGCTGAGGTCAGGGATGTTGGTAAGATTGGCATCCAGCGTTACGGGTCCGGTACATAAAACGGCAGCACCTGGAATCGTTGGGGGTGCGGGCGATGGGAAGATGCGCACTTGTTTTATAATCGTTGTGTCCAAACTGCATCGGTTGGTAAGCCGCATCGATACCGTATACAATCCGGGGGCGGCATAGAGGTGGACGGGAGCCGGCTCTGTGCTGCTGCCACCATCGCCAAAGAACCATTGGAATTGATCAATAGCATCAGTAGCCGTTCCGGCAAATCGGGTAGAGTCGCCAAAGCAAACTCCGGCAAAGTCAAACCCCGGACCGCCAAAGGCATTGCCTTGGTTTTGAACGAAGTTGGGTAGTCCTAATCGACTATTCGTACCGGATAAAAGCGCAAAACCATTCGGAGTAAAAGCCGATAATGCAGTTGTATCTTCATTTGCCTGAATGGTTCCTAATGAACCACTGCCATTGATGGCGACATAAATTTGCCCATCCGGTCCTACCTGAATGGCTCCCAATTCCGAATTTTGATTAATGCGTTGTTTGAAGTAGGGTTGGTTCAATGAATCGAGAAAATATTCGAAGATGGAAGAAGGGGAAGGGGAGCCTTTCACGGTAGCGTAAAGCTTATTTCCTCCCGGTGAAAATTCAATGCCATACACCTGACCATTTGGCTCATTAAGATCAATTTTGCGATAGTTATTGAGCACCCCCGTACTATCATCAAAAGAAAATACTTCTACCAGGTTGCTAATGCCGGGGGTAGAGAGCGCAACGGCCACATTATTGCGAGGCCCAATTTTCATGTACCCTTCTCCATTTTGTTGCGTTTTGAATTCATGAACCGATCCGGTTTCTGAATAAACGGGTTGTCCAATTCCATTTTGTGTAATCGGGTATGCCCGGAATACATTGTTTCCGTATTCATGCATAATCACCCACCGGCCATTGCTGGTAACGCGTTCGGTACTTTTAGCAAAGAGCAGAATATTTTTTTCCAGCAAGGCACCATTTCCAGCATTCAGTTTAAGATCAAAAAGGGAATACCGCACTTCATAAGGAGCAGTTCCGTTGATCGCCTGCGTAGTGAATATATAATACAGTGTTTCGTCACCCGGCACAGGGACGATTATCGCAGACTGAGAGGCAGCGGGGTCGCCACCGATGCCATTATCAATTTCAGTATCCGTTTTGTCATACACTTTATCTCCATCCGTGTAGAAGATCACATCTCCGTTGCGATCACAAACAATGGCACATCCTTCGGGGGCATCCATGGCACTGTTATCCAACGGAACAGGGGGTTGTACATTAAAATCAATGCCTGCTGTATTACCAAAGTGCCAAATATTAAATCGTTGGTCCTGCAATCCGTATTCTTTAACATTTACACCGGCATAAGCCGAACACCCCGCAGCATCCGTGACAACAACATAATAGTACCCTGCAGAATCAGGGGTGAGCGTAGCGCCCAAATCGCCATTCGACCAAACAATGGAAGCCGGGGTCCCGCCTTGAACGGTTACCTGCACTGAAAACTGAGTTGGTGAGGAACTTCCCCGCGGTGGTGGAAACTCTTCTTTGCAAGCCGTGGTATCCTGAACGAGCTGAATTTGAAGTGCAAAAGGATTGATGGTGACAGGTTGTGTGAACGACTGGGTTTGACTTCCGTAAAATGCATTGAGTGTTACGTTAAAGGTTCCCGCGGTGCCATAGGTATAAATCGGACTCCAACTTCCGGAAGTACCACCATCGCCAAAGATCCATCGCAAGCTATCGGCATTAGGTGTTACATTGGGAAAGAAACTGGTTGGTGAGTTTTGGCAAGAGCCCTGCGTGGTAAACGTAATGCTCAATACCACACTATCCTGAGGTTTGAAAGCTGGAAACTGAGTGCCATTATAATCAACTCCACCGAAAAGTGATTGAGTGTGGACTACTTCGCTAGCAACCGTATCGGTGTTGGTTAATTTACCTAATAAGAAAGGCCCTCCTGAGGTGGCCTGATATAAATGATAGATGGCGCTATCCGGAGCAACCTGCAATCCATAACTTCTGAATACTGGTGCGGTGAGTACAGGAGCCAGCGTAATAGAAGGATTCTGATAATCGTATTGAAATACATTCGCAGAAATGCCCGTGTCGCCATGTCGAGATAAGTACAGGTACTGGCCTCTTGAATCCCATTCGATGTCGTAGATGCTTTGCCCATTGGTAGCGGGTGTCGCTGAATTGAAAATAAACCGGTCGAAGGTGAGTAGTCCGGTGGCATTGTCAAAGTTCAGAATCAAGGCATCGGTGTTGGGATCTTGTGGTGAGACCGCAATTTTACCACTGGCTTCATGATATGAAAAATTGGCAACGGAAGTCGGGAAAGCAATTCCTGAGGAAACGATGGACGGGAAGGTGGCAGTAACATCGATCAGGGTTGCGGAATAGGTCTGCGATCCATTTTGGTGCGAGATTAACCAGAAGTCGGTTTGATTGGCGTGCGGCACCACAATCATTCCTTCCGATCGGTTGGATAGCCCAGGCACAGCAACGTTTTTTGCGGCATCCACAACCCCCAGAGCCGGAGCCGGAAAGACGGCATTCCCGAATTGGGTCAGGTCCACAACACTGTGACTTATGGAGCCGCCCGTAGTGAAGTTAGCCGAGTTGGTAAAAATGTACCACCGGTTGGGTACGCCTGGCATTGGGGCGATGGCCACCGGTTGATTCGTATCCGGCTGTCCATTCAACCCACTCCCGTTGGGCATTAACAAATGGCAGGCATCGTATACGCGCAGGCCATCGGTATAGAACAATAAATTTGCAGTAACCGGATCGGTGGCAACGGCAGCGCCTCCCCTCGAAAAGGGGATAGCCTGATTGGTCACTGACTGTGCTACATTGGTAGCCCGGTTAAACCGAATTCCATGGGTTGAATTTCCAAAATACCAGTTGTGCTGTGATAAATCCTGACTATACAATGAGTTGGACAGGAGCCACAATACCACCAGAATTAACACCCCGGATCTTCCCTGCAGTTTCACATCCTTCATGACCATAAACTCATAGACTTTGTATATCAAACTTGATGTTGAAAATTAAAACGTCAAATCACACTAAAGTAATACAAAATGATCTAAAAATTCGTTTGGTTGTTTAAAGCGCCCTATTTGTCGGCAAATGTTTTTTTTAATGTTCCGAAAGAATTTAATTTGCTTTGATTGAGCCCAGACTAAACTCGATTTAATGTCTCGAATTGCCCTTATTGCTTGTGCATGGATGCTGTTGATGGCGGGGTCGGTAACTGCTCAAGATCCACAATACTCACAATTTTATGCTGCCCCCCTTTATTTGAATCCGGCTTTTGCCGGATCAACGAATCAGAGCCGGGTCGGGATTAATTATCGCAATCAGTGGCCGGCCATTGATGCGAATTTTATTACGATGTCGGCCTTTTATGATACCTACATTGAAGACAAGAACAGCGGAGTTGGGGTTTTGGTAACCCGCGATCGCGAAGGGATCCTCGGTCTGCAATCGATCAGTCTTGCGCTACAATATTCGTATGACATCCGGCTCACCCAGGGTCTTTCTTTTCGCCCGGGTTTGCAGGCGGCCATTTATAATCGCTCTATCAATTTTGACAAACTTACTTTTGGCGATCAGTTTGATCCGCTCACAGGCGAGATTATCAATCCGGAATCAGCTGAAGGACTGAATACAGGGCAATCAAAATTTTTTCCGGATATATCAGCGGGCGGATTGCTTTACAGCAGCCGGGCCTGGTTGGGTTTTGCCGCCCACCATTTAACCCAACCCAACCAATCGTTAATCGGTGAAGAGAGTAAATTGCCAATGAAGCTTTCTGGGCATGCTGGCTTGAAATTTTATTTTAAACCAGGCGAGATGGGCGATGGATTTTATACGCGTCCGCAGGAACGAAGCATTGCCCCGGCCATTCAATATCGTCACCAGGGCGAGTTCGATCAAATGGATGTAGGGTTCTATTTTACCTTTGAACCCTTGATTATAGGAACCTGGTATCGGGGCGTTCCGTTTAAGCAGGTGAATGGATTCACCAATAATGAATCGGTCGTTTTGTTAGTTGGATTTACCAAGAAGGGTGCGAAGGATATTTTGAATATCGGGTACAGTTATGATTACACCATTTCCCAACTGGGAGCCGGAAGCGGTGGTGCACACGAATTCAGCCTGGTGTATTCCTGGTCAACGCGCAATCCGCGCAAGCCACCAAAAGATAAGTTAATGATTCCGTGCCCTGATTTTTAATCGTTTATTTTGCGACTAATCGGTTTACTATCGTATGAAAAATCAAACAGCTTTGTGGATTAGTAATCCCTCGTTAAGCGTTGTTCTTACTTTTATTGCCGTTTGGGTACTCGGCAATTTTCTGCTGGTGGCAGCGATGACGGACTTCTTTCATGAGGCAATTGCATCTTCAAAACGATTACCGGTTTCTTTCCTAATGCTTTTATCAACAGCATCCACGCTAAAAGTAATTAGGAATTATTTCAAAGCACGAAGATCAAACCGGGAAACTCATACGGGTTAGTCATTCTCGCCACTACCGTCAATCCTGCAAAGATTATCCATGCCAATGTGTAGTAAGGCATCGCCTGCATTTACAACAGGGTGATTGTTTAAGCCAACCACATATCCAGTAGAAGGTGCTTTCACAGTTTCCTTAAATTCACCAAACGGATCCGTAATCGTACCTACGATCTGATTTTTATGAACCAGCTCTCCACAATTGATGGCGGCTTGAAATAATCCGGCATGATGAGCCCGTGCCCAGGACGAGTTCCAGATGGTTTTATTTTCTTGCTTTGCTTCAGGCGCCCAATCGATCATTTGCAGGTGTTTCATTAAACGTAAGGTGCCATTGATACCCTCTTCAATAGCCTGCTGATCAAATCGAAGCGACTCGCCCCCTTCATACACGATGATGTTCTTCCCCAATTTTGCGGCTTGTTGCCGGATGGAATGTGGCCGGAAGGGGGAATCAATGGTAAAGGGTGCATGAAAGGCATTGGCTAACTCAACGTTTCTTTTCTCCGACATCACACAGCGGATTTGGGGATAGTTTGTTCGCATGGCACCTCCCGTATGGAAATCGATGCCGTAGTCGATGTAGGGAATGATTTCGTGGGTGATGTGATACGCCACCCGCGAAGCCAGGGATCCATTTTTGCTTCCCGGAAAAGAGCGATTCACATCCTTGCCATCCGGAACTTCGCGCGAGTAATTCAGAAACCCATAGATGTTGATAATCGGCATGCAAATAACCGTTCCGCGCTTCACCCGGTTATGTCCCATGTCCAAGATTCTGCGCACGATTTCCATGC
This sequence comes from uncultured Ohtaekwangia sp., assembly GCA_964488465.1. GTDB lineage: Bacteria > Bacteroidota > Bacteroidia > Cytophagales > Cyclobacteriaceae > ELB16-189. The sequence continues at coordinate 39,572 of CAZAUN010000011.1, read as the reverse complement.
CATTGATTTCATCACCATGCATGCCGGCTGTCAATGCCAATACCGGCCCTTCTTCTAATCCACGAAATACATAGATAGGTGTGTCTATCTGCGTCCGGGAGGGGAGACGGGCAATGTTGATGATGATCTCTTTGAACTCTCCAGGTCGGATTTGTTGTCCGACTATCATTACATCTTTCATTTAATTTTGAAATTGGGCATTAGGCATTAGGTCTTTCGATATTGGGTTGAGGATGGCTCTTAATTCCCAATCAGGCATTTATTTTATCCTTTTGTATCTTTTTCTTTCCGGCATGTTGTTCCAGGTACTCATATACTTTACCGGCAATATCCACTTTTGTTGCTCCTTCTATTCCTTCAAGGCCTGGTGAAGAATTTACTTCAATAATCAAAGGACCACGCTTAGACGGTAACATATCAACCCCGGCCACTCCAAGGCCCATTTTTTTAGCGGCTTCAATGGCAGCATGTTTTTGGTGGCGATCCAGTTTAACCACCGTGGCCACACCGCCCCGGTGAAGGTTAGACCGGAACTCACCTTCGCGGGTAGCTTGTCTTCGCATGGCACCAACCACTTCCCCATTCACAACAAAGGCCCGAATGTCAGTGCCTTTCGCTTCTTTAATAAATTCCTGAACAATGATGCGCGTTTTTACTCCGTGAAATGCTTCAATAACCGATTGGGCTGCCTTCTTATTTTCTGCCAACACAACCCCCAATCCCTGTGTTCCTTCCAGTAGTTTAATTACTACTGGAGCCCCGCCAACTGCTTCAATCACTCCTTCCGTATCCTTCGAGTAATCCATGAAAATGGTTTTGGGTAAGCCCAATCCGGCCCGGGATAAAATCTGCAGGCTGCGGAGTTTGTCACGGGATCGAATCAAGGCTTGTGACTCAACGGCCGTAAATACTTTCATCATTTCGAATTGGCGTACCACGGCAGCGCCATAAAATGTAACGGAGGCGCCAATGCGGGGAATAATGGCATCGAAGTAATCGAGCCGTTTGCCATTGTACCACACCATGGGGTTTTTCTTTTCAATCAGTAACACACATTTCATGTGGTCAATGATTTCCACCCGGTGCCCTCTCTTTTCTCCCGCTTCCTTTAAACGTTTCGTTGAATAGAGCCGGGCATCTCTTGATAATATGGCGATGTTCATACGCCTTGGGTTTTGTTTTGGTAAGATAAATCTTTTTTAGTCACATCAATGAGAAAACGGTCGCGTAAGATCTTGCGACCCAAGAGTACCGGAAACTTCAGATTTCCACGATTACTCAAAGAGAACTCGGCCCGTATTAAATAATCGTAAATTTTGATTGTCGTTTTAATAACATAGCGCAATTCGGCTTCACCAAATGAATTTCTTATTTCTCTACGATCAAATTTTTTGAACACAAATTTCATCCCGGTAAATTCGGGATGCTCTTCATCTAGCAAAACGAACTCAAGGTTTCCATCCACGATTTCAGCGCGTGAGCAATGAAGACTGCAATTATAAGCACCGGTATCAATCTTGGCGTGAATGTCCGTAAGCCCAAGGCCAGGCAAGTCAACGCGATCGGATCGTCCAAGGGTTTGCATGAGGGAGGCAAGTAAATTCAAGCTACTTCTATTCTCTAAAATAAAAAAGCCCTGAATTTCAGGGCTTTCTAATAAAGTAACGAGGCTGAATTAGCCTTTTGAAATTTTGAATGCCGCAGCCGTATTCTCCCACTTTAGCACCACTTTATCTTTTTCAATAGCAATGTTAAAAGTCTCAACAAAACTGTCGGTTTTGCCGGGCTTAACGGTTACGCGCAATACATCTTCATCCTGTTTGTAATCATAGGCGCCCCACTTGATGCCTTTGTTAATAATAATTACCCATTCATTTTCGCCAGGAAGTGTGTATAAGCCATATTTTCCTTTAGCCACCGCTTTGCCTTCAATCTTTACGTTTTCACTAAATTCAATGGTGGTGGTGGCATTGGCGCCAGTGCGCCATACTTCTCCGTAAGGAACCAACCCGCCCATGATTTTTCTACCCTTTGCAGACGGCTGATGGTAGTCGATGGCTACTTTAATGCCATCGATGGTTCCTTCCGCTTTGGCAGGTGGACTAGGCATTTTTTTGTCCTGTGCCATTGTCTGCATCGCCAAGGCTACCGCAAACAGTGTGAGCATCATGCTGATTTGTTTTTTCATAAGGTTAATGGTTTTAAAAGATTATTAACTGACAACAATTATCAAGCCCGTTTAACAAAGTGCCAAAGATACTGTTGTAAACATGATCTAAAACGGACCAGTTCCTTATTTTGTTTTGGATTGTTTTGCCTGAATTGACTGTCAGGAGGTTAGGCCAGTTGAATTTCAGGCGAGCAGCTCAATTTGACGCCTCAGGTATTCCGGTTGCACAACCCCGGATTGCCGCCAACGGGGCTCCCCATTTTTAAATATAATCAGCGTTGGCACACCCTGTACCTGAAAGGATTGTGCCAGCGAAGGGTTCTTATCTACATCTATCTTTACTATCCGTGCTTTATCACCCACTTTGCTCTTGAGTTCTTCCAAAATCGGTTTCATCATTTTGCAAGGCCCACACCATTCGGCTGAAAAATCAACCAGGGTTGGTACCTCACTTTTAATCAACTCAAAGAAATCTCCTTTTGCCATATCAGGCCCCCTTGCTTTGTGTTTCGGCCAACAGGATCGTTGGCACCATGGTTATTTTTGATTTGATTGAATTTGAAATCAGACAAGCCGCTTCTGATTTTTGCAGCACCCGTTCAGCCCGTTCACGATCTTTTTCATGAACGATGGTAACAACCGGCTCCAGGATTACTTCCGACATCATAAATTTTCCATCTATTTTTTCCAGTTTCCCCTTTGAATCGCAATGAAAGGAAGTAAACTCCAGATTCGAATTCTCGGCAATGGCCAGAAAGGTTGTCATCAGGCAACTGCTCACAGAGGCGGTGAATAAATGTTCCGGTGACCAGATGCCCGGAATTCCTTTTGGAAACTCTGGCGGTGTAGCTACTTCGATACAACTGTCATGATGTGTTTGGGCGTTTAGCTCCGGTGAACACATCATTCCTTTTCGGTCTTTATTCCAGGCAATTTGAACATTATAAAAATGAGCTTCCATAGAATTAAAGTTTATATTTCAATCCAATCCAGCTTCCACCATTGTAAACCTGCGTATATCCTTTCGATTGTAAAATGTTTCGGGCAGCGCGACTTCGAATCCCGGAAGCACAGCAAGTAATTATTACCTTGTTTTTGTCGGATAACCTGGCGGTGTTGTTGCTTAATGTATCAACCGGGATATTGATGGAGCCGCGAATGTGCCCACTGGCAAACTCACTTTTCGTTCGTACATCAAGCACTACTGCACCTTTCTTCACCAATTCGGAATAATTCACTTTTGGACCAAGTCCTAACAGGTTTTTGAGAGTTTCAATCATAGGACAGCCACCGTTTTGGATTGTAGATAATTCAAAGAAAGCCAACTCCCGGCATCCACGCAGTTCAACCCTTGTTGTTTGAGTAAATGCGAAGCCATGGAACTTCTGCCTCCGGATGCACAGCACAAGATCAACGGTTGTTGCAAACTTTTCAATTCCTCCAACCTACCCTGTAGTTCGCTCACCGGAATATTGATGGATCCGGTCACATGGCCACCCTGATATTCGTGTGGCGTGCGTACATCCACAATGGTGCCCTCATTATTCTGAAGTAATTTTTCTATCGTCATGGTTTATTTTTTTCTTTTTGAAACATGTTAAAAAGCAATGCCCCCATCAAACCTCCATATAATGTGGAGTTGATGGGATTGGAGGTAATAGGACAGGTGGCCGAAATACAACCGATTTGCTGCCAATATAGATAACCGGCCCCCAGGCCTGCCGAGATGCCAACGATTGTAAGCCAGTATTTTTTAAGTAGGATCATACTTTTGCAGATTTATGCAAAAGTAGGGGCAATAAAACTCCTGGAAAGTGATTTAAATCACATTAGGGTTATTTTATTTCGTGCTTGTTTAACCAACCCTTCATTTTCCATCTGTTTCATCACCCGAGAAACGGCCTCGCGGGCAGTTCCCAATTCATCGGCCAGTTGTTGGTGAGTAATCTTTATTTCTTTGGATTGGTACAATTCGGACTTCTGTTTTAATAACTGTAATAAACGCGTATCCAGCTTTTGAAAAGCAATGGCATTGACTGCCGATAGCAGTTCTTCAAAACGTTTGTGGTATAGCCTGAAAATGAAGTCGGACCATTCCGGAAATTTCTTTACCCATTCACTGGCTTTTTCAACCGGAATAAAAAGTACCTCGGCATCTTCTTCCACGATTGCCTTCACTTTGCTGGTTTCGTTGTGAATGCCGCCCAAAAAAGACATGATACAACTTTCACCCGGGGTAATGTAATACAGCAATATCTCGTGCCCATGTGGATCGGTACGCATTACTTTTAAACTGCCATTCAACACCAACGGAATTGCCTTGATGTAACTATCTTCCTGCTGGATGACTGAACCTGCTGGAAATTTTTTTAACTGACCGTATTGAGATACTTCTTCTTTTAATAAGGATTGAAACAAAGAGTCGGTGGCAGACATTTACTTTTCATTAAGAAAGCAAGAATAGGAAAATTAAAGGAAAGATGATCCCTACAGCCGCCAATTTCCAGCCACGGCCCCAAAAACTGTATTCTCCTTTTTGAATAAACATGCCTGTACCGGCAATCACCAGCATGGCTACGCCAAAGATGTCGGAATAGTAAATCCACCACTTGCTGGTGTCTACGTGCAATTTGGTCATCTGTCCTAAAATGGGGGTAGTGCGATAGGTTTCAATTTTTCCTTTTCCGGTGGTGAGGTCCACCTGCACATCATTATTTACATACGAGATCCGCAATTGATTTCCATCCACAGAAAACCTGCGCACGTTGTCATCAATCTTATATTCTTCAGTAAAGGCAGCAACAAATCGGTCATTGACTGAATCCTTCATCATGTCCACCGACAACTGGATTTCCTGTTTATTGTACGTATACCGTCTTGGGTGCCATACCTGGCGATGATTAAGAAAGATGCCGGAAAAGGAAAACGCAATAATGAGTCCCAAGTAAAAGTAAGCGATGTCTCGGTGTGTGTTACGGGCGGTAAGTTTCATAGAGTAATTAAATCAGGTTATTTCTTTTTGTAGCTGATCATAATACCAGCTCGGCTGGTTCGATCAATAGTGGTGGTAAACTGTGGGTGACTCTTCACATAGTTCATGAAATCACTATCGGCCTGGCCATCGGCAACGTTATGGGTGGTGTAGCAACCGCCCGGTTTTAGCTTGGCCTCAAGGTCGACAAAGTATTGTTTGTACCAGTCCTTGTCTGCATCGGAGAAGACAAAGTCATAAGGACCGGGTAGTTGTTTCACCAACTCATGAGCATTTCCCAAGCGCGCGTCTACATAAGCTGATAGCCCTGCCTCCTCCAGATTTTTGAGGGCTTGCGCATGTCTCCTTTCATTTAGTTCGAGGGTTATCACTTTGCCTCCGGTTTTACTCATGGCCCAGGCCAACCAAATTGTGGAGTGGCCCGTGGAGGTACCAATTTCGAGTGCCGATGTATATCCGTTTTTTACGATTAGGTCATGCAAGATTCTGCCATCTTCATACGGTACATTCATATCGCGCCATTCGCCCCGGTGTTCCTTTAGAAATTTTTCTACCCGGGCATCCAGGGTGGGATTGTTTTGCGCTCTAAGCCAAAACGAACAGAGGAGAAGGGCGAAAAGTAAGGTGGTTTTCATATGGACCTCGTTTACGTTGACTGTTAGACAATCATTTGGCAACGCTTATTCCCCGGGCACCTTGGATTTAACGCCCAAACGGATTTAAAGCATTTAAGGCACGCTTGCCCCCGCCCATCTTATTCATCGTTTTCATCAGCTTGCGCATGTCTTCAAATTGCTTCAGTAACTGGTTCACCTGTTGGATGCTGGTTCCACTTCCTTTGGCAATGCGGGTTTTACGACTGGCATTGATTTTATCCGGATTCTCGCGTTCCTCCAGCGTCATCGAACGAATGATGGCCTCAATCGGCTTGAAGGAATCATCATCAATATCTACCCCTTTCATCGCCTTTCCCATACCCGGAATCATTCCGAGCAAGTCCTTCATATTACCCATCTTTTTGATTTGCTCGAGTTGCGATAGAAAATCGTTGAAGTCGAACTGATTCTTCCGCATCTTGGCATTCAGCCTGCGGGCTTCTTCTTCGTCAAAGGTTTGCTGGGCTTTTTCAACCAAACTTACCACATCGCCCATACCTAAAATCCGGCTCGCCATCCGGTCAGGGTAAAAGCGATCGATGGCCTCCATCTTTTCACCTGAGCTGATAAACTTGATCGGCTTATCAACTACTCTTCGTATCGAAAGGGCTGCACCTCCGCGTGTGTCACCATCCAATTTGGTAAGCACCACACCATTGAAATTTAACCGATCGTTGAAAGCCTTGGCAGTATTCACCGCATCCTGGCCGGTCATGGAATCGACCACGAATAACGTTTCAGCGGGCTTCAGGGCGTCTTTAAGGCTTGCGATTTCATTCATCATCGCTTCATCCACAGCTAATCGCCCGGCTGTATCGACAATTACAATGCGATGATTGTTTTTACGGGCATGTTCAATAGCAGCCTTTGCAATTTTTAACGCATCCTTGTTTTCGGGTTCTGCGTACACCTCAACCCCAATCTGCTCGCCCAGAACCTTTAGCTGGTCAATAGCAGCCGGCCGATAAATGTCGCATGCAGTTAGTAGTACTTGCCGGCCCTGGCGTTTCAGGTAATTGGCCAGCTTTCCAGAAAATGTTGTCTTACCGGAACCTTGTAATCCGGCAATCAGGATAACTGCAGGACTCCCTTCAATTTTAATGTCTTCACTTTCGCCTCCCATTAACTGGGTCAACTCATCGTTTGTGATTTTCGTGAGCAGCTGGCCCGGAGAAATGGCGGTGAGCACGTTTTGGCCCAGGGCTTTTTCCTTAATATCATCCGTTACCTCTTTGGCCACCTTATAGTTGACGTCCGCATCGATCAGCGCTTTGCGGATTTCCTTAACGGTGGTAGCGATGTTAATTTCCGTGATCCTGCCCTGGCCTTTCAGGGTTTGAAAAGCCTTTTCCAGCTTAATACTTAAACTATCGAACATGTTCTGATCTATTATTAAAGGGTCACAAAGGTAATGGGTTAATTGTTTTGAGGAAAATGAATTCCACCGCTATTTCCCGGCCTCAAAACCCGGTAGGGTTAACTCGACTACGATCAGATTTTTGTTGAAATTGGAGTAGATCAATTTTACCAGATCTTTGTTTTGCAGGTTGTTCGCAAATTCAAACGCTTTTTCAAAATCTTCAATTGTATAGCCAAGAGGCTCAACTACATTGCCCATACCACCCATTTTTGCAAGCTGTTGCAGAACATGTCGTTCGGTTTCCGATAAAGCCATAGGTAGTTAATTGGGATGTGAAGGTAGTTTTTTTAATTTTCTTTGTGCCACAGTATGAAATATCAATGGATATCCCCAGTCCCCAACATCAGTAACCTGATTGATTGCTATTGGCGTGCAGAAAGTGAAAGTATAATTCCTGAAAAAAAGAAAATAATACCGGATGGTTTCACCGAGATTATTTTTCACTATCGTGATCCCTATCGCATCAACCTGTCAGGACGCTGGCAAAAGCAAAGAAAATGCTTGCTGGCAGGTCAGATTCGAAAGTTCTTTTACCTGGAAAATACAGGTGCATCCGGAATGTTCGGTATCAAGTTTCATCCGGCCGCATTGACGACTCTCTTCGGATTAAAAATGGTTGAGCTTACAGATCGGGTGGTACCGTTGCAGACTGTTGTAGGTAAACTTTTCCAGGGAGTGGAAGCGGCTGTACAAAGCGAAATATCTCTCGAGGATTTCGTTCAGATGCTTAATCAGTTTTTTTCTGAACGCACCACCAATTTGTCAGTAAATGAAAAGATCGAGCAGTCAATCAACCTGATCTTTAGCCGAAAGGGCGATGTGACTGTTGCAGAGTTAACGGATCACGTACACATAACGGAACGGCAATTGCAGCGATTATTCAATCACTTTGTAGGGCTTTCACCAAAATTCTATTGTCGTATCATTCGCTTCAACTACATTTTTAGCCTGATGGAGAAACACGACTCCTCCTGGGTGGAGGTTGCCTTGCACTCCGGCTTTTATGACCAGGCTCATTTTATTCGAAACTTCCAGGCGTTCACAGGCGAAGATCCTTCGGCTTATTTGTTTGAGGAACAATCCCTGGCTAATTTTTTTATGAAACGAAAATGATGTCGGGTTTATACAATACCCGAGAGGATTCAGGATGTACTTTTAACAGAAAAATTCCAACCATGAAACACGTCATTCTGATCATCCTCTTTTCGGTGCTCCTTTTGGATGGATATGCCCAGGGCACCACCGCGGAGATAAACAAACTCTCCTGGCTTACCGGAACCTGGAACCGGACCAATGTAAAAGCGGGCCGAACGGCTCACGAGCGATGGATTAGAAAAGATCAACTATTACTGGGGTGGGGGGTAAGTATGAATGGCAGCGACACCACCTTTGTGGAGAAATTGAAAATCATCGAGCAAGACATGGCACTCTATTATGTAGCCGATGTTCCAGAGAATAAATCGTCTGTCTATTTTAAGATTACTGAAATCTCTGAGGGCGGATTTGTTTGCGAAAATCCAGACCATGATTTTCCAAAGAAGATTGCCTATCAATTGGAGGGCACAAAATTAAAGGCAACGATTTCAGGCAACGGAAAGTCGGTCGACTATTTTTTTGAAAAACAGTAAACAGGATTTACTCAGATCGGAACGCATTCAGGTTTAGTTCCTCCTGAATTCGTTCCTGAATCAGGTTAACCGGGTTTGCCATAGCCTCCGTTGGAGAAGTCTCCTTGTTTACTAAACTGATCACCTGAGACAAGTGTAAACTCTTGATTTGGTCATCGGATAATTCATTTTTACCTACCAGGGCAATTACAGGTTTTTGATGCTGGTTAGCCAGTGTTGCAATACCGGCTACAACTTTACCGGCAAGGGTTTGTTCATCCATCTTCCCCTCTCCGGTGATAACAAGATTCGCCTGAATGATGTGCTCCGGTACTTTAAGTTCATACATGATGTATTCGATCCCGCGTTGGAAGCGGGCTCTTAAAAATACTTTTGCTCCTGCGCCCAATCCCCCGGCAGCACCGGCACCTGGAAATTCCAATGACACTCCGGTTTCTTTTTCTACAACGCTGGCAAAATTTTGCAATCCAAGATCCAACGCTTTCACCATGGCTTGATCTGCGCCTTTCTGCGGAGCATAGATATAGGCTGCTCCAGCCATTCCGGTAAGTGGATTAATGACATCGCACAAAACCAATATTTCCGTATTTTTTAATTTCAGGTTCAGAGATCCCTCGTCAATCGTATGGAGATGAATGAGGTTTTCCCCAATCGGATCAAGCTCATTATTGGATCTATCAAGGAATTTAACACCAAGGGCTGCCGCCATTCCCATCCCGGCATCATTGGTAGCACTTCCCCCAATTGCCAGCACAATCTTACGAACATTACGATCGATTGCATTTGCAATTAGCTCACCCGTACCATAGGTGGAAGTTTTAAGAGGATTACGCTCCTCTTTTGAGAGAAGTTGCAGGCCCGATGCCTGAGACATTTCAATAAAGGCTGTTGACCCATCACCCGAAATGCCGTACCCTGCTTGAATTTTACGAAACAATGGATCAGAGACGGACGTGGTTACCCATGTTCCATGAGTATACGTAGTAAGTAGAGAAGCAGTTCCTTCCCCTCCATCCGCCAAAGGGATTGTTTTGATTATGAGAGTAGCATCCAATTTTAATAATCCTGACCGTATGACTTCGCACACTTGTTCTGCAGTTAGTGAACCCTTGAACTTATCCGATGCGATGAGAATATTCACAAAAGGTACAGAAGTAAAATGGAGGTCAGCAATGCAGTTAACCCTTGCGCCAAGGTGATGACCGTATAGCTACGATAAGCATGGCTTTCGTGAATGCCGCTGAATTGAGATACAACCCAGAAGTACGAATCGTTGGCATGGGAAACCGTCATGGCGCCTCCACCAATTGCAACAATCAACGTGGCCAACGCCACCGGGGAATCAAATCCGGCACTGGGTGCAAGCGGTGCCAATAACGAACTGGTGATAATGATAGCCGAGGTGGAAGAGCCCTGGGCTGTTTTCAGAATGGCCGCTAGTGAGAAACCGACCAGTAAAAAGGCAACTCCGGCAGACGGTGAGTCTGAGAGGTACTCTTTTAGAATCAGATCGACACCGCTGGATTTAATGACGCTGCCAAATGCACCACCGGCACCCGTAATAAGCAAAATGATGCCGGCATCCTTCAAAGCTTCTGCGATCCATCCTGGCCATTCTTGTTTTTTTTTTCCTTTAATTAAGAAAAATGCAAAGAGGAGTCCAATCAAAAGTGCAAGGGCAGGATTTCCGATGATTTGAAAGAGCGTTGCTTGTGATTGCAAGCTGATGAAGAACGTGGGTAAAGATCCGCAGGCAATAAGAAGAATCGGAAGGACGAGGGGGAGAAAACACAGCAGTAGGGTTTGATTTTTTTGATCCATCGATTGAATGTCAGCCAAGGTTACCGGAATGTTCACACCCAGTTTTTTGGCCAAAAAGTAGGCAACGGTTGATACCGGAATGGCCGCCAACAATCCGATCAGTATTACCAGGCCCAGGTGCGAAGAGATGCCCAGATTGGCGGCAGCTGCCAGCGGACCCGGTGTTGGTGGGACCAACGTGTGGGTTGTATAGAGGCTGGATGAAAGTGCCAGCGAAAGTTGAGCGGATGTACCCGATGCGGAAGCAATGGACGGTACCAACCGAGACAGAATGATAAATCCAGAGTCACAAAACACTGGGATGCCCACCACCACGCCAATCAATGACATGGCCAATACCGTGCGTTTCGGACCAAAGGATTTCACAATTGAATTGCCAAGGGTTGCCATGGCTCCGGTTTTTTCCATCACAATGCCTAAACAAGAACCGATCGCAACCAGAAAACCGATTTGTTGCAGCATGAGTCCAAACCCTGATTGCATCTCGCTGAAGGTCTTAAGAATTGAATTCCCTTGTAAGGTTCCAAAAACTAAAGCCGCCAGAAGCAAGGAAAAGAACGGGTGAAGTTTGAGATACCTGCTCACACCAATCAGGACCAAAATAGAAATCAGAAGCGATAGGCTGATTTGTACCATGGCTATTGGCGAAAAGGAAAGTAGTTGAATACCTCACCCGCTTTGAATTCAGTTCTTTCCGATGGTAGTTCAATAAATCCATTGGCGGCTTTCAGGTTGGCGAAATCTCCGGAGCCGCCCCCCGCTTGCGGATAGGCTAAAAGCTGCCCCTTTTCATTGCTAACATTAACTTGAAGAAAATACGTGAGCGTTGGCTTGAATGAAAAATCAGCAGCCAGTATGGCTTGCGTTGTGTGGAGTTCACCACCCAGGCTTTTAATCAACCAGGGTTTTATGTACCGGTAAAAACACATGTAGGTAGAAACCGGATTTCCAGGAAGTGCAAACACCACATGCCGGGAGGAGGTGCCGAACCACAGTGGTTTACCGGGACGCTGACTAACCTGATGAAAGCGCTTTTGGATTCCATTTCGCTCCAACGTTTGTGGAATAAAATCGTATTTTCCCTGAGAAACTCCTCCGGAAAAAATAATCAGCGAGTAATGCGCGAGTATTTTCTTTACTTCGGAAGCTAAGGTTTCGGCATCATCAGGAAGGTGAAATTGATCAGCTGCGCAACCCATTTCGCGCAAGGCAGATTGCAAGGCGTAGCTGTTTGATCTTCGAATCTGGTAGGGCAGCGGAATTAAGTCTACCGGCACCAATTCATCACCCGTGGAAATAATGGCCGCTTTTGGGAAGGCGCTTACTGAAATTTTCTTTTTGCCAACCGAAGCGAGTAATGCTACTTCCGCAGGTGAAAGGGTAATTCCGGGTGCCAGGAGTAAGTCGTTACTCTTTACATCGAACCCTTGTGGATGAATGTTTTCACCGTGCACAAGGTTGTCCTTTTTAATTTTAGCCAAGCCGTTTTCAATCTCCAGATTCTCATAGGGAATCACGGAATCAGTTCCTTTCGGAAGCATGGCGCCCGTCATTACTTCCAGGCAATCGGTTGGATTCTTTAGTTGTTTTTGTGGTTGACCTGCTGCCTGAATCCCGGCAATGGTAAATTCCCGCTGGCCCTGGTTCCACTGATTGAAAGAGATAGCTATACCATCCATGGTTACCCGGTGGAAGGGTGGAAAGTCCCGATCGGCTCGAACTTCTTCTTTCAAGATTCGTCCGCTGGCCTCCTGAATAAAGACTTCCTCCACTCCGGTTTCAACAGAATGGGATAGAATAATGGAGGTGGCCTCTGAAACGCTGATCATTTGTTACCTTTGATGAAGCAGTACTTTCTCAATGAAGAAACAATTTACGCATATTGACGCCTCTGGCAACCCCCGAATGGTCGATGTATCGGGTAAAAAAATTACCAGGCGGATAGCCCAGGCCCAGGCCATCGTGCGGTTGGGTAAAGAAATCATGTTACACATGCAGGGAGATGAGCTGATTACTAAAAAAGGACCGGTATTTCAAACTGCGATCATTGCCGGAGTAATGGCGGCAAAAAAAGCACATGATCTGATTCCATTTTGCCATCCGCTTAACGTGGAGGATTGTCAGATAGTGATTGCCGTTAAAAAGAAAAAGGTGATCATTACCGCAACAGCTGTCATCACATCCAAAACAGGGGTTGAAATGGAAGCACTAACCGGTGCCACCGTTGCCGCCCTAACCGTTTATGATATGTGCAAAGCTTTATCGCACGATATTGTGATTTCCGAAATAATGCTGTTGGAGAAGCGCGGTGGAAAGAAGGATTTTGTCCGGAAAGTGTAAAGTTTAGACAGCACCATTCGATTTTTTTTCAGGTCTTCAAACTTCATTTACTCCCGGTTAACTTTCAATAATTTAACCGTTTATCGATTCCTGGGTTAACCGATTTGGCAAGTAATTTTTTCAGGAAACGATTGAAATATTACGTCTACCAATTCAATTCACTTTAGCCGAACTTTTTAGAACCAGACCTGTTATCTTTGACGTGTCTAAAATAAGTTGGCTATGAAACTGATTGGAAGGAACTTTCTATTGAACCCGATCAATCGAGATCTGTTACTGGTAGTATCTTCGGGTCTGGTGATTGCAGTGGCAATCATCACGCTGATGGTAATGATAGTAAGTCAGATTTGATTAAGGGTGGGCCGAAACCCACTGGTCTCCATCTTCAAAAAATTCCCGTTTCCAGATCGGAACGGTTTCCTTCAGCTGATCAATCACGTATTGGCAAGCTGTGAAGGAGTCTTTTCGATGCGGTGTTGAGACACTCACCACCACTGCTATTTCACCCGGTAGCAAAACCCCGGTTCGATGCTCGACAGCCCATCCCGTTAAGGCCCACTGTTCACGGGCCAGATCGATGATTTTTTGTATTTCTGAAACGGCCATGGGTTCATACGCTTCATACTCCAGCCGTACTACATTCTTTCCAGCTGTTTGATTGCGAACAGTTCCAATAAATGTGGTAACGGCCCCGGCTGCATCAGCAGTAGCAGCCTGAATGACCTTTTGGACATCAATTGGTTTATTGGTAAGCGCAATCATTTTCTTTGATTATTTTTATATCAGCCCCCACTCACTGGGGGTATCAATGCGATTTCATCTTTTTCCTGTATCTGCACTTCATCGCTGGCATATTCCAGATTGACAGCAATAAAAAGTGAATTCAATTTTTTTAATTCCGGAAATTGAGAATTGAGTTGCTTTCTTAAATCGCCAACCGAAGTGCCGGAGAGCTTGATCGCTACCTCGCGCCCCCCCAGAATATCGCGCGAAATGCCAAAAGTTTTAATTTTCACATTCATTTAACAAATATACACGTTGAACCTTTCGCAATATTAGACTGATCATTCTAACTTTCGATTTGATGCCCGACCAGCAACTATACGACAATCATGGCCGCCCGATCAGCTACCTGCGGCTCGCGGTTACCGACCGGTGTAATCTGCGTTGTTTTTATTGCATGCCGGAAGAAGGAATCAAGTATCTTCCAAAGAAAGAACTGCTCACCTTTGAAGAAATTGAGCGGCTCATAACCCTGGTGGCAAGTTTGGGCATCTCGAAAATCCGACTAACCGGGGGCGAACCCTTCGTTCGAACCGACTTGATGAAATTGGTGCGAAAAATAGTTACGATTGAAGGGGTGGAGAGTTTGCACCTGACCACGAATGGACTTTTAACGGCTCCGCATATTCAGGAATTGAAAGCTCTGGGTGTTGCTTCCATCAATTTAAGTCTGGATACCCTGGACAGGGAGCGCTTTAAAAGGATTACGCGCAGGGATGAATTCGAAAAGACCTGGTCGACACTGCAACTTCTCCTGGAACAGAATATTCCAGTAAAGATTAATGCGGTCGTAATGGAGGGTCAAAACATCGAGGACATCATTCCTCTGGTTGAGTTAACCAAGTACAATAATGTATCCGTTCGGTTTATCGAAGAGATGCCGTTTAATGGTGAGGGTAATCACTATCCTAAATTAACCTGGACGTATAAGAAAATTCTGGAGTTGATTCGAGCCAAGTATCCGACCATGTTAAAGCTCACCGATGAACCCAGCTCCACCTCCTACAATTATCAGGTTCCGGGTTATCGTGGCGATTTCGGTGTAATTGCAGCCTTTACACGCACGTTCTGCGGAACGTGCAATCGAATTCGGGTTACTGCACAGGGAGTTTTGAAAACCTGCTTGTATGACCATGGCGTCTTGAATCTCAAAGACCTTATGCGCGCAGAAAAATCGGATTCAGAATTGAAAGCCGAGCTTTTAAGAGCCTTCTCGAACCGGCCTAAAGATGGCTTTGAGGCTGAAAAGAAGAGAATACTTTTCCCGGTTATGGAATCCATGTCTACCATTGGCGGATAAATTAAATAAATGACCATGAATCGATTGCTTCCTTTTGTATTTCTCATCAGTTCATTTGCGGTGGGCCAAAAACTGCCAGAGAAAACTGTCGCGTTCAAAATTACCGGTGAAGTAAAGGCGGAGCGAACCGTAAGGATAGATGAACTATCCAATTACCGTGAATCTTCGTTGGGGGATGTGGTCATAACGAATCATTTAGGGGAGGTAAAAAGTCAACAGAGAAAGTTGAAGGGAGTTTTATTAAGAGACATACTGGAGACGAGTGAGATTATAAGTAAGAGTCCGAAGGAACTCAGCGCTATTTTTGTGGTGTGCAAAGCCAGTGATGGCTACACAATTGTTTATTCCTGGAACGAGATATTTAATAATCCTGCCGGAGAATCCATTTACCTCATTACTTCGAAAGATGGAGTTCTGGCCAACGCGTTGGAGGAGTCGATCCTGATGATTTCTCCCCGCGACTACAAAACCGGAAGACGATATCTAAAGGGTCTTACCTCCATCGAAATAAAGCGCGCGTTATAAGGGATGGAATCGTATCTTCTCATCAGCACCTTCTTCCTTATTGCTTTGATTTATTCGTCCGTGGGCTTTGGTGGGGGCTCCAGTTACCTGGCAATTATGGCCCAACCGTTTTTTGGATTGGTGCCCGAAACGATTCGCCCGGTAGCCTTGCTTTGTAATTTGGTGGTAGTTACCGGAGGCACTATTATCTTTTATAGGCAAGGTCAGTTGAAAGGGAAGGAGATCTGGCCCTTCCTGATCCTGAGCGTACCGCTTGCCATGGTAGGCGGGTGGTGGAAATTAACCGCAGACACCTTTTTTATCTTATTGGGTATTACGCTTTTTATTGCGGCCTTTTTTCTATGGATAAAGCCAAAAGCAACCGTGAAAAAGGAATTCAGCATTGCAGCGCAGTGTGCATTGGGTGGCGGGATTGGCTTACTCTCGGGGCTGGTGAGCATCGGGGGTGGAATTTTTTTATCGCCCATCTTACATCTTTTAAACTGGGGCGATGCCAAAAGAATTTCAGCACTCGCCAGTGTTTTTATTCTTGTTAATTCGATAGGTGGACTGGTAGGACAGGCTGCTTCAGGAGCTACATTAATTGATTGGCGCCTGGTTGCGCCTCTGTTAATAGCCGTATTGTTGGGTGGGCAGATTGGTTCGCGATTGGGGGCACAAACCTTCAATGCATTGTACATTCGCAGGATTACAGCGGTTTTAATTTTATTTGCTTCTCTCAATATTTTAAAGGATCACTTATGAAAGTCTTTTGTTCGTTTGTACTGTTGTTCGTATTCCTCACGGGCTATTCACAACAACGTGTAAACCCTGTAATTAAAAATTACGGAGGAATCTTTGAGATTCCCTATGCCGTAGAAAAGCCCGATCCTTCGCTCGACTACAATATTGTTATTGAAGTAGAGCGCGCCAGCGACAGGCCGGATTCTATCAACTGGGCGATGTACAATGTGGCCCGATTGATTAATCTTCATGTAATGGGAGGTGTGCCGAAGGAAAAATTGAACGTGGTACTGGCTATTCATGGCGCTGCAGCCTTCACCGTGATGAACAATGATGACTATAAAGCCAAGTACAACGTCAACAATCCAAACCTGAAACTATATCAAGAGCTGGAACAAGCGGGTGTGAAGATATTCGTGTGTGGTCAGTCTCTGATTGCACGTAACATTAACAGAGCGAACATGGTGCCGGAAGTCAAGATTGCAACTTCAATGCTTACGATCCTCACTACCTATCAGTTGAAGGGATATGCACTACTAAAGTTTTAGTACCCTTCAGCTGGTGTGATCGTAAATTATCAACCACTGACCTTGTATTTTTTTGAAGATCAACGTAAAGGGCCCGCTGGGCTGATCGCTTTCACGGAATAAAGTATACTGGCCCGTCACCAGATACGTTTCCGGGGCAAGGAATACTACCTGCCAGATGTCAAACTCCAGCCTTCCCATTAAGGCCCGGGTGGAGTAGTTTTTCCTATAATTATTCAACGTGGGTTGCCAACCATACCGGATTGAAGATCCAATAAATTGCAAAGAGTCAGATTTCCAATAACCCTCCATAAATAATTCCAGGTTACCTTCATTCCAGGCATCTTGTTGTTTTGACAACACTTCACGGATGCTGGACTCTGCACTTGTTTCGGCAATCGGCAAAGGAGTTGTTGAGCAGGAAAAGAATAATGCGAATATCCAGATCGTGTATCTCATATAATTACTTTTTATCCAGGGGAATAAATTTCCCCGCATCAATTTTCCCATTAGTCACAGTGTACAAGGTCACGCCAGAGGGTAATACTTCTTGTCCATTTTGATTGGCGCCTACTACTGCTCCGGTTTGCTCAAAGCGAATGGGTGATCCGGAACGCTCATATGTAAAAACCTGTCGGGAATGATAATGCCCTGCCAGGGAAATTGGGAAAGGATGGGTGTCCAGGATTTTAATAACTTCTTCTGGGTTCGAAACGACATGCCGGAATTGAAGCTTGCCATCTTCCCGTTCCAGCGTTCGTGATGGTCCTTCTTCGGTAAAGGCTGTCAAACTCAATCCACCGGAATAAAAGGGCATGTGACCAAACGTAATTACAGGTGTTGTTTTGGGCACCGTAGTCAGATCGGCTTGTAACCATTTCACCTGCAATGAATCAACCCTTCCAAAGTACCAGAGGTCTTCGTAATCTACATTGTCTAATCCAACGAAATGAATACCGCCATAGTTAAACGAGTAGTAGTTGGGTCCCAAATAGTGATGATACATTTTTTTTCCGTACAGGGGATGGGATTGACTCACCAGGGAAAGATGTCGCTCAATGCCAAAAATCTCATGATTACCCGGCACACTCCAAACGGGTACTGTAAACTTTTCAATTTCCTTTTTATAAAGTTCGTAATACCCGCTGGCTTCCTTTTCAGAAACCCGTAAGGCGTCCTTTACCAGATCGCCTGTGATTAACAGAAAATCGGGTTTGGTGGCGCTTACAATTTCCCGCAGTTTCTGCATTCGATCCACACTCTTTTCACTGATGTGCGTATCCGAAGCATGAATAAATGAAAATGTAGCAGGCGTATTTTTTTTCGCCAGGGCGAAGTCGTTGGTAGCCGCGACTTTCTGCCACGATGCGGTTGACGTATACCCTTCCGGAGCTGTAACCAGTACAAATCCATACCCTTTGGCCGAATGGATTTCATACCGGCCCTGCGCATCCGAAACAACCACTTGCACCTGGTCGGAAACACTCACGCCAGCCATTCCGGCTTCATCCTTATCAAGAACACCATTTTCGTTTTTATCATAAAAAACTATTCCACGAATCGAGACGTTGCTTTGAGCCTTTAAATCGGGAGTGGATAGGAGCAACAAAAGAAAAAGATAGTATTTCATCAGAACTGAGTTAGGAGGGATGAAGATACAAATTCACGGCATTCCTTTAAGGGTGCGGTCATTTCGGCAATCCTTCCTATTTTGCACTCCAATTTTACGATCGAAAATGAAAGGTCTCCGATTTAGTGATCATGTTCTTCCACATTTGATTGCTGTGCTGGTATTCTTACTGGTTACCGTTCTGTTTTTTAACCCCATCTTTTTCGACAACAAAGCAATTGAGCAAGGCGATATACAGCAATGGAGCGGCTCCTCAAAAGTGTTGCGCGATTACCGGGATCAAACCGGAGAAGAAGGTTTGTGGGCCAGCACAATGTTCTCGGGCATGCCCGCGTATCTGGTGAATCTGAACTGGAGTGATGGAGTGGTGGTAGGCATGAAAAAGGTCTTATCCGTTTTTCTACCGCACCCGATTTCCAACATTTTTCTGGCTTTCGTTTGCTATTACATCCTGTTGCTCTCTTTCCGGGTACGACCCTGGCTGGCCATCGCGGGTACGCTGGCGTTTGGATTATCGTCCTACATGATCATTGGCATTTCGGCTGGTCATAATGCCCGCATTGGTGCCATCGCCTTCATGCCACTGGTGGTGGCGGGTATTCACCTCACCTTTACGGGAAGAAGAATCCTGGGAGTAGGCGTAACTGCGGCCGCGCTGGCGCTGCACCTTCGCGAAAATCACTTACAGATCACCTACTATTTGGTACTGATCGTAGTGGTTTATGGATTAGTTCAATTGATCCTGGCCATTTATGCAAAACAAGTAGGTTCGGTGTTTAAGAACATTGCCCTCTTGATTCCGGCTGTAGTCATCGCAGTGGGAACTTTCTTTGGACAGTTCTGGGCCATCAGTGAATACACCCGCTACTCCATACGGGGACCTTCAGAGATCGCCTCTTCGCAAAGGGAAGATGCTTCAGGTCTTTCCAAGTCCTATGCTTTTCAATACAAGTATGGAATTTGGGAACCCTTAACGTTATTCATTCCTAATTTCTACGGTGGCTCAAGTCGGGAATTTTTTGTAGCCGATCAGAACAGTGCTTCCTATAAAGCCCTGGTGCAATCGGGCGATAATGAGACCGCCAATCGATTGGCAAATTATACATCCGCATATTGGGGCCCCCAGGATTTTACAGTTGGACCCTACTATGCCGGAGTGTTGGTTTGTTTTCTCTTTCTGGTGGGTATTGTTTTTGCAGAAAAGAAATACGTGTGGTGGTTAGGCTCTTTAAGTGCATTGAGCCTGATGCTAAGTTGGGGCGACAGCTTTGCTACCTTCAATTACTTTATGTTCGATTACTTTCCCGGGTATAATAAATTCAGGTCGGTAAATTTTGCCTTGGTAATTATTCTCTTTTCCATGCCCTTGCTGGGAATGATTGGTCTGGAGCGATTGTTGGCTGCAGGTTGGAATAAGGACACCCAGCGTAAACTCATCTGGCCGGTATGCATTGTCCTTGGTTCGATTCTAGTTTTTATTACGGTAGGCGGCTTTGGTTCATTTCTGAAACCAGAAGAAAGTCAACTTCCACCCTGGTTGCAACTTGCTTTACGGAAAGACCGGATTGCCTTGCTGCGTTCTGATGCCTGGCGGGCACTGTGGCTTGTACTTCTCTGTAGTACTGGAATTTTTGCATTGTTGAAGAATATTTTAAAACCGGCTATCGTTTTTCCTGTATTAGTTATCCTCATGTGGGTGGATTTGGCTCTGGTAGACAGCCGGTATTTTTCCAAGGAAAACTACAAACGCAAGCGCGACAATGCCTTTGCCAATCCCACACCTGCAGACGAGGAAATTCTGAAAGATAAAAGTTACTACCGCGTGTATAACTTGCAGAGTCCGTTCACCGAAGCACGTACTTCCTATTTTCACCATTCATTGGGTGGGTATCATGGCGCCAAGCTTAGACGGTACCAGGACTTATATGACTCATGTATCATCCAGGAAACGCGTGAATTAATCCAGGGTGTACAGCAAGGCACAACCCAATTCGAGAATTATGGAGTGTTGAACATGCTAAATGCCCGGTACATCGTGTACGGAGCTGAGCGCGGAAATATTATTCTGAATCCCTCCGCCAACGGACCTGCCTGGTTTGTACGGGATGTGATCAAAGTGAATTCACCGACAGAAGAATTAAAGCAGACCGGTGAAGTTGACACCCGCACGGTGGCGGTGCTCAACAATTCGCAATCAATAGTCAATGGTGAGAAATTTACTGTAGACAGCCTCGCAACGATTCATATTGTAGAAAATAAGCCGCCTTACCTGAAATACGAGTCCGAATCAGCGGTAGCTGGTGTGGCTGTATTTTCTGAAATATATTATCCGAGAGGATGGCACGCTTTTCTTGATGGTACCGAAGTTCCCATTCTGCGCGCAAACTATGTGCTCCGCGCCCTGGAGGTGCCCGCAGGCAAGCATACGATCGAGTTTAAGTTTGAACCTAAGCCCTACGTGATTGGCAATAAGGTAACGCTTGTTTCCGGCTGGTTCTTATTAGTTGTTGTTGCCAGTTGTATTGGCTGGAGTTTTAAGAAGCAGGAACCGTATTCTGACTTCTGATCAACGAAAAGATATCCGGTTATTCATCTTTTAATACTTCCACTGGGTTCGTCATGGCCGCTTTTACCGAATGATAACTGGTAATCAGCATGGCCAATGCCAACGTTCCTAACCCTACCGCCCCAAATATCCAGAGAGAAGGAGCAATCCGGTAAGCGAAGTCCTGCAA
The DNA here is from genome assembly GCA_964488465.1 of uncultured Ohtaekwangia sp. Classification (GTDB taxonomy): domain Bacteria; phylum Bacteroidota; class Bacteroidia; order Cytophagales; family Cyclobacteriaceae; genus ELB16-189. The sequence goes on along the minus strand of CAZAUN010000011.1, from coordinate 18,322 downwards.
CCAGGTATTCATCAGCCAATAAGCGAAGGGGGCCCCTACAATAAAGGCGATGATAATCAATCGGGTATACCCTCTGGAAATCAAAACGAGGATATCGATTACTGAAGCTCCGGATACTTTCCGTATACCAATTTCCTTGGTACGTTGCTCCAGGGAATAAACTATCATACCCAATAAGCCTAACGCTGCAATCATGATGGCGAGGGTGGCCATTACGGTCAAAATTGTCCCGAATTGTTGCTGACTCTTAAAGGTTTCGGCAAAAGCCTGGTCCACGAAATAATAATCAAATGGAGCGTCTCCGGCCTGCGTTTTCCAAAGTGCATTTAATTGGCTGAGGGTGACCTCCCAGTTTTCGACACTTTGAGGTGCCATCCGCAAAGCAATGTAGTGGCTGGGTTCGGGGTAAAGATTTTTTGTCTTGAAGTGAAAAACCGCCATCGGCTCAATCGGATTTTCAAGTGACCAATAGTTGAAATTGGCCATCACTCCGATTATTTCAAACGTAGCATTTTCATACGTTAGCTTTTTTCCGATAACCTGTTCGTTAACCTCCCACCCAATTTTATGAAGCATGGCTTCATTTACCAGAACCCGTTCATAGTCACCCGGATTTGCATCTAAAAAGTTTCTGCCGGCTACTAGTTTTATTTGCAGGGTAGGTACATAGTGTTCATCGGCTTTAAGAAAGTTGAGTGGAAATCGCAGTTCGCTTTTTTCCTCCACTCCAAACGAGTCCCCTCCCCAAATGCGGGGCGGTACAGAAGTACATACCGTGGCGTTGTTAACCCCGGGAATAGTAAGAGCCGCATGAACCATACTTTCGCCATCGGAGATCGCCTCCACGTGATTCAGTACCAGTAGATTTTCACGATTGAATCCTAAATCTTTATAGGCCACAAACTGGAGTTGCTGAAATACGATGGCCGTACAAATGATCAGAACAATGGAAATGCTAAACTGAAATACCACCAGGCCATTGCGGAAGGATTTTCCAGTCTGACCAGTTCTTATTTTGCCTTTAAGAGCTTCTACCGGGTGAAAACGACTGAGAAAAAATGCCGGATAGAGGCCGGATACTATCGCCATCAGGAAAATGAGCGCAGCAAGTCCAAGCATCATTTCGGGTGACTTCAGCAAATCCAATTGCAAAGACCGGCCCGTAATTAAATTGAAAGCCGGCAAGAGCAGTTGTGTGAGTCCGAGGGCAACTGCCAGGGCAACCAAACAAAAGGCAATTGCTTCCAGAAAGTAGCCGAGGCCCAGTTCATTTTTTCCCAGCCCGAGAATTTTTCGCACACTGGCTTCTTTTATTCTTCGGGTAAATTGCGCGGTGGAAAGGTTCATGAAATTGATGCAGGACAACAAGACAATAAAGATGGCAGCGCCAATAAAGGAATAGATTACAGTAATGTTGCCGGAATCATTCAACCGGTTGATCACCATCGTTGGAGGTAAATGGATGCTGGTAAGGGGTTGCAGAAACAATTCCCATTTTTTCCCTGACTTCGTATATTCTTCCCAGGTGGTGTTAAAGGCCAACCGCAAGGTTTCGCCAGCGTGTTTCTCCGGAATTTTGGCAAGCTTTGACTTCACCAACTCAAGGTTAGCCTGCGGACTTAAGCGGACATAGGTTTCCAGCTGTGTCCATACCCAACTCCAATAGAATTTTTCGATCGGGAAGCTTTTCATCGACAGCAGGATATCAAACTCGATGTAGGAATTATCGGGAGTATCTTCGACAACACCAGTAACCTCATAAGTTTGTTGACGCTCGCCATTGGTTGTGCCCAATCGAATCAATTTACCAAGGGGATCCTGATCGCCAAAATATTTTTGTGCGGTGGAGCGCGTAAGCACCAGGGTGTTGGCCTGATCAAATAGCGATTCAGGGTTTCCCTTCAGCACGGGAAAGTTGAACATGCGAAAGAAGTTCGAGTCGGCAGCCAATACCCTTTTCTCTTCAAATGAAATTACTTCCTGGGTAGGAGTCGTGTAGGTAACAATAAAATTGCCGGGCGTATGAATACTCGTCATTAGCTCCACTTCCGGTAATTCCTGTTGAATGGAATAAGCCACGCCAGGGCCGGTGGAGGCGAATTGATTATCATTGTTTTCACCCCAGATAAAAGTCTGATTGACCCGGTAAATACGATCTGCATTGCCATGGAAACGATCGTAACTAAATTCATGATGAACGTATAGATAAATCAACAACGTGCTGGAGATGCTAACGGTGAGGCCCAACAAATTAATGAGTGAAAAGAGCTTTTGACGTTTTACGTTTCGGACAAACAGGAGTAGGTAATTTTTCAACATGGATTTTGGGTTGGGCTTATTTTGTCAAAGGTTGTACCAGTTGCGGAATACGCTAAAAGACCTGATTTCTGCCAAATTATTGTTCAATATTATCAGAAACTGTCCGTATCCGGTCGATTAAATCGATGTGTGTCTGGTGACTTTGTGACGAATTGAAAGGTTGGAAATAGACCGGTACATAAATCGGCCAGCGGATTTGATGTCTGGTCATGTGCAACCTTTGGGAAACCAATGGTGCATGCGCTATGCGGATGGAATCCTGCTTATAATGTTAGTTGCGTTGATTCAGAATCCTAATACGCTCCGGAATTTTTGAAGCTTTGTTGGACGCTCCAGCAATGGGGTGGAGTGTTGGGTGCTTGTGTGATTCCGTGATCAAAAGGCGGATGCCATCGAAAAATATTCCTGTTAAGTACAGGCCAAATATGTTGTTACTTTCAAAAAAGAACCTGATTTTTATTCGGTTAACTTCAAACACGGAACTCAAAAATTGTAAGAGGTTGAACACTTCACACTAAACTTAAGCCACAATGGGATTAAACACTCTTGACTATGTAGTTTTTGGCGCCTACTGCGCGCTTATTCTTGGGATCGGTTTGTGGGTTTCGCGGGACAAAGAGGGTAAGCAAAAAAATGCAGAAGACTATTTTTTAGCGAGCAAGTCGTTGCCCTGGTGGGCGATTGGAGCCTCGTTGATCGCAGCCAATATTTCGGCTGAACAATTTATCGGGATGTCAGGTTCGGGCTTTGCCATTGGATTGGCAATTGCGAGTTATGAATGGATGGCGGCCATCACCTTGTTACTCGTTGGAAAGTACTTTCTTCCGGTCTTTATCAATAAAGGCATTTACACCATTCCAGGATTTGTTGAAAAACGGTTCAGTACCAACCTGAAAACAATTTTAGCGGTTTTTTGGATTGGGCTATTCGTATTCGTAAACCTGACTACGGTGCTTTACCTGGGAGCGCGCGCCATGGACACCGTGATAGGTACGGGAGATGGCAGCTTGATGACTTATAGTATTTTGGGATTAGGTCTTTTTGCAGCCGCCTATTCATTGTGGGGTGGATTATCTGCTGTTGCCTGGACCGATGTGGTGCAAGTAGTTCTATTGGTGCTTGGCGGTTTGGTAACAACCTTCATCGCCCTGGAACGGGTATCTCCCACGGGAGGTGTAATCGATGGATTTATTCATGTGTTCAATACAGTGCCAGGAAAGTTTTCGATGATCGTTCAAAAAGGCGAAATCATTACACCGGATGGTCGGGATGCCTGGTGGGATCTACCCGGCTTGGCAGTGTTGGTAGGCGGCATGTGGGTAGCAAACGTATATTACTGGGGGTTCAATCAATATATCATTCAGCGTACGTTAGCGGCTAAAAGTTTACAGGAATCGCAGAAGGGTATTGTGTTTGCAGCCGGATTGAAAATGATTATTCCATTGATTGTTGTTATCCCGGGTATCATCGCCTATGTAATGAATGCCGATGCTTCAGGCACCCTGACTCCTCAAACAATGGATCCGAGTTTTGTTAGCGCAACCGGTTCCGTGGTAAATGATAACGCATTTCCTTGGTTGGTGCGAACCTTTATTCCTACTGGCTTAAAAGGACTGGTGATGGCTGCTTTAGCTGCTGCCATCGTTTCTTCTCTGGCCTCTATGCTGAATTCAACTTCCACTATTTTCACAATGGATATTTTCCTGCCGTACATCAATAAAAATGCATCGGATAAGCAGACGGTGTCGGTAGGAAGAATCAGCGGTTTTGTTGCACTGGTTATTGCCATGTTGATTGCACCCATGCTCGGCAACCTCGGGCAGGCTTTTCAGTTTATTCAGGAATACACAGGCGTTGTAAGTCCGGGTATTCTGGCAGTTTTCCTTACCGGATTATTCTGGAAACGAGCCACAAATAATGCTGCCATTTGGGGTGTAATCATGTCCATCCCCATCGCCATGTATTTTAAAGTCGCTCCTAATGGTTGGTCTGATGCTGCCATTTTTGTAAACATCCCATTCATGAACCAAATGATGTTCACAGCGGTAGCTTCCATATTGATCATTGTAATTATTAGTCATCTGGAAGGGAAGGGTCAAACCGATGGCAAAGGGATCATTATTTCACCTGGATTTTTTAAAACGGATCCTACCTTCAACATCGGTGCTATCGCCATTCTGATCATTTGTGCGATGTTGTATGCGATTTTCTGGTAGCCTTTTCAAGTAAGGATAATAAAATTGCCTCACCCTTGGCTTGTTTGCGAACAAGTGGGTGAGGTTTTTTATCTTTATCTTATGAACCGGATTGATCGTTTAACGGCTATCCTCATTCACCTACAGACCAAGCGTGTAGTGAAGGCCGAGGAAATTGCCGACCGATTTGGAATGAGTTTGCGCACGGTGTACCGCGATGTGAAGGCCCTGATGGAAGCAGGGGTACCCATTGGCTCAGAAGCGGGAAAAGGATACTTTATCGTAGATGGTTTTCATCTTCCTCCTGTAATGTTTACTCAGGATGAAGCGAATTCCATGATGTTGGCTGGAAAGCTGGTGGAAAAAATAGCCGATAAATCAGTGCGCGAAGCCTTCAGTTCAGCACTCTATAAAATCAAATCTGTCTTGAAGGAGGAGGATAAGGACAATCTGGAAACCCTGGATTCCAACATCAAAATTTACTTTCGTGGTCGTGCGGAGGAGAACGATCAGTTTCCTGATCACTTCATGACTGAAATTCAACGGGCGGTGGCGGGTAAACAAGTTCTTAAACTGGATTATGTCAATCAGGCGGGTGAAGTTTCACAGCGACTCGTTGAGCCGGCAGGAATCTTTTACTATAGCCTGGCGTGGCACTTGATTGGATGGTGCCGGTTGCGCAATGGCTACCGCGACTTCCGGTCAGACCGGATAAAAAATCTGGTGAATACGGGGGAAGAGTTTAAAGCACGGAGCACGGGTTCACTGAAAGAGTATTTTCAGGCAATGTATTCGTCCAACCAAAATTTGATTCAGGCCGTGTTGGTGTTTGACAAAAAGGCATTGAATGGTCGGCCGCTCAACTCAACTACAACACAAACCGACCTGGGTGATCGCATCCGGGCGGAGTTTTTGATGGATAACCTTGATTTCATTGCCCGCTGGATTTTAATGTATGGTAAGGGTGTTGAAATAGAAGAGCCCGATCAGTTACGGGAACGGGTTGCAGAACTATCAGAGGAACTCTTCCAGCATCATGCCAGGGAGCGCAACCTCTTCAGATAATTTTTAAGCTGACTTCCTGATAACCACGGTGCTCCTACTGACATAGCGTTGTCACTCCCGGGTAAAAAATTCTGAAATTTTGTTTTTCTATTGACATAGGGTTGTCACGGGCTCATCGTTGATTAGCATAAAATTCACGCTATGAAAACACCACAATCCCCCGTTCTTAAATCGGTAAAACCCATCAGTTTTCTTTTTTACCGGATCGAAACTACGGTGCCTGAATTGAATCAATGGTTGTGGGTTGCCCCCGAATTATTTCAGGAAGCTTTGGTGAATAAGCTCACCATTACCGGCCCTATTCATTGGCATTATTCCGGTTTCACTGATGTCACCAAACCGTTTACGCTGGAGATCGCCTTACCGGTTGCGGAAGTGTTGCCCGATTACGATGGCAAGTTTCACTTCAAGCGAACTGCAGAATTCAAGTGTTTGACATTAACCCATGAAGGCAGTTGGTATGACCTTCCAAAAAGCTATGAAATTTTGATCCATCATGCCAGGGATCACCATTTTCAACCCCTGGGTGTAATTCGTGAACTCTACATCAATGCCGATTTTAATTTTCCGGAAGCGAATACGACCGAGATTCAAATGGGAATTGTATGAGTCGTAACCGATGCTTGATCTTAATTATGGGATTGTTAACTGCCTGTATTACGCTGTACATTATCTTTTTCAGTTATGGAAGTATTAGTGTTTAAAACATCCGTGCAATCGCTGGAAAGTGTGAACCAACTTTCCCCTTTGCTAAATGAATTGGCTGGCAATGACCGGTGGAATTTTGCCCTGGACGATTGCGACCGAGTCCTTCGCATCGTTTCGGGTAGTGTGTCCGCACAAGATGCGATCCAACTATTGCTTGGTGCTGGGTTTGATTGCGAAGAATTAGCGTAAAAGCATCATATAGATTTCTTAAATTAAATGGAATGAGAAAAGTAATACTTGGTTTGGCGGTAAGCCTGGACGGATTTATCGAGGGCCCCCAGGGTGAATACGATTGGTGTTTTACCGATCAGGATTATGGTCTTACGGATTTTTCAAAACGAATTGATGCCTTGGTCATGGGCCGAAAAACGTATGAAGTGGCGAAAGCGTACGAAGGACCGAGTCCATGGAGTGGTGCAAAGACGTATGTATTTTCCCGAACAATGAATTCGACTCACGATATCACCGTGATGCGGGGCGATCTGGTCGAGACAATGCGAGAATTAAAATCAAAACCTGGTAGGGACCTTTGGTTATTCGGTGGAGCTGAGCTAACCACTCAGTTTATTAATCACAACCTGATTGATGAATACTGGCTCTCTGTGCATCCAATTTTGCTGGGAGCCGGAAAGCCGCTTTTTCATGATATTGCTACTCGTAAAAAATTGAAATTATTGGAATCGAAAGTATATGAAACAGGGTTGGTATCGTTGCGGTATGCACCTGATTTATAATTTAATCCATCACAATGAAGAAGCAAACTAAAACTAGGTCCTCAAAAAAGGTCGGGAAACCGAATAAATCCTGGGCTGATAAAATGGAGCAGGATCACTCACAAGTGAAGAAGATCGACCTTGATTTTGCAGACATCAAAGCCGGGAGTTTGATGTACATATCCAATCCAAAGACCATCGATGCCTATATTCGTACAATACCGAAGGGAAAATCTGTGGATTTAAAGACCATGCGCAAGGATCTCGCGCTTGCGCATGGAGCTGAAGTTACCTGCCCGATTACTACTGGAATTTTTCTTCGAATTGTTGCCGAAGCCGCGCATGAACAGTTGAAGAAGGGAAAGGCCATCAGTAAAATAACTCCATTTTGGCGCGTCATTGATCCGGAGAAACCACTGGCGAGCAAGTTAACGTTTGGCACAAAGCTCATTCGTCAACAACGCGCATTGGAGAAATTAGATCTTAACGTGAAGTCCGGAAAGTAAACGCCAGCCGGAAGTCCATCAAACGGGCATAGCTGCTATACAGGTTACCAACATGGTGCTTGTGGGTAATTTGCGTTTGGGTATTGATAAACGTAGCCTCCACATCCCCGGTGCGATCGGAAGAACTTGAAGCATGGTGCTCTGGTCCGTCCGTGTTCATATACTTTACCTGGCCACCCTGTGTGTAATAGGTACTGATGTTCACCAGGAAAACGTTTTCTGGTAATCGCTTAAACAGCCGGGCCACATCATATTGAACGCCACCCCCAATTGAAAAAATCAACGTTCCATCTTTCATCAGGATCGCTTTTTCTACGGGTTCACAACTGTCGAAGTCATTGGTGTCATAAATAGAAAGGTTGGTATTGTACCAACCATACCCTGCTTTGGCGCCAACATAGGGAGTAAGTGCCCGATCGAGTAACAAATTGTAGCGGCCTGAAGCCATCAGGTTCAGGAAGGAATTATTAACATGCACATCCATTTCAGCTGTCGTACCATCCGGGAAGTCATACAACTGGCGACTTTGATCAAACCCATATACGGTGTAGTTCAGGTCAGTACCGATTGCATATCTTTTGTTAGGAGCAACGAAAAGATAATCCAGTACAATCCCATGGCCCTGATTAATATTCATCTTCATTTTTCCCATGGGGTTTGCGAACGTGTAACCCATCGAGAATTCGCGACCCCATTGAGCCTGAAGATTTTGAATATTGAACAGGACCAATACAAGTGGTAAAAGCTTTTTCATAGGCACTTGATGATGACTAAGTGAAGATACGAAAAAGCGGTGGAGAAATTTGTACTGGCATAATTACCAATTGGATACTGACGCGGGCATCGTATTTTTGGCCATGTCATTGGAAGAAAAAGCCGCAGCGGTAGCGTTAGTGTTTGAAAAGCTTGATCATCAGATTGCCTCCTTTCAGGCGAGTACCACCTTGCATTGCAAGTGGGGGTGTGGAAAATGTTGTTTCAAACCGGATATTGAAGCTACAGTGTTAGAATTCCTGCCGTTTGCACTATATCTCCATCGGCACCATGCGGCAGAGCAATGGTTAGAACAGATTCATGCTCATTCCTCTTCCATTTGCCTTCTATTAAATCCCACGCAATTAGGTGCAGGCCTATGTTCGGAGTATGTACACCGGGGGTTGATTTGCAGGCTATTTGGGTATTCGGCCCGTACCAATAAGTATGGAAAAAAAGAGTTGGTAACCTGCCAGATTATTAAAACCGAGCAAGCAGAGGCTTATCATACGGCAACTCTTCAAATTGAAGGCGGCTTGGATGTTCCGGTCATGAACCAGTACTATATGCAGCTTCATGCGATAGATTTTGAGTTAACCCAACACTTTTATCCAATTAATGAGGCGATCAAACGAGCGATTGAAATGGTGCTTCAATATTACGCGTATCGCAATTAGAATTGACGAAGCAAACTACGACCAAGTTTGTTGATCAATACCAAAGGAGTCGGGGACTTTATCAAGGCTGGAAAATCCTGCTTAGCTTCGTTCTGCAGAGAGGCGGTCTCATTGTAAATAGTTGTGAATGCAATAATCAGGGCTACCACAATGCCGGCAACGAGAAGAAGGTCTTTATGGGTGATTTTTATCTGCACGGTATGCCCTTTCCCAAAACAAATGCCATGATCCTGATGGCCTGAAATTCTAGTTTTTTGAGGGTTTTTAGTGAGGTTCATGTTCAGTTTCGTACAGATCCATTGCCCTTATCCGTACAATCTACCGGTTACAGTGGCCCGGAGTTTGCCTATTAAGGATCGGATTGAACTTGTTTTCTTGTTAAATTTGTTACCGTTTGAGTCGTTGAATTACACAATCATGAAGAAATTTTTCTTTTTAGTGCTTTTAGGGTGGTGGAGTCAGGTGCAAGCACAGGAATCAGTTGCCACACCGGTAAAATGGCTCACCTTTGAGGAGGCTGTGGAGAAATCCAAAGTGGAAAAGCGCAAAATTTTCATCGATGTCTATACCGATTGGTGTGGCTGGTGCAAGGTGATGGATAAGAACACTTTTACCGATCCGAAGATCGCCAAACTGTTGAATGAAAAATTCTATCCGGTCAAGTTTGATGCTGAGCAAACAGCCGATGTAACCTTCCGGGGTACAACGTTTAAGTTTGTCCCGTATGGAAACAAGGGGTCTCATCAGCTCGCCATGGCGCTACTCAATAATCAGATGAGCTATCCTAATTTTGTATTTCTGGATGAGGAGTTTCGCATCATTCCTATTATTCAGGGATATACCTCTTTACCTGGCTATCGCAAACCGGAAGAGTTCCACATTTTTGTGGATTTTATAAGTGGCGATTTCTACAAAACGATCGGGCTGGAGGACTATCAGAAGAAATATAAATCACCGTATTCCTCGGACGGAGGGACTTCAGGCGGCAAGTGAAATTCAGATTTTAGAAGTCATAAAAAGAAAAGCCTCTTACCATTAGCAAGAGGCTTTTTTATTTAGGGTTCAGGTCAATCAGTCTTGTTTATCCTGCTTTTTTGTTGTCCGGGTATAATCCACGTAACCCAGTGCAGCAACGAATCCAATGATTACGGCTACAATGATGACAAACAAGTTTGCTCCATCACCAACATTTTGCTCGAACATAAGGCTTTAGTTTTTTTGTGTTTCAAAGGTAAGGGTTCCCGGCAAAATCCCAACAGCCGGGTTGATAAAATACGCTAAATTCCCAACTCCTCCCGGTTCTTTTTAAGCACTTCAATGATGAAGGCAATGTGTTCCTGCAGGTCTACTCCCAGTAATTCAACACCTTTATAAACCTCATCGCGTTCCACCTTGGCAGCAAATCCTTTGTCCTTCAATTTTTTAATCACCGATTTTACTTCCAACGATGTAATTCCATCCGGCCGAACCTGACAACAGGCAACAATAAAACCCGTGAGTTCATCGCAGGCGAGCAGGGCTTTATCCAACCGGGTTTCATACGGAACATTCCATTTGGTATAATGTGCCGAGATGGCATGAGCGATGGATTCTTCACCGAGCATTCTCAGTTTTTCTACAATTACCTGGGGATGTTTTTCCGGATGTGCTTCATAGTCGGCATCGTGCAACAGGCCCGCAATCGCCCAGGTATCTTTATTTTCCCCGTACTTATCAGCATACGACTCCATGACCAATTCAAGGGTGCGCATATGCCGCAATAAACTTGGATTTCTGGTAAGATCGGTCAGGATCTCACGGGCTTGCGATCGGGTGATCATTTCCTGCTAATGGTCTTTCTTTTGGAATAGAAAATGTTCAACGCCCCCAGCACAATCCCGATTCCGAGGATGGAGATGGTAATGATCATTCGCGTTTTCTGCAGCTCCAGGGTTTTGATTTCTTTTTCTGATTTCAAGGACTCCATTTCACGTTCTTTCTCCTGCAACTCAAGGGCGATTTCCATTTGTGCAATTTTTCGGGTACTCTCAGCACCATAGATTCTTTCCTTTGCGGCATCATACTTAACCATGGTTTCGTATGCTTCTTTCATTTTGCTTTGTTTGGAATAATTCAACGCCATACTTTTTAGAATACTCGGTTCAAAGTAAAAGGCCTGCATTTCTTTGCTGAGTGTCAGGGCGCTGTCCAGGTACGCTTGTGCATTTTTAAATTGTCCTGCTTGTGCAAAAACTTCGCCCAGGCTGCTCATTACATTTAAGACAACCAGTTGATTATTTTCTTCACGGGCGAGTCGTGCTGCCCGTTGATAGTATTCGGCTGCCCGTTGAAAATTACCCTGCTTATAATACAGGTTGCCAATGTTACTGAGTGGCTCCGAATAGGCCTGGCCTTTTTCCTGGCTCAGCTGGTAAGCCTGAGTATAATACTTCAAGGCTTGTTCATACAACTGCAAATCATTGTGGATATTCCCGAGATTATTCATCGACAAGATGATTCGATCCTTGTCATTGAGTTGTACGAATTGACTGTACGATTCCTCGTAATATTTCATGGCTTTGCCATAATCTTTCTTAATCGAATAGATGCTGCCGATATTGTTTTTCGTGGAGGCAATCCCCTCCTGGTTTTGCAGCCCCTCGTAAATCTGTAACGAGATTAAATAGTACTCCAGCGCTTTATCTAGCGCACCTTGATTTTTATACGCTACCCCCAGATTGTTGTAGGAGGCAGCCATTCCCTTTTTATCGTCAATATCAATAGCCAAAGACAAAGCCTCTCGTGTATACCCGATAGCCTCTACCGGATCAGAATTTAACGTGGCCTTGAATAATTCATTCAATGTCTTGACTTTCAGGTCACCCTCTGCTGACATCAACGCCTTGTTCAGACTATCAATTTTTGACTGTCCCAGCGTCATTGAACTAACCAGGGTAAATATCCAGAGAGATGGAAGGGTCTTCATGAAATTGATTTAACTGGTTAAAATTAAGCATTATCCAGGAACCTACAGGTTGGGCGATCGTTTAACTACCCTTAATGATATCTGGTATAAAATTGTAATCTTGTCATGAAATCTAAATTTTATATGAAGCAAGTTTTTGCAATTCTTCTTGGCTTCGCCTGCTTTCAGGCACAGGGTCAGTCGGATCAGGAAGGCAAAGCCATCCTGCAACCGATTACCAGATTGTTTACCGGCATGAACTTAGGCGATAGTGCCATGGTACACAGTGCGTTTGCACCGGAGGTTACCTTGGCCAGCGTATCGAAAGACAAATCCGGGAACGTGGTAGTTAGGCGTTCCAAATTGGGTGATTTTTTACGAGCAGTAGGAACTCCCCATCCGGAGCCGTGGAGTGAACCCATTTGGGATACCCGCATTGAGGTGGATGGTGCCTTTGCCCAGGTGTGGACGAAGTATGCTTTTTACCTTGGTAAAAAATTCAGTCATTGTGGTGTGGATGCTTTTCAGTTAATAAAAGAAGGTAATGATTGGAAGATTATTCATCTGGCCGACACCCGACAGAGTACCGGCTGCAATGTACCCACCCTAGTCAGTGATCAATTTAAATGAAATGAGGTTTCTAATCATCTTCCTTTTTGTGATTGCGGGTGAATGGGTTCAGGCACAGTCTCCCACCACCTTTATTCTCGTACGACATGCTGAAAAAGAGAACGATGGCACCAAGGACCCGGAATTATCAGAAGCAGGCGTGCAACGGGCAAAAAATTTAATGAACTTGTTGCAAAAGAATGCGATCGATGCAATTTATTCAACGCCCTACAAACGAACGCGCAACACCGTAATGCCGTTGGCAGCCGCCCGCACATTGCCTGTACAAGATTATGACGGACTAAAGATGGAAGAGATCGATCACATGATCGCCAAACATGCGGGTGGAACTATATTGGTGGTAGGGCATTCCAATAACGTTCCCGCTATCCTCAATCATCTGACCGGCAAAAATGAATACAAGAATTTTGACGAAGCAGAGTATAGTAACTTAATAATTGTAACAGTTTTCGAGAAAGGGAAAAAGACCAGCGTAACCTGGATCACGTACTAACTGATTTTTGATTCTGATCACGAACAACCTCCGCCTAGGTTGGTAAGCCGTTTTAAATCTGAATTCCTATGTTTAAATTCGTAGCATGAGTGGGTGCTGGGGATTTCGAATGTTAATGGTTGGCTTGTTGTTAACAACCAACCTGCAGGCGCAAAGCGGGGAGGAATTGCGCAAAAGCATTTATTTCAGGGGTGGTAGCTACGACATCGATGAATTTCAGGCAGTCATGTTATCGGATTGGCTGGATTCTATTCCCAACCTGCTGGATAAATACCAGATTCAACTAATCAGTCATACCGATCCCATTGGTGGAAAAGAGTTCAACGAATGGCTTTCAAAAATGAGAAGTCAGGCGGTATATGACCTATTGCTTTTGAAAGACATTCCCGAAAATCTGATCAGCATCAAAGATTGGGGATTGGAAAACCCGGTATACCGGAATGATACCTACCTGGGAATGCGTATGAACCGCAGGGTAGATGTAATTCTGTACCCATTTGTTTTTTAACGACCATTGGTCGCTTCCGGACACCTTTTTTCACTTACGGACGAGTTTTGATGCAACTAATCCCATTTTTGCACGTCTAATCCCGTATCCACGTCTTGGCATGTAATTAGCCAATGCCATGGGCTGGCTGGCAAGACGTCCATTTTAAACGCCACATTCATGATTGCTCTAAAAAACATTGACAAGTACATCGATTCACGTTTTCAACGCACATTTATTCTGAAAGGAATAGACCTGGAGGTAAAGGAAGGGGAGTTTCTAACAATCATGGGTCCTAGTGGTTCCGGAAAATCCACTCTGATGAATATTATGGGCATGTTGGACGAGCCCTCAGCCGGGGAGTATTACTTTTTTGACAATCCGGTCCACAAAATGAAGGAGAAGCAGAAAAGTGACATGCACAAAAATTATATCGGTTTCATTTTTCAGGCCTACCATTTGATTGATGAACTGACGGTATATGAAAATATTGAAACTCCGCTCCTCTATAAAGGCGTAGGCAGTGCTCAACGCAAAAGCATGGTGGCGGAAATGCTGGATCGATTTAGCATGGTGGCGAAGAAGGATTTATTTCCGGAGCAGCTATCAGGCGGGCAGCAGCAATTGGTGGGCATTGCCCGCGCCATCGTGGGGCAGCCTAAACTCTTGTTGGCGGATGAACCGACCGGTAACCTCCATTCTGAGCAGGGCAAGCAGATCATGGATATTTTTGAAAAACTTAACGAAGAAGGTATAACCATCATTCAGGTTACCCACTCGGAAGAAAATGCTAAAAGGGGAAAGCGCATTGTGCGCATTGCAGATGGTGCTGTAGAATCGGATACTGTGAATTAAATCGAGAAACCAATCAATAACGTATGAAGCAGTTTTTATTTCTGATCCTTATTTGTGTTACGTGGGGGGCGGCAGCTCAGGAAAGTGAGGATAAGATTTTAACTTTTCAGGAAGCGGTTAGCATTGCCTTGCGCAACAACGTGACCTTGGCACAACAGAAGAACAACCTCGAAGCGGCCCAAATGCAACGCACGGCCAGCCTTCTTAATATGGCACCTACCGTGAACATCAATGCATTTGCGCAGCAGTTTAACGGGAACTCGTTTAATCAGCAACAAGGCCGTGCCGTAAACGGTGTGCGCGATGCCGTAAATGGTTCACTCAATGCAAGCTTGCCCTTGTTTAATGGATTTAACCTGGTGAACAGCGTTAAGCAAACCAGCAATCAGTTGGAAGCGCAAAGCTATTTTGTGAAACGAACCACGGAAGATGTAATCAACACAGTTTCCTCACAATACCTGCAGGTGTTGTTGGATATTGAGTTGTTAAGGATTGCAGTGGAAAACCTGGAAGCACAGAACGTACAATTGGATCAGATTAAAGAGCAAGTGAATGTGGGTAGCCGGTCACCGGTGGATGAATACAACCAATTGGGTCTCACGAAAGCTTCAGAACTGCGGATGTTACAGGCTGAAATTAATTTAACCAACGACCGGGCGTTGTTAACGCAGACGTTGTTAATTGATCCGTTCGCGGAATTTGAGGTGGAAAAGCCGAATTGGTCGTTGGAGGAAGTAGTTCGGGTGGATCCAAATCCTGAAGCGATGTATACCCTCGCCAAAGAGAATCGCGGGGATTTGCTCCGGGCGATCAACACGGAAGAAGCATCACGATATGGAATGATGGCAACACGGGGGTTGATGGCCCCATCATTGGGCGCTTTCTTTAATTATGGTTCTGCTTACAATTATCAGCATGATATTCCGGATTCCATTCTGGCAAACAATCCGAGTATTAACCGGCCTTTCGAGGATCAATTCAGAACGGACAACGTATACAAGAGTTATGGATTGCAATTGACGATTCCCATTCTAAACGGGTTTCAAGCCCGAAACCGAATGGTCCAGCAAAAAATTAGCTACCGCAACAATAAGCTTCAACGCGATAACACCGAAATTATCGTAAAGACCGATGTGTTAAGGGCTTCGAAAAACTTCCAGGTAGGTAAAACTGCTTACCAAGTGAGCCAGGCCCAATTAGATGCTGCTGAACTCGCATTTCAATTGGAATCAGAACGGTATAAGCTGGGGATTACCAATTTTGTTGACTTTGCGCAAGCCAATCGTCAGTTGGTGCAAGCTCAGACGGATAAAGCCCAGGCTGAATACCGCCTGATCTTTCAAAAAATCCTGTTGGAATATGCCACAGGAACCCTCAAAATTGAAGGAATTCAGGATTAATTCAGGTAGCCAAGAACCTAATTTTTACTACATTTGCAGCCCTGCTAAGAAAGCAGGGCTTGTTTTTTGGTTAAAACAGGCATTTTAAACTAAAATTTGTTGCAAAGGCCCATTTGTAACATGTAAACACGGGCAAAGAATTATGGCGAAAGTCCAGAAAGAAAAATCGGAAGAATCTAAAGTAAAGGCTTCCAAACCTGTTATTGATGATGCTCCGGTAAAGAAGGCAGTAAAAGGTGCTGCGGCAGAAGAGCTCTTCGAGAAAGATGAACTCACCGAATTCAAACAAGCTAAAAAAGCGGAAGAAGAAGAAGGGATCAGCCGGATGATTAAAGATGTAACGGCCCGCAAAGCGGCTACTGAATCCACCATCAGCACCGAAAATTTTGATTGGGATGCGTACGATCGCAAAGGATTTGGTGAAGGATATTCATCCAAAGACCGTGATGCGCTATTAAAAAAATACGAAGGTACTGTTACTACCATCAACGAAAGCGAACTCGTGGTGGGCACCGTGGTTGGGATTAACGATCGCGATGTGATTTTGAACATTGGGTTCAAGTCGGACGGATTAGTACCCTTGGCTGAGTTTAAAGATATGCCCAATCTGAAAATTGGGGACGTGGTTGACTTGTTCATTGAAGAACGCGAAAACACCATGGGTCAATTGGTTCTTTCCCGCAGAAAGGCCAAGTTGTTGAAAGGTTGGGAAAATGTTCAGAAGGCCCTTGATACCGACTCGGTAATTGAAGGTTTTGTGAAACGCAGAACCAAGGGTGGTTTGATTGTGGATGTGTTTGGCATCGAAGCATTCTTACCCGGTTCTCAGATTGATGTTAAACCGATCCGCGACTTTGATATCTATGTCAATAAGAACATTGAGGTGAAAGTAGTGAAGATCAACTACACCAATGACAACGTGGTGGTATCGCACAAGGTGTTGATCGAGAAGGATCTCGAGCAGCAGAAAGCAGTAATCCTCACGAACCTGGAAAAAGGTCAGGTGTTGGAAGGTGTGATTAAGAACATGACCAACTTTGGTGTGTTTATCGACCTGGGTGGCGTAGATGGGTTATTGCACATTACCGATATTTCATGGGGCCGCATCAGCCATCCCGATGAGTTGTTGAAACTTGATCAGGTGGTAAAAGTGGTGGTGCTTGATTTCGATGAAGATAAGAAGCGGATTTCATTAGGCATGAAGCAATTGACGCCTCATCCGTGGGAGTCCTTGGCGGCTGATATTGCGATCGGGTCGAAAGTGAAAGGAAAGATTGTAAACGTAGCGGACTACGGAGCGTTCCTTGAATTGCAACCAGGGGTTGAAGGGTTGATCCACGTTTCCGAAATGAGCTGGTCGCAGCACCTGCGCAATCCTCAGGACTTCATCAAAGTTGGAGACGAGTTAGAAGCGGTTGTGTTAACCATTGATCGTGAAGAGCGCAAGATGTCATTGGGCATTAAGCAATTGACGGAAGATCCATGGACACGCCAGGATGTGTTGAGCAAGTATGCAGTAGGTACCCGCCACAAGGGAATTGTTCGCAACCTGACCAACTTTGGATTGTTCATTGAATTGGAAGAAGGAATTGATGGCTTGGTTCACGTTTCTGATTTAAGCTGGACCAAGAAGATCAAGCATCCTTCGGAGTTTATTAAAGTTGGAGAAACCCTGGAGGTACAGGTGCTGGAGTTAGACGCCACCAACCGCAGACTGGCGTTGAGCCACAAGCATTTGGAAGAAAACCCATGGGATACGTTCGAAACGATTTTTACCGTTGGCTCGCTTCACAAGTGTACCATCATCAGCAAAAACGACAAAGGTGCTGTACTGGAATTGCCGTATGGTATTGAAGGTTTCTGCTCGGCCAAAAATCTGGTGAAGCAGGATGAAAGTAAAGCGGAAGTGGGAGATGCCTACGACTTTAAAGTACTTGAATTCTCCAAGGACGATCGCAGAATTGTATTGAGCCTGAAAGCAACCTGGTCAACGGAAGAAGAGAAGGCCGTTCAGCCACAGCAACCCAAGAAGAAGGCGGCCCCGAAAGGCAAGAGCATCGATAAGATTAATCAGGAGTCTGAGAAATCAACACTGGGCGATATCGAAGCCTTGAGTGCATTGAAAGAGAAGATGAGTGCCGCGAAAGCGAAGCCGTCAGATGAAGCGAAGTAATGATTGCTTTGTAAAGGATAGAAGAGGGTGGCTACGGTCACCTTCTTTTTTTAATTCGTTGTAATACGGGTCGATTTTTATAGTTTTGTGAAGATCAATTATTAAAAGGACTTTGTGTCCTATAAAAGGTTCCGTGGCCGCCAGTTGGCGGATAGGCTGAGCTCTGCAAGAGTTTAGTAGGAAAAAATAAAAGGTTCCGTGGCCGAGTGGCTAGGCTGAGCTCTGCAAAAGCTCCTACAGCGGTTCGAATCCGCTCGGAACCTCAGTTTAAAAAAGCATCCTTTCAAAAGGATGCTTTTTTGTTTTATCTCTGTTCTCTTCAAAGTTTGATGGTTCCGTGTCCGCCAGATGGCGGATAGGCTGAGCTCTTCCGCCAACTGGCGGATCCTCAGCGGTTCGAATCC
>CAZAUN010000010.1:65513-219840 GCA_964488465.1 uncultured Ohtaekwangia sp. | reverse complement strand
CTCGGAACCTCAGTTTAAAAAAGCATCCTTTCAAAAGGATGCTTTTTTGTTTTATCTCTGTTCTCTTCAAAGTTTGATGGTTCCGTGTCCGCCAGATGGCGGATAGGCTGAGCTCTTCCGCCAACTGGCGGATCCTCAGCGGTTCGAATCCGCTCGGAACCTCCAACCCTTTCTGATGTAATTCGGAAAGGGTTTTTTATTTATCTTCCTGCAATGAAAAAGTTAGTGGTGGGTGCCATGGCACTATTGGCTTTAGCCTGCTCCCCGGAAAAAACGAATACGCCTATGCAGGATACGTCCCTTGATTCCCTGGCTTCGATGCGGAACCAAACCGATACTCTTATCAACGTTCATGGCATGATGGCCGTGATCACCCCCTTTGGTGGCAAACTGGTTTCATTGTTGGTGCCCGATCGCAACGGCAAACTAGATGATGTGGTCCTGGGGTATGATTCGGTTGAACAGTATCACCAAGGCAACCCTTATTTCGGAGCGATGATCGGCCGCTATGGGAACCGTATTGCAAAAGGTCAGTTCTCAATAGACGGTAAAAGTTATCAACTGTCTATTAATAATGGAGTTAATGCGCTTCATGGAGGCCCGAATGGATTCCATAATCTTTATTGGGAGAGAATGGAGGCGGATGATCAGCACCTCACGCTTCGCCATATCAGTACCGATGGGGAAGAAGGGTATCCGGGTAATCTACGCGTATGGGTAACCTATTCGCTGACGGATGAGAATGAATTGATCATTGATTACGAAGCTTCTACCGACCAGCCCACCATTGTTAATCTCACTCACCATTCCTTTTTTAATTTGGCGGGAGCTGGGCAGGGTGACATTCTCGATCATGAATTAACCATTGCTGCGGATCGGTTCACTCCGGTAGATACCGGGTTGATTCCAACGGGTGAATTGAAATCTGTAAAAGGTACACCGTTTGATTTTACCGTACCATCTTCTATTGGAAAACGAATCAATGAAAAGGATCAACAACTGATTAATGGAAAGGGGTATGACCATAATTGGGTACTGAATAAGAAAACAAACGAACTTGCTCTGGCTGCCCGAGTGAGCGAACTGAAATCAGGTCGCATTATGGAAGTTTGGACAACGGAGCCGGGGTTGCAATTTTATTCCGGTAATTTTTTAGATGGCACCGACATTGGCAAGGGTGGAAAGCGGTATGACTTTCGCTCGGCATTTTGCCTGGAAGCGCAGCATTTTCCGGATTCGCCTAACCATCCTGATTTTCCAACCACCATATTACGACCGGATTCAATCTATCGTCAAAAAACCATTTATCGGTTCCAGGTAGTAGAGACCCCATAATTAGGATCATTGAAGATCCTGACAATAATCATGTTTTGAAATTGATGACGGTGGTACTTTTATGTATTCGAGCGGAAGTAATTTTTTCGGATACTAAAAAGAAAAGTTCTATGAAAACCTGGAAATACATCATCGGTATCGCACTCTTTTTAATTACTTTTTCATGTGCTAAAAATCAGTCGACTGAAAGCGTGGATTTAACCAAAGCGGAGATTGACTCCATCACCGATCCCGCCAAAGGAATTGGCGTGGTCAGGAATGTAGCACTTAATAACCCGCTGGAGCTTGATCGCGTTGAAAAAGGAAAAGCGATTTATGAAGGCAAGTGTAATTCATGTCATACGTTGGATGACCAGCGACTGGTTGGCCCGGGTTGGAAGGACATCACCAAGCGCAGAAAACCCGAATGGATCATGAACATGATTACCAATGTGGATGTGATGCTGGACAATGATGATCAGGCGCAGGAGTTATTGGAGTCTTGCGGCACCCGAATGGCAGTGGAAGTACTTACGTTGGGTGAAGCCCGCGATGTACTTGAATATATGCGACAAAATGATGGCGAGAAGTAATCATTAATAATCTTCAAAAAAGAAGCCATTCAGGGACATCTGAATGGCTTTTTTTATGCGCTGCCCATACCGAAAAATAGATTGAAAAAGATCCCATTTATGATCAGGATCATAAATGAATAGGTGTTCAGTCATAAACTTTGATGGTCGATTGATATGAGAAAAAATAATGTACCATCTAGCCTGACTGACTACAATTCGCTGTGGAATCCTGTTTTAGAGGCATTTACAAAACAAGTCATTAGTGCAGATGATAAAAGTCATTTTTTGCATACGGGTGCGCAGGTAGGTTTGAGTCATGAAAACAACCGAATCATGATCGACCCCCTGGTACTACAGAGTTATGGAGCAAAAGAGGTCAGTCTTCAAAAGGATGAGGTTCTTTTTCGCGAAGGTGAAGAAGCTCAACACTATTTTCAGGTTTTAAGTGGTGCTATTAAAATGATCACCAATAGTCCGGATGGTCAGGAGTTCATTCAGGGTGTATTTAAAGGGAGTGATAGTTTTGGCGAACCGCCTTTGTTGTGTGCGTTTCCCTATCCCAGCCATGCGATCGCGCTTGAACCATCGGTTGTCATCAAATTGTCGAAAGAGAAGTTTCTAACCTTGCTTCGCGAGAATTTTGATATTCACCTTCATCTCGATAAAGTGTTGTGTCAGCGGCTTCGCTACAAGTCCATGGTTCTTTCCGAGATCTCCTTTTACGATCCGGAGCACCGGATTATGAGTTTGCTGAAATATTTAAAGGAAGATTCAATTATTCAGAATAAGCGGGAAACGGGTATGATTCGCGAAGGTCACAACTATATAGTGCCCTTTACACGACAGCAACTGGCCGACATGAGTGGCCTACGGGTAGAAACCGTAATCCGTACCGTTAAGAAGATGGAGGAGGATGGAAAAGTAAAGTTGATAGGAAGAAAAATAACCCTTTAACAATAACTGATAACCCTATGAAATACCTAGTTGCCACTGTTGTAATCGCCCTGATGTTCGCCTGTGCACCTGATAAGCCCGTGAACACGGAAGAAAAGCCGGATATTAATGAGAGTGCCGTGGAGGCCATTACCGATCCCACCAAAGGAATTGGTGCCGTTAAAAATGTTACCCTCAACACACCCCTTGAACAAGACCGGGTGAAACGAGGATTATCTATTTACGAGATGAAATGTTTATCGTGTCATAAGCTGGATGAGACACGGATTGTTGGCCCGGGGTGGAAAGACATCACCAAGAGACGGAAACCGGAGTGGATCATGAACATGATCACCAATGTAGATGTGATGTTGGATCAAGATCCTGAGGCGCAAAAGTTGCTCGAACTCTGTTTGATGCGAATGCCCAATCAAAACATGTCGATTGGCGATGCCCGCGATGTACTTGAATTCATGCGCCAGAACGATGGCGAGAAATAGTAACTCAAAACAAACTACCTATGAAAACCTATGTGTTAATATTCCTGATGGGGCTCTTTGCCTTATCCTGTGGACAACCAACGGCCACCACAGAAACTACCACCGATGAGGAGGTTCCGGCCGGTGGACAATCCAATGTAAAGGATGACGACTCCCAGCAAGATGTTGTAAAAATTGCAGCTAACTCACCCGATCACACAACCCTGGTGGCAGCTTTAAAAGCTGCAGAGTACGTGGATGCACTTTCTAATGCCGGACCATTCACGGTATTCGCGCCCACCAATGCTGCCTTTGACAAACTTCCGGCTGGCACCCTCGAATCGCTTACCAAGCCCGAAAACAAGGAACAACTTCGCACGATCCTGGAGTACCATGTATATGTAGGGGTGTTAACAGAAAGCATCATTCAAGATGGAATGACCCTCAATCAGGTAAGTCTTGACAACGTCACGCTCAATAAAAAGGATGGTAAGATCACGGTTAATGGAGCCAATGTATTGGGCTCCGCCCGCGGCTCCAATGGCATTGTTTATATCATTGACGCTGTCTTGCTACCTCCTGAGAAGAAATAATAACCTCCAAATTAATACGTACAACTATGAAGAAGAATGTTCTATATCGCATACTTACCGTAATGGTGGTATTCGCTGGCCTTGTGGTATGGCAAGGCTGTAAACCCAAAGCTCCTGCCAGTGTTTCCATGGGCGATGCCGCCTCGAAAACATATGTACCGCCCGGAAAGTATGATGAATTTTATAATGTTGTTTCCGGAGGATTCAATGGTCAAATGAGTATTTATGGACTGCCTTCCGGCAGACTGTTTAGAATTATTCCTGTATTCTCCGTATTCCCTGAAAACGGTTGGGGATTCAGTGAAGAGACCAAGCCGATGTTAAACACATCACACGGGTTTGTCCCCTGGGATGACTTGCATCACATTGCACTATCGACTACAAAAGGCGAACATGATGGCCGGTGGGCCTTTGGAAATGCCAACAATACACCCCGGGTGGCCCGCGTGGATATGAAGACGTTCAAAACCATGGAGATTTTGGAGTTGCCCAATAGCGGGGGGAATCACTCATCACCCTTTATTACGGAAAACACAGAATATGTAGTGGCCGGTACGCGCTTCAGTGTACCCGTTGGCGAAAAGACCGATGTGCCGATCAGCACGTTCAAAGAAAATTTCAAAGGCTATATCAGTTTTATCTCGGTCGATCCTACGGAGGGCGAAATGAAAATTGCTTTCCAGTTAAAAACTCCAGGCGTAAGCTTTGATTTGGCTCGTGCCGGAAAGGGGAAATCGCACGGTTGGTTCTTTTTCTCAACCTATAATACCGAGCAAGCCTATACCTTGTTGGAGGTGAACGCCTCTCAAAAAGATAAGGACTTTATTATGGCTGTTAACTGGAAGAAAGCCGAAGAATACATTGCTGCCGGTAAGGGTGAAAAGGTGAAAGCCAAATACGCGCACAACGTCTATGATGAATCCTCCCATACTTCTACTTCTGAAATGATGAATGAAGTCCTGCAACTCGATCCAGCCGTACTGAAGGACATCATCTATTTTATCCCTTGTCCAAAATCACCCCATGGATGCGATACCGACCCTACCGGTGAATATATTGTGGGCAGCGGTAAACTGGCTGCGTTGATTCCGGTATTTTCATTTACCAAAATGCAACAAGCCATTGCCAATAAAGAGTTCGAAGGCGAGTTTGCCGGAATACCGGTCATTAAATATGAAGCTGCGCTGCACGGTGAAGTGAAGAAACCCGGCCTGGGTCCTTTGCACACCGAGTTTGATGCCAATGGCAATGCCTATACCTCGTTCTTCGTATCTTCTGAAATTGTGAAGTGGAATGTTCAATCACTGGAAGTATTGGATCGGGTTCCTACTTATTATTCCATTGGTCACTTATCTGTACCGGGTGGTCCTACCGCCAAACCACATGGAAAGTATGTGGTAGCGTATAACAAGATCACGAAAGACCGTTATTTGCCAACCGGTCCGGAATTAACCCAGTCAGCCCAATTATATGATATCTCAGGCGATAAGATGAAACTCCTGCTGGATTTTCCAACTACCGGGGAACCACACTATGCCGAATCGATCCCGGCTGAGTTGATCATGCCTAACTCAGTGAAAATTTTCAAACTGGAGGAGAACAAGCATCCTTATGCCGCACTGGGTGAAGGACAAGCGAAAGTGGAGAGAAAAGGCAACGAAGTACATGTGTATATGACCGCCATTCGATCACACTTAACTCCGGATAATATTGAGGGCGTGAAGTTGGGTGATGATGTTTATTTCCACGTTACAAACCTCGAGCAAGATTGGGATGTGCCCCATGGTTTTGCGATTAAAGGCGCAAACAATGCGGAGATCCTGATTATGCCCGGTGAAACATCAACACTAAAGTGGAAGCCATTGAGCACGGGTGTGTTCCCCTTCTATTGTACAGACTTCTGTTCGGCATTGCACCAGGAGATGCAAGGGTATATCCGCGTATCACCTGCCGGCAGCAACGTTCCTTTGAAATTTTCAACCGGAAAAATCGAAGACCAATCCAGTGGCGCTGGTCAGTAGATCTCGTTTAAACACGAGTTTGTTTTCATAGTTTACTGGTTGAAAAGGCCCCGCTCCGCGAAAGCGGATGCGGGGTTCACTTAAAAGAATCTAAAATGAAAGTGCTTAAACCGATATCCCGTTGGCTGGTGGCAGTGGCTGCCTTATTGATGGTGAGTGCCTACTTCGTGCCCCTTTGGCAAATATTAATGTGGGCACCTCAGTATCCCGAAGGACTCGAAATGGATATCTGGATTAATACCATCACCGGAGACGTGAAGGTGATCAGTGCACTCAACCATTACATTGGTATGAAGCACATTGAAGTGGAAATGTTTCCGGAATTTAGTTACATGGTTTACATCGTAGGCTTTTTAATAGGCTTCGGGTTGCTTGCTGCCCTAATCAATCGCAGGTTTATGTTGTGGGCATTTTGTCTATTATTAATAGGTACCGGCATAGCTGCCCTGGTAGATTTCTGGTTGTGGGGCTACGATTATGGCCACAACCTCGATCCTACAGCAGCCATTAATATTCCGGGAATGACATACCAACCGCCCCTGATTGGTACCAAGCAACTGTTAAATTTTACGGCCTTCTCCGGCCCCGATCTTGGCGGCTGGATATTCATGGCATCCGGAGTGCTGGTTATTGGGTCTCTGGTTATTGAAATCTATTCATCCCGAAAAAAATGATGCGAGTAATTGTACTTGGGATAGCCTTCGGGATGGTAGCCTGCTCGGTAAGACCGGAGCCATTGGTTTTTGGTCAGGATGCATGCCATACTTGTAAGATGACTTTAATGGATAGTAAGTATGGTGCTGAGCTCGTAACCCGCAAAGGGAAAGTTTACAAATTTGATGATATGAACTGCATGCTTAACTTTTACCATTCAGGACATGAATCCAGTGAGGACTTTACCTACATTCAGGTAATCGACTTTGCTAATCCAGAGAAGTTAATTGATGCGCAGCACGCCTGGTATCTGAAATCGGATAACATTCGCACCCCCATGGCGAGCGGACTTGCTGCCTTTGAAAGTGAAGAATCTTTAATGCAATATAAAACGGAATGGAAAGCTATTTTAATGAGTTGGGGAGAAGTACAGACTCAGTTTAAGTAGCATCCAATTTTCTGATTTTGATGGCCACGCAAAATGAAGGGAAGCATTTTTTTTATTGGACTTGTTTTGATCAGCCTTGCGGCAAGGGCAACCACGATCCCCGTAGGTGCCCGGGAAACAACTAAACACATCAAGGAGGCAATCCAGAGAGCCGAAGCAGGCGATACACTGTTAATCCGACCCGGTATTTATCGCGAAGGAAATATTATTCTGCAAAAGCAGCTGGTGATTTTGGGTGAAGAATATCCGGTTTTGGATGGCGAGAATCAATATGAAATTTTCACTATTCATGCCCAGGGAGTTGTTATTCAGGGATTAACATTCAAAGATACGGGCATCGCCAACATCAGTGACTTGGCGGCCATCAAAATTCTGGAATCAAACAAGGTCCGGATCCTGGGCAATCGGTTCGAGAATACATTTTTTGGAATTTATCTTGCCAACTCTTCTAACATCTGGATCGAGAATAATCAATTACAATCGCAGGCCGAATCAGAACACCAGATCGGCAACGGAATTCATCTGTGGAAATGCGATCACATAACCATCAATAACAATCAGATCAGGGGGCACCGCGATGGAATCTATTTTGAATTTGTCACGAACTCATTAATCACCAATAATTACAGTGAAGGGAATATGCGCTACGGGTTGCATTTTATGTTCTCTCATAACGATGAATATCGCAACAATACATTTATCAACAACGGGGCGGGCGTGGCAGTGATGTATACGAAAGGAGTAACCATGGTGAACAACACCTTTCAACACAATTGGGGAGCGTCCTCGTATGGTCTGTTACTGAAAGATATTCGTGATAGTTTTGTGACTGACAATACGTTTATTGAAAACTCGGTCGGGATTTTCATGGAGGGCAGCAGCCGGAATGAAATTAACAACAATTCGTTTTATCAAAACGGTTATGCATTAAAGTTGCAGGCCAGTTGCGATGACAACGTGATTGCCCGAAATAATTTTCAACAGAACACCTTTGATCTGGTGACCAACGGGAGTCTGGTGCTCAATAAAATTGATGGCAACTATTGGGACCGGTACGAGGGATACGACTTGAACCGCGACCAGGTGGGGGATGTTCCTTACCGGCCGATTAGTTTGTATGGAACAATTGTGGAGCGGATGCCCCAGGCAATTTTGCTCTGGCGAAGCTTCCTGGTATTTTTACTAGACCGGGCCGAACGGGCGATTCCCGTATTGACGCCTGAAAATTTGATGGATGTAGTACCCGCCATGCAACCGTATGATTTCAATTGATATTGTAAGTAAGAACTTCGGGGCATTAACTGCCCTCGACCAGGTTTCGCTTGAGTTGAATTCCGGCAAGAGTTATGCGTTGATCGGACCCAACGGGTCGGGAAAGACCACCTTAATCAAAGGCATTCTGGGACTGGTTCTTCCCACGTCCGGAAACATTTACTTCGATGGAAAAAGTATTTATAGAGATTGGAAGTATCGCGAAAAGATTGGCTACATGCCTCAGATTGGTCGCTACCCGGAGAATATGCGGATTGGTCAGTTAATCGATATGATGAAGAACATCCGGCAGGACAAGCCAAAGATCGATGAAGAACTGATCGATGCCTTTAAACTTTACAAAATCTATGACAAACGCATTCATGCCTTATCCGGAGGAACCCGCCAAAAGGTAAGCGCTTCGCTGGCGTTTATGTTTCACGCCCCCGTACTGATTTTAGACGAGCCAACAGCAGGGCTTGATCCTGTGTCGGTTGAACTATTGAAGGAGAAGATTATTCACGAAAAGCGGATGGGCAAATTGCTGATCATTACTTCGCATATTCTTAGCGACTTGGATGAAATTGCCACTGAGATGATCTATATGTTTGAAGGGAAGATCCAATACAACAATTCAATTGACGCTCTTAAAAACGAAACGAATGAGTCAAAACTCAACAAAGCTATTGCCACCTTGATCCGGCAACGCGAGTTGTTGGCGTCAATAACGGATTAAGTCATGAACCGAATAATTAAATATGTCTTTTATGATATACTGCGTACGCGGTTTATCATTTTTTATACGGTCTTTTTGTTAATCTGCACGTTTGCGTTATTTCAGGTAGATAGCGATTTTGGAAAAGTTGTTTTAAGCCTGATGAATGTCGTATTGATGGCAGTACCTCTGGTAAGTGTGGTGTTCACTACCATTCACTTCTTTAATTCCTACGAATTCATTGAATTGATGCTGGCCCAACCCATAAACCGCAGGTCGATTTTTCTTAGCGAGTACCTGGCTGTAGCTTCGTCTCTTTGCCTTGCCTATGTGGTGGGCATAGGGTTTCCCTTTTTATTGTATGGCGCCTGGCAACCCATTGCCACGTTATTAATAACGGGTGTGTTTCTCACCCTGGTATTTGTTTCTCTGGCTTTCTTTTCTTCGGTACTTACGCGGGATAAAGCCAAAGCCATTGGCATCGCCTTATTGTTCTGGTTCTATTTCTCGCTCATCTACGATGGAATTCTGTTATGGGTAGTGTATACATTCAGTGATTATCCTCTAGAAAAACTCACCCTTGCATTAATTGCGTTTAATCCGGTGGATCTGGCACGGATAATCATGTTGCTCCAACTGGACATCTCCGCCCTCATGGGTTACACGGGGGCTTTTTACAAGAATTTTTTTGGGAGTAACCTGGGGATAATTTTTTCGATCTCCCTGCTGATGCTGTGGGTTTTGTGGCCTGTGCTGTGGGCCATGCGGATTTTTGGCCGGAAGGATTTATAAGGTACTGTGGCACGTGCTTTTAATCCCAACTTAATATTTATGCTGGCTGCCGGTATCAATATGATACTGGGTATCTGGGCAGGGTTAATCAGAATTGGTTGGACATTGCCGGCAACTACATTGGCGGTGCATCATGGCGCATTGATGGTAGGTGGATTTTTAACCACGCTCATTGCCCTCGAAAAAGTTGTACCTCTAAAAAAGAAAGCCGCGTATGCAGTTCCTGTCATCAGTGCATTGAGTTTATTGATGGTGATCCCAGGATATTTTCAGATAGGAATCTATTTTATGTTGGCCGGAAGCCTTGGATTGGTCATCATTCATGCTTGGTATCTGTATGTATATCCGCGTGAACTTACCTTACTACTGATGTTGGTCGGTGCTATCTTTTTGATTACGGGCAATGCTATCCTGATTGACTCAAAATTTTACCCCGCTGCATTTCCGTGGTGGATGGGATTCCTATTATACACGATCACGGCTGAACGATTGGAGCTATCCCGGTTTTTACCGGTGACTAAAACAACAAAATATTGGCTGCTTTCATTTCTGGCCTTATTTGTACTTGGTGTCGTTGTACCCTTTCACATGTATGGAAAATACATCTCTGGATTCGCTGTTATTTTTATAGCCCTCTGGATGATGCGTAATGATGTAATGCGAATCGGTATTAAAAAGTCAGGGGTAATAAAGTTTTCGGCCATAGCGCTTCTGTTAGCCAATGTATGGTTGCTGATTACGGGTTTGATATTGCTTTTGTCAGGCGACAATTTATACTCCTATGACATGGTTGTGCACGGTTTCTTCATCGGTTATGCGATGTCAATGATTATAGCACATGGACCAATTATATTACCCGGAGTGTTAGGTCTTAGCGTGAAACCATTTCATTCAATCTTATATGCATGGTTAATCCTGTTACATGCATCGCTGCTGTTACGGATACTCTCAGATGCATGGATTAAGGAAGAGTGGCGTACTTTAAGTGGTCTTCTTTCGGGCGTTGGAATCATTTTTTATTTCGTTTCGCTGGTAGTTTTAGTGATACGTCAGATAAATCATGCAAAGGTACGTTAGTTCCGTTTCAATTGACGCAATATGTATTGCCACCGCGGATATTGATCAAACCCTTTCCAATGTCTCCACGGCTACATGAGTTTTCGCATCTGTATTATAATTCGTAGGCTTTTTAATGTGTTTCATTACCGAAATAATTGCCCAGGTTAAGGGTGCTACGCCACCGATTACAAAGATGCTTCCACCAACAATTCGCAACCAGGTAAGTGTTTGGAATTGTTCACTGTCAATAAATTCCGATGAACGTGCAAACCATAAACCTTTTTCAACTACTGCCTCAAATTGAAGTAAACCGGCTGGGAATAAGTCAAGCAACACCATTAGCATCAGACCAATATTTATCGACCAGAAAGAAATTCGTAAGGCTTTACCCTTCCAATAGTTACTATCTGTAACCAATTGACAACAAAATAGTATTGTGGCAATAGAGAGATTTCCATAGACACCCATCAGTGCGGCATGCCCATGATTTACGGTCAGGTAGGTTCCATGCTCATAATAATTAGCCAAAGGCAAATTGATGATAAAACCCATCACACCGGCACCCAAAAAATTCCAGAAGTTCACAGCAATCAGAAACAGAAATACCTCATGCATGCCAAATTTTACTGTTGCTTTACCATTTGTGGTTGATTCTATTGCGGAAGGAAGTTTCTGAAACCGCCACGCTTCTAACGTAAGCAGAATCAAAGGGATAACCTGCAATGTGGAGAACACAGAACCCAGTGCCATGGTGGCTACTGGTTTTGCATTCCAGTAGAAGTTATGCGAGATCCCCAATAATCCTGAACCAAGAAACAACAACGCGGCTATGTAGATTACGCGAATGGCAGCTTGCCGACTTACCAAGCCCATGAGCACCATGAAATATCCTACCAGCACCGTAGTAAATACTTCAAAGAATGCTTCTGCCCACATGTGTATTACACACCAACGCCAGAAATCAGCAATTACGAAATTAGTTTCTGGGGTGGCTACAAATCCTGATAAAAGTAAAATCACAATACTGGAGGTGGCATACACCAGCCAGTTGGGTAGTTGCCAGGGTTGCTTCATTTTGATTACGGGTTTCAATGCCCTGTAGAGTGCCAAGCACCAGATGGCTAATGTAAAAAATAGTAATCCTTGCCACACTTTTCCCGGCTCTACGTATTCCCAACCCTGATGACCGAACCACCACCAGTTTTTAAAGAAACCCATTGGCCCGCCATAAATACTCACCACTGATCCAACTCCCAGAATCACAATCATTATGAAGATGACGTTGATAAAGGTCAATTGATTCTTTGGTTCTTGCGGTGATAGGAGTGGGGCAATGAAGAAGGAGGCTCCTATCCAGCAAATGGAAATCCATAGGATGGCTAACTGCACGTGCCAGCTGCGTGTAATAGTTATCGGTAAAATCGCCCGCAGATCGTACCCAAAAAATGTGGTAAAGTTCACGAAATCATGCACAGTTAAAATTCCAGCCAGTACTTGAACGATAAGTAGTAAAATGGCAAGAAAAAAATATTTATAAGTTGCTTTTTGTGTTGCTGTGGGTTGAAATTGTGATATGGATTGTTGCGACATTAATGGACCGGAGTTCTCTATGTAGGCGGCATCATCCAGTTTTTCCAACCGGCCATGGTAATACAGGACCATACCAAGTCCTAAAACCAGACCCAACGATCCAATGATCGTCCATACGGTTACCGCAGGAGAGGGGGTATTTCCGGCTACCGGATCAAATGGCCAATTGTGGGTATAGCTATAATCTTTGCCAGGGCGTTCTACCCCGCAAACCCAGGCACCCCAAAAGAAGAAAGCACTAAGCTGCTTTATTTCTTCTTTGCTT
This sequence comes from uncultured Ohtaekwangia sp., assembly GCA_964488465.1. Classification (GTDB taxonomy): domain Bacteria; phylum Bacteroidota; class Bacteroidia; order Cytophagales; family Cyclobacteriaceae; genus ELB16-189. The sequence continues at coordinate 207,151 of CAZAUN010000010.1, read as the reverse complement.
TTTATATAATTGGTTGGCTTAAATCCATTTGCTCCCGTTCCATCAAATACATTAATATAGTAGTGTATCAGTTGATCGAACGCATAAACCTGCGCGTTACTCAGCCGGGTTTGATTACTTATCACTGAATACTGATTTTCCTTTATTTCCTTTTGTACCTGTACGTTCGCACCCAGCCATTCCAACTTAGAAACATCCGGCTGATTGGCATAAAACTCGCGCATATGAAATGCCACCTGGTGTAAAGCTTCGGAAGTAAAGTCTGGACCACGATTGGCCCCATCACCAAACATGCTGCCATATTCCATGAGTGCATACTTCTGAAATACGGCCTGACCATCCAGAATATCTTTTTTTGAAAGAATAGTCTCACCATTTTCATTTACAAAATCAGGAATAGGAGGTGCCTTATAGTAAGTTTCATATCCAATGATAGATACCCCTATGAGGCTAATGGAAAGAATTAGAGTGATTGGAATCCACCATTTTTTTGGATTCATCAGAAATTTCAAGAAATCAATTTCCATAATGATCATTTTGTGGCCAAGCTATTTCACAAGGAGGTCAAGAATTATGAGCAAAGTCATATGTTCTTAATAAACGCCTATCGATTTTTGCAGCCATAGTTAGAAGGAAGATGGACAAACCAGAGCTTCGTACACGGAGGGAGATTATTTCTCTGGTGGATGCCTTTTATGAAAAGGTGAAACTTGATTTATTACTGGCCCCTGTTTTTGCACACGTTGATTGGCGGGAACATTTACCCATTATGTATAATTTCTGGTCGTCCATGCTGTTGGGTGAGCAGAGTTATACCGGAAACCCTTTTCAAAAACACCGCTCCTTATCCATTGATGCCCGGCACTTTGATAAGTGGTTGGTATTGTTTATCGAGACGGTGGATGAAAATTTTGAAGGGGAAAAGGCGGAGGAAATTAAGATGCGAGCCCAGAGCATTGCCCGGGTCTTTCAACATAAAATGGGTTTATTTCCCGACCAGTAGTTAGTATCGAATTGTCCAGTCCACCAACAGCAGGCTGGCAAATAACAACCCCGTGAGCAGCACTACTATTAATTTGTGCAGCCACTCGTGTTGAAGGTTTTTATAAATGAGGAAGGGAAGCAGCAGGAGCAAAAAGAGGTGTACCGGCTGCTCCGACCAGCTATATCCATTCAATACCAGGTTGTCGATCAGCGAGAGAACAATCAGGATGACCGCCCAGCCAAAAAATTTTCTGTAATTCAGAAAGTAGAATGACTTAAAGTCAACGGGTGATGTTCCCATGTTGGAGGGAAACAGGATGCGCGCCAGGATAAACAAATTGATAGGATACAAAATGGTGAATAAGAAAGTCGGTAATTTCCAATCACTTAGTGTACGCAAATCGTAGAGTACCCACCATTCCTGAATGTGTAAGAAAAAAGCAAACACAATCCACAGAAGGTGCGGCCAGTACAATTGTATGTGATGACGATGTTGAACAATGTCGGCAAGTCCGGATACGATTTGCGTTATTCCTAAACCTAAAATGATGGAAATGAGGACGCTAACATATTCGAATGGCGTCATATTTAATAAGGGTTTTGGTCATCACAGACTCGAGGCAATTTATATTGATTCTAAATAGACTCTGTTGTGTATTCCTAAGGTACAAATTTCAACCTGCTACGAGTGGAAACTTGATGGTTGAGTTTGCCCAACAGGCCTGTTAAACACACCTTAAAATAATTCCCCACGTCCTCGAAATATATTTGAAATAATGCATTTGGCATGTAGATTTGTGCGATTCCGTAAATAGCGGATACCCTAAACGCGTCACGATGAAGAAAAGATTACCTGTTCCCGTTACGTTTCTAACCTTACTCGTACTCACCCTCACCTTCCATCATCTTTCGTTCGCCCAAACTATTCCAACCGACCCGGCAGTCATCAGTGCCGGAGAGGCCTTGTTTAATGGTAACTGTAAGTCATGCCATCGGGTAAAGCAAAAGTTGGTAGGTCCGGCCCTGGCAGGTGTTGAAACTCGGGTGCCTTCCATCGAGTGGATTTATGGCTGGGTGCGCAACCCAGCCAAAGTTATTGCAAGTGGCGATGCCTATGCGGTAAAGATCTACGAGGAATACAATAAGAGTCAGATGACGGCCTTTACCAGCTACACGGATGAGCAGATTCTCAGCATCCTGGCGTATGTAAAGGCGGAGGCAGAAAAACCCGATGCACCCGCCCCGGGAACAACCACTACAGCCGAGGGTGGCGGTCAAGCGGGTGTACCAGCCGGTTACCTGAATGCCATTCTTATTGGTATGATCGTGATCCTGGTCTTGTTGTTGATCATATTAACACTCATTATTAATGCGTTAAAGAAGTACCTCGATCAGAAAGACCTGGCAGAAGAAGACAAAGAACTCGTTCACTCAAAATATACGTTGGGATCTGTCTTTCGGAGCCCAGGTTTCGTATTCCTGATCGTATTTTTAGTGGCTTCCATCACCTTCAAAAATGTAATCGATGGACTTTACTCCATCGGGGTGCAGCAAAACTATCAACCCAAACAGCCCATTGCCTTCTCTCATAAGATTCACGCAGGACAATATGAGATCGAATGTAATTATTGCCATACCGGTGCACTCAAGGGCAAGCAAGCCAATATTCCATCGGCCAACATTTGTATGAATTGCCATACCCAGATACAACAAGGCACAAACACAGGTACCGGTGAAATTGCGAAAATCTATGCGGCCATTGGTTACGATCCAACCACCGGTTCCTATACCGGCAAGCAAAAACCGATCGAGTGGGTGCGTATTCACAACCTGCCTGATCTGGCCTACTTCAATCACGCACAGCATGCCAATGTAGGCGGCATTCAATGCCAGACTTGTCATGGCCCCATTCAGGAAATGGAAGTGGTGAAGCAATACTCACTACTTACCATGGGCTGGTGTATCGATTGCCATCGCAAGACAGATGTAAACACAAAAGGCAATGCGTACTACGATAAGTTGCTGGAATTGCACAACAGCAAAAAGGCCATGAAAGTGGAAGATATTGGTGGTTTGGAATGTGCCAAGTGCCACTATTAATAATTAGTTAGACCTCGACTGGATTTTGAATCTATGAGCAATACAAATAAGAAATACTGGAAAGGCTTACCGCAACTGAAGAATGACCCGGAGTATGTAAAACATGCTGACAAGGAGTTTGTTGACCTGGGTGTTCAGGAAGACAACGGTCACTCGCGAAGAGACTTTCTAAAGATGATGGGCTTTAGTGTAGCCGCGGCTTCATTGGCGGCATGCGAAGCACCGATCCGAAAGGCTATCCCGTATATTAATAAGCCGCTAGATGTAGATCCGGGTATCCCCAACTATTATGCTTCTACTTACCTGAATGGCGGAGACTATTGCAGCATTGTAGTGAAAGTGCGCGATGGTCGCCCCATTAAAGTAGAAGGAAATAGCCTCTCGAAGGTTACACTAGGCGGTACCAGTGCGCAGGTGGAGGCTTCGGTTCTGTCTTTGTATGACAACTACCGCTTGCGTGGACCAAGAATTGGAGAGAAGGCCTCAGACTGGCAAACTATCGACAATGAAATTATTACCAAGTTAAACGAAATCGCGGCCAAGGGCGGGCAGATTAGGATTGTAAGCAACACCGTTCTTAGCCCCAGCACGAAAGCGGCCATTGATAAGTTCAAAGCGAAGTATCCAACTACCCGCCACATTCAATACGATTCTGTATCCAACTATGGAATATTGAAAGCAAATCAGGAATCATTCGGTACCGCCATGATTCCATCTTATGATTTCAGCCAGGCAAAAGTAATTGTCAGCATTGGTGCAGATTTTCTGGGAACCTGGTTATCGCCCATTGAATTCTCAAAACAGTTTGCCACCAACCGGCAACTGACGGAAGAGCACCGCGAGATGTCGCGACTATACTCATTTGAATCGAACATGTCGTTGACGGGTGCGAATGCCGATTACCGCTCCATGATTAAGCCTTCACAGGAAGGATTGGTGGTGGCTCAACTTTATAATATCATTTCCGGAAACGGGGCGAGCAGCATCGATGGCATTGCCCACCTCGAAAAGGCCGCTGCCGAATTGAAGGCTAACCAGGGAAAGGCGCTGGTTGTTTGCGGATCAAATGATAAGTCTGTGCAGATTGTGGTGAATGCAATTAATAACCTGCTGGGAAGTTATGGCACCACCATCCTTCCGGGTGCACCCGTTAATTTCCGTCAGGGAAATGATGAGGAGATGGCGGCTTTAGTGGCCGATGCACAGGGCGGAAAAGTAGATGGAATTATTTTTTATAACTGCAATCCGGTTTACGATCACCCGAAAGGTGCTGATCTTGAGAAATCATTAAAGAGCGTTGCGCTCACAATTTCAACTTCCAGCACACCGGATGAAACGGCATCGGCTGTAGCGTATATGACGCCTGATCATCATTACCTTGAATCCTGGAATGATGCTGAACCAAAAGCGAATTCTTTCAGCCTTTCTCAGCCTGCCATTACACAGTTATTTAAAACGCGACAGGCGCAAGAGAGTTTTCTGGTATGGGCGGGTGAGGCGAACACTGACTACTTTGAATTTGTAAGAGAATATTGGAGAAACCGGTTTTATTCATCGGCTTCGGGCATGGATTTCCAAACGTTCTGGGATAAGTGCTTGTATGACGGTGTTTTGGAACTGGCCAATGCACCTGCGTCCTATACCTTCTCCGGAAATGTGGAAGCTGCGCTGGCCTCCATTGCTTCTACGTATAAGACATCCAATTCAGGATTGGAATTGGTAATTTATGAAAGCTGTGGAATTGGAAATGGATCGCAGGCGAATAACCCGCTCTTGCAGGAATTGCCCGACCCCATCACAAAAGCCACATGGGATCATTACGTCACCATTTCTCTAAAGGATGCTACCGAACTGGGCATTGAGAACGATGCAGAAGGAAGAACGCAACTGGTGAATCTTACAGCCAATGGAAAGACCATTTCAGTAGCCGCCTTGGTACAACCAGGCCAGGCTCCAGGTACGGTGGGTGTGGCCGTTGGTTATGGACGTACCAAAGTGGGAAGAGTGGGAGAAAACATTGGCGCCAATGCCTATCCGTTGGTTTCTGTTGGTGAGACTTTAAGTTATAGCATCACCTCCGGTGTGACGGTTGAAAAGACAGACGAAGCGTTCCAGATAGCCCAGACACAGATCCACCAAACCTACATGGGTCGCCACAGCGTAATACAGGAATCTGTGTTGAGTGAATATCAAAAGGATCCGTTGGCCGGTCGGGAGTTCCCTAAAATCACCGATTGGGATAAGAAAGTAGATCCGGGTGCATTGAGTTTATGGAAGGGCCACGAATACAAGAATCACTATTGGGGCATGGCCATCGACTTAAACACGTGTACCGGATGCGGTTCTTGTGTGGTCGCTTGTAATGTTGAGAACAACGTAGCACTGGTGGGTAAGCAGGAAGTAATCAATCGCAGAGAGATGCATTGGTTGCGGATCGATCGCTACTACTCTTCAGACGCAGATGTGGAGGATTATAAAGGTATGGAGCAGGCGTCCGAAAATCCTGAAGTGGTGTTTCAGCCCATGCTGTGCCAGCATTGCAACAATGCACCTTGCGAAACCGTGTGTCCGGTTGCTGCCACAACACACAGTACAGAAGGACTCAATCAAATGACATACAACCGTTGCATTGGAACACGCTACTGTGCCAACAACTGTCCTTATAAGGTAAGACGTTTCAATTGGTTTAAGTACCACGATAATCAGCAGTTCTATACATCGAACCCGGCCATGAATACCGACCTGGGCCGAATGGTATTGAATCCGGATGTAACCGTTCGTTCACGCGGTGTTATGGAGAAATGCTCCTTCTGCGTACAGCGCATCCAGGCCGGAAAGCTGAATGCCAAAAAGGAAAGAAGAACCTTACAGGATGGTGAAGTAGTTACGGCCTGTCAGGCAGCGTGTACTACGGGTGCGATCGTGTTTGGGGACATGAATAATCCGGACAGCCGCATCAGCAAGTTGTTGAAAATTGAAAGCGATCCGGAGAAGCCTTACAGCATCGATAAGAAAATCGGAAACCCGAGAGCGTATCGTGTATTGGAAGAAATTGGCGTGAAGCCCAATATTTTCTACCTCACTAAAATCCGCAACAAGGATAAGGCAAAAGAGAACGCATAATTATTTTAAGGAACTGATACGAAACTAAAGTATGCAAGCAACTTCATCAGTACGGGAAATCTTAGTAACAGGAGGGAAAACCGTTCGTGACGTTTCCGAAGACATCAGCCGGCAGGTAGAGGCGAAGCCCTCTCGCTTGTGGTGGACCGCCTTCGGAATCTCCGTGATTCTTTTGCTCTTCGGTGTTTACTGTCTGGCTACGGTTTTATGGGAAGGCATTGGCGTTTGGGGTTTGAATAAAACGGTAGGTTGGGCATGGGATATCACCAACTTCGTTTGGTGGGTTGGTATTGGTCACGCGGGTACTTTGATTTCGGCCATTCTTTTGTTGTTCCGACAGAAGTGGAGAATGTCCATTAACCGGGCGGCAGAAGCAATGACCATCTTTGCGGTTATCTGTGCTGCTACTTTCCCGCTCGTTCACATGGGCCGCCTGTGGTTAGGTTTGTATTGGGTACTTCCCTTGCCAAATACCTGGGGGTCATTGTGGGCCAACTTCAACTCTCCGTTGCTGTGGGACGTGTTTGCGATCACTACGTACTTTACCGTTTCGCTCGTGTTTTGGTACATGGGCTTGATTCCAGACTTTGCGGTTATCCGCGACCGGGCCGTACGCATGGGCAATAAGACCCGGGCGGCTGTTTATAATGCATTAAGTTTTGGCTGGGATGGAGGTGCAAAAACCTGGATGCGCTATGAGTCAGTAGCCCTCATTCTGGCGGGTCTTTCTACACCGCTGGTACTGTCTGTTCATACCATTGTATCCTTCGACTTCGCTACTTCGGTAGTACCGGGCTGGCACACGACCATCTTCCCGCCATACTTTGTTGCCGGTGCCATCTTCTCAGGCTTTGCTATGGTGTTAACCTTGCTGATTGTGACCCGCAAGGTGTTCAAATTGGAAGATTACATCACGATCTATCACATCGAGTTGATGAACATCATTATTATCATCACGGGATCGATCGTGGGGATCGCCTACATCACAGAATTTTTTGTGGCATGGTATGGCATGGTACCTGCGGAATTCTATGCATTCTACAACCGGGCCACCGGGCCGTATTGGTGGGCATATTGGTCCATGATGACCTGCAACGTTATTTCCCCGCAGCTTTTCTGGTTCAAGAAATTACGCACGAACATTGCAGCTACGTTTATTTTATCCATTGTTGTAAACATCGGGATGTGGTTCGAGCGTTTTGTAATTATCGTAACCTCCATCCACCGCGATTACCTTCCTTCCAGTTGGTCGATGTTTTATCCAACCATGTATGACGTGGGGGAATACATCCTGACATTTGGTTTCTTTTTTACAGCCTTCTTCCTGTTTGCCAAGTTCTTCCCGGTAATCAACATGGCAGAGGTTAAGAGTATCATTAAATCAACTTCCGAAAAGAAGCATTAATATGAGCAGTACCAGCGAAAAATTTTTAGTCGGCATTTTTGATGATGAAGATATCCTGCTTCACGGAGTGGATGGCATCCGCGAAAAAGGGGTAAAGATTCATGAAGTGTATACGCCCTTTCCCGTACACGGCCTGGATGAGGCGCTCGGATATAAACGTTCACGGTTGCCCATTGCCGCTTTTATGTTTGGTTTAACAGGTACCATACTTGCCTTGGTAATGCAAATCTGGATGCTGGGCTTCGACTGGCCCATGATTATCGGGGGAAAGAACTTTGTCTCGCTGCCGCCCTTCATTCCCGTTACCTTTGAGTTGACGGTGCTTTTATCTGCCTTGGGCATGGTGGCCACCTTTATGATTGTGAGTGATATGAAACCGTACAAATGGCCCCGCACCTACGATATCCGCAGCACCGATGACAAGCATGTAATGGCCATCGACCTAGCTGCAAATAAGTTGAGCAAAGAAGAAATCAGCCGGATTCTAAAGGACAACGGGGCTTCGGAAGTAAACGAAAAGAACTTTTAATAATGCAGTCTATGCGTTTTATACAACTCGGATTAGGTAGTGTCGTAGCGGCTGTGCTGTTAGCAGGCTGCAAGGCGGGGGGTGATAATCAAGGGCGTGAGTATGCCCCTAATATGTATCACTCAGTAGCCTATGAGCCACTTACCCAAATCACAGAAAAAGACTATGGTGTATGGGTAAATTCCCTTGATAATGGCCGGGGAGAGTACTACAACTCCAACGAGTATAACCCGTTCCGAATGAACTTACGGTTGCCCCCGGCTAACACCGTGCGCAGAAATAAGAATGGCTGGCTCCCTTACCGAGCTACCAACGATACCACCAGCCTTCGATTGGCGAATAAGTTAGTGAGCCCATATGAAGCAAGTGCCGCTATCCTGGACCAGGGAAAAGCATTATACGAGATCAATTGCAAGCATTGTCATGGGGCAAAAGGGGAAGGCGATGGCAAGGTGGCAGACAAGTATCCGGGGGTTGCCAACTTAAAAAGTGATGCAATTAAAGGCGTAACTGAAGGGCATATCTTCCATGTAATCACCTTTGGTAAAGGCTTGATGGGTTCTCATGGCTCCCAGGTTAGCGAAGAAGATCGCTGGAAAATTGCCAAGTATGTGAAAGAACTACAAAAGAATTAATACCTAAGCACTAAACCATCATGGCGGACGAACAATATATTTTTAAGCCGGAAACAAAGCGAACACTATTCATGTGGCTGGGAGTAGGCATACTCCTATTTGTCATCGGAGTCTTCATGGCCATGAATTCAGGAGGTCATGAGGAAGGTGGACACGGAGCCCTGGAGGCGGGTAAGAATTTGGTAGCCAGCACCGAAGTGGTGGCAGCCGCTGAAGAAGGTGAGGCTGGCGAGCACCATGGAAGTCCGGTGTGGTTGAAGAAAATTTACGCCTCGCTCTGGCACAACAACATTTTCTTTGCGGGTCTCGGAATCATTGGATTGTTTTTCGTGGCCATCCAATATGCGGCACAGGCGGGCTGGTCGGCACCGATCAAACGTGTTCCGTTGGCATTGGGTCAATGGATCCCCATCGCAGGCGTGCTTACGTTAGTGATTTGGTTTGTTGCCAAAGGTGATCTCTTTCACTGGACACATCATGATTTGTATGTGAAAGACACAGCCGGATACGATGAGATCCTTGACAAAAAGAGTGTTTATTTCTTCTGGCCATTGCCTGCCGGGGGCTTCCCGTTGTTTTACATTTTGCGTATGGTCGTGTTCTTTGGCCTATGGTATTGGTTCTATACCATGATTAAAAAGCACATGATGACGGAAGATATCGAGGGGGGTACACAGCATTGGTATTCGGCCAGAAAGTTGTCGGCCATTTTCCTTGTTATTTTTGCGGTAAGTTCTTCCGTATCGGCCTGGGATTGGGTGATGAGCATTGACCCCCATTGGTTCAGCACCATGTTTGGTTGGTATGTGTTTGCCAGCTGGTGGGTGGCCGGATTGGCTACGATTACCTTGGTCGTGGCGTATCTGAAAGATGCCGGATACCTGAAAATGGTTAATCAAAATCACCTCCATGATCTTGGCAAGTTTGTATTTGCTTTCAGTATTTTCTGGACGTACATCTGGTTTAGCCAGTTTATGTTGATCTATTATGCCAATATTCCTGAAGAAACGGTCTACTTCATTGAACGAATCAAACACGCTCCGTATTCCTGGATATTCTATGTGAATCTGATCTTAAACTTCGTCATGCCATTTTTGTTATTGATGACGAGAGATGCCAAGCGGCACATGTCTATGCTAAAGGTGGTTTGCCCGATTGTGATTGTTGGACATTGGTTGGATTTCTATAACATGGTTACACCGGGTGTGATGCAATACGATGGTGGGCTGGGTTTATTGGAGATAGGCATAGCCTTGATTTTCGGCTCCTTGTTCCTGTTTGTTGGCCTCAATGCCTTGTCAAAAATGCCATTGGTTGCCAAGAACCATCCGATGATGGAAGAGAGTTTGAATCACCATATTTAATAGAAATCATTGAATAACATAAACGTATGATGAGTTTGATAATCGGTTTGGGGGTAGTATTGGTGTTAGCCATACTCTACCTGATTTTCAGGATCGGCAACCTGGTAGGTTTGGTGAAGGGAAAGAAGGAGGAGGGTACTTCCTGGAATTCAGTAAATGCCTACCTGCTGATGTTGTTCATGATCCTGGGATTAATTGGGTTCTTCTGGTATTCATTTGTTCATTTCGATTCGTACAACCTGCCGGTAGCCTCTGAACATGGCGAGGTAACCGACTATCTCTTCTGGGTAACCATGGCAGTGACGGTAGTGGCATTTGTTTTGATTTTCATCGTCATGTTCTGGTTCACTTTCAAATACCGTTATGAGGAGGGCCGTAAAGCTGCATTCTTTGCCGATGATCATAAACTTGAAATTGTTTGGACCGTAGTACCGGCCATCGTATTGGCATTATTGATCTTCAGCGGGCTTCGTGCCTGGAATGACATTACCGGCCCCGCTTCAAAAGATGCCGTTGTGATTGAATTGATTGGTCAGCAATTCTTGTGGACAGCCCGTTATCCGGGAACCAAGGACAAGCAATTGGGCAAACATAACTATAAGATGATTGATGCCTCCAATGAATTTGGGTTGGACTTATCCGACAAGAATACATTTGATGATTTTAAGTCGCTTGAGTTACATCTTCCGAAAGGGCAGGAGGTGCAGTTGATGATCCGGGCGAAGGATGTATTGCACAGTGTATTTTTACCGCACTTCCGTCTGAAGATGGATGCGGTGCCCGGCATGCACACCACCTTCAAATTCGTAGCCACCAAGTCGACAGCCGACATGCGTGCAGAAACCGGGAATCCGAATTTTAATTATGAAATGGCTTGCACAGAAATTTGTGGTAGAGGTCACTTCTCAATGCGCTTCCCGGTATTTGTTCACGACTCTGTGGAGGATTACGAAAAATGGATGGCATCGCAAGAGGCCTGGTTAAAACAAAATCCTGAATACTTGCAACGCGTACCTGCCGAGTTAAGAGAGGCAGCGATTATTAAAGCTGGCATTCCAGCCGACAGTAAAGAGGCGATATTGGCAACTCCGGTAACCGTTACATTAAACTAAGATATTTCGAAGCATGGCAACGATAGACGTACACTCACACACCTCCACGCACCACGATGATCACGGGCATGAGCACGAGCATCATCATGGCAACTTCTGGACGAACTATGTTTTTTCGGAAGATCACAAAGTAATTGCAAAGCAATTCCTCATCACCGGGATGGCGTGGGCGCTCATTGGTGGCGTATTATCAGTATTGTTCCGCCTTCAATTGGGTTTCCCCGATGCTGATCTTTCCTGGTTGCGCCCGATTTTAGGGGGCTGGTTAACACCCGAAGGCAAGATCGACCCTGAATTTTATCTCGCCTTAGTTACGATGCACGGAACGATCATGGTGTTTTTTGTGCTGACGGCCGGGTTGAGCGGTACGTTCAGTAACTTTTTGATTCCCCTACAGGTAGGCGCCCGCGACATGGCCAGCGGGTTCATGAACATGTTATCGTATTGGTTCTTCTTTGCATCCAGTGTGGTGATGTTTACCTCTCTGTTTATTTCCACGGGTCCGGCATCAGGTGGTTGGGTAATTTACCCGCCCTTAAGTGCGTTGCCTCAGGCCATGCAGGGCTCAGGGTTGGGGATGACGTTGTGGCTCGTTGCCATGGCGCTGTTCATTGTTAGTTCGCTCCTGGGTGGTATTAACTACATTACAACCGTTATTAACTTGCGTACGAAGGGGATGTCTTTCACCAAGCTTCCACTTACCATCTGGGCGTTCTTCTTCACCGCCATCATCGGGGTGCTTTCTTTCCCGGTTTTGTTTGCCGCTGCGTTACTCTTGATTTTCGATCGCAGCTTCGGAACGAGCTTTTACTTGTCAGATATATACATAGGCGGTGAGGCGCTTCCTAACCAGGGCGGAAGCCCGATCCTGTTCCAGCATTTGTTCTGGTTCTTAGGTCACCCCGAAGTGTACATCGTGTTGTTGCCTGCTTTAGGGATAACCTCTGAGATCATTGCCACCAATTCCCGCAAACCAATCTTTGGATATAAAGCGATGGTGGGCTCGATGTTATTCATTGCCATCCTTTCATTCGTGGTATGGGCGCACCATATGTTCGTTACAGGAATGAATCCTTTCCTGGGATCAATTTTTACTCTGCTAACATTGATTATTGCAGTGCCTTCTGCCGTAAAAATCTTTAATTATGTAACCACCCTGTGGAAAGGAAATATCCGCTTTACTGCGGCCATGTTGTTCTCCATTGGTCTGGTATCATTCTTCTTAACCGGTGGTATTACGGGTATCTTTTTGGGCAATTCGGCCATCGATATTCAGTTACACGACACTTATTTTGTGGTGGCACACTTTCACCTGGTAATGGGTAGTGCTTCTTTCTTCGGCATGGTGGCCGGTGTTTATCATTGGTTCCCCAAAATGTTTGGCCGCATGATGGATGAAAAATTGGGATACATTCACTTCTGGTTAACGTTTGTAGGAGTGTACCTGGTATTCTTCCCAATGCATTACATCGGTATAGCAGGCTTCCCCAGAAGGTACTATAGCTGGACAAACTTTGAAACCTTTAGCGGATTTGCCGATTTGAACATGTTGGTGAGTGCGGCAGCGATCCTCACGCTGACGGCACAGTTTATTTTCCTCTTTAACTTTATCTACAGCATCTTCCGCGGGAAGGTTGCACCGGCAAACCCATGGAACGCGAATACGCTGGAATGGACAACACCCCGCCATCCGGGTCATGGTAACTGGCCAGGCGAAATCCCGACCGTGTATCGCTGGCCCTATGATTACAGCAAACCAGGGGCAAAGGAAGATTTTATCCCCCAGCATATTCCGTATTCAGAAACACCGGAATCTAACTTGCCGCATGAAAATGAATTGGTCAAGTTAGAAATGAATGATGGAGCTATCGTAGTGGAAGACAAAAAGCACCATTGATCTGGTAGCCTAAAAACGTTGAATTCAACAGCGACCCGTGGATTTAATAAGCTATGCTTATACACACTGGTCGCTGTTTATTTTTTAATTCTGGTCGGAGGCATTGTGCGGGCCACAGGTTCCGGTATGGGCTGCCCTGATTGGCCCAAGTGCTTTGGTTACTGGGTGCCGCCCACTTCGGTTGAGCAATTGCCAGCCAACTACAAAGAAACCTTTGCCGCTTTTCGCGATCAGAAGAACCAAAAATTTGCCCGGTATCTTGCAGCGGTTGGATTTGAGGATACGGCAAACGCAATTCTTAATGATGAATCCATTCTCGTTGAGGCTGATTTCAATGCCGCAAAAACCTGGATTGAATACCTGAATCGAATTGTGGGCGTGGTAATCGGACTGTTGATCATCGCTGTTTTTGTAAAGGGGTTTCAACTCCGGCAGGTCCGCGCTGCCTATGGCTGGGTTTCATTGGCCACCCTGGTCACAGTAATCATTCAGGGGTGGTTTGGCTCCATCGTGGTTTCTACCAACCTCACCTCGTGGACCATCACAATTCATATGCTGATGGCATTTGTTCTGGTAGGTTTGTTGATATGGCTTTGGGTTGATTCAGGCCAACCAAAACAATACCCTGCGACAAGAGGTATTAAAGTGGTGCTTCTGGGTTGCATGCTCTTGTTGATTATACAGGTTTTGTTAGGTACCGAAGTACGGGCGAGCATTGACCGGATTGCCGCTCAAATGCCCCGGAATTCATGGATTTCAGGAGCGGGGGCAGATTTCCTGGTTCATCGTTCATTTTCATGGCTAATTGTTATTTTTCATGGGATTTTAGGCTATCAAATCCTGAAAACAACGGGTCGCAATTCTTTAACTCTTGCCCTGTTCGTGTTAATTTTGCTCACAGTTTTGACAGGGGCGGGCATGGCGTATTTTTCAGTGCCCGCCATTCTTCAGCCGGTACATTTGTTGATTGCCACGGTCACTTTTGGGGCCCAGGTACTTTTGTTTTTACGACTTAACACAAAGCGCGCAAGCGTGTTAATAAATTAGGATGATCTCAGGGGCTCAAACCGTTTCCACTTCCAGTTTGGTTCTTGCAAGAACCCGGGCCTTTATTGAACTTCTAAAAGTTCGACTCTCCTTATTGGTTGCTTTTTCCTGTGCTTTTGGGTATGGCCTGGCAACCCGGGGAAGCGTTGACTGGACAGTACTACTCATGTTGACATTGGGAGGATTTTTATTATCCGGTGCTTCGGTTTGCATAAATCAGATTATTGAAAAAGACCTGGATGCCGTAATGGTACGCACACAAAACCGTCCGTTGCCCACGGAACGTGTCACTTCTTTGGAAGCTACCATTTTTGCCATGGTATGTTTTCTGTTGAGCATCATTTTATTGTGGTTATATACCAATCCACTTACGGTGATCCTTTCCATCATCTCAATGTTGCTCTACAGCTTTGTTTATACTCCACTGAAGCGAGTAGGACCGGTGGCCGTGTTTGTGGGTGCCATTCCAGGGGCCTTGCCACCACTATTAGGTTGGATTGCAGCCACAGGAACGGTCAGCTATGAAGCCTTGATCATTTTCGGAATCCAATTCATCTGGCAATTTCCACACTTCTGGGCGATTGCCTGGGTAGCGGATGATGATTATAAAAAGGCAGGCTTTAAGTTATTGCCATCGGGGGGTGGCAAAGATTTGAATACCGCCATTCAGATCATGATTTATACTTTGTTTTTGATTCCCCTGGGTTTGTTACCCGCCACATTTGGAATCACCGGGCTGAATTCTGCGTTCGTAGCCACAGTTTGTGGGGTGGCATTCTTTGCACAAACATTTTCATTAATGCGCACCGGCAGCAGGCAGTCGGCATTGCGCATTATGTTCGGATCATTTTTGTATCTGCCCATTGTGCAGATCGCATACTTATTGGATAAACTTTAATAACGAGAGCGGATATGGAGAAGTCGGCAAGCAGTGAATTCAGAATCGTAGAGGAGCCCAGGAAAACCCTGGCTATGAATCCAAAGAAATTTGCGATGTGGCTATTTATCGGGAGTGTTGCCATGCTTTTTGCAGCGCTTACCTCGGCCTACATCGTTCGGCAGGCAGAAGGCAATTGGCTCTATTTCGATTTGCCCCAGCTCATCACGATTTCTACGGTAGTGATTTTAATCAGTAGCGTAACCATGCAATGGGCATATTGGTCTGCCAAAAAGGATAATCTGGAAACAGTCAAAATAATGGTGACGGTCACCACGATCCTTGGACTCGCATTTCTAATTCTTCAGTTTGAAGGCTGGAAAGAGTTGGTAGCCAATCGGGTTTACCTGGTGGGCAATCCTTCGGGCTCCTTTCTGTACGTAATTACCGGCCTCCACGGGCTTCATATTATCAGTGCTGTCATTTTCCTCCTGATCGTGTTGGTAGCAACCTATCGGTACAAGGTGCATTCAAGAAGCCTGTTGCGGATAGAAATGTGCACTACCTACTGGCATTTTTTGGGTGGTCTTTGGCTATATTTGTTTGTATTTCTATTATTGTATCGATAAAATACCTAATTCCTGAATATGGCACATAGTTCAGCCACTACAGCACCCGAGAAAAGCGTTTGGGATGGCGGCACGTCACCCATGGGCGTAAGCTACGGCAAGCTCATGATGTGGTTCTTCCTGCTTTCCGATGCGTTCACTTTTTCCGGACTATTAATCACGTACGGGTTGGTTCGTTCTTCCCATCCTGCTTTTGATGGATTGCCGGAGGCGTTTACCTTCTCCACTGAGTACTGGCCAATTCCGGAAAAGGTTTTTGAGGCGGTTCCGTTTTTGCATGGGTATTCATTGCCCCTTGTATTTGTGGGCATCATGACCTTTATCCTTATTATGAGTTCGGTAACCATGGTATTGGCTGTGGAAGCCGGTCATAGAATGGATCGCAAAGCCGTGGAGAAATGGATGCTATGGACCATCATCGGAGGAATTACCTTCTTAAGCTGTCAGGCCTGGGAGTGGACACACTTTATCGTAGGTACAGATGCGCCCACTTTGGTGAAGGATTTTGTGAATGGGCAATGGATAACGAAGGAAGTTATCGGAGCCAATTTGCACATCAATCAATATGGCCCGCAACCCTTTGCTGACTTTTTCTTTTTCATTACCGGATTTCACGGGTTCCACGTATTTAGCGGAGTCCTGTTAAATTTTCTGATTTACTATAACACCGTAACCGGTGTATACGATCGCAGAGGACACTATGAGATGGTTGAAAAGGTAGGATTATACTGGCACTTTGTTGATCTCGTTTGGGTATTTGTATTTACATTCTTCTATCTCGTATAACGTTTACAGTATGGCACATCACTCGCATGAACCCCAGGTAACCGTTCTTCCACCTAACAAAGAGAAGATCAAAAAATTATGGACCGTAGCAGGAATCTTAGGCGCTGTTACTGCGGTTGAATTCGTGATTGCTTTTACGATGCCGCATGGAGCCGCTAAGACTGCCCTGTTCGTCATCCTTACCATCGTGAAGGCCGGATACATTGTTGGTGAGTTCATGCACTTAAAGTATGAAGTCAAAGTTCTTTTTTGGTCAATCCTGATTCCGACATTATTCATCATTTGGATGTTGGTTGCATTTGTATATGAAGGCATGAAGATGCCGGTGTTTTAAATAGATTAATAAATACTTATTAAGAAGGCTAAAGTGCAGAACTTTAGCCTTCTTTTTATGTTGAAAAGGTGATGTCGAGAAAGATTGTTTATTTGTTGGTTGCACTCCTTTTGCCAGGGATGATTTTCGTTTTTCTGAAATTCTTTGGCAAGAATGAATTTACCATTCCCGTTTATTATGAACAGGGAGTGGCCGAGGTGGCCGGGACTTGTGCGTATAGGTACCCAACTCCATACCGGGTACCTGATTCAATTATGAGACGCATTCGAAAGGACGGAGAACCCGAAGTTGTATTGGTGATTGCGAATCCGTCCAATCAAATCAAAGCGAATCTGAGCCGGTTGAATGAACAGGTTAACGATTACCAGGTAAGCTTTGCCAGCGAAGCGGAGTTGCCCTGGGATGCCTGGTTTGACTGTTTCTTGTTCTTGCATAAACCCTGGTCGGCTGTTCTTGTTGATTCTGAGAATCAGATTCGGGGGTATTATGATCCGGAAACACGGGAAGAGGTTGACCGATTGGCGGTAGAAATGAAGATATTATTGAAGCAATACTGAGATGTCCGTAACCAAAGCACCGTATCATAAATTAATTGTAACGCTGTCAGTCTTACTGCCTCTAGCGGTAGCAGTTTTATTTCGTGTCAAAATTCCCGGGTATGATTTCAGTTTTTTACCGCCCATCTACGCAACCATTAATGGAATCACGGCTTTGCTATTGATTGTTGCCGTGGTTGCAATTAAAAAGAAGAACCGGAAATTGCACGAAGCCTTGATGAAAACCTGTATCGTCTTATCCGGGGCATTTTTAGTGATGTATGTGCTGTATCACATGACCAGCGATTCCACTCCGTTTGGTGGTGAAGGGTTGATCCGTTCGGTCTATTTTTCGATCCTGATCAGCCACATCATTTTGTCTATTGCGGTTGTGCCGATGGTGCTTTTCACATTTTCCAGAGCCCTTTCCGGTAATTTTGAAAGGCATCGCGCATTGGCTAAATTTACATTCCCGATTTGGCTGTACGTAGCCGTTACGGGTGTTATTGTATACATCATGATTAGTCCATATTATTAAAAGTAGGCAGCAATGAACCGTGGAGGAAGCGTAAAATTTGTGTTGATAACCCTGGGATTTTATTTTTTATCGGCATCGGCTTCAGCGCAATGTGCCATGTGCAGGGCCTCACTCGAGAACAATGTAAGCAACGGGGACATCGGGATTGCTGCGGGGATCAACTTTGGAATCTTGTATCTTTTTGCAGCACCTTATCTGGTAATTGCCCTGATTGCTTTTTTTTGGTACCGGGCCAGTAAAAACAATCGAAATGAGTTCGCTAAGGGCAATGTGGCACGGTAAATGTCCGCGCTGCCAGCAAGGGGATATTTTCCGGTATCCATGGACACGCATTTCAAAATTTTCTGAAATGAATTTAACGTGCTCACATTGCCAGGCAACCTTTATGCCCGAGCCGGGATTTTATTACGGTGCTCTATTTGTCAGCTACGCTTTCAATGTAGCGATAATGGTTGCTGTGTCTGTCATTTTGTATCTGTTTTCTGACGCATCCGAATGGGTTTATGGGGTTTCGCTCGTACTGGCCTCTGTTTTATTTATTCCCTTTAGTTTCCGATACTCACGAATTCTGTTTCTCTATTGGTTTGGAGGCCTCAAACAGCGGCCTTCTTAACTTGGATTTTCTTATTTTTAAGAAATCGCCACCAGCATGCTTCGGGGCAAACCCATTTACTTTTTCATTGTTTCACTACTCCTTGGAATAGTCAGTGCAGGATTTGAATTCCTGTTAGATCCCACGCCTGAACAACTGGTTGAAAGGCTATCCCGCAACTTCAGCGTAGCCATGGAAAAATTGGAAGCTGAACGCGAGCACATCCGTTCCAACCCGAATTCAGTTGTTTGGTCTGAACTATCGGGGAGTCATTTTTTGGTGGACAGTACGGGAGTGCTCCATTGGAGCAGACACGAGGTTGTACCCGATTTTCAGAATTTTCCGGAGTCAAGTTCCGTACAACTACTACAGAATACGGCTGGAGATTTCATCATCAGTAAAGAGGCAATTTCATCAACGCAGGTGCTCTATTCAGTCCTGACACTGAATCGCAAGTACCCAATCGTTAATAAATATTTATCATCCCTCCCTAATAAGGAAATTGTTGGGGAGATCGCAGTTAGAGTTGTACCCTTGGGTTTTCCTTCCGGTGGTCAGGATATTGTGATCAATGGTGTCCCTGTTTGTAAAGTAATCCTCAATCCATCACAAAGTATTTCGAAGGTGGCTGCCTTGGTAACCGGAACGATTTCGATACTATTTCTTTTAATCAGCGTATACTTCGTTCTTGTGAAAGCACATCGTGAGCGTAGGTTTCAAACTGTGTTTTTGTTGGCGACCCTTTCTTTTATAGTTATCCGTGTGGGTATGGTAGAGTTGAATTTCCCAGGTCGTTGGATTCAGTTAAAAATATTCAGTCCGCAGGAATTTGCGTCTTCCGTTTACAATGCCTCCGTAGGGGATATGTTATTCAATGCCTTGGGAATTATGATCCTATGTGGATACCTGTTCTTTACCTATTTTAACTGGAATCTGACACGGAGAATTCTTTCACAGCACGGTTGGCTGAGGTGGTTGCTGAGTTCGCTCATGTTATTGATTGCTTTTTTCTCTTTTTTATACCCCTTTCTTTTTATTGAGACAATTTTCAATAACTCTGCGATTTCATTGGATATTACCCAATCACTATCCTTCAATTGGATCAGGGTGTTGGCTTTTGTGTCCCTGTTAATAGGTACGGTAAGTGCATTTTTATTTACCCATGTTTGTATACGGTTTTCTCAGATCTTAACAGCTCGATTTTTCGAGTACGCCATTGCATTGTTGTTAGCGATGGTACTTTTTATTGCGTACTTTCTGGTTGAGTCTCGCGATTACTGGATTACCCTCCTGGTAGGGATGGGGTATATAATGTTTCAATATTTTTCAAGGCTGACCACATCCTTCAATCGTGTTACATATCGTACATTTTTTTATCTATTCCTTTCCCTGGCGGCATTTTCTATTCAAGGGGCTCTGAGTATTAGACGGTTTGTAGAATCCGAGCAAGTGGAATCTCAATTTCGGTTTGCCACCAGTTATTTGATCGACCGCGATGTAATGGCAGAATATTTACTCAAAGAAAGTGCCAGACGCATTGCAAATGATGCTTTTATTCAAACTCGCCTGGCCAGTCCTTTTCTTAACAAATCTTCGGTCCGTGAAAAGATTCGACAAGTATATTTGAACGCTTATTTCGACCGGTACGATGTAAAGACATACTTGTACACCAGTCAAGGTCAATCGCTGGATAACCCGGATCAACCAGACTTTCAGTTTCTCCAAAATGAATTCACTAAACCAGGAAACACAACGGATTACCCTAATCTATTCATTATCCGTGCTACCAATAATGAGATAAGCAAACGTTATTATGTGATGATTCCCATTGCCAGATTTGATCAGGTAGTGGCGCACATCATACTGGATTTGTCCCTGAAGCGAATCATTCCCCAAAATGTTTATCCAGAACTGTTAGTGGATAATCGGTTTGCTGAGTATTTCGAAAACAGGGCAAAGAGTTTTGCATTTATTTCCGGACAGAAGATTCTTAGTAGTTTTGGCAATTTCAACTATGATCGGGATTTTGACTTTCAAATTCTTGAAGATCCAGCGTTCTACCGTCAGGGGATAAAATCTAGTCACTTTATTCATGCCGGCATTGAAGATGATTCAGGGCGGGTGGCCGTAGTTACTGCGCTGGCCTATCCCTGGTTTTATGTGTTTACAAATTTCTCCTTCTTTTTTGTCCTCGGTATATTAATTCTTAGCGTCTTTGTTGGTCTGTATGGTATTATTGCCTGGTTAAAAGACAGACGTATCAATTATGCGGCTCGCATTCAATTATACATCTATGTTGCATTTGCAGTGCCTCTGATTGTTGTAACGATTACAACACTGAATCGCGTTAGCAGTTCTGCCGAGGATCAGCTCAAACAGGAATTTCAATCACGGTCGAGGATGGTGGGAGAGAACCTGGTGGGGCTACTGACAGCATTTAAAAGTGCTCCTGATAGTGTAAGGTCGGTTTTGGAGCAGGAAGTAGTGCGGGTGGCTCGATTCTCAAACGTGGATGTCACAATCTATAATGATGTTGGAAGGATGATTGTTTCTAGTCAGCCTGAGATTGTCGAAAGCCAACTTACTTCCGGGTGGATGGATCGGCAGGCCTGGGAGCGGATCTTTCAGCGAGGCGAAAATGCATTTGTTTCGAATGAAGAAATTGGATCGTTGCAATTCAATAATTCCTACTTTGGAATGAAATCCCCCGAATCGGGAAATCTAGTGGGTGTGTTAAGTGTGCCTTTTTTTGAATCCGGACTATCGCTGGAAGCAACACAGATCACGGTTCTTGCAAATATTCTAACCGTGTTTACAGTAATCTTTATTTTGTTTTCCTTGCTTTCCTTTATAGTAGTTGATTCGCTCACCTTTCCGCTCCGGTTCATTACCCGAATCCTGAGCCGAACGACCCTGACGGGAAAGAACGAACCCCTCGACTGGAAGTCAAATGATGAGATTGGCTTGATGGTGTCCGAGTACAATAAGATGTTGGAAAACCTGGATCGAAGTAAAATTGAATTGGAGCGCAGTCAAAAAGAAACCGCCTGGCGGGAGATTGCCAAGCAGGTGGCCCATGAGATAAAGAATCCGCTAACACCCATGAAGCTTACCTTGCAGCAAATGGAAGTCAATCTCCAGAAGAGAGAGTTGGATTCAGAAAAAACTCAACAGTCGGTGAAGACTTTGTTAACGCAGGTGGAGATCCTGAATGAAATTGCTTCGTCCTTTAGCTCCTTTGCCAGGATGCCGTCACCGATCCTGCAAAGAATTGAATTGACTGCCTTGCTAAGAAAGGCAATTGATTTGTATTCAAACTATGAAAGCGGAAAGGTTATTTATTCATCGTTGGATGCATCCATCTTTATCATGGGCGATGAGCAACTTCTCAGCAGAATTTTTTCAAACATTATATTGAATGGGTTACAATCGGGGGAGGGGAAAGTTCAGGTTAGAGTTTCTCTGCAAGTTGCTGCTGATTCCGTGCTGATATTGTTTCAGGATAACGGAAGCGGAATTGATCCTGAACTTCAGACTAAAATCTTTGCACCGTACTTTTCAACAAAGAAATCAGGATCGGGTCTGGGCCTTGCGATTGCCAAACAAGGTATTGAACAAAGTGGTGGGGCAATCTGGTTTGAATCGGGGAGCGATCGGGGAACCACCTTTTATATTCGCATCCCGCGGGTAGCTTGATTTACTTATTCTTCAGGTTTTTCATCACCTTGTTGGTGAAGACAAAGTCATCCAATTCCTGAACTCCGGAATCCATAATTTCATGGTTGGATCCTTCCCAGAGTTTATTGCCCTTATACAGAAACATAATTTTTTCACCAATACCCATCACGGAGTTCATGTCGTGGGTTACCACTACCGTGGTGATGTCAAATTCATGGGTAATCTCCATAATTAATTCATCGATTAATATGGAAGTTTGAGGATCCAAACCTGAGTTCGGCTCATCACAAAATAAGTAGTTGGGATTGTTGACAATGGCCCGGGCAATGCCCACCCGTTTTTTCATTCCACCGCTGATTTCGGAGGGCATTTTTTTATTGGCACCTTCCAAGCCAACCCGCTTTAAACAGAAGTTTACACGTTCAATTTTTTCACCGGGGTGCATCTTGGTAAGAATATCAAGTGGAAACTTCACGTTTTCTTCCACATTTTTCGAATCGAAGAGCGCCCCACCCTGAAACAGCATTCCAATTTCTCTCCGAACTTCAGACCGTATGTCTTTATCAGCATCCGTAAAATTTCGCAGGTCGTAATAGACATTTCCTGTATCCGGATGCAGCAGACCAACTATACATTTTAATAACACACTCTTTCCGGTTCCACTGGAACCAATGATCAGATTTGTTTTGCCCTTATCAAATTCTCCACTAATGCCACTCAGAATTACTTTGTCAGCAAAGGATTTTGAAATGTTGTTGATCTTGATCATGTGTAATTTATAAGAGCAGGTAGGCAAGAAAATAGTCTGCTAATAGCACAGCAATGATACTTGTAGTTACGGCATTCGTACTGGCAATACCAACTTCCAGTGCTCCACCTTCGGTGAAATAACCCTTGAAAGATGAAATGGAACTGATTAGAAAGGCGAAAACAAATGACTTTATCAGAGCAAATGAGATGAAGTATTCATTGAAGGCATAGCGGATTCCATAGACATATTCTGTAGGCGTTAAGGTACCGGTCAATATTCCAACTAAATATCCTCCCATAATTGCACAAACAGCAGCTACAATTACCAGCAAGGGGTACATCAGAAGAGATGCGACTATTTTCGGAAGTACCAAATAGGAAGAAGAATTGATCCCCATGACCTCCAGAGCGTCAATTTGTTCGGTTATGCGCATCGTCCCTATTCCCCCGGCCATACTGGAGCCAACTTTACCCGCATAAATAACAGCCATGATGGTAGGAGCCAATTCCAGGATGGTCATTTCACGCACCACTTGCGAAATCACAAAGCGCGGTACAAACGGACTCACCAGGTTGGCAGCCGTTTGAATAGTTGTTACAGCGCCCATAAATGTTGAAACCAGCATAAAAAGAAAAATCGACTTAATGCCGATCTGAATGCATTCTTCCAGTGTCAGGTGGTAATAGGTCATGAAGGTCTCTCTTCTTACAAAGAGCGACCCCATAAAAATTACGTACTTTCCAAAACCCTTCATGCAGTAAAGTTCAAGTGCTATATTGCTCAAAGATAAAATAAATTCCCATGAACAAATTGGTGGTGGTAACGGGCGGTACCCAGGGCATAGGCCGTGCAATTTTAATCCGATTTGCTGCTGCTGGATTTGATGTAATTACCTGTGCCCGCAAGGCACCCGCGCTCAAACAACTTCAGGACGAGATTGAAAAGACCTATGCAGTAAAAGTACTGACACTGGTTGCGGATATGGCCGATCGGGGTCAGGTAACGATGTTCACGGACTATGTAGTTAGACTGGGCCGACCGGTGGACGTGTTAGTGAATAATGCCGGCTACTTTGTTCCCGGACAGGTAACGGAAGAACCAGCGGGTACTCTGGAAAACATGATTGAGGCGAATGTTTATAGTGCTTATTACACGACTCGCGGGCTCATCGGAATGATGAAAGCAAGAAAATCGGGCCATATCTTCAATATGTGTTCTATTGCGAGCATTAAGGCTTACCCCAATGGTGGATCGTATGCAATCTCAAAATTTGCCCTGCTCGGATTCACGAAAGTCCTTCGTGAAGAGTTAAAGGAATTCGGTATCCGGGTAACGGCCGTCTTACCCGGAGCGACCAAAACTGCGAGCTGGGCCGGCAGTACCTTGCCCGACAGCCGGTTTATGAAACCTGAGGATGTAGCGGAGGCTATTTTTGCGGCCTTTTCGCTTTCACCCCACAGCGTTGTTGAAGAGCTCCTGATTCGCCCGCAATTGGGTGATATTTAAGTAATTATAGAATCGAACAAAAGTACCTTCTAAAGGGTTAATTTTGTAATAAATCCGTTTGGTGTGAATCAAGTTCTTCAACTGAAGCAGTATTGCAATAGTCTGATTGAGTATAGCCGTAGAAAGACCCGGGTGGTAAACATTGGAGGTGTGCCGATGGGTGGGGAAAATCCCATTCGGATTCAGTCGATGACCACCGTGGATACCATGGATACCAAGGGCTCGGTGGAACAAACGATTCGTATGGTGGAAGCGGGTTGTGAGTATGTTCGGATTACTGCCCCCAGTATTAAAGAAGCCCAGAATCTAGAAGTAATAAAAAAAGAATTGCGGGCCCGTGGCTATCAGGTACCGTTGATTGCAGATATCCATTTTACTCCGAACGCGGCAGAATTAGCTGCACGGATTGTTGAAAAAGTTCGGGTTAATCCCGGAAACTATGCCGACAAGAAGCGATTCGAAGAAATTGAATATACGGATGCCACCTATCAGGCTGAATTAGATCGGATCCGCGAAAAGTTTACACCACTCGTGAAAATCTGTAAGGAATATGGTACGGCCATGCGAATTGGTACGAATCATGGTTCGCTGTCAGATCGCATCATGAGCCGCTACGGAGACACGCCCCTCGGTATGGTCGAGTCCGCGCTGGAATTTCTTCGCATTTGTGAAGACCTGAATTATTATGACATCGTGCTCTCAATGAAAGCGAGCAATCCGCAAGTAATGGTACAAGCCTACCGGTTGCTGGTACAAAAGCTGGAGGAAGAAAATTTTCAACCGTATCCCTTGCACCTGGGTGTAACCGAAGCAGGCGATGGGGAAGATGGACGGATTAAATCATCGGTGGGAATTGGCACCCTCTTAGAGGATGGACTCGGTGACACCATTCGCGTCTCCTTAACGGAGGAACCGGAAGCCGAAGTACCCGTTGCGAAAATGTTAGCGGACCGATATGTCAATCGGAAAGTTTCGTATCCTATTCCGGAAATCAAGCACTATTCAATTGATCCGTTTTCCTACACAAGACGTAAAACGCACGAGGTATTGAATATGGGCGGTCACCAGGTACCCCGTGTGATTGCTGATTTTTCAATGAAAGAGAAAATCAGTGTGGCGTCCTTGTTTGCGGTGGGTTACCAGTATTCGGTACCCCTTGATAAGTGGAATCTGGCCGACATGGCGTGTGATTATATCTTTCTGGGCGATAAAACTATCGATTTCGAAATCCCCGGAACGCTCGGATTGATTTACAATTATGACACCTGGTTACAGAACAGGAATCGGGATCGCGTCTACCCATTCCTTCGGCCTGAGGTTTACATGCAGGGTGTGGAAAAATCGAGTCAGCTTAATTTTATCTATACCCAGCTGAAGGATCTTTCCGGGGCATTCATCGAACGTATTAAGAAAGATTCCACCGTTGTTTTGCTCATCGATACCTACAATGACCATGGTATGGCAGAACAGCGCAGACTTTTTGTTGAACTCCTGAATCAGGATTGTCAGGTGCCGGTAATTGTAGGAAGGGCCTATGCCGATCTGAGTCCGGATCAATTGCAGTTATATGCAGCAACGGATCTGGGTGGGTTATTGATTGATGGATTGGGCGATGGAGTATTTATTGCGGCTGAACGCTGCGGTTCGGATAAGATGGTCAATGAAACTGCCTTTGGAATTTTGCAGGCAACCCGCACGCGAATTTCAAAAACAGAATATATTTCCTGTCCATCGTGCGGGCGAACGCTCTTTGATCTTCAGGAAACAACCGCAAAGATTCGATCCCGAACCAGTCACCTGAAGGGCATCAAAATAGGAATCATGGGCTGCATTGTAAATGGACCCGGGGAAATGGCAGATGCAGACTACGGCTACGTGGGGTCAGGGCCGGGGAGAATCACTTTATACCGTGGTAAAGAAGTAGTAAAACGGAATGTACCTACCCCTCAGGCGGTGGATGCATTGATCGAGTTGATCCGGGAGGATAAGAATTGGATTGAACCTCAAACCATAACCCATTAACAGTATGGAAAATCAAGCTGGCGGAGAGAAGAAAAGATTATCGGTGCGGGAGTTTTTTACGTTGGGCGAAGTGGGTGGATATTTCTTTCGGAAGAAGGACTCCTCGCGTCCGTCTAACATCAATATTAAAATGATGCATGGAATCAATAAGATTTCCATCATCGTGTTTTTGCTGGGGGTTATCTTCCTGATTGTAAAACGATTTTTTTGAATCTCGAATTTTTCCGGAGCCATTGTCTTTCCAAACCCGGTGTTACCGAGGAATTCCCATTTGATGAAAACACCTTGGTATTTAAAGTGCTCGGAAAAATGTTTGCCCTCACCGATCTGGATACGTTTGAAAGCATCAATCTGAAGTGCCATCCCGAGAAAGCGGTACAGCTACGGGAGCAATATGATGCTGTAAGACCTGGCTATCATATGAATAAAAGGCACTGGAATACGATTTTAATGGATGGCAGCGTTTCAGATAAAGAGGTGAGGGCCTGGATTGACGATTCTTATGCCCTGGTGGTGGCCAGCCTGCCCCGTAGTAAAAGATTGGAATTGGAGGATTTATAGCCTGAAAATCAGCATATTACGAGGCATTAGATTTCGAACATCGCTCGGATTACTTAGGTTAATTATTTATTTTTGTTGATTGTGATCAATCCAAATGGAATGACCAGGGCTTTCCTTCCGGGGATAGTGCTTTTAATCACGCTGAGCGCCTGTACCCAGCGTTTAATCTGCCCTGCCTATCAGAGTTCATTCATTTATGATAAGCCCACACAACGCGAGAAATTTGTCTATTACAACGAAAGTACCACGCAACCGCGGGATGTACTGGCATCCAACAGCAAAACCATCACCTTACCCCCGCGTGACTCCTCCTGGGTAAACAGTGATGTGCTAAAGGGACCGGCCTTACCCCAGGTGAGAAGGGTAAAAAAGGATCGGTATCTATTGCTTCCGGAGAAAACGTATAAACAAGCATTGAAAGCATTGCGAACTGTTGAAATGAAACCCGTGTATCCAAAAAAGGCTGATTCATTGGATATCAAGAGCGAGTTGGACAGCGCAGCGCGAAGTGTTTCGGATACACTTACTGCACAAGGCACATCTTCACAACCCGTGGAGGATAGTGTTTACGTCATCACCAAGACGAAGGAAAAATACAACCTGGATCAGGATGCTTATATGTGGTACTTCCGTGATGTGTTGGTGTTGCCGGATGTGCGGGCAGCCATGATGGAGGAAGGGAAAGTTCAGGCCGCCAAAAAGAAATCGGAAGCAAAAGGCGGGTTCTTCAAGAATTTATTTAAGAAGAAGGATAGAAACGATTCAACCAAAGTTGCAACAACGGAGGCATCCCCCGATTCAACTACAACTAGTACCAAAAGGAAGGGGTTGAAAGGCTTGTTTAAAAAGAAATCGAAAGTTGATTCCGCAACGGAACAGAAGAAAGCAGATCCGGTCAAGAAAGAGGACGAGGATGATGGCTTCTGATTATGCTTTAATTGAATAAAGTGAGATTACCAAATTGATCTGCGGCCGGAGCAGGAACAATCAAGGTAGCGCTTTCATGGGTTAGCGAGTTGATGGCCGGAGAAACAGTATACCCATGAAGTTCAGTTGCAGAGGATGACCTCAATAGACCGAGGAGTATGTCTTCTGTGGATTTTTTATCCAGCCAAACAGATTCTTCTTCCGGGGTAAAAATGACGGGCATTCGCTCGGTGACTGCGGCCACGGTCTCATTGGCGGGTACTGTTATTATGGAAAAGGTATGATAGGCATTTCCTTCCGGGTCATCGTATTCTTCCCACAAACCTGCATAGGACCAAATCGTTTTGCTGTTGGGAACAAAAAACCACGGAATGGAAGTTTTCTTACCTACTTTCTTCCACGCATAAAAACCGGTAGCAGGAATCAGGCACCTGAATCGCATCATCGTTTTCTTTAGTACCGGCTTTTCAGCAATAAGTTCTGCACGGGTGTTCACAATCCGCTCGGCCACCGTTTTATTTTTTAGAAATTGTTGTGGGGCGCCCCAATAGAAATGGGAAAATCCTTGCGGGCTTTGATGGGTAATAACCGGAAGCAAGTGCGAAGGACGCGCGTTATAGCGGGGTTGATACCCGGGCGTTTCTTCTATCTTAAATCGCTCTTTAAGGTGTTGATACGAAGCATGAATCGAATACCGTTCGATCATTGTTGTTGAATAAAGTGTAGGGCCCTGAGTTCGGACCAATATAACCCATTTTCATTGAATAGCGCGAACCCCACATGCCCCCCGCGGGTCGGGTATTCAAATGTAAGGTGCGGGAATTGGGATTCGGTTGGATAGCACTCCGGGCTTAGGAAGGGATCATTCTTTGCATTGACGATCAACGTTGGCCGCTTAATTCGGTGCAGAAACCGGAGCGAGCTGGATTGTTCATAATAGTCGAGTGCATTTTTAAATCCATGTAGCGGAGCGGTATATACATCATCAAACTCCAATAAGGAGGTAATGCGTGCGAGGGGTGCAGGATCAATTTCTGAAAATACGCTTGCCTTCTCTGCTACCTTTTTCTTTAAGCTTTTCAGGAATCGTTGCGAATAAATCCAATTGCTGCGCATGGAAATTTTGTCGCAACTGGTTTTAAGATTGAGGGGAACTGAAAAGGCAACCGCTTTCTGAACCGTTGAATGGAGCGTTTCTGATTTTTCACCGAGATACTTCAACGTAAGGTTTCCACCCAGACTAAATCCAACGAGATTAATCTCTGCATACCCAAAGGATGCCGCATGACGTACGATGAAATCCAGATCATCGGTGGCGCCACTATGATAAAACCGGATCTTCCGGTTGATTTCACCACTACAACCCCGGTAATTCCAGGCAAGGGCGTCATACCCATGTTGGTAAAAGATACGGGCCATGCCCCGAACATAGGCGCGGTCGCTGTTGCCTTCCAGACCATGCGAGATAATCACCAGCTTGTTAGCTCCTTGTTTAAGCCAATCCAGGTCCAGAAAATCATGGTCGGGGGTAGTAATGCGTTCGCGTTCATAGGCGATTCCATTCACTTTGCGAAAAAGAGCCGGGTAGATGGTTTCTAAATGACTTCCCGCCAGCAGGGCGGGTGCTTTATAAGCAATCATGCCGTTACCAATTCATGCGATGCTTCAGTCCGGTAATATGAGCGAGGTGGTGTTCTCCATGCCAGGCATACATGGCAATCAGGTTGTGTAAGGCGATGTGTTTTTTAGTTTCCGGATGGATCAATTCCCGCTTTAACTGTTCCGGAGTAAGAGATTTTAAGAGGAGTACCCATTTTGCATGAAGCGATTTTATCAGGATTGTGGAAACAACGGGATCGGATTTGGTTTCCGGGGTTTCGGCCCAGAGCTTTTCGAGATAGGCTTTAATGACAGGTGTCTCTTCACTCAGAATCCATTTTGTGCGGACGTACGCATTCAGATGACTATCCGCAACGTGGTGCACCACCTGTCGCACCGTCCAGCCGCCTTCGCGATAGGGGGTATCCAGTTGTTTCTCAGTAAGTCCTGTTATCGCTTTTTCCAGTTTTTGAGGAAGGGTTTCAATACGCTGGATGCAGGCTGAGATTTCTGATGGCGTGTGTTGGTCTTGCGCAATGAATTTTCCAATCGGATAGCGTATGTCTTCCATGTCATCAATACAAGGTGGTTACTTGTTAAGTTCCTCTACGGCTTCTTTTAATTCAGCCTCATCGTAGGGCTTGTTCAGCTTCACCGGTTTGGATTTTTTCTTACGCTTTTTGCGAACCCGGATGTTGGTGAACTCAATCAGCAGGGAGAACGCCACAGCGAAATAGATATAGCCTTTGGGGATTTCCTGATGCAATCCCTCCAATAAGAGTGTAAATCCGATCAGGATTAAAAAGCCCAGGGCTAAGACCTCCATGGACGGATGATTTTTGATAAAGTCACTGATCGACCCTGAGAAAAACATCATGACGATGATGGAAACGATGACCGCAATGATCATAATTACTACCTGCTCCGGAGGAACGATACCTACCGCTGTCAATATCGAATCGAATGAGAAAATAATATCCAATAAAATAATCTGTGCAATGGTGCCTGAAAATGTGGTCACCAGAGATTTTCCTCCTTCCTCTTCTTCATCATCACCTTCCATCTCGTGATTGATTTCAAGCGTACTTTTGGCAATCAAAAACAAGCCACCAAAGCCAAGAATTAAATCCTTTCCACTAAATGCCATATCGTGGCTGATCAGAAAGTTTGCCGGGATGGTAAACAAGGGTTCTACAAAGCCAATAATCCAGGTGATGCACAAGAGCAAAATAATTCGAACCACCATGGCGAGGGCCAACCCGGTATTGCGGGCTTTCTTCCGTTGATGCTCCGGAAGTTTATTCGAGACAATGGAAATGAAGATAATGTTGTCAATGCCTAATACGACTTCCAGAAAACAGAGGGTTAATAAGGCGAGCCAGGT
Organism: uncultured Ohtaekwangia sp.; assembly: GCA_964488465.1. Lineage (GTDB taxonomy): Bacteria > Bacteroidota > Bacteroidia > Cytophagales > Cyclobacteriaceae > ELB16-189. Next base: position 176,235 of record CAZAUN010000010.1, on the reverse strand, counting down.
ATCGGCTTGAAGGAACATATCCATGTTCAGGGACTGGGTTTATGCGGGTTTAATTGCTCAAATTAGACAAAGGAACTTACATTTAAAAACAAGAAAAACATGTAAAAAACGTGCTATTTTGATCAAATAGCCCGTTTTTATTACATGCCATTTTAACGGGTGGATTAATGGGTAATCATCAATTTTTTCCGAACCATTGCACCCTTGGAATCGCGCAACTGAAGAATGTAAATGCCCGCTGCCTGTTCTTCTATATTCAAAGTCTGTTCACGTTCGCCAATTGAGAAGCTGGCCCCGTGTACAGTTTTACCGACCTGATCAATCAAATCAACTTTAATGGATTGCATGGTAGGTGCCGGCAGTTTGATCACAAACTCCTTGTTAGCCGGGTTCGGGTATACTTCAATGGAGGTGGCAGCGATATCGCCCAACCCGGTGACTACCGGTGGATCGGTACCTACATCTACGATCTCTGCCTGGTACACTTCTTTCGTTACATCATTCTGAACAAAGGCAATGACAGCCAGGTCATCTGTATCGGGATACAACCGGGTTGGTTCGGGTGTCCACGTAAAACCGGTAAAGTTCCTGCTGTTCCCAGCCACCAGAGGTTGGCCAAACACGGTGCCTGCACCGGAAGGCAGCAACTTCTTCAGAACAAACTCAAAGTCGGTTTCCCCTGTCTTGACCATTTCACTTTTTGCTGTAGGCAAAGCAGTAACTGATTTTTCAACAACGGCAACATGAAGAATTGTATTGGCAGGTAGATCAATCGAAATCGCTTCGACATCCACATCAATGGAAATGCTTCCATCCGGATTAACGGTAGGGTTCGGAGTAATCCTGGCATTGGCCAGTTTCAATGTTTGCTCATCGTACCAGGCTTCACCCCATTGCGAAAAGGGTTCCGAAGCAGAAAAGGGAGCATGACCACCATCCAATCGTGCAATGGGGGTTGATTTCACGTTGTAGTAGAGCGCCCGCGAACTTGGATCCGCCTGGTTGTCCTGATTGAATGGATCGGCCTGCGGGAACCCAACATGGTAATTGATTTTTACAAGTTTAGTTCCTACCGCTCCGTTTTTGAAATTCTTCAGAAAATTACTTTCGGATAATTCATTGGAACTTGCAGCACGTCCGGCATTCTTGAAGTTCTCCACGAGGATGGTGCGGGTACGATTGCCTACCCGAACATTATCGATCGCAAACCCATCCAACGTTGGAGTGGCCGTTTGTGTAGCCAATGCAAATCGGAAGACCACTTGAGGTTGTAATAAAACAGGATCGAGAACATGCTTGGAGTCTGTCCAATCCGGTTGCGGACCTGTCCATCCAAAACCAGTTGTTTGATTACCGGGTTGCGAACTCAATCCGATTCCATTGTACCAACCCACACCAGTAATGTTTCCGCTAATAAGTTGTCCTAATACGACCCAGTTCTTTAATGGATCAGCAACGTTTTTATTGTCAATCGAATATTCCAGTACAACACCTTCACCTGCCGCTAATTGCCGGAACGTGTTGAGTGAAATCATCGGTCGATCCAATTGACTTAAATCAAAACTCGGTGAGTACAGGGCCGATCGTTCATTCGCACCATAGGGGGTGGTAAGACCGGTTGTCCAGATTCGTTGCCCGTTATTCGGTGCCAACGTGATTACTGTTTTTGATGGGGTACCATCCGCCCACGTAGCTGGGGTGTCGTCAAGTTCATCCGGTTGCCAGCCTGCCCCATCGGTTTCAAAGCCTTCTTCGTACGCAATCAAATCAGTCGGTGTAAATTGAGGGACAACAATTACCTTCTGAGCTAGTTCATTCGTACATCCCAGCACGCTGGTCACTTCCAGGCTTACATCATACCGGCCCGGATTAGCATAGTCGTTGGTAACAGGCGTTGTGAAGTTTGAAGTGACGGTTGCTGAATTGCCGTCATCGTAATCCCATATCAGTCTTCCCAACCCATCACCAACCGATCCAGCCGGGATAGCGGTGGTATTGGTAAAGCTTAGCGGAGTGGCGGTGGATACACCTTCGAAGTCGAATCCAACTACGGGGATAATCCCCACATTTAACGGTACACTTTGAGCCACTGAACTACATCCAAACGTAGAGGTAACAATCAGACTCGGAGTGTAAGGAGCGCTTTGTATATAAATATGTGAAGCGATGGCAGCGGCAGCGGTAATCGTATTCGGATTCGCAGCTGTTTCATTGGTGGCATCTGAGAAATTCCAGGAATACGTATTGATGCTGCCTTGAGCAATGGTTGAAGTACTTCCATTGAAATCAACCGGAATGCCTTCGCAAATAGCCGAGCTCAGCGGAGTATTGGGAGTGATTGCACTTCCATAGGTGAAGAGGGCTACCGGGTTGGGTTCAATCCGGATGGTTAAGCCGCCCGTACTTTCGCAAGGCGAATCGTTGGACTTATAGGTGTAATTCACCCGCAAGTCGCCATAACTATTATCGAACAACGTGGGATCCAATTCGGCTGTACCATTGCTGTTATCGGTGAATCCGGTTAATGAAATCGTCACCTTCGCTGCATTCAACGAAGACCCGGCATTAAATGCGCGGTTGATGACGTAGACGGAATCACTAATTTTCGAAGTGATCGTATGGGTACTCGAGAACGGAAGGGTACCCGTAACTCCAAAAATTTGAATCGAATTTCCAACCACCAGGTTAGCGGGTTTACTGAGTGTGATTTGGAAGTTTCCGCCATTGTTGGCTTGGGCCGTAATGGCCACGGTCAGATCACGGGCATGGATAATGGTGCCATTGTTCTCCAGACTAAAGAAGCCCACAGACGAGCCTACCGATGCAGCCGGGAATCCATTAATAACAATGTCGCCTCCTTGTTTACAGAATATGGGAACCCCGGCATCCAATGCCGATTGATTGCTCAAACCCACTTCTACAATCGGCACAGCCGGAACAAAGAACTCAACATTTTGTCGCAGCGGGATATACACTGATTGATTTGCCTGGTTTTGATATTGCCCTGTGAACTCCACCAAACCTAACGAGCCACCATCATAATACGTATTGCCTTGTAGCGTAGTATTGATAAAATGACTGTAAGGATTTGGAATCGTTCCACCGGATAGCGTATTGGCGTTTAAGATTTTTGCCCCGTCAATTCTGTAGGAGCGATAATACCGCAAGGGGTCATTCGGATCCTGCACCGAGTCGTAGGCAACCGGCAACGTCTTGAGAATGGAAATCCAATCAGGACCGTTGATGATTTGTGTAGGATCAACATTGAAAGGAACATTAGCCTTTAAAGTATCCATAAAATGCGCACCCAGGTTGGTGAAGAGCACTGTTTGTGTTAATGCTGGTGTAGCCAGGGTAGCATCCGCTGGGAAGTTCACATTATCAATACAGGACGTTGACGAAAGTCCTTTGATTGCCGCCTTGCTGTCATAGACCGTATATTGAATCGGGTTCTGCGAAATGCAACCATTGTTGTCGGTGTGTGTCAACGTGATATTGAACGGAGCGTCTTTCGTTACTGCGGTTACGTTGAGTTGATTAATATTCACACCGGAACCACTAAACGCATTCGGGCCATAGTCACCGGCAGCCGGTAATGGAATTAATTCCACTTGTCCCTGGTCATCCGGAAGAATGGTAATGGGTGTACTTGAATTCGGGAAGGCAACCAATGTATATTCATTGGTGAAATCTACTGTAGGAGCATCAAACGAGCTGATGGTGGCAATCGGAGTTAGATCCGGAAAGGCAGCAGGTATGGCGTTTCCTCCCAGCCTGACAATGTTACCACTGGTTATAGCCGTGGTAAGAATCCGCAAGCCGGAGATGGTAATATTATCCCTACTGGTATTTCCTGAATTTTGAAACGAAACCCGCAATGTGGTGTTGTTGATGAACGTGAGTGTACCGGTCCCCGAGAAATCGCTACCCGTTAAGGTCAACGTACCATGTACGGGCGGTCCTGCGGGGAGTCCGTTGGTGGTAGCTACATCAAATTGAAAACCACTGGGCAATAACAAGTTGAAGACCTGAGTACCGCCACCGGCAAAGTCGCCTGTATTTCCTTCTACGATCTGCAGAGGTAAGTTCAGCGTCTGGAAACTATTGCGACACACATTGATTTGGGGTATCGGCAATACCGGTCCGGAAGGTTGTGCGGAGGCCGGAGAAGTAAAGGTGAGTGTTGGACCGGCTCCGCCAACCGCGAAATTACTGGCAATGGATCCATAAGGAGCCGAAGTTTCAATTGGCGTAGGCAAGGCATTGTTGGCCGCATACATCCAAACATTATAGGTCGTACTCGGTGTTAGCGCTGCTGTTATCTGGCCAAATTGTGAGATCGGATTTACCTGATTGATGGCAAAAACTCCCCGGTCAATTACAGTACCTCCCACGTATGTGGAAGTTCCTTTAATTTCTGCATTGGTTGGTGCCGGATCACCCTGGTTAACTACCAAAAAGTAGGCTGTTCCCTGCTGATCAAAAGTGGCATTGATTGTTGCCCCGGTGAGTGTAACACTGGTAATGGTGGGGTTATTTGCCACAGGTACACTGTTGTTGTTGAGCAGGATGGGTGGATTCGGATTCGCAGTTTTGAAATAGAGTGTACCGGAATAGGTAAAGCCTGGGAACTCATTCAGCGACTCATCCACAATACCGATATTATTCTCAAAATCACCCTGTGCAATAGTGATGTAATACACCCGGTCATCAAGCAAAGGCGGCAATGAAAATTTCAGCGGATTGGCGACTGTACCCGCTAAATTGGCAGTACCCGGGTATTGTCCATTAACAGCTGCTAATTCCTGGACCAGTAATCCGGTTGATTGATCATAAAGTAGAATCTTTTGGTCGAGTGACCAAACCGGAACACTGAACACCAGATCCACTGTGGGTTGATTTTTGTCCACGTTTAACTGACCCGTTGCCGGATACGAACTCACCAGGGTGGGCGGGAAGATGGAGGCAAAAGTATATTCCTGACCTACTGTATTTTGTGTGCTGTATACGCTACCATTGGATATGATAATGTTCGTATCATCATTGACCACGGAAGGCTGAATTTTGGGAGTACTGCCGCTGGCGGTGGGGGATACGTCCACCATCAGGAAGTAAGTCAGTTGTGTATTCGCAGGCAGACTTAAATCGCGTGGCGTGCCACCCGTAAAATCAACCGTCAGGAAATTTGAACCGGCCGTCAGTTGTCCGCCAATGGAGGGTGTCGTGACAATGTTTGCATCGGTAACATCAAATGCCGTATTGGTTGATTCAAATACCCGGATATTCGTAAAGATACCGGAGATCGGATTGGAGAAATTGATTATGAAACTATTGAGTTTTGGTTCACCCGTTACAGAATACGGTGTGTTAAAGGTTACTCCAAAAATCACCCGGTTAATGGCACCTCCCGGTAAGTTAGGGGAAGTGATTACTCCGGAGGAAGCATACGTTGAAAACACATTGATGACATCGACATGATTGCAGATGATCGAACCCCCACTGGCACTTGATAGACCATTGGAAGTGATGGTGATGGTTCCATCTCCGGGGGAAACATATTGCAATCCGGTAAAGTCAACAATACCATTGGTGAAGTTAAAGGCGGTGGTCGTTAGCCCAGCACCCGGTGTTGTCAGGTTTCCTACGAAAGAATGATCCAAATCGACAATCGCATTCACGTCCCGAGCCCGAACTTGCGGAGTGGATGCCAGCGGCCTTTGAATTCCTTCAAATGGTACGGGTTGTACGGTAAAGTCAAGGCGGGTGGCGGTTACTTCGATTTTAACATTCCCGTCTGTTATTGCACCACCGGTAATTCCACCAATCAGCGGAGCGGTGCCAATAATATTAAATTGTGAACCACCATTTTGGGTTACATCAACTACCTGCAATTGGATAACCTCATTGTCGGTAATATTGGCGTCTGTATCGTAGAAGCTGGCTCGCACGGTGATGATTAGCGAACCATTGTCGGGTGCAATCATTGCTCCGGAAAGTCCCGTAAAGGTGACCGTAGTATTCCCCGCAGTGACAAAGTCGGCATTGTTTTTAGATTGGATTAGGGAGGTACCCAAATAGAGACCTAAACTCCGGATGTTGTCCGGATTGGTAATCGAAAGTTCAAGTGTTTCGATATTGGTTGAGGCACCATCCGAATCGGGCGTTACTCCATTTCCATCGGACAACTTAAACTGTGCCAAGGCAATGCTGGTCGCTGCTGCAGCAATATTTTGATAGTCTTTGTAAGGTAAGTCGAGGGTCGGTGTAAAACCCGGATCAACAACTAACAAAGACTCGAACGAGGACTGGAGAATGATTTGGGGTGTGAAAGGAGCGGGGAAAGCCACACTGTTGATGCCACCAGCAATCATGCTCAGCGTTACATCATCATTATTGTTTCCGGAAATAAACTGAAAGTCGCCCGGGAAGTTGAAGACCCCTGCAGTAAATGTACTGCCCACCACGGGTGGTGTGCTCGACATCGTAGCATTGGTCGCATTGGTTAACGCAGTAATCGTTGAACCCCCTCCGGTAAAATCCAGGTCCCGGTTATTGTTCACATCGCGTGCTTGCACCGTAGCGGCAAAATTGCTGTTCAAACTGGCCACAGCCGGACTAACAGCAGGCGTGGTAAAGTGAAGTTCGGTCGCTATTACGCTAACCAAATTGTTACCTGCTCCGGAATTCTGAGTTTGAGGGGTCCCTAAGAAGTTAGTACTATTGGGTCCCAACGCAATGTTTGCCTTCTGAACATCAAAAACAAAGCGAAGGCCATCGATCGTGGTGGGTAGTGTACCCCCTAACGCTGTCTTCAACCAAAGTGTAAGAACGTAGTTCTTTGTTGCATCATCGGCAATCAGACCCAGGAGTTGCCCAGTAGCGGAGCTTAGGTCAAAGAATAGATAATTGGAAGGGTCAATCGTTGTAACAGTAACTGTATTGGTGCCATCACTTAATGTTGCTGTTTCAATAGCCTGCGACCAATCAGTTATCGTGTTCCCAGCGCCCGAAGTAATGAATATCGAAGTTAGCTGCGTGGGATTCCCATCATCCTCATTAGCCGGGGTTCCGCCCGGGTCATCATTGATATTGAAATCAAACACGGCTAATCCGGCCGGTGTATGAGTCAGGTCAACGAGGGAGGAGATCGTTAAGGGTTCCGTAAGGGCACCTGCCGTTATGGTAGTGGCGATACCACCTCTCACATCAAAGGCAGTTGATGTGGCATTGGTTACAACAGAGGGTCCTGTGGAAGCTATTGTTAATGTAGCCCCTGTACCCGTTGTATTAAATCTAAAGTCATTTGGAAAGGTCAACAGCCCACTCACGATCGAGCCATTGCCGGGACTGTTGGTCATGGTGAGTCCGAGCGAGTTGGTAACCGTAACGGTGGCCGAGTTGTAATTAAGATCCCGGTTGTTATTCACATCCAGTGCTTCCACCACCGGAACCGGAGGTTGCAGCGAAATGTCTTTACCAACGAGCAGAACAGCGGCCGGATGGGTGTCGAATTGTAATTTCGTAGCAACCACATTCACCGCAATGTTGGGTGCGCCAGAATTAATAGCTTCGGATCCGGTAAATAAACTACTTTGAGTAGCCAATAAAATATTATCATCCAGTACTTCGAATACAAAGTTTTTATTATCGATGTCATCGGGAAGCGTGCCTCCGAGGTTAGGTTTTAGGGTAATGTATAATTGATAGTTTTTAGTGGCATTGTCCCCGACAAATCCTAATCCGGCCGTATTTAATCCGCTGAATGTAATAGAGTTTGCACCAATGGTACCCGTAATGAAAGGATTAGCACCGTCCCATAGCGCAGCTTGTGAAATCGCTTGCGACCAATCGGCAATATCATTTCCGGTGCCTTGCGTATAAACGATTTGAGAGATGCGTGTTGGAGAGCCGTCACCACCACTGCCGTTATCTTCTACCACCCGGAAGTCAAACACCTGAACAAACCCACCCGTATTGAGTGAAGAGAATGTAGGGGGGGTGATGAGTGTGCCGGGCTGCAGGGTTGTCAGGTTGCTATAACTTACCGTTACTGGTGTACTATTTCCGGGAGCCGGTACGAGTGAATTAGCGGCCACAGTGGAAGTTGTTGCCGTTAATGTGCCGTCTCCGGCATCCTGATATTGAAATCCTACTGGGAAGGTAGCAAGACCATTCACCATGGAAACCGGGTTTGGATTCATGGTGATAGTCCCGGCATTGGTCAATGTAATGGAGGCTGTGTAATTAAGGTCCGTGTTTCCATTGGCATCCCGGGCCCTGATTCTGGGCCGGGTTAAGAAATCGGGGGCAACCGAAGTACTGGTTACATTCGTTAGCACCAATTGTGCAGGGTTGGGGCTTGTGGAAAAATCCAATTGTGTTGCCACAACCTCCACGGGGTTCGCGCCTGCTTGAATGGCCGGGTGGGTGCTTACCAACCTACTGCTTTTTTGATTGCTATTGGAAACATCATCGTAAACCAGGTTTGCGGGAATGGAAGGATCTACTTCAAAGTCCAGATTCAAACCATCGATCGATCCGGCCAGTGTATTATTCAGATCGTCCCGGATCCAGATTCTTAATGTGTATGTTTTCGAAGAGTGAGTTGCAGTGGCATCCGGTATAAATCCAAAATCGCCATTGGAAGTAGACGGGATTCCGTCAAACGTAATGTCTGATGAATTAATACTGGTTGCAGGAAAAGTATTGGTACCGTCAAACAATTCGGCACCTGCAATCACATCTGTCCAGTTGGCAAGGGCGGCAGCATTGGCATCACCCTGTGTGATGACCAGTTTAGAGAATTTGAACGGAGCATTATCGCCATCCCAATCGGAAGTGCCAGTAAGGGATGGAGCAGAATAGGTTATTCTTATCTGGCCATTGGCCCCGGCACCACTATTATTAATACTGCCAACACCACCTCCACCTCCACCAGGGAATCCACCACCTCCACCAGCGAAAGATTGCGCTCCGAAACCTCCTGACCCGCCCCCCACAGGAGCACCGCCACCACCAATGGAGCATCCACCGCATGTTGTAGGACTTGGGAAAGAGTTTGCACCATTATTTCCATTGGCATTCGTTCCTGCAGATGAACCTCCACCACCGCCAGGATTTGGGCTTATGTTAGATCCAAATCCACCAGTTCCACCAGAGAACTTAATGTCTCCAATCCCGCTTGTACTCCGTCCGCCAAGACCAAATGTTCCAGTCATATATCCGTAACCACAGCAAACCGGATAAGCGCTTGAAAGACCTCCAAATCCTCCTTCAGCCACAACCAAATTGGGGCCAAAGGACGTAGTACCTCCATTAACCCCAAAGTCACAACAGTTTGCTGTAGAAGGAACAGCCGGACCCCCAACACCGACTGTTAAATTAATGTTAGCACCAGGTGTAACGGATAAAAGTGATCGACTATAGGCTCCGCCTCCCCCTCCGTAACTACTGGCATTATTGTAGGGTATCTGTTGAGAATACCCACCTCCAGAACCACCAGCACCCCAGGCTTCAACCTGTATGGATGTTACACCGGCAGGAACGATAAAGTTTCCATTTGTATTAAACGTTTGAACAACATCCGTACCCACAGCAACCGCATGTGCATTAATCGCCTGCATTTTACCAAGCGTAACAAACTCAGCATTACCGGTTCCGGAATAGCTGATGGTGGTTGCTCCGGTCCAGGTTCCATTCGCACTACTTCTCAAGGTGATGGTATTCGTTGTTCCTTTTCCTGTATAGATAGCACTTGCTACGGTACCCGTGCTGGATGTAAAACCAGTTACGCTGGCTCCTTCTGCTAATGTCAATTCCTCACGCAACGTGAACGTAACAGTCTCCTGAGAAACACCATTCAGTTGGAGCGACATGACATTGGGAGCTATCGGATCCTGACCATCATCCCGAATGATGAATTGCATCACGCTCACACTATTTCCTGCTGTATTTTTCAGGGAACTGATCGGGACCGGTACAGAATTGAGTGCTACCGAACTCACTGATGCTGTTATCGTTGAAACACCATTTCTGATTCCAGGCGTGGTAGTTTCAAAGTCAATATTATCACTCGTGTTGTTAGGGGACAGGGTATATTTATAAACCCTGAAATCATAACTCGTCCCTGAACTTAACCCGGTGAATGTCCAACTATTTGTACCAGCGACCCTGGCCACATTTTGAGCTAGGGGACTATTGCCCACTGGAACACCATCATCCACTGACGGGAAGCTATTGGCTGCTGTTGTTGAAGCCAGAACCAAAAAGTGGGTAGGTATCTGGGCGGTATTAGAGCTGTTCCAGGAAAGTGTAATCGAGTTACCGGTTATGTTCGACTCCGTGACCGTGAAAGCTTCATTGCTGGGTTCAGGGAGCACAATCGAATAATACTGAGACCCTGCATAGGTGGTGAGAAAATTACCATTGCCAATTCCGGATCCCCCGACTGGGTTGCCCGCGAGATCTATGATGTTGTCGTTGTCAATAAAATCATATCGCATTCTACCCTGGCCTGAGATTCCGGTCTCGGTGATATCCACAAAATTGCTGGTCGTATTTGCAGCACCGGTTGGATTATTGGCAGAAACAGATCCAGTTGTCTGAACTTGAAAATTATTGTTTCCTCCGGAATAGGCAATTCCTGTCACATCTTCATTGAACGTAAGCCGGAAGGTTACCGTAGAAGCTGACGTGCCATTGGTGGTACTCCAAATGTTGGGTGTAGGTGGGGGAATGATGGTAAATGATTGAACGCTGGGCGGTGTTGTGTCAATGACCAAATTCAAGAATGGAGACTTAAGGCTTTCATTTCCTGCCGCATCGGTTGCGGTAACATTAATTTGAGGATAGGTACCTTCTACAAGGTTAATAGTAATCGTCCAACTTCCTCCTGCTGAGGCAGTCGTTGAGCCCAGGAGCGTTGTGTTATTATAGAGTCGAACGGTTGAATTAGCTTCCACCGATCCTGCCAACCCAGAAAAGGTCAGACCGGTTGTTACAGAGGTAACATTATCCGTGTTAATGTTGGTATCATCGCTGGCATCTAAATCTGGAATGACAGGAGTAGCCGGAGCAAGCTTATCAACTGTAACGGAAGATGTATTAGTCACTGCGGTGATGGTGGTTGATTTACCGGTTTCCAATCCCACCAAGGAGAACGAAACCAAACCATCTAATACCGATGCAGCACTTACCGTAGCGGTATAGGGATTTGTGCCGGTAACAACAGCTGCAACCCCGCCAATGGTCCCGGTGGGTGTCGCTAGTAATGGTCGTGTTGCCGTAAAAGTTACAGAGATATTGTTGGATGCGTTTGCTAACAAAGGATTTGCATTGTTGGAAGTAATATTTACCAATCGTAATTGAATGGCTTCATTAACGATATTAACAAGCTCATTATCGTTAATGGAAATATCAATTACGTTTGAGGTTCCTGATTGGGTATAGCTGATTAGTTCTGCATCTGTCCATTGTCCATCAGCCGCGGAGGTAAGGGTGATGATGTTGTTAACGCCCTTACTTGAGTAGATGGCAGTTCCTGTTCCTTCGACTCCAACAGCACCAATACTACTTGAACTGAAGCCAATCACATTGGCACCTTCTAACAAATCAAGTTCTTCAGAAACCTGGAAAACAATGGTTTCGGGGCTGGATCCGTTTGGGAAAAATACCATACCGGTGATCAGGGCAGGGGGTACTAAATCGGTGGTAGCTTTGGTAACGGTAGCCATTTCATTTCCGGCTGCATCGGTGATGATGTTACCACACCCACCCGAGGTGTAGGTGACTTGCGTAGCCTGAGTCCAGCCTCCATTTGCTGCACTGGTTAAAGTCACTAGATTTCCAGCGGTCGTATACCTATTTTGTGCCGCAGGACCAAACGTGGCATTTGGGTTAGCCGATACTGAGAAACCAGGAGTGCCCAATAATACTTGGGCATTGTTTAACAGGTTGATAGTTTCTGTAAATGTCATGGTGAGGGTTTCAGCGGCACCACCACCATCACTGAAAGTTACATCGCCTGAAATAGCAGGTGGTGTTATATCAATGGTTGTTGCCGTACCTGAATTGAAGGGGGATGTAGACGTGTTGTTCGAAGCATCGGTATACCCGTTGTTTGTTACCTCCAATTCCAGGGTTCCATCCCCGGTTGGAGTGACATTTACTATATAAACAGTTGAGTTTCCAACCGTAGGTGAAATTGTGCCAAGGGTACCGGAGCCTGTACCTGATAATGTAAAGTCAGCTGAAGAAACAGATGCACTTGTAACGGGTTCCGAAAAAGTTAAAGTATAAAAGAGCCCAACTTTGTAGGAGCCGCCAGTAACGGCAACGGCTGCATTGGCTGTTAGTACCAGAGCCGTATTGCTGGAAATGCTTTGAACGGTACCAATAAGCGTTCCTGTACAATCATAAATAATACTGCCAACCGCCAACTGCGTTGTGAAAGTTGTTCCGGATCCGGTGACATTGGGAGATCCTGTGTTGGCAGTGATCGTTCCGGTGCGTGCAATTTTTCCATTGTTGGCCGCGGTAACAACCGGAACAATGCTCGAAACAGAAGGAGCGGCAAGATCAATAGTGGCGGTCGAGCCGCTGGTGAAAGTGGAGGTGGTTGAATTACCTGCAACATCCAAATAGGAATTGGAGGTCTTATCCAGTCGTAGCGTTCCGGGTCCGGTGGTTGGCGAAACATTGACAATATAAGTTGATGAGTTTCCTACCGTTGGAAAAATTGATCCAACGGTTCCGGTAGCGGAGCTGGTTACGGTCAGTGTAAAATCAGCACCGGACAAAGACCCGCTTTGTACGGACTCGTTAAAGGTAACGGTGTAGTATAAACCCATCGTATAGGGTTGTCCGGTTAAGGCAATGGCTGCATTGGCCATCAACTCAAGGCCCGTATCATTTGTAATACTTTGAACCGTGCCAATGATAGTTCCGGAGCCGTCTTTTATAATGGATCCCGGCACCAATTGGGAAGTAAACTGGGTCCCTGTTCCAGTTACTGTTGTAGAACCTGTATTAGAGGTTATTGTTCCAGTTCTTGGGATATTCCCGTTGGTGGGTGTGGTAACAGGAACAATGGAAGTTACTCCCGGAGCTGTAATATCAACTGTAGCAACCGTACCGGACGTAAATGTAGCCGTGGATGAATTTCCTGCAAGATCAATATAGGCATTGTTCGTCTTATCCAACCGTAATGTACCCGAAGCCGTAATCGTAACGGGCACGATGAATACATTCGAACTCCCGACCGCTGGAGAAACAGTACCAATGGTTCCTGTGCCACCACTGCCACCAGTCAATGCGAAATCCGCAGCGGTAATCGAAGCGGCCGTAACCGGCTCATTGAAAGTAACTGTGTAAAACAGTCCTACCGTATACGCAGCTCCGGTTACAGCAGTTGCCCCATTGGCGGTGAGTACCAGATTCAGATCATCCGTTATAGTTTGAACCGTACCAATTGTGGTTCCTGTAGCATCCTTGATAATTGCCCCTACAGCCAATTCGGTTGTAAACAAAGTACCAACTCCCACAACGTTTGGAGACCCGGTGGTTGATGTAATCGTTCCGGTTCTTGGAATCCGGTTGTTTACCGGTCCGGTAACAACGGGAATACTGGAAGATACAGACGGAAGAAGATTATCGATTGTAATGGCAGCGGATGGACCTTCCGGTGCTGCCATATCATTGTCAGATAGATCTTTTATATTAGGCCCAATCGTTAAACTCAAATCTCCGTTCCCCGCAGAAATGCCATTGATTGTAAAGGTATAATTCTGATTGTCAGACGTGGTAAGATCACCAACAACCGGTGTAGTAAACGTTACACCACCGGGATTATTGATGGTAATGTCAGCAATTGAAAAAGTTGAATTATTGATGATCTCACTAAAGGCAAGATTGAACGAAATGGACGCATCGGTGGTGCCGGTGAATGAACCGAGGGTAACCGGGTTGCGGGTAATGGCAAGGGTAGGAGGGGTTGCATCTGTCGTAGCTACCCCATATACTCTCAGATTGTCAAAAACATATTCCTCCCCGGCTGCACTGGAGTTGCCGCGAACTCGAATCTGGAGGGATGTTCCGATTTTTGGAATAGCAAAAGTGAATTCTGCCATGGCGGCCGTTAATTGAGTTCCCTCACCCGTCCCATCCATGTCAGTATCAACTCTGAATGTATTGCTGGCACCGCCAGAAAATTGTCCAACTTTAATAAAGTTGGATCCATCATAGGTATACTCGATGATCAGATAGTCTGCTGCAGCATCGTACCCAGTTCCTGGGGCTCCTACTAATATCCTAACTTCCAGAGTTTGGTATGGAATAACATTAAGGGCATCCGTTAGAATAGTATTATCACCATCGAGATCTTCAGCTGCAAAATAAAAGGAACCTTCAAAACCAGTGGCGGGTGCAGTAAGATCGTGATCATCGGTGCCTGAACCGGCTTCCTCGTTCACATTATTAAAGCGCTGCCAGTACTTATTGGTATTGGTATAAAAGGCACTACTGGTATAACCTGTGGCGGTTTCAAAGTTGATAGTCTGAAGTTGTGCCAGCAAGTTATTCGAGTAGGAAAATAAAACGAATAAGGATATAACAAGAGTAAAAATTCTCTTCATAGGGGAGCCAATTTTTAAAGTTCTATATAGTTCGAGTTCTGAAAATTATCTATTGCACATTCCCTTCGGAATCCATTTTCATTAACATGATGGTACCCAACCCGGCCAGCGTGGTGTTGCCACACAACACCAGGTTGCCATCACTGGATTGTAGCACCGCTACACTCCGGTCGGCATCCCGGCTGCCAATAGGTTTCTGCCACAGCACATTTCCGAAGCCATCGGTTTTAATCAGGTAGTAATCCAAATCCCCACGTCCAAATCCGGTACCCGCATCACTGGGTACAGTTCCGGCAATGAATAAACCACCATCGCGGGTGGAGGCAATAGCATTCCCGATTTTATTGCCGGGTACGGGAACGTCCTGTCCGTTGAACGGGGTGGTAATCGGATAGTTAGCCGAAAAGATGATGGTACCATCTTCCGCCAACCGTTGCACTAATATTTCGCGCTCACCCGTTGTTGTATCATCGGTGCTGCCCGAAACAGCATAACCGAATCCAAACCGGCAGATGTCTACACCGAATTCGTTGAAGTTTGGTTTGCCGATAGGCAGATCAAAATCTGTATTAAGGCTATTTTGGATAGTGCGCACCAAACGTACATCGGCTCCGTTTTGTCGCGTAACTGTACCGCCCCAAACCAATTTGTTTTGGGTGTCAAGAAATAGTTTGTTCACCAGATAAGCGGCATCGCCCGAACCGTAGGCGCGGGACCAGGTAATGGATAGATCACTTTTGTTTATTTCAGCAGCCACCATATTATCTTCCAGGCTGTTAAGAATGTTTGCTAAAATCACAAAACTGCTTCCCGTCTGATTTTCATTAATCGCAATTCCGCGGACACTAAGGGTGGAAGCATATTGTCGTTCCGTAGTTACTTTGCCGTCATTGTCCAGCACCAGTACATATAACTGCGATTTCCCGCTTGCATCAATATCTTCACCCGCCACAACGTAACCACCTCCGGGGATCAAATAAAGGCCATTGCCTTTGCGGCTAAAGAGCGGATCGCCCTTGGTAGGAATAAATTCAGGATAAACTTGGGTCCATACTTTATTTCCTAAGGCATCTGTTTTGATTAGTTTGATCTTAGAGCGGCCGTCTTCTAGAGTTGAGTTGGCCAATATGAGATACCCTTGATCACTAGTTTCTGCTACAGCAACAGCGGCATCATTGTTACCGCCATTGAAATAGCGGATAAACGTTTCGGAGGCACCAATCTCAACACCCTCTTCACTGAAGCAGGAAACGAGGGCCAGTAAAAACAGGAAGTAGAGTTTCTTCATCACTATTTGATCTTAAGTTTGGCGGGTTTAAAAATGGGCATGGAAACACCGAGCGCACCGGTAATCGTATTCAATCGAACATCATTGTGCTGGGCTGCGTAATCAAGAGTTACTTCCAGATTCGTACGGGAGTCGCCATTGATCACATTACTTAACCCATACTGATATCGGAGTTCGGCATGCACATATAACCCACCAATACGGTACTTCAATCCGGCCAGAGCCGTAATGGAATAGTAGAATTGCTCAAAGGAATCCTTCACATCTACGTCCACACCGCTGACGGCACTGCCCGAAAGTCCGGTGGTGTTTAATTGTAGATCTTGCCGGATCGATAAACTCGCAGAAGGCCCAAGACCCGCATAGGTAATAAAAGTGCCATCTTTGTTTCGGCTGATTTCATATTGCACTACTGCATTCAAATCGATCCAGGTTTGCTTATAGACCGCTTCTGTCTTGCCGCCCACTTCATTCAGCGAATCACTGGCGAATAAACTGTTCTCTTTCGAAAATTGCCGTGATGCGAACATTAACTCGGGGGCAATGGAAAACTTTTTATAGATCTTCATTTCAAACATCGCACCTGCCTGAATACCAATACCGGGTGAATATTCACCCGATCCGGCAGCATCAACGGCTGTGTAGTAATTCGTTACCACCACCGGCATGACCAAAGAAGGCCCGAACTTCAACCCTAATGAATAAAGCGGCTCAGTACGAAATGTTTTGTACAAGGCAACGAACTCAGCCGGATCAATCTCGGGGTTGATTTGAAAAAAATGATCGGTCTCCAACACCTTGCGCATAGTTTCATCCGCTTTCTGTGGCTCCTCCAGGTAGATGTAGGTGAGCGTTAACAATTTGTAGGCTTCTACTTGTTCCTCGGTAGTAAAACCAGAGCTAAGACACGGCCCCAGAATACTTTCCAACTCGTGCAGGCGGCCCTGTTCATAGGTGGAACGCGCCAACCGCAGTGTTTGGGCACACGAAGTGGCCTGGCCCTGACTTTGAATATAAGTTCCCGCCAGTGCGAGAAGGAGCAGAAGTCGTTTCATTATTTACCGCCTTTTTTATTGAGTGATTTAACACTGGATTGAATACCCGGATAATTGGCACACGTTTTTTCATAGTCCAGGTCTTCCTTCACATACGTGTTCCATTCTTCCTGGCTCATGTTGCGCCCGGCCTTTTCACACAAAATGTTGGTCATCACTTCGAAGTTGGTCGGGTAGGCATGAATGGTTTCATCTACGCCAGTAGCTTTTTGACGTACGGAATTAATCCCCACCATCATTTGTGAGTCATCCGGAGTAAAGGCAACACTCCAAACCCAATCGTGATCACTCATCAGGATCGGAGGTTGTGTGAGTTGCTTAAAATTCCAGAGGCGCACCGAATAATCTTTACTGGCCGAAGCCATGAACGTGCCGGCATGGTTGAACTTAATATCCTCAATCTGCGAAGAGTGACCAGGAAGCGTACGGGAAACGATGCCGGCTGTAATCAGGTGTAACTGACCGGCCCGGTCGCCCACCACAATTTGCTGGCCATCAGGCGCAAACGTAACGGCCGATAAACTGGCTGCCACTTTTATTACCGTGGCTGCATAATTCTTGCGGATATCCCAGATATAGAGGTTGCCGTCAACACCGGCCCCGGCCAGTGTGGTACCGGAAGCATTCAGATCCAGGGAAACTATTTTCTCCTTGGATGCGATTACTTCGTTGGCGGAATTCAAATCAGAATGCTTAATGCTATACCCCGAATTATCGCGGGCATAGAGTCCCTTGCCATCCGGAGTAAAGTGCAGATCATTAATGTCGTACTTGAAGCCCGTAATCTTTTTCGGGGCTGCCTGCAGGTTGCTTAAGGTATACAACTCAATGTAGTTGGCTTCGCTGTTGGTGGAATAAAGACCACCTGCGGCTAACATCGTTCCATCCGGACTGGTGTCCAGTGAATAAACCAGATACGGCTCGGTACGTTTGGTTTCGTCCATGATTACCTCGGCATTCCATTGGCCGTTGGCATAACTCCACCGGAAGATGCGGCCATCGCTGCCACCGGAATAAATGTGGTTGCCCTGGCCATGCGTTTCCAATGCCCTGGCAGCGCCATTTTTGTGGGCCGACAAACTTTTGGTAAGCGGATGGTCATTGTTTTTCAACGCGGTATACAAGCCACCATAGATGTCGGTGTCATAGGCATAGCCGTTATACTTCTTGTTAAAGATGTAGGCCTGCTGAGCCACGAGTGCCTCCAACACCACATCGTTTCCAAGTTCTTTGGACTTAATGGCCATGGCTTTGGCTGTGGCGAGATAGCGTTCGCGCTGGGCTTTAGCAGCATTATCATCGGCCTTTATTCTTTGCTTATTAGCTTCCTCCTCTTGTTCTTTTGCTATAGCTTCCTGTCTTTGAGCTTCAAGTTTTTGCCGATCTGCTTCTGCTTTTGCTTCTTCTGCTTGAATCCGCTTCTCCTCAGCATCTTGTCTCGCTAAGTTAGCTTGTCGAGCCTGTTCTTTAGCATCAGCTTCTGCTAATTGAGCTCTTTCAGCTGCTTTATTCGCTCGATCAGCTTCTTCAGTTGCTTTAATGGCATTTTCATTTGCACGTTGTTCATTCGCTTTTGCGAGATCTGCCTGTCGGTTAGCCTCTGCCTGCTGCACAAACGCATACACAAACGCAATCAGCGCGACACCCGCCAGTGTTCCAAACACAATCGCGGTAACACGGGCGCGTTGCAACTTGCGTTTCTGCTCCAGTTCTTTTATGCGCTGCTCGGTATCGAACTCCTTCTTGGAATATTCCAAAAAGATCATCGTCCGCTCAAAGGCAGGATGGTAGCGTTGCCCCCACACGAGTGTGGGCTTATGCTTCGCCTGCCAGTTCAGCGCCAGCTGCAAATCCGGTGGCCGCCACAAACCGGCCTTGCCTACCTGGTACTGCGAAGCGGCTTCCGCTAAGCGCAAATACATTTGCACGGCTTCACTTTCATCATCCACCCAGTTTTTCAGACGCACCCAAATGCGCATCAAACTTTCGTGCGAGATATCAATCATCGACTTACTGCTCAGATCAATGCCAAAAGCCGGGGTCAATAACGACCGGCCTGGCTCGCGGAACTTATCAATCACGGCCACCACATCGGCTTCCGATACATCGGCAATGGAGGCTATTTCATTTAAGCGGGTAGGTCTGCGAATACCAAAGTTTTCACCGCGTTTTTCGGTGATGGCCTTGAACATGATTTCGCAAATACGCTGCTGCTCTTCATCCAATTCATCGTAGGCTTCGTTGGCGTGCATCGAAAGCGCCTGCGACATGGTACCAATCGCCTCGTAATGTTTCAGGTCTACCGGCTCATCCTCATAGTCGCGGTATTTGGCCCAATAACTCCATGTACGCATCAACGCGTGTTGTAAAATCGGCAGCTGATCGGGGTTGTCGCCCAGGTCATTTAATAATTGTTGTACAAGTCGCGGTGTAACTTTTGCGTTGCCAACGGCTACCGGTCCTTCAATCGCTCTGCGCTTCTGGTCACGCGTCATTTGCGGAATCAGGTAGTGGCTGTCGTTGATCTTGCGGGTTAACTCCGGGAACTGCGCACATTCGCCAATGAAATCCGAACGCATGGTGATGGCCACATAAATTGGAGAATCCTCGTAGTTCACCGCTTCCATCAACAGGTTAATGAAGGCGAGCGATTCGTTAACGGAATTCGGATCGGTGCTGTCCTTGAAACGGAACAATTCCTCAAACTGGTCAACCAGAATCAGGTAGTTGATGTCATCTTTTCTGCGCGATTGCTGAATGGCTTCCACCAGACCCAGCGAGCTGCTTCGCAACAACGTGGAAACGATGGTGCGTTTGATTTTTTTATCCTCGGCATCGGCCGCAGTGTAGTCCTTCACATTTTTGAGCAACGACTCCGCCAGGTTATCGATCGGGCCGGCTCCGGGGCGCGTTACCACCACTTCCCAATTCGGACTGGCATCGGTCAGGAATCCACCATACAGAATGGGCAGTACGCCACAATAAATGAAGGATGACTTACCACTTCCTGAAGGACCGATGACGCCCACAAACCGGCTCTTGGAAAGTTTCAGCAGCACCTCATCGCTTTGCCCTTCGCGGCCAAAGAACAGGTGACTCTCTTCAATTTTGAAAGGCCTTAACCCTGGAAAGGGATTGTCGGTGCCAATCAGAACATTGCTTTGGGTTTCGTTGGTCTGGCTCATAACTTAGGAGTTAAATTCCTGGAGAAAATTTTTCAAGGTCTCGATCGACCGGCTGTTGTCTCCGGTAATCAAGGTTAAATTCTGGTTCTTAAAATTGTCGAGGTTGCTGCCGGGGCTCACAATCGCCTTGCCCTGGATCGGCTTCTTGCGGCCGAAGCCTGGAGCTTTCAGTAAGTCCAGCACTTTCATGCGTACCCACTGATCGTTAACTTTTCCTTTAAAGATGATGGCCCCGTCAAAGTTTCGCAGGTTGTCGATGTGTTGCTTGCGTACCTCCAGCAACTCGCCTTCGAAGGCAGGTGTCAGTACTTTAAATCCTGATTTTTCGATTGCCTCCCGTATCGGGCTTACGTCACCCACATCAATTTTATCGTGTACCAGGTAAATCGACTTCTCCTGATTCTCATCAGCCACCCTGCGTTCCTGCGATTCGAGCAATTCCTCGCGCATGATGTTCTTAAAGTCTTCCAACGGATTTTGTAAAATTTCGGCACCTTCCTGCGCTTCCGTATCGCGTTTGATGGTATCAATAAATGCCTTCTGCTTATCGCTGGCATTCTTCAGGTTTTGTGAAATCCAAATCAGCCTTGAGAACTCCTGCTTACTTTGCTTTTTTTGGGCTGCAGTTTCGGCTGCGATCCGGTTCTGAATGTCTACAATTGAGCGGTCGGCTCCTTCCGGTATTTCTCCATACGCGCTACCAATCAGGTGCACCGACAGGCTGCACTCTTCCAGATCTTTTCGTACGGTTGCTTCCACCTCATTTACACTGGTGGGTAAGGTATTCTTGGGTAAAACAATGTACCCGTGGCGCTGCAGCTCGCGCTTGATGATGTTACGCTGCACCGACAGATCGTGGCCGGTTTCCGCCAGATAAATGCTTTTGCGTTTGTAGATATTTTTTACATCGGCTTTAATGTCCCCTTCATTGAGAATCATCAAGGCCTCATGGATATCATAGGCCAGGTCCACCAGTTTCATCCAATACTGCTTTTCGGCCTCCTGACTGAAAAAGTCGGAATACTCTTTTTGCATCCCGGTTTCTGTATCCAACTGATACATTTCATACCCGATCAGGTCGCGTAGCCGGGGCGGCTGCTCCTGCACGGTGAGGGGAGCCTTCATTACTTTAAAAATCCGATTGATTTTTGAACTGGCGGTGGCCTTATGAAAAGCCTCCACGTTGTCCAGGCAACGACCGGATTCAACAAATTCTTTAGTGACCACGGCTACCAGAATGGCGGCATTGTTTAAGGCAGGGGCAGTAGCCGTGTCAAATTCAGACTTCAGAACAATATTGGGTTTGGTACCCAACACCTGCAGCAGCATGAGCTCCAGAAATTTCTTGAATTGCGATACCCAGCCGGTCTCATTTTTCTGAGCGGTCTCGTTATCTTTTTCAGCAAAGGTTATCAGTACGTCTATTTCAAAGGCCATGACGATGTAGTAGGTGGTTAGGGTTTGTATGTTAAACTATCTCGTGTTCTTGTTTTTCGGTGATATTATGGATTAAGCCCTGTGCCAATTCATGATGGTTGGCCAGGACATAATAGAAGTCGATCAGATTGATTTTGAAAATAACGGCCCGCTGCTTCGCCACCACGTCACTGATGACCGGGGTAGGTCCTTCCTGGAAGAGGTCGCCATACACATCGCCCGGAGTTAATACCATCACCGTCTGGGTATCGTTCTTCAATTCAACTTCGCCATGAGCCGAAATTAAAATCGGCATTTCTTCCGACTGGGGTATTGGTAAACTTTCACCGGGCTTCAGGGTGATTGGCAAAATTTTATCAGCCAGATCGCTCAGTACTTTGCCCTGAATGTGTTTAAATACCGGAATCCCTTTGATCAGCATGATCATTTCAATAAAGAGAAAGAACCCATCATCCAATCCATCGAGTAACTGGTTGCTTTCAATGGAGGAGTCGAGGAATTTTTTATCCTTGTAAGGCAGCCGTTCTGAAATGTTCTGATACGCGGTCCGGTCTTTATTAAAAATAACCCAGGCGGTAGTCTCCTGCAGTATTTTGTCATGGTTGAACATTTGGCTGATCAAGCCCCGGCTTACCCGGAAATCCGGCATGTAAGCGGTAGCATGTACAGCACAGGCTTTTGTCCACCGATTGTTGTAATTAAAGTCGCGATTGAGAATGTAATTGACAACTTGTATCGGGTTGTAACTTTCGCGCGGGAAGAAGGTCTGCAATTTCTCCAGCTTTTGCGGAGTGGTGGAATCATCCAGCAATGGAATGAGTTTGGGTTTCAGATCCTGATCCACGAACAAATCCAACAATTCAAGTGCGTACTGAATACTGTCCGGGGTACCTACTTCAATATTCTCCTTCACCAGCTGAACGGATTCCGGGTCATATAATAAGGAGAGTAGCAGCGTCAGGTGATCATAATTATCCCGGATTTCTTCCCGTAGGGCTTCCTTCAGGTATTCATAATGTGGCTCATCAGTTAACTCATGCAAGGCAGCCAGGTTCCAGAGTGTTTTACTCATTTCCGCGTCCAGCAAATCTTTTACGGCCAACGCTTCACGACCGGAAGCGCGGTAGTTGATGAAGCGCAGGGAGTACAGAATCTGTTTTACAATGCGCTTGTCGGGGTAGTCAATTTTTTTCCAGAGCAGTTGCAGGCTTTCCTTGCCGGGAATGTGGCCCATGATCTGAATGATCTTGAGCATAATTTGATCCTGCTGACCGGATTTGTGGAAGGCGGCTTCCAGCACAGGAAGCGCGGGCTCACCGGCTTCTTTCAAGGCGGAGGCAGCCTGATGGGCATACCGCGGAGACGAGAGCAACTCGATGAGCACGTTCCAGGTTTCGGGGCGCTTTACTTTGCGTGCTGTTAGCAAAGCCTCGGTCCTTACTTTCGGGTCTGCATCGCGCATCAACTCCAACAAAATGAAAATGGTTTTCTGGTTAGTGAGTTTGCGCATGAGTTTGGCAGCCAGTAAACGATCTGCTTGCTTTACTGACTTGCTAAGTTTCATGAGTTTCTCGATGGGGATCGAAAGCAGGTCACTGTCTTCAGCCATCCCGGCAGCTTGCGTAGCCAGGCCCCGGATTTCACTGTCGACCGAATTGATGCCGAGTTCCTGAATTTTAGCCTGAGCAAACTGCGCTACTTTTTTGGACTTACTGGAAACAAGCTGCATCAGGGAGGATTCGAAGAGGGCCGGCTCCAGTTTTTCCATGAGCTTAAGACCATAGATAATTTTTTCATCAACGGTACTGCGCACTTCGCGTTCCAGTACGCTGTCCATCGTAAATTCTTTCACCAGGTTCTTTTTGATGCTCGATTTATTTTTCACCAACGAATTTTGCAGTGTCTCGCGGTATCCATGGTACATCCGGTTGGTAACCCAATACCAGATGGCCAATACAGGCAGGGTGAAGAGGGTAATGGAGAGTACGTTAAAGATGTCGAACTGGTTCACCAACACAATCAATCCCCCGGCAATGGTACTGGCGAGAGCCGTAACAAATCCTTCAATTTTTGTCTGAACATCGATGCTGATGGATCGCTCAATCGGAACGTAATAAAACTTGAAGGTGGGGTTATCGAGGGCATCGCGCAACGAATTGATAAACAACTTACTCATGGCCACGGCAATGAAGAAGAAGATGATGGTACTGCCTTCGCCCGTACTCAGATCATACCCAAAGAAGGTACCCAACGCTAATGCAGAGGCTGTAAACAAGATTAATAACAACGGGGTAATTAGCAGGGAGACCCGCAATCCGTAATCCTGATTGATGCGGTCCGTAGCAAATGTGGAAAACAAGAAACTGAAAATTACCACGGTAGCTTCAAACAAACTCAGAAACGTGGGTAAACTCTCTGTCTCAAATTGGATCGTAGTGGCGTTATAAAACGAATAGTCTACAAATCGAAGGGCCACCATCGAAACGATGATGAACAGCGACATGGTGATGATGTACCGGTTGCCGATAAACTGACCAATGGACAACTTCTTAATCTCCGATTCAGATTTAATGACCGACCGGCCTTTGACCAGGTGGCGGTTGGCCAGCATGATGAACAAGATCAGGTACACCACGATACTCACCAGACCGATTGTATATAAGGAGGCAGTTTCAAGGCCATATCCGATAAGAATCGGGATAGTGAAGAAGGCCAGAATCTGGGCAATCGTGGTGCCCAGGTCCACACTTCCAACAATGCGTTTTGCCACCCGCACGTTGAACATCCGGTTAAAGGCACCCCAGAAAATCAATTGAGTAATAAAGGTAAAGGGCAAAATCAGCGTAAAACCGAAGTAAAACAGGTAATCCGTGTCCTGCACGAATTGTTCGCCAAACTCAATGAAAGCCGTAAAAAATATGACCAGAACCAGGTTGGAAATCGCCAAAGCCGTAAACGGAATCCGGCCTTGTAGAAAATTGTAGAAAAAGGTGATCAAAACCCCCATACCCCCGGAAAGCGCCAGGGCAACCGGAAGATCGGCCCGCTCATCAAAGTGTTCCAGAAAAAGAGATTGTGAGGCAACTGCCACTGTTGCTAAGAATAAGCCCAAAAAGAAGCTCATAATCAGCAAAAACGAAACCGGTCCGGTTTCTTCAGGCTCAACGTCTAAAAGATTCCATAGTCTGGACAGCATAGGGTGGAATTTGGTAATCTAAATTTTAGACATTTCATCGAAAATTCCTATTAAACCAATAGAGCATTTGGAAAAGCTTAACCTCTGATTAATAAAGTTTTGAATACGCTAAAGGAAGCCGGTGGTAATTCGTTTGGCGAAAATTCCGTCAAAAAGAGAGAATTAACACCGTTTTGGCCAAAGAGGAGGTTTTCTTACTTGGATGGAGTTCTGAAGAGAAAAGAACTGTCACCATAACTCAGAAAGCGATAGTCCATTTTAAGTGCCGAATCGTAAATAGCGCGCCAATCTGAACCCACAAAAGCGGCAATCAACAGGATTAATGTGGAAGCTGGTTGATGAAAATTGGTGATTAGGGCATCCACTACCTTGAAATTGTATCCGGGCATTATATAAATGGCCGTTTCTCCGCTAATTTTATCAGTCTTTAAGCGGGTAAACAGTTTTAATACCTCTTGAATTGAATCTTGAAACGCTATAGTCTGGGCTAATTGATTGGGGTCGTACTGGGTAATCCGGAAAGGCGCCTCGGGGTCCGACTTCAATTTTACTCCATACCAATACAGGCTTTCGAGCGTGCGGAGCGCGGTTGTTCCCACTGCAACTTTAACGGTAGCATTCAACAGACTTTCCACGTTTTCTTTGGTGATGACCATTTGTTCGTGGTGCATGGTATGGTCTGCCGCATTTTCTGCTTTAACGGGCTGAAATGTGCCGGCACTCACATGCAGGGTTAAATGTTGAAGTTGATGACCATTTTTTAAGAGGGAATTCAAAACAGGGGTGGTAAAGTGCAATCCGGCCGTAGGGGCAGCCACAGCACCTTCATTTCTGGAATAGATGGTTTGATAGGTTTGCTTGTCGGATTCTTCCGCTTCCCGATGAAGATAGGGTGGAAGTGGTACATTACCTGCTGTGGTAATCATCTCCGAAAATGTAAGCGACTTAGGAGTCCATCGGAGTTCAACAATGCCGGCCACGCGGTCGATCAGCGTTGCGTAAATCGTCATCTCACCTACTGTTTTAACAAGGGTAATTCCATCGGGCCAGCGCTTGAGATTACCGATCGCGCATTGCCATTGCGTTTGGTGCGTGACGGTCATCGCCTGTTGCAGCAGCGTGCTCGGGGCCACGGGAGTGAGTAAAAAGATTTCGATAACGGCCCCGGTATCTTTTTGAAAATGAAGTCGTGCCGGAATTACTTTCGTATCATTAAAGTAGAGTGTGGAATGGGGAGGCAGGTACTTGTCGATCTTAAAAAACCGACTGTGAACAATCTCACCACCTTTGTACACCAGCAGTTTTGATTGATCGCGTTCCGGTAACGGGTATTTCGCAATTCGGTGGTCGGGAAGTTCATACGAAAAATCGTTCATCAACAACGACATGCCATCAAGGTTTGGCCAAAGGTATTAAGTGCGCGATGGATTGCCATGTGTAAATTAATTTTGATCTTCGCTGGATTATTGAATGCATGGCCCTGCAGGTAAGCCTTTCGAAAAGAGTCTTTGAATTTTCTTTCAACGCCCGTACCTCCCGGGGTGCCATGAAAGACAAAGTTTCGTGGTTTGTGGGCCTGTGGGACGATTCGAATCCGGAGATCATTGGAATTGGTGAATGCGGACCCTTACCGGGATTGAGCCCGGAATTCAACGCTGAATTTGAGGCCGCCCTCCATCAAACTATGGATTCAATCAACAAGCAGGCCTTTCCTTTTCCAACGGCTTCCGACCTTAAATCAATTTATTTGCTGATACAGAAATTAATCGGTCCGGATACCGTTCAGAATAATTCTTCGCTTGTCTTTGCATTGGAAACCGCGCTGCTCGATTGCCTGCACGGTGGGGAGCGGGTGATTTTCAGAAATTCATTTGTGGAAGGCACGCCAATACCCATCAATGGCCTGATCTGGATGGGCGGGCTCGACTTCATGTTGCAACAAATTGAAATAAAAATCCGCGATGGATTTACCTGCCTGAAGCTGAAGGTAGGGAGTCATGATTTCGAGAAGGAGTGTGATGTATTACAATACATCCGCAGAAAGTATTTTCGCGATAAAATCACCATTCGACTGGATGCCAACGGTGCCTTTAAAAAAGAAGAAGCCCTGTTCAAAATAAATCAGTTAACCCGCTTTGAGGTGCACTCAATCGAGCAGCCCATCAAACCCGGCCTTCCAGAACTGAGTCAACTATGCGTTCAATCGCCTATCCCAATAGCCTTGGACGAGGAATTGATCGGGGTAACCGGACTAGAAAAGAAACGGGCCTTGCTAACCCGGATCAAACCCCAATTCATCATACTAAAACCTACATTACACGGTGGGCTTTTCTCTTGTTCGGAATGGATTCAACTCACTCAGGAGCTGGGTATTGGCTGGTGGATGACCTCCGCCCTGGAAAGCAATATTGGGCTGAATGCCATTGCGCAATTCACTGCTAACTACCCGATTTCTATACCCCAAGGATTGGGAACTGGCATGATTTACAATGAAAACATTGAATCACCCCTTACCATTAATAATGGTAAACTGCAATATCAAAAAGACATATTTTGGGCTAAAATCGATGAATAACTAAATTAATTAGTTAATAATTTGGATTTCTGTAGGAAACACTCCTAATTCACTAAAAATATTAGCGAATGGACCACAGGCTACGAATCCAAAGCAAGAAACTCCAGTCAGGTCGGTTTCAGATTAATTTCAGCACGCTTCCATCAGACGGTGGCTACTATGGGTACTTATTGGCCGAACCCAAGACCTCCGTTTCTGAAATTGTTGGAAAGATAAACCGGCACCTGGCGGCCTTTACTTGTTCTGAGCGCTATTTTCAACGGAATCTGTTTTCATTAGGAAACCGGAAAGTCAATTCCGGTAGAATTTTAATCTTTAAACGCTAACCCGATGGTAAAGCTGAACGAAAACATTCGCATCCTGCGCAAGCGACTTTCAATCACCCAGGATCAGTTTGCCCAACGATTGGGGATCAAGAGGTCCCTGGTGGGTGCCTATGAAGAAGGACGGGCAGAACCCCGGCTGGAATTGCTTCAAAAGATGGCCGAAGTATTTTCTATTTCGGTGGATCAATTGATCAGTCAGGATTTTTCACAGCAATCACTACCCGGTTCCAAACCGGACTACAGTCGAGGCAAAGAAGTGTTGGTAGTGACGGTCGATTCTAATCAGCGCGACAATATTGAATTTGTTCCTCACAAGGCCGCTGCGGGGTACCTCAATGGGTATGCTGATACAGAGTATGTTAAAGAATTGCCCCACTTTCATTTGCCCAACCTCAGGCAAGGTACCTATCGGGCATTTGAGATCAGTGGCGACTCCATGTTGCCCCTCATGCCGGGCTCGATCATCATTGGTGAATATGTCGAAAATTTGAATAGCATCAAGAGTGGTAAAACCTATGTGTTGGTTACCCAGCGCGAAGGAATTGTTTACAAGCGGGTCTTCAACTACCTCGAAGAGAATGGAAGCCTGTTTTTGGTTTCCGACAATCGGCAGTATGCTCCGTTTCAGGTGAGCGGATCAGATGTATTGGAAGTTTGGGCCGCTAAAGCCTACATCAGTGTTCAGTTTCCGGATGTGTCCGAAAAGTCGGATGTCTCCGTTGAGCAACTCGCTGGAGTTGTACTCGATCTGCAGAAAGAAATTCTTCAGTTGAAATCAAAAAAATAAACTTAGCGGTTTGACCTTCCCGATCTCTTCCTTTCCGGAAGAGACGGGCGAGGTATTACAAGCCGCTCACAAGGTCGATCGTTTTGGGTCGGTTTATCTTACCCGTTTCTGTATCCACGAAGTGCGAAACCGTTCTAATGAGGCGAGGTGCATGGTAGGCAGGAAGTTTTTGTTTCATGGAAACAAGCAGGAGTTGTTTCAGTTTTGCATCCAAAGTACCCTCCACCACGAGCATCAGCGCTTCTCCCAAGGATGAATCGGGTGCCGCCATGATGAAGAATCGATTCGATAAACCGAACTCGCTAAAAATCGGTTGAATAAGAAACTCGATTTCCTCAGGAAAGATTTTTATTCCACCACTATTAATGACGTGGTCTACACGACCCAGCCAGCGAAAGCTATTCCCGGGATAAAGTTCAACCAAATCATTCGTTACGATAGGAGCTTCATGAAGGTGTGGGGCCTGAATAATAAGGCATCCACGTTCATCTTTCGAAAGAGAGATGCCTGCCAATGCCTGAAAATTTTCTTGAGCGGCCGCACCACCCAGGCGCTGCAAGGCAATGTGCGAGAGCGTCTCCGTCATCCCATAAGTACTGTAAATGGCAGCGCGAAAGGGTTCTAGCGCGGTCCTCAATTTTTCGGATACCGGTGCTCCGCCAATCAAGACAACCTTCATCGTATCCAACCGGGCGCCATAGTCTGACTTCAATATGGCTTCAACCTGATAGGGGACCAACGCGACAAAATCAATGGGCATGGAATCAGGAATCGATTCGAAGGGATTGGCAGAAGGATTGACGAGCACGATGTTTAGGCCGCCTTCCAACGCCCGCACCAACATCATGATGCCGGCTATGTACCGGGTATCCAGGCAAACCAAAGCGGTTTCGTTAGGTTGCAAACCTAGAACGGAAAGAGTTAACTGGGCACTGGAAATTAATTGATGCCGGGTAACCTTAATTTTTTTTGGTTCTCCCGTAGAGCCGGAAGTCTGCAGCTCAAACTCAGTCCGCCCGTTCAACCATTCAATACAAAATTGAAAGGCTGGATGGGTAAATTCAGGATTGACTTCTTTTGATAATGAGTAGCGTACTCCCTCATAATAAATCCAGGGTATGCTCATCTCCGTTTCGGATCAGGGAAACTTTGGAAACTTTGAAAAGTCGGGTTCTCTTTTTTCCAGGAATGCATTTTTACCTTCTTTCGCTTCTTCGCTCAGGTAATAAAGCAACGTTGCATTGCCCGCAAGCTCCTGAATTCCGGCCTGTCCATCCAGTTCCGCATTAAATGCACATTTGAGCATGCGGATGGCAAGCGGACTTTTCTTAAGGATTTTCTGAGCCCAACTTACATAAGTATCTTCTAACTGATCAAGCGGTACTACTTTGTTTACCAACCCCATAGTAAGCGCTTCCTGGGCATCATACTGATCGCACAAGTACCAGATTTCACGTGCTTTTTTCTGGCCAACAATCCGTGCCAGGTAAGAAGCGCCAAAGCCACCATCAAAACTCCCCACCTTCGGACCCGTCTGACCAAAGCGGGCATTATCTGCTGCGATGGTCAGATCACAAACTACGTGTAATACATGACCTCCGCCAATGGCCCACCCGGCTACCGCTGCAATCACTGGTTTGGGGATGGAGCGAATAACTTTCTGCAGGTCGAGCACATTGAGACGTGGTACGGTATCCTGCCCAACATACCCACCATGCCCCCGCACACTTTGATCGCCACCGCTGCAAAATGCTTTACCGCCTTCACCCGTCAGGATGATGACTCCAACCTCCATGTCTTCGCGGCAATGGTTCATGGCATCCAGCAGTTCTTGCACGGTGCGGGGAGTAAAGGCATTATGTACCTCGGGGCGGTTAATGCTGATCCGTGCAATGCCTTCGTATTTATGAAAAAGAATTTCCTGATATTCTTTTACGGGTTTCCAAGTGTATTTAAGATTCATAACTCGTTTTAATATGGTTCTTGAATTGATTAAACGATTCCTTTGAGGAGGCCTGATCGGTGGTGATTTCCAGAATCCGGGTCGGACCATCAAACTTATAAAAATCTTTTAACGATGATTTGAGTTGTTTGAGATTGTCGGCCTGCTGAAACAGAAACCCAAATTCAAGGGCGAGGTGCCTGGCTGAAAGTTTCTGCCGGGTGATAAAAAATTCATGAGCTTCCGGTAACTCTCCAGGCCCATCGATCAAATTGAAAATAACACCCCCCTGGTTGTTCACCACCACCACATGCAAATTGGGAATTGGATAGTTGTGCCAGAAGGCATTGCGGTCATAGAAAAAAGCAAGGTCACCGGTGATTAAGATGTTAGGTACATCACTGCCGAGTGCATGCCCAACGGCTGTACTGGTACAACCATCAATCCCGCTGGTGCCGCGATTGGAAAATACCCGCACGCCTTTACCTTTTTCGGCCAAGCCAATCAAATTGGCATACCGTACAGCCATGCTGTTGGCAAGGTGTAGGTTGCAGCGCTCCGGCAAGGCGTTGATGATTTCCCGAATGCTGGTGAGTTCGTTAAATCTTGATTGATTAAAGAAAGATTGAGAAGCAAGTTGCGCCCGGTGCATTTCTGCTTTCCATAAGTTTACATAATTCTCCTTCTTCTGAAGTTCAAACTTATCAAGTTGGGGTGGAGTACTTAATGATTCAAAGAACGATTTAGGCTCTGTATAAATAATTCTTGTAAGCGACTGAAAGGTATCGCTGCTCAATCCGCCTGGCTGAATATGCCAATGGTGAAGAGACTTGTTTTTCCGAAGGAATACCTTCAGATTTTTTGAAATGACGGACTTGCCGAACGTAATAAGCAGATCGGGTTGAAGGGATTGTGCCACGGATTCGGGACATTGCCCGAGGAAAACTTCCGCCAATGGAATGTTGGTGGAAAGGCTGTGAAAATTTGAGATGACATCCCCCAGCAACGCAACCTTATGTATTTTAATGAATTTCTCAACGGCTTTTAAGAGCCCCTCGTGATAATCATTTTGACCCGCCACCAGCATCACTTTCTGATACCCGGTCAATTCCGTCAACAAGGATTTTAGCTCTTTCTCACTCAACACCATTTTTCCTCCGCCTGCTTGTGTTATCCGGATATTTTTGGTGAAACTGATTTTCTCACCCGCGGCAGGATAGAGCGGCTCTCGCAATGGAATATTAATGTGCACGGGGCCTTGCGGAAATTCCTGGGCAAGGGCAATGGCTTCGTTTACTGTGCGATGGATATACCAGATTGCATCCGCATGGGTATAGTCGGCCGGGAGGGTGTATGACTTCTTTACATGGTTACCGAATAAATTTTCCTGCCGAATGGTTTGTCCATCCAATTGGTCAATCCATTCTTTGGGCCGGTCGGCAGTGATAATCAATACTGGAATTTGTTGAAAGAACGCTTCCGCAATAGCCGGTGAAAAATTATAGGCTGCGGAGCCTGACGTGGAGACGAGCACAGAAGGCGTCTTGGTCTGTTGCGAAATGCCAAGCGCAACGAACCCTGCACTTCGTTCATCACTAAAGGTGCGGCAGGTAATCTTTTCATGACGTGCAAACGCGAGGGTAAGCGGTGCACAGCGCGATCCCGGACAGACAAGGGCTTGACTGATTCCGTGGCGGGCACAAATTTCCGCAATGTCATAAATGGGTTGAAGACGCACAGGCAGTTATTGAATCAGGATGTTTCGAAGATTCTCCATCTTCATTTCAGTTTCATTCCATTCCTGCTCCGCGATTGAATCGGCAGTGACACCGGCACCCGCATACATGCGAACTTTATCAGAGAACCATTGAAGGCACCGAAGATTGACATAGAGGTGACTTTCTGTTTTCAGATTGACTGGGCCCAGATAACCACTGTAGTATTCACGCTGATAGCCTTCCTGCTTTTTCAGAAAGTCAATCGAACTTTCCATGGGCATTCCACAGACGGCAGAGGTAGGATGTAATAATTTCAGCATGACGGAACCTAATTGTGGAAAATTAGTGGCCAGCATATCTACTTCATATTCGGTCTTCAAATGCATGACGTTGCCGGCCACGGTGGTCTTAGGCCCATGCTCTTCATACTCACGCAACCGGATTTTCTTAAAACAATTAATGATGTACCGGCATACCAAAGCCTGCTCTTCAATTTCTTTTTGTGTCCAGGCAACGGACTTAAGATTGATTTCAGGGGAATAGGGCAGGGTGCCAGCCAACGCAACGGTTTTGAACTTGTTTTGAATCACACTCACCAACAATTCGGGCGAAGCACCCAACCAGGTGCCGGTCGCGGGTGATGAAACCAGGGAAACCAGTGCCTGTGGATGTTTTTCGCACAGTCTCTCAAAGGCATCCACGAGGTTTAATTTGTCCACCGCGATATCCTTAAATCGGGACGGAACCACCTTTTCAAATTGACCCTGTTCAATGGCAGTAATACTTCCCTGAACTAACTGCTGAAAATTCGGGGTAACTTCATCCCGTTTAGATTTCTGATAAAAGGCAAGTTCCGTGGGAGTTGAATCATGCAGAATCTCAGCAAGTGCCTTGGGGCTCAACGCACCGTTTTCGATCTGGTATAGCATGTCTGCCGGAAAAAAAATCTTTTTTTCAATCGGATCAAAAGGTGCGAAGGCAAATCCTGTTTCCGACCCTTCCAGGTTAATATCATCAAGATATTTAACGGAATCTGTGAGGATCAGAAAGGTTTCCTTTTTACCGGGCATTTTCCACAAAGAAAACGATTGCCCCCGCGCAAGTGCCCGTGACAAGATTCGATTCACCAAATCGGTTGCGATTATCTCTTGATTTTTCTTGTCTGTAAATACCATCCTTTTATCGCTTATCGATTACAGCCATCGTAATCCGGCTGGTGCATACCAATTCCTGAGCTTCGTTGGTGATCCGGATATCCCATACCTGAGTTCGTTTGCCAATATGAATCGGTCGTGTCGTTCCGTACACATAGCCTTGCTTCACACTTTTAATATGATTGGCATTTATCTCCAGCCCAACGCAGTATTGTTTTTCAGGGTCAACACAACACGTGGCGGCAACACTACCCAAGGTTTCTGCCAAACTCACAGAAGCTCCGCCATGTAACAAGCCAAGGGGCTGATGGGTTCTGAAATCCACCGGCATTTTGGCGGAAATATAATCAGCTCCCATTTCAGTGAATTCAATACCCAGGTGACTAACCATTGTATTGGCAGAAAGTTTATTGAGGTCGTGAATGGAGATGCCTGGCCTGAATACAGACATGAGGTTGGTGGACTGTGAGTTAAACTATTTCCTTATTTTTGCGCCCGCATCCGCTTGGCGGCTTGAAATTAGGCAGAAATTGATGAGCAAAAAAATCTATATCATAAGGCACGGTCAAACGGATTTTAATCTGCAGGGTATTGTACAGGGAAGTGGAGTCGATTCTTCGCTGAACGAGACCGGCCGGCAACAGGCATTGGCATTTTTTGAGGCGTATCGCTCCGTGCCCTTCAACAAAATCTATACATCGGCACTGAGACGCACAGTTGAATCGGTGGAATCCTTTCTGGCATTAGGCATCCCCCATGAACAATTACCGGGATTGAACGAGATCAGTTGGGGAACGAAAGAAGGCCAGCGGATTACTCC
Source organism: uncultured Ohtaekwangia sp. (assembly GCA_964488465.1). GTDB lineage: Bacteria > Bacteroidota > Bacteroidia > Cytophagales > Cyclobacteriaceae > ELB16-189. The sequence continues at coordinate 142,122 of CAZAUN010000010.1, read as the reverse complement.
GGAAGAAGATGCCTATTACCACTGGATGTTGCAGCAATGGCAACAAGGCAATACGCATGAACGGATTGAGGGTGGCGAAAGCCCCGAAGATGTTACGGTGCGTCAAGCCAACGCTGTGGAGCACATTCTTGGGAAGAAGGAGGAGGATCAAATTCTGATTTGTATGCATGGCCGGGCCATGCGCATTTTACTATGTCGCCTGTTAAACTATCCGTTGCGAAGCATGGATATGTTCGAACATGAAAACCTTTGTCTGTATTTAGTGGAGTATACCGGAACGATGTTTTCGGTTCGCCTGTACAACGACACGGCCCATCTGGCCAGAATAAAGACACCCGTAAAAGTGGCCGTCAATCAGGCTACGCTTTAAAAGCAGGTAACCTGTCCAACTCGGTTCGAGCTTTGCTATCGATGCTGTTTTTGTATTCGTGCTTGGGGTAACTGAGGGCGAGCTCGAAGTATTTTCGGGCGTTGGAATAATCGTGTTGGTCCTTGGCGATATACCCCAGTTGCAACGCGGAGTAGGCTCCGAAATACCACGGGTTATTTTTAGTCATATCAATGCTTTGTTGATACAACACCTTGGCGGTAGCAATTTCTCCGGTACGATGCGCCAGGCGGGCCTTGCGATAATGGTATTCGGTTTTGTCTTTATAAGTGGATAGCTCCGCCAACGAGATGGAGCTTAAAACCCGGGCAGCCTCTTTGTAATACCCGCCATCGGTATAAAATCGCACACTCAGTAATTTCTTGTTAGGCAGGTTCGGTTGTTCCAATTGTTGTGCTGCATAGCGGTCCGGTTCTGCTTTATCCGAACCGGATATTTTTGCTTTTTCATAATACGCTTTCGCTTGCCTCGAATCGTTCAATAACCAATACGCAAGGGAAATTTTGAAGTACGAGTCTTTTTTAAAACTAACGCTGGGGTAGTGGGTGATAAACTTCTGAAAAGCTTGAATTGATAGTTGATAATCTCCCCGCTGCAACAAGACTTCACCCTTCAGATAATCGATGTAATGCATCGGTAGACCTTCTTTTTGCGATTCTATTTGATGAATGAGGGCCAGCGCTTCTTCTCCACGGGCATCCTTCACTAACATATTCACACCGATAAATAGTAATAAACGATTCTCAGGTTGTTCTTTTAACGTTGCATTGATTCCATGGGCAGCTTCAGAAAACTGTTGATTGATAAATCCCTGAATCGTGTAATAAAGAATGCCAGCCTCCGTGTTTAATGAGGAGGGTGAGTTTTTTAATTCCGAAAGTTGCCGTTGCCCTTTATCAACAGATCCTTTCATTCCCAACAAACTCATAAACCATTGGTACTTGTCCGGTACCGAACCCACCATTACCTGAAGTACTCCGCTGGTTTTCTTAATGGGGATGAAGGTTGGAAATTGTTTAAGGCATTCGGAAGTGAGCTGATATGCTTTGCGAATCGACATGACCGCGTTGAGTTCCTGCCCCAGGTTGAGATAGCAGAAACCACGCTGCAGGTTTAGCTCTGCTTGCAGGAAAAGGGTTTCGGCAGTAACCGGCAAACTTTCCAGGTATTTCAGATTTTGCTTGAATTTTTCCTCGATCTTCGGAAATCCTTCGTGGTCTTCCGTAATCAGGATGTACAGGGTCTCATTCAGACTTTCAACATACAGTTTGTGAAAACCTGGGGTTCGAACCCGTTTGAGTTGCTCGCGGGCTTTGTCAGGCTGAAGATTGGTTACATACCAATAGGCCTTTTGCAAGTCAGCCTCAAATTGCCACGTTAATTCAGTGGCAAGCGCAACCTGTACGAACAAAAAAAGGCAAGTGATCAAGCCTGCCTTTCTTATGGATGTTATGAATTTCTGGTTATTCAACTTTTTTTGCCCGTTTTGCCGGAGCTGCCTTTTTTGGCTTCACTTCCTCTTCCATGGAGCCTAAATCGACATCGGCTAAAATTCTGCCGGAATGTTCATCAATAACAATTTTCTTCTTTTCCCGGATTTCAGCAATTTTTTGAGGCGGAATGATGATGTTACAACCTTCAGCCGCGCCTCGTACCACCCTTACCACTGCCAATCCATTGGAAAGACTGCTTCTTAAACGGCTATAGTGCTTCAGAAGTTTATCTTCAATTTTCTTAACGGCTTTATCGCGCTCAGTTAGGAGCCTCTTCTCTTCTTCCTGGCTTTCACCCAGGATATTGTCCAGTTCGTTTTTCTTATTCTGCAGGTCTTCTTCTCGTTCCTTAATAATGGTCTCAATCGAGGTAATTTCTGCTTTTTTGGCTTCCATTTTCTCTTTGGCCTCCTTAATGCGTTTTTCGCAAATCTGAACTTCTAACTCCTGAAGCTCAATTTCCTTGGTTATGGCATCAAATTCGCGGTTGTTCTTAACGTTTTTTTGCTGCTCGTTGTATTTCTTAACCAGCTTTTCGGCCTCTTTGATACCTTCCTTATTCTTCTTGATAGCGTCTTCTAATTCTTTCAATTCGCCCTCAAAACGGCCCAAACGCGTCCGGTAGCCTTCCATTTCATCTTCCAGGTCTTGCACCTCATCGGGCAAATCGCCTCGCAATTTTTTGAGTTCGTCCAGTTTTGAGTCGATGGATTGTAATTTTACCAGGGCTTCTAATTTCTGTGCAACTGTCTGATTTTCCATTACTTAGAGATAACTGATAGGATTGGTAATTACTTTTGAAAAAGCGACTGCAAAAGTAGGAAATTTTTCCGTCAAATACTCACCCAACAGGTCTTTCGTAAACTGCTCGCTTTCGTAATGACCAATATCGGCTACCATAATTTTACCCTCGGCATCAAAAAATTCATGGTATTTGAAGTCGGCAGAAATGTACACTTGAGCTCCACTCGCAATGGCCTGAGGGAGCAAGAAACTTCCCGAACCCCCACAAACCGCCACCGTATTAACCATCCCGGGAATGGGTTTGGTATGCCGGACACACTCGGTTTTCATGACGGTCTTCAATCGCTTCAAAAATGAAACCGGCTCCTCCGCTGCGGGAAGTTCCCCCACGATTCCCGCACCCACTTCCTGATTTTCATTTTCAAGAACACTCAGATAATAGGCAACCTCCTCATAAGGATGACTCGCCCGGAGGGCTGCCAAAATGGTTTTCTTTAAAGGCGATGGTAAGATTACTTCAACCCGTACTTCGCTGGTGCGCTCCAGCGTACCCAATGTTCCCTGGTACGGTTTGGCATCAGCCGTGGGCATAAAGGTTCCTTCACCAAGAAGTTGGAAACTGCAGTTCTTATAGTTCCCGATTTGACCGGCACCGGCTTTATACAATGCTTCAGTCACACGTTCCACATGTTCATGCGGAATGAACGTAACCAGTTTCAGCAAGGTATTTTTTTTGGGAGCCAGGATTCGAAGGTTCTTGAGTCCAATCGCATTCGCAATTTTTTTGTTAACTCCGTCAATCACATTATCCAGGTTAGTATGAATGGCATAGATCGCCACGTTATGTTGAATCGCTTTTATCAAAACCCGTTCAACGTAGGTTTGGCCGGTAAGTCGCTTAATGCCTTTGAACAAAATGGGATGATGGGCAACAATCAAATTGCAGGAACGCGCCACCGCTTCGTCAAGGACAGCTTCTGTACAATCCAGGGTCACCAGAATTCCGGTAAGCATCATTTGTGGGTTGCCAGTGATCAGACCACTGTTATCATAATCTTCCTGGTAAGCACGGGGCGCCATTCTTTCCAGTGAGTCGATCACTTCATTAATAGTTACAGAAGCCATTGATTTCCTTACTTTTGGTCAAAAATAGCGAAAGATCACGGCTCCTGTTTATGGCCCTTTTCAAGTATCTGTTACTGCCGTTTGCCGGTATTTACAACCTGGTTACCCGCATCCGAAATTATCTGTACGACATCGGTCATAAGAAGTCATTCGAATTCAATACAGTTGTAATCAGCGTTGGCAATCTCAATGTAGGGGGGTCGGGAAAAACGCCCATGATTGAATACCTTATCCACCTGTTAAGTCCAAAGTATCGGGTGGCTACACTCAGTCGCGGATATGGTCGGGTCACATCGGGCTTTCACATCGCGAATGAGCACGATAACGCCCGCACGATTGGGGATGAACCGTTTCAACTGTATCGTAAATTTAAAGACGCAGTGGTGGTCACCGTGGGGGAAGAGCGGGCGTTGGCGATTCCAACGATCTTAAACGAACGACCAGAAGTACAGGTAATTTTATTGGATGACGCCTTTCAACACCGCACCGTCATCCCGCAATTCTCTATTTTAGTGACGGATTCAGCTAAGCCCTTCTATCAGGATTTTGTTCTGCCTATGGGCAGGTTACGAGAGGCAAGAAGAGGCGCTAGCCGTGCCGATGTTATTGTCGTTACTAAGTGCACGAATTTATCAACGGAAAAGGAAAGCGAGATCCGAAAGAACCTTGCGGCAGTAGTCGGGAACAAACCTGTTTTCTTTACCCGCTTAAGGTATGAGGCTCCGGTCCCGATCAATCATCTGGAAAAGATCAGTACAGAAGTTATTCTGGTTAGCGGGATTGCCAACAGCATCAACCTGGAGCAAGAGGTAGCTGCCCGGTTTAAAATTGTAAAGCATTTCCGGTATCCGGATCACCATAGTTACTCAACACAAGAAATTGATGCCATTCACCGGGTTGCAGAAGCAAACCACATTCATTCAATTATTACGACTGAAAAAGACATGGTTAAGTTGGTAACGGGTTTGGTAAGAGATCGGTTGGTAGCCCAAAACTGGTTTTACATTCCCATCCAGACAACCTTTGTAAAAGATGGATCAGATTTTGATAACAGGGTATTGCGGTTGGTGAACTCCAAATTGGAGACGGGATCGCAGGTGAGTGAATAAGTTGATCGATTTTCCAAATTCTGATCTATTTTTGCGCGTGTTTTCAAAATCCTACCTGTTCATTATTCTATTCGCAGGCATTAGTAATCTTGCGTTCTCGCAAGAAAAGCCAACCGATGTCAAACGAACCCGAATTCAGGCATTGGATACCATCAAGCGGCCAGTGAGCCAACCGGTACAAAAACCGGATGCTGCTGCGCCTACAGGCAGAGGGTCCCAGATTTTAGATGATTCCACAAAAAATGTGTACGGTCCCAAAACCACCTTGTGGACCACCGAGCAGAGTTTCTTTTTCAATAAGCAATTGTACCAACCGCTGGATACTACGCTCTCCAATTACCATCGGTGGACGCACGTGCAATTGCTGAACAATACCAGCCAGGATCTGGGCAATGTTGGAACAGCCCTGAATCCCATTTTCCCTTCCGTGCCAACCACCATTGGTGCAGATCCGGGGTATCATTCCTATGTTCATTATTACGAAACGGAAGAACCGCGCTATTATGATACCAAATCCCCATTCACCCGCATTTTTATTGTGTGGGGTGGAGATGGGCGAGCGACAACCAAAGTGGAATTCAGTCGCAACATTAAACCCAATTGGAATTTCGGATTTAATTACCGACCCATTCTGGTAGATAAGCAGATTCAGCGGGCCCGGAAAGGCGACCGGCAAACAATCAGTCATTATTACGACTTTCATACTTCCTATCGTTCGCTTAATGACCGTTATGTGTTGCTAGCCAGTTTCAGGCGCATGCGGCATCGCGTAAATGAAAATGGGGGCGTGCTCCTGACGCGCGATACCACCATCAATGGATTCTTCGAAGATAATCCTCAACCGTACTTGTTGGCGGCCCAATCGGATGAGCTTCGAAATGTGCTACATGTGTATCAATCCTATAAAATTTCCACTCCCTTACAGGTCTATCAAAAGTTGGATATCGCGCGGCAGCGTAACCGCTTTACGGATACAAAAAGCAACGAGACGAACTATAGTAAATATTTCCTATTCACAAATTCCGATCCAGACATTGATACCGTGAACGTTAGAGATGGTATTGAATTCAAATCGTTGACGAATGAGATGGGTGTAAAAGGAAATGCGTACAAGTTATTTTACAGCTTGTACCATAAGCTTCGCCTGTATTCTGCAGTGAATCGATACGTGGCCGAGAGTGAAATCTATGATCCTACCGGGGTTGAGAATTACCTGGGCGGTCAGATTGCCTGGCAGTTTGATTCATTGAATCAGGTGGGGGGTAAAGCGGAATATTTATTGGATGGCAATTACCGGTTGCAAGCCAGCCTGAATACCCGATGGGTTGATGCTTCCGCCACGACAGCATTAGTGAAGCCTTCGATTCTATCAACGGTATACCGGGGCAGTCATCATAGCTGGATCAATACATTCAATGATCGCTTCCACTATCAGCTGACAGGATTTTTGAAGGGTAATTGGGATTGGTTGTTCATCTCGCCCGGCATTACTTACAACTACCTCACCAATTACATTTACTATAAGAGTAATCCGGTTTCAAAAGAACCACAGGTGTTACCCGTTCAATCGGCAGGCATTCAGCAAATCATGTCACCGGAACTTCGGATGTCGGTTCGGTTTTTGAGACACGTGTATTTCCGACCGCAACTCATGTATAACCAATTCTTAAGAAATGATGAGGAAGCGGTACGCATGCCCACTTGGTTCTTAAATGCACAAGTGGCGTATGAGAACATGCTTTTTAAGCGAGCCATCCAGGTTCAAATCGGTGTAGACGCCCATTGGAAGTCCGACTACACTGCGTTAAACTATGATCCGGCCATTCAACAGTTTTATGTACAAGATGGATTTATCAATCCTGCCTATCCGCTCGTGGACGTATTCTTCAACGGCAAGTTTAGCCGGGGGCGGTTCTTCGTCAAATACCACAACCTGGTTCAGGCGATTACCAAGAGTGGTTATCTGCCAACACCGGGGTATCCGGCCAAGGCCAATGTGCTCGATTTTGGTTTTGATTTACTTTTATTTGACTGATGGAAAAGCATGTATTGGGCTTGGAGTTACCTACCGATCCGCGTTGGGTGAACATCGCAGAAAAAAACATTGAAGATATTCTGGTCGATCATGCGTATTGCGAACAGAAAGCGGCCTCCTCCTGTATTTCCTTGATAGTTAATTTCCCCGAGAAGCAGCGGTTGGTGGAAGCCCTGACACCGGTGGTAGCCGAAGAGTGGAGTCACTTTGAGCAGGTATTGGACCACTTACGCAAGCGAGGCTTTCATCTGGGCGTTCAACGGAAGGATGAATATGTGGAACAGTTACAAAAAATCGTGAAGAAGGGTGGAAGTCGGGAACAACAGTTGGTAGAGAAACTATTAATCAATGCGTTGATTGAAGCCCGTAGTTGCGAACGCTTTCGCTTATTATGGAAGGAAATCGGGGATCAGGAGCTCAGTAAGTTTTACTATGAGCTCATGGTCTCGGAAGCAGGTCATTATAAAAATTTTATAAAACTCGCCAAAGAATTTCAGGAAGAAGAACTTGTTGAAAAGCGCTGGCGTGAAATTCTAACGCAAGAAGCTGAGATCCTGAAAAACATGAAGGTTCGGGGCGACCGGATGCATTAATTACTCCTGCACGATTACTTTCAAGGTTTTGTTCCAATCGGGAGTCTGAAGCATGATGAGATGGGTACCGCGCGATGGAATAGTAAGATCGGTTTTGTGAAGACCCGCCTGTACCACTGAATTTATTTTTTGAGTAACCCGGCCGGCAAGATCCACAACTTGAATGGTAACAGCCCCGGGTCTCGAAAGTGAGTAGGAAAGCGTTATCGGACCGGTGGTAGGATTCGGATACAGTTCCACAGCACCAGAGGAGGGATCTTCAATACCCGTTGGCTCTTGTTGAATATAAAGATCATCCACCGACCAACCCCAGCTGGTGACGGTTTCGTCCGAGAATAACCGGAAACGAAATAAAAGGGTATCGCCAACGGCAAACCGGGTTGTGAGGTTGATGGTATGATCCACGAATTGTGTAACGGATCCGGGCTGATTCGAGGTGTGGGCCGCTAACCAGGATGCATTAAAGGAGGCATCGTAACCATCGGCAAGGGGAATCCAATGGACTCCGTCTTTCGTTGCTTCAACAATCACATAATCCTTAAAGCCAGGTTGACCAAACGCTGATCCCGGGGTACCGGGCTCAACAATCGCTACATCGCGATAAAAGAAAAAGGGATACGTGCTGGTAACAACAATGGGCTGCTTCAGGGTAGCAACGGCCGTGGAGTTTAACGCGTATTGATGCAGCGACTGCAAACTGGCATTGGCATTGCCAAAGGGTTGAATCGTAAATGCGCTTAAACTAAAGTCAGATCCGAGATTAAAATAATTGAAATACTGATTTTGAATGGACTTGAGTTGTAGTTTTTCACCTGTTACCTCCAACGAATGGAAGGGGGCCACACCCTTGTAGCTGATTAATTTTGCCTTCACACTTCCCGGCTGCACTCCGGCTAAGGAAAGCGTATAGTCTCCTGCGGGGACCTGATTGAGTTTACCTACAAATACACCTTGCAGATAAATCCATGTGGAATCAAACGTTTCAGGCAAGGTGATCCCAAGCGTCAACTCCGATTGTGGCGAGGTTCCAACTCCGGTAATGATAGGATTCTTTAGTGCGAGTTGACTATCTTCCATTTGTGCTGTCCAGATACCACGGCCATGGGTGGCGATCACCACCTGGTTATCCTGACCTTTCATGTCCCAAACCGATACATTCGGAAAATCATTTAGCAAATTCCAGGTAAGGCCGTTGTCCAGGGATTCAACAATTCCAATTTCGGTTCCGGCCCAAATAATATCAGGATTGTCCGGCCGCACATACAAGCAGTAAACCGCCACATCCGGAAATCCATTCGTACTGGTGCTGCCGGTAAAACCGGAAATATCTTCCCACGTTACACCAAGGTCTTGAGTGCGTAAAATTTTTGGTCGGCTGGCAAAAGAAAACAAAGCATAGGCGGTACTGTCTTCTGTAGGATGGGACGCTAACTTGGTGGTGCCTCCCATAACCTGGGCCGTGTAATTGTTGGTGACCTTAAAAGTCACACCGCCATTCGTGGAAACATGTATGTTTCTTAGGTTTCCGGAATTCACCATGCCACTGCCAGCCCAAACAATGTTGGCATTCGCTCGCGAAACTTCTACATCCATCAGCGAGGCGCTGCCCCATTTTTCAGGGATTGCGGTTAACGTCCAATTAGCGCCAAAGTCGGTTGATCGGAAAACACCGGCTGATGAAAGGGTGTAGAGTACATCAGGGTTAAAAGGAGAGTTGGCAAGTTTGGATACAAAGGGATGGGACCCACTCAGGCCACTGGTGGCACTGCTCCAGGTAACTCCGCCATCCAACGAGCGGGAGAAGTTATTCCCTTGTGAGCCACCAATGAGTTTTTTATCGTCCAATTTATGCCAGACTACTTCAAATCCATCTCCGCCCAAGGCAAATTGATAAGCTATTCCCTGAGAAGCAACCTGACCTGTCGGTGATCGCCAGGTGCCGTTATCCTGCATCCCACCAAAATACTCGTCAAATCCGGGTCTTTTATCTGCTCCATAAAATTGGCTGGTATTGTAGGTTAATCCTACCATCTTCCAGTCTCCCTGATTAATACCAGGCGATGGGGCTGTATTGGAAACAAAGATCCCCCCATCACTGGCATTTAGAATTTTATAGGTGGAGGCAGACATGGGAATGGCAACGAGATTATGATGATCGGGGTGAACATCTTTGGCAAACGTGAGAAAGCGATTTTTACCATCAAATTGATTGTAGGCATCGGCTATCGTGATGGTTGTGGCGTTGATTAATGGCAATGAACTGAAGGCGATAGAAATTTTTGAATCGGTAATGTCGGCAGGCCAACTTTTACCGGCTGCCAACACCGGCCAGAAGAAATACATTTGTTGCGTGATGTGCCCACCATTGAGAGCAACGGTGGGATGGGGTGTGGTGGCGTTATAGTCCAGGTTATTAATGTAGATGTATTCACGACTTTGTGCGGTCGCGGGTCCTTCCGTATTCTGAAGCAGGAGATTGAACTGGCCATTGCGATCCTGATCTCGGAACGAAACCATTAATTGACGGTTGTTGGTAACATCCCAAACTTCAAAGGGAACATCCACATAATCGGCATAACTGTAGCTGACATCAGGTACGCCCGAAGTAGCTCCCTCCGGAACAAGGAAACGATGGGCCTTTTGACTACGACCGGCACCGAATCTGACTTCCACGGAAGCATTGGCAACCGATCCAATCGCTAACCGACCACCATAAAAGGCGGCTCCAAAGTTCACCATCGTCAGGAAGCTTGTATTCAGTTCTTGCACGGAATAACTATTCACCGAACTCGATCCGCTCTCCACCTGCACTCGAAAAAGACTAACGCCCCCAACATAGATGACATTGGCATCAAAAGGATCACACAGGATGGTATTATCATACCAACCCTGGCCGCCTAAAAAATTTACATTGTTGTTGTTAAAGGAAACTTTTACCACCGACCAATTTCCTCCGGCATCATTGGAGATATAAAGGTCAGAGCCGGTTCCTGACAAGCCCCCTTCAGCAGAAGCGAAAACCCGATTCGTATTGACGGGCGATACCGCCAACTCCAATCGCCCGGAAGGACTCATACCGGCATTGGCAAGGGTCCATGTTATGCCGGCATCAATTGATTTATAAATACCAACCCCATTTTGGGCTGCAAATTGAATGTTGTAATTGCCGGGTGTCACTTTTAAATCTTCAACGCCCAGGAGCGCTGAGGTCTTCATCCACGTATCGCCACCATCAGTCGTGCGATAAATGCCGGAGCTGGTGGCAGCCACTAGAATATTGGCATTGGTCGGATCAACCGCAATCCGATTGATGTCCGAAAAGTCCGAAGTAGCGGTCAGATAATTCCAGGTTTGTCCGCGGTCAGTTGATTTAAACATACCGTTGCCCCGGATGCCCGGCAAGCCTCCAAAACTTTCGCCCGTGCCCATGTAAATAATGTTGTGATTCGACTCGGCCATGGCAAGTACGGTAGTTGCCAGATTGGAAAGGGCAGGAGTTAAAAGTGTCCAGCTGGATCCGCCATTGGTGGTCTTCCATACACCTCCGCCAGCAGAACCTGCATACCAAGTATTTTTAGTAGGATCGTCCGGGTCCACGATCAAACCGCGGGTTCTGCCAGGAACATTCGATGGGCCCCGTTCAATCCATTCAATCACACCATTGGATTTCGTTCGTGCGCCAGACCGTGCGGCATGCGCTTTTGCTTGAGCAAGTTCCCGCAACAGGTGGCCAGGTTTATACCCGGGCTCAACCGCATCCTGGGGTGTGCGAATGCTTTTATGCAACAGGATAAATTGTTCAGGCCCATTAAATTCCTGCGGTTGATAGGTCAGTGGTGCAGTTGGATTCTTTGTCTGGATAGCAATTAGAATCGTCAGGCAAAAAATCCAGTTCAGTAAAATCAGGTAGCGGAACTTCATTTCAAAATTTTTGTGTGCGAACGGTAATCAACTTTACATAGTCTTTTAATTCCTCCTGTTGCCTGATCATGCCAGGCTGATCCAATAATTCCAGTTGATAGTCACCGGCCCATCGAACAAAGCCCGGGATAAAGCGTTGCTCAAGAACAATTTTCTGCGAGGCAACTTCAAACACAACAAAGAGAAGTGCTTGTGCAGGAGCGGTAGGAACATTCTTTTGCACATAAAGAATATAGGCTCCGGTTGCATTTTTTTCTGAAGTAAAATCCTTACCTAATTTTCCAATCGCAAGTTGATCCAGACGACTAACGGAGTCAACGACCGCGGCCGGCTTACAGGCTAACGCAATGAACCACACCCAATGAAGAACACGGGTAAATCTCAAGTCTTTTGCTTTTTCTTTTTGGCTGCCGGGAACAGGATATTGTTCAGGATCAATCGGTATCCGGGCGAGTTCGGGTGCAAATTCAGATCCGTAGGCTCTTCGCCCACCTGATGTTGATAATCTTCCGGATCGTGCCCCCCATAAAAGGTCCAAAAGCCTTTGCCAAAAATTCCATGCAGATACTTCGCTTCCTTAATCTCACTGTTCTCGCCCATGATCGTTACATCGGGTTTTACAAGGCGCTTTTTGAAACCGGTGGTCTGCCCATAGAAGCCTTTGATTACCCGGGTGTGGTTTTGCGTGAGCATGGTCGGGATGGGATCCCATTTGGCTGAAAACTGAAAGATGCTGAAGTAATCATTGTCTTGCCGTAGCCCCCGATCCGGAAGATTGTTGTCGATATCTGAAAACTCATATTGATAGGGGTCAAGGGATAATCGAAAATCGGTGAATGCAAAGGTATTGTTAAAGTTCAATTTGGATTGTGCCTGTGGATCAGCCGGATCGCCATCGTACATTCGTTCGCAGATGTCTACGCCTTCTGCGGCCAGGGCAATATCATAGGTATCCGTTGCCGAACACATGGCAAACAGAAATCCACCCCCGGCTACAAATTCTTTGATTCTTTTTACAACAGCCAGTTTGGCCTGCGACACTTTGTGAAATCCAAACCTGCGTGCGGTTTCTTCGGCTTCCCGCTGTTGTTCAATGTACCAGGGATAATTAGCGTAGTTACTGTAGAACTTTCCATACTGGCCTGTAAAATCTTCATGATGCAAATGGAGCCAATCGTATTTCGGAAGCAGGTCATTTAGCACTTCATCATCAAAGATCACATCGTAGGGAATCTCGGCATAAGTTAGGACGAGCGTAACCGCATCGTCCCACGGTTGTTTTGTCTTGGGAGAGTAGACCGCAATGCGGGGATACTTTTCCAACTTCATGATGTCGTAGTTGGCGGCCGGGCTGGCAATTTCAGAAACAAGGGCATTCACTTTGGCTTCGGAAATAATCTCAAAACTGACGCCCCGGACCACGAGCTCGTTTTGAATGCTGGGATGGTATTTGCACATGAAACTGCCCCCGCGGTAATTCAGGAGCCAGTCCACTTCCATATCGTGTCGGAGAATCCAATAGGCTATTCCATAGGCTTTCAGGTGGTTAGTTTGCTTTTCATCCATCGGAATGAGGATGGAATTGGCAAAGGCCCCCCCGGAAAGGGTTAGAATCAAAAACAAAATCACCACGCGCATCGTATACCAGTCTATTGAACTACTTTGTAACAAAAGAATCAACCAAGAGTCTTATTAAAAAGATCGATTAAAGATATAATTTTGAATCCAGTTTTGGGTCTACATTGAAAATTAGTCTCTAAAAGCATTTTCCTGCATGAATTTAGTTGAAAATATAAAGGAAGGGTTACGGTCAGTGAAGGCCAACATGCTTCGGTCCGTATTAACGGCCTTAATTGTCGCGATTGGCATCACATCGTTAGTAGGAATTCTTACCGCCATTGATGGAATTGAATATTCGGTTTCCGAAAGTCTTTCTTCCCTGGGCGTTAATACATTCGATATCTACTCAAAATGGAACCGGGGTCGCAGTCAGGAAGGCGTGGTGGAAAAGGTTCGTCCCCGCCTCACCCTGCAGGAAACGTTGAAGTTTATCGAGCAATACAATGTTCCCTCTTCCATCAGCCTGTCTGCACGGTTAACCAACCTGGCCGAGGTAAAGCATGGTTCAAAAAAGACGAATCCCAATGTCGACATCCGCGGGGCAAACGAAGAGTATGTTCCGATCAAAGGACTTAACATTCAGCTCGGCCGGAATTTTTCTCCCTTCGAAATTCAATATGGAAGCAAAGTAGCCATCATTGGTTATAAACTGGCCGTTGAACTCTATGGCGAGAATCCCAACCCGGTCAATACCGAAATCTCTTTTAAGGGAACGCAATTTAAGGTGATTGGCATGCTGAAAGAGAAGGGCGATATCTCGGAGAATAATTTTGATAACATGGTGATAATACCCATCCTGGTAGCCAACCAGATGGCCCAGGGTCAACCCCTGCGGTACATACTCACCGTAGGAATTCAGGACATGGAGCAGGTTGACTACGCGATGGGCGAAGCAACCGGATTGATGCGTAAAATCCGGCAAGACCGGGTGGATGAAACAAACTCCTTTGAGATCGAGAAGAGCGAAACGCTGGCCCAGGAACTGGAAAGCATTACCAGTGGGTTGCGCTGGGGCGGATTTGGGGTAGGATTCATTACGTTGTTGGGGGCCTCCATCGCCTTGATGAACATCATGCTGGTTTCCGTTACCGAACGTACCCGCGAGGTGGGTGTTCGAAAAGCATTAGGCGCCACCCCGCTTCGCATCCGGCAGCAGTTTGTAATTGAAGCAATTGTGGTGTGCGTGCTTGGCGGAATCGGAGGCGTAATCCTGGGGATCCTGATCGGAAACCTAATCTCGAAAGCAATTGGTATCAATGCGTTTGTTGTACCCTGGCTATGGATGTTGGTGGGCATGCTGATTTGTATTTTTGTTGGGTTGCTTTCAGGGTACTACCCGGCTCACAAAGCTTCCAAACTTGATCCGATCGAATCCCTACGTTTCGAATAAAGTCGTTCACAGATAAATTTAAAACTCCCTGCTTTTACAGGCTGGGAGTTTTTATTTTTGCGCTCCCGGAGAGATGCCAGAGTGGCCGAATGGGACGGTCTCGAAAACCGTTGTACGGGTAACCGTACCGAGGGTTCGAATCCCTCTCTCTCCGCTCTTATCGTCTTACGCGGCTAATTTTATTTAACCCGGCCATCACAATCAACTTCCCGGATGGGGATATCCGCAGTACATGAAATGATTTTTCATCGTTTAGTGACTGCCAATCTTTACCGCCATTCCGGGTGATATCGGTACCGGAAGGTCCGGTAGCAAGCGCTATTTTTTTTGAAAGATGCACAACACATTCCCGGTAGCCCCGTGGCGGAGTAACCGGAAAGTGCCAGGTCTTTCCACCATTGTGGGTGTATAATGAGTTTCTATAAAGTAAAGAGTCTTGTTGAAAGTCGCCACCCACAATAATCCCATTCCGGGGATTCCAAAAGTCAACCGAGAAAATTCCGGTGCTCTCCCTTCCTTGAATAATTTCTGGGGTGGAAGTGTTCCAGCTTTTTCCTTTGTCTTGTGAGATGAAAAGCCGCGAGGTTTTTCCACCGGTGGCAATTACCACCATCGATTCATCGAGGCATTGAATGCCGGTGCCGCTCGCGGCAAAGGAAGCTTCTCCATCGTGTAATACGGGTCGGCTATTTTCGGAGACCGGATGCCAGCTATTTCCTCCATCCTGCGTGGACAAAAGAAGCATGTTACCGTTAATTGGGTCCCCGTAAATCAAACCTTCATTCTGATTCCAGAAATCAACCCCATCAATGAAAGCGGCAGGGTCTTCATTTTTATATACTTCTTTCCAGGAAGTGCCGCCATCATGTGTCAGTAAGATAAAGGCCGGTGCACCCGCATTAGCCAGAATGGCGGAATGTTCATCAAATGCATGCAGGGTTCGGAAGTCAGATTTCTCAAATCCCGGAATTTGTTGGAAGATCCAGTCGATGGCACCATTAACACTCCGACCTACCCAGCCATTGCTTCCACTAACCCAAACAACGGTATCATTTACCACCGATAAACCGCGAAAGGAAGATTGAACTGCAATAACGCAGGGTTCAAAGGAAAGGGATTGACTAACTCCCTCGTAGCAACTTAGAATAATCAGGATGATCGTCAGACTTTTACAACGCGGTTTCCGAATTTGAAATATTCTTGCCATCTTTATTAAAACTCATTCCTGCATGAAAAATAGCGTATTGTATTCGTTTCTCATTTTAACCTCTGTCTTAATTACTTCGTGCAAAGAGGATGACCCCGAGCCGTTGAAAGCTCAAACCCAGGCCGTGTTATTGGCAGGCGAACCCGGAAGTAGTAAGACTTGGAAGTTGACAGGTGGCACGCAACAGGTAAATGCAGGGGGAGTGGTGCCCCAAACGTTTGATCCTTGTCAGTTGGATGACCTCTTTACTTTTTCAAACAACGAAGCGCAAAGCTATGAAATGCGGGGTGGTGCCTCGAAGTGCGATGCAGCCGATCCTGATCAATTGGAATCCGGAACCTGGGCCTTTACCCTAAACGGTACCATGGTCATAATCCTCAGCAACAAGACGGCAATCAGCGGATTGTTCAATTTTTACGCGCTTCCATTTCCTGCCGAAGTGGTTTCTCTTACGGATTCTGCGATGAAGCTAAAATTGGTGGTGATTGATGATGGCAACACCTTTACCTTCATTTTTGATTTCACGAAGGCTTGATTTATAACATTTCGGTTGGTTTAATCCTGTTTGCCCTTATGCAGCCGCGGGAATTTAAATATCTCGCATTAGGCGATTCCTATACCATTGGTGAAAGTGTAGCCGAAGCAGACCGCTGGCCCAATCAGTTGGCAGACCGGCTAAAAATTCCGCGACCAAAAATTATTGCGACAACCGGCTGGTGCACCGATCAGCTGAAAGCAGCGGTGGAAGCAGCCCACTTATCAAATGAGTATAACCTGGTTTCTTTATTGATTGGTGTCAACAACCAATACCAGGGTAAACCGGCAGCCCAGTATGAAATCGAATTTGAAGAACTATTGACGCGCTCAATTCAGCTGGCACAAGGAAATCCAAAAAATGTTTTCGTTGTTTCAATTCCGGATTACGGGTATACGCCCTTTGGAAAACCAAAACAAGAAACCATTTCCAAACAACTCGATGAATTTAATGCCATCAACAAGCGGATGGCAACGAAATACAAGGTGGCCTATTACCACATTACCGACATCTCCCGGCAAGGATTAGATGAACCCACTTTGGTGGCATCCGATGGATTGCATCCGTCCGGAGCCATGTACAGCCTTTGGGTAGATCGGATTTTGAAAGACCTGAAAATCAACCGCTAAATCAACTTCTCAAAGACAGGCTTTAAATTGTTGGCAATAATTTTATGACCTTCAATGTTCGGATGAATCCCGTCCGCCTGATTTAGCTTTTCATTTCCGGCTACACCCTCCAGAATGAAGGAAATTAACGTGGCCTTGTTTTTCCTGGCAAGATCGGGATAAATGTTTTTGAATTCATCGGTATACTGCTTGCCCATATTGGGGGGCACCATCATGCCAGCCAATACGATTTTACAATTCGGATACTTGGATGTCACCTTATCAATAATGCTTTGTAAATTTTGACGCGTTTGTTCAATGGGCAACCCCCTCAAACCGTCATTGGCACCCAGTTCCAGAACAAAAACGTCAACCGGTTGACGCAGAATCCAATCAATGCGACTTAACCCACCGGCCGAAGTCTCGCCACTTAGACCGGCATTTACAACTTTCACCTTTTTTACAGACTTGTTCAGCGCTGTTTCCAGCAATGCAGGAAAGGCTTCTTCGGGCGAAAGCCCGTAGCCGGCTGTCAGGCTATCGCCAAAAAAAAGAATTACTTTAGGCGATTGGAAACTGGAAAAGAGTGAAAGAATTGCAATAAGAACCGCTTTTTTACCGACTAACATAATATTGTGATAGGTGCGTAAGTACTTTGAAACAATTTTAATCAATTAACGATTTAATTGTTGTTCAGTTAACTTAAATATCATGCCAGAAATCGTACTTAAGGCGGAAGGGCTTTCTAAAATTTATCGATCGGCTGAAAAGGATTTGGTTGTGCTGGATCAGGTCTCATTCGAAGTAACCCAAGGCAACAGTCTCTCCATCATCGGACCATCCGGAAGTGGTAAAACAACCCTGCTGGGTTTGTGTGCCGGGCTGGATGTGCCTTCTTCCGGTTCGATTTCGCTCATGGGATTTCTCCTGAACAAAATGAGTGAAGATGACCGGGCTTATATCCGCAACCAATACGTTGGTTTTGTCTTTCAGAATTTTCAATTGTTGCCTACGCTCACCGCACTCGAAAATGTAATGGTACCCCTGGAGCTGAGGGGCGAACGAAATGTTGCTCAAAAAGCGAAAGATCTTTTAGCCCGCGTGGGGTTAAGTGAACGCTTCACCCATTATCCTTCCCAGCTCTCCGGTGGGGAGCAACAACGTGTAGCGATGGCCCGGGCGTTCATCACTGCACCACGCATCTTATTTGCCGATGAGCCTACCGGAAATCTGGACGAGGAAAATGCGCATCAGATTACCGATTTACTTTTTGGTATGAACCGGGAAGAAAAGACAACCTTAATCCTGGTTACGCACAACCTCGAGTTGGCCGAGAAAACAGAACGGATTCTGCAAATGAAGGGTGGTAAGCTGGTGAACGAACGCATCCTGAACCTGGCATGATCGATTACATCATCAAATTGAAGCGTGACGTACGGTCAATATTTCGCGATCGATGGGTGTGGGTAATGGCCTGGCGTGACGGACGGCACAATTTCTCAAGATTATTTCTTTTTGTTGCCTCCTTGATCACCGGCATAGCAGGTGTCGTGGCCATCGGATCACTGAATTATGCCATGCAGGATGAACTCGATCGCAATGCAAAAGAGTTGTTGGGTGCCGACCTGGTAATTAAAAGTAATAACCCTTTTGATAAAGATTTTGTAAAGGAGTTGGATACCGCACAGCGTCAATTCGCAAAGGATGCGGAGATGGCTTCCATGGTCATGTTCATGAATACGCGCCAGCCTCGCCTGGTTAAGATCGTTGCATTGGAAGGCGAGTTTCCATTTTATGGAAAATTGGAAACCTTACCGGCCAACGCCTATGAGCTTGTAAAAACCGGAAAGTATGCCATGCTGGATGAATCCCTCGCCCGGCAATACGAAGTCAGCTCCGAAGATTCAATCAAGATCGGAACACAGCACTTTAAGGTCGCAGGTGTGGTCGAGAAATTTCCGGGAGGAGGAGCACTCACCTCTACGTTGGCACCGGCCGTCTACATTTCACTCACGGCACTCGATTCAACGGGACTGGTTCAGTATGGAAGTCGCGTAAACTACAGCCTGTTCATTAAAACCGTATCCGACAAGGAAACAGGTACACTGCTTGAAAATGTAAAACCGAAATTAGAAGAGCTTCGATATTCCTACGATACCATCGAGGAAAGAAAGGATGATCTGGGCGATGGGTTTCGTTCGATTTATCGTTTCTTTTCCATGCTTGCATTTGTAGCCCTGGTGTTGGGATGCATTGGGGTAGCGAGTTCTGTCCATATTTATGCACGCGAGAAACGCGATGAGGTGGCCGTACTGCGATGCGTGGGATCTTCCGGGTGGCAAGCCTTTAATATTTACTTCATCCAGATTTTTGTTCTTGGCTTTATAGGAAGCGTCATCGGAGCAGCATTGGGAGCCGGAATTCAACAACTGATACCGATCGCATTCGGAGAGTATCTTCCCCTGGAGTTACAATTCGAAGTATCATGGCGGGCCATTGGTGAAGGTGTGCTGTTGGGTTGCCTCGTGTCTATTCTTTTTTCCGTGCTGCCGTTGGTGGCGGTTCGGTTCGTACCTCCGCTGGCGGTATTGCGGGCTGACTTCTCACCGGCCCGGGTATTCTCGAAAGTCCGCTGGACGGCCATCATACTCATAGCTCTGTTTCCCTTGCTGGCGGCCGCCTATCAAACCAGCAGTTTTTTTTCGGGCGGTATGTTTTCGTTGGGATTAGCGGTGGCCTTGGGCAGCTTGATGCTGGTGGCCATGGGATTGCTGTATGTCGTGCGCAGATATTTTCCGCAGAACGGTACGTTCATCTTCCGACACGCCTTGTCAAACTTGTTTAGGCCCAACAACCAAACCCAGGTTTTGTTGGTGACCATTGGGTTAGGAGCGTTTATCATTGCCACCCTGAACATTATTCAAAGCAGTCTTTTGAATCAGGTCGAATTCAGGGGGAATAGTAATCAATCCAATACGATCTTATTTGATATCCAATCCAGTCAAAAAGATGACGTGGTGAAACTGATTGCCAAACATCAATTACCGATCAACCAAGTGGTACCCATCGTTACTTGCAGGCTGGCTGAGTTAAAAGGGCAACCCATCGATTCGCTGTTAAAGAGTGACTCGGTTAAAATCAAGCGATGGGCACTCAGACGCGAATACCGGGTTACGTATCGCGATAGCTTGCATATCTCCGAAGAGTTGATAGACGGAGAGATTCATTCTTTCAAAAAAGGAAGACCCGATTCGGTGTGGGTTTCCATCTCCGAAGGCATGCATGAAGAATTAAAAGTAACCATGGGCGACTCGCTGGTGTTCGATGTGCAAGGGGTTCCCATTAAGGCCTTCATCAGTGGAATTCGCAAAGTGGATTGGCCAAAAGATCCGCCCAATTTTATTTTTGTATTTCCAACAGGCGTACTGGAATCGGCTCCGCAAATCTGGGTGGCTGCTACCCGGGTCGATAACCCGCAAGCCGCGATTCAATTTCAACAGGAGTTGGTTTTCGGTTTTCCCAACGTATCATTAATCGATCTGCGATTGATCTTAAGTACCGTGGATGAATTATTCAAAAAAGTAGGTTTAGTGGTAAGATTCCTCGCGCTGTTTAGCATTATTACGGGGTTAGTCGTACTGGCAGGAGCCGTGTTGAACAGCAAATTTGCCCGCATCAAAGAGAATGTCCTCCTTCGAACCATTGGTGCCCGCACCAATCAAATCATGAAAATTACTTTAATCGAGTACAGCTATGTAGGCATATTTTCTGCCATTACGGGATTGGTATTGTCACTGGGCGGTGGATGGTTGTTAACGAAATTTTTCTTTGAAGTTAATTTTTCAGTGAACGTTGTGGAGTTGATAATTATTTCGGTGGGTGTGGTGCTGCTGACGGTGTTTATTGGTTGGTGGAATTCCCGAGAGGTAATCACCACACCACCCTTGCAAGTATTGCGGAAGGAGGGTTAACTTGTAGAATGCGAGCCGGAGTTGCGTTCAGGATTACCGTCACCCTTATAGTAGCCGGTACTAGTGTACTGCGTGCCGATCCGCCTTCCACAAAATTTATCGAGAATCAATGTCAATGGCCGGAAGCAATTCAATTTGTGGCGCATGTGCCGGGTGGATCCATGCAACTGAAAGCGGGTGGATTTGCATACCTCTTTGTGGACCAGGAACAATTAGAAGCATTGCATCAGCAGGGGCATGATGCCCAGGAAAGCGGATCGATTAATATCCATTCAGCAATTGCTGCTCAGCATATTGTTGTAAACTTTTTAGGTTCGAATTCATCAGCCGCCCCCCTTCCTTTTGGAAAGCAACCGGAATACTACAACTACTTCATGGGTAAAGACCCCTCGCTCTGGAGCGATCATGTACCTGCGTACGAGGGTGTTTACTATCCGAATTTTTATCCGGGGATTGATCTGAAAGTCTATGGAGCTGGGCAGAATATAAAATATGATTTTCTTGTGTCAGCAGGTGCCCGACCAGAAGCAATTGAATTTGAGTATGAGGGAGCTGATCGTGTCCGGTTACGCCAGGGGGATTTGGAAGTAACGGGCTCTCATTTTACTTTTTACGAAAAGAAACCCATCGCTTTTCAGGAAATCAACGGCAGAAGGAGGTACGTAACCTGTCGGTACGAAGTAAGAGAGAATCGGGTACGATTCCTATTTCCAGAGTCGTATGATCCATGCTATCCGCTGGTGATCGATCCCTTATTGATTTTCTCAACTTACTCAGGTTCCACTGCGGATAACTGGGGTAGTACAGCCACGCCAGGCGAAAAGGGAACCTTGTATTCTTCCGGGGTGACCAGTCACAATCTTGGAGGTTCCTTCCCAGCTACTCCGGGTGCTTTTCAGATCAACTATGACAGTTTGTATGATATCTCGGTTTTGAAGTATGATTCGGCAGGGAAGAAACTTCTCTACGCATCGTATTTAGGTGGTAGCGGAAATGAATCCTCCCACAGCCTGATCATGAGCGCAGAGAATGAATTATTTCTATTGGGTACCACCAGCTCAACTAATTTTCCAACAACGGCAGGCGCGATCGATAATTCTTATAACGGAGGTACGGCTGATTTTAATGTCATTCAATATACCGGATCCGATCTCTTTGTTGCCCGCATAAGTCCGGAAGGAAGTCAGTTGCTTTCCAGTACCTATCTGGGTGGGTCCCAAAATGATGGTCTCAATCCAACTGGAAGTCCATTGGTTGCCAATTACGGTGATCAGCTACGCGGAGATATTCTGGTGGATGCGAGCGGAGATATTTTTGTCAGTACGGTGACGGCATCACCGGATTTCCCGGTGACGGGCAGTTTTGGGAATTCGTATCATGGGGGTGAAACGGATGCGCTTGTTTTGCATCTTGATAAATCATTAACACAGATTCGTTGGGCAGCGTATCTGGGTGGCAACGCGGCCGATGCCTCGCACACCATAAAGATGGACACGCAAGGCGACCTTTATATTGGTGGCGGAACCACTAGTTTTAATTTTCCTTCCACGTCCGGTGCCTATCAGGAAGTTCATGGAGGCGGAGTGGACGGCTGGATTGCCAAACTGACGAAAGACGGCTCCGCCATCTTACGGGCTACCTTTACCGGAACAACCGGCTTCAATCAGGTTTACTTTCTGGACCTTGATGCGAATGACAATGTGTATACCTACGGTCAAACAACGGGAAGCTTCCCTGTTACTTCAGGAGTCTATTCCAATGCCAACAGCGGGCAGTTTTTACAGAAGTTTGATAAAGACCTCAGCAGCCTGCAATTTTCTACCGTATTTGGGGCCGGCCGAGGAATACCGGACATTTCACCAACCGCATTCCTGGTCAACGATTGTAATAACATTTACCTGAGTGGCTGGGGCGGATACCTCAATTGGTCTCGCAATTTTTGGAACAGCAGCACAACCGGAATGCCGACCACTCCGGATGCGTACCAGAAAACTACTGCCGGCTCCGATTTTTATTTTATTGTCCTTACAGGCGATGCCTCCAGGCTCCTGTACGCAACCTTTCTCGGAGGCAATCAATCGCCCACCCATGTAGATGGAGGAACCAGTCGGTTTGATAAAAGTGGAATTGTTTATCATGCCGTGTGTGCCGGCTGCCTCGGTGGATTCGATGACTTTCCAACATCACCAGGAGCTCATAGCCGCTTGAATAACAGTATCAATTGTAACAATGCAGCCTTCAAGTTTGATTTATCTACCTTGAAAGCACGTATTCAAACCAATTCGGTTGAACTGGATATGCCGGGATTAAATAAAATTTGTTTGCCGGACCCCATCGTTTTTCAAAATCTAAGTACCGGAGGTCAATTATTTGAATGGGATTTTGGAGATGGCGGTCAACTGGTAAAACAGGATACAACCTTTGTTATGCATGCGTACTCGGAACCAGGCACCTACAAGGTGCGTCTGCTGGCCATCGATGCGGGCACGTGCGTGGGTCGCGATTCAACCGTTACTACCGTGACCGTATTCAGGCCACAAGGTTTTGCCGGACCGGACCAGGACATGTGCTTTGATGCCGGCACGCGCTTGATCGCTGCGGGTGGGGTTACGTATGAATGGCATAATTGGGATCAATCATTCACCTCCACTGAACAGTCCCCATTGGTCAATCCTACAGAAGACGATGGGTATGTTGTTACCATCACCGATTTCAACGGATGTCAAGTGCAGGATACGGTAAATATTCGGGTTATCCCTGGTATTGAGCTCGGCTTTGAGTTCAGCAAGGTCTATGACTGCGACTCACGGCCCACGTTGTTAGTGACCAATCAGTCGGACCCGGAGGAGACCACATTTTTCGATTTTGGCGATGGCACTACGTCCGATCTTACCTCAACCGACCATGCCTTTGCGGCCGATGGAACGTATCCGGTTCGGATAGTGGGTGTAAAGGAATCCTGTATTTATGATGAACTGGAACAAATCCCCATTTATCAGCTAAAGGTACCCAATGTAATTACGCCTGACGAGTTTCCTGAGAATAACCGGTTTGTGATTCAATACGGAAACCAACCCTTGTCGCAATCATCGTTGCAGGCGCAGGTAGTCATCTACAATCGTTGGGGAAACAAGGTTTTCGGGAGCGATGACTATCAGGACGATTGGAATGCCAGCAATGTAGAAGCTGGAATTTACTACTATGATATTCAAATTCCTGGCGAAGCGACCTGCAAAGGGTGGGTTCAGGTTATTAAATAATCAGAACTGAAAGTAGATAAACGGTTGGATGTCGGCCGATTTGGTCTGGATGACCAGAATAATGAGCACGATCAACAGCATCGCTTTCCCTGCCATTGGTAATTGTGTTACCCAACCCTGGGCATGCTGCTCCGTCTTCGCAGGAATGAAATGAAGTGTATAGCCAAGAATCATTAGAAAGACAACTTCTTTGTATCCCACAATAAAATCATAGGCAACCTGCGGAGTGAAGTGATGGAGGATCTGATACAACATCTGTCCGGCTTCGTCCAGCGAAGGGGACCTGAAAAAGATCCAACAGAAACAAACAAAATGGAAAGTGATAAAGATGCAAAGAAACGAATAAATGGAATGGCCGATCCGTCCTGTTGGATTCCATTTGAAATTCAGAGATGCGGCATATTTGTGAATGGCCAGTGCCAGGCCGTGTAATCCGCCCCAAAGCATAAACCGCCAGGCTGCTCCGTGCCAGAGTCCGCCCAGGAGCATCGTAATCAGCAGGTTGATATACGTCCTTACTTTTCCTTTTCGATTGCCGCCCAGCGAGATGTAAAGATAATCCCGAAGCCAACTGGAAAGCGAGATGTGCCACCGTCTCCAGAATTCAGTAATGCTTTTGGATTGGTACGGTGAATCAAAGTTAATATGAAAATGAAATCCCAGGAGCAAGGCAATTCCAATCGCCATATCCGAATACCCGGAGAAATCGCAATAGATTTGAAGGGCATATCCATAAACCCCGAGGAGATTTTCAAAACCGGTATACAGCCTGGGTGCCTCAAAAACACGATCAACAAAATTTAGACTGATGTAGTTTGAAATAATCGCTTTTTTGAACAGCCCGGTGCAAATCAGGTAAACACCTCGCCCAAACATTTCCCGGGTAACAAACGTGGGCTTGTAAAGCTGAGGCAGAAAGTCAGCCGCGCGCACAATCGGCCCGGCCACCAATTGCGGAAAGAAGGAAACAAAGAAAGCGTAGTCCAGTATGTGCTTGACCGGAACCAATTTCTTTCGATAAACATCGATCGTATAGCTCAGCGATTGGAATGTGAAGAAGGAAATCCCAACCGGTAAAAAGATATCAAACGGTTCGTACGTTAACCCGGCTGCCTGACTAAAAATTTGGTGCAGAAAATTCGTGTACTTAAAGTACCCCAGCATTCCAAGATTGACCACTAAGCTAACGGCCAGCAAACTGCTTCGTTTCCAGGGGATGGAAGTTTGGAACAACCACCGGGCGAGTGAAAAATCAACGGTGGTGGTTACCAACAAAAGCAGGAAGTAAAGGCCACTCGACTTATAATAGAAATAGAGCGAAAAAATCGTCACAAAAAGCAATTTGGGTCGATGTGTTTTGCTGAGGGGAATGTAAATCAACAAAAAGCCCAGAAAGAGAAACAGGAACAGGCCGCTATTGAAAATCAATGGCTCCTGCGAATGGTAGCGAAACTGTTCGAGTAGTTTATGGATATCGAGACCGAACATATTCGAGATAACCTTTTATGAGTGCTTCATAGAAAAGAGTACCCTGAAGGGCATAACCGACTTTTGTAAAGTGCACACCATCAGGTTGTAGCAGACTGTGATTCTTCCATAGGTCAGCAGCATGTTTACCGCCACCAACCGTATACAAATCCCAATAAGCAATTCCGTTGGCATCAGCATAGTCCAGAATTAGTTTGCGAACAACTTCAACGCCAGGATTTCTTCGGGTCTTCTTCTTGTAAAAATCCATAGGTACCGTAAGCAGGAGCCGGGCGTTCGGGTTGACAGATTTTAAACGATGAATAAACGTGTCTAGCTGTTCCGTGAAAGTTGGATCAATGTAGGGATGATCAATCGCTTCGTTGGTACCCAATGAAATAATAATGAGTGAAGGAGCAAGGGCTGTGGTTTGTTCAACAAAAAGTTCAGCCTCCAGGAAATGCTTTAGTTTAGCCCCGTTGCCTCCCGTAGCATGATAGCGGATGCCGGATTTGTCATTTTCCAGTACCAATCCAAAAAGCGTCAGGTGAGTTTGTTCATCAGATGATGTTGACGTGGTAAGTTCAATCTGATTGACTAAATGTGAGAATTGAATCCGGCTCGTATTTTTTGTCTCAACAGAATAAGGTCCGGCATACGCTAACGTGTTTCCAAGTGAATCCTTAATCTCCAGATTAAAACTACTAAAGTCTTTTTTATACAAGAGGGTGATCCGATTAAAGGCATAAGAAAGTTCTTCGGCCGGATGAGTTCGCAAAAACAGGTTGGCCCCAACTTGATTTGTCTGCAGGGTCATTGCCCCAATCCCGATGGGTAACGATTGGTTTCCATAAATAATCCGGCTGGTATCCCAGGGGGCGGAGGAAGAGGAATAAAGCGTAGGCGGTTCATTGGTCCGGCCCACGCGTCCCGGAAAAACCAACCCGCGACCCGCATTCCCAAATTCCCGTTGAAAGAGTTTCCGGGTTGTGCCGGTGAGATAGTCTGCCTGGATATGTGAATCTCCGATGTGCAGGATGTTGACGATGGTTTTCTTTCTGTTTTTTAGCTGATATAACGAATCGTAGAAAGGGGCAAGGGAAACGGAATTGTGAATGAGATTATCTTCTTGCCTAATGAAGTCATACCGCACCGGATGGGCATACGAAACCGTATCCTGTGCCTGGGCAAGTTGCATTAACCCGCAAAAACTAAGGAGCAGGAGATTTCTTTTCATAACGGGTACGTTCAAACAAGAGCGCATCGGCTAACTTCCTGGCAATCTTATCGCCACCACGAAAGGTAAGGTGTGTAAAGTCTTTGGCTGCTAATGGTGGTTGTGCGGAGACATAGTCAATAATGCTATTCGCGCCACCCATGGCTTCAAATAAATCCCAAAACGCAATCTGACTTCGCTTCGCAATTTTCCGTTGGGTATCGCGCATGCGCGTGATGGCGGGAATCGTTTGGATTTTACCATCAATGTTCCCGGCCCGGTCGCTGATCCCGATCAAAACAATGCCCGCTTCTGGAAAAATTGTTTTTAAATGACTAACGGTTTTCACCATTTTTGATTCGTACCAGAGGTAATCCAGGCTGTCTTTTTCGGTAACAATATTCAATCCGTATTGCAGCAGAATCAACGTATAGTGTTGATGTTCGTCAAACTCTTTCAGTAAATCTTCCGAAAGACTGGACAGGGCCATTCCGGAATTGCCCCGCATGGCGAAATTATCAATATAAATTCCGGTGTCATCTTCAAAGCTGGCACCGTAGCCAATGATCGAATCCGGATCCGGAAAATGAAGGCGGATTGATTTGGTATTTTTTTCTTCCAGCGTTACTACTTGCAAATGATCAGAGGGCAATAATTCTTTAATGCGGGTTAGGGTATCATTGACCTGATAGGTTAAGGTGGACACACCTGAACTCTTGCAAAACAGTTGGATACGATCGAATTGAAATGGGCGCTGTTTACGTGCCGGTTTGTAAGCCACTTCATTGTTAGCGCGTGGTATAAAGGCATAACCTGAAATACCCAAGGGCGCTGTGGTTTTTTGCTTGCTCACCAGCGAGTAGGTTTCCCAATTCTCAAACGTGTGCTGAATGGATAACCGATACTGAGGCACCTCGGTGGCAAGCGGAACAAATCCAACGCCCCGCCCTCCAAAAAGCAGTTGCAAGGTGTCGCGTAAACTTCCGGAGACGATGTCGCCTTCAATAAATGAATCTCCGTAAAAGGCAATCCGAACGGGACCAACGTTTTTTCGAATTGCTTGAAAGAAGGGGCGAAGACTTTTCTTTCCCGGGCTGTAATCTTCCAGACAAGTCAACCCTGCGGGACAAGGATATGTTGTTGACGTGGGTTGAACCCGGAGCGTGTCAGTTGGCGCAGCACCGGGCAAGGTATCAGTAGCGGGTAGGGAAGCTGTACCTGAATCAGGGTCTATCCTTCGGATGTCGGTCAGCAAGTCCACTTTTCTTAATGAGATCGGACCCAGTGTGACCGATGGCAGCAACGAGGTAAGGAAGAGCGCTCCTAGAATCAACAACAGCAGCCAAAGGGATTGCGTCAACTGGTTTTTAGGCATGCGTCCTTATTCTGATATCAAGTATAAGCAGGTTCTTCGTCAAAAGAAAGATGTACTAAATGTATCCGCTCGCTTTGTAGGCAATCAGTCCAACCCATTCACGAATTAATGTGCTCCAGATATGAAGGGCTTCAATCTTGGGGATGAACAACACATCCGGTGTGAATTTTCGTTCGTGATGTAAGAAGTCAACACTAAATGTAGCGGTGGGCCAATCCACTTTCTTAAAACAGGCGCGCGATCTACGCATGTGAAAAGCCGAAGTGATGAGCAGACAATCGTCAGGCGTATAGGACTCTTGTAATAGGTGTCTGACCGCCTGGGCAGATTCATGGGTATTGCGCGATTGATTTTCGATAAGGATATCCTTGGCGGGCACACCCATCAGCAGTAACACATCTGAAATTTCATCCGCCTCTTGTCTGGTTCGCTCCGTCAGCATACCACTGCCACCGGAAATGAGTATTTTCTTGATGATGCCTAATTTATAGAGTTGTAACGAATGCGTAACCCGGTCGGCACCCCGTTGAAAATAAATCCGGTCATCCGGTGTCATATTCCCTTTGGTAACTCCGGTTAATAAAATTCCAATCTCGTAGGTGCGTGGTATGGCCGCATAGGGAGTGGCCGGCAATTCCCAAAGACGCACCACTTCATTGCTTAAAAAATCATTGGAGAACAGCAGCAAGAGTACAAGGCCGGTTTTATAAAGTCTCTTTTTCCAGGAGGCGGATTTTATCATCAAGCCAACTAGCAACAACAGGCAGATGATCACCAGGGGCATGGTGAGATAATTCAGCGTTTTGGAAAGAAAGAAAAACATGCTTACATCCGCTTCGGCAGTGGACTGGTAATATTCCCTAGACCTTCGATTATTTTTCGCAATACCTCCCAATACAAGGTTAAGGCGAGCAAGAGTGTCATCGTCCAGATCACGCCCAGGTTGAAATAGAACGTATCAATATTCCGGTTGAGAAAATGCTTGGCCGGCATATAGAATTGGGCATCAAAGTCAACCCAATGTTCGGGATCCGGATCTTTGTAAATGGGAAAGATTTTCTGAATCAACTTGCCATCCTTTTCAATAATCCGGTTCGACTCCACCGTATTCTTCACCAGGTCGGTTATGGACTCGTTTTGGTAACTGGTGCGAAACGCCTCAAACTCTTTTTCTTTTTCAAGCGTATTGGTCATGTGAGTGATCTTTTGATCTTTCTCCTGGTCTGCTTTATTATACCGGTTGATATAGAATTGTTTGAGGGCATCTAAAAAGTGAGACGTTTCTGCGTATGCAGAAGAATCAAAGAGTTCGGGAGTATATTTAGCAAGGGTGGTAAAATTCTTCTTTCCTACAAAATCCAGTTCTTCGCGGATCTCCCGGCTTAACAGGCTAAAGTCTTCCATTACTTTTTTCCGGATCTCCGGATTGGGATTCTTGTAGTTCAGATTAATAAAGTCCAGTTTAGTTTCAAGAGCCGGGATGAAGTAAATCTTTTTATAATCGGCATCGGCCATGATTTTATCATCCGCATAAAACATTTTTTCAAAGGCATTGTCTTTGTATTGCGCAACCATGCTGGCTTCAAAGGCCCACCGGCTCGCCATTAAGTCACCAACCAAAGGCACGGTGGCTGTATTGCCAATGACAGGATTCAGTTTATCAAACTTTACTACCACCCCACTCAGAATCAATTGGGGAATCAGTAAAATGGGTATTAAGATGTAAATGGTGACAGCCGAATTGAAAGCCGATGATATGTTAAGCCCAAGCAGGTTGGCAAAACAGGAAGTAGTAAACAGGATGGCCCAATAGATAAGATACATCCCTTTTATTTCCAGCAGGGTATTTCCTACCGCTACGAACAAAGCCGTTTGAATGGCGGAAATCAGGAAGAGAATCCCCACTTTCGAAATGATATAACTACTGTGGTTAAGGTGCAGGAATTTTTCACGTTTAAGAATTTTGCGATCCCGGATGATTTCCTCGGCACTCACTGTGAGCCCCATAAACAGAGCCACGATCACACTCATGAACAGGTAGGCGGGCATGTTCAGGTTTTTACTAAACACATACACGTCATTGTACGGGTCATCTGGATTATAATACCGAACAATAAAAGCAAGGATAAAAGCCAACAACGGTGCTTCCAGCAAATTGATAACAAGGTATTGTGTGTTGCTGAGTTTGGCCAGAATGTCACGCTGACCAAACAAGGTAATTTGTTTGAGCCACGAAGGAATCCGTAACGTGGAATGGGGAGCGTCATGGGCGGTAGCCACCTCATTCACTTTTATTTTTTCGCGGTATTGTTGATTCCACTGTTCAGGCGAAAACTTCCGATCATCGGTAAAGTTGCCATACTCATTGATCACCTTGGTCTCAATGATATTGAATATTTGTTCGGGGTTTACGTTACCGCACGTAATGCATTCTCCCTCTTCGCTGTTGACAAGATTAATGTTTCGCTTGAAGTAGGTGATGGCATCAACCGGGTTCCCATAGTAAATCTGGTATCCGCCTGTGTCTAAAATCACCAGCTTATCAAACATTTTAAAGATGTCGGAGGAAGGCTGATGAATGACCGCAAAAACCAGTTTCCCTTTTAGCGAAAGTTCTTTCAGCAAATCAACAATGTTTTCTGAATCGCGGGAAGATAAACCGGAAGTGGGTTCATCAACAAAAAGGACAGCTGGCTCACGCAACAACTCCAATCCGATATTAAGCCGCTTCCGTTGCCCACCGCTGATGGTCTTGCGCAAAGGCGACCCAACTTTCAAATCCTTCGTCTCGGTAAGCCCCAGGTCATTCAGTGTTTTTAATACCAGGAAATCAATTTCTTCTTCGTTAAGATGACTAAAGCAAAGTTTTGCTGCAAAATAAAGATTCTGGTAAACGGTCAGATCTTCAATGAGCAGGTCGTCTTGTGGAACAAATCCAATAACGCCTTCAACCTGCTCGGGATGTTGGTAGATGTCAATGCCATTTATCAACACCTGTCCGTGCGAAGGTTTCTCCGTGCCATTCAGCACATGCAGCAACGTTGACTTTCCGGCTCCACTGGCACCCATCAGGGCAACCAGGTTTCCGGATTGTTCGGCTATGTCAACCTCCCGCAGCCCCAGCCGGCCGTTTTTGAATGTGTACGAAATTTTACGGGCTTCAAAACTGGTGCGGGAGGTTTTACTCCCTTTTTTAAACAACGCTAAAATCTCTCCATAGTATACCGGGTCAACAGCATCCCACCGCATGGTACTTCCTGTACCGAGTACGATGATGTTTTTTCTTTTTTGCGGAACTCCATTCAGGTACACATCGCTCTGTCCGAGATATTTAAAGAAGAAGGAATCGGTTTTTGGTAGATAAAGAACGGAGATGAAACCATCCAGGCCTTCACGGAAGAGGTGCTTTGCCTTGCCCGGGCCGTTTGGATTCGAATCGATGATAAGCATGTTCTCATGATCGGCATCTTCCCGGCTTTTGGCCAACACGTATTTCTTAATGATTTCAAGATCATCGGCCGGGATGTTCAACGATTCACTGATGGCCCGGCCCAAAACTTTTTCCCGCTCGGAGATTGTACCATCGGCAAGAATCACGCTCATCAACTCAAGGATGATCACGACTTTTTGTTTTTGGGCAACCTCCTGATTGATAGAATTACAAATTTCCTGAATGCTTTCCAATTCTTGTTGGGCGCTCAATTTGGACGACATTTCTACAGCGTACTCATCAAAGAGCTGCAAATGAGTTTGGGTCGCTTTCTGACTGAGGTGGTCGGACAAAAACACCTGAATGTATTCGCGTTCCTGTTTGGTAATCAGGTCTTCTTTGGCAACTAAAGCAAATAGCCGCATGATGGCGTCCAGTACAGGTTCACTCATAAGTCAGTAGGATTAATAGCGTTTTTAAAGATACAAAAGAATGGTGCTGAAAATAAAAAGGGATTAACCAGAGGCTAATCCCTTTTTATTTAAAATGGAGTTATCTATTCAACAATGGAGGTTCTCATTTTTTCCACCACCTTGGTTATTTCTTCAAGATTCTTGTCCGACAGCACCAGATCAGACCGGTTGTTTTTGATTTGCTCTTCGATGTTCAACGCCCGGTAGCTGGCTTGCAAAGAAGTTAAGTCAGTGGCCAACGAAGTTAACAATTCATCTTTCTCAAGCGTGTTGATCATGTTCAACAATTCATCCACCGACAGTTCTTGCTGAAGAATTACTCGCATCAACGGAGTTAACACCAGGTTTCTGGAGTCCTCCGGAAGAATGTCTTTGGGATAACTTTTAATTAGACCGGTAGAAATGTATAACCCTTCAACAAAGCTTCCGGTTAATAATAAGGCGGCTAACTTGGTACGGCTTTCATCTTTCAGGTATTTCTCGCTGCTTAAAATGGCCCGGTTAAGAATATTCGCCAGGGAATCTTTATTGGCAATGTTTTGCTCAAAGCGCTGCAGAACATCCATGTTAAATGACCCAATAACTCCTAAATTGTCGGCAAGTTTCTTGGTAGCATCGAGATAGTCAATGGCCTCCTGGGTTTTATCGTAGGAACTTAAATACCCAATATCGGCAGCATAAATACCCAAATTGAGGGCAGCTTTATCGTTTCTGGAAAAGTACTTATCAACTTTATTGCGGTCGTTGAGCAGGCTCTGATTGTACTCGGCCCCGGTCATTTGAATCAGATAGGGGATCTCGGTAGGAGGAGGAAGGTTTCCAATCACGGTCTCAACCTGATCTTTGAGCGATTCTTCCGCTTGGTCAAATTCATCGGCATTGTTTTGGTTTTCTTTTGAACCGCCACAGGACCACAGGCCTGTTAAAGCTGCCACTGTAATCAAAAAAGCAGGAATAAGACGAATAAATTTCATGGGTTAATGGTTTAGCCTTCAATTTTAGCACATTTTTCCAATCCGGTAAAACCGTTTGGCCTTTATTTTAGCCGGAAACCAGACTTACCGCAACCTTCTGAAAACAAACCCGTTCGATTACAGGTTTAATAGTCTGATGTCCAGGGATTATCCTATCCAAACAGCCTTTGTAGTTGACGATAACGAGGTGGATTTGTTTATCCAAAAGCGGTTCATGGAAATGAGCCACTTTGCAAACGAGATTATCACCTTCAGTTCTCCAGGCCGGGCATTGGCTGCAATTCAATCCGACTCCAATCAACCTCCGGGTGTCATTTTCTTAGATTTAAACATGCCCATGATCAATGGGTTCGAATTTTTAGAGGCCTTGCAACTGAATTCCTCTAACGGGCACAATCAACTTAAGGTTGTAATACTCACCTCCTCAAACAATCAGGCCGATTATGAAAGGGCCCACGCTTATAAAAATGTGATCGGGTTTATCTCCAAACCACTCACACAGCAGCGGTTGGATGAATTGGTTAAACGGATTAAGCCTGATGTTGCTCCGGGGTAGGATCGTGAAGCGTCCAGGTTCTGAATTTCATAACAAAATAAACCAGCGACAAGGTAATGAGAATGGAGCCTGCAATAGAAAGGATGTATCCTGCGGAGATAAAAAACTCAAGCCAGCTTAACTCAGCCTTTCCAAATTCTTTGAAAAGTAACACGCCAACACTTCCTAAGTACCCAAATGAATCCGCTAGATAAATAAGAAACCCAACGGTACTGACATACCGAAACGTAGCGATTAAGCGATCAAAGAAAATACTGTTGAATTGGATGTAACCAAAATACAAACCCATTCCTACTAAAATCATCCAGGTGGGTGCTCCAATCAATCCTCCCTCGAAAGCAAGGGTACTGATGCCCACTGTAATCATGCCCATGAAAACAATCAGGTGATTGATCACCATCGCTATGAAATTATTGCGAATGACCATCAGGCTGCCGATCACAATCAACACCGTAATAGCCACAATCGACTCTGTGAACGTGAAAATGCCAGGCTTATTACCATACCCCAACGATTGCCAGATTTCAGCCGAAAAATTATCGCGAAAATCCCGGAAGGCAGTTAACAACATGTACGTAAGAATCAGCAGGATCAACCCGGGTGCAAAAGTAAGCGTATAAGCCATCCGTTCTTTTCCTGTCATAGGGCTGCGTTTCGTGCGTAACACTTCATCTTCAACGGTGGGGGGTGGTATTTTGTCAAGCAACCAAAGAAACAGGACCAGCGGAAGAAAGAACAGGCACGCAGCAACAAAGGGCATCCAAAATTCGGATGTGCCCCAGTCGCGGATCAGGAAACCGCCTATGGTTTTTGCAAAGCCGGCAGAAAAAATGAAACTCACGGATAAACTTGCGCCTAAGACTTCAGTTAATTTGCGTCCTTCCAGGTAGCCAAAAACCATCCCCCACACCATGCCCAGTGGAAGTCCATTGAAAAACAAAAAGATCAAATTATAAGGGGTGGGAGTAATCGCAAAAAACAACCACGACAAGGTAGCGATACTTACCATCAATAATATTCCTTTGGCACGGGCATGGGCGCCTAACTCGGAAACAACTTTTATCCCGATAAACTTTGAAAGCATATATCCGATTACCTGAAAGATGACCATCCACACTTTGAAATCAGCACCCCATACCGACAAGTTTTCGTACGTGGCCACACCAAATGTTTTTCGCAAAGCAAAGATGCAGGTATACAGACAAAAGGCAGTAATGGAAACGTACAGCGAAAACCCAAGTCCATGGGTGCGTTCTAACCAGAGCGTAATTTTTGATTTCGGGAGACTCAAAATACTTTTGTAAAATCTAAAATTAGTACTTCCGCACAGATCTGCAAGGAATGGATAGGCCTTGCAAAGTAGTGGTTGTCGAACAGGGAAGCACAATATTTTCTATTTTTAGTCCATGTATTCATCAATTAATTGATTTATGAAACTTCTAGTAGTGGGCCTGATGGTTAGCGTATGCTTCGTGAGTTGTAGCAAGAAGGAGGGTACAACAACAGAAACGTCATCCGCCATTAGCACCATCGCCTTTGGTTCGTGTGCCGAACAATGGAAACCACAACCGGTATTGGATCAGGTAATCAGCAAGCACCCCGATATTTTTATTTACCTGGGCGACAACATTTACAGTGATACATACAGCATGGATACCTTAAGAATGAATTATGAGGTGTTGGCTAACAAACCTGAATTTCAACGACTAAAAAAGGCAATGCCCATCTATGCCATCTGGGATGATCACGATTTCGGATGGAATGATTCCGGACGACATTATCCTTACAAGGAAGAGTCCAAGCAGATTTTCCTGGACTTCTTTGGCGATCAGAACGATCCGTCAATCCACAACCATCCCGGAATTTACCATACCGCCTATTTTGGAACTACCGGTAACCGCATTCAGATCATTTTTCCGGACTTGCGAACCTTTCGTGATAAGTTGCTGCCCTACAACGGAAACAGAAATGGGGATGTACGGTTTAATTATACGTTGGACTATTCGCCTTATGAAACGATTGATTCGACCATGATGGGCGAAGAACAATGGCGCTGGCTTGAGGCGGAGTTAAAAAAGCCAGCTGAATTAAGGATAATAGCATCAAGCACACAATTCAGCATTACCCACAATGGTTACGAAGCCTGGACGAATTTTCCTCATGAACAAAAGCGCTTCCTGGAACTTATTAAATCTACCCAGGCAAAGGGCGTACTATTCATTTCTGGAGATGTGCATTATGCAGAGATCTCCAAACTCACCAGCCCCGATTTGTATCCAATCTATGATGTAACGGCCAGTGGCATCACATCTACCTGGGATTTTGCAACCCCCAACGACCACCGGATCAATGGGCCCGTGATGGAGAATAACTTTGGATTAATCAAAGTAAACTGGCAATTGCAGGACCCGGAGATCAGCTTACAAATTCATGATGCAGAAGGTAAGGAAAGAATCAACCGGGTAATCAAACTGAGTGAATTGAAATAAGGAATTACCGGTTCACCTTCACCTCCTTGATTTTCCGGGGCAACCACACCTGCATGGGATTTTGGCCTCGGTTACACCAGGCAAAATAGGGGATGGCCGTAATTTTTTTCGTTTCGGTTATTACCGATTGTCCATCCGAAGTCACCTGAACAGCAGGGGCATCGAATTGAATGGTAGTAACACCTTCCAGCAAATTAGGTTGAAAGGAGGTGGTAAATCGGGCGTTATCAGGAAGAATAAAATTCCAGGCCTGACCCCCATTGTCGGCACCTTCCACACAATACACCAGCGGCCCGCGTTGTAAGGCAGCCCGGTCTGCATTTTGTTTTACTTCCGGGCGCGAAACAATTCGCTTTACGTCCATGGGCAGCACCAATTCAACCTGATCGCCTTTTTTCCAGTCGCGGTCGATTACAGCATAACCATTTAAAAGTTGAAACGGAACAGCCATTCCATTGACCGAAAGAGTGAACGCCTCTTTTGTCGTGTCTTCAAAAACAAACAAGTCGCCAGGAACAGCCTCACCCTGCACCCATCCGGGAATACGAAAATGAACTTTAAACTTACTTTTTGATTTCGGTTGCAGCGTCAGTTTCACATTACCATCCCATGGGTAGTTGGTTTCCATCGTAATAGGAACCTCCGCTTTGCCGATGCGGGCTGTAGTTGAACTGCCGATGAAAAGGTTAATCCATAATCCCGCATCAGAATACCCGTAGATATAATCCCCCAGCGAAGATACCAGTCGCGCAATGTTAGCGGGGCAACAGGCAGTTCCAAACCACTCGCGTCTGTAGTGTCTTCCATCCGAAGCAAGTGGGTTTCCATAAAAAAACCGATCGCCCGATAGGGAAAGACCATCGCGGGCACCATTGTATAAACTCCGCTCTAACACATCAATAAACTGACTATTGCCTGTCAGTAAATTCATCCGTTGATTCCAGAACACCATGCCCACGGAAGCACAGGTTTCGCAATAGGCTTGTTCATTAGGCAAGTCGTAATCGGTGCTGAAGCCTTCATTGCTTCCAGATGATCCGATGCCCCCGGTAACGTACAGGTTGCGGTGCACCACATCTTCCCATACGGTCTGCATAGCCTGCATATACCCTGCGTCTCCAGTGAGGGCCGCCACATCGGCTGTCCCGGTGTAGAGGTACATGGCGCGTACCGCATGGCCGGTAATTTCTTTTTGCTCGCGCACCGGCACCACATCCTGAGCATAGGCCGTGTCTTTCCATTCGGTCCACGTGTAGCCTTTGGCATATTTATGACCGCGCTCTTCCAACAACCAGTGCGCCAGGGTGAGATATTTTTTATCCTGGGTAACGTTGTAAAGTTTTACCAAAGCCAGTTCCAGTTCCTGATGACCGGTAACCCAGTGTTTTTTACCGGGTCCGAAGAGCGAATCAAAATGATCCGCAAATCGGATGGCTACATCTAGCAGTTTTCGTTTGCCCGTCACCTGATAGTAGGCCACGGCTGCTTCAATCAAATGGCCGCCATTATAATCCTCGTGCATGCTCATATCACTCCACCGTTCATTCAGTCGCCCCAGTGTATAATAGGTGTTGATATAACCATCCGGCAACTGAGCCGCAGCAATCTTATCAATCCATTCATCCGCTTTCGTTTCCAGGGCCGGGTTCGGATGATTCTTCAATGAGTACGCAATGGCTTCCAACGCTTTAAATACATCCGAGTCATCATAAAAGATGCCTTCATGTTTTTCATTTTGTCCGCGGGCAACCTTTTCAAAATTCCGGATGCGTGGGGTCTTCACTTCGGTTTGATAAATACACGCTTGCAGGGTGGTAGTAGCTACCTTATCCAGCGTAGGCTTCCAGAAGGTATCGGTGATGGTGACTTGAGAAAAACTAACGGGCTCAATTTTTCGGGTTGGAAGTTGAGCCGATAACACAGCCGGAAGCAGGCAAAGAAAAATCAGAATTCGTTTCATACGCACGATTGGATGTGTGAATTTATGGGTTGACCACAACTTCCCACAACCCAGGGGTCACTTTTTGAAAGTGCGGAGAATCGCAACCAGCCGGTTGGCGAATTGCAGATATCGCAACCGGATGGCCGATAACCGGCAACCAGTGATGAATAAGGTTAAAACCTGCAATTCTTAGTTTTTAGACCAGCAAAATTTGACATCCGCTTTTATCCTCAAGCCTACACTTTTGATTCATCAAAACAACAACACGATGAAAGCGCTCATCCTAACACTCATGTTACTAACGGCCAAGATCACCATGGCCCAGGTGTTTTATGGTAATCGCACCTTCAAAAATGATCCGCATTTTCCTTCCCGGGGCCGGTTTAATGGAACGTTGCTGACCACGTATTCTTCGGTCTCACCGCCACCTGTACTCATCGGTGATGTAATGTACGGAATCACGAATCGGTTTTCGGTGGGCGCGGTGGGGGGTACCACCGGTTCGCTCGGGCTCTATGGCCTTAAAGTGAATCTGTCACTCGTGGAAGCAAAACAATTCAAGGTTCTGTTTCGCTTCATGAGTGTCTACTACCCCGAGCGGGACGGCACCTTTCTGTTCGACAAAGACAATGAGTACGTGATGCCGTGGATGCTGTCGATGGCGGTGGTGGATGCCGAATGGCGTCTCCCCAACGGCCTGCGAGGGTCAGTGGGCATGGGCCTGATGGAAACGCATTGCATCAACGACATGAAAATGTGGTTGGGGATGGAACACGACCATAGTCAGCATGCGGATGATGGCCACGTGGGCGCAGTGGATTCCGGTGCCTTGATCGATGTATTCAATACCGTGCAGGCCAGCATTTCAATTCCATTGTCGAAACGTTTTACCCTGCGCCCCGAAGTGATTGCCGTATTCAAAGGCACGGAGCTAATTGAGAAGGGCCAGTGGAAGGTAACATTTCCGGTCAATCCGTATCTGAGTTTGATTTATGCTTTTTAAAAGTGGAAAGCTTTACATCATCAATTGCATACGATAGGTATTTAGCTTCGATTTCATTTCGCTGCGGAGTCTCCCGCCTCGGGGACTCCGCTGCCCGTGAATGTGTCTGAAAATTTCAGCTTCTTTACCCCGAAACGGGCATCTACAAAGAAGCGATTCTCTTTTTTACGCTTAGGTAATTTTAGGGGTAATTATTAACATTGCACTCCCAAAACGTAGGGGCCCATAGCTCAGCTGGTTAGAGCACCTGACTCATAATCAGGGGGTCGCTGGATCGTGCCCAGCTGGGCCCACATTTTTTTCTCTCAAGCTCCTAAAGCAGCCTGTAGCACTTCATGTGGGTGGAAGTTTTATCAGAAGCAGTAGAACTGCTTCCCCAAAAAGCCCTGTTTTTAAAACGGTGGAAGGTGCTTTTGATAGCCGATTTGCATTTTGGAAAGATCAATCACTTTCGCAAATCCGGAATACCCGTGCCGGTCCGCGCCAACGATAAAAATTCAGAAACATTAATTTCCTTACTGCAACAAACAAAACCAGAACGGGTGATCTTCCTGGGCGATTTGTTCCACAGTCATTACAATGAAGAATGGGAAGTGGTGGGTCAGATCCGAAAACACTTTTCAACCTGCCAGTTCGAACTGGTATTGGGCAATCATGATATCCTCAGTGCGGTACAGTATGAACGGCATAACGTGAAGGTAACCCTGAGCCAATTGCCACTTGGAAAGTTCCTCCTCACACACGAACCACTGGCCGAAGTCCCGGAAGGAAGCTACAACCTGTGTGGCCACATCCACCCGGCCGTTCAGTTGCGCGGCAGCGGACGACAATCCGTAACCTTACCTTGCTTTTATTTTGGTAGCCACCAGGCCATTCTTCCGGCTTTTGGTTCATTCACCGGAATGGCACGCATTGTGCCCCGGAAAGAGGATAGAATTTTTGTTATTGCAGATAATAAGCTCATCGCCTATCAAGATGCCTAGAATTCTGAGTATTGTTTTCTTGCTGATAAGTTCTACAACCTTCGGGCAAGACACCACCCGGCTTTCGCTGCTGTTTGTGGGCGACATCATGCAGCACGACTCCAACATCGCTGCTGCCTTTGATCCGGAAACAAAACGCTATGACTATTCAGCGTGCTTTGAATACGTGGCCCCAATCCTGCGCTCGGCTGACCTCACATTCGGCAATCTGGAATTGACCCTGGCCGGTGCACCCTACAAAGGCTATCCCCAATTCAGCGCTCCCGATGCACTGGCTGTGGAATTAAAAAAGTCGGGCTTCGATATTCTGGTTACCGCCAACAACCATAGCCTTGATCGGAGACGAAAAGGATTGGAACGCACCCTCCGCGTCCTGGATTCCTTGCAGCTGTTGCATACCGGCACCTTTCTCGATTCGCTGGAGCGCAGTGAAACCTATCCGCTGGTAATAACAAAGAATGGATTTCATTTGTCGTTGTTGAATTATACCTATGGCACCAATGGCATCCCCGTCACCAAACCCAACATCGTCAACTTGATCGATACCGTACAGATCAAACAGGATCTCGAAAAGGCACGCAGCCAACAGTCGGATGCGATCATCGTATTTATGCACTGGGGGGCCGAGTACCAAAGTTTGCCCAATCTTGAACAAAAGCGACTGGCAGCCTTATGTTTTCAGGAAGGCGCCACCCTGGTGATTGGGGCACACCCACACGTTTTACAACCCATGCAGTGGAGCAAGCAGGAAAACCAGGTCGTGGTTTATTCGTTGGGAAATTTTGTCTCCGGCCAGCGTCCGCGGTACCGCGATGGTGGAGCGATGGTGTGGATTGATTTACAAAAAGTCAGCACGGATTCCGTTAGCCGTACCACCATCGATACCGTTGAATATGAATTGGAGTGGGTACAAAAGTCCCGGGATTTTGTCATCCGACCCTTTCGTTATTTTGAAGGCGATACGGTCTTCATAAAGGAGCCCATTGCCCGCGAAGCACAAAAATTATTTGCCAAAGATGCACGGGCATTGTTAAGCAAACACAACGTGAATGTATTTGAGCGCACCCCGCAGGGTTCAGATACCGTTCAATACGCGATCCGGCTGGGATCACCCGCTGAAGTTGATTCTGTCCACCTCCAGGACCCGTTACTTCAATTTTATGGCGTGTCAAGATGGGAGTCAGACCAAGATTCCATCTGGCTTACCGGATCATTTTATGATCTCGATTTGGCGCAACAAGCGCTGGTGGAAATTTTAACAAAGACTCCCTTTCGCAAGGCCCGGATTCTTCGAAGAATTGATTTGGAACTTCTACCGCCCGGTAAAGATCACACCAATTGAAAATTCCAACCCGGTAAAGTCAACCTGCGCCTCTGCATAATCAACGGGTTTGATTTCAAGGGCACTCAGCGTACCTCCGGTGTACGAGCCGGTCAACGGAAATTTTGCAGCCCCCATCAGATAATTTGTTTCAATCGAGATTCCAAATTGGCGGGTGATATATAAGGTAAACTCAACTCCGGCATGAAATCCATACCCGGGGTGGTTATCAAAATTCAGTGTGGCATTGGCTACATCCCAGTTTTCAAGTTCCCGGAGGGTCCGGTCAATGTTTCCATAGTTCAACTTATTATCGAAGCCATAAAATCCAAACACACCGCCTTTGATATCGAACTCTGCTTGCTTTCCGGCAAACTGAAGAACGAGTTCCACAGGAACGAAAAGCGTGAAGTTGGGTCCGAGGAATGGGTCTTTCGTTTCATAGGGCAAGCCGGTCATGCTCAGGCCCGACATCCGGTAGAGCGAAGCCCCCGTTTCAAGGGCAAGAAACCGGTTGAGGTTAAACCCAACGCCCCGCAAGGAAAACGGACTGATGGGCGTGGAGAAATATCCGTTACGGGGAATGAAGTAGGAAAAGGAAAGCCCGACATCCTGAGCCTTGACGGAGTGCAAACAGAGCCAGGCAAAAGTACTGATAAGAATAATTCGTTTCATTTATTTATGGTTATAGTCGTCAAAAAGTTTTTGCATGTACGCGTTACCAAGGAGAAGTTCCCGCTTATTTCCCTGCTGGGTTAAGTAGTCTTTCAGATCAAAGTCATAGATCGTTTCATTCGTAGGACTCACATATCCATAGCCATTGTTAAAGACATAC
The DNA here is from genome assembly GCA_964488465.1 of uncultured Ohtaekwangia sp. Lineage (GTDB taxonomy): Bacteria > Bacteroidota > Bacteroidia > Cytophagales > Cyclobacteriaceae > ELB16-189. Next base: position 100,059 of record CAZAUN010000010.1, on the reverse strand, counting down.
AAAGCGAACGAGGTAACGGTGTCGGCCAGGATGTTTTTACTAAATGAAAAATCCGGGGAAGTTCCGAGTCCTGCTTGAGCTAAAACCGTATTCGCAAGGTCGGTATGACCAGCGTAGGTTTTAATCCGCTCGGCTGAGGGTATAACACCGCCTATCCAGAGCATAGGAATTCTGAACCGTTCCTTATCCTTTAGCTCTGTTGGATTCGGGAACCGGTGGCCATGGTCAGCCGTGATGATGACAAGCGTATTTTTCCACCATGGTTGTTGTTTTGCCTTTTTAATAAAGTCTCCTAAACTTCGATCGGTATAATAGCAGGAGTTAAGAAACATAGAACCCTCCTCCCCACCTGGGAAGACCGTCTCCATGGGCACCAGGAAGGGCTCATGACTACTCAAACTTAACATGACTTTAAAAAAAGGATAGGCAGCCGTATCACATTCACTCTTTAAGCGTTCGAAGACATAGTGATCAGCAACCCCCCATTTTGAAACATCAAACTCACTGTCAAAATCGTCACCCTCCGTGATGTGACTAAAACCTGCCTGAATCAGGTAGGATTCCATGTTGGCAAAGCCGATATCACCACCATACATGAAGGAGGTATGATACCCGGCTTTTTCCAGGATTCTCGGCAGATAGGGTAGTTGCTGCGTTTTATTTGGAAACTTGATAATGGAACTTTGGGGTTGTGCCGGGTAGCCGCTGAGGAGGGATACAATTCCCTTATCGGTACGATCACCACTGGCATAAAAGTTTTCAAAAAGAATCCCTTCTTTGGTGAGCGCGTTAAATTCAGGCGTTAAGTTCTCCAGGCCGCCTAATGGGGCAATGATTTTTGACGTAAACCCTTCCAGAATGATTAGTATAATGTTAGGTTTCTCCTGGGAGATAAGTTGCCGGGTGGCTCCACGGGTGTTAATAAGGGAATCAAATTGAACATTCAGTTCAGGCACCCGATAAAAGTGATCGGGATAGTGAAGATTCTCCTTACGCGTTACATCTTTAAAAAAATTCCAGACCGGGTTAATACCGGCATGATTAGGAAAGGCCTTGCTCTTGTGAAAGTAAACCACTCCGGTATTGAGGGGAGCGACACTAAAACTGCTTCGGATGGGGATAATCAGCGCGGCTGTCACCAGCAACCAGAGCAAACTCCATTTGGTAGAAACGGATGGAAGCGATCGTAACGGGGGAGCTAGTTTCTTCCAATAAAATAATAGAAAGGAAATGAACAACACACCAAAGAGGATTATCAGCAACACAAAGATTGCAGGGTTCACACTGCTGGTAGCTTCTGATTCAAGATACATCAGAGGGGTAGCGTTGATGCGAAATCCCCAATGCTTGTAAAGTTCCAAATCGGCTATCACCAAAAGGGAGGAGATAAAAAGCAGGAGGCTGGTAATAAACCCTTGCAGGCGATAAACCCATACTGAAGACAGGAAGGAAGAAGCTGAAAAAATCAACCCAGGAAGGAGCAACCAATAACCTGTCATGGCCGCATCCATGCGAAGGCCAAGGGCCATCGGCATAACAATCTCGATTACCGTAAGTGTGTTGGTTTGAACGTACAGATAAGCAAAAAAGAGAATCCGACTCACGGAAAAAAAAAGAAGCCAGAACAAGGCGAGTTGACCAAAAAACTTGAAACGTCCTTTCATGCCTGCTGCGAAGATACAAAACAAGCCATTCCTGCCGTTGATAAAAATAGACTCAACATCGAATGAAATTGCTTCTTACTTTTAAGCGTTAAACCATAGATCCGTGAAAATTCAACAATTGTTTCTTGTCAGTGCATTTCTGGTATCGCTATTATTTACCGGGTGTGCTGAAAAGCGAAAACCAGCCGATCTGATTATTCGGGGCGGAACTATTTACACAGTAGAAGCCGAGAATCCTGTTGTGGAAGCGGTGGCGGTAAGTGGCGATACGATTGTATTTGCCGGAGCATTAACCGAGCTTTCAAAATATGAAGGGGAGCATACAAAGATCATTGACCTACAAGGCAAAAGCATGACCCCGGGCTTTATTGAAGGTCATGGTCACCTGATGGGATTAGGGTACAACGAGTTGAACCTCGATCTCATGAATGTAGCGAGCTATGATGAGTTGGTGGAAAAAGTGAAAGAGGCGGTGGCCAAAGCACAACCGGGTCAATGGATTTTAGGACGGGGCTGGCATCAGGACAAATGGACAAAAAAACCGGAGAAAATGGTCAATGGGTTTCAAACCCACCAACTGCTCAGTGCCGTGTCTCCGGATAACCCGGTGTTCTTAAGACATGCCAGCGGGCATGCCGGTTTTGCCAATGCCAAAGCGATGCAACTCGCAGGCGTGAACCAACTTTCGGTTGAAAAGTTGGGCAAGGACCTTGGGGAAGGTGGTGAAATCATGGTCGATGAATTGGGTAACCCAACCGGGCTTTTCAATGAACGCGCCCAGATGCTCATCGCACAACACATTCCTGAGAATACGGCCGAAACGGATGAACAAGCCCTGGAACTCGCCATGGCTGCTTGTTTGCGAAATGGAATCACCAGCTTTCACGATGCCGGTGTCTCCCGCGAAAACATCGAATTGTATAAGCGATTTAAGACGGCAGGAAAATTGAATACCCGAATCTACGCCATGCTAACGGGATTCGACAGTGACCTGCTCTACGAATGGTTTCGCAAAGGTCCAGAAGTAGACACGGCAAATTTGCTAACCATCCGCGCCATCAAATTAAATTGCGATGGGGCGTTGGGTTCCCGCGGTGCCTGGTTGTTGGAACCGTATTCCGATCGGCCTGACTTCAGCGGTATGGCCACACTATCGATGGACACAGTACTGAAGATTTCCCGCGAAGGATTGAAGCATGGTTTTCAGATTTGTTCGCATGCCATTGGCGATCGGGCCAACAAAGAAATTCTGGATCGGTATGAAATGGCCCTGAATGAAAAACCGGAGTCCCGGGATCATCGCTATCGGATTGAACATGCACAACATCTGCATCCGAACGACATTCCGCGCTTTGGAAAGCTGGGGGTAATTCCAGCCATGCAGGCCATCCACTTGTCTTCCGATCGACCCTGGGCCATCGACAGGTTAGGAGCGAAACGCATCCGCGAAGGTGCCTACATGTGGCAATCCTTATTGAAAACCGGAGCTGTTATTGTAAATGGTACCGATGTGCCTGTTGAGCCCATCAATCCGATTGCTTCGTTCTTTGCTTCGGTAACGCGTCAAACCTTGAAGGGTGAACCAGCCGGTGGCTACGAGCCGGAAGAAAAAATGACCCGCGAGCAGGCGTTGAAATCCTACACCCTCGATGCGGCCTATGGGGCCTTTGAAGAAACGATTAAGGGATCGATCAAATCCGGCAAGCTTGCCGATTTCACCATTTTCTCGAAAGACCTGATGACCATTCCGGATCCGGAGATCTTGTCTGCCGAAGTAACCATGACCATCTTGGGTGGGAGGGTGGCATACGAGAAGAAATAAAAAAGGCCGGTGCGAACCGGCCCTTTGTATACCTTGAAGTCAACGATTTTACTTCAGGAATTTGTGTGCACGCTCAAATAACATCTTGCGGTCAGAAGTGATGGTAGGATCAGAATAGATCCGGGACGATAACTCAGACACCACAGCCTTTTTATAACCCAGCTTTTCAGCGATTTGCTCACAAAAATGAATCTCGCTCTTGAAGACCTGTCCATCACTTTTCATTAACTGAATCATATGGTATAGGTTTTCGAACTTCTGATCTTCTGTAAGCCGGGTCAAATCACCAATGGTATTTGGCTTTTTCATCATCTCTTCGATTTCGTCTTTGGATACCCCGTTGGCCTTCCCGATCATGTGGATGATCTTGGCCTCCTTTTCACCCACCGTGCGATCGCTGGCAGCCAGATTGATTAACACATTTAATTGTTCTTTAATCATGGTCAGTTAGTTTTGTGCGAAATTATTGGACGAATACTCGAAATTTAGAGTAAAAAATGGATATTTCTTACACCGGGTAAAAAAAAATGGACTCCTTTGTTTTCGCCAAGCAACCAATGCATTGCGGGGTGGTCATTGGGTCAAAATTGTTTGTTGTATGCAAAAATTCATAGCGGCTTTATTTCTCAGCATGTGTTCAATCGCGGGCATGGGCCAGCAAAGCGAGGTTCGCTCCATCGGCTCGTTCAGCGGCCTCAAAGCTGGTGAAGCGATTGATGTTTATCTGAAGAAAGGGGATAAAGAAAGTGTAAGGGTTGAAACCTCCGGAACCGCTCTCGGCAATGTACTTACCGAAATCAGCGGCAGTTATTTGAAAATTCACATGCGCGATGGCCGGTATAAAAATCAAAATGTAAAAGTATATGTAACCTACGTTTCATTGGATCGCATCCATGCCAGTTCGGCCGCCAATGTGTATTCCGAAGGAACAATTTCAAGCAATTCGCTTACCCTGAGTGCCTCCAGCGCAGCTACCATTGAAGTTGCCATCAATGCCGGTGATGTGATGGTCGATGTATCCAGTGCCGGAGATATTGTATTGGAAGGCAAGGCTAAATCATTGGAACTCGAAGTGAGCAGTGCCGGTGAGGTAGATGCCTACGAATTGGAATGTGAGGTCGTCCGGGCCGAAGCGTCCAGTGCTGGAAGCGCAAAAATTTCGGTAACAAAAGAATTAACTGCGCATGCTAGCAGTGGCGGAAGTATCCGCTATCGGGGTACCCCGGGCCGGACAAATACCGACTCCAGCAGCGGAGGGTCTGTGAAGAAATCAAGCTAATAAATACGGGTTCTGAAAAGCAAAGAAGCCAGACTACCTGGCTTTTTTTATTTTACCGTTCGCCTGGCCTTTCTCAGAATCGTATTTTTCCGGTCTTCCTGGCGGTTCAATTCCCAGTTGATCAAAGCCTGACTAAAGTTTTTCAGATAAGTTCCATCAACTTTCGCATGGGATAGGCTGGGCCGGGTAAATGCTAGATTAATCATACCATTGGTCACTTTGTATAGCCACTAAGACGAAAAAAGACCACTTTTAGTTTATACTTGCGCTGTTTTTTTCTTTTAATGACCTATGCAATGGTTTACTGACGGTAGAATCCATGTGTTATTCCTGGTGGTCCTCCTCCGGTACCTGATTCTGGCTTCGATCGCCTTTTCGATCTTCTATTGGATCAAAAGAAATGCCTGGGCCCATAAAAAGATTCAACCCCGGTTTCCTCAAAATAAAGATTACCTGCGTGAAATCTTCTATTCTCTGATTACCTCGGTCATCTTTACGGCCATTGGGTACGGCCTCTTCATGACTCCGGTGAGACCGTATACCCAACTGTACACCCGGTGGGCTGATTTCGGTACGGGCTATTTCATGGTCAGCATCCTGATCATGCTGGTGATTCACGATACCTACTTCTATTGGACCCATCGCCTGATGCACCACCCCAAGCTCTTTCCTATTTTCCATAAAGTCCATCACCTCTCGGTCAACCCCTCACCCTGGGCCGCCTTCGCTTTCCACCCACTGGAAGCAATCATCGAAGCCGGAATCATCGTGGTGATTGCATTTAGTATGCCCGTTCATCCCCTCGCCATCGCACTCTTTTTGCTCATCATGATGATCTACAATGTCTATGGCCACATTGGATATGAACTTTATCCGAAAGGATTCTCGCGTTCGCGCCTTGGGAAGTGGATCAATACTTCCGTCAACCACAACCAACACCACCGCTACTTCACAGGAAATTATGGTCTGTATTTTCTTTGGTGGGATCGGTGGATGGGCACCCTCCGGCCAGACTACGACCTTCAATTCAATGAAACGAAAAATCGCAAGGCACAGTCTACTAATTAGTGTTAGGGTTATTTTTTAACCTACTTCCATCAAGTGCGATAATATTTTTTTAAAATTAGCCCTGCCTGAAGCCTAATAGTTTAAAAAAACTATAATTTTGACGCCATCTACCTTAAAAACAACCACTACTATGGCTCAATTACGATTCGAAGCGCTCAAAAAACTAAATGAACGCACGAAGGTTCCTGTAGAACCTACCACGCCCAACATTTCGCATTTTTTTGGCGAGAATGTGTTTGGCGCGGAACAGATGCGGGCAACCCTGGCTCCGGCCGTCTTTAAAAAAGTAAGCAATGCTATCAAGAACCACGAAAAAATTGATGAAGCAACTGCGGATGCCGTTGCCTCAGCAGCAAAGTCATGGGCCATTGCCAAAGGCGCCACCCACTTTACGCACTGGTTCCAACCCATGACGGGCGGAACAGCCGAAAAGCACGATTCGTTTTTTGATGCACTCTCGGGCATCGAAAAGTTTAAAGGCAGTGAACTGGTTCAGCAAGAACCCGATGCCTCTTCCTTTCCAAGTGGCGGCATTCGCAGCACGTTCGAAGCCCGGGGCTATACCGCCTGGGATCCTACTTCGCCCATGTTTCTGTATGGAAAGACGTTAAGCATTCCCACCATCTTTGTTTCCTACACCGGAGAAACCCTCGATACCAAGTCGCCACTGTTGAAAGCGTTGAAGGCAGTAGACCTGGCGGCTACGCAGGTTTGCCAACTGTTTGATAAAGACATTCAACACGTGGTAGCCTCGTTGGGTCCGGAGCAGGAATACTTTGCGGTGGACAAAGCGTTATACAATGCCCGCCCCGACCTGGTGATGGCAGGCCGCACAGTGTTTGGCCATGCTCCGGCTCGCGGCCAGCAGTTGGAAGATCACTACTTCGGAACCATTCCGGGTCGTGTGTATGACTTCATGCGCGATTTTGAAATTGAGAGCTGGAAGTTGGGGATACCCGTACGCACCCGGCATAATGAAGTGGCGCCCAGCCAGTTTGAAGTGGCCCCCTTGTTTGAAGAAGTGAATGTGGCCAATGATCACAACCAATTGATGATGGATGTGATGAGCCGGGTGGGTGAAAAACATAACCTGAAAATACTCTTCCACGAAAAACCGTTTGCCGGGTTGAATGGCAGCGGAAAACATAACAACTGGTCACTCATTACCGACACCGGGGTAAACCTGTACGCACCATCCAGTTCCGCCCGCGATAATTTATTGTTCCTTACTTTTTTTGTCACCACCATCAAGGCCGTACACGAGCACGCTGATTTATTGCGCGCCAGCATCGCCACTCCGGGCAACGATTTTCGCCTGGGGGCCAACGAAGCTCCGCCCGCCATCATGTCGGTGTTCATCGGTTCACAAATGACGGCCGTCTTGGATGAGTTGGAGAAGAAAGGCAATGTGAAGATTGAAAAAGGCGACAACATGTATATGAAGTTGGGCATCGATCAGATTCCGGAAATCATCCTGGACGCTACCGATCGCAACCGTACTTCCCCATTTGCCTTTACCGGAAACAAGTTTGAGTTCCGCGCGGTGGGTGGCTCCGACAACTGCGCCACCCCCATGGCCGTCCTCAACCTGATTGTGGCCGACCAGCTTACGAAATTCTATGAGACCGTGAGTGGGGAAATTGAAAAGGGCGAAGAGAAGCGCATGGCCATCGTGAATGTTCTCCGCAAGTACATCAAAGAATCCAAATCCATCCGGTTCGAAGGCGATGGATACTCCGAAGAGTGGGTGAAGGAAGCCGAAAAACGCGGACTGAGCAACATCAAAAATATGCCCCGCGCCATTGAAGGGTTTGTTTCCAAAAAATCATTGGAGCTGTTCGAGAAGCATGGCGTCATGTCGCACAAGGAAGTGGAAGCTCGCAACGAGATCAAGCTGGAAAGCTACATCAAGCGCGTACAGATTGAAGCGCGGGTGCTCGGGGATCTGGCCATGAACCACATCATCCCAACCGCCATTGCCTACCAAAATAAACTGATCAGCAATGCCAATGGCCTGAAAGGATTGGGCGTGGATAACAAAGCGGTGGTGCAAACCATTACCGACATCTCCGGACATATCGAAACCATCAAAACCAGTGTGCGGGAAATGATTGAGGAACGCAAGCGACTCAATAAAATTACCGATACCCACAAGCGTGCATTCGGGTACTGTGATGACATCAAAGAAAAGTACTTCGATAAAATTCGCGATGCCGTGGATAAACTGGAATTACTCGTAGATGATGAAGATTGGCCCTTGGTAAAATACCGTGAGCTGTTGTTTTTGCGCTAAATGTTTTAACAGAAAAGAAAAGGCCGCTTCAGAGAGCGGCCTTTCTTTTTACAGATCAGAGGCAGTGTGATTATTTATTCGTAGCTGCCATCGCCTGGCTTTCCAGCAACGCAAGCGCGGCTGCACGAATAGTTTCCGGATGACTCCACGGAATAAAATGATCGATCCCCTCCAGTAATTGAATTTGCACCGGTGCATTCACCATCATCTTTTCGGCAAAGGCTGCATTGCCCGGATCCACCAAGGAGTCTTTCGTACCCTGAATGACAATCGTAGGGGTGGTAATTTTTTTCCACAACGGAATCAACTCTTCCAGTTCCGGTTTCAACTGATAAATCTCATCATTGGAAGCCCGGATGGAGCGCGGCAACAACCATTTCAAAAAAGGAGTTGCCAACGGAGCCCGAAACCATTCATTCGGCTCCAACTCCGGAGCGATGGAAGGTGCCACCATGATCAAACCATCAACCAGTTCCGGATAGTCAATCGCCATGCGGGCAATGAGTGGTCCCCCCAACGAGTGTCCTACCAGCAGGATGGGCCGGTTGTTTTTGTGTTCTACCAGGATCGGTTTCAATAACGCGGCTTGCTTCTTTAACGAGGGTTCAGCATAGCCAAAATCGGAAGCGCCAAAGCCGGGCCGGTCAACCGAAATTAAAAGCGCCTGGGCAAGGAGGGTGCTGTCGGCCAGGTAATCGATAAAGGCACTCAACGACCCTGGAGATCCATGAATGAAAACAATCAGGGGTTTGTCTTCCGATCCGGCCTTCAGGTAGGTAATCGTTCGCTTGCCTGCCGCATACTGCGTTAAGATCCCTTTCGAGGGCTTATCAACAAAGTACTGATCGATCTCACTTCGGCTCATCCGAAACTGCAAACAGGAATCCATCAACAGCATGAATGCAAAAATGGCTATCGGAGTCAATAGCCATCGCAACAGTCGGGGTGAGGTAAATCGTTTCAACGCTTATAGTTTCAGAATCTTTTTGTACTCCGCTTGATTGTGCAGTGCCTGAATGGCGGCCTTCACTTCCTGGTCATATTTAAATCCGGTTTCCACCGATCCCTTTTCGAAATAATAGCGGGCAGCAATTTCCTTTTCAAGCAGCTGCCGGATTTGTTCTTTGTGAAACAGCAATTCGTTTTTACGGGTATCGGCAAGTTTTTGTCGAATCTGATCCAATTGGGGTTTCAAATCCTCATAAAATTTTTCTTGCTTGGCCTCCTGCGTTAGTTCAGCCAACTCGGCTTCCACCGGAGATTCAACTTTATAAGACTTCCCCTTCATCCAGGAAACAAAGTCCGCATATTCTGCATCCGACAACGAAAAACTTTTAATCTCCGCCAGGGCCGGATGTTCGTAAGCATATTTCGTAGCATAGTCAAAAATAAATCCCTGCCCATACAATACCTGGGTTACCGTGGCGAATTCTTGCGCCTCGATGGGTAGGTCGGGCTCAATACCGCCTCCATCATAAACAATCCGGCCCCGGGAGGTGCGGAACTCTTTCTTCAGGGAGTCGGGAATCGAACTCACACTGCCGTCTTCCCTGCGATGGGTGTAATCCAACACCTGGATACACCGGCCCGTGGGGGTGTAATATTTAGCGGTCGTAATTTTTACTTGCGAATTATACGACAGCGGTCGGGGAACCTGCACCAATCCCTTGCCGTACGACCGCTCGCCAAGCACAATCGCCCGGTCGTAATCCTGCAACGTACCGGCAACAATTTCAGAAGCAGACGCACTGCCCCGGTTAATGATAACGGCTACGGGAATCTCCAGGTCTACTGGAGAATTCAGGGTTTCATAAGTAATGTTGCTGTCTTCTACTTTGCCTTTCGTGTCCACCACCTTTTTTCCTTTGGGAATAAAAAGATTGCAGATGTTCACCGCCTCATGCAACAAGCCGCCCGGGTTGCCGCGCAAGTCAAGAATCAAATACCGGGCGCCCTGCTCTTTAAGGGCCAGCAGGGCAGTCTTTACTTCTTTCCCCGCATCGGGTGTGAATTCGGTCAGTTGAATGTATCCCATATCCGAACCGAGCATGCCATAATACGGCACGTTGCTGATTTTGATTTTCTCACGCTTGAACTCAATGTCAATTGGATCCTTTTGGCCCAGGCGCTGAACCGTTAACTTCACAAGGGTACCAATCTGACCCCGCATGAGATGGTTGGCTTCCTCTACGGTTAACCGGGCCAACTCAATGCCGTTCATCTTGATCACTTCATCTCCGATCCGCAATCCATTCTTATAGGCCGGATAATTTTCATACACCATCGTAACCACGGTGCGGTTATTAATCTGGCGCGTCACCGCCCCAATCCCTCCATATTGACCGGTATTCTGCGTGCGAAAATCTTCCACCTCGTCTTCCGAAATGAAATTGGTGTAGGGATCCAGCGAATTCAACATGGCATCAATGCCGGTGCGAATGGTTTTGTTGGGATTGATTTCATCCACATACAAGGCGTTCACTTCCTTAAAAAGCGAAGCAAAAATGTCCAGGCTCTTGGCAATCTCGAAATACCGTTCAGCCGGTGGAGTAAATGAAAACCCTGCAACACCCACCACCACAATCAACGCAATCCATAATTTCTTCTTCATATCCACGGTTCTACAACGAAAGGTACGAAAAGTACTACCCCGGAGTTCGAATTTTTACACCGAAATTGCAGGGTAGAATACCCCAGAACGTGTGATTTTGAAACTTCAGGCCCAGGCCTTGCGCAGAAAACGCAACCAGTTACCGTGCATCACATTTTGAATGTCCTGCTCGGTATACCCGCGTTGGCTCAGCAGCGTGCTTATCTTCTGCAAGTCGGTAATGGTCTCCAGATCATAGGGGCATTGCTCTTTGCCAAAAGCCCCATCCAGATCCGAACCAATACCGATGTGTAAGGAATTTCCGGCCAGCTGACAGATGTGATCGTAATGATCAATCAACCGTTCGAGGGTACAACCCATTTGGCGAGGGGTGGATTTTCCACGCACCCAATCAGGCACCAGCATCCACGCATCGAGAACCCCACCAATGACCGCACCGCGTTGTATCAATTCTTTAATCTGGTCATCGCTAAACTGCCGGTTATGCGGTACGAGCGCGCGACAATTATTATGACTCGCCCACACGGGCCCACGAAAGTGCGTCAGTGCTTCCCAGAAACTGTCGTCACACAAATGCGTAGCGTCCAGAATGATGTTGAGCCGCTCCATCGCCTTCAGCAATTCTCTTCCAATCGGGGTCATACCTCCCGTGGCATCCGTTCCCTGGGCATAGCGCCCCGGCCCATAATGCGCAGGCCCGATGGCCCGCAGTCCATACTGGTAAGCGATTTCAAGATGGTCCAACGTCACCAGCGAATCGGCTCCCTCCAGACTAAGGATATAGCCGATCGGCAGTTGGGGAGTCCACCCAGTTACATGGGAATCGAGCGAAGGCAAGTCGGTGATAGCTTTCAATTCACCCACGCGTTCCATTTCCGCATACCAGGCGCGCTGGGCCTGGGTATGAGCCCACGCTTGTTCGGCCGAGTGCCAACCCGGAAGCGGATTCCCAGGAGCAACATACCGGGCAATCTGAGTAGCGACCACAAGTCCGATGTTCCCGTTTCGTAACGCTTCAAACGAGACAACCCCCTTACCGCGATCCGGCTTGTCCGTCATTCCGGCTTCACGATCGCGAAGGTGTGCAATTGATTGTCGCAAATCCCGGTTCCACTCCAGGGCATTCATGCTCAAATCCAGATGGGCATCGATAAGAAAGTGGTTCATACCGTTATTTTACGCTTGCGTGATACCACTACCCATTGATCGACCACTGTATGATCTTTCACTACGGCTAAGGTTTCGTGCAGGGCCACCGTTGGACAAATGTGATGCGGCACACCGTACAAAACATCACCAACTTGTAAGGTACCCGGTGTTTTCAGCACGAGGTGTTCTTCGCTGTGACCAATAGGTTCCACATCCTTCGCATTTAAAAAGTGCACCCGCTGTGTAAGCGGGTTCTCAGAGGCAATGGCTTTGTGCCCAAGATCGGTGGTAGCAACATGATCGGCCGGTAAGGAAATCACGCGCGTAACTACCAGCGCGGCAAATAGAAACGGTTGCTCGGGCAACAGGTGTTGATATCCGTAATCCCAAAAAATAAAAGTACCCGGACTGCATTCTACGGAGGTGCGTTGCGCATGAATCGGGAAGGTGGGTGTACCCCCGGCAACTACGACCATGTTAATTTTATACTGGTTTTCAATCTGATCCTTCAACAACTCAACCGCCAGAAAACCGGCATCACATTTGGTCTTACGGATCGCCAGATCCACATCCCGCAAATGACCATCATAGGCGTGAAGCCCCACAACCTCAATTCCCTTTAGCGATACACACTGGCCAACAAGTTCATAGGCATGATCCGGTGAAATGCCGGTGCGATTCATGCCCACATTCAGATCAATGAAAACCGGAACCGTTAATCCTGCCGCCCACGCTTGTGCAGCAAGTGCAGTGGCGGAACCAGCGTTATCGAGGAGGCAGCTAAATCGTGTGTTGGGAAATTGCCGGATCAGCGTGAGCAACCGGTGCACGGTGGGGCCCACCGGTTGGTAGGCAAGCAGTACATCGCGGGCTTGCAGCGTGCCCAGCATTTCCGCTTCCGCGATGGTGGCGCATTTGAATTTGTAAATTCCGGCCTCCATCATCATTGCACAAACCTCCGCGCACTTATTTGTTTTTACATGCGGCCGCAAGCGATTCACATCGGGCACAAAGGTGAGCAGGATGCGCAGGTTTTCTCGCACGCGTTCCGGATACACGGCCAGGGCCGGAGTCGTGAGTTCTTCAATGTTATGGATGGAAAACCAATTCACGGGCAAGTCAAAATTAGGCTAACTCAAAGATCGCTTCAATCTCCACCGGAATGTTATCCGGCAACGAACCCATACCCACCGCACTGCGAACACCCACACCCTGGTCGGGCCCCCATACCTTGGCAAACAGTTCGCTGCACCCGTTGATAACAAACGGATGTCGTTCAAAATCCGGCACGGCATTCACCATGCCCAACACTTTGATGACGCGTTTAATTTTATTGAAGCTTCCCAGATTCGTTTTGAGGGTAGCCAGAATAGCAAGCCCAACTTGTTGGGCCGCTAATTTTGCTTCTTCGGCATTCAGGTCTACACCTACTTTTCCAATAATCAGGCTCCGGTCTTCTTTCACGGTACCATGCCCGGAGACATAGACAAACTTATCCACGATGAGAAAAGGCTTATACACCCCCAGCGGAGTAGGAGGCGGTGGTAATGTCAGATGAAGTTGCTCAAAGCGTTGATCGGGTGTGCGGGTATCCATTTATTTAAGTTATTGGTTCCTAAGGTCAGCAGATTTTGGATAGAGAACAACAGGGTGAAGTCAGGTCTTTCGACCTGACTTACAAACCCGGAATAGATTGACCATCGCCCAATAAAAAAGCCGTCCCTTTATTGAGACGGCCTCTTACATGTTCCATTGAATGAATTACTCCGCTACCACATTCACGGTAATGGTGTGCTTCACTTCTTTGTGTAAATCCAACGTCACAGTATAGGAACCCAATTGCTTTGGTTGCTCTTTGAAGTGTACCTTCTTGCGGTCTACTTCAAAACCTTTGGTTTTCAAAAGGTCAGCCACCTGCACGGCTGTAACGGCACCAAAGATTTTACCGGATTCACCGGCCTTGGTACCAATATCAATCGTGAGGTCTCCGATCTTGGCAGCAAGCGCTTCTGCATCTTGCTTTACCTTGGCAGCCTTGTGGGCGGCCTGGCGTACATTCTCAGAAATCAATCGCTTGTTCGACTCGTTGGCGATGATGGCCACTCCGGTTGGGATCAGAAAATTCCGGCCATAGCCGGGCTTTACTTTAACCGTATCGTTTTTGTAACCGAGTCCTGCTACATCTTGTTTCAAAATTACTTCCATCGTGTTACAGGGTTAGGTTATTTTAATGAATCAGCCAGGTACGGGAGAATCGCAATGTGACGGGCACGCTTCACGGCCTGCGCCACTTTGTTTTGGAATTTCCAGCTGGTACCGGTTAATCTCCGCGGCAAAATCTTGCCTTGCTCGTTAATAAATTTCAATAAGAAATCCGGGTCTTTGTAATCGATGTACTTGATTCCGTTTTTCTTGAAGCGGCAATACTTCGGCTTGTTCTCGGCCCGCTTAATGGGTTCGTTCATGAGGGTCATGCTGCAACTTCCTCCTTTCTGGTGGTTTGTTTCTTGGTGCGGTTAAATTCTCCTTTGCGTCTGCGTTCGTTGTATACAACCGCATGCTTGTCAAGCGCCACCGTCAAAAAGCGCATGACGGATTCGTCTCGTCTGAATTCAGTCTCCAGCGTATTGATCACGTCTGAGGAGGTAGTCGTAAACTCGAGAAGGTTGTAAAAGCCGGTGGACTTGTTTTGAATCGGATACGCCAATTTCTTAAGTCCCCACTTCTCTACATTGATCACTTCGGCCTTGGCCTTGGTAAGTACCTTCACGAATTTTTCGACAGTATCCTTTGCCTGGTCTTCAGACAAAACGGGATTTAAAATGAATACCGTCTCGTAATTTTTCATGAGTTAACTAATTGGTTTTAAAATGGACTGCAAAAGTAGACAAAGGCTTCAAAAGAGCCAAATCTACTTTAAAATTAAAGCGATGGAAATCAGTTACTTAACCACTGATCTCCGGAAATTCGGGACTAATTGTAGGGGATAAACGACTCAAGCCTGTCTGAATGACTGAAGTAACCGCGTTTTTTAGTAAAATGCAGCCTTAATTTTTAACCTAACAGCGCCCGGATTTCATGAGCTATAGCATTAACGGAATACAACAAATCGGATTAGGAGTTGACAATGCGGATGAAGCCTGGACCTGGTACCGGCAAACCTTTGGGTTAAACGTGCCCATCTTCAAAGACCGGGCAACGGCCTCGCTCATGAAACGGTATACAGGCGATCAGGCCCACGACCGCTATGCCATCCTGGCGATGAACCTGGAAGGCGGAGCCGGTCTTGAAATCTGGCAATACACCAGCCGCAAACCGCAGGGCCAGCCAAAAATATTATTGGGCGATACGGGCGTTACAGCAATCAAATTCAAAACCCGTTCGGTGGAAGCATCTTATGAAGCCTTGACCCGGAAAGGAGTTCCGCTGTTGGGCAAACCGGTAAAGGCTCCGGATGGACGCTTGCATTTTTATCTATACGATCCGTTCAACAACCTGATCGAAGTAGTCGAATCCAGCAGTTGGTTTCAGCATCGAAACAAAACCATGGGCGGGGTGGCCGGTTGCGTGATCGGAGTCACCGATATCGAGAAAGCGCTCCGGTTATACCGCGACATTCTGGGCTTCCAGGAAGTAGTCTATGATCACACCGGCAAGTTTGACGATGTCGCCAGCCTGGCCGGAGGGGAGCATACAATGAGACGGGTCCTCTTGCGATCGTCCTCGCACCGCAGCGGGGCGTTCGGTCGCCTGCTGGGCCAACATGAAATTGAATTGGTGCAGGTGCAGGGAAGACAACCCGAAAAAATTTTCCAGGGCCGCTATTGGGGCGATCACGGCTACATCCATGTATGCTTTGATGTTTCGAATATGGACGACCTGCATACCGCCTGCGAAAAGGCGGGCTACTCCTTTACGGTCGATAGCCGCAACTCGTTCGACATGGGCAAGGCCGCAGGCCACTTTGCCTATTGCGAAGACCCGGACGGCACTCTGGTGGAGTTAGTGGAAACGCATAAGATTCCCATCGTTGAAAAAATCGGTTGGTACCTGAACCTCAAAAAACGCGATCCGATGAAACCCCTCCCGGATTGGATGCTAAAACTGCTCTCCCTCAATGGGGTAAAGGACTAAATTCAAGGTGCACAGTTGTCCTCCGCTGATTAGGACAAGGGTGGCTCTGGTTAATTCAATATTCATTTAATACCCCTTCTTTTTATCTACAATCCTTTAATCTAACGACAATGGTTGTGCCGAATGATGGATACGAACTACACCAATATGGTCTGAATTAATTTTGTAAACAATCCGGTAGTTCCCTTCAATCAATTCCCGAATTTTCTCCAAATTAAACTCAGGTACAGCCCTACCTGACATTGGAAAATTCTTAAGTTGCTCTACTCGGTTGATTAATTTCTCAACGAATTTGTCAGCGTAAACAGGAGAGTCACGGGCAATGTAATCGTAAATTATTTTTAAATCCTCCAGGGCAAATTCGGTCCAAAGTACGATTACCATTTTTTAGTAATCTCCTTAACCTGTTCATGAGTCACGGTCTTGCCTTGATCTAGTTGCTTCAATCCCTTTTCAACTTTTTCAACAAACACCAACCTATCCAGTAACTCCTCAAGGTTAAATTCTTGAGGAAATTCCTTTACCGTTTCAAGAGCTTTATCTCGTCTCATGTGTTTTTATTAATAGCTAAAGATATGATTTTTATGCTAATAAAACCCTTGAGCAATTGGGTGTGTTGTCCACACCAATCATCAAGATGTTATTTATTTGTGTAGTGCAAAGTTGTCCCCCGCTGGCCGGAGCATGGTGGCCCTACTTCACCTCAAACTCAGTCGTGCCCATCAAATACCCATCGGTATAAATTTCTACCCGGTACGTTCCGGCTACGTATTCCGATCCTTTGTCGTACGTGAACACCAGCAACTGTCCGGTGTTGTCAAACAAAATATCCTGGGCCGAAGTATAAAACTCCTCCTTCCCATCCACCATAAACGTACCGGAACCGCGGGTCGTGTCAAAGATCGGCTGCCCGTTCTGATCCACAACCCGCACAATGATCTTCTTGCCCTCAATGGGGGCTACCTTGTTTTCAGCAATGTTGAACTGCACCTTAATCTTCTCCAGTTGTTTCCTGCGAAACGGAGGCTCCTTCTCCCGGCCTTTCGAATTCACCGACACCAACACAATGTTTTCAGCTTTCAGCTGCGAGGCGATCGCCACCTTGGTGGCCAGCTCTTCTTTGTTTTTAGTAAGTACATTCAGCGAATCGCTGAGTACATTCTGCTTGGTTTTCAGCGTGCGGTTCTCGGTAAAGAGTTCTTTGTTGACTGACTTCAGTTTTTCAATTTCATCGTCCTTGATCTTCAGCAACTCCTCATACCCTTCCAGCCGGTCTTTTAATTCTTTGATGGCTTTCGAATTGCGGGTATTGCTGCGCTTCAGTTCCGCCATTACTTCTGCCTTCGCTTTTTCCAGTTCAGCAACGTCACCCCCCAGCTTGGCGATCTCAGCAATCTTCTGATCGAGTTCAATCTTCACATCATTCAGCCGCTGCATCGTACTGGCCAGGTCTTCCTCCGTGGAGGCAAGCTCTTCTTTTACCTCTACCTTCTCCTGATAGTCGAGATAGATTTTAACGCTTTGAATGATCACAATAACGGAGAGGATCGCAATCGCGATGCCCGCTTTGCTGCTTGATTTCTTGGGTTCTGCCGGTACAGTGGCCATAGGATACAAATTCAGGTGGCAAAAGTAAGCCTTCTTGCAGCGATAATCAATGAAACTAAACTGACCAGATGTAATGCTGTCGATTCAGGGCCGGATCAAAAAACAAAATGCCACACCGGTACAAGTCCACGCTGGCATACACCAGCTCATGCGCTTTCAGCGTCTTCCAGGCGCGTTCCATTTCTTCCGAATAATAAATATCATCAATCACAATCACACCCTTTTCCGCCATTCGTCTGGAAAGCAACTGAAAGTAACGCAGCGTGGGCTCCAGCCTATGGTTGGCATCCATCAGGGCAAAGTGAATCTTGGTGGGCTGTTGTAAAAATTTCGATAAAGTCGAATCCAGATTTCCTTCGATCACCTGAATGTTCCGGGTCTGGAAATAATCGAAATGGGTTTGGGCCACATTAATCAGGTCGCGATTGCCCTCAAAGGTGGTCACGTGCACCTGCGGATCACGCGCCAGGTACAACGTAGTAATGCCCACCGAGGTACCCAACTCAACAATAGAAGTAGCCTTCAGATACGTCACCATCCGGTGCAACAGTTCGCATTGGTCCACCGGACTCGCACTCACGCGGGCTATTTTTGAAAGGGCGCGCTTGCTTCCGGTAAAATGTTTGGAAGGCGCGCCTAAATCCACCTGGTCTACCTCCATCGTGCTTTGCAGCAGTCGCTCCCGTACGGCTTCCAGGTCGGGGAAGCCAGGATGGTGATTTTTATTCAGAATTACTTTTTCGTAGAAATCAAAAAAGAAAGGCGAATGAATCGAGTGCGCATCCACCGTCAACAGCCAGTGACGCAAAAATGATTTTATTTGAAAATAGGACGGCACAGAAAATTGCCTGAGTTGCTTTTAGTTCAGGCGGAGGGGCGCTACCATGGTAAACGCAGGTACCATCACCTCAAAGTTTACCCCATCCACAATGCGCTCCATCTGGTACGTGCCCACCATCTTGCCAATACCCGATTTTAAGTTACAGCCACTAACGTAATGATGACTCTGGCCCGGTTCCAGTACGGGCTGTTGTCCCACCACCCCTTCACCTTCTACTTCGCGGGGCGAAAAGCCCGCATCATAAATGTGCCAATGCCTGCGCAGCAATTGAATGGTATATTCGCTCTGATTTTCAATGGTGATCCGATACGTAAACACATAATGATACTGACTCGGACTCGAGTAGGAGGGTTGGTACTCGGTTTCCACCGTTACCCGGATTCCTTGGGTTATTTCAGTAATCATCCGGTCAAAAATATCATTTTTTTCTATTTTTCAACCCCGCGGCAGCGCGGGTTCATCGAAATATAATAATGGCCGCAGACGTTAAAATTGCCCCTTCCTGGAAAGAAAAGCTTCATTCCGAGTTTGAAAAACCCTATTTCACCCAGCTTATCGAATTTGTTAAATCGGAATACCAGACTCAAACAGTGTACCCGCCTGGCAAGGAAATCTTCAACGCCTTCGATCATGCGGATTTCGATCAGGTTAAAGTGGTGATCATCGGTCAGGATCCCTACCACGGACCGGGCCAGGCCAACGGTCTGTGCTTCTCCGTGCACGAAGGCATCCCCTTGCCTCCATCGTTGAAGAACATCTTTAAAGAAATTCAAAGTGACCTCGGCAAGCCCTTTCCAAAAAACGGGGACCTGCAACGGTGGGCCGATCAGGGCGTGCTGTTGTTAAATGCGACCCTCACCGTGCGCGCCTCCGCTCCGGGCTCACACCAGAACAAAGGCTGGGAAGAATTTACGGATGCCGTCATCCGCACCCTCTCACAGGAAAAAAAGAATTTGGTCTTCTTATTATGGGGCGCCTATGCACAGAAGAAAGGAGAAATCATCGATCGCTCCAAACACCTCGTGCTCATGTCGCCACATCCGTCACCCTTCTCGGCCGACCGCGGCTTCTTCGGCAACAAACACTTCAGTAAAACCAACGACTACCTGAAGAGCAACGGCTTGAAGGAGATTGACTGGTAAACGCGCAACTAGCAATTGGCTAGCAACCGTCACCTACTTCACCAGTTTAAAAAACCGGCTCCATCGGATCTTATTCAAAAAGCTGCCATACTTGTCGATCGACAACCAGATAAAAAATCCTTTGCCCACAATGTGATCTTCGGGTACAAAACCCCAATACCGCGAGTCCAGCGAGTTGTGGCGATTGTCCCCCATCATAAAATAATAGTTCTGCTGAAAGGTGTATTCCATTACTTCCTTTCCATCGATCAACAGCTTACCGTTGTCCACCTTTGCATCCTTATTCAAATCATACTCCACAATCGTATTTCCATAAATGCGCAACGTAGAGTCGTTGATTACAAGCTTCATCCCTTCTTTCGGAATGGTCAGCGGGCCATAGGTGTCGCTGTTCCAGGATTTGCCGTTAGGAAAAATCCGCATATCCGGACCTTCATGGGTCCGGTAATCTTCGGCCACCGAACTGATGTAGGGCAGCGCCTTTACTTCTTCTACTTTAGCCTCTGTTAAAAACATCTGATACACGGCCTTATTGGTTTCGGGCCGGCCGAGGAAATGGTAATCATCGGGGTCGATCTCCAGTTTCTCCAGGTTGCGCTCGTTGATTTCATCGTTGGCGGTAACCAGGTAACTGAACTGCATGTTCTGTGGATTGGCCTGAACCTCCCCATTCACAATCAATTGCTTGTCTTTAATTTCCAGCACGTCACCGGCAATGGCCACACACCGCTTGATGTAGTTGGTCTTCAAGTCCACCGGATAATCCTTGCCTTCATTCAGGGAGCGGGGCGGCACATTGAATACCACCACATCGTTGCGTTTCACCGAACTGATGCCGGGCAACCGAAACGTGGGCAACTCAATCCAATCCAGGTAGGAGGGGATCTCCGTAAACCAGATCTTTTGATGCGTCAACGGAATCTGCAGGGGCGTGCGCGGTGTACGCGTGCCGTAATGAAATTTACTCACAAACAGGAAGTCGCCCACCAGCATGGAGTTTTCCATCGAGGGCGTGGGAATTGTATACGCTTCCATGATCAACCAGCGGATCAGCGTGGCAGCCACCACGGCAAACAAGATCGCATCCCACCATTCGCGCACGGCCGACTTCGGCTTCTTTTCCGATTCTTCAGTCGCTTTCTTTTTCTCCCAAAACTTCCAATTCATATCAACGGGTTAGTCTAAAAATCTGGCAAAGAAAAGGATTTTTGAGTTAGGCCGGCTCAGAACTTCAAAAAATCATCCATGGTCAGCACGCCTTTCTGGTGCACCACCCACTCGGCTACCAGCACCGCACCCAACGCAAACCCCTCGCGCGAATGGGCCGTGTGCGTGATTTCAATGTCATCAATCGCAGAACGGTACTTCACCACATGGGTACCCGGTGCCGGGTCGATGCGGTGGGATTGAATGGGGATCACTTCAGGTTGTTGCGTGGCCCCCAACCTCCACGATTTCTTCCGCTGTACGTGTTTCAACACACCTTCCGCCAGCGTGATGGCCGTGCCACTGGGGGCATCTTTCTTGTGGGTGTGATGCGTCTCGTCAATCGAAATTTCATACTGCGGATACCGGTCCATCAGGCGGGCCAGGTACTCGTTCACCTTAAAAAAAATGTTTACGCCCAAACTGAAATTGGAACTATGAAAAAGGGTTCCTCCCTGCTTACGACAATAGCCCTCAACCGCTTCGCGCTCCTTCAGCCAGCCGGTCGTTCCACAAACCACCGGAATCTTTTTGTCAAAGCACGTCTTCAGGTTCTTCACCACGGCTTCCGGTTGAGTGAATTCAATGGCTACATCCACCGGGGCTGCGAAGACAGCCAGATCATCGCCCACGTCAATCGTTCCGGCTATCTGGTGTCCGCGCTGGCGGGCAATGCCTTCAAGGGTCTTGCCCATTTTACCATAGCCGATCAATAAGATCTTCATAGATTCCGGTTCTAAAATCGCAAACTCAACCGTACGCCCGTACTGCGTCCGGTCAACATCGTGTTTTCCATCATCGGCTCAAGTCGCACCTGCATGCGCGGGTTCACTTCAAATTCCTTCAGATGCGCATCCACGTGGGCATCTACAAATTGCAGCGCGTACCACATGCTCGACAAGATCAGAAAATAATCGCGCTCACGCCTCGCCTGATTCACCAACTGGCGCAATTGGTCTTCATTGTAGCCGGTAGTACCCAGTCCGGTTGGCGGCTTCTCATTCACCACATAAAAGAGGTCCTGGCGATAGGTAAGGTATTGATCCTGGTAGGCATCCACCACATAAATCAATACCGCAAAGCCCCCATACACAATGGGCAGTTTCCAGTACTTCTTGTTATACGTTTGTCCCATGCCCGGCAACACGGCCGAATACAGCATCGCTTTGCGCGGATCGTAGCGCTTCGCATACGACTCAATGGTTTCCACGCGCTTTCCTTGCCCTACGGTATCAATCAACACCCGCGCGTTGGTCGTATCCAACTCCTGTCCCACACAAAGGGAACCGGTCAGAACCAGTACCGCCACAATCCGGATAAAAGACATCTTAGATTTTTAAGATTTCAAGAATGCGGTTCAGATCCTCCACCGATAAAAACGGAATCCGGATTTCACCCTTCTTGCCATCACTCTGAACACGAACTTTCGTGCCAAAGTGTGAACTCAGGCGCGATTGCACCTGCCCGATCTCTTTCGGCTGGGCTGCAGGGCGGGCGGTGGCAGGCTTCACACCGGCCATCAGCTGGCGGGCCAGTTCCTCTACCTTGCGCACAGACAAATCCTCGGCCACTATTTTCTTGAAAATATAGAGCTGCGTATCCGGGTTTTCAACATTGATAATGGCCCGCGCATGGCCCATCGAAATCTTGTTGTCGCGTACGGCAATCTGAATGTCCGGAGGCAGTTTGAGCAACCGCAGGTAGTTGGTGATGGTCGACCGGTTTTTACCCACGCGGTCGCCCAGCTCTTCCTGCTTCAGGTTGCATTCACTGATCAGCCGCTGATAACTCAACGAAATTTCAATCGGATTTAAATTTTCGCGTTGAATGTTTTCAATCAACGCCATCTCCAGCATTTGCTGGTCATCAGCCGTGCGTACATACGCGGGGATGGTCTTCAGTCCGGCCAACTTGCTGGCCTGAAACCTGCGCTCCCCGGAAATCAACTGATACTGATGTTGCGCCAGCCTGCGCACCGTAATCGGCTGAATGATACCATGCACCTTGATCGAATCGGCCAACTCCTGCAACGCCTCCTTATCAAAATGCTGGCGCGGCTGAAAAGGGTTCGTCTCAATCTCGGCCAACGCAATTTCATTGATGGAATCGGTGGCCTTATGACTCCCCGCAGGGGACGTAATATCAACATCCAGTTTTTCTTCTTCTGGCGCATCCCGCAACAAGGCGCTCAGGCCTCTTCCTAACGCTTTCTTCTTGCTCATTTGGTGATTCCGTTTTTGTCCAGGATTTCATGGGCCAGGTTCAGGTAGCTGATCGCCCCCTTGCTTTCCGCATCGTGTACAATGGCCGGCAACCCAAAGCTGGGCGACTCACTCAACTTCACGTTGCGCGGGATAATGGTGTTGAAGGCAATATTCTTAAAATGGGTTCGTACTTCTTCCACCACCTGGTTGCCCAACGAAGTGCGCGAATCATACAACGTCAGTAAAATGCCCTCAATCTCCAGCCGCGGGTTCAGCCGCGTTTGAATAATCTTGATCGTGTTGAGCAACTTGCCCAAGCCCTCCAACGCAAAGTATTCGCACTGCACGGGGATCATCACCGAATCCGCAGCCGTCAGCGAGTTGATCGTGATCAACCCCAGCGAGGGCGAACAGTCAATGATGATAAAATCATACTGGTCCCGGATTTTCTCCAGCACAATTTTCATTTTCTCCTCGCGGTGTTCAATGTTCACCATCTCCACCTCCGCGCCCACCAGGTCGATATGCGAAGGTAAAATGTCCAGAAACTTTAATTCATTTTTAACGATGGCATCATTCGGATCCACCTGGTCCACCATGCACTCGTAGATGCTCTTCTTCACTTCCTTCGGATTGATCCCCAGCCCGGAAGTGGAGTTGGCCTGCGGGTCGGCATCCACCAGCAACGTCTTGTATTCAAGCACCGCCAGGCTGGCCGCCAGGTTGATGGCAGTCGTGGTCTTGCCTACGCCTCCTTTTTGATTCGCAATGGCGATTATTTTACCCATCGTCAGGTGTGGTGGTTGTTCAGTTAAAAAAATAACCCCGATTAAGTATCGGGGCTACAAATATAGGGTAATGTGTCAATCCGCCCATCCAAAAGTGAAAGGGGCTTGATTGACAGGCGGTTATTTCTTTTTCGCGGCTTTACGGGCTTCTTCACTCGCCTTCATGGCCTGCTCCAGCTTGCTCATGAAACTCGATTTCTTGCCCGTCCCGTTGCCGGCCAGCATCTTCTTCTTGTGATCTTCCATCACCGCCACAATCTTGTCCTCATCCACAAACCGCTTAATGATCGCCTGCTGCGCAAACGTCACCAGGTTCGAAACAAAATAGTAGAAACTCAGCCCCGCAGAAAATGTGTTGAGCACAAACATGAAAATCACGGGCATGATGTAGCCCATCGACTTCATCGGGCCCTGTACAGACGTCAACTGATTATTCTGCCAGGTATAAATCAACGTGGAGGCCGTCATCAGCAACACAAACAAACTCACGTGACTGCCATAGAAAGGAATCGTGAACGGCAGGTTGATGATCGAATCGTAGGTGGATAAATCCTCCGCCCACAAAAATGATTTCTGGCGCAACTCAATGGACACCGGAAAGAAGTAAAACATGGCAAAGAGAATCGGCATCTGCAGCAACAACGGAATGCATCCGCTGAAGGGATTCACCCCCGCCTGCTGATACAACTTCAACTGGTCCTGTTGATTCTGCGCCATGTTCTCGCCATTCTTCTCCTTGATCAGGTCCAGCTCCGGCTTCAGCAACCGCATCTTCGCCATGCCCAGGTACGAACTGTAACTCAACGGCAACAGGATGATCTTCACAAACAACACCAGCAAAACGATGATCAGCCCGTAGTTGCTGATCCACCCCTCCAGCAAATTGAAAATGGGGATGATCACATACTTGTTGATCCACAGCATGGGCGGCCAGCCTAAATCCAGGTTGCGCGAAAAACCTTCGGCCACATCGGAAAGGATCGTATAATCATTCGGACCAAAATAATACCGGAAGGCAGCCTTGCCGGCAGCAACATCTTCTGTAGGAATAAACAACTCCACGGTGGCTTCTTTCACCACGCTGGTGTCATTCACGTTAGCAAAGGTCTTCACATCCCCTCCGGCAAAGGAGTTATTTGCCAGGATGGACGAGATAAAAAACTTCTGCCGGATCGCCACCCACTTCAAGGGCGTAGCGAGCGCTTCGGTTTCTAAATCGGTGCTGGTCTGCGACAGGTTGTCAAAGTCACCATTCACATCGTAATAGTTGATGGTCGTCTTCGCGCGACTGTCATTAATATCTTTCTCTTGTAAGGGAATCTGATCGTGCCAGCGATAGATAAAATTCTTTTCCGGAAAAGTGACTCCCGAAGTCTTGATTGCATAGCCAATCTGGTAGCCGGTAGGGGGGATGGAATACACATGCTGAATGTAAGCGCTCGGTCCGGTGCGGGCCGTATAGGTGATTAACGTAGTGTCGCCTTTTTTTGATGTGGCCGGGGTGTAATACAACGTATACAAATCCACCGTCCGACCTTCATACTGGCCAATCAATGCAAAGCGGTTATTATCGCCCCGGGCCAGGTAAAGCGGAGTTTGCTGATAGGTCTTGAAATTTTTTAATTCCACTTCGCGAATCAACCCGTGGTTCGAGAGCGAAAGTTTCAGGTCGGTGTTTTCGATGGTGGTCAGTTCCTCCGACCCGGTAATCAAAGCCGAGAGGCTGCCATACTGCGCTTGCAACACACTGTCAACGGGCGCCACAACCGTTTGCACGCTGTCGGTCTTGCTTTCAGTCGTGGTCACCTGGGCCGCACTCGCCTCAGGCGGAGCCGGAGTGGGCGCCAAAAAATTAAAGTACACCAACAACAAAATCGCAATCAACGTCAACCCAATAGCCGAATTCCTATCCATTATTAATTAATTCAAAATTCCAAACTCAAGACCCCAAACTCCTAACTCCTGACTCCTAACTCCTAACTCCTGACTCCTGACTCCTAACTCCTAACTCCTAACTCCTAACTCCTAACCATCAACCTTCCAAACTCTTCAACTTTCAGCTTTAAGCTTTCAACTTTCAACTTTCAACTTTCAACTTTTGACCTCCATCGCTGCTTCCACAAACCGTACAAACAACGGATGCGGATTCAACACCGTACTCTTCAGCTCCGGATGAAATTGCACCCCCACAAACCACGGATGATCTTTTAACTCCACAATTTCCACCAGCCCCGTTTCCGGATTGATGCCCGAAGCCTTCAGCCCGGCCTCTTCCATCTGCTCCAGGTACTTGTTGTTGAACTCAAAGCGGTGGCGGTGCCGTTCGTGGATCAGCGTGTCGCCATAAATCTGAAAGGCCCGCGTTCCTTTTTTGATCTTGCACGCATAGGCGCCCAACCGCATGGTGCCGCCCTTGTTCACAATCTTCTTCTGCTCTTCCATCATGTCAATCACCGGGTGCTTGGTCTTGGGGTTCAACTCCGTGGTGCTCGCTTCGAGGTGCAGTACGTGGCGCGCAAATTCCACCACGGCACACTGCATGCCCAGGCAGATGCCGAGAAACGGAATCTTGTGTTCCCGTACATAGCGGATGGCTTCAATCTTCCCTTCCAGGCCGCGCTCCCCAAAGCCGGGCGCTACCAGCACGCCATCCAGGGTGCCGAGAATGCCGGCCACCGTGTCCTTGTGTATGTCCTCCGAAGAGATCCACTTCAGGTTCACCTGACAATCATTCTGGGCACCGGCATGAATAAACGCTTCCGCAATCGACTTGTAGGCATCGGGCAGCGACACATACTTGCCCACCAGCCCGATGGTCACTTCGTTGATGGGGTTCTTCAGCTTTCCTAAAAATACTTTCCATTGTTCCAGGTCCGGTTCCTGCTTGGGCGTCACCTTCAGCTTCGCCAGCACGCGCTCGTCCAGCTTTTCCTTGCGCATCAGCATGGGCACATCGTAGATGGTTTCGGCATCGATGGCCTCAATCACCGAATTCAGGTTCACGTTGCAGAACAGCGCCAGTTTCTTGCGGATCTCCAGGCTCAGGGGGTGCTCGGTGCGGCACACGAGAATGTCCGGCTGAATGCCATAGCTGAGCAATTCTTTTACAGAGTGTTGCGTGGGTTTCGTCTTCAGTTCCTTCGCGGCCCGCAGGTAGGGGATCAGCGTCAGGTGGATCACCAGCGCGTTGTTCGACCCCAGGTCCCACCGCACCTGGCGCACGGCTTCCACAAAGGGCAGTGACTCGATGTCGCCCACGGACCCGCCAATCTCCGTGATGATGAAGTCATACTGGCCGCTTTCGCCCAGCAGAAAGATGTTGCGCTTGATCTCGTCCGTGATGTGGGGCACCACCTGCACGGTCTTGCCCAGGTATTCGCCCTTGCGCTCCTTGGTGATCACATTATTATAGATGCGGCCCGTGGTCACGTTGTTGGCCTGGCTGGTGGTCACATTCAGAAAGCGCTCGTAATGCCCCAGGTCCAGGTCGGTCTCGGCTCCGTCATCGGTCACGTAACACTCCCCGTGTTCGTAGGGGTTCAGCGTGCCGGGGTCAATATTAATATACGGGTCAAACTTCTGGATGGTCACCGAAAACCCGCGGGCCTGCAGCAGCTTGCCCAGCGAAGCCGAGATGATCCCTTTTCCGAGGGAAGAGGTTACGCCTCCGGTGACGAAAATATATTTGGCAGTGGACATGGAGTGAGCCAAGAAAAATTAAGTCGCAAAGGTAGGGTTTTGCGCTCGCCAGCAAACCCCCGCAATTCAGATTTATTATGTTTTTGGGATAATTATCAATAAGTTTGAAGAATATACTTTTTATCCCGAAGGTTACAAACAGGCACCGATCAGGTATAGAAGTATTGATTCAACCTGTTCCTATGAGTAAAAGCGTAAAGCTTGAGTTCCATAAAGTTCGCTTTCTAACTTTTTTCATTTTTCTTGCTGGTACTTTGGCTTCGTATGAAGTCATTGGACAGTGTGCAATACTTCCTCCAATTTTAAGTCTCGGTAGTAATAAGGTGCCGAATGGACTTTGCTCTCCGGTGACTGCTAATCTTCAGTACAATATTACGTTTTCAGCTCCGCTTCCGGCTGGGAATACGTACAGAGTACATTTTGAGTGGAATGACGGTCAAGCACCACCCGAATCAACAGTTCTTTTGGCACCTGGCTCGGCAACTTACAATGTAAATACAAACCGAACATTTCCTACCAACAGTGATTGCGAGTATCAAGTCAGAATGATTATCCGGGTTAATGGGGCGGCCTGTGCCAGCACAATACAATTTCAGAGAATAGCATCCTGGCGAACCGATGCATTTAATGGAGGGAATATTCAATTAATCTCTCCAGTAACTGGTACAAATGTACATCTAGTATGCGAGGGAGATCCAACAAGTGTTGTATTTAATGATTTGTCAGTATTTAATTGTAATTCACAATATCCAGTTAATTATGCCCCCGGAGGTCCATTCATTGAAACTCCGAACGAACAAATAAGGTGGCAACAGATTACATATAATACTCCAAACGGTCCTCCCAGAATTCCAATTACTCGAGTAAATGGAGTCCAAGTTACCAATTCTGAGCCTCCAGGTGGTGACCTAATACTAAATTACCTCGACCCGAGGGTATCAGCTACTGAAAATGCTTTTGGAGTTTTTAGAATGACTGCCCCGGTAATCATTAATGATCCAAGAAGGCGCCCAACGCTTACAATAACAGCCCCAGGCGGATTCGGAGCTGGATTTCCTGATGTTGGCGATGAGATAGAAATTACAATCCGATATTGGAACTTCTGTAATCCCTATGCCAATGATTTTGATCTGACTCCCGTTGGTGGCAATAATATTAATGGTGATAACCCACCAGTAACGGCTACAGCTTATATTAGAATAATTGATGCCCCCAACCCCCCTGGGGTAAGCAATCCCATTCTTTGTGAAGATGCGGGTACGGGTAGCTATAACATAACAGCAACAGGTGTTGGAACTGGGACGTTAACCTATACCTGGTATCTCGATGCGGGGTTAACAACGGTGCTACAAGCTACTTCAACGGACAATACGTT
The DNA here is from genome assembly GCA_964488465.1 of uncultured Ohtaekwangia sp. GTDB lineage: Bacteria > Bacteroidota > Bacteroidia > Cytophagales > Cyclobacteriaceae > ELB16-189. Next base: position 71,176 of record CAZAUN010000010.1, on the reverse strand, counting down.
CAATCCGGTTACCCAGGGCCCGGCCATTCACCGAATAAATACCAATGTGGCAGTTAGTACGATCTTTAATCGTTATGTAACAGTAACGCAAGGAAGTAACAATTGTACTAGTGATCCAGCAACTATCACGATTCAGATAGACGCACTTAATACACCGGGAACTATCGCTCATCCTTTAGGGGCATCACCGATTACCATCTGTAGTGGAGATGATCCGGCTGCTTTCACAAGTACCGGAGCGGGCACTGGGGGTGGCCCTGGTGGCACCATTGCTTATCAGTGGCAAAATTCAACAGCTGTTGGGGGACCATACAATGACATTGGAGGAGCAACGGCAGCCACATTTAATCCAACACCGGCACAAGTTATTGCTGGCCGGTTTTTCAGACGTAGATTGCGATCAGGTCAATGTGCTGATGTTTTTTCAAACGTAATTGAATTTAGAATTGATACTCCGGTGACGGGCGGCACTATTGGAACTCCGGCATCTCCCATTTGCGTTTCGCCTGGTGATCCGGGCAACATGAGCAATGTGGCTTCCCCCACTGGAGGCAGCAATACCGGAGTATATAATTTTCAATGGGAAGAATCCACAGTAAGTGTGGCAGGTCCATTCAATACTATTCCAGGTGCCACTGCCAATTCCTACAATCCGCCTGCAGGTGTAACAACAACTACCCACTACCGAAGAAGAGTCAATTCCGGTGTTTGTTCGGCCGATGGGCCCGATGCTGGAACCGATCCCGATAACATTGCCTATTCGAATGTGGTTACCGTTGTTGTTGATCAACTTGTGGTGCCGGGGTCAATTGGCAATCCACAAACCATTTGCAGTGGCCAAGATCCCGGAGTCTTAACGGAAGTAACCCTACCCAGTGGGGGCAATGGCAGCACCTATACGTTTCAATGGCAGGAATCCGCTACAGGCGGTGGTGCCGGTTTTGCTGCTGCACCGGGCGTCAATACCAATGCAACCTACGATCCTCCGGTTCTCACGGCCACTCGCTTCTATAGGAGAAGAGTAACTTCAGGGGTTTGTGCCGCTACGTTTAGTAACGAAATACAAATTACAGTCAACCCGTTGCCAACGGCTACCGTGGCCGGGGGTGGTTCTGTCTGCAGTGGCACTCCGGCAGCCGATATCGTCTGGACGCTTACCGGTACACCCCCCTTTAACTTCACGATTACCTTAGCTCCGGGTGCACCCATCATCGTGGCTGGTCACAACGCATTAACCTATACCATCGCGGCTCCCAATCCCGGGGTCAATACCACGTATACCATGACTTCACTTCAGGACGCGAATTCGTGTTCCGGCACGTCTTTGGGGGGAGGGGCGACTGTAACCATCCAGGCCACTCCGCCTCCAACCGTGGAGACCTTTACTGCCCAGGCGCCTGTTTGCGATGATGGGGGGGGTACAAATCCGCCCGATGCCATCCTCGACCTGTTACCCAATTCGGTGCAGAGCTACGCCATTACCTATCGGCTATTTAGGTTAAGTACCGCCTCCTTTCTGCCCGGGTCCATCAACTTCCTCGGCAACTCAAACGGCTCAGGTGTAGTTAACCTCGCCCCAACCTACGCCCAATTCGGTGCCGTTCCGGCCGATCCCCAGGGCTACCAGGTAGTAATCACGGCCATCCAGAATACCGTCACCCTCTGTGCGGGTGCTGTTCCCATCAATGGTCCCACGTTAATCATCAACCCGCGGCCACCTACTCCTGCGGGTCCGGTTTCAGGCACAGCCTGTAGTACCGATGCCACTGGGGCACCCATCAGCGTCACCGCCCCTCCGGTCGGCTTCACCATCGTCTGGTCTTCAACCGCAGCGCCTACCTTCACGGCCGCTGTCGGTGTAACAGGCGGTACCCGCGGCAATACGTTCACACCCACCAGCAACCTCACCGCCACCTACCACGCTTTCACCCGCGATGACGTGGCACCCACCAACTGCTTAAGTACAGCCTCCCTGCCGGTCAACCACATCCGCGACCTGATCCCGACTGCCGCAGCGGCAGGACCCGATCAGCCGCTCTTATGCGGCACCGGCACCACCATGGCGGCTACGGCCGTTAATAATGGCGGCACCGGCACCTGGTCCGTAGTGGGCCCGGTAGGCACAATCGTCATCACCAGCCCCAACAGCCCGACAACCACGGTCACGGGCTTACCCCAGGATGTCCCGGGTGGCGCTCCGATTGTTACCACGTTGCGCTGGACCGCCACCAGTGCCCTCGGGGTGTGTGCACCTACCACGGATGATGTACTCCTCACCGTCAACCCGCTGCCGGTGGTCAACAACCTGACCCCAATCCTCTGCGAAGATGTCTTTGGCGGAGCATCCACAGCCAACGTCAACCTCGCCACCAGCTACAATACCTTGGTCATGGGCGGCACTCCCGCCAACACCACCGTGCAATACTATCCTTCCGCAGCGGATCGGATTGCCGGCACCAACGAAATTCTGGCGCCCATCACGGTAACCAACGGCATGGTGCGCTTCACACGAGTGCGCAACACCGTTACCAATTGTATCAACGATGGCACCATCACCTTCACGGTGCGCACGTTGCCCATCGTCAGCAACCAGAGTGCCCAGGTCTGCGAAGATGTCCCGCCCGGCTCCCTCATCGCCTCTGGCATTAACCTCCAGAATTTTGAAACGGCCATCGCAGGCGGCTCCATGGTCAACCGCGATGTAGAATGGTATACCGATGCCAGCCTGGCACCAGCCTTTCTCATTCCTCCGGGCGCTGCAGTAGGTGCCGAACAGAATTATACCATCAATGCCGATGTTACCCTCCACGCCAAAGTAATCGACACCACCCCGGCCACCCCGCAGTGTTTCCGGGCGGCTACCCTCAACCTCGATTATCAGGCCCGGCCCAACAACAACCAGATCACCGATGGCATTGGCCAGGTGCTGGGCGCCACCTACACGGTCTGCGCCAGCTCCAATCTCGTCCTCCTGCAAATCAACCCGGGTGTCAATCCGGGCTCTACGTATACCTGGACCGTACCCCCACCCGCATTTCCGGGTGAGTTCGAATTGTTAACCGGCACGACCGGCTTCTTCATCATCCTGCGCTTCCCCAACCCGATCGCGTCTCCGGGCATTCCGATCACCGTAAAAGAAACGCTGGGCACGGCCCTCTGCGATGGCAATACCTTGACCACCAACATCATCGTGGAAGGCTCTCCGCCTCAACCGATCATTGCCGGTCCTTCCACCGTCTGCTCCGAACAAAACGGAGTGGTCTTCTCGGTCACCAACCCGGTAGCCGGAACCTATAGCTGGTCATTGCCGGCCGGGGCTACCATTACTTCCCTGCCCGTTACGGCCAGTTCCATCACGGTGCAGATGAGCACCTTCAGCGGCAACGTCACGGTAACCCACGCTTCGGGTACGGGCTGTACTTCCCCTGCAGCCGCACCGTTCCCGGTTACGGTAGTGAACAAGCCTGTCCTGCAACCTCCGTTCGCAGCCACCCTCTGTAGCGGCCAGAATGTAAATGCCGTCTACACCCTCGCCTCCAACATCATCGGTACCACCTACGATTGGCAGGTAGTGAACGTCACCGGCTTCGTGGGCGGTACCTTCCTGTCCGATGATGAGTTTGGCGTCACTGACATCAACCGCGTACTCACGAACGTCTCCGGAGTGGTGGGCACAGTCACGTTCCGTGTTACCCCCATCGGCCCTACAACCGGGGCGGCCCCCGCAGTAAATTGCCAGGGCATCCCGCAAAACATCATCATCACCGTCAACCCCCAACCGGTCATCCAACTAGGTCAGTCCAAATCGATCTGCAGTGGCACCGCAGCGGGTATGGAAATTTTGTTGGGGCCTTCCAACCTGCCAATTGGTACAGTCTTCAATTGGCCGGATCCGGATGGTCCGGGTCCCGCCAACAATGGCGTCAACGTCCCCATGGGCGTGGCCGGCACTCCCCACATCAACGACATCCTGGTCAACAACACCAGCGTCCCGATTTCCATTAATTATACAGTTACCCCTACCAGCGGGGATGCCTGTATTGGTGATCCGGAAGTGATCACCATCATCATCAATCCCAAGCCTTCCATCCCGGTTCAGACGGCTACGATCTGCAGCGGGACGAGCTTTACGGTAACTCCGGTTGACGGAGTGGGTGGGGCGATTGTTCCGGCCAGCACGACCTATACGTGGACGGCTCCGGTAGTAACGGGCGGCATCACGGGCGGCAGCGCCCAACCGATCGGCCAGCCGAGCATCAGCCAGACGTTAACGAATCCAACCAACACGGTTCAGACAGCAACCTATACGGTAACCCCTACATCAGGTGCTGCGGGCGCGTGCGTGGGGGCTACGTTCACGGTGACGGTGACGGTGAACCCGACACCGGTGATCCCGGCCCAGACGGCTACGATCTGCAGTGGGGGTACCTTTACGGTAACGCCCGCGAATGGAGTTCCGACCGCGGCTACGATTGTGCCCGCAGGTACGACTTATACGTGGGGCGCCCCGGTAGTAACGGGTGGCATCACGGGGGGCAGTGCGCAGGCCGTGGGTCAACCCAACATCAGCCAGACCTTAACGAACCCGACCAACACGGTTCAGACGGCAACGTATACAGTAACCCCTACATCGGGAGCCGCAGGCTCCTGTGTGGGCGCAGCGTTCACGGTGACAGTGACGGTGAATCCGACTCCGGTGATCCCGGCTCAGACGGCTACGATCTGCAGCGGTGGCACCTTCACGGTAGCCCCGGTGAACAGCGGAACCGACATTGTGCCAGCGGGCACGACCTACACCTGGCCGGCCCCGGTAGTAGTTCCGGGCACGATCAGCGGCTCGAGTGCGCAGGCGGTAGGGCAACCCAACATCAGCCAGACCTTAACGAACCTGACCAACACACCTCAGACAGCCGTGTATACGGTAACGCCTACTTCGGGCGCAGCGGGCTCGTGCGTGGGCGCTGCGTTCACGGTAACGGTGACGGTAAACCCGACACCGGTGATCCCGGTTCAGACGGCCACGATCTGCAGTGGTGGTACCTTCACGGTAACTCCGGCCAACAACCCTCCGGGCACGATCGTGCCTGCGGGTACGACTTACACCTGGCCGGCCCCGGTATTCATCCCGGGTACGATCAGCGGAGCGAGTGCCCAGGCCGTAGGGCAACCCAACATCAGCCAGACCTTAACCAACCTGACCAACACGGATCAGTTGGTGACCTATACAGTAACGCCTACGTCAGGGGCAGCCGGTTCTTGTGTGGGGGCCACGTTTACCATCACGGTGACGGTGAACCCGACCCCGGTGGTTCCGAATCAGTCGGCCACGATCTGCAGTGGGGGCACCTTCACGGTAACCCCGGTTCATGGTGGGGCCACGATCCTGCCGGCCGCCACGACTTATACCTGGGCCGCACCGGTAGTGACGGGCGGCATCACGGGCGGCAGTGCGCAAGCCGTAGGCCAACCGAACATCAGCCAGACCTTAACGAACCCGACCAATGTAGTACAGACCGCCACCTACACAGTTACTCCGACATCAGGGGCCGCAGGTGCGTGCGTGGGGGCCGACTTCACAGTGACGGTGACGGTGAATCCGACACCGGTGATCCCGGTTCAGACGGCTACGATCTGCAGCGGGACGAGCTTTACGGTAACTCCGG
>CAZAUN010000010.1:1277-65413 GCA_964488465.1 uncultured Ohtaekwangia sp. | reverse complement strand
CCGCAGGCTCCTGTGTGGGCGCAGCGTTCACGGTGACAGTGACGGTGAATCCGACCCCGGTGATCCCGGCTCAGACGGCAACTGTTTGTAGTGATGCAGCCTTTACCATTAACCCGGTAAATGGCGGACCTATTATTGTTCCAGCCGGAACAACCTATACGTGGACCGCTCCGGTAGTTACGGGTGGCATGACCGGTGGCAGTGCACAGGGCGTTCCCCAACCAACAATCAGTCAAACATTAACGAATCTTTCCAGTGCCGTCCAAACGGCTACCTATACGGTAACGCCAACTTCGGGTGCCGCGGGTGCCTGCGTGGGCGCTCCATTCACAGTGACGGTCACAGTAAATCCGGAACCGGTGGCTCAACCGCTCAGCACCATTGAGCGCTGCAGCAACCAATCCATCAACTTCGACATCCAGGATATCATCAATAATGTCGGCTCCTTCGCAGGCGGCAATTCCGTAGACAGCCGGTTCACCTACTCGGTGGTCGTGCTCCCGGGCGATGGTTCCGGACTGGATCTTTCACCCAACGTGGTACCCGGCTTGTTCGACCGCGTGGTGGCGGATGATGCACCGATCAGTGAGACCTTCACTAACACAACCAATCACGATGTAACGTTAACGTATACGATTACGCCTCGCAGCGTACTCGGTGATTGCCCGGGAACTCCGTTCACCCTGAAAGTGATCTATCATCCGGAACCGGTTGGCAGCAACGTATCGGATCCCAATTGCAACACAGCCCTGAACCACGACATTCAAACCCAGATCACAAACGGAATCCAGAGCGTGTTCACATACACCATTGCGCAAGTCCCGGCCGGTGCCCTCGGAGCATTGCCGCCTGACCGCACCGTTGCATCCGATCTGCCCATCACCGACTCCTACCTGAACCTGACCGGCTCCCCGGTAGTGGTAACGTACACCATCCAGGCATTCCGCGATGTACCTGCACCGAATAATTGTGCCGCGTCCAATACCTTCACGTACTCGGTAACGATCAGCCCGCGCCCGGTGGGCCTCAGCGATACGAAGGCCGCGCAATGTTCAGGCGAAGCCTTCTCCTTTGATCCGCAAGCCAACATCAGTCCGGTAGTAGCCAGCACCTTCACCTGGCGCGTCAGTTACGATGGTGGTCCGCTGGGTCCCATCACAAGCGGCAACATCACGGCTGCCGCCAACCAGTTTGTCAATACATCGAACGTAACGAAGGATGCCGTGTACACGGTGACACCGACCGCAGTCGGCAGCGGCTGTCAGGGCGATCCATTCACGATCACCGTACCCATATTACCGGAACCCGTGATGGATCCGTTGCTGGCCAATCCGCCTGCGATCTGTAGTACCAATACCCTCAGCACAAATGGCACCAACGTCATCCTCGGAACCAATGGTTCCTCCATCGGGGCGACAGAATACATCGTGGTATTGAAGAGTCAGGATGCCGGGCTGATCGGAACCCCAACAGTGGGTTCGTTCGTGGCCGTGGCGGGCTTCTCCAATGCCATCGCCAACGACACCTATTCCAACACAACGGCAGCCCAGCTGCGCGTAGTGTATACGGTAACCCCCAAGACAGGCGCCTGCTTCGGTGAACCCATGGACATCACCGTGTTGGTCAACCCGGAACCGGTATTGGCCGATCCCGGATTCCCCGCAGTGTGTAGCAGCAATGCACAGAACCCAAGTCCCATCAATGTCGTACTGGGCACCAATGGTTCTTCCGTGAATCCGGATAACTATCAGCTGATTCAGATTGAATACAGTACGGGGGGTCCGTTCAGCACCACGGTGCCGGTGGGCGTAACCCCGGATGCCGCGAACACAACCATCGGGTTAAATGCCGGTATCAATCTGGTGAAGAATGATAAGTATACCAACCTGACAGCCGGTCCCGTAACCGTGCGGTATACCGTGCAGGCTTCCAAAACTTCCGGTGCTACCACATGCGTGAGTGAACTGTTCTTCTACACGATCATCATCAATCCGGAACCCACCATGATTCCGACCAACGCGAATCAGTGCAGTGACCTGGCATCCGGCCTGATCGTAGGACCAGCCGTAGGCTCCGTAGTCACCACCCACTTCGAACTGCAGAATGTCGTGCGCGATCCGGCCCTCGTAGCCGGCCCGAGCAACGCGGCCATTGGTACCATCTACCCGGCCAACCTGGGCGGAGGTCAATCCAACTTCCTGGCGAATGATATCTTCACCAACACCACCAGCATCCCGCGCCTGGTAACCTACCAGGTAGCTCCGATTGCAAATGGGTGTAAAGGTCCTTCCATCTCGATCAACTTCACAGTCAATCCGGCTCCGGCCCTCGATGATAATCTGAATCGCATCGTCTGTTCAAATGGAACCGCAGGAATCGTATTCTCCACTGAAACAGTGCCACTGAGTCCGGCAGCGGCTACGTATAATATTCTTTCGATCAATGTTCCGGGCGGTTTGGTGCGGACGGCTGGTAATCCTGCTTTCCCAAGGAACGGAGTCAGTGCTACTGACATCCAACTGGATCAGTTTACCAACGCAACGAATGATCCGATCATCGTTACGTATCAGGTGCAGGCCGTATCGGCAGCGCCTTGTATTGGTCCGGTACGGAATATCCTCTTAACGGTGGAACCCGAAGTAATCGCAACTCCGGTCAACAACGCTCCGGCCATCTGCAGTGGTGCTTCCACGGACATTGATTTGGTGTCACCCACCAATCCCACCATCGGGGGTGTCATCCAGGGTGCACCTTCTGTGGGCGACATCAGCTTCAGCTACACGGCCGTGTCTTCCGTAGGCGGATTAATCAGTGGCTTCCTGCCTTCGGCCAACAACTTGCCCGAGAATTTTAAAATTGCCGATGCCCTGGTCAACAATTCAGATAACCCGGCAACCGTAACGTATTCAATCTCCGCCTTTGCCAATGGAGCAAGAAACGGAGCGGGTTGTCAGAGCTTGCCTCCGGCCGTCACCGTAGTGGTCACGGTCGATCCCAAACCGAAATTGGTGGCATCTCCGTCAATTCAAACGGTATGCGAAGGCATTGCCACGAATGTTGTCTTAAACAGCAATACCGTTCCTTCCGCGGGTACGGTTCAATTTGAATTGCTGAGTGCAACGGCTACGGGCGGTGTTACCGGCATGACGGCCGCGGGCACCATGTTCAACCCGGCTTCTACCCTGGCCGATGTGTTGAGCAATCCCACCATCACCGCACAAACCGTTACCTACACCTTCCAGCCGCGCACCGTGGGGGGCCTGGGTTGCGTGGGCGACAATGTGATTGTCACCGTAACCGTGAACCCCAATCCGACCCTCGTAGCATCGGCACAACCGGACATCTGCAGTGGTGATTTCATCAACGTAACCTTAACTCCGGATGTGGCCAACACGATTGCGCAGTGGACCGTCTCCGCACCGGCCACCATTACCGGGGCCAGCAACGGAGCCGGCAACCTGATCTTCCAGACATTGTTCAACAATGGTAACATTCCTGAAACCGTAACCTATACCGTGGTGCCGCGCGCCAACAATTGCAACGGTGCTCCGCTCGTAGTTTCCGTAGTGGTAAACCCGAAACCAACCATCACCGGCTTGCCCACCACGCTAACCGTCTGTCATGGGGCCACCCTCAATGTGCCGCTAACCAGCAACGTTGCAGGTACCGCTTTTGATTGGGTGGTGGATGATCCGAGTGGCCTCGGAGTGCCGGCCACCGGTTCCGGTACCACCATTACTCAGCCAATGACCAACACCACCGGCTCACAGGCCAGCTTAACCTATACGATTACACCCACAGGTCCTGGAACCTGCGTGGGCAATCAAAAAATTCTGATCGTCACGGTCTCCCCGCAGATGGATGCCACCTTCCTCAACACCAACTCCAGCATCTGTAAGGGCAGTTCCGAATTCCTGATTTTCGAATTGCAGGGTCAGGCTCCGTTCAGGCTCGTTTACAATGACGGAACTTCAGACATTACGGTGAACAATTCCGGCAACGTGAAGGTAATTCAGGTGACGCCTACCGTTACCACCACGTATACAATCAAGTCGATACGGGATGCGTTGGGGTGCGACTTCTTGCCGGTAAATCAATCGGTTACGGTAACCGTAGGGGAGACGGATGCCACGTTCAGCATCGTGGGTCCGGCTGCGTCTTGCGGTCCCTATGATGCTACCTTCCAGTTCAACCAGGTAGCCGGCACCGAATACACCTGGCAGTGGTTTGATGGCAGCCCGGATGAAGTCTTCCTGGCCACCACCACCGTACCCAACCAAACCATTACGCATACGTTCACCAACCCGAACCCGAATGCAGCCATTACCTACAAGGTAACGTTGCGTACACAATTGCCCGCTCCGTTCCCGGGCTGCTTTAAGTCCACCACACAAAATGTGACGGTCTACCCGAGCATCATCACCAACGCCTTCTCCGACCGCGATGAGATTTGCAGTGGCGAAAGCATCCAGTTCTTTAACCAAAGCTTTGGCGTCACCACGCACCGCTGGTTCTACCGCGTGCAAGGCACCACCACCGAAGTGGACATCCGCACGACACCAACCGTCAATTACCTGTTCACCAATACGACCACTACGAACCCGATCATCTACGAAGTGGTGTATCAGGCCAACAACGGAAATTGCCCGGCTCCGGATGTGGTGATACCGATAACTGTATACAGAGGCGTGATTGCCGGATTCAACGAAGGCACCATCCCGCCTTACGTAGGCGGCAATTCAACGGTAACGTTTACCAACACGTCCAACCCGCTGGATGTAACGCAATTCCGCTACACGTGGGATTTCGGATTGAACTCCACTCCGGGCACAGGTGCAGGGGCTGGACCGATCTCTGTTAACTACAGTACACCGGGTCCTCGGGATGTGAGTATTCTGGCGGTGAACATGGCGGCAGAAGCAGTCGGCCTGACGTGCGAGAGCCGGTTTGCAAAAACAATCAACATCCCGGTATTGCCGCTGGTAGCTGCCTTCGTTGCCGAACCGAAACGCGTGTGCTTCCCGTCCGATATCACCGTCACCGAAAATACGTCTACCGGAGATGTGATGGAATGGCGCGTGGTGGATAGCAACGGCCGCATTGCCGCTACCTCTAACGCAGTGTTGCCCGTGTTCCGGATCACCACTCCGGGTGAATATTCCATTTTCTTAACAACCTCAAACTCCGCTACGGGCCAGGTGGCCAACACGCAACAGGAAGGCTTCGAAGTATTCGATAATCCGACTGCCTCATTCGACTTGCGTCCTACCGTGGTCTATGTTCCCGATACCGAGTTGACAACCTTCAACTTCAGTTTAGGCGCTACCGACTACCTCTGGGATTTCGGAGATGGCGGAACCTCCTTCGAAATTGAACCGGTCTACACCTATAAAGTGGAAGGTGCTTACGATGTAACCCTCATCGCCCAGAACGACCACGGCCAGGGGGTTGTGTGTTCCGATACGCTGGTGCGCAAGGTAACAGCCAAGCAGGGTGGTGTTACCAAAGTGCCCAATGCCTTTACACCCAACCCGAGCGGACCAACCGGAGGCGTGATTGGCGGACCCGGGTCGGGGGGCAGTGGTACCTTCAACGATGTGTTCCTTCCGATTGTAAAAGGAGCTGAAGAATTCAACATGCAGATCTTCGATCGCTGGGGCAACCTGATCTTCGAAAGCAACAACGCCAACGTAGGGTGGGATGGCTACGATGCAAACGGACGTCTGATGCCGGCCGGGGTGTATGTATATAAACTCACCATCCGGTTGTCCGATGGCCAGCGATCGACACAAATCGGGGATGTAACAATGATCCGGTAAATGAGTAATTTTAAAAAGCGCATGCAGAGGATAGTATTCATAGTGATTGGTTTGATGGTAGGCGGGAAGTCCTTTGCCCAGGATCCGCAATTCTCGCAATACTATCAGCAACCGCTGTATCTGAATCCGGGGTTTACCGGAATCACTCCGCAGCAACGCGTGGCCGTCAACCACCGCATCCAGTGGCCCAACCTGCCGCAAGCCTTTGCCACGTACGCGGCCAGCTACGATATCTTTGTCGATGAACTGCGCAGCGGGTTTGGCATTCTCGCCACAACCGATAAAATGGGATCAGCCGGCTGGCGCACGACCACGGCCGGATTGAACTATAGTTACAAAGTGCGCATCAACGACAAGTTAGTCTTCTCTCCGGGCTTATACTTCGGCTATGGAATCAACGGCCTCGACCGCAGCAAACTGAGCCTGGGCGATGGGTTGGAATTTGATGGCATCTCCCTCGACCCCGACTTGCAAAAACTCGGCAACCAGCAGTACTTCGATTTCGGTTCGGGCTTTTTGTTATACACCCGGGTGTTGTGGGTGGGCGCTGCCTTCAACCACATGAACCAACCCAACCTTTCCATCCTGAACGATGTGAGTCGCCTGCCGATGAAAACCACCATTCACGGAGGCGCACGAATCACGTTAACGTCTGGTCCGCGCGAAGCCGACCGCGCTTCGTATCTGACCCCTTCATTTATTTATCGCTTTCAGGGTCCCGTATCCCAGCTCGACTTCGGCTTAAACTACCACATCGATCCCATCTCCATCGGGGTGTGGTACCGGGGCAAACCGTTCCAGACCAACTACATTGGCACAGTCAACCAGGATGCGCTGATCTTGTCGTTGGGCATGTACCTGCAAAGTTTTACCGTGGGCTACAGCTATGATTTCTCCATCTCCGAATTGTCCACCAGCTCGGGGGGTGCCCACGAGATCTCCATCGTGTACGAGTTCGTTGCCAAACCCCTGCATAAAGGCGTTAAGAAACGCAACCGACTCATTCCATGCCCCACCTTCAACACCAAGAAAAGCTTCTGGGCGAATTAAGAATCAATTAGTATAGCAACTCAATCCAGAGCAGCGGTGGATTATCCTCGCGCCTTTACGCCTCTGCGGTTAAGCAATGGATTCCCTTGATCGGTATTGCCCTTGGTCGGTGTTTTCACCGACCATTAAGATATTCTTTGCCTGTGGTCGGTGTTATCACCGACCACTAAGAAATTCTGGCACACCGAAGCGATAGTCATAAATGGTCTGCATAATGTGTTAGAAATCCTGGTATGTTTTCATTGAGTTCATAAAACCGATAGGAAGAATAGGGATATTGTTCCGATGTTTCACATGGTCCCGCCTTCACCGGGTTGTAATGCATATAGTCAATATGCCCTTGGTCGGTGTTTTCACCGACCATTAAGAAATAAAAAAACAACTCAATCCAGAGCAGCAGTGGATTGGAGCGTGGCAGCGAAGGATCCCCCATTAGAAGCCGGGATATGCCTGTGGTCGGTGTTATCACCGACCACTAAGAAATTCTGGCACACCGAAGCGATAGTCATAAATGGTCTGCATAATGTGTTAGAAATCCTGGTATGTTTTCATTGAGTTCATAAAACCGATAGGAAGAATAGGGATATTGTTCCGATGTTTCACATAGTCCCGCCTTCACCGGGTTGTAATGCATATAGTCAATTTTCTGACTGGCAACCTTGCGGTTATACATAGTAGCGGAGTAAGGCCTGCGTTCCCAGAATTGATAGTCTCGATCTTTTTGTGTGCTGATGTACTTCTCCAGTTCCTTTGGGTTATGTTCAATCAATCTGAATTTGATTTGCTGGGCAGTGTATTTAAGAAACATCTGTTGTACATTTTTCTCAAGCCAGGCATCCTGCCTACACCATATGAGGTGAAGATGATTGGGCATAATTACGTATCCATATAACCAGATTCGTTTATTTTCAACCATGAACTTAAGACTATTCATAATGATGTCCTTATGCTCATCCGGTTGCAACAATGCCTGCCATTTCAGGCAGGTGGCTGTGAAAAATTCAATACCACTTTGCATTTATATAAAGATAAACGAAAGAGAAGCAGAATGAAGAGGTCGGTGATAACACCAACCTCAAGCAAAATTGTTCTTAATTTTTTTATTTAATAAAACAAGCAATCCAGAGCTGGGGTGGATTCATAGTCAGAGCAGCCTGTCCGCCCTTTGGCGGAAAGGATCCCCCCATTAGAAGCCGGGATACCGGGCCTCGACCAACACCATGATTCTAACTTCTCAATAAACCCTCGCGCCTTTGCGCCTCTGCGGTGAAACAATGCATTCCCTTAATCGGTATGATCACCCACCAACGCTGCTGCTCCATACGGTTGAGACAACCTCCACTCCACCCAACCACCGCTCCTAAATTTCCGGTAACTCCCGCTCACCCCCCAAAAACCGAAGTTGGTCGTCAGATTCCACCCATCCATTGCGAATCGCCCGGATTTCGGTGAAGTTCGCTGATTAAGAATGTCTTTAGTGGCTTTAGTCATGTGGATTCGACTGAAGCATGATTCGAAAAATAGCATTACTCCTTTTTGTCACGGTACTCATTCATTCCCGGTCCTTCGCGCAATGCGGGGGCATCCTGGAACCCGGCTTTGCCTTTCTTACGAGTAGCCGCGGCTGCGCGCCCTTTACCGTAAACATCCAAACCCTCTACCTCTCATCTGTGCCCGGAACACAATACTTCATCGACTGGGGCGATGGCACTCCGGAAGAAACCTATACGCAGGTGGGGCCCGGAGGGGTCACGATCGCGCACACCTATCCCAACACGTCCATCAATTGCGGCTACGATGTGATCATTGATGCGGCCAACGCCTGCAACCCGCGCGGTAGCGTGGTACCCATCAACACACAGGTAATCGTGTGGACCAACGATGTGATCTCCATCAACCCGGCCACCTACCGCGTGTGCCAGGGCTATGCAGCTGATGTTTTGTTCGTGGACGACAGCGACTGGAATTGCTTTCCGCGGGCCACGCGCGAGAACAATGAACCCCGCTGGATTCAATGGCTCTATGGCACCGGCCCGCTCGGCAATCAGATTCCGGGCATCGAGGTAAATTCAATCACCCCCGGTGGCTATCCCTACCTCGATCCGGCTCCGGCCCGTAATCCCATCTACCCGGTAACCGCCCCCGGCCAGGTGAGCTTGCCCATCAGTGTGCCGGTAACCACCCCGGCCGACCTCGGAAAAGAATTCGTCATCACGCTGAAGAACTGGAACCAATGCAATGCCTACGACAACAACCTCACCGACAGCAATCCCTTCAACCCGGTTTCCGGAAACCTCGTTAATGGCGACAACCCTCCGCAAGTCACTACCGCGCGCATAGTAATTGTACCCTCACCGCAACCAGATTTTCTCACGCGCCTGGGCAGTGCGGCCGGTCCGTTGCAATCCATCTTCTGCGTAGGCGATAACATCTTCTTCGACAATGAAACTCCCGGCATTGCCGGAGCTTCCTTCGCCCACACCTGGCAATTCTTCGACAACGCAACGGGCACCGGGGCACCGCTGGCCACAGCCACCAATACAAATCCACTCTTTGCCTACCCGACTTCCGGTCAGAAGTTAATCCGCTTGTCGGTACGGGATCAAAATGCTGCGGGCAATTGCGTGGCCATCATCGAAAAGTTGATCACCATTTCTCCGTCCCTGGTAGCCCAGATTCAGACAACGGACCTGCTGAACGTTCCCATCACGCCCGACTTCTGTCAAGAGGCAACGGCACCGCTCACCACGTTCCAGGTCCGCTTCAACGATGCCTCAGTGGGCATTGCAACACCGACCACGCAATGGCGTTGGGAGTTCTATGACGAAACCAATACGCTCGTCCGGCAGGAACCTTCCTCCGGTGGTTTTTCTTCCGTCCTCCTGGGTCCGTTTGATGAATCCTATACCAACCTAGGCACCTACCGCACACGCCTCATCATTCGCGATAATGTTACCTCTTGCGAAACCGTGGATGAAGTACTCGTCCGGGTCTTTGAAAAACCAGTGCCCGCCTTCACTGCCACACGGGTGTGCGAGGGGCAGCTTACGCAGTTTACCGATGGCTCCACCATCAACCCGGTCAACGGAGAAACGATCGCCTTGCGGGAGTGGGATTTTAATTATGACGGCATCACGTTCACCAAAGATCCAGCCTTCGATAATCAAACTTCCTTCACCCGGGCGATGGGCAGTGGTGGAACGTACTCTGTGGCGCTCCGAACCACCGGAAGCATAAGCGGTTGTTCCGATTTGGTGGTGGTTCCGGTCACCGTGGATCCCTTGCCGCTGGCCAGCTTCACGCCTGATGTTACCTCCGGCTGCAGCCTGCTCACGGTCACTTTCACGAACACAGCCATCCTCGGCCAACCGGCTACCATCGACCGCTTCATCTGGGAAGTGGATGCCCGCACGGGTCTGGGCTTTCAACCCGTAGGCACCCAACAACCCGCATCGCCTACCTTCACCAACACGTTTGTGCATGAATTTGAAAACGTCACCTCCGGCAACCGCCAGTTTGACATCCGGTTGCGATCCGTAACGGTCGCGGGTTGCGAAACAATTTCATCACCGGTTGTGATCACCGTATTTCCGGGTACGCAGTCCGGATTTTTATCCACGAACTATTCTCCCTTCAACGACAATTGCTCACCCCAGACGGTAAACTTTTCGGTGGATACCGAAACGCAATCGCGAAACCCCACCGATTATCTGTGGCGCATCAGCGACAGCGCAGGGGTAATTGATGAAATCAGTTCCGGCACAACGCCTGCCTTCAGTTACCCGTTTGTAAACACAACGCAGGCATTGAAAGATTTTTTTGTAACCCTCATCACCACTTTGCCCTCGGGTTGCTTTGGCGACTCCACCCGCACCATTCGCATCAGCCCCGTACCGGCTGCGCAATTCATAATCGATACCCTGGTCTTCGATTGCAACCTCCTGACTCTCCGCATGGAGGCAACACAGCCAGGGTTATCGGCATACCATTGGACAATCACGGAAAACGGAATTCCTGTAGTGGATGTAACCTCCACGTCCGATAACCTCGAACATGAATTCAACCGACCGGCATCAACTGCTTCCGATCTTGCAGTCGCCATTGCCCTGGATACCCGCAACTTCGCGAATTGCCCAAGTGCTATGGTCACCGAGGCTGTCACCGTTCCCAAACGCGATGACATCAATGCTTCCTTCACGGTTTCTCCACGCACACAGTCGTTGCCGGCATCCACGGTCACCATCACCAACAACACGTCTCCGGGTCCGTGGACGTACCAATGGGATTTTGGCGATGGAACTACTTCCACTGATCCGAACCTCACCAGCCACACGTACGCCACCTACGGAGTGTACACCATCCGGCTTACGGTAACCAACAACGTGTGCGTGGAAACACAGCTGCAACAAATTGAAATCCTGCCCATCCCACCGGTGGTGGACTTTACCGTTGATCCGCCCACTGGTTGCCAGCCGTTGACGGTCACGTTTACAAACTTGTCGCAATTTGCCGATGCGGATAGCTACCGTTGGGATTTTGGTGACCAGTCAACTTCGCAGGCCATCAACCCAACCCATACATATTATCAACCCGGTACCTACACCGTCAGCCTCACAGCCTCCAACGCGGCTGGCCAGCCGGTCACTGAAACAAAACTCAACCTCATCGAAGTCTATCCACTGCCGGTGGCCGATTTTGAAATCAAACCGGTTCTCATCACCATCCCCGGAGGCATCTTGTACACCAACAACCGCAGCTTCAACGCATCGCGATTCGAGTGGGACTTTGGCGATGGAACTACTTCCACGGAATTTGAACCAGAGCACCGTTATACCCAGGAAGGATTTTACTCGATCAAACTCACGGCCTTCAATCAGTTCGACTGTCAGGATACCACCCTGCGGCAAAATGTGGTGAAGGTGGAAAAGGGGGGGCAGATCTTAATTCCGAATGCCTTCTCACCCGTGTCCGATGCGAATGGGAACATCGGTAGCGATGGCAAGAACGATATCTTCCTTCCGCTCACCCGCGGTGTGGTCGAGTTCGAACTGCAGATCTTTAACCGTTGGGGCGAATTGCTTTTCGAAAGCCGCGATCCCGAAAAAGGGTGGGATGGAACCTACAATGGAAAGTTGTGCCAGCAGGATGTATACATCTACAAACTGGCAGCTGCTTATGAAAATGGCGAACGCATGGTGCGCGTGGGCGATGTAAACCTGATCCGATGATGAGAACGTTGATAGTAGCAATCCTGGTGCTCGGAATGAAGATGAACACGTGGGCGCAAGACCCGCAGTTCTCGCAATACTATGCTGCGCCCTTATACCTCAATCCGGCCTTCACCGGTACAACGCAAGACCATCGCTTCATCGCCAACTACCGCAACCAATGGCCTAATGCAGCCCGCGGCTTTGTCACCTATGCTTTTTCCTACGATTATAATCTCTATCACTACAACAGCGGCATTGGATTTTTAGCCACAGTCGATCAGGCGGGCACGGCCGGACTTCAATCCTCCCAGTTTAATCTTCTGTATTCTTACAAGTGGAACCTCTCCAGCAAATGGGTGGTGTCGGCCGGCCTTAACTTTGGATATGCCTTCCGCACGATCGACCTCAATCGTCTGATCTTTGGCGATCAACTTCAATTCGATACAGACGGCTCCGTACCCAGCGATGATCCGGCTCTCTTCAACTTAAACACTGCCCGCTACTTCGACTTCCATGCCGGGGGATTGATTTACAACAAGAACATTTGGTTTGGATTTTCCGCAAGTCATTTGAACACCCCTAACCAGTCGTTGCTCGACCAGGAGGCTCTCATTCCGATCAAAACAAGTGTGCATGGCGGAGTCCGGATTCCGCTGTACGCGGGGCCTTTCAAGAAAGACAACATCTCGGTACTGTCGCCCTCGTTTGTCTACAAAAAGCAAGGCCGCTTCGATCAGCTCGACCTGGGGCTGCACTTTCTTTATGACCCGGTCATGTTGGGCATTTGGTACCGCGGCATCCCCATTCAACAAAATGTAAATGACAACCTCAGTCAGGATGCCGTTGTGGTAGTGTTGGGGTTTCAATTCGACATGCTCGAGATCGGCTACAGCTATGACTTCACCGTCTCCGAACTCGGTCCGGGCTCGGGCGGCTCCCACGAGATCTCACTCAAATACTTGCTCGCCATTCAAATGCATTCCAAAACCAAGAAGAAAGAGAAGTTCATTCCCTGTCCTTCTTTCATCAAGAAATAGCTGCACGTTTCCAACCTTCCAATCCTGATTTTCCTTCTTACCTTTGACCTCCTGTTTCGGTATCAATGGAGTTTAAAGCGCATTTGGAGAAGGATCCGGTATTTAAAAGCGTGGCTTCGGCCGCGGCCCGCCTTGGGGTGCCGGCCTTTGTCGTGGGTGGCTACGTGCGTGACCTGATCTTGCAGCGGCCCAACAAAGACCTCGACTTTGTTTGCCAGGGCAGCGGCATCCAACTGGCGGAATCCGTAGCCAAAGAACTGGGTGGCGTGCCAGTAACGGTGTTCAAAAATTTTGGCACGGCCATGATTAAGCTGGGCGACCGCGAACTGGAGTTTGTCGGAGCCCGCAAAGAATCCTACCGCGAAGACTCGCGCAAACCCCTCGTGGAAGACGGTACCCTGGAAGAAGACCAGCAGCGCAGGGACTTCACCATCAACGCCATGGCCATCAGCCTTCAACCCGAAACCTATGGTCAGCTGATCGATCCCTTCGGTGGTGTGGAACACCTCAAAGAGAAACTCATCAAAACCCCGCTCGATCCCGCCATCACCTTTTCCGATGACCCGCTGCGCATGTTGCGCGCCATCCGGTTTGCAGCACAACTCAACTTCGATATCGAAGCCGATACCTTCGAAGCCATCCGCAACAACGTGGCGCGCCTCACCATCGTATCGATGGAACGCATCATCACTGAACTCAACAAGATCATTCTCGCACCAACGCCTTCCTACGGATTCAAACTACTCTTTCACAGCGGCCTGCTCAAACAATTCTTTCCGGAAATGGTGGCCCTGCACGGAGTGGAATACCAGGACAACAAAGCCCACAAGGATAACTTCTTCCACACGTTGCAGGTGCTGGATAATGTCGCCAGCGTCTCTGACGACCTCTGGCTGCGGTGGGCCGCTATCCTGCACGACATCGCCAAGCCGGCCACCAAACGGTTCGATCCGCAAGCCGGCTGGACTTTTCATGGCCACGAAGACAAAGGCGCCCGCATGGTGCCCGGTATTTTCAGACGCCTCAAACTGCCACTGAATGAAAAGATGACGTTCGTGCAGAAACTGGTACGCCTCCACCTGCGCCCCATCGCGCTGGTAAAAGAAGTGTCGGATTCCGCCATCCGGAGATTGTTGTTCGAAGCCGGAGACGACATCGAAGCGTTGATGAAGTTGTGTCGGGCCGACATCACGTCCAAGAACAATGACAAAGTCGCGCGCTTCCTGCGCAACTTTGATGCGGTAGAGCAAAAAATGAAAGACCTCGAAGCGCGCGACCAGCTCCGGAATTTTCAACCGCCCATCTCGGGGGATGAAATCATCAAATGGTTTCAACTCCGTCCTGGCCCGGTAATTGGTGAAATCAAAGAAGAAATAAAAGAAGCCATCCTGGAGGGCGTGATTCGCAACGATCGGGACGAGGCCTACGACCTCCTGCTGAAAATTGCCGCCCGCAAGGGATTGGTGCTGAACGAACTTAATCCATAATTTTTATTAACCGTTGTATCATGAAATACCTTGTTGTTATTCTGCTCGTTTCCTTCAGTGTCGGGGTATCCGGCCAAACCCAAAAGCAGCCCGCAAAACCCGATGCGTCAAAAGCACAAACCCAGGAAACGAAACCACCGACAGATCAGAAAATGAGTGCCCAGACGGAGCACTACCTTAAAAAGTATCAGGTTGCAATTCAATGGAGTGATTATGATGTTGCCAAAGATGCGCTCTACGACCTCATCATCGAAAACCCACAAAACGACTCGCTGATTTCCGACCTCGCCTACTTCTATTTTGAGAATGAAAAGTATGTGCAGGCCGTACTCGTGTCGCAACAGTTGCTGGCGCGCAATCCTAAAAATGCGGTGGCCCTCGAAATGTCGGCCGTGGGCTACGAAGTGATGGGCGTAAAAGACCGGTCGCTCCAGAGTTTTGAAAGCCTTTATTTGTTGACCAACAATTTCAACTACCTCTATAAGATGGCCTTCCTGCAATTTGACCTCAAGCGGTATGCCGAATGCATTACCTCGGTGGACATCCTGCTGGCCAACAAAGACGTGGAGGCCGCCAAGGTGGCCTTCAATGATGCAACCGGAAAACCCAAGGAATACCCCATGAAAGTGGCTGTGCTGAACCTGAAAGGGCTGGCCGTACAGGAACACCTGGGCGACAAAGCGGCTGCAAAAAAGGCCTTTGAAGACGCCCTCGCCATCGCCCCCGATTTTGTATTGGCCAAAGAAAACCTGGCCAAGGTGAAATAATGCAACCATTCGTTCCGGACCGGGTCTTTGAACCAAAGTAGGCTTGGAGGCCACGGCAGTAAATATCCAGGATGAGTTAATAGCCCGTTGCCGGCAGGGCGATCGGGCGGCATTCTATAAAGTTTATAAACTTTACAGCCGCAGCATGTACAATGTGGGCTACCGGATCGTTAACGATCAGGAAGAGGCGGAAGACGTGCTGCAGGAGTCGTTCATCAGTGCCTTCAACAACCTGGACAGGTACCGCGGAGAGTCTACGTTTGGCGCCTGGTTAAAGCGCATTGTAATCAACAAAGCCATTAACCACCTGCACAAACGCAAAACCGAGCGGCTGCCGGAAGACGAACGGTTTGATGTAAAGGCCGAAGAGCCGGTGGATGAATTGGAAGGCTACCCGTTTACGGTAGAAAAGGTTCGGGCCGCCATCACCGCTCTGCCCGATGGCTACCGGTCCGTACTTTCGTTGTATCTTTTAGAAGGCTACGACCATGCAGAGATTGGAGCAATTCTGGGAATCACAGAATCAACTTCAAAATCGCAATTCAACCGGGCGAAAAAGAAATTGAAAGAAGTGTTAGAAGGAATGTATGGAAAATGACTCGCTGAAAAAATTTGTGGATCAACACCGGCAGGAGTTTGACCACCTCGAACCCTCCGAAAAAGTGTGGGCCCGCATCGCGTCAAATTTGCCTCGTCAGATTTCCTTATGGAATAATGTAGCGGTATGGCGGGCGGCAGCGGGGTTGTTCCTGGGGCTTTCCCTCTACCTGTTCGTCACCAACAACCCATCCGTTTCTACCGGGGAGCGTGCCCAATTGCAAGGAGAATTCAATGACCTCGAAACCTTTTACAGCGAACAGATTGCCGACAAGGTGGAACTGATCAGCGACATTCAGGGCTTTGAAGACGAACAGTTCACGCAGGACATGCAGAAACTCGAAGCCATGTACCAGGTACTGCGCGACCAGATGAAGTCGGATCCAACACAACAGGTTAAAGATGCTTTGATCCTCAACTTGCTCGTCCGCATCGACTTACTCAACCAACAACTCAAAACCCTCGAAGACTCCCAAAAACCAAAACACCCCGACTCCGAGGTGTAATAATTTCTGTCATACAAAACGTTAAACTTTACGCTTTTAAACTTTACGCTTTAAGCTTTCAACTTTCCTAAAAGTCTTCCTCACTCTTCAACTCAAACGCCTCCTTATTGCTATCCACCACCTTCCCGTCTTCACACTTCAACACGCGGGCCGGAAAGCGCTTGATCAACCCATAACTGTGCGTGGCCATCAGGATGGCCGTTCCGCTCTTATTGATCTGCTGAAAGATTTTCAAAATCCCACTCGAGACTTCCGGGTCAAGGTTTCCGGTGGGTTCATCGGCAATTAAAATCAGCGGTTCGTTGATCAGCGCGCGGGCAATCACCACGCGTTGCTGTTCACCGCCCGAAAGCTGATGCGGCATCTTTTTCTCCACCGCGCCAAGCCCAACGTGCATCAGTACCTCCGCCAGCCGGTTCTTCATGCGGGCACTGTCGGTCCAGCCGGTGGCCCGCATCACAAAGTTCAGGTTCTCACCCACAGTGCGGTCCGGAAAGAGCTGAAAGTCCTGAAAGATGATGCCGATCTTCCTGCGTAGCAACGGAATCTGATTAGGTTTGATTTCACGGATGTTGAACCCGGCCACGCTGATGTCGCCCAGGCGCAACGGCAGGTCGGCATACAACGTTTTCAGCAGCGAAGATTTTCCCGAACCCGTACGGCCAATCAAAAACACAAACTCGCCTTTGTCGATTTCAAACGTGAGATTGCTCAGCACCGTGTTGTGGTCCTGAAAGATGCTGGCTTCGTGAACCCGGACAACAGGATCGGATGAAAACATTTACGAATTTGCTTTTTTATGATCGGCAAGAAATTTCGCCAACCCGCTCTCGGTTAACGGGTGATTCAACAAATCCATGATCACTTTCAACGGACAGGTCGCTACATCAGCGCCTATTTCGGCACACTTGATCAAATGCATCGTGTGCCGGATGCTGGCAGCCAGCACTTCCGTACCGTAACCGTAATTGTCGTAGATGTGCCGGATCTGACCAATCAATTCAAGCCCGTCCTGCGAAATGTCATCGAGACGTCCGATGAACGGAGAAACATAACTGGCCCCCGCTTTGGCTGCGAGCAACGCCTGCCCTGAAGAAAACACCAGCGTACAATTGGTGCGGATGCCTTCACTCGTAAATTTTTTGATGGCCTTAATGCCATCCTTAATCATCGGCACCTTGACCACAATCTTGTCATCGATGCGGGCCAGGTCTTTTCCTTCGCGGATAATGCCATCAAAATCGGTGGCAATCACCTCCGCACTCACGTTGTTATCAACAATGTCACAGATGGCTTTGTAATGTGCCACCACGCGAGCTTTACCGGCAATGCCCTCCTTGGCCATCAGCGAAGGGTTGGTGGTCACGCCATCCAACACGCCTAAATCATAGGCCTCTTTTATTTCATTCAGGTTAGCAGTATCGATGAAAAACTTCATAGGAATTAGGGGGTGGTTGTTTTGATTTCAAAACTAAAAAACCTTCCCGGGTTAAACAGAGAAGGTGGATAAAAAAAGTGGCAAACCGAACATCGCACCGCTACAACTGCCTACCCTTGCTACCTTCCGGTCCTGGGGGAGTTCAGCAGGAGCTGGTCGTGCCGATTTGCCGTTGCAAAACTAACAAAATTGCCGACAACCCCCTCAGCGTCCAGCCAACCCCGATAAATAAAGATTGAATTCCATCGCACTTACCTCTTCAAAGCCATCGGCTTGCAGGTCTTCAAAAATGGCAGCATCAAACGTCAGATCACGGATTTCAAGTGTACCGTCTTCCAGCGTTATTTCGGTTCCTTTCAAATGAATGGGATTCACCTTCACCAGAATTTTTATTCCTGCCAGTTCCTTTTTAAAATACTGGTGTACGATATTGTTTTCTTTTGCCATATGGATCGGACTTTTTCACACCGCATTCCTGCACGCCTTGAAACAACCCGGCTGGTGCTTTGCCGACTTCAACACGAAGATGCAGAAGAAATCTTTTATACCTATGCCAGCAAGCCGGAATGCACCCGGTATGTTACCTGGCCCACTCACCAATCCATTCGCGATACGCGCGACTACCTGACCCGCACCATCCGGGGCTGGAATCAGGGCCTCGATTTTTCCTTTGGCATCCGCCTGAAGTCGACATACCGGTTGATAGGCAGTTGTGGGTTTCTGAATGATGCAGGGAAAGCGCAGATTGGCTACATCCTGGGTCCGCTTCATTGGGGCCAGGGCTATGCCACCGAAGCAACCATTGCCTTGATACGCTTGTTAACGACAACCCCGGAGATTTACCGCATCGGTTCCTTTGTGGATCTCGATAATCACGCATCCACCCGCGTGCTCATCAAAGCTGGCATGCAACCGGAAACCGTACTGAAAGAGTGGTGCCACTTCCCCAACCAATCCAATCACCCCCGCGATTGCCTCCTCTTCAATTTCCCACTTACCTCGAAATCACCAACTAACTTTACGCTTTAAGCTTTACGCTTTCAGCTTTCCGCTTTTAACCTTTTCGCTTTAAGCTTTACACTTTCAACTTTCCACTTTTTCCCATTCCGGCAAATCAATCCCTTGAATCACTTCCATCTCAATCAATTCCGCCCAGGCTCGTAAATACCCAACCACATCCGTCTTGCAATTATGTTTTAATTCTTGCGCATGCGGGATCTTTTGCAATACCCGCGGATCCGATAACCGTTCCAGATGGGTTAACTCATCACGCGTAAATCCGAACGCAATCAGTTCCGAAATCAGGTCGTCCATCGGCAAGCCACTGGTAGCACAATAGTCATTCAACTGCTCCGACCAATCGCCATGGCGCAACATCGCCCTCCGGTGAATTTCTTCCTTCGTCAGCGCAGTAACTTCCTGCACCAGAAACCCACAATTGCATAGCCCCATGTGCCCCCATTGATAAGTCATACTGCCTTCAATGTTGAGCGCAGCGCCTCGCAAAGCTTCCATTTTGTTCAACAGCTGTTCCATAACTCCAAGTTAAATAAAAGGTCCGAATCACAGATGTTAACATCGGTCTCTCTGATTTTGTTTGACTTCACAATAGCCTATCCAATTCCGCCTTTAAACCTTTCACTTTAAACTTTCTACTTTAAACTTTCTACTTTAAACTTTCTACTTTCCGCTTTAAGTTTATCCTCCGAAGCTTTAGCGTAGGAGGACTTTCCACATAAATTTGGTGTTAATGAATCCCTTTACTATTATTGCCCCGTAATATTTTCGAAAGTCAATGGGAAAAGGCGATAAAAAATCTAAAAAAGGAAAACGCACGAAAGGGTCCTATGGCGTGTCCAGAAACCGGACCAAGATCAAGGCCCGATTGAAACGCGTGCAATCAAACAAGAAAGTCTCTGCAACGGTTACTACGGAAGCGAAACCGAAGAAGACGTCCCGGAAAAAAGCAGAAGCATGAACCGAATGACGACATACCTGGCAGGTTGGTGGCACAAATCGAATTTCGATTGGTGAGCAGCCTTGCTTAGTGTTTAAATATGCCGAAGGCCCGCTGTTCACAGTGGGCCTTCTCATTTTATCACCCAATCTAGCACCATGAAGTATCAACTAAAAACCCATACACGCAACCTATTGGCCGATACCATCACTCCGGTAAACATTTACCTTAAACTACGCGATGTATTTGCCGGCAGCATCCTGCTCGAAAGCTCCGATTACCACGGGAACGAAAACAGTCTTTCCTTCATCTGTTGCGATCCCATCGCCACGTTTCAGGTCAACACCACAACCCTGGAGATTCGGTACCCCAACCAACAAAAAGAAGTTCATCCCATCACAGAGTCCGGTCAGGTGATCCGCCAGTTTGAACACTTCTGGCAGTCATTCCTTCCCGATACCTCCGTCCCCGCGAAATATCCGCACGATGGTCTCTTCGGCTTCATCGCCTACGATGCCGTGCGGCATGTGGAAGACCTCACCATCCAAAAGCGGGAGTCGGACTTACCCGAGTTGGTCTACTCTCTCTATCGGTATGTCATCGCGGTGGATCACTTCCACAACGAGATGACCCTCTTTGAACATCGCCTGGCCTCAGACCCGGTTCCGCATACACTCGATCGCCTGGAGCAACTGATCACGAACAACCGCGTCACCACCTTTCGTTTCACCCGCATCGGAGCGGAGACCTCCAATTATTCGGACGCTGAATTTTTAGAAATCATTGAGAAAGGAAAACAGCATTGCTACCGGGGTGATGTGTTTCAGATTGTACTCTCACGAAGATTTACCGCAGGCTTTAAGGGCGATGAATTCAACGTGTACCGGGCCCTGCGCTCCATCAACCCTTCCCCGTATCTTTTCTACTTCGACTACGGCAGCTTCAAATTGTTCGGGTCTTCTCCGGAAGCCCAGATTCAGATCCGGAATGGTAAAGCCCACATTTATCCCATTGCCGGTACGTTCCGCAGATCCGGTAATGATCAGGAAGATGCGGTGCTCGCTGAAAAACTTTCCGCAGACGAAAAAGAAAATGCCGAGCACATCATGCTGGTAGACCTGGCCCGTAACGACATGAGCCGCAATGCCGAAGCCGTGCGCGTGGAAGTCTTCAAAGAAATCCAATACTACTCGCACGTCATCCACCTGGTGTCAAAGGTAACGGGCACCTTGCGCCCCGGTGCCTCCGTGATCCAACTGGCGGCCGATACCTTTCCGGCCGGCACGCTGTCGGGAGCTCCCAAGCACATGGCCATGAAACTGATCGACCGGTATGAAAATGTCAACCGCGGGTTTTATGGCGGAGCCCTGGGCTTCCTTGGCTTCGATGGTTCGTTCAATCACGCCATCATGATCCGCACCTTTTTGAGTCAGAAAAATCAACTGACCTACCAGGCCGGGGCCGGGGTCGTATCGAAATCAAAATCTGAAAGTGAATTACAGGAAGTGAATAATAAACTGGAAGCGTTGCGCAAAGCCGTAAGCCTGGCCGAACGAATTTAAATATGAAAATCTTAGTACTCGATAATTACGATTCTTTTACGTACAACCTGGTGCACATCATCCGGGCAAATGGCATGGAACTGGAAGTGCACCGCAATGATAAGATCGACCTGCAGGCAGTGAAGCACTTCGATAAAATTCTGCTGTCCCCCGGGCCCGGTATTCCGGACGAGGCTGGCATTATGAAGCAGTTGATTCAGGAATACGGACCCACCAAAAGTATTCTGGGCATCTGCCTCGGCCATCAGGGCATTGCCGAAGTGTATGGCGCGGCCTTGTTTAACATTCCCAACGTCTTGCACGGAGTAACTTCCACGGCCACGGTGATCGAGCCGGATTATCTATTTGAGAATGTACCCACTGCCTTTCAGGCTACGCACTATCACTCGTGGGCGGTGTTGCCGGAGTCGGTTCCATCGCAACTAAAAGTGACGGCCGTGAATGAGGCGGGCCTGATCATGGCATTGACCCACACCCGCTTCGATGTCAAAGGCCTCCAGTTTCACCCCGAGTCCATCATGACCCCCGAGGGTCCTAAAATGATTTTAAATTGGCTGAAACACTAAAAATATTCGGCCATGTTGAGTTTACCTGCCGAAACATGATGAAGAATAAATTAAAATAAGAAATCTGTCATGTTGAGTTTACCTGCCGAATCCGCCAAGCGGAGTAGGTAGGCCTGCCTGTCGGCAGACAGGCTTGTCGAAACAAGATGAAGAATAATTAAATAAGAAACCTGTCATGTTGAGCCTGCCTGTCGGCAGACAGGCCTGTCGAAACATGACCCCACAACTATGAAAGCAGTCCTCACCGAACTAATCGAAAACCGAACCCTCACCAAAGACACCGCCCATCGGGTGCTGGTCGAACTGGCGCAGGGCAAATTTAACCTGAGTCAGACAGCCGCCTTCATGACGGTCTACATGATGCGCAGCATCACAGTCGAAGAACTCCAGGGCTTCCGCGATGCCATGCTCGAACTCTGCATCCCGGCCCACTTTGATCAACCCGTCATGGACGTCTGTGGCACCGGAGGCGATGGCAAGAACACGATCAACTTGTCCACCTTATCTTCATTTGTGGTCGCAGCAGCCGGCCAGCCGGTGGCCAAGCACGGCAACTATGGCGTCTCCTCGGCCTGCGGGTCTTCCAACCTGCTGGAATACTTCGGCTATCAGTTCACCAACAACCTGGATGAACTGAAGCGCTGCCTCGACCGTGCCAACATCTGCTTCCTGCACGCCCCGCTGTTTCACCCGGCCATGAAAAATGTGGCCCCCATCCGCAAAGAGTTGGGCGTGAAAACGTTTTTCAACATGCTGGGTCCCATGGTAAATCCTGCCTTGCCCACCCGGCAGTTGGTGGGTGTCTTTAGTTTGGAACTCGCCAGGCAATATGGATACTTGTATCAGAATACATCCAAAGACTTCATCATCCTGCATTCCTTGGATGGCTTTGATGAAGTGTCGCTCACCTGTCCGTTTAAATATTATTTCAATGAAGGCGAACGACTGGCGGAAGCTGCAGATCTCGGGTTGCCACGGGTGCGATACGAGGAAATCAAAGGCGGTGCTACGGTAGAAGAATCCGCGCAGCTCTTCCTGCGGGTTCTGGAAGGCAACGGTACTCCGGCCCAGCAGGCAGCCGTCATTGCCAATGCGGCCATGGCCCTCTATTGTGTCAATCGGACTGCCGGTTTGAAAGCAGCGGTAACCAAAGCAACGGAAGCCCTTCAATCCGGGAAAGCATTGCAGGCCTTTCATAAACTGATGAACAAGTCATGAACATCCTGGACGAAATCATCCGATATAAAGCCCTCGAAGTAGCAGAGCGCAAAGCGCTCCGGTCCACCAGGCAATTGGAGCAAAGTGCGCACTTTCATGCTCCGGTGATTTCCCTGAAAGAAAGTGTAAGTCGCAAAGGGGCCACCGGAATCATTGCCGAGTTCAAACGAAAGTCGCCCTCCAAAGGCGTGATCAATGCCACCGCCCCCGTGGAACAAACCACGCTAGGCTATCGGGAAGCAGGCGCCTCGGCCTTGTCGGTGTTAACCGATGCCCCGTACTTTGGCGGCAGCAGCGAAGATTTGATCGCAGCCCGCAGCGTTAACAACATTCCGATCCTCAGAAAAGATTTTATCGTAGATGAATACCAGATCCTGGAAGCGAAATCGTTAGGAGCAGATGCCATCTTATTGATTGCCGCTGCGCTGCCGCCAAAAAAAATCCAGCAGTTGGCAGTGTTTGCGCATTCAATCCACCTCGAGGTGTTGCTGGAAGTACACACCGAACAGGAGTTGGAAGAGTTATCGGTAACGGTAGATCTGATTGGCGTGAACAACCGCGACCTCAAAACATTTACCACCGACCTCGCCATTTCAAAACGATTGGCTCCCCGGATTCCAAAAGACGTATTGAAAGTATCCGAGAGTGGGATCGAAGATCCAAACACCCTCCTCGAACTGCGGAAGTATGGCTACACAGGTTTTTTAATGGGCCAGAATTTCATGCAGCATGAAAAGCCGGAAGTGGCCTGCCGGCAATTCATCACCACCTTGCGAAAACGTGAATCGTTAAGCTAAAATGAAATTGGAATTCGATTGAAAATAAAAACTAAAAAATAACCTGTCATGTTGAGTTTACCTGCCGAATCCGCCAGGCGGAGTAGGCAGGCCTGTCGAAAAATGACTCAGAGTAAATTAAATTAACCTGTCATGTTGAGCCTGTCGAAACATGACGCTGAGTAACTAAATAAAGAAAAGATGATCATCAAAATCTGTGGCATGCGTGAACCAGAAAACATCCGCGCGGTAGGGGCAACCCATCCGGATTGGCTGGGATTTATTTTCTATCCCGGTTCACCCCGGTATGTAGGGCCCGGCTTTGAAATTCCTGCCAACGTACAGCCATCGATCAAAAGGGTAGGAGTGTTTGTCAACGAGTCCCTCAACAAGGTTTTAGAAACAGTAAACCAACATCACCTCGACCTGGTCCAACTGCACGGAGAAGAACCGGAAGCCTATTGCGCATCCCTGAAAGCGCAAGGGTTGCACCTCATCAAAGTGTTTCGGGTGGATGCGCATTTTGATTTTTCGGCTACAGAAGTTTTTTTGCCGGTAACGGATTACTTTTTGTTCGACACGAAAGGCGTGCACTATGGCGGCAACGCCCAGCCTTTTGATTGGACCCTGCTCGAAAAATACAAAGGGCACGTACCGTTTATCTTAAGCGGTGGACTTACGCCTGCCAACATCAGTCTGGTAAAGAATTTAAAACACGATCGGTTGGTGGGGGTGGATTTGAACAGTGGAGTGGAACAAGCTCCCGGAATGAAGGACCTAAAAAAAATTGCTGATACATTAAAACAACTGCGCCCATGAACTTTCAGGTAGATAAACAGGGATACTACGGCCGCTTTGGTGGCGCCTACATTCCCGAGATGCTGTATCCCAACATAGAAGAATTGCGCGAGCGATACCTTGCGATTATGAACGAACCTGAGTTTCAAAAGGAATTTGAGGAACTCCTCCAGCATTACGTGGGTCGCCCCACACCGCTGTACCGGGCGAAGCGACTTTCGGAAAAATACAACGCTACTATTTTCCTCAAGCGCGAAGACCTTTGCCATACCGGGGCGCACAAAATCAACAACACCATCGGCCAGATTTTGTTGGCCAAACGGTTGGGCAAACAAAAGATCATTGCCGAAACCGGGGCCGGGCAACATGGGGTGGCTACCGCTACGGTGTGCGCCCTCATGGGCATGGAGTGCATCGTCTACATGGGCCAGCTCGACATGGACCGCCAGCGACCCAATGTGGAACGCATGCGCATTTTAGGAACCACGGTGGTTCCGGCCATGTCCGGCAACAAGACCTTGAAAGATGCCACCAACGAAGCCATGCGCCACTGGATCAATCATCCCACCGACACGCATTACATCATCGGATCAGTCGTTGGGCCACATCCATATCCCGATATGGTCGCCCGCTTTCAATCGGTGATCAGCGCAGAGATTCGTAACCAACTGCAAACGGAAGTGGGCAATCCCTATCCGGATTATGTAATCGCTTGCGTGGGAGGCGGCAGCAATGCGGCCGGAGCTTTTTATCACTACCTCCAAGAGGAACATGTTGCGCTGGTAGGCGTGGAGGCCGCGGGCAAAGGAGTTGATAGTGGCGAATCAGCCGCAACCACCGCGTTGGGGAAACCCGGAGTGTTGCACGGCAGCAAAACGTTATTGATGCAAACACAGGACGGTCAGGTGATCGAACCGTATTCTATTTCGGCCGGATTGGATTATCCGGGCATCGGGCCCCTGCACGCCCACCTGTTCGATGTGGGCCGCGTACAGTTTGTGAGCGCTACGGATGATGAAGCGATGCAGGCCGGCATTGAATTGAGCCGCCTCGAGGGAATCATCCCCGCCATCGAAAGCGCCCACGCCATCGCAGCCTTGCGTAAATTCGAATTTACCCCGGACGATATCGTAGTCATCAACCTTAGCGGCCGTGGCGACAAAGACCTCGAAACCTACATCCGCTGGGGACAATACTAATCCCCAATCCCCCAAATGTCCAATGTCTTAAGTCTTATGTCTAATACCCCAATCCCAAATGACCACCACTAACACCCAACCTCTTATGCCTCTTCCCAAACTCCCAACTTCCAACTCCTACATCCTATATTCTGCATTCTTTATTCTGTATTCTATATTCTTCACCAGCTGTCAACCCCCATCAAAAGATTCCTTGCCCCTTGATCCTGTTGCCTACCAAGCAGAAATCAATTCGTGGCATCAACAGCGGATCGAAAACCTGAAAGGTGAAACCGGTTGGCTGAACCTCGCAGGCTTGTTTTGGTTGCAGGAAGGAATCAACACGTTTGGTAGCGATCCCTCCAACACGCTTGTCTTCCCCGAAAATAAAATGGTCCCGCGCGCAGGCTTCTTCCTGGTCAAGAATGGCGTGGTGAGCATGAACGTCCGCCCCGAAGTAGAAGTGGTTGCAAACGGTCAACGCGTTCGCGAGCAAATGATCTTCCATCCGGATTCCACTCGCAACCCAACGCTGACCCACGGGTCGCTGCAGTGGTTTGTCATCAAACGGGATAACCAATTGGGCATACGGGTGCGCGATTTGGAAAGTTCAGAAGTTGAATCATTTACCGGCATCGAACGCTATCCGGTCGATCCCACCTGGCGGGTGCAGGCGCAACTGAAAGTTCCGTCCAGCCCAAAGCAGATTGACATTACCAACGTATTGGGTCAAACAACACCTCAGCATTCACCCGGCACCCTCGAGTTTGAATTGTTTGGCAACACGTATCAACTCGATGCATTGCAGGAAGGATCGGAACTCTTCATCATCTTCGGGGATTCCACCAACGCCACAGAAACGTACCCGGCCGGCCGCTACCTCTATGCAAAACTTCCGGAGTCGGATGGCTACACCATCCTGGATTTCAACAAAGCCTACAACCCACCCTGTGCCTTTACTCCGTATGCAACCTGTCCATTACCCCCCGCACAAAATGTGTTGCCACTGGCAATTCGCGCAGGCGAAAAAAATTATCACGGCTACAAACACTAATCCTTATTCTATATCTGAATTCTAACTCCTAACTCCTGTATCCTATCTCCTCCACAAACATGGAAAATCGAATCACCCACCTCTTCAAAACAAAGCAACAGCAGGTACTATCTGTCTTCTACACGGCCGGCTTTCCGGAGCGAAACGATACCGCCTCCATCGCCCAGGCCCTCGAAGCAGCCGGAGTGGATTTGATTGAAATCGGAATTCCGTTCTCCGACCCGATTGCCGATGGCCCCACCATTCAGGAGAGCAACAAGGTAGCCCTGGACGGGGGCATGACCGTAGCGCTGTTGCTGCAACAGGTTGCCGACATCCGACCCACCATCACCATGCCTATTGTGTTGATGGGCTACCTCAATCCTGTCATGCAATACGGAGTGGAAAAATTTTTACGCGAAGCCGCACGGGCCGGAGTGGATGGCCTGATCCTGCCCGACTTGCCGTTGGCTGAATATCTTCAGGAGTATAAACCCCTAACGGAGGAATTAAACCTCAGCGTTTCATTTTTGATTGCTCCAACCACCTCCGAAGAACGAATCCGCGAGATCGATGCGGTGAGCACAGGCTTCATCTATACCGTTTCTTCCTCCAGTACTACGGGCGCTAAAACAGAGTTTTCTCCGGAACAACAAGCGTACTTTAAACGGCTAGAAACCATGCAACTAAAGCATCCTTGCCTGATCGGCTTCGGCATCTCCAACGCAAAAACCTGGCAGCAAGCCAACGCGTTTGCAGCAGGCGCCATCGTAGGCAGTTCCTTCATTTCCCAACTTAAAAAAGATAAATCCCCCGCAGCCATCAAACAGTTCGTACAAACCTTAACCACCCCCTAAATTCTATATTCTGTATTCTAACTCCTAACTCCTAACTCCTAACTCCTTCTAACAAAAAGAAGAGCCCCGAATAAATTCAGGGCTCCTTTTCTCCACGCTACCAAAAGTTTTTCACAGGCACATTGACAACAGGTTCTTAAGAGCCTCTAAGATGCATGTGGTCTTTCGGTTTTTTTATCATCCCCTCACGCGCTAATGAACTGCGATTTCTTTTCTGGGCGGCACCTTGGTGATTACCTTCTTACCAAGTTGCAGCTTCAGCAATCCGTTCTCATAGTTAGCAATGATCTTTTCATCACTTACGTTTTCAGGAAGTGTGAACGACCGGCTAAAGGTTTGATAATTGAATTCCCTGCGTGTGAAATTTTTTTCGGTTTCTTCCTTTTCAACTTTGTGTTCTGCGGTGATGGTAAGAACACCATTTTCCACCGTAACCTCAAAGTCTTTTTTCTCCATTCCCGGAACCGCCATCTCGACCACGAATTCTTTTTCCTCTTCGCGGATGTTAACAGGCGGTAACGAAGGCACGGATACAGGCTTCAACAAGTCACTGTCAAAGAACATCCGATCCGTATCAAAGAAGTCGGTCAACCACCGTTCATTCCATAACGATGGGAAATTCGATTTTTTCATCAGTTTCATAACCCTCCTTTTTTTAATTGATGACGAAAGATACGGTCACCAAACCCCCAAATACCATGAGATTTGTTCAGGTGTTGCGATGATTTTAATCAAGATTAAACGTGCCTCTGCAAGGCGCATAAAGCTGACGAAATTACAAAGCGATAATCTTTATATTTGAAGGCCTTGAAGGGCATACCATGACGGAAAAAGTGATCGAGAAAGTGAAATCAAAAGGAAAGGCGAAGCGCTCCCTTTCTAATGAACTTCTAATGAGCGCCTACGAGCGGATGCTGACGGCCCGCACGTTAGCACATATCTATGAGACGCACCGCGAAGTCTGTAGCAAATACGTGCACAGCACCTCCTCCGGGCACGAAGCCATCCAACTCGCAGCCGCGTTTCACCTGAAAGCAATCGACTATGTCTCCCCCTATTACCGCGATGATGCTCTCTTGCTGGGCCTCGGCCTGCAGCCGTATGAATTGATGCTGCAATTGATGGCGAAAAAAGAGGATCCGTTTTCTGGGGGCCGCACCTACTACGGTCATCCGGCCTTGCGCAGGCAAGGCTTCCCCACCATCCCGCACCAAAGTTCGGCCACGGGCATGCAAGCCATTCCCGCCACAGGCATGGCCCATGGAATTTCTTTTCTGGAATCTCAACAGCAAATCACTAACAACCCGGTCGTACTCTGCTCCCTGGGCGATGGGTCCATCACCGAAGGCGAAGTGGCCGAAGCGTTTCAAATGGCCGTGCTCAAAAAGTTGCCCATCCTCTATTTGGTGCAGGACAACCACTGGGGCATTTCGGCAACGGGCGAAGAAATGCGCGCCATGAATGCCTATGAATACGCGGCCGGATTTAAAGGTCTGGCCCGGATGCAAGTAGACGGTGCCGATTTCATCAAAAGCTACGAAGCGCTGGCGGAAGCGTTCTCGTTTGTAAGAGCTAAACGCCAGCCCATGTTGGTGCACGCCACGGTGCCGTTGTTAGGTCATCATACTTCCGGAGTGCGCAAGGAATGGTACCGCGGTCGCGACCTGGATCAGCACCAGCAACACGATCCCATTCCGGTGTTGGAAAAAGAACTCCTCAGGGTCGGCATCCCCTCCGCACAACTAAAATCGATGCAGGCAAAAGTAGTGACGCTCGTGGAGTCCGATTATAAAAAGGCATTGGCTGCGCCCGATCCTGACCCTGCTGATTTTGATTCGCACGAGTTTGCACCCACACCCATCCTCAAAGAAGCAGGCGAACGTAAACCAAAAGGCGGTGCGAAAGTGGTCATGGTGGATGCGGCCTTGCATGCCATCGATGAGATTTTAAAAAAACATCCGGAAGCCTTGTTCTACGGCCAGGATGTGGGCGCCCGGCTGGGCGGGGTGTTTCGCGAAGCAGCTACCCTCGCACAAAAGTATGGCGAACACCGTGTGTTCAACACCCCCATTCAGGAAGCCTATATCATTGGCTCCACGGCCGGCATGTCGGCCGTTGGCGCCAAACCCATTGTTGAAATTCAGTTTGCTGACTACATCTGGCCCGGCATCAACCAACTCGTGGAAGAACTCTCCAAGAGTTGCTACCTGTCCCGGGGCCAGTTTCCGATTCAAGCCCTCATCCGCGTGCCCATCGGTGCCTATGGTGGAGGCGGTCCGTATCATTCCGGCAGTGTGGAATCAACCCTGTTAACGATCCGCGGGATCAAAGTCGTGTACCCTTCCAACGCAGCCGATATGAAAGGGTTGATGAAGGCCGCCTTCTACGATCCCAATCCGGTGCTCATGCTCGAACACAAAGGGCTGTACTGGAGCAAAGTGCCGGGTACTGCCGAAGCAAAAACCATCGAACCCGATGCCGACTACATCCTCCCGCTGGGCGTGGCACGGACAGTCCAATCAGCGGCTCCGGATAAAATCGAAGCGGGGGTATCAGCGGTCATCATCACCTATGGCATGGGCGTATATTGGTCGCTCGAAGCCGCTGCGCACTTCCCCGGTCAAATTGAAATCATCGACTTGCGAACCCTCAACCCGATCGATTGGCAGGCCATCACGCAGGCAGTGCAACTGCATGGTCGCGCCTTCGTGCTCACCGAAGAATCGCTCCTGAATTCCTTCGCAGAATCGCTGGCGGGCCGCATCGCAAAGGAATGTTTTCACTACCTCGATGCCCCCGTGTGGACGCTGGGCGCGGCTAACCTGCCGGCCATCCCGCTCAATGTCGACCTGGAAAAAAGTATGCTGCCCAATGCTGAAAAAGTAAAAGCAGAATTGGAAAAATTGTTCGCCTATTAATGAATCATCGAATCAATATTTTTCCGGGGCTTTGATTTGCGCGATTCTTTTTTCGTGCTCTTGCCTTTCTGTGCTTCACGCACATCGCGGGTTAAGGTGTAATCAACAGCAAAGGAAATAATCTTTTCATTCGCTCGCAGGTTGTCACTGAATCCCAACGTTCGGTTAAACGCACTCGTTCGGCTCCCATAGAATGTATGCCCAGAAGTAAACCGAACTTCAAACGCAAACCGCTGCGTGCCCAAGGTAGGGGCATCCACGCCCACGCCTAGATCAAGGCCGAACATCCACCGGTTTACTTCACTCAGATACATCGTGTTGAAGTCCGGCTCGGTAGGTTCATCCGGAGGATGGCCGAACTCAATGCGGTAGTCGTATGAGCCACCGGAGGTCACTGTGCCTGTTCCCCCCAGCCAATAACTGATGTGCGGCCCCACATTAAAATACCACGTGCCCCGGATGTTGCTCGTCCAATTCAACGGATAGGATTTCCGGAGCATCATCCCTCCATCGAGCAAGTAATAATCAGCATAGTTTTGCCAGGTGCGATTGTTGAATTCCACCTTTCTTCCGCGCTGCGCAAAGCCCAACTCACTCTGAAAGGAATAATTTTTCTTCATCGGAAAATTGATCAGGCCGGCACCAAAAAATCCCGGCTTCCACAAATTCGTGTACGCATCCCGGTCATCGGGGTCCCCAAAAGAACTAATCGAAAGCGAGGCGCCCGCCTTCACACCCAGCGTGAATTTCTGCGCCTGTCCGGACACGACCGTGCCTAGCAACAGGATTGCTGAAAAAAGAATTCGGTTCGAGCACAGCACCTTCATCGCCATAAGTCTTACCAGTATGCAGGACACTCCAGGCCCTGATGAAACCGCGTTATCTTGATCCGGTAGTTAATCATGATTTCATGCGTTCCATTGGAGTATTGCCGCAAGTCAGAAGAAGTCATGTCGTAGGCATACCCGACATGAAAGTTTTCATTGAGCTGCAGTTCAAAAATGCCGATCACGGAATCGTTCAACCGGTACGAAGCACCCAGCCCCACCACATCATACAGCACCGTCAGCACTGTGATGTCAAAACTGAGCGGGGCCCGGTCCTGAAAGCGAATCAGCGTAGAGGGGATCAACTTCACCGTGTTGGATAACTTTTGAGTGAACCCTCCGGTCAGATAATAATAGCGGTACCTGCGGGCCGAACTTTGAAAAGCGGTATTGACATTCAGCAACTCCGTATTGAGAATGTAGGGCACGGAAAATCCGGCATAGTATTTTTTATCGCGGTAAAAAATGCCGGCTCCGAAATTCGGATTGAACGTACGCAGAATTCCAAACCGGTCGATCTCGCGCGAAATCGTCAGCGTGTAGTCCGACTTCAGGTTGTTGAAGCCCCCCTGAAGACCAAAGGATACGGAGCGCGATTTGTCAAACCGCGAAAGCGGAAGTTTATACGAATACACTAGGTACAAGGAAGTCTCATCATGGATGCCGATCTGGTCTTTGCCGGCAATGAAGCCCAACCCGATGCGGTTCTGCTTAAACCCGGAATGTGCCGTGGCCGTAAACGTCTTAGGCGCGCCTGGAAAGTTAATCCACTGATTCCGGTAAATGGACGTGGCACTGAGTTGAACCTGCGTGCCCGCAAAAGCCGGATTGAGCACCAACGGATCAAACATGTACAACGATTGAATGGGGCGCTGCTGCGCGAGGCCGGTCGAAGCAACAAGCATCCCCAAACAGATCGCAAAAATAAGGTTCAGCTTCCGCATCATCGTATTAATTCAAGGTACCCCGTAACCGGTTTGGATCCATCGCGTTTATCGATGATGTAAAAATAAGTTCCATCGGGCAATTCGTTGCCCAGGGCATACACGCCTTGCTCACCCAGGCCCCTGAACACCACATCGGCATTGTTGTATCCATCGGCCTCAAATACTTTCACCCCCGACCGGTTGAAGATCTTCACATTGTTGTTGGGAAAGTTTTGTAAACAATCGACAATCCAGAAGTCATTGGCACCATCACCATTCACCGATACCAGGTTGTACGAAAGGATTTCGGTCACCACTTCAACGCTGCTGCTGCCTTCACAACCCTCCGAAGAAGTGTAATCCACCGTATAAACTCCGGCCGCCAATTCATACACCTCCGGCCCTAATCCAATCTGTCCACCCGTGCTATTGTCACTCCAGGCGATGTCGGTAAGGATCACCTCCTGGTTGTTAATCAAGGTCAACGTTACCGTTCCGGTGGGGGTGAGGCAAAAGGCAGGCGTGGACGCCAGGGCCACCTCTGGCGTGATGCGTTTGTCTTGCACGGTGACAGTCGTGGGCAAGGAAACACAGCCGGTAACGATGTCTGTTGCCCGCACGGTATAGGGTCCAATGTCACGGTCAAAGTAATTGGCCCCCACAAAGTCGGAAGTGGATTGGATGGCATTGCCATCATACCATTCAAACACATGGTCAATGATCGATCCGTCCACGTTAGCCGACACCCAACCATTCGGGAAATCGCAGTTGGTCCGGTCGCGCTCCACCAGGGCCGTAGGGGCAGGCGGAAGCACAGTTTCATCGGTGATCTGTCCATCTTCATCAGTGAAGCATCCGGTCAGCTGCCGTACCACACGCACCACATACGTTCCGGCACCTTGTCCCATCAGCTTGTCGGTAGTAGAAAGTGGAGTTCCACTGGCCGGCACAGAAGTACCGGCATACCAATCAAAGGTGTAGCCCGCAATCTGATTACCATCGGCCGTGGCCGAAAGTTGTCCATCCGCTTTCAACGGATCGCAGTTGATCATCGGATTATCCTCGCGGATCACCACCACCGGAGGCTTGCGTCCATCCTTAACTTCCGTAGCACCGGCAACCACACATCCTGTGTTGTTGTCTGTAATTTGTACGGTATAAAATCCTTCCGTCAGCGAAGCAATGCTGAAGTTTTGCGGGAAGCCTGCCTGAGGGGGCACATTGGCAAGATCCGGAATCAACGTAGGGAGATTGGGATTGCTGGCTTGATCGCCCACATACATATTGGCTGTATAATTAAGTGGGAACGGATAAGCCGGATCAATGTTGATGATGCCCGCAAAAATGGATCCGTCTTGCCCCACACACAACGTTCGCTCGGAGGCACTCATCGATAGGCTCGGCAGGAAGAGCGGGGCACTGTTCGGTACGATGTAAATAGCTGATGTACTGCACCCGGTAGTCAGGTTCGTTACCTCCAGGGAGTAATCACCGGTGTTTACTCCGGTGATCGTACTGCTGGTGGCGAATGCCACACCACTGACCGTTAGATTCGGATACCAATCAAAGGTGTAGTTGGCATTGAGATCGGTTTGTCCATCGGCCGTAGATACCAGTACGCCCGTTCCGATCAATACATCACAACTGATTTGTGGAGTGGCCAACGTGATTTCTACATCCGGATAGACGATGTTCTGATCGAGGAGTTCCACTTCGGTGGGTTCCGACTTGCAATCGGTAGTCAGGTCCTTCACCAGTACAAAATATTTCCCGTTGGCAATCGGAGAAAGTAAAGGCGTAACCGTTCCCAACAAACTGCCGGGCGCAAACGAACCTTCATACCATTCATATTCAAAATTGGGCGGGGCGATGGCCGCACCACTTAACGCAGGACCACCCCCGATGGAGATGCTCGTTACTTCGGCCGAACCATCCCCGATGCAGGTGGTCGGCTCGAGCTTGTTAACGGTAATGATGTTGGGCAAACTTAAACTGAGGTCTATAGTAACGGTAAGATTGGAAGTGTAGGAGCAACCCGTCAGGGTATTAAATACGGTGAGCGCATAACCACCTTCCGGGGAGTCGGTCAGCTCGCTGGTATTGGCGACATCGGTTTGAGTCACACTCACTGGAAGACCACCACCATTGTATTGCCAGGCAAAGGTGTAAGCATCAATCGTGGCATCCCGCTCGGTGGCAGTCGCCAGTACAATGCCATTCGGTAGGGTGACGTTGCAACTGGAATTCGGAGTAAAGGTAAAGGTCATGTCCGGATCAACATGCAAGTCCAGCACATCCACGCGGAAGGGTGGGGTGGGACAACCCGAACCTGGTGTTAATCCGGAATTCTTGGTGGCAACAACAAAGAAGGTTCCGCTGCCCATCGTGGGATAATTGGCCGTTGACAAGGCAGCACTGGTGATGACAACATTGCCGGCATCTTCCAACGGAGCGGAGGTAATACTTCCCCGGTACCATTCATAGGTATAATTTCCCGGGCCCCCGGAATTCAGCGTACTCACAGTAATGCTTCCATCCGGGAAGCAGATGGTTTGATCTAGTTTTGCCACGGTGAGAATATCCAGCGGCTGCGGATTGGTGTCGATCGAAACCTGGGCCTCCTGGAAACATTGATTCGAAAGATTGGTGACGCGGATTTCATATAGCCCCGGCCCGATGCGTTCGCCTACGGGTCCGCCTAACGATTCCGACTGAAATACCTGTGGACTAACCGATCCTGAAATATCGGTGATGGTACTGCCACCGGGATTCGAAATCCAATCATAGTCATACGTAGTGCCCGCTCCGAATCCTGCAGTAGCAGTGGTAACTGTTATCTGACCATCAAAGAATCCGTCACAGGCCGTATTCGCCAGCGTGGCAAAGGCGATGGCCGGGAATCTCCGTTCATCATCCACCGTTACATTAAAAGGCGCAGTAGAACAACCGGAGGCCGGAGAGGTGGCAGTGGATTTCGTAGCAATGACTTGATACGTACCCGCCCCCAACCCTAAAACCGAAACTCCGGTATACGGACCGCCATTGCCGGTCC
This sequence comes from uncultured Ohtaekwangia sp., assembly GCA_964488465.1. Classification (GTDB taxonomy): domain Bacteria; phylum Bacteroidota; class Bacteroidia; order Cytophagales; family Cyclobacteriaceae; genus ELB16-189. The sequence goes on along the minus strand of CAZAUN010000010.1, from coordinate 29,834 downwards.
AGTCAAACGTAAAATCACCCAATACCTGGGCGGCTCCGTTTACGGTAACACCCGAAACGGCAACCGATCCATCCGGAACGGTGCAATGCGTAAGCGGGGTGCCGGTGGCAGCTGTCACTTCAATCGGTATGGTATTTTGTTGCAGCGTGGCTTGTCCGTTAATCGTACATCCATTCACCATGTTGGTGACCGTGATTTCATAAGGCCCTGGTCCTACGCGCTCCCCAACAAGTCCACCCAATGCTTCACTCCGGAATTGTGCCGGACTTGCGCTCACCGCATCCGTAATCACCATGCCAACAGGGGTCGCGGTCCAATCAAAGGTGTAAACCGTAGCCGGCCCAAATCCTGTGGTGCTCGCAGTCACCGTAATGGCCCCGTCATAGTTGGTATTACACGAGGTGTTTGAAATCGTACTGAATCCCAACACCGGAAACTGACGCGCATCGTCAACCGTCACCTGGAAAGGAACACTCGAACATCCCGAAGCGGGTGAAATGGTGGCCGTCTTTTGAGCAGTAACAAAATAATCACCATCCACTAAGTTGTTGACCGTGGTGCCTGCATAAGGTCCGCCCGGACCCGTCCAGGAAAAAGTAAAATTGCCCAACGCAGTAGCAACACCATTCACCTGAACTCCGGCAACCGTCACGGATCCATCGCCCGGCACCGTGCAAAGCGTAAGCGGTGTGCTGGTGGCACTCACCACATCCACGGGCACCGTATTTTGTTGCAGGGTTACGGGCGCATTGGTGAAGCAGTTATTGCTGGTGTTGGTAACAGTAATCGCATACGCACCCGGACCAATCCGTTCCCCCACAGGTCCACCCAACGCCTCCGATTGAAACACGCGCGAACTGGTAACACCCAGTGCATCAGTAATCACCACCGAACCACCCGGATCAGCAGTCCAGACAAAATTGTAAAGGGTTCCCGGCCCAAATCCTTGTGTGACCGCAGAGACCGTAATGGCCCCATCATAATTCGTATTGCACGAAGTGCTGGAGAGCGTTGTAAAATCTACCTGGGGATAAACGCGGTCATCCAGAATATCTCTGCGCAGCGGGGCCGACTCACAGCCGATACCCGCACCACCCGCTTTCCGGATGGCTTTTACATAATAGGCATTCAGGCCAATGCCGGCATAGGTGGCCAGCGTAAGTTCATCATCAACAAGCACCAACGGATTTTCTCCATCCAATACCGGGGCGGTATTGGGATCATTCTCAAACCAGACATAATCAAAATCCGCCACCACTCCGGCACCGCCATTGATAAACACCTGCAAGCCATCCACACGGCCATCAAACACGCCACAACTCGTCAGGTTGTTGGCCAGGGCATCCAGCGTAAACACAGGCGGTGTGTCTCGCACCACCGTGGTACCCAATGAACTCTGACAGCCGGTAACTTCATTGCGGGCGGTGAGCACATATGGTACCGGGTTTTCATTAATCCCGGCTTGCAGGTTATTGATTCCGGAATTACCCACCGAGTTGGTGGGAGCGCCCGAACCGGGGGCACCATTGGGAACCCAGGTATAAGCATACGTTCCACCGGCACCCGGACTGGGACCAGGGGTTACAACATTCACCACGATGCTGCCTTCAAAGAAGGTGGGATCACATGACGTATCGCCCAAAGGCGTCAACGTAATCGCGGGGTTTTCTTTATCTTCTTCAATGGTGATGTTAAAGGGGGCACTCGTGCAACCCACCCCTTCGGTGCCGCTCACATCGGTAAGCTTCGTCACGGTCACCGAATACGTTCCATTGGTTACGGTACCGGCAGGAACCGTTCCCGAACCGGGCGGCACATTGTTTACAAGCTCTTCACCCCCGGCACCATTGTTGGCCACCCCATCACTCACAACATTGGTAAGCAGCGTAGTATTGGTAGCCGTATTCACCCAGGTAAAACCGTAGTCGGTAATCAGTTCATTGGCACCTCCTGGAAGTTTTACATTGGCGATGATTACGCTCGCGGATTCTTCCAGCAAGGCATTGCAATATTGCGCAGGGGTAATGGTCACATCCCCGGTAACAAGTTGTGCTACCACCGGCTCATCTTGAATGACATAGGTGCGTGTAGCCACACAGCCAGTAGAAGCCGTTACATCAAAGGTATAGGAGGCGGGTGCCAGGTTGACGGCCGGATAGGTGCCGGGTCCGACAGCAGCCTGGAAGGGTGCCGTATTTAACAGAATGGTGTACGTCACCGGATCAGGATTGAGGTCTGAGGGATTCTTGGCAACACTCAATTCAATTTCTCCATTGAAGTTGGCAGCACCACAAGCCGAATTGGCAACCAACGCAGAAGCAAGACCGAGGTCCGGTGGCAGCGAAAGCGCTTTCACCTCCACCACATCATACACTTTACAAAACGCCCCGGAAATATTTTCCTGCACTTCCAGCGTATAAAAACCGGGAGCCAGCGCATTGATGGTAACCGCATTGGTACAATCCGGATCGGCACCATCAACCAACGTATCCCCGTCATCGTCCCCACCATTGTTACACACTTCCGTGGAAACCGGATAATTGAACGGGGAAGGGGGGGTGATGAGATTCGCAGCCAGCGGATTGCCACCTTCATAAAACGAATAGGTGAACTGGGTTTGATTGGCACCCGGAGTGGAAGTAGGAGCGATCACACGCACAGCAATCGACCCGTCTCCGATGGTATAAGGACATAATTTTGAATCCAACACCGTCTCATTAATTCCATGCGCATCCTGGAACGGCAGGAAGAACGTCTCAAAAGTTTTACAGCCAAACCCATCAGTCGCGATGATCGAGTAAATCGAAGAACTTAACCCGGGTGCGAACGTGGGGTTGGTATTGACATTGGCACCCGAAGCAACCACCGGCAACGTTCCCGGAAAGGGCGGAACATTCTGGGCCGGATCAAACGTGGGCGGATTGCTGGTGAAGTCAATCGGGATGGTCGCATTGGTCGGACCGCCCTTGAAAACTTCAAACGTAAACGTGGTAACGGCCGCGTCCACCCGGTTGGCTTGAATGTCAAACGCTCCGTTGTTCGTCAAACAACTGGTGGGCAACGTGGTGATGGCAAAGTTCACCGTGGAGTTGGTCTGATCGGCTACCGTTGCCGTTACCGGTTGCGAAATGCAACGCGAAGTCTGATCATAAACAACTAAGGTGTAGTCACCATATCGTAATCCGCTGTGATTGTCATTGGCCCCGCCTGAAGCCAGACGATTCGGCAACGCGGAACTTGCTTTCACGGCTCCGATGATGGCAGCTGTATCCGTACTGATGGTAAACGGCTGCTCCTTTAACCAATAATAGGTGTAATTACTGGCAGGAGCCGGAACGACTGTTGCCGCAACCGAACCGTTTGGCGGAGCACACTCCGTCTGCGCAGCGGCCACCAGCGAAACATCAGGAATTACAATCAGCTCCGGTTCAAAGATGGATTTCACCTCCGCACAACCGGTACTCGTGCGGGTGGCCCGCACGGTATAAAAGGCATTGCCCACCAGTTCATTCACTTGCCCGTTAATCGCGGTTGTCGTGGTGACATCGGTTCCCGTAGGAAAATCATTTGTGGTTCGCCACAGGAAGGTATAGCCGGCATTCTCATTGGCATTGCCACCAATCGATGTCTCATCAACCGTGGCGGTCAACACTCCGTTCGGGTTGAGTACATCGCAGGAGGTTTGGGCAACCGGTGTGATGTTGATGACCGGAATGTAGAGATCATCCTGAATGGTGATGGGCACCGGATTGGAAGCGCAGTTGTCATCGGTATTCGTAACGACTAATGTATACGAGCCGGCCGCCAGCGGAGTAGTCGTGGCCGGAGTGGTATTCCCGTTCGACCATTGGAAAGTAAATCCGGTGTAAGGCGCTGCTTGCGCAACGGTCCGATAACTAAGCGTAGTAAGCGTTGCCGTGCCGTTGGCACCCACACAAAATTGATTGTCGGTTCCGGCCAATGCACCTAACTGCGGCAGCTCACTGTCGTCTTCCACACCAACCGTAGCCGTATTCACACATCCCGATTCAAGAATCGTCACTTCCACGGTATACTCCAGCAACGAAGCCCCACTCACGCCTCCCTGCACCCCGGCATAGGTAGCATCGGTATCCTGCACCGGTCCACTCACAACATTGCCATCATACCAGCTGTAGGCATACGTCTTTCCAAGCGGAGTCACGCCATTCACGAAGGCTACACCATCGGGTGTGCCGCCCGGGCAATTCTGTGAACCGATCGACTGAATGTCGATAATCGGAGGTTGCTTTCCATTGGGCACCACGGCCGAATAAACATCCGACAAACAGCCCGTGGGGTTGTGCAAGGCAGTAACGGAATACGAACCTACATCCACATTCAACAAGGCGTTAACCCCATTGCCATCGGCACCGGTACTCCAATCGAAGAAATAATCATTGTTGGTCGTGCCACCGGTAGGGAAATTAGTGACCACGGCCTGCACCTGCCCGTCAAACGTCCCGCCACTCAACGTGGCTTTGGCCGGATCGCAAATGGTATTCGCAAATGGAGTGAGATCCAGTTCCGGTAATTCTTTTAAATCCGGCACATTCACCGTTACATCGTCTTTACAACCGGTGCTCACATTGGTAACTTCAACCGTGTAGTTATTCGTGGCAATCGTAGCCGGCCCGCCTTGCAACAGCGATGCGGTGGGCGTAGTGGAAATGCTGGGCCCGGCCACACTGTTACCAACATGCCACGAGTATGAGTAGGCACCTGTCGGTGGCCCCAGATCAACTGTGGTGATGGTGGCAGATCCATTCTTCAGCAATGGATCACAATTGGTGGAACCTTGTACACTGGTAGCGATGTCCGGAAAATCCTGCACATTCGGGATCGTCACCGTCACCGGTGCCGAAGCACAGTTGGTTCGAACGTTAAGCACCGCAGCAGTATAAGGTCCTCCATCCTGTCCGGTCAGGGTTGAACTGGTTTGACTGCCAATCGGATTCGATAAATCATTGCCGGTACTCCAGGTATAGAGATAGACATCGCCTGGTAAACTTCGGATGTCGGTCAAGGAATTTTGAGCAAGGGATCCATTAAATCCGATAAGGGGATCGCAAATAGAATTCGGCACGGGTGGCGCCAGGGTAAGAATTGGATCGGCTTTATTATCGGCCAGCAACTCGGTTCGCGTATTCGTACACCCGGTCGCATCATTGCGTACCTGCACGGTAAAATTGCCACCGCCCTGCAACCCGCTGGGGGTAGGCGTCTCGCCACCATTGGCAACCGGTACCACCGGATCGGTAATCAGATTGCCGATAAACCAATCAAATGAAAATCCATTAGTAACGCCACCCACATCAGCGGCCATCGCCCCATTGGGCGTGCCGCCCACACAATTCGTGGAGGGCGTGGTAGTCACCGTGATCACCGGATTAACGGTAGCATTAATTACTTCCACGGTTACCGGATCACTGATGCAATTAGTTCGGGTGTTGGTTACCTGCGCGGTATAAAATCCGCCATCGCGGTTCGGCAACGTAGCGCCTGATTGACCTGCGATCGGAGCACTCATATCATTCCCTGAACTCCAATCATAATCATAGACATCCCCGGCTAACGCATTGGCATCCGTTAATGTAGTTTGAAACGCAGAACCATTGAACCCAAGGGCCGCATCACAAATGCTGTTCGCACTCTGGTCCAGCGCCAGAATCGGATCCAGTTTAAGATCCGGCAACGGAACCACTTCCGAGCTTTTGCAGCCGGAGGTGTTGATGGTCACTTCAACGGTAAAATTTTGTCCACCCTGCAAGGCGGTAATAGTAGCCGAATTGAGGGGTGTTAACTCGGCACCCGGATTAACGGAATTGCCGGTATACCACTTGTACGTATAAGGCCCGGCCGGCACCACATTGGTTACCGTAACCGATCCGTTGGGCGCTCCCCCCACACAATTCGTAGACCCGAGGGCATCGGGGGTGATAGTGGGCAACACGGTTGCATTGTTAACCACCGCAGTTTCCGGCAACGAGGTACAAAACAAGTCGAGCCGCTCCACCACAACCGTATAATTTCCACCCTCCAATTGCGCGAGCGTGGGAAGTTTGTCATTGCCGACTGGGATGACGGGATCAGTAGTCTGACTGCCATCGTGCCACGTGAATTGATAATTGGTGAAATCAGTCACGGCCACATTATCAAACGTAACACTGGCCGAAACACTGCCATTGAAACTAACCCCCGCCACGGCCGGATCACAAATCGAATTATCTACCGGGGTCAACACCACTACGGGAACATTAACATCTTCGGTAATGATCAGCTTCTCCGTATCAGAACAACCGTTGGCCGTAGTTACCCGCACGGTATAAAATACGCCACCCCCGGCAACCTGCTCCGCCACGCGACCATTGGTACCCGAAACGGTCGTGTGCAGATTGGCCGGCAAGGTGTTATCGCCTTTAAACCATTCAAACGTAAAATTGGCAGGGTTTTGTAACACGCCTCCGATCAATACATCCGCAGTCAATACTCCGTTGGGCTGATTGGGATCGCACGAGGTTTGCGGACTCGTTTCCACAATCACCGCTTCGGGCAACACGGTACTGTCAGTCACCTCCACGATGGGTGTTTGTGTGGCAATACATTGTGTGGAGATTCGCGTGACCACCAATTGATAAAAACCAACGGCCAAACCAGTGCGTGTTGGGCCGGTGCCATTCGCTGCCGGAAGAATGCTGCCCCGCGTACCGGTGGCATCATTATAGAAATACCAATCGAAGGTATACTCATTGGGATTTTGTACGACTCCCGCCAACAGGGCTTCTCCGGTAATCGAACCGCTATTGGGGATGGTACAACTGACAACATTTTGCAGCACACTGGCCTGCGCATCCGGTTCAACCGCCAGGTCAGCCACCGTACCGGTAGCCGTAGTTGTACACCCATTGCGCGAAACAACCACCGTATAATTATCACCCTTTAGGCCGTTGGCAACGGGGGTTGAAATTCCTAATGGGATGGCATTACTAAACCAATCAAAGGTGAAGCCGGTGTTGCCCCCAACAATCACCGCCTCCAGACTGCCATTGGGTGGACTGCATTGGGTTTGATCGGATAACAGATTAACCGTTACCTGCGGAATGACGATGCTCAGGTTGATCGTCTCGCTCACCGGATCACCCACACATCCTTTCTGGGTGTTCGTAACAACCAGCGTATAATCCCCTTCAACAAGACCGGTGATTACAGGATTGGTACCACCTTGCCCGGCCGGAATCGGATTGGTGGTTCCAATGCCCGCGTACCATTGGAATGTATAGGGTGCAAAATTAAAATCTTCCACCGCCCCCTTAAAGATCCGTGCGCGCAACTCGCCCGTGTTCGGATCTGCCGCCACACATTTCTCGTTGTCCCGGAATTTATTGATGACCGTGGTAAAGGGATCGGGCGTAACCGTCACCTTGTAAATGTTATTGGCGATTGAACATTCATTGGGTGATGCGCCCGCCAACGTGAGTGGCAGAACAGAACCATCATTGTACAAGACAATGTATAAATCAAACACGGTACCCGGTCCGTTAAACGTAACCGGGGCGGTTGTCAGGGTATCGCCAAGTGCCAGGTTGTTGATGGAGATCGTAGTGTTATGCAAACGCACAGCGCCTGGAAGTTGCGGGTCTCCATTAAAAAAACTCACCGGAACATTATCCGAGATTGGTAGGTCACCCGTGTTGCCGATATTGAAGACCACATCAATATCAAGATTGCCGCAAATCGGTGGAGTGACAACCACCGCTGGAAAATAGTCAGGCGCATTCGGATCGGCCGTAGCCGGATCCTGCCCGATAAAGGCGAGGTCCGGAGCCGGAAACACCGGACATCCATCAGCATTCATGTACGGAACCTGGTTGAGAAAAATATTCAAGGGCTGCTGCGGTCCGGGTGTGCCGTTCGGACATGGGGCATTCGAGAACACCAGGTTCTGATTCAACTGCGGGAAAGGAAGGGTTAAATCATCGTTGATGTTCACCACAAAATACCCGGGCTGATTCCAAACCTTGCGGGTCGGCAACCACGTATTGGTGTTGGAAAAATAAAGCCGGATCTGACCTAACGCCTGCTGCTGAATGCCATCGTTGATGTCAAAGGAATTATTGGTGTTGCAGGTAACACAAATGTCGGTGGCCCCATCGCCATTCACATCGGCAATCACCGGGCCTTCCGTATAGGTATGCGATTGGCAGCTAACGGACCAGATCAATGTCTGGCCGGTGGCGCCATCAATTACATTCAGCGACTGCGAATCGCGGTACACCATCTCCGGCTGACCGTCATTATTAAAATCATAAATCGTAACGGTAAGTACCCCCGAGCGCGAGTCGTTGATGGTGCGGTAGCCCATCGGAACCTTGGCCGTGTTTACCTGGTTTTGCGTCCACAGGGTAACCAGATTGCCGGCTGCATTGGTGGTAACACAAAACAACTGGTTGCCGGCAATGAACGACAAATCCGATCGTCCATCCCCATTGGCATCCCCGATGTTTACCCGGCCCGTACCCCAGATCCACCCGGTCTGATAGTTGGTAAAGTTTGCATCGGCTGCCGCCAACCCCAGTTCGGCACTGCTGGGTGTCAGCACATAATCAAGGGTATTCTTGGCAATGTTCCAATAGAAGACAGCCGTTCTGCCCACACTCGAATTCAACGCTCCGGAAATCACCACATCAATCGACCCATCGCGGTCAATGTCAGCCACACTCGTGCTGCTGTGCGTGTCCACACCATATTCATCCGGATCATTCATCAACTTGACAAAACACTTCGTGGCCGGAAAGTCCACATTCATATCTTTAATCAGAGTAAGCGCTGCCGGGGCTCCCACGGTGCGCGTGGTAAGCGAAGGAATCGTATACACTTTGGTGCCACAGATCAATTCCATCTTCGCATCACCCGTTACGGTAACAGCAGCCGGTCCGGCACTCACATCGCTGTCCCACAACGTAGTGTTCAGGTGCGTCTTGCTACCCTCACTGGCCAACAACTTTCCGGTCTCAGCAGCATAAATCCGGTCGCGTAAATAAATCTCTGCAAAACCATCGCCATCCATGTCGGCAATGCCGGGAATGCCGGGCCGGTTGGTGCCGAGGGGTACCGGATCATACAACAACTGCAATCCGTTGGGGTCTGGCTTAACATAGGTGAGCGCCAACAAATAAAATCCGGTTGGAGGCGATGCCGGATTTCCTCCCCGGTTGCTGACAATCGCGAAGACTTCACCTTTCCCATCGGGGTTTTGATTGGCTGCACGTTTGATATCCGCAATGAGTACTTCATGCTCCAACAGCAACCGATTCGGATCGCTCTCTTTGCCATCCACATCGGTGAACTTGGAGAACAGATTTTTCTTGCCGCTCAGATTAAAAGAGGCTTCGATGGTTCCATCGGGATTGACCACCCGCACTTCATTGTTCCATTTAGAAGTAATCACTGCCTCTGGTGTGCCATCCCCATCCACATCGCCCACGGCAACTTTGGATTGGGTGTCAGCTGAATTTTGTTTGGAACTAGTAGGTGCACCAATTCCAGCAAACGGGTTTCCACCCGGAGGTATGATGCTGCAACTGGAAGATCCTGAACCCACAAACACCAGCCCGAAAAACGAACCGCACTCCGGGTCGGCCGCATCAATCTTGCCATCCCCGTCATTGTCCACACTGTCAAAACAATTACACCCCTTTTCAACAGCCGGAGCAAAAGTACACCCCCCGGGACAAGTCCCGTTGTTTGCGGCACTCCGCGGATCGCACGGATAATCTGTAACCGGAGTAATCTGCGCAACCGCTTCCACGGAAGCCAGGAAGAAAAGAAAACATACCAACCGACACTGTCGACCGACCATACGCATAGAATAAAACGTTATCCAAAAAAATCGTTACCGGATAATCAACACCGATCCGGTAGTAGGATTTCCGTTGGGGCAACCAAGTACATAATAATACGTGCCCGCGGGTACTTCTTTTCCATCAAAGGTACCATCCCATCCTTCTACCGGATACCCGGTCTTTTCAAAGACTTTGCGGCCGCGACCATCAAAAATGTTCATGGTGCAGTCACCATAGTTTTCAATGTTGAGAATCACCCAGCGGTCATTCTGGGTATCTCCGTTCGGAGTAAAGAGTTCGGGGAAAACAAGTTCGGTAATCACGACCGGACAATCCGTATTGGCGGCAATGGTAATGCTGGCCGAGGCCGTGCAACCATTCGCATCGGTGGTAGTGACGGAATAATCATTCGGGCTGGTCACCTCGATGGAAGCGGTGGTTTCATTGGTGCTCCAGAGATACGAAGTGAACGTACCCTCAGCCGTAAGCGTGGAAGTCTCCCCCTCGCACAAAGCCGGCAGGGTGGCCGCCAGTGTAGGCTCAACCGGAGCCACCACGTTAATACTCTTCGAAAGGGAGTTGGTGCAACCGGTAATGCCGGTATAGCTAACCGTCAGTTGCGCACTGAAATTCTGCACTGCGGTATACGTGTGGGTGGGACTTTGTTGTGCGCTCGTATTGGTATCGCCAAACGTCCAGGCATATACCACTGTTGCCCGGTTATCGGTTGTGGAGGTATTGGTAAACGGTACAGCTGTATCCACACAGGCCGTGGCAGCAACCGTAAAAGTGGCTACCGGTGCAGTAAGGAACGTGACGGCAATGGAATTAGTCTCGCGCGAACAGCTGAGTGCAATGTTTGTAACCCGCACTTTATACGAGCCTTCCTGAGTAACATTTAACGTGGCAGCCGTTTGTCCCGCAACATCCGTCCCATCTTTTACCCATTGCAGGGAATACCCTGGCTGGGTATTCACCGAAAGGGTGACCGATTGCCCCTGGCACACACTATTGGTGGCACTGTTGCTGGTCACCGAAAAATTGCCAAAGGTCGCTACATCGGCTTGTTCCGAAACAACATTGCTGCTGCAATCCCCCACTTTCACAACCAGCGTATAAAGCCCGGCATGGAGGGAGTTGGCATTCGGGATGCTTACATTCTGCGTGGCCGCAGTAAAATTGTTGGGCCCGGTCCAGAGATAGGTAGCCCCGGCAACTGCATCGGTGTTGAGTGTCAGGGTTTGCCCTTCACATACCGGTGAGTTAGTCGTGATGAGGGGATCAGCTGGTAGCGTTCCGGCACCGGACTGCACCACCAGGGCATTTGATGTGATTGCACATGCACCGGCTTCCCCCGTGGCGGTAACGGTATACGATCCGGCAGCCGTGATGTCCGCAAACGGATCGGCACTGTTTTTAAAACTTACCCCATCCTTCTTCCAGTCATAGGTGATGCCCGGCATCGGCAGGGTAGTCAATTGAATCGTTTGGGTCGGACAAATGAACAGCGGTGCTACATTCTGAATGACCGGTACATGACAATGTTGGTTTCTCAGAAGGTCAACCGAAAACGTTGAAGGATTCGTAAACGTGCTGATCGCCAGGTCAGGCTTGGCATCACCATCCAGATCACCCGCCCGCAAAAACCAGTTCGACTTGGACGTGGTAAGATTTACTTTCGTAAAAGCAACAGGAGCGAGTGATCCGGTATGTAAGAAAACGGAGGCCGCTGCAGTACCGCGGTTGCCCACCACGAAATCGGCAAACCCATCGCCATTGAAGTCACTCACATCCAAACCAAAAGGGCCGTTATCCGCAGTCAGTAGGATAGGTGCCTGGAAGGAGACTGTCGTGCTGGTGCTTTGATTGATCAACACAAGTACCTGCGCTCCAAAAACGCTGGTGGCCACCAGATCCATTTTTCCGTCCTTGTTAAAATCGGCTGATGCCAGGTCATTCAGCGTACCAAACATGGTCAATTTCGTCACCGCAAAACTGAACGTGCCGGCCGAAGTATTCTTCAGGATAAAAACATCATTGCTTTGGTTTTGGGTTACCGCGAGATCCGCTTTCCCGTCACTATCCACATCCAGAATTTCAAGCGCCAGGGTATTCAACGCTCCGGTTACCGGAATCTTGGTAGGTGTAGGATTAATGGTGAGTGTACCGCCACTGCTCTCATTGCGATAAATGTAAAGATCAGGTGTTGTGGAATTGGCCACAATAATTTCGGGCTTGCCGTCATTATTCAGATCGTGAATGGCCACCTGCCGCGCAAAGTGACTCACATCCATCGTCAGTACAAGCGGGGCGGCAAAACCGGGGGCTCCCACCGTGCTCGTGTTCCGCAACACAAACACACTGTTGGCCGTGGTACCGCTACGAGAAGCAACCAAATCAAGCTTACCATCGGCATTGAGATCGCCCAGGGCCAGATGGCCGGTGGGCGCATTGATTGCCAGCGAAGCCAACGTTGGATTGGTGAACGCCAGGTTGCCAACCGTGCTTTGATTGAGCAGGAAAAAAAGATTGGTGGCTGTGTTTTCAAACTTGCTTCCAACGAAGTCGGGTTTGCTGTCCCCATCAATGTCGCCCGCAATCAGATCAAACACTGCATTGGTGCTGGTAAAGGCAAGGGGCGCGGTAAATTTTGAAGCGCTGAACGGCTCACCGGAAAAAACGGGCATGAACTTCAAATTGGATTTTGCTGATTGGCGGCTGCTCAGGTTAACAACCGTAACCGTAGAAAGCCGGGCTTGTGTCGGAACCTCCACCTCCAACGAAAAATCAGAGGCAGCGGTGATGGTACCTTGCACCTGCTCAAACCAAACCTGCATCTGCGCAGCGTTGCTGTTGAACCCGCTACCGGTGATCACAATCCTTTTTTTGGGAGAACCCGAAACGGGTTCAATTTTCTGAATAACAGGTGTCTGTGCGGCCACCAACGTGACAACCAAAGAACAAATAAGAAGAAGAGTCAATCGCTTCATTGCAAATCCTGAACGGTCAGCAGCCAGGCATTTTGTAAGATTTTAAACTTTCTAAACTCATCCCGGGCCGACCGGGTCACATTAATATCCGCATGCTGGAAAACGTGAACGTACCAGAGGTTTTTTACCGTTAAATGGCCAAATTCAGCGTCAAAACCGAGGTCGATCAAACCCTCGGCAAATTTCTTGGCATTGGCAGGCGATCCAAATACTCCGGCAATCACGTAGTTATTGACATGCAGTTCCTGGGCGTGATCTCCGCGTTCCACCGTTTCGTGCCGCTCATTCGGATCTACCGGATGAATGGAATCATTGACATGCACAACAACGTCCGCCTTGTGCTCTTCCAGCAAGGCTGCCGCAGCCCGCTCTTCTTCAGCATGTTTGAGGGCAAGGGCCTCGGCTGCTTTCCGTTCTTCTTCGGCTTTGGCAGCCTCCGCCAACCGTTGCTCTTCCGCCTTCTTTTTCGCTAACTCCTCCTGGCGCTTCTTTTCGGCCGCCAGTTGGGCCGGTGTCGGGCCTGCCGGTTTTCGTACTTTCGGCTTCTCCGTATCCAGGAAGGAATAGACCGGCAACACAGGCTGCTTGCCGCGCACCCGGCTGTTGGTTTTAGGCACTACATGATAGCTTAAATGAACTTCGAACGAAGGAAAGTTGAGGCTGTTGTCGCCCGTATTCTTTAATGTATACGATCCACCTGCTGCCAACGCAGCATTGATGCGGATGCCGCCAAAGGCAGAAATCCCAAATTCCTGCTTGAACGAACCTCCCGCCCAAATCATATGATTCAGGTGAAACACGCCCGCGAACTCATATTGCGATGGCAGGCCGCTGTTTAATCGATAGATGGCATACGGTTCAAAGACGTACTTATCCTGACCAAAATAAAACCGGTTGCTGGCCTGGAAGATCAGCGCCTTGAACGGCTGCAATTCGGTAAGAGTAAAAGCATCCGGACTCACATAGGAAGGGCTGAACAAATTGGGCATGGCGATGCTGAAATGAAATGATTTCAAATGGGCTGAAATGCCCGCATTCCCGATAATGGAAGCATTTTGATCCAGCGCATTCATCAGGGCCGGATCGCTGCTGAACGCCTGCAACTTCTGCAAGTCAATCGTGTTCCAGCTTCCCCCCACCGACAATCCGAATCGCACAAACATCCCTTCCTCAATCGGCACGGAATACGCATAGGAAAACAACAACCCAGTATTGGAGAGCACCCCCCGCTGATCGTTGGTAGCGCTCATGCCAAAACCCATGTTTTGCTTTACCGGTTTATGAAAACTCAGGTTGGCAATAGTTGGACTTCCCTCAATGCCCGACCACTGATTGCGATACGCTAAAAAGACTGCAGGCTTCCCCTCAATCCCGGCAAAAGACGGATTCAACAGGTAAGGATTGAAGAAGAACTGGGTAAAATTCGAGATATCCTGGGCCCGTGCCAGCCACACAGTAAGGACGAGAAGACAAGTAGCTGAAATTTTCAGTTTAAACATGGTTAGGCACGTTTAACAAATCTAATTAAAAAATCGCTTTTTACGGTGAATACCAACGAATTAACGGTTGTAAGTCAATTAATTCGGCAAATAGTCTAAAAGTAAGAGTCCTTCCCTAGAATGGATACCCGATTCCGACATTAAAAATAACCGGCTCTTTGTCTGTACCGAAGGGTTTAAAAAATCGAAACTGATCCAACACAAACCGATCGCCTTCTTCACGTCCGGGATCAATCACTTTGATGCCTGCATCGAGTCGCAGAATGAGAAAAGAAAAATCAAAGCGCAACCCGAAGCCGGTGCCCACGCCCAGTTGCTTGAAAAAATCTTTAGAGAATTTTGAAACTCCGATCCACTGCGCCCGCGTGGGGCCCTCCGTACTTTGTGGGATCGGCTTGAACGTCCACACGTTTCCATAATCCACAAACACCGCCCCGCTCACAAACCCAAATAACTTTTTACGCAGCTCCACACTCCCTTCAATGAGAATATCCCCCGGCTTTTCAAAACTGTAATCAAAGAGTCCGTCTTTCTCCGGGTCTTCACTCAGCTGGGGCGGCACGGTGCCAATCCCCAACCTGCGCGGCAACCATGCGCGTACGCTGTTGCTGCCACCCGCAAAGAAATATTTTTCATAGGGCAACACTTCATTTTCACTGTAGGCATACCCAAATCCCGTATTCAACCGGAAGGCAACCGTGGTATTCTTGTCAATCACATTATGCCTGCGCAGATCCACATTAAACCGCACGTACTGATAGAGCTCCAACCCGGCCCGCGTAATGTATCCTGGCTCGGCAAAGTTGAACAACGTACCCCCCGACTCCGCCTGGGCCCGGATGAAATAGGAATTCCGTTCCGTGTTGCCATAGTTGTTCGGGTTCCACGTCATCGAAAAAATCATGCTGCTCACAAACGAAGGGTCAAAAGAGTTGATCAGGTTGTTGCCCTGCTGCTGCAGTTCAATTAGCTGCGCATTAAACGCGCTGTCCAGCGTGGAGCGAATCACGTTCAGGTTGATGAGCGTAAAGGAATACTGCGTGGTTTGTTTATTCTGCCAGGTGTAGGTATCCGAAACGTTGGTGATCGACCGCGTATATTCCGGCCGATTGGTGTAGGTATATCCGGCCAGCAGCCGGGTGCGCGGATTGTAGCGCGCAAGCCGGAAGGCCGCCTTCTCGCTGAGGGGCAACAGAAATTGGGGAAACGTAATGCTGCCATTGACGTTCGCCTCCGTGCTCTTGTAAAAATTACTCTGGTCCGTGGCCGAAGCAACACCCTCAAATCCATACCGACCGCTGAGCTCCAGGATCTCCATGCCGCCAAATAGATTTCGCTTTTTCAAATTAGTGCTGAAGTACGGTCCCGGAAACCCCTGCGTCATCGTCAGGCCCGCTTCGTTCGACCACGAGTAGCGGTCCAGCGGACTGCAAAAAATATTTCCTAAAAACTGACCTCCGGAAGAATCGTAATTGATGTTGATGAATTTGAAGATATCCAGGTTGGCCAGCTGGCGCTGCGTTTCGAAGGTGGCATTCCGGCTGTACAAACTGTCGGCATGAATGAACACGCGCTGCGCCAGCAGTTTCTTGTTGTACTCACTCTCGAAATAATTAAACGTGATGTTGTACTTTGGGTGCGCCTGCCGCTTCAGTGTATCCATGCGCATGGCCGCATCAGTGGTAAAGGTGATGGAGTCCAGCCGGAAGAGTTTGTGCGAGTCCCTCCGCGGAGGGTTGCGGATCTCCAGCTGCAACGCAATCTGGTACGGCCCGCCATAAGCCGTATCAATGGCAAATTCAATGTATTGCCGGGTGAAGTCGTAATAACCCAGGTCCTTCAATTGCAAATCGATTCGCTCACGCTCTTTGTTCAATTTCCCCTGATCATACCGCTCATTGACCTTGATGAGACTTTGACTGCGCGTAGCAGAAATAATCCGGGCAACATTCGAATCCGGGATCAGGTAAAAAATCGTATCGTAAAAGGAAGCCCGGCCCGGCTGCAACTGATAGGTAACACTCACCCGCTTTTTATATTCCTGCACCTTAAACGCCACCTGGTTTTGAAAGTACCCGTGATTGAAAAGATAATCACTCAGGCGGTCCACCGTGGCGAGCACGGTGGTGGAATCATACACACTCGCCCGTTCACCCCATTGCATAAAGTCATTTCCATTTTCAATCTTGTCATTCAGATCATCCACTTTCTTTTGCCTGCGAAACTGCAACGAGGCAATCTTCTTCTCCTTTTTCGTGGCGGCTATCTTCGTGTTGAACTTCGCTTCCACCTTCTCCTTCTTGTCGATAAATTTTTGTTGATCATACCGCTTCTCGCCCTCGTGGTGCATCCACACCAGGCTGTTGATCGGCAACCCCAGCAGCCTCCGGTTTACTTTCTGCACGTATAAATCGCTGAGCCCGTCTTTGCTGAACCCCTTGGGCGCCTGAATCGTTTGGCGATACAATAACTTTTGATTTTCTTGGAGATACCGGGTACCAAGACACCCGCTCAACAGGCCGGGAAGAAAAAGCCAGATAAAAGATTTCTTTACCTTATCAATCATGATCTCCAAAGCCAAAATTAAGCATATCAGGGCGCTTCAGGTAAAGAAATACCGAAAAGACGAGCAATGCTTTGTTGTGGAAGGCGCTAAAAGTGTAGTGGAACTTCTCCAGTCTGATTTTGAAGTGGTATGGGTAGGCGCTACTGTGGAATTTATTCAACACTTCGAGCCGTTGCTCACGCAGAAGAAACGGGAGGTAGTGGAAGCAACAGAACAAGAGTTGGAAGCAGCGGGCAGCTTTCAATCCAACACCAGCGCACTGGCCATCGCCCGCATGAAACCCAACACCGCCTTTCCCATCCGCGACAACGAATGGGCATTGGTGCTGGACGACATCCGCGACCCCGGCAACCTGGGCACCATCATCCGTACGGCCGATTGGTACGGAGTGAACCACATCATCGCTTCCGAAGCCACGGCCGACTTCTACAACCCAAAAGTCATCAGCGCCACCATGGGCTCGTTTTGTCGCGTCAATGTATTCTACACAAACCTGCTTCCGTATTTACAAGCCGCCCGCAAGCCGGTGTACGGCACCTTCCTGGATGGAACCGATGTGCACCAACTGCATTGGTCGGGGGGTGGCTTGTTGGTCATCGGCAACGAAGCCAACGGAATTTCTCCCGCCATCGAAAAACTCGTGACCCAGAAAATCACCATCCCGCGCTACGGCCGGGCCGAGTCGCTCAATGCTGCACTGGCCACCGGCATCGTGCTCGATGTCATCCGCTCAAAGAAATGATTGGCTTCCGGCTGCCGCCTCGGTAGAAATCTTCTCCGCATTTTCTTTGCCCAGATACCGGTCAATGAGATAATGCCCCAGGTAAATCACCGGAGTCAACAAAATGGCCACCGAAAATTTATAGAGGTAGTTCGTGATACCAATCGCCAATATTTGTTGTCCGGAAAACACTCCGATGAACGCAATGTACAGCACCACAAAGCTGTCGATGAATTGCGACACCAGCGTGGAACCTGTGGCGCGCAACCATAACATTTTCTGCCCGGTAACTTTTTTCAGCCGCTGAAACACAAACACATCCACCAGCTGGCTCACCAGAAAAGCAGTTAGCGACCCAATAATGATGCGCTGCCCTTGCCCCAGGATTTTGTTAAACGCAAAGTCCATGTTGAAATAATTTCCCTGCGCATCCTGGTTGTTCGAATCGAGCCACCAGCCGGCCGGTGGCAATTTCATCGTCAGAAAAATGACCACAAACGAATAGGCAATCAGGATGGCCGCCAGGTAACTGATGCGCTTCACCCCGGGCTTTCCAAAATATTCATTGATCAGATCAGACGTGATAAACACCACCGGCCAGATCACCGCTCCGGCCGTCAGGTTGAAGTCCATAGTAAAACCCAGGATCTGCAAGTGGGCCGGCTCGAGTCCCAACGTAGCTTCCCCGGAAAATATCTTAACGCCAATCACTTCGGCCATCAATGCATTGGTAAGGAAGATGCCGGCCAGTACCATAAACAGCCGGTGCTTCTTTTGTTCGAGGGTCAGGGTCATGCAGGAAGTTCGAAAGTATTTCCTTCAATCGCTAATACCGTATTGGTAAACACGGCCCGCGCCTCGGTCAGCAACGGCTCCAGATCGCGGTAGCGGGCCGAGAAATGCCCGATCACTAATTTTCCGGCACCACAGGCGCGCGCCATCCGGGCCGCATCGGCTGCCGTACTGTGTTTCGTTTCAACCGCCTTGTCCTTATCCTCATCCATAAATGTAGCTTCATGATATAAAAGCGAAACCCCGCGCAATTGTTCAACCATCGGTTCATTCCAGCCCGTATCCGAACAGTACGCATAAGAATAGACCGGAGTGGGCGGCAGCGTAAAGTCGGTATTCCGGTACAACAGCTGCCCCCGCTCATCCAACACATCGGCCCCGGTTTTTAGCTGTGCCAGGTGTTGCAACAAAATGCCCGGCTTCAGTTTCGCTTTGTCCAGCTTCCGGGGCTTTTCCTTTTCCCGGAAAAGAAATCCGGCACACGGCAATTTGTGCCGCAGCGGAATCGTCTCCACCGTCAGCACTTCATCCTGATAGAGGCACACGGCCTGGTCCGGATCGAAGGGATGGAAATGAATTTCAAAATTCAACACCGATTTCGAATACTTGAGTTGCAGGAGGAGAATGTCGTCCAACCCGCGCGGACTGTAAAGATGAAGGTCGGTTTGGCGCCTTTGCAAATGCATGGAAAATAACAGGCCCATCAATCCCAGGTAATGATCGCCATGCAGGTGGCTGATGAAAATATGATCAATTTTTTGGATCGGGAGCTGATACTTCATCAACTGCATCTGGGCACCCTCCCCACAGTCAATTAAAAAATGCCGGTTTTGAATAGCGAGGTATTGTGACGAAGGAAACCGCCCATAAGCCGGCAACGCCCCACTCGATCCTAAAATGGTAAGACTAAAACTCAATAGACGTAACTTGAGTTTTCAAGTAATAGATAATTCAGGTAAATCAAAAACCAGTTTACCTGGAAGAAAAATTTTAAATGGTGAATCTTGAATCAATCGGGTAGGCAGCTTGTAAGTTCCTGGCACCATGACACTGAATAACTCCTGTAGAAACATCGAAGCGATGTCATGTTGAGGTTACCTGCGCGAAGCCGCCAGGCGGAGTAGGCAGGCCTGCCTGTCGGCAGACAGGCTTGTCGAAACATGACTTACTATCCAATTCCCGCAGCCCTGAATTTTGAAATCTTGAATGATCGCTAATCGATCAATCCTCCTCCTTCATGTCCTTCTCAATCTCATGCATAAACACGGCATCAATGCCTTCTTCCACCGTAGGCAAAATGTTTAGCACGCTATCCAGTTGCGAGATCTTGATCAGCTTCATCGTATGGTCCGACAACCGGGTGAGAATGAAAATGCCGTTGTCTTCCTGCAGGATCCGGTTGCCCACCAGCAGCGCACTCAATCCCGAAGAATCCGTATACTTTACTTCCGATAAATCCAGAATGATATTGCGAACCCCTTCAGCATGCAAGGTCACCATCTCCGACTTTAATTGGGGGGCAATGCTCGAGTCCAACTTCTCTTCGTTCAGGCGGAGCAGGGTATACTTCTCTTGTTTGTCGATCGAATACTTCATACGGGGCTATTGAAAGGCTAAAATTAAGTTAATTTATTGATTTAACGATACTGTGCTCAATTCGTTCCAGAATCGAGTCGTAATTAATCGGAGTAAGTTGTTCACCGGTCATCTGCTGGTACAATTCCTGGTACCGTTCCGAAATGGCACGCACGATCGCATCGGTCATTTCGGGCACCTGCTGCCCATCTTTCCCTTGAAATCCATTTTCAATCAGCCACTGCCGTACAAATTCTTTCGACAACTGCTTCTGCGCTTCCCCACGCTGCTGGCGCTCCGCATAACCGGCTTTATAAAAATACCGCGAAGAGTCAGGCGTGTGCACTTCATCGATCAGGTAAATGGTGCCCTGGTGTTTGCCGAATTCATATTTGGTATCGACCAGGATCAACCCGCGCTCAGCCGCCAGCGCTTGTCCTTTTTTATAGAGACTGTGCGTATACTGCTCAAGCTGTTCGTAGTCACTGCGGCTCACCAGCCCGCGCTTTAGAATTTCTTCTCTGGAAATATCTTCATCATGACCCACCTTGGCTTTGGTGGTGGGTGTAATGATGGGGGTGGGGAGGGGATCATTCTCTTTCAACCCGTCCGGCAACGGCACCCCGCACAACAGACGCTTGCCGGCTTTGTACTCGCGGGCGGCATGCCCCGCCAGGTAGCCGCGCACCACCATCTCCACTGGAAACGGTTCGCACCGGAAGCCAATGGTCACGTTGGGGTCGGGGGTACTCAACACCCAATTGGGCACCAACGATTTTGTTGTCTCCAGATTTTTAGCTGCTATCTGGTTAAGCACCCGCCCTTTGTCGGGAATCGCCCGCGGCAGGATCACATCAAACGCAGAGATGCGGTCGGTGGCCACCATCGCCATCGTATCTCCGAAATAGTAAACATCGCGCACCTTGCCGCGGTAAAAACCGGTCTGGCCGGTGAATTGAAAGTGAGTTTCTTTAATGGCTTGCATGGATGGGTAGAGTTACTGGAGATCGTAATACAATGTCAGGTATCTCCAACTACTTAGCGCTGGTCCTGGTGGCAGCGCGCTTTTTTCTCTTTTTTAAAAAGTATTCTTTAATTTCTTCGAAATCCATATTGGCAATATCCTTACTTATTTTGTCGCGTTGCTTTCTCATAAACGCCACAGCGTCAAAGCCTTTTTCAATCTTAACCGTTTTTGTAGCCATGCTAGATTTCCCTGGGAGTTCTGATTTCTAAAGTTTGATGTCCGAGTTTCAAATTTACTGAATTATAGCCTCTAATTCTATTAATGTTGACAATGTGCTTAAAGTTCCAACTTACCAAAATGTCAACTTTATGAAGTGTTGCAAGAGCAATATGAATGCAGTCTGCTCTGCTGGTTTTTCCGACAACTTTTTCCCGGATATAAGTGTCTGCCAGAGTAATGGCTTCTTGAGTAATTTCAACAAATTCCTTTTGATTAGAACGGAGTGCATTCAAATAACTTCGCACCTGTTCGGGGGCATAGGCTAGTTCTTCATTGGTTACTTCAGAATAAACGATTTTTAATTCACCTTTTTCAACCCGATCAAAAAATGATTTTGTAGCATCCGAAAATTCGATATCGAATAGTCCTCCAAGCACGGACGTATCGATGTATATTCTTTGTATCATGGGTCAACTTCCGGTGTCACTAACAATAGGGTAAAGAAATATAAAATCACTTCTCCTCCAACAAAATCCCCGCCCGGAACACCAACGTCTTCACCACGTTACCCTGCTCATCGTATTCCTTCCACTCCTTATGCTTTTTGTTGGCTACGTACTCACCTTGTTCCATAATTCTTCCGCTCGGATAATACTTGGTGTACACCCCGTGCTGGCGACTCCCCCGGTATTCGCACTCCGATAACAGCTTGCCATCTTCATAATAATTCTTCACCGGCCCCGTAATCAGGTTATACTTCCAGGTTTCCTCCACCGACTTTTCACCATTGGCATGATACGTAGTGCGCAGGCCCTGCAGTTGTCCGGCCTCATAGTTCTCTTTTAATTTCAGGGTCTTGCCATCGGCCGCATAGAACAACCACGTGCCGTGGGGCTTGCCTTCGCGAAAGGATTTTTCAAAGACCAGCTTCTCTTCCTCCGTATATTCGGTGAGCTTGCTGTCGCGACCATTCAACGCAAACACTTCCTTCGCCCGCACCTTGCCGTTGGGATAATAATCAACATTGGTGCCCACCTTCGCGCCCGATTTAAACTGATACCGGTGCCGCACCGTGCCATCCGCATAATACCCTGTATTGTCCCCATGCAACCGCGCATTCATAAAGTGACCTTCCAGCAACTTATGCCCCTCCTGATCGTAATGCAGAAAGTCTCCCACCTTTTCACCCTCGTTAATCGTGTACACTAATTCCAGCTGGGCATTGGGATAATACAGTTTATAAAATCCGGAGATGAACCCGTCCTGGTAGTTCGCTTCACTTTCCAGCACCCCGCTCTCATAATACGTTTTCGTGATGCCGTTCGGCTTCTGATTCTTATAGGCAATCTCCTTCTGCAGGTTACCCGAAGGATAGTACTCCTTCACATACCCGTCCGGCTTGCCTTTCACAAACAGGCTCTCCTGCTTCAGCATCCCGTTGGGAAAGTAGGACTTGATGCTGTCCACCAGCTTGTTGTTCTGGTAGTAGGCGCGCTGCAGACTGCGTCCTTGCTCATCATACACCTCCACGGGCCCGTGCCGCAGCCCGTCTTCATAACTGATTTTCCGGATCAACGTGCCATTCGAATGATACTCGTAAAACGTGCCCCACCGCACCCCATTTTTGAAGGTACCTTCAATAGCCAATTTGCCATTCGGAAAATACCTGCGGTAGGGCCCCTCCATGGTCTTCCCATCCACCGAAGAAACTGTGAACTCTTCATCCACCTGCATGTGCATCGGGTCGTGAAACGTGCGCACCACCTGCTGCGCCTCCACCGTAAAGGCAAGAAAAACAAAAAGAATTCCAATCAATCGCATCGCGGCAATAGAATTAACAACGTTAACGATGTAGTAGTGCAGATGTTGTTCTAAAATATCCCGCTGACAAATTCAGCCACCCCTTCAGCTTTCAGCTTTAAAGCTTTAAGCTTTCAACTTTCAACTTTTCAAACTGTTTCCAAAACAATCGCAGACGCTCCTCCTCCGCCATTGCAAATCCCGGCAACACCCACAGCGGCTTTGTTTTGCTTCAACACATTCAGCAAGGTGATGGTGATGCGCGCACCGGAGGCTCCCAGCGGATGCCCCAACGCCACGGCACCCCCGTTCACGTTCACTTTGTTTCCGTCCAATCCCAGTTTGATATTGTTGGCCAGCGCCACAGCCGAAAAGGCCTCGTTGATTTCATAATACCCAACATCGCCCGGTACCACTCCGGCAGCCTTCATGGCTTTGGGAATCGCCAGGGCCGGAGTCGTGGTAAACCACATCGGATCCTGGGCCGCATCGGCAAAGCCCCGGATCTTGGCGAGGGGAGCAATCCCCAACTCCTTCGCTCTTTCTTTGCTCATCAGAATCACAGCCGCAGCGCCATCATTGATGGTGGAGGCGTTGGCGGCCGTCACGGTTCCGTCTTTCGTAAACACCGGCTTCAACCCCGGAATCTTATCAAAGTTTACATTCTTGTATTCTTCATCTTCGGCAAACACCGTCACCTCACCCTTGCGCCCCGTAATCTCCACCGGAATAACTTCGTCTTTAAACTTGCCGGCCGCCCACGCAGCCGCAGCGCGCTTGTAGGAGTTAATGGCATAAGTGTCCTGGTCCGCGCGACTGATCTGCATCTCCTTCGCGGTATTATCGGCACACACGCCCATAGCGCACCGGTTGTATACATCGGTCAACCCATCGTAGGTCAGCCCGTCCAGCAGTTCGCCATTTCCATATTTATAACCATACCGCGCTTTCAGCAAATAGTAGGGGATGTTCGACATGCTCTCGGCACCGGCCGCCACCACAACGTCATTTTGTCCCAGCATGATCGACTGCGCGCCCAGCATAATCGCCTTCATCCCGGAAGCACACACTTTGTTTACCAGCGTGCATGGAATCTCATAGCCCAGACCCGCACCCACGGCCACCTGCGTGGCGGGCGCCTGACCGAGTCCGGCCGAAATCACGTTGCCAAAAAAAACTTCCTGAATGTATTTCGGATCAAGATTGATTTTACGCAGCGCACCTTTCACCGCATGGGATCCTAACTGCGTTGCCGACACCGAGGCCAGCGACCCGCCAAAACTCCCAATCGCTGTCCGCACAGCCGATACGATATATACTTCTTTCATAACTTTAAATCTTTACCAATAACCCTAACAATCAAACTTTCAACTTTAAACTTTAAACTTTTAACTTCTAAAATCACCAATCCGGCTTCCCCTTATCCCTCGGCTTCGTGGCCTTGCGCTTGTTCTGCTGCAGGTACTGAATCTCCTGGTTCTTCATCGCCTCTAAAATCATCTGCGCCTTCTCTTCACTCATCTCCATTTCCTTCAGCTTGTCTTTTACCGACTGCGGAATTTCCTTCTTATCCTGCTCTTTCTGCTCCTGTTCTTTTTGCTGTTCCTGCTTTTGTTTGTCCTGCTCTTTCTGCTGCTGATCCTGCTGCTCCTTTTTCTCCTGCTCCTGTTTTTCTTTTTGATCCTGCTGCTGCTGATCTTTTTGTTCTTTGTTTTGATCTTTCTGGTCTTTGTTTTCCTGCTGCTGATTCGGGTCGTTCTGCTTTTGCTCTTCTTCTTTCTTTTTCTGTTCCGCCAGCTTTTTCTTCACCATCTCATAGTTGTACCGCGCATCTTCGTTGGCCGGGTTCGCCTTCAGCGCCTGCTTGAAATTCGCGAGCGCCTCTTCAAATTTGTTCTGGCGGTTCGACAACACCCCCAGCTGCTGGTGCGCAATCGACCGGATGGTGGGGTTGCTGCTTTGCGTCAGCGACTGATACACATTGGCGGTATAGGTCGAATCGTTTGCCTGAAAATACGCATTGGCCAAATTGAGCCGCACCTCATCCTCCTGAACGCCCAGCGAATCCACCAGGAACCGGTACTTGGTAATGGCCGTAGGAAAATCGCCCTTCAGATACGCCTCCTTGGCCTCCGACTTCAAGCCATTAATCTGCCCGATCTTCCCTGGGTCTATGACCAATGCCAACACAACAAGTAAGACAACCCCTTTCATCATCACTAAGATATTATTAAGCCATCTGCCGAAGCTTTTTTAATCAACGAAGCCTTGGCGTAGTTGATAGCGTAGGCAGACGGATCGATCACCATCATCATCAAGAAAAAAATCACCACCCCTTTCATCATCATATTTTTTGGCAAATCTGCCGAAGCTTTTTTATTCAACGAAGCCTTGGCGTAGTTGATAGCGTAGGCAGACAACCCCCTTCATCCTAAATTCTGTATTCTAAATTTCGTATTCTACTCCTAACTCCTGTCTCCCAACTCCTCCATCCCTTTCCGCTTTACAGCTTTCCGCTTTAAGCTTTCCACTTTAAACTTTCAACTTTCCACTTTCCACTTTCTCAAATCCTCACCGTCCGCACACTCACCAATACATCCAGCACCAGCAGTATCAGCGCTGCCGTTAAGAAGTAAAAATAGCGATTTGCCGATACATCCACCACCCGCGCATCGCGCACCTGGCCTTCAATTTTGTTGATGGCATTGATCAACTTGTTCACATCGTTGCGCGACTCATTGATCTCAAAATACTGACCATCCGTTTTGCTCGCCAGGTCTTTCAAGGAGGAAGGATTTAATTTTGTAACGACCGGATTGCCTTGCGGATCGGTCTTATACCCACCGCGCGGGGTGGTAATCTGACTTCCCCGCTCCGTGCCCACGCCCAACGTAAACAACCGGATGCCCTGATCCTCTACCTGCTGCAACATCTCTTTCGTCTCCTCACCAAAATCTTCGCCATCGCTGATCAGCACAATCACTTTTGATTTCTGCTGGTTGCCGGGTCCTTCTTCTTCACCGAGTTTCGCAAGCGCCATCTTCAAGGGCGGCCCAAAATCAGTACCGCTCCCCGGCACCAGGCTGGTGTTCATGGTCTCAATAAAAAGATTCAGGGCATTCTGATCATACGTCAGCGGACATTGCATGAACGCCTCCGAAGAGAAAATGATCACCCCCAACCGGTCGCTGTTAAAGGCCGCCACCACCTTCTTCATTTCAAACTTGATCTTCTCCAGCCGGGTAGGAGGTACGTCAAAGGCATCCATCGACTTCGACAAGTCCACACAGAACATGATGTCTTTCCCCACCGACTTGATCTCGCGCCTGGCATCTCCAAACGTAGGCCCCAGAATGGAAACGATGATTAAGAAAAGGACGGCCGACCGCAGGATCAGTTTAATGAATACCGTACCATAGGGGGTGTGCAACGACCGGCTGATACGAATGATGCGAAACAGGTACAACCCATAGGCCAGCACAAATAGCGCGACAAACATTCCTTCCACCCACCCGAAACTTCGAAACAGCGTCATAGCAAAGCCACAAATTTATAAAACGGATTTATACCCATCTGGTTACCTTGCGCAAAGTAAGGATTACAACCATGAATGCAATTGGTATTGATCTGGGTGGCACGAACGTGAAAGGAGTTCGGATGAATGCGGCCGGGGTCGTGTTAAAGCAACAAACTACCCCCATTATAGCGGGCGACTGGAAAGCTGCAGTGCGGACAACATTCGAGGCGTTGTATTCAAAAAGTGATCCGGCAGGAAGTGTTGGTCTGGCGGCCCCCGGCTTGCCGGACGAGCACAATCGTAAGATTAAGTTCATGCCGGGCCGGTTGCCCGGATTGGAAGGGTTTGAATGGAGTGAATTCCTGGGTCAACCTGTACAGGTGCTCAACGATGCCCACGCAGCCTTGCTGGCCGAAGTGAACTTTGGTGCCGCAAAAAATTGTCGCAACGTATTCATGCTCACGCTGGGCACGGGAGTAGGCGGGGGGATTCTCATCAATGGCGAACTGTACCAGGGCCGCCTGCAACGGGCCGGCAGTTTAGGCGACATCTCCCTGAATTCCGAAAGTGATGAGATTGGATTCCTGTAGGTTCCCGGTACCCTCGAAGATGCCATCGGTAACGAGTCCGTTCCCAAACGCAGTGCCGGCCACTTTCAGTCTACGCGCGAGTTGGTGGCTGCCTACCAACAGGGTGATGCGTTTGCATCTGAGGTGTGGCTGAAATCAATAAAGAAATTGGCGGTGGCCATCGCCTCGTTGATCAATGTATTGGCGCCCGAAAAAGTTATTCTGGGGGGTGGCATCGCCCAGGCCAATGAGTTGTTATTCGAGCCTCTGAATCAATACCTCAATCACTACGAATGGCGCCCGGACGGTAAAGCCACACCCATCGTCAAAGCCCACTTCAATGAATATGCCGGTGCCCTCGGTGCAGCCTCCTACGCTCAACAAATCTCCTAACTCCTGTCTCCTAACTCCTGATCAAACCCGCAGCTTCTTCATCCAGCATCACCCACGCCTGAGGTATCAAATGCACCACACTCACCGGAATCGCTTCGGTAGCAACTCCGTTCAATGCTTTGCCTAGAATCTCTGATTTCTTTACCCCACTGGCCATTACAATGGGCAGCTTTGCTTCCTGCAGATGTTTCAAGCCTAGCGTCATGCCCTGCGATAGGGTAGTGGTCTGTTCAAAATACTTCTGTCCTACAGTCTTGGTTTCTTCCGCCAGCGTGCTGATGTGCGCCACCAAATCAAACGAGGTGCCCGGCTCGTTCATCCCGATGTGCCCGTTCGTCCCCACGCCCACCAGCATGATATCCAGGCCGCCATTTTTTTCAATCAAAACATTAATCCGATCACACTCTCGTTGCAGGTCTGCAGCATGAACATTGAAAAACTCAATTTGATTTTCTGAAATCTGCAGCGGCTGAAAACAGTCGCGCTGCAACATCGACAAACACGATCCGGGATCGGAAGGATCAATGCCCAGCCATTCATCCAGACTTAAGAATGTACACCGACTCAGGTCCACCGTACCGGCTTCCCGGGCTTTTTTCAAACACCCAAACACTCCTACCGGAGTATACCCCGAAGCCAGACAAACCATGGCCGTTGGCTTCCGTTGCACATACGCAATGATCTGGTTAGCAACCGCCTGACTTAATGCCTCGTAATCTGGGTGTATCTGAAGGTTCATATGTTTATTTGATAGGCAAAAAAACCTTAAAAGTCACGGATTGCTAAATTTCAGCCATTATATTTGCACTCCTTTTTTGGGAAGAATAAATTTTGGAGAGGTGGGTGAGAGGCTTAAACCATCCGCCAGTTGGCGGATAAACTGTTGTACGGGTGGTTTTAATGAAGAATCGAATAAATTGTTCTTGTATAGATATTGGAGAGGTGGGTGAGAGGCTTAAACCATCCGCCAATTGGCGGATAAACTGTCGTACGGGTATTTTTTGAATAAGTATAGAATAGATGTTCTTTTAGTTTTGGAGAGGTGGGTGAGAGGCTTAAACCATCCGCCAATTGGCGGATAAACTGTCG
>CAZAUN010000010.1:0-1177 GCA_964488465.1 uncultured Ohtaekwangia sp. | reverse complement strand
AGTATAGAATAGATGTTCTTTTAGTTTTGGAGAGGTGGGTGAGAGGCTTAAACCAGCAGTTTGCTAAACTGTCGTACGGGTTAAACCGTACCGGGGGTTCGAATCCCCCCCCCTCCGCGGTTGAAAAACCAGTTCTTTGACATGATGGTCTCGTAGCTCAACTGGATAGAGCAGCTGCCTTTAACAACATGGAGCCTTTGTTCACAAACAAAAATGAACAAAGTGGATGGTGCTGTATCGGTGAACCCTTCGCTGAAAATATCAGCATGGCAATACCGAGGAAATTTTCGGTTATCGTTATTTTGGTTTGATGAAACAACATCATACCAAAACAAAAGGTGACTTAGGAGTTTTAAAGGCGCAGGCCGATTTGTGTGCCAAAGGATTTTTAGTCTGTATTCCGCTTTCTGAACATGCCCCGTTTGATTTGGTGGCTTACCGGGATGGTAACTTTAAACGCATCCAGGTAAAAGGGAGAAGTCTGCGACAGGGTAAACTTGCCGTACGCTTCGAACATAGTTACTCGGATCGAGCGGGCGTTCATACCAGGAAAATTGATTTGAAATCATTTGATGTCTATTGTATTTACTGCTTTGATAATGACATTTGTTATTATTTTAACGCTCGGAAATTCAATGGAAAAAGCACGATTAGTTTGCGGGTAAAGACTCCAAAAAATAATCAAGGCAAGCACATTCGCTGGGCTGAAGATTATCGGGAAGTTCCGTAGAGACTATACGCATCACACCTGCAACGGTGAAGATATAGTCCAGACCACAAATCCCGCCCAGGCGGGAGCGATGAAAGTCGTGGTGGTACGCTAAGCAGCAGGTTGCTGGTTCGAATCCAGCCGGGATCACAAAAAATATAAATTGGTCGTTGAAGTTCTTCTGTTATCTTCGCGGCTCTTTATTACTTCAAAATCTAAAATTTTGAATTTCTTAGGGGTGTAGCCCCGCCTTGCGGGGTAAACTCCGCAGGTTGTTTTTTAAGTATTGAGTTAAAATAGAACGTTTTTCGGGGTGTAGCGTAGCCCGGTATCGCGCTTGGTTTGGGACCAAGAGATCGTCAGTTCGAATCTGGCCACCCCGACAAAAAAACCTCCATTACCGGAGGTTTTTTTATTATGATCTATACAGTTTACATACTCTATAGCGAATCCTGCAAAAAATTCTAC
>CAZAUN010000009.1:0-232049 GCA_964488465.1 uncultured Ohtaekwangia sp. | reverse complement strand
GTCCTCCATCGAACATAAACGGGTCCGCTATCAATCTCCATCTATTCAAAGAACGATTTGAATTTAAGCCGTTTTACTCGCTCAATTCAATTGTGGCTTTCGCCTATTTAAAACCGTCCGATTCATCCAATCAGACGCCTTTTTTCAAATTGGGACTGCAAATGTAGGGGGAAATGCATCCCTGCGCAAGCACAGGGTACAAATTTTTCAGATTTTACCCGATGACCGCAAAATGGTCTGAGTCCGATCCGGGCCGATAGAAATGAGAGAAATCGGGACACCCAAAGATTTCTCCAAGAAATCAATGTAAGCCAGAAGATTCGATGGCAAATCAGATTCCTTGGTTCCTGAAAGTGGCGTATTCCAACCCGGTAATTCAGTATAGACCGGCACAATTTTCTGATCTACAAATTCATACGGAAGGGTTTCGGTAACCGTTCCATCCGCCAGTTTATAATGGGTGCATGCTTTTATAACTGGAAAAGCGCTCAACACATCGGCCTTCATCATCAACAGTTGTGTTACCCCGTTGATCATGATTGAATATTTTAATGAAGGGAGATCAATCCAGCCACACCTGCGCGGTCGGCCGGTGGTCGATCCAAATTCATTCCCTTCTTTCCGCATCTTCTCACCTTCTTCATCCAACAATTCAGTGGGAAAAGGCCCACTGCCTACCCGCGTACTATAGGCTTTGAAAATTCCATACACTTCCCCGATTTTACTCGGTGCAATACCTAATCCGGTACAGGCACCAGCCGTTACTGTATTTGAACTTGTAACGAATGGATAACTGCCAAAATCAATATCCAATAAAGAGCCTTG
The DNA here is from genome assembly GCA_964488465.1 of uncultured Ohtaekwangia sp. Lineage (GTDB taxonomy): Bacteria > Bacteroidota > Bacteroidia > Cytophagales > Cyclobacteriaceae > ELB16-189. The sequence continues at coordinate 231,224 of CAZAUN010000009.1, read as the reverse complement.
TGCCCCCTCGGCCAGAACCGATGAATTATTCCTTAATTCATCATTGATAAAATATTCACTATCGATCAGGGTAAAGGTTTTCAAAAATGAAACAGCCTCGAAAAAATTCTTTTCCAACTCGATCCAATTATAGACAATGGAATGGTTCTTCAAGATCTCAAAATGAATTCCAATCAACTTCCTGAACTTCGTTTCAAACTCTGGCGACAAAATATCGCCCACGCGGAGTCCTTGCCTGCCAATTTTATCCTGGTAAGAGGGTCCAATGCCTTTCAGCGTAGATCCGATTTTCTGATCGCCTTTTGCGGTCTCCTGCGCCTGATCGAGTAACCGGTGCGTTGGAATTATCAGGGTTGCCTTTTTTGAAATGAAGAGATTGGCGCGGATATTTAAATTGAACTTACTAAGCTTTTCTATCTCGGTCTTAAATACGATGGGATCTAACACCACTCCATTTCCAATTATGTTGCGCGTTTTCTCCCGAAAAATACCAGAGGGGATTTGATGTAGGACATGCTTAATTCCATCAAACTCAAGCGTGTGTCCTGCATTGGGACCTCCTTGAAACCGGGCCACCACATCGTATTTAGGGGCCAACACATCGACAATCTTTCCCTTGCCTTCATCGCCCCATTGAAGGCCCAGCAGTACGTCCACTTTCATGCAGTATTCTTAAACTTTTTTAATGTCCGCTTCGGACTTAATAATCTGAAAAATTGAATTCAGCTTGGTAATGATCAAGAGTTTGGTAACGCTTTCCGAAGGGTTCATCAGATACACCTCGCCACCTTTATTTCTGAATTTGGTGAGAATGGTAATCAACACCCCAATACCACTACTATTAATATACCGAAGATCGGAGATGTCAATAATACAGGTCTTAACCTGATGACTTACTGCTTCGTTTACGGCTCCGATCAGTTGCATTCCATTATCCTCTCCGATTAAATCCCCTGATATTCTTAATATCAGTGAGTTTCCTTTGATTTCCTGTGCGAAATTCATGACTTCTTATTTTCACAATTTTTCTTAGTACACGATGCATACAAGATCAAGGAATGGTGCATGACATTAAAATGCAACAACTCTTCCACAGTATTTTGAATCGTTTGTATGCGTGGATCACAAAACTCAATCACTTTATGGCACTCGGTGCAAATCAAATGATCGTGCTGCTTATAACCGTACGATTTCTCGTACTGAGCCAGGTTTTTACCAAATTGATGTTTGCTCACCAGATCACACTCCACCAATAAGTCCAGTGTGTTATAGACGGTAGCCCGGCTTACCCGATAATTCTTGTTCTTCATATTGATGTACAAGGATTCCACATCAAAATGACCCGTCAATGAATAAATTTCTTCCAATATGGCATATCGTTCTGGAGTCTTACGCAACTCCTTGTTTTCCAGGTAGGCGGTGAAGATCTGCTTTACTTCGTCAAAAACTTTTTGATTGAGTGCCATAGGCTGTACCGAGGACAAATATACTACTTCGCCTATTGGTTGGGTAAAAATTATTCAGCAATTCAGGTGTTGTTTGACCGTGAGTCGAAGCGCGTCACTTTTACTACCCCCTCTACTTTTTCCAGTTTATTGATCAGCATTTCCAAATGACGGGTGTCATTCACATACAACATGATCTCCCCACTGAAAATCCCATGATCCGTTTTAAAAGCCAGCGAACTCATATTCACCTTCAACTCCTCGGAAATTACTTTGGACACATCATTGATCAGGCCTACCCGGTCAGTACCAATAACCTTTAACCCGGTGAGAAAGGCAACCTCGTGTTGCGAAGTCCATTTGGCCTTTATAACCCGGTTGCCATGGTTGGCTAACAGTTCGGTTGCATTTGGACAGGTGGTACGATGAATCTTAATTCCTTCATTCACAGTAACAAATCCAAAAACATCATCGCCAGGGATGGGTGTACAACACTTTGCCAGTTTATACTCCACCACATCCATGTCTTCACCAATCAGCAAAATATCTTCATACCGGCCTTTTACTTTGTTGATCTCCTGCTCAATTGTTCTAACATCGACCGATTCGTGAGGTCTTGTTTTTAAAGGTGATGACGGCTTAAATTCCTTGAACCGCTTTAAGTCGTTAACGGTAATCGTGCCCTTACCAATCCGGTAATGCAACTCAAATTGAGAATTGACATTAAAGAAAGCTCGCATTTGCTCATACATCTGGCTGGTAGGATCAATCTTTAATTGCTTCAACTTGCGTAACAAGATCTCCTTACCCTCCTCTACAACATTCTTTTTGTCTTCTTTTAAGAGCTCCTTAATTTTTGACTTCGCCTTGGGGCTTATTACAAACCGCAACCAATCCTCATTAGCCTTTTGCTTTGAAGAGGTAAGGATTTCTATCTGATCGCCATTCTTCAAAACATGATTGATCGGAACAAGTTTTTGATTCACTTTAGCACCAATGCACTTGGCTCCGATGTCGGTGTGGATCTCAAAGGCAAAATCAAGGGCAGTGGCTCCGTTGGGAAGTGTCTTTAACTCGCCCCGTGGTGTAAATACAAACACTTCCTCATTAAACAAATTTCCACGGAAGTCATCGACAAACTCCAGAGCGGTAAGATCTTGCTTCTCCAAAAGTTCCCGCACCTTCACCAACCACTTTTCCAGATTGGATTCGTGGCTGGACGCGGTATCCTTGTACTTCCAGTGTGCTGCATATCCTTTCTCCGCAATTTCATCCATGCGCCTGGTGCGAATCTGAACTTCCACCCACTGACCATTTTTCGCCATTACCGTTGTATGGAGCGACTCATACCCATTTCCCTTGGGTGTGCTGATCCAATCCCGCAGGCGATCAGGATTGGGTGTGTAATAATCGGTAACAATGGAATACACCTGCCAGCAATACGATTTCTCATGCTCCAGAGGGGTGTCTACGATGATCCGAACTGCGAACAAATCATATACCTCATCGAAAGGAATATTTTGCTTTCGCATTTTCGAATAGATCGAGAAAATTGACTTCGGTCGGCTCTTGATTTCGTACTCCACATTCAACTTATCCAATTCATCCTTAATGGGCTGAACAAATTGCTTGATAAACTTATTTCGCGAAGCCCGGGTTTCATCAATCTTATCCGCAATCTCCCGAAACACCGGATAATCCGTAAAGCGCAGGTACAAATCCTCCAACTCAGTCTTAATCGCATTCAGGCCAAGGCGGTGCGCCAGGGGCGCATAGAGATAAATTGTTTCGGATGAAACACGCAACTGTTTGTTTCGGGGCATGCTGTCCAGCGTGCGCATGTTGTGCAACCGGTCAGCGAGCTTTATCAGGATCACCCGTACATCTTCCGATAGGGTGAAAAGCATTTTCCGAAAGTTTTCCGCCTGTGCGGAAGTGCCGTATTCAAAAACGCCCCTGATCTTGGTTAGACCGTCAATAATCTTGGCGATCTTTTTCCCAAAAATTCTCTCCAGGTCTTTTAGTTGAATATCGGTGTCTTCCACCACATCGTGAAGCAAGGCAGCAATGATGGAAGTGGTGCCCAACCCGATTTCTTCCACACAAATTTCTGCGACCGAAAGCGGATGAAAAATGTAAGGTTCGCCCGATTTTCTGCGCATGTCTTTATGCGCTTCCATGGCAATTGTAAACGCCCGCTTGATCAACTTGGCATCGTTTCCTTTCAAGATGGGCTTCGCTTTTCGCAACAGCCTACGATACCGGCTTATGATTTCCTTCTTCTCTTCAACTGCATCGATTACCACCCGCTTAACCTTTTAATTTCGATTTTTTATACTGGACTTTAATCATAACGAATTATCCCTAAATTTGCACTCCCTTTGCTAAAAAAGCAGTTTTTTCTAGTTCTAAGGGCCTTTCTGAAGGAGCAATCCAGCAGAATGAGCGCATGTGGCGTAATTGGCAGCCGCGCCAGACTTAGGATCTGGTGCCGCAAGGCGTGGGGGTTCGAGTCCCTCCATGCGCACGTACCGGAATCACGATCCTCCCGGTTGGCATCGCTTACCGTTGCTGACCAGGGGTATCGTGACTTACCTGACAAAAACTGATTTTAATTTCACGATAAACAAGAACACCTTGAATATTACATTAGACAAACAGAGCGCTACTGACGGTTTGATTAAAGTTAAACTAAGCGAGAGTGATTATCAACCCAAAGTGGAAGAAAAAGTGAAGGATTATGCCCGTAAGGCAACCATCAAGGGATTTCGCCAGGGAAAAGTGCCTTCCGGGGTAATCAAAAAAATGTTTGGGAAGTCCATTCTTGTGGAAGAAGTTAATCACCTTGTTTCGCACTCAGTTTCCGATTTTATTCGTGACCAAAAGCTGCGGATTCTTGGTGACCCGATGCCCAATCAGGAAAAAGCGATTACCATTGATTGGGATGCCCAACGGGATTTTGAGTTTGAGTTTCAGATCGGATTGGTAGACGATTTTTCCGTAGAGCTTTCGAATAAAGTGAAAGTGAAATCGCACCCGATCGAAGTCGATCAAAAAGTAATTGATGAAACCCTGGAAGATATCCGGAATCGATTCGGCAAAGTCACTTATCCGGAAGTAAGTGAAGCTGGACATAATTTGTACGGTGATATCTCTAAAAAAGGCGAAGAAGAAACGAAAGGTTCTTACATCGCTATCGACAAGGTTGTGAAGAAGGAACAGAAAAAATTCATAGGCCTGAAAAAAGAAGATACCATAGAGTTTGAAATTGAAAAAGCTTTTGACAATGCAGAAGCCATCGCTCAGGCGTTGAACATAGCTGAAGAAGAGGCAACACGGGCCAACGGCACGTACCATTTTAAAGTAACCACGATCAGCAAGGTTGAGCCGGCCGACATCAATCAGGAATTATTTGATAAAGTTTTTGGCAAGGATGCCGTACAAAATGAAGCCGATTTCCTTGAAAAGATCAAGACCACCATCGGTGAAAATTATCAGCGTGAAACTGAACATCTGCTGGAACATGAAATTCAACATTACTATGTCGACCACACTAAAATCAGTATGCCCGAAGCCTTTTTGAAGAGTTGGCTGAAAAGCAGCAGTCAGGGTGAAGTGACCGATTCGGTTCTGGAAAAAGAGTTTAATTCATACAAGGATTCTTTAAAATGGGATTTGATCAAAAATAAAATTGCCGAAGACAAGGAAATTAAAGTAGAGGGCGAAGAGGTGCGTGAAAAGGCCAAGCAATTTATCATGGACCAGTTTGGCGGCCCGGCCATCGCAGCCCAATTAGGCGATAAATTAAATGACATTGCCAATAATTACCTCTCCGGTCAGGATGGCAAGGGTGAAAACTTCATGAAGATTTACAACCAGTTACGGCATGAAAAAATCATGAAGGTGATTAAGGAAGCCATCACCGTTCAGGAGAAAAAGGTAACGCTGGATGAGTTCAAAAAAATTGCTGCGGAACACCGGCATTGAACAAAGAACCAAATCGCACAATATCGCGTTTAAAAGAAGCCCTGTGTTCGGGGCTTTTTTATTGAAGATTTCTTAGTAACATTGAAGAGAAAACAATAAAAATTGAACAGATCCGACTCTAATAACCAAATCAAAACAGATTCTAATACTATGTCACAATCCAACGAATTCAGAAAATATGCAGTTCACCACATGGGAATGAGCGGCAATGCGCTTGACAGCTACACAAAATTTATGAATGAGAATCCGTATGCCGTAACCAGCATGACTCCGAACATCGTGGAGGAGCGCCAGATGCGGGCCACGGTGATTGATGTGTTTTCACGATTGATGGCCGACCGGATCATTTTCTTTGGTACTCCGGTTGACGATTATGTGGCGAACGTTATTACCGCCCAGCTTCTCTTTCTGGAATCATCCGATCCTAAAAAAGATATTATTATGTACATCAATAGCCCGGGCGGTTCGGTATATGCCGGCTTGGGTATCTACGATACGATGCAATATGTAAATCCGGATGTTGCAACAATTTGTACCGGTATGGCTGCTTCTATGGGTGCCGTCTTGCTTGCCGCAGGTGCGAATAAAAAACGATCCGGATTACCCCATGCCCGGATTATGATTCACCAACCTTCCGCGGGTATGCAAGGTACCTCCAAGGATATGGAGATCTCACTGAAACAGACGCTGGAATTAAGACAGGATCTTTATAATATCCTTGCAAAACATACCGGTCAATCATACGAAAAAATTGACAAGGACTCGGATCGGGATTACTGGATGCGAGCGTCAGAAGCAAAGGAATATGGTCTGATTGACGAGGTGCTTGATCGTAAAAAATAAGACTAACCTCCGCAGAGTATTTTAAGTTAGACAACAGCCCGCTGAAGCCACCGGTGAAAACCAGGGTAGTGTTGGGCCCACACAACAACCTGGTTGAAAAGTCCAAACCGGGGTACCACATACTTTTGCAAGAGGTATGATTTGCGGTGTGATGCCCAGAATTTGGCGTACACCTGTTTGTCATAACTTTTCATGAATGCCGATGTGAAATTGTTTTTCTTAAAACACTCCACTGCCTTCCATCCGGCATACCGGCCTGATACCATGGCTTGCCCAATGCCTTCTCCGGTAAGCGGGTCGATCAGGTGGGCGGCATCTCCACAAAGCATCCAACCTGCGCCCGATATCGGAATCTTTCGGGAGCCGAGGGGAAGACCAAAACCTTTGACTTCGGTTATTTGCCGGGCCTTTCGAAACCGCGGACTTATTGATGGATGACGGGAAATGATTTGCTGCAGTATGTCTTTCAAGTTGATGTTGTTTTTTGAAATGTATTGTGTCAATCCTCCCAGCCCCACGTTAAAACTTCCATCCCATTCCGAAAAAATCCAGAAATAGCCGCGCTGAAATTCTGAAATAAAATGAAGTTCAAAGCTCTCCGGGTTTACTTCTTCAACACCGGTGAAATAAGCCCTCACGGCTGCAGAATGATGAGGTTGGATCAAGCGCCCATCGGAGACCTGTTTCGTTACAACCGAATTAGCCCCATCACATCCAATGAGTAACCGGGCCGACAGCCCCCCTGCCGGTGTGCCCAACTCCCATCGATTATCATGTTGGTGATACCGCACCGAATTTATCCGTGTTCCTGTAATAGGTGTAACATGTTCTTGACGGGTAGCCAATTGGAAGAGGAAATTGTCCAGATCAATCCTCTTAATAATGTTTCCAGTTTCGCTGAACCTAAAATCAAGCGAATGGCCGTTGGGAGCAAATACCCGGCAAGTATGAACGGGCTGTCTTTGAGCAAATCTTTCAAATTCTGTTCTAAACGCAGGGGAAATCGTTGCTAATACTTTTGAAGCGTATGCAGCAACGGCATCCCCGCAAGTCTTGTCACGCGGGAATGTTGCCTGGTCGATTAAAGCGACTCGCAGCCCCGACTTTACCATGGCCAGAGCCGCTGTGCTGCCAGCAGGGCCAGCCCCAATAACTGCTACATCGAAATCAGGTGTGATCATGCTCAAGTATCCAGGCGATTAAGATATTGATAAAAAGTCGGAGGAGGGGCGAAATATTGAATCCCGACAATACAAGAGCAGCTTAGTTCAATACCAAGGTTCCGTTTGTTCAATAAAAAAAGGTTATCTTTGCCAATTAGGGTATTCAGCAAAATCCAGCATTTATGGCGGAAGTTACTTGTTCTTTTTGCGGGCGAAACAAAAAAGACGTTGATCTGATGATATCAGGTATCCATGCCCACATTTGCGACAAATGCGTAACCCAGGCTAGTCAGATCTTGCAAGAGGAGAAGAAAAACAAGGTAGATGCCGGAACATTACCCAATTTCAAGCTGATCAAGCCCCGCGAAATCAAGAAGTTTTTAGATGAGTATGTAATCGGACAGGACGATGCCAAACGCATTATCTCTGTTGCGGTTTACAATCATTATAAACGGTTAATGCAACGGAAGGTGGATACCGATATCACCATCGAGAAATCGAATATCATCATGGTAGGTGAAACCGGTACCGGAAAGACTTACCTGGCACGCACGCTGGCAAAAATTTTACAGGTGCCTTTTTGTATTGCTGATGCCACTGTATTGACGGAAGCCGGGTATGTTGGCGAAGACGTGGAAAGCATTTTAACCCGCCTGTTGCAAGCTGCGGATTATAATACCGAAGCAGCTGAACGTGGCATTGTTTACATTGACGAGATCGATAAAATTGCCCGCAAATCGGATAATCCTTCCATCACCCGCGATGTAAGTGGTGAAGGGGTTCAGCAAGCACTTTTGAAATTACTGGAAGGAACAGCCGTGAACGTACCCCCACAAGGTGGTCGTAAGCATCCCGATCAAAAAATGATCACCGTCAACACCGAGAACATCCTCTTTATTTGTGGTGGAGCATTTGAGGGGATTTCACGACTGATAGGAAAACGACTCAATACCCGACCATTAGGCTTTACCGCCACAGCCGATAGTTTGAGTCCGGCTGATATTGACAAGGATAATTTATTGCAGTTTGTTTCTGCTCAGGATTTAAAGAGCTTTGGTTTAATCCCTGAATTAATCGGTCGATTGCCTGTTGTATCCTTCCTTAACCCGCTTGATCACACAGCCCTGCGAAAAATTCTTACCGAACCGAAAAACGCACTGGTCAAACAATACAAGAAATTGTTTGAGATGGAAAACATTGAACTGGAATTCAAAGAAGGAGCCCTCGATTTCATTGTTGAAAAAGCAGTGGATTTTAAACTGGGTGCCCGCGGGCTACGATCTATCTGCGAAGCCATCATTAACGATGCCATGTTTGAGCTGCCTTCCGATAAAACCACCGACCGTCTGGTAATCAATCGCGCTTACGCGGAAGAGAAATTCAATAAATCTCACTACAGTAAGTTAAAAGTAGCTTAACCTTTCCACTGCCGAAGGTAATTCGTCATCAAACGAGCCGTATTCTCTGAAGCGGAGCCAGTATCGAGCAATTTATAAATCCGATCGTATTCTGACTGCATGAACTTAATCGAATCCGGCTGGGTCAGCAGTCGTTGCAATTCCGCCTGAACATCGTCTTTATTCGCCTGGTGCTGAATCAATTCCCGAATAACTTCTTTCCCGGCAATCAGATTGACCAGGGAAATGAACTTGACCTTCACCAGACTTTTTACCAGAAGATATTCAGGTTGACTTGTTTTATAAACAACCACTTGGGGAACTCTGAATATTCCGGTTTCCAACGTAGCAGTTCCCGAAGTAACGATGGCCGCCTGGGAATGGCTCAATAAATCATACGTTTCTTCCTCTACGAAGGTAACATTAGGTTTGCCGATTAGCGCACGATAAAGTTCAAGTGTCAGGTTGCTCACTTTGGCGACTACAAACTGAATACTCAAATTCCTGTCAGCCAAGTCGGCCATCAGAGGTACAATTCGCTTCAACTCCATGGCCCGGCTTCCCGGAAGTAAGGCTACGATCTTCTTATCATCCGTCAATCGATGACGTGCAAGAAAATCAGGATTGGGTTGAAATGCCTTGATCGCATCCAGTACGGGATTTCCCACGTAGTCTACTTCGCACCCATGCTGTTTGAAAAATTCTGGTTCAAAGGGTAGAATCGAAAAGACACGATCAACCGACTGTTTGATCTTTTGGGTGCGACTTTGATTCCAAGCCCAAACTTTAGGTGGAATGTAATAGAATACAGGGATATTGTTAGATTTAACAAATGGGGCAATCCGAAGATTGAAGCCTCCATAATCAATCAGGATGACTACATCAGGTTTAAATTTCAGGATATCCGTTTTACAAAATTTCAGGAACTTCATTATCCGGGGCAAACTGGAGACAAGAGAAATAAATCCCATGACAGCCAAGTCCTGATAGTGGACGGATAGCTGAACTCCAGCTCGCTTCATTTCATCGCCACCAAAACCCTGAAAGGTACCGCCAGGGTCTTGTTGCTGCAGGGCTTTTACGAGGTTTCCTCCATGCACATCACCCGAACGTTCACCGGCAATCAGATAGTAGCGCACGTGAACTTAGTTTGGTTCCCCGAAATATTCCACATAATTTCTAGGCGTTTCATACAAGCGTAAAGCATGCAGGACACCAAACTTGCTGATGGTTGAAATTTTCGGAGCCAGAATCTTCCAGATCTCAATGATCAGGTTCTCGCAACTCGCCAGCTTATCCTTCATGAATTCCACATCCAGGTTGAGGTTCTTGTGATCCAATTTATCGGTTACTTCCTGGCGGATAAGAAGGCTTAACTTTTTCAAATCAATAACAAATCCTGTTTCCGGATCGGGCACCCCTTTTACGGTTACGATCAGATCAAAATTATGCCCGTGCCAGTTTTCGTTGGCACAGGGGCCAAACACGTCAAGGTTCTTCTCGCGACTCCAGGCAGGGTTGTACAGTTTATGGGCTGCATTAAAATGCTCTTTCCGGCTTACGTATACCATGGGATACAATATGAGGTGCAAATATACAATACAAACAGAATGCTTATACAGGATCGATTTGTAACCAACCTTCAAATGACTCTCAGGTACAGGACTTACCTATAGATCAGAGAACACTCTCATTTAAATAATTGATCACCTCAATTAAGTGAGTTTCAGATTTTATCTTCATCTTTTTCTTCTTCAAAAACGCTTCAATCTCCACTGCATTCTTAGGGAAAATTTCAAGGATTGATTTTTTTGAGAGCTTAATTGCCAATGAAGTACCTCGAGTGTCCATAACAAAATAAAATCGTCTTGCCTGATAACTTCGGTAAGATCCGGGTGTACCATACTTACCGATGTTGTCTTCTAACAAGTCAATTTTGTCCTTCGCTATTAAGTCGACCTTACCTTGAGCAAGTAACTCAACATAATTGAGTTCATTGAATCCACCTAAATTGTATCCAGAAGAAAAATAGTGCTTTTTGATAGTATTCGTACCTGGTTCTGAAATGCTGAGCGAAAATGCTGGAAAATCATCAGCACTGGCTATAAATATTTGACCTTCTGAATTTACCTCCACTACATCCTGGTAGGCATCATATCTTAAAAGAAGGCCGCTATACTCATTGCCCTCTTTACTTATTAATGTACCTAAGCTCCAAAGCTCATTTAAATAGACTGATCCCTTTGTCTCCTCGAATTGCTTTCTTCTTAAGAGCGAATTATCAATCCCATGAAGAAAGATGGATTGACCTTTTGATTGATCAACAACTAAAAGAATGAGGGTGACTGCGCTCACGCACGCGCTTCTATTTATGAAAACCATACACAATCAATAACTATTCATAAAGATAGCAATAGTGGAAATCAGTTTTAAAATTGAGATTTATGGTATATTGGTGAAAAAATATATGATCATTGTTACCGGAGCAGCCGGATTTATCGGCAGCTATTTAATCAAGCGGTTGAATCAGGACAGTTTCAACGCCATCATTGCGGTTGACAAATTTGATAATGAAGCCAAAAATAAAAACCTGGTAGGCCTGAAAATTAAAGAAAAGATTGATCGGGACGTTTTCCTTTCCTGGCTGGATCAGCATTATGAAACCGTAGAATTCATTTTTCATATTGGAGCCCGTACCGATACCGCTGAATTTGATCGGGCATTGCTTATCAAACTCAACACCGATTACACTAAAGCCCTCTGGACCCGCTGTTGCCAATACCAAATTCCGCTGGTCTACGCATCTTCCGCGGCTACGTATGGGTTAGGTGAGCAGGGTTATGATGATGATGAATCAAAAATTCCGAGCTTAAAACCATTAAATCCTTACGGCCAATCCAAACAAGATTTTGATGTGTGGGCGCTCAATCAAAAAGAGAAACCCTTCTTCTGGGTCGGTCTTAAGTTTTTTAATGTATACGGCCCGCATGAAAACCACAAAGGCAGAATGGCCTCGGTTATTTGGCATGCCTATCATCAAATCAGCAAAACAGGCAAAATGAAATTGTTTAAATCGCACAACCCCGCCTATCGGGATGGAGAACAGATGCGTGATTTTGTGTATGTAAAGGATGTTGCCGAGGTGTGTATGTTCTTAATGCACCACCGGAAAAATTCGGGCATCTATAATCTGGGATCAGGTAAAGCACGATCCTTCCTGGATTTGACTAAGGCCGTTTTCATAGCGTTGAATAAGCCGGAGAACATTGAATTTATGGATACCCCCGCAGACATTCGGGATAAGTACCAATACTTCACAGAAGCCAACATGAACAAACTACAAAAGATTGGCTATACAAAGAACTTCACATCCCTGGAAGAAGGTGTAAAGGATTACGTTCTGAATTACCTTACTTAAGATCCAGAAAGCGAATTACCTGAACTAAATCACTTTCTGATTTCAATTTTAGTTTATTCTCTTTGCAATATGCTTCGATTGCTTCAGTGTGATCAGGAAATGCTTCCAGGGTGGACTTCTTGCTAAGCTTAATTTCTTTCGCGGAGCCATCCTCTGCCAGCACGAAGTAAAATACTTTCAACTGAAAACTTTTTTGCGGATCAGAGGTCCCATAACCCGTTACGGCTTCTTCCATGAAAGACGTCTTGTATTTCTTTAACAAGTCCATCTTTCCATCATAAATCACATCGAAATAAGTTGTCTTCGTAAAGCCAGGAATGGTATATCCAGAAGAAAAAGAATGCTTAATAATTTCGTTTGAACCAGGCTCGGTCCAACTGAGTGTAAATTTCGGGTAATTGGTTGTGCTTACCTCCACTACCTGCCCCTCCTGATTTAACTCAATCTGATCTTTGTAGGAGTCATACTTCAAGAGCAGGTTCGAGTACATTTTACCATTTCTATCGGTTAAGGTACCTGCGCTCCAGGAAGGATACAAATAGGCTGTGCCTTTGATGTCTTCATATTTCTTGGTGCGGATAACCACATTGTCAAGTCCTTGCACATTCGTGATTTGTGCAACCACTGTCTCTGCTACAAAAATTAATAGCCCTAATCCGAGGTACTTTTTCATAACTATTGAATGATTAGCTTTTGTATTCGTTTACGGTCGTTGTTAGTAACTTCAATCAGATACATTCCTGTGGGCCATTCGGTGGTGACAATCGTTGCATCCCCGGCAACTTCCTGATCATAAACGATCTGACCATATAGACTGGCGATCCGAATCCTGGCAACTTCAGAAATACCACGAACCGTAAAACTCTGTGAAGCCGGATTTGGGAATATGTCTAGTTCCGTTGGCACGTCATCCTCTGCAACATCCGTTATTAAAATTGAATTCGAGACCCGGTTGCAGGCGCTGCTTTTTGTAGTAACAAAATAAGTGCCGGGTTCGCCATTGAACGGAAAGGATCGGCCGGTAGCCCCGGGTATTACCTGATAATCGCGGTACCATTGGTACGACTCGCTGGATAACGTACTGAACATATTCAACCCGTTCAAAATAATCGTGTTGGCCGGAAGATCGTTGGGAATAATTGTGACTTCCTGCTTATAATTCCGGGAATCATTGCTGTTGGCAATGGTTAACGAAACCTCGAACGTACCGGGGCCGGCAAACACGACCATACTATTTTGTTCATCCTCATTCACCACTTGCGCATTGGGTGCCGTGGTAGACCATGCCCACGATCCAATGTCGCCTCCGCTTTTGTCAATTAATTCAACAATACCGTTCGCACAATTATTACGAGTTTCGAAGTCGGGGAAGAGAATATCCTCACACTCATCTTTTGCCCAGTTTAGAGAATTAATCAACGTGCTTGAGAGACCTGCATTTATAACGGCATCTCCGGTTGCATCCACACTAGTTATATCCAGATAATTAAAGCAAAGTTTGAACCGGCCATCAAAGCGCAACGAAGCCTTTCCGCTCAGGCCTTCCAGTATCACCCGGCTTGATTCAGTTGCTAAAATCTCTACCGACTCACTCAGTGTCTGGGTCGTGCCTGCACTCAAGTCCAACTTCGAATTTCCATGCAGGATCATTCTCCCAATGCTATTATCATTGGTGAATTTCAAACTACCCTTCACTTCTACTTCTTTAAGTACGTTAATACCGTGCACATTAATTCCACTTGCCTCCGCCAGAATTTTCCCGTCAAATTGCCGGCTTCCCAAATCAATCTGAGCATTAGTTGATGGCAGTAAAAGTGCGTCAATGCTATGCAGCGTCAGTGAAGTCGAACTAAAATCCAGTTCCTGTAAGTCAGTAAGTGTTGCTCCCGAAATATCCAGCGTAACCGAAAACCCCTCCCCTACTGTCAACTTACCGATTCCTACCTGATCGTTTAGTTTTACAGTTCCTTTTATAAGATTAAACGATTTAATAGAGAGACCCCCTGTAAAATCATAGTGTTCGTCCGTATTGATGTCAAAGTCGAGCGTGGAAAAGTCAGTGGCATTGGTTATGACCTCATTTAAGAAGTCGGCAGAACCTGCTAATAAAATTTTGCCTGAAGAAATGAAACCGGATCCGGAACCGAAATTTATACTACCCCCTACGGTAAGTTGATGACCGTTTAATTTGATTCCGGCATTAACTTTATTTAACCAGGTAATCGCACCGACCGCAATGTCTTCTGACACTTCAATGGATTCGCTGGCTAGCAAAGATGAATTTTCATCGACAACAATTCGATTATTAAGAGTGGGTATCTGCCCTGCGCTTGAGCCACCACTGGAAAGGGACCAGTGGTTCGGATCATTGAAATTACCCGGGCCACCAACCCAATACAAGGGGGATTGTAGATCGCCTACATACGTATAGGTTAAAATCAATGAAAAATTCTGACTACCACCCGTCAATGTTCCTTTATGATTGATCCGTAGTTTATAAGGCCGGGGCTCCGGGTTATCAAATTCCAGCTTTTCGACATTATCACGAAAATTATCTGCTTTAATCGCCCCTTCACCCAAGGCGGAAAGTTCAGGATTCATGGCCCACGGTAATTTCTCATTATTGGCTTCATCCACGATTCTAATATCGAGATCATTCACCAGCATCAGGTCTGTGGGGTCCAGCGTATTGGCCACCGGGTTACCAGCAGGATCAGTCCAGGCAATGGTAGCGGTAATTTTTGTGTTTTCTTTCGGGTGAAGCTCCAACTCGTAAGTCTGACCATCGGTAAGTGTCAGCTCGTTCACGAAAACGCTCACATCATCTTTCGTCAGCAATACTTTGGCGGCTGCTTCTACATCAATCAATCCCCAACCATAACTATAATCCGGTCCGGGATATTGGCCTGCTTCTTTAGCGGTGTGGATCGCAAGCGCTTTGAGTGTTGCTGAACGCATAAACTGACCGGCATACAGATCGCGATGCAACTCTTGTAATAACAATAATGAGCCCATCGCACCCGGAGTGGCCATAGAGGTTCCACTTTGTGAGGCATACGAGCTCTCACCAATAGAAGAAAACGTATTAACTCCGGGGGCCACCAAATCCGGTTTTATTCGGCCGTCATCCGTAGGGCCCCACCCGCTGAAGCTACTCATCTCAATGGATCCGGGACCTTCATAGTTGAGGACTTTACGTACCGCTCCGATGGTGAAAATATTCTTGGCCGTTCCTTCCTGACTAATGCAATCATAACCGCTGCCCTGGTTTCCGTCCTGTGGGTAGGGCCCGGCATTGTTGAAATCATCACGATCATTTCCGGCAGCCCAGAAAATGGAATAATAAGGTGCATTAAATGCAATCTGGTCCAGGTCGCGCGATAGCGAAGTGTAAAAACCAAACCTCCAATCCTCTTTATCGCTTATGGAGGGGGTTCCAAACCACTGGCAACTTCCATTTTGGCAATTCCAGCCGGTCACCAACCCATAGGAATGATTCGAAAATAGCAACCCTGATTGATCAGGCTTGGCCAAAGCAACCATTTCAGCCCGATCGTTGGTCCAGTCATACGAATATAAACTCGCAGCCGGGGCCATTCCCATGGCATTCACATTCAGGCCAGTGGCCAAGATCGTACCGGTAACATGCGTTCCGTGATCAGATGAAGTGCCGACTTCCCTTGAAACAATTCGTTCAATAAACTCAGGATGCTCATATACGGGGCCACTGTCCCAAACGCCTACGGTCATGCCCGAACCTCTCAAATTCAAATTAAGACCACCACCTGTTCTTAGTTTGGTGACGTTGGTTGAAATGGCCACACCAGCATTATACGTTGTCAAATAGAGTGGAAGGCCATTTGAATCGACATCGATCAACTGAATTTCGGTGCCATCCGAAAACTTCTGCCGCAACGGTATATTATTTTTTTGAGCATATTCTACGGCCCGCTGATTGGACGTGTGAAACTCACTTTGAAATCTGGTGTTTAACTGCTCCAGGCTTTCAAGCTCCCGTTGCTGAGCAAACAACGTTGACGTGGCAAATATTAATAACAATAACCCCCGCATACTTAGTTGATAACCTAAATAACAAAAAAAGCCCTGAAAAGATCAGGGCTTTTTTTAAAGCTTAACCAGTTACTTTTTGGTATACGTGTGCGTATTTGTGTCCTGCAATGCATTTGTTGACTTAAGCCTTACTGTATAAGGTACAACAAACGAATAAGTACAAGCATCATATGTACCAGGCGTGGCGCCCGCTGCTACAACATATGTCACGCCTCCCATCACCACATCTTGTGTAGGAATGGTTACAGCATTGGTAGTTGGATTAAATACATACTTTACTGTACCACCAAAGTCCCAGAAGTTATTAACAATAATAGTATTCGCATCAGCAGGATCTGCTGAACTAACATTATCATAAGGCGATCCACTATAACCAGGTTCAACCGTACTGTAAGTACCAACAAAGTTTGCGCGGTTAAACGCGCAAAGCGTGCGGATAGAACGGGTAAACACACCGTATTTACTACTAATTGTCACTCCATCCCCACCGGTCAGGTTAAACTTCAACTTCCAGATTTCGCCCGGTGCGATGTTGTCATCAATAACTTCAAAATAGATGAAGCCATAACTAGCGTTAGCAGGTATTGTAACCGTACCTGAGGTGATCAGGTTATAATGCGTTCCGGCAACTGCTGTACTGGTTGCATCAACCGTGAATGTTACATTAGTTGCGGAGCCGCGCTGGGGGCCCACCAAATTAACCCGTATGGAATCCTTAATATTGTTTCCATCGGTAACCCGGTTGTAGGATTTACTAATATCCAAACCCGTTGCCGTTGTTGCTTCTTGAATTTCAACAACTGCCACATCGTCCAATAAAATGTCCGTACCCGGGTCATCGAAGCAAGCTGACGCAAAAGCCAGCAAGCCTGCAAACATAAAGAGTTTATATATCGCTTTCATTTTCATGTCTTTTCTGATTTACAATTAATAACCAGGATTCTGTACCAGATTGGAGTTCAACAAGATCTGATCGTTGGGTATCTGTTGCAGCATTCTGAAGTCAGTGTAAGGTAAGGTGCCTACACCTGAAGCTGCTGGCTTCGGTACATCCAGACCCAAGCGCTTGAAGTCATAGAAGCGATGGCCCTCCATGGCAAACTCAACCCTGCGCTCGTTCATTATCAGGTCAATCAATGCAGTTCCCGTTAAAGCAGTTGCTGCTAACCCACGGTTGGTACGAATTGTGTTAACGGCTGTCTGTGCACCAGCATCATTTCCGGTGCGTGCCCGGCTTTCAGCCTGGATCAGATACATTTCTGATCTTCTGATAACCGGTATGTTCTCTACGAAGGCACCCTTTTCACCGGGCCACTTGCGGGATTGTGGCTTGTTCAACGTGCCGGTGGTGGTTAGGTATACGTTCCTTCTCACATCACCGGCTTCGTGAGCAGCCATCAACTCGGCACTGCCCGCCAACACATACTGGCTTCCACTCAACATGTTGGTGGTAACGGAATTCATCGAGTTGTTAGGTCCATCTACGCCACTCCAGTCGGTTGGACGAATCTCAATTTCAAAGATTGACTCTGGGTGTGTAGCGGTGCTCCATGCCGTTGCATAGTTGGCAGCCGTTACCGGGGCAGCTGTAGGTACCAAAGTAAGCGCAGTGGTGGCTTGCGTATCGGCATCGGCAAAGCGGCTCCAGTTCAAATAGTGCCGGGCTAACAACGCATGCGCTGCGGCACGGGTGGCACGGAACGGAAATGTATTGGTTCCCAACGATGCCGGCCAGGCCGCTCCGATTTGCGAGGCATTCAACAATAACGTTGTGGCATCCAATAAATCCTGTTCTACAAACTCATAGCACTCGAGGTTGGTGCTCCGAGCCTTTTTATCTGCATCAGAAACCACCTGCGTTGGCTTATCGCGAATAATTACACCCAGGTTGAAGCCATTTACTTCCTTGCCAGGAGAATAAGCATACACGCGAAGTAATTCCATGTAGAACAAGGCTCTCAGGAATAATGCTTCGCCCTTCATATGATCCAACACCTGCTGGGAAGTTAATGAACCGGAAGACGGAACCGTGGACAAACTCAACCGAGGCAGGTATTCCAAAACATAGTTGGCATCATTGATACCCCGATAAGCAACTGCCCAGCGGTTAGCATAAACGCCTACCCCATTCACCCACTCTTGCTCATACCGGCCCGTGCGGTTAACGATTTCAATGTTGTCGGCAAAGGCATCTCCGTGGAGGTTAGCCTGCTGACCATAGAAGTCAAATTCGTGCGTTCTCCGATACGTACTCAGCACTGCACTTTGAACACCCGCAGCTGTATTTAAAGCGGTTGCCGGTGACAAGGCAGACTGGTCTTCGGTTTCAATATCGCATGCAACGAAGCCCAGGGAGAAAAGGCCTACCATTGCTATTTTTTTAATATTCATTTTCATTTCTTTTACGCTTTAATTGATTGACAATTAGAGTCCGATGGAGATACCACCCATAAATTGTTTTGCAACCGGGTACACCCCGAAGGATGAAACACCTGTACCGTTATTGTTGCTGACAACTTCAGGATCGATTCCCTGGAACTTGGTGTACGTCCACAAGTTGAGACCTTGAACAAACACATTCACCTTCGACAGTTTCATCTTTGAAACAATGTTGGAAGGAAGGTTATACGACAAGGTAACCTGCTTCAATCTCCAGTACCCTGCATCCGACATGAACTGGGTAGTTCCAAAGGTTCCGAATTGCTGATCAAATCCATCGATTACACCGCCCTGATATGGACGTGCAACGTTGGTGATATCGCCCGGGTTTTGCCACCGGCCCAACTGACTTACTAATTGGTTGTTGGCATTGGAACCTGACGCATAGAGGTTATACAAGTCGCCATTGAACGCCTTGTTTCCGCCCTGATACTGGAAGAAAACTTCCAGGTTCAATCCTTTGTAGGAGAAGTTGTTTGCAATTCCACCGAAGTAGGTAGGGATATTGGATCCACGAACGGCAGCATCTCTGGTAGCACCGCTATACGATAAGTTGCCTAATGTATCATAGATCATCGCTTTACCATTGGCTGGATTTATACCGGCAAATTCGAACAGGTAAAGGAAGGAAATCGGCTCACCAACAATCAAGGTATTCCCGATTCGCTTCTGATTGTTCGGTAAGGAAACCAATTCGTTATGCAGCGTGCTGATGTTAGCAGAAATATTCCATTTGAAACCTGCCTGATCCAGCACTACACCACCCAATTCGATATCAAAACCGCGGTTCAATACTTCCCCGCTGTTACCACGTACTGATCCAACACCGGAGTCAGTAGGGAGCGGTACATCAAACAACAAATCCTGAGTCAGGTTATTGTAATACTCAATCGAACCCGTTAACCGGCTCTTGAACAAGGCGAAGTCAATACCGCCACTGAACTGAGTCTCTGATTCCCAGGAAATCAAGTCATTACCCAACCGGGCTAACCGCAGGATAGAACCACCCAGGTACTGAGCACCGGCCGGAATACCAACAGAACCTGCTGCAGGACTGCCGTAGGCGGTGTACCAATCGTAGTCGTTGATATCAGAGTTACCAATTTTTCCATAAGAAACACGAATCTTCAGATCGTCTAACCAGGAAATTCCATCCATGAAGCTTTCTTCGGTAATGCGATAGGCAACCGAACCGGCATAGAAGGTACCATACTTGCTGTTAGAACCGAAACGGGAAGAACCGTCTCTCCGCAACGTAAAGTCAGCAATGTAACGATCCTTTAAGGCATACTTCACCTGACCGAATACCCCTTGACGGGCGTTATCAAAGAAAAATTCCGAAGCCGGACGGGCTGTTGCACCGGAAGACAATAATCTCAAATCAGGATTTGGATACGTAAACTGGGCAGCGGTTACACCACCACGCTCTTCTTTGCGATACTCAAATCCAACCAAGCCGGAAATCTGGTGAATGTCATTGAATTTCTTAGAATAGGTCAAAGTCGAATTCGTGTTCCAGGCAATGGTTCTGCGGCTAACCACCACCATCTGACCACCGGCAAATACCGGGATTGATCCAGGGCGTTGGTTGTTATCCGTACCGAAGGAGGCATCAACACCGGCAAAGCCAGCGAGCGTCAAGCCCGGAATAATTTCATATCCAATATTGAAGCTGGAAACAGTCTGAGGCGTACGGCCCAGGCGAACTTCCTCTTCAACTCCTTGCTTAATGTTGTACCCAAACAAGTGCGAACCAGGAGCGCGCGTAGGATATAATGCAAACCCACCTTCTGAAGTATAAGGGTTCGAGGTAGGCTGAGCTGTGAAGGCTGCCTGGAACGGACCGTTTACAAAGTTACCGTTAGCAATCGATCCAAACGTGCGCTGGTATGCCAGCGAGATGTTAGCACCAATGGTTAATTTGTCAGTAGGGCGGTGTGTTAAATTCAATCGTGCGGTACCCCGTTTCCAGTCACTCATGATGATCTGACCTTCCTGAAACTGGTATGAACCAGAGAACAAGAAAGAAGTTTTTTCATCACCACCAGACATAGAGATATCATAAGTACCGAGGTTACCGGTGTGGAACATTTCTTCCACCCAATCGTGGCTTTCCAGATTGGGATCGTTAGGATCACCAAAGGTTGCATACGAGGTAGCAACCGGGAGACCCGCATTCCGGTAAGCTTCTTCCTTCATTCGTGCGAACTGAGGGCCATCCATCATTTCATATAAGTTCAACGGGTTAACAACCCCAAACTGGGCATTCACTTCAACAGCGGTCTTACCCTTCTTACCCTTCTTAGTGGTAACCAGAATTACACCGTTGGCAGCTTGTGCACCGTAGATAGCAGATGAAGCTGCATCTTTTAATACCTCAACTGATTCGATATCATTGGGGTTAATGGAGGCTAACGGGTTAGAGGAACCCTGTGTGGACTGACCAAAGCGACCCATCTGAACACCATCAACAATCCAAAGCGGATCATTGGAGGCGTTGATGGAGCCAATCCCACGAACGCGCACGTTCAAGGCACCACCGGGTTGACCAGAAGCTGTTTGGATTTGAACCCCAGCCAGACGACCCTGAATACCGCGGTCAACAGACTGAACTGGAAGATTTTCCAAAACATCGCCCTTAACAGAGGCTATGGAACCTGTGAGTGTTCGTTTTTCCTGAACACCATATCCGGTTACAATTACTTCAGAAAGTTGGGTAACATCAGAAGCCAACTGGACGTCTATCACAGAGCGACTGCCAATCTCAACTTCCTGACTCACAAATCCCACAAATGAGAATACCAGTGTTCCTGCTGCCGATGGAAC
The DNA here is from genome assembly GCA_964488465.1 of uncultured Ohtaekwangia sp. GTDB lineage: Bacteria > Bacteroidota > Bacteroidia > Cytophagales > Cyclobacteriaceae > ELB16-189. The sequence goes on along the minus strand of CAZAUN010000009.1, from coordinate 209,635 downwards.
CGAGATGCGGTAATTTCCATCAATGTCAGTAATGGAACCAGACGTGGTGCCTTTTAACACTACGTTTACACCCGGTAAACCTGACCCGTCTTCCGATGAGGTGACCCTCCCCGTGACGGTACGCTCCTGCGCCCATGCCAAATTGGATATCAGCATTAACACAGAGAAAATCTTTACGAGTAAAATTTTCTTCATACTGTTTTGGTTTAGTTGATTAGATTATTTCTTAATAGCTCGCAAACTTAGAACAAAATTGGTCACACAAAAAAAATTTATGATTAAAGGGTGGTTAAAACACACCAAAATTAACCCTTAGCGGGGGATAAAGACCGTTTGTGTAATCACGACTAATGGGTAGTAGCTATCTGCGTTTGGTGGCAGCAGGCTAGGGCAAAATTTTGAACTCGATACGCCTGTTTAGTTGCCGATTTTCGTCCGAATCGTTTGGTTTTAGGGGTTTTTTGGAACCATAGCCCCGGATCTGGATCCGACTGGGGGCTATCTGATTGGAAATTAGAAATTCAGCTACTGCCCCGGCCCTTTTTTCTGAAAGTTGCTGATTGTAGTTCTCATTTCCGGTATTATCCGTATGTCCCCCAATTTCCACCTTCACTGCCCCATTGAGTTGCATAAACTTTACCACTTCCATTAGTTCGGTAATGGATTCCGGACGTAACTCATATTTATTAAGGTCAAAAAACAGATTGCTTAAAACCACCAGGGCATTCTCCTGAACCGGCAACAGGGCAATGTCTTTCACCAACGGCTTCGGATCGTTTGTTGTTTGATAGTCAAAATGCAGGCTGTGAAAAAAAAACCCGGGCGATGAAACATGCAAGGCATATTCAGATCCGCCCGGAAGCACCATTAAATATTCACCGGTAACGGAATCGGAGTTTACTTGAGAGACCAGTTGATTCTGCTTCAGATCAAACAACTCAACGGTGGCGGCCATGGGCTGATTACTTCTTGAATTTGAAATTGTTCCTTTGAGAATATTCCCAACGGAGTTTGTCATCAGCGCAGGTGGGATAACAATTTTGAATAAACGGCTTCGGTTTTTACTCTCCTCACGCGAGTAATAGGCAATTGTACCATCGGCTGAAACTATAAATGAGTACTGATCCCGGTGATCGTTCAACGGCTTCCCGAGGTTAACGGGAGTCGACCAACCCGATGAATTTCTCTCGATCCGGTAAATATCATATCCGCCATAACCCGGATAGCCACTGGACACGACATACAAATCGCGGTTGTTAACATGAATGTACGGTGAGATTTCATCAAAAGGCGTATTAACGGCCGCTCCCACATTGGTTGCCTTGCCCCACACATTATTCTCCAATCGCGAATACCAGATGTCATACCCGCCCAATCCACCCTTGCGATCTGACACAAAATACAATTCGCGGCCATCGGCTGATAAGGAGGGTTGTGCATCCCAACTCGGGCTATTGATGGCGGCACCCAGGCTTTTCGGCTTTGACCAGATATTTCCTGTTTTGCGACTTTCATAAAGATCGCAGCCAGAGGCACCGCATACGGTAAAAATCAGATGCCGGCCATCTGCGGAAATGGTACAGGCACCTTCGCGCATAACCGTATTTATATTAGCTGAAAGTGATACCGGCACTTGCCACGCACCGGATGCGGCTTTGGTAGAAACCACCAGGTCTTCATTGTCATTTCGGGTACCCCCGTACCGGGCCGTAAAAATCAATTGCTTGCCATCGCCTGTAATCACCGGAAAGTACTGCATCGGAAAGATGTTGACCGAATCGCTTAACGGTTCAATGTGATAATCGTACGCTCCCTGATTTTCGATTGAATACGATGCCTGGGTTCGCCAAAGATCCGTCAACTCTATCTTCCTTTTATCGATGCGCTCGAGCGCCAGGAATTTTTCTGCATACGATTTTGTACCTATATAATTCGCTTGCCGTAGGTTCGTGGCGCATAAATCAAACAGATAGGCTTTTTTCCGTATATCATCCTTCGCCAGCGCTATTCCTTTTTCGTATGTGGCTGTTGCCTCGGAATATTTTTCCAGCGCTTTATAGATCGTGGCTAAACGAAAATAAGCCTCTTCAAAATTTTTATCACGATCAATTGCCTGGTTCAATAATGAGATGGCCTCATTCCATTGACCCCGCACCCGATAATTATCAGCTTGCACATACAACTCTATGGCCTTTTTATTTTTGGAACTTAGCGTTTGTGAAATAGTATTCGTGGAAATAATAAAAAAACAGAGAAGCAAGAATAATCCACGGTTTCGCATACCATCAAAGTTACTAGCTATGGGAATAAAACGTAATAAAAAGGTATATAGTCTAGGACCCCTATCCGAATTCGAATCTCAATTCGGGAACTACGGGATATTCATGTACTTATGCACCTGCAATGAAATTTGCCATTGCGGAAATTTCTTTACGTATTCTATAATGATGGGAAGAACCTCCGCTTCCTTGGACCACTCCGGTTGCAAGTACAGTTTGCAATCCGGACGAACCTGCCGAGCAAATTCCTCAGCCCATCCAAAGTCGCTTTTGTGAAAGATGACCACTTTTAACTCATCGGCCTTTTTTGGAACGGAAGGATGAGGTGGCTTAAACTTCTTGGGAGAAAAACAAACCCAATCCCAGTCTCCTGTAAGGTCGTAAGCCCCAGAGGTTTCAATGTGCGTTCTCAAGCCCGCTATTTTTAACACTGTAGTAAGGGGTTGAAGATCGTGCATGGTGGGTTCACCACCGGTAACCACAGCTATCTTACTTCCACTTGCTTTTGCCCGCTCCGCAATTAGCTCAACTTGAATTCTAGGGTGTGCGGCAACCTCCCAGCTATCTTTCACATCGCACCAAACACACCGCACCTGACATCCGCCCAAGCGAATAAAATATGCTGCCGTGCCCTGATGAAACCCTTCGCCCTGAATGGTGTAAAAGTCTTCCATCAAGGGCAATTCAACATTCAAAATTTCAGATTCAAGATTTGATTTCACCCCTTCCAATAAATTCGAATTTTGAATCATGCGTTGAATTACGGATTTCTCAATTCTGTTGCCCGCAACGTGTTCAATAGTAACGAAGCGATGGTCATAGGACCTACCCCACCCGGCACCGGAGTGATAAACGAAGTTTTTGGCGCTACTGCTTTAAAGTCCACATCCCCCTTTAATGCAAATCCATTTTTAAATTGGGGACCTTCCACGCGGGTCGTACCCACATCAATTACCACGGCACCCTCCTTCACCATGTCTGCCGTAATCAGTCCGGGTTTGCCAACGGCAGCAATCAAGATATCTGCATGGCGTGTAAACAGAGTAATGTCTTTTGTGTATTTGTGGCAAATGGTCACAGTGGCCTTCCCTTCTTCCACCAACATCATGCTAAGGGGCGCCCCTACCAAACGACTTGCACCCACTACTACACAATTCTTTCCTTCGGTAGGTATTTGATACCGCTTCAATAATTCCATAACACCATACGGTGTAGCGGGCAGCAACAAGGGGTGCTTCGATACGATGCTCCCGAAATTGCGATTGGTGAACCCATCGACATCCTTATCCGGCCGGATTTTCTCCGTAATCCGTTCAACGGATATATTCGCGGGGAGCGGCAATTGCACAATAAACCCATCCACATCCTCATCGCGGTTTACCTGATCGATGTGCTTCATTAATTTGTCTTCGCTGATCGTGTCAGCAAAGCGCAACATGGAATAGTGAAACCCAACTTCCTTACACGCTTTTACCTTGTGATCCACGTAGGTCTGACTTGCGCCATCATCGCCAACCAGGATAATCGCCAGGTGCGGAACTTTCTTGCCGGCTTGTTTGCGCAAGGCGACCTGTTCAGAAATTTCTTTCTTAATATCGCCAGAAATCTTGCGACCGTCAATTAAGGTATAGGGTTGAGTTTCTGTCATTCGGCTTTGCAATTTTTGTAAGGTCTCAGCCCGCGACAAATTCAGGCTGAATAATAAAAATCAATTAGTCAATTTTCAATACAGCCATAAACGCTTCCTGCGGAATTTCAACATTGCCCACCTGCCGCATGCGCTTCTTCCCTTTCTTTTGTTTCTCCAACAGCTTCCGCTTCCGTGAAATATCACCACCATAACATTTTGCCAATACGTTCTTGCGCATGGCGCTGATGGTTTCGCGCGCAATGATCTTTTGCCCAATGCTGGCCTGAATCGCAATTTCAAACATCTGGCGGGGGATCAACTCCTTCAGCTTCTCGCACAACTTGCGGCCCCACTCATACGATTTGCTGCGGTGTACGATGGCTGAAAGCGCATCCACCCGGTCCCCGTTCAACATCACATCCAACTTCACCATGTCGCTTTCGCGGAAGCCGATCAGGTGATAATCCAGCGAGGCGTACCCGCGTGAAATGGATTTGAGTTTATCATAAAAGTCAAACACGATTTCTGATAAAGGCATTTCAAAAGATAATTCAACGCGGTCGCTGGTCAGGTACACCTGGTTTTTGATAATACCGCGCTTGTCCATGCATAGCCCGATGATCGGACCAATGTATTCCGCTTTCGAAATAATCTGAGCAGAGATAAACGGCTCTTCAATATAGTCCATCATCGTGGGGTCGGGCATCTCGGAGGGGGCATTGATCTCAATCACTTTACCATTGGTAAGCAACGCCCTGAACTGAACCGAAGGCACGGTGGTGATCACCGTCATATCAAACTCCCGCTCCAACCGCTCCTGGATAATCTCCATGTGCAACATGCCCAGGAACCCGCACCGGAATCCAAAGCCCAAGGCAGCCGAAGTCTCCGGCTCCCATACCAAGGAAGCATCGTTTAGCTGTAACTTCTCCATGGATGCACGCAACTCTTCAAATTCAGTAGTGTCCACCGGATAAATTCCGGCAAACACCATCGGCTTCACGTTCTCGAATCCTTTGATCGCTTCGCCCGGTTTATCGGCATGGGTGATGGTATCCCCTACCTTTACTTCTTTGGCTACTTTTATTCCGGAAATGAGGTAGCCCACATTGCCGGTACCAATCTCATCTTTCGGCTGCTTATCTAATTTCAATACACCAATTTCATCGGCATTGTATACCTGGCCGGTATTAACAAACTTTACTTTATCATTCTTTTTGATGGTTCCGTTGAAAACCCGGAAATACACTTCGATGCCACGAAAAGAATTGAACACCGAATCAAAGATCATTGCTTGCAAGGGCGCTTTCGGGTTACCTTTGGGAGGTGGTACACGTTCTATTACGGCTGTCAGAATTTCTTCGATTCCTTTGCCTTCTTTGGCGCTGGCTTTTAAAACAGATTCACGGTCGCAGCCAATCAGGTCAACAATCTGATCGGTTACCTCTTCGGGCATCGCTGCAGGCAAATCAATTTTATTCAGGATGGGTATAATTTCCAGGTTGTGGTCAAGGGCCAAGTACAAGTTAGAGATGGTCTGAGCCTGAATTCCCTGTGCAGCATCTACGATTAACAAGGCGCCTTCGCAGGCGGCAATGGAGCGCGACACTTCGTACGAAAAATCTACGTGACCGGGGGTGTCAATCAGGTTGAGGATATACTCCTTTCCCTGGTACTTATAATTCATCTGTATAGCGTGCGCCTTGATGGTAATCCCTTTCTCCCGTTCCAGGTCCATGTTATCCAATACCTGGGCTTGCATTTGGCGCTGATTAAGGGTGCCGGTAAACTCCAGCAGGCGGTCGGCCAGGGTGCTTTTGCCGTGATCAATATGGGCGATAATGCAAAAATTCCGGATGTTCTCCATTCCCGTCATTTCTTTCCTTGAAATTTAGGGGGCAAAGGTAGCCAAAAATGAGGGTTTCCAAATGGACTGGCTTTTATTAAGATCAATTCAACCGGTGATTCTGAAAGGTAGTTGGGGTAAGTGAGTTGGATGCAAAAATCAGAGCCTGAATGATCAATCCAATGATGATAATCATGGCCAATTCAAACTGGGTAAGGATACTGGAACCCGCCACAATTCTTTTGGATTGCTCGGCCATGTTTTTTCCTTCCATTATCTGAATGAGGGATAGTTGATCCAGATTTGCCGTGGCCGTAACTAATTGCTGATCGAAAGATGGGATTGTTGCGGACACTCCTGTGTCTTTATAAAATAGTCTGCTCTCCAGTACTATCAATTCGTTGATGTTCTTTTTAAACTCATTGAAGTAATGCAATTCCTGCTTGGTGAGTTTGGTCTTTTCATAATCATGAATCAGCGCAGTAATAGCCGCATTGTGTCCCGCTATTTTAGACCTTAGCTGAGTGAAATCTTCCTGTTGACCGCACTGGTCAATCAGAAGATGTTTTTGATATAAATGATCGGAGAGTTTATAAATATAACTTTCCGCCAAAAGCCGGTCTTCATAGACCGAAGAAAAAGAGGTTCCCAGGGCCGATACATTGTTGCGATCCATTACATTTTTCACAAAAACTCCGAGCAGAATAATCGCCAGTAAAAAGGCAACTTGTGCTTTTTGTTGAATGACATATAGCCACTTCATACGATATATACTTTATAGTTAATTTAACCCCTTCTATGCAGTACAATAAAAGTACTCAATAAATGATAGGGAATACTTAATCAGATAACAATTAAGGCTCTGAATAATTCATTTCCGGATTTCAATTTCAATTCACTGCCATGCAGTTTCATGATCTGGTCACTAATCCAAAGGCCCATGCCCAGTCCGGCACTAAACGTGTTTTCTTTTTTAAATTCTGACTTCAAGGATTCAACATCGGCTACCGGTAATTGCGATGGATTGGTCAACTCAACCTCATATCGGTCATTTTTATCTATTTGAACGGATACTATGGAATGATCGGGGGAATACTTAATTGCATTTTCCAGCAGGTTCGTCAATACAATTTCCAACTTATCAACGTCAATCATACATTGGAAAGATAATCCTTCCTGTAACAGTACCTTTACCTGCGTCCCTTTCTCTTGCGCCAGGTAACGACATCTTTTAATGGCTGAATAAAGTGCTTCGTCCAACCTGGCTAGCTTCTTGCGCACGACCAGGGTATTGCTTTTCAATTGGCTAATCAGTAGAAAATCCTGGATCACCCGGTCGAGCCGTTGCACCTCTTGCAGTTGACTTTGTAACGTACTCTTTGTTTGGGTATCCAGGTTGTTTTGAATCAGAGCAACGGATAATTCCGTCTGCATCACCGCCAATGGAGTTTTTAATTCGTGTGCTGCCGAGGCAAAAAAGTTGGTTTGTGTTTTTATGGAATTCTCAATACGATCAAGCATAGCATTGATGCTATTAGCCAGGGTACTGTACTCGTCTCCGGTTGCCGGAACTGGCACCCGCTCCATACTTCGAGTTGCCTCAATGCGTGCAGCAACCTGAATAATACTCTTTACTGGCTTAAGGGCCCAACCAGAAACCATGTACACAAGTAATCCAGCCAATACGATCGAGGCTGCGTTGGCAAGAAAAAGGTAATTCCGGAGGCGATCCAACTGGGTACTTAATGAAGTTGTACTTCTGGCAATCGAAAGCAGAAGCATTGAATTACTATAAGGCACTGCCCGCTCAAGCGTTATGATTTTTAATGTATCGAGGAGCACAGTTCCCTCCTCCCACCAGGTATTCGGAAAATCCGGAGAAGAAAATAAAGTATCGGTTTGCAATTGATTCCCAACCCGGATGAATACGGAGTAACCATTGGGTGGTAAGGGAATGACAGGTGGATCAAGACGCACCTTGTCAATGAGCTTTTCTCCTTCCGCTTGAAGCTCGCGGGTATCGGCTTGAATCAGAATCTGTTTTACATTTTTGTATATGAAAAAATTAACCGGCAACACAATCACCAGAAAAACCCCAAAAAAGATCAGGGCAGTTTTACCACGAATACCGCGAAAAGGGCTACGCCAATTCAATTCAACTTCGGATTAGTTCGCCCTGAATATAATAGCCCAGGCCGACTTTCGTTTGGATCAGGTCTGGCTCACCCAGCTTTTTACGAAGCTGTGAAAGGTGAACTTCAATAACATTGCTGCCCATATCGAAACTGGCTTCCCAAACCTTTTCAGCGATTTCTGTTTTCGAAACAACCCGGTTGCAGTTTGCTATCAGCAATTCGAGTAGCGAAAATTCCCGTTTCGTAAGAAAAATTTCCTGTTGCTGAGATAACACTTTACGGGCCAGTAAGTCCAGTTCTAGGTGTGCTACTTTATATCGGGTGAAACTTTTTGCCAGGCCTTTTCGGGTTACAGCCCGGATACGGGCCAACAGTTCGCCAAAATCGAACGGCTTTTTTATGTAGTCAACTGCCCCTTTATCAAGACCTTCGATAACGCGCTCCGAACTGCTAAGTGCACTGACAATGATCACCGGGATTTTAATCTCAAATCGCTTCAGGTTTTCTAATACTTCAAACCCGCTGATGCCGGGCAACATTACGTCTAACACAATCAGATCATAGGGTTCGGTGGCGGCTAACGAAAGTGCTTCACTGCCGCTGTTGACGGCCTCAACCATGTACCCTTGCTGTTCCAGGCCCTTGCAAAGGAAGCTGTTGAGTTTCGGTTCGTCTTCAACTACCAGAATCTTCATGGTTCGTATACTGAAAATGTTTTACCATCTATGGTTAATCGCTCCGGCATTACAATGTTGTAATTTTTCTGGTAAATCTCACCCTGCTTTTTAATCCGCTGCTTCCCTTGAATGGTGATGGACTTTCCCTTTTGAAAATACCGGGTAAGTTGCTGCGCCATCATGGCATCAATCTCAATGTAGTAATCGCCATTGACAATAAGACTACTGACAGCGCCTTTCGGGGTTACGTTTACACGTGTGATTTTACCATTAATATCAATCGGGAGGTGATCATGCTTGCCATCGGCACCGCCATAAAATCCGAAATTGGTAATGAATAAGGTGTCGCCCGGAGATACCAAAGCATGTAGCTCTACTGGGTGAAGTTGCCCCTCGGGCTTATAATCGCTGCAGTATATCTGCAAGTCATCCTTATGATTCGCAAGGTATTCCTTTATGCGCATGGCTTCCTCCGAAGGAAAGGAAACATCCAGTCGCTTTCCATCGGCCAGATTAAATCGTACCCCAATACAAACTGAATTTTGCTTGAACAGGTAAGAATACAATGTTCCGGTATGATGATTCAGCCTGTTAAAATAATATACTCCCCGAACGGGTTCCACCGGATATTTGAATCCTTCAGAAGGCTTCATTTTCCGGCCTCCAAATGAAACACGATCCCCGGTCTTAATGGTATTGATGGCACCCGGGTATAAATAGGAGCCCAGGTAGGTGGCTACAATGCCACCTTCAAAGATTAATGCGGAAGACAGCCCATCGAGTTTGTATTCACCCACCACCTTCTTATTAATAAAAACTCCGAATTCTGCCTTCTCAATAATCCTGTTCGATTCAGGGAAAGCAATCCACTGGTTTTCTAATTTGATTTCAGTAATCAGATCAGGAAATACATACCAAGGAAGAGGCCGATTTGAAGCTTTCAATTTTTCACGCCATTCGCGTTCCCGCAAATCCAACCTTGCCCGAAAAGTTATTTTATCGCCTGGTTTAAGATGCCGATAAAGCAACACCCCATACTCTGGATTAAATATGAAACCTTGAGGTTTTCCATCGACCTCCAAAAACAAGTATTGATAAGCGAAATGAAGACCCGGTTCAATTGATTTAACAACTCCGGTCATCTCCTGATACTCATATTTCGATTGACCCAACACGGCAAGGGGAAGCAACCAAAAAAAGAAGATCGTCTTCATCGTTCACTATTTTAGGAAAACTACATCCGTCAGTTAAAGACTAACTGAAGCTTATATTAATTTTTCTTAAGCCACATAATTCCTATCTTCATATACAATTTCGGAACTATGAAAAAGAATGTCATCATCGCGGTATTAACACTTATTTCAGTTTTTTCGGTGGCTTTTGGCTATCAGCAAAAATTAATTGCTGAAAAATTCAAATTAATAGCCGAAGAAAATGAAAGACTTGCCCGCGAACAGGCAGAACGGGCTCTTCAAGAGGTAACGCGAGCAGAAATGAATCTTCGCAAGGCCCTGGAAGCAGCAGAGGCCAACAGGCTACAGGCAAAGAACAAATGAAACCACCGAGTATGAGGTTTAAACGTTCGTCATCCCATTACTCTATCCGGTAACTTACCAATAAACTATTGCAGGTACTTCGAAGCGGCCTGCCGCAAGGCTTCCTTTTCGGTTGAACTCATCTCTGAAGAGGTCACTTTCAACAACAAATCAAACATCACCTCCGGTTTGTAGCCCAACTTGGCTGCCGTGTTGGCACAAAATTTAATCTCATCCTCGTACAGCCGCTCATCCAGTTTCATCAACTGAAACAGGTTAAAAATATAATTGAATTTCTGATCGGGCGATAATTCTTTGGCGATGATTGCATCGTGGCTTGAGTAGAACAAGGTTTCGACCGAAGATTCCGGAAATCCATGTGCCTTACCGATGTTGATGATGTAATTCCGTTCCTGACTCGTCATGTCACCATCGGCCAGGGCCAGGTTCACCAGGAGTTTGAGTTGTTCCAGTACAATCATAAGGCTTGGAAATGACTTCGGTAAAAATAAGTTAAAATCAACTATCTTACATACCGTCTGAATAATTGAAGACCTTGTGAATTTTCTGGCTCATCTGTATCTATCCGCTAATCATGAAGAGATCATGATCGGAAATTTCATTGGCGATTTTGTGCGTGGTCGAACGATGTATGAACAATATCCCTATCACATTGCGTTGGGCATTGAACTTCATCGGGAAATTGATGATTTCACAGACAATCATCCGGTTGTTTTGGAAAGCAAAATACGACTCCGGCCAAAGTACCGGCACTACGCACCGGTGATCGTGGATATGTTTTATGATCACTTCCTTGCCAAATATTGGTCCCGGTTCCATACCCAACCGTTGAGCTCCTTTGCACAACACGCTTATCAGGTATTGACCAAATATGAACATCAGGTACCGGAGCGCGTTCAACAGCTTATGCCTTATATGATTGAAGGTAATTGGTTGCTAAACTATTCGCGTACCGAAGGCATTCACCGGGCCCTCAGTGGCATGGCCAGACGTTCGCCTTACAATTCAAAAATGAATGAGGCCGTTGAAGACCTGGAGAAATACCACGCTGAATTTGAAGCAGAATTTTCGACTTTCTTTCCGGAATTAAAGAGGATGAGTGACAATTTTATTCGGGACCACGCCAAGGGAATCCAGGTCTGACTAAATGAAAAGGTTCGCCCATGCTTTGAGCGAACCCTCTTTATGATCCCAGCAAACGTTATTTAATCTCCACCATTACCTCACTACTTTCTGTACCATTGCTAAACTTGACTTTGTATTTCCCCTTCCCCACATACTTCAGGGTGGGCGTTGTAGCTGCCGGCTTTGCTTTTCCTTTAGCCGGAACGGGAGCCACCTCATTTACCTTCAAATCCCACGAAAGGGAATGAAATCCAACAACTCCGGTTCCGGTTAAGGTTCTGATCAGATTGTTTTTCTCATCCAGTACTTCGGCTGTAATAGACGCAGCGGGTTTACCAACATAATAAAGAATGCTTGTCTTCGGCTCGTTTACCGGACTCCAGGCATACTGCTTTTGCCCCCACCGTTCACTAAACCGGATGCTCTCCGGTGCGAATGCCATCACACTTTTTGAAACATCGCCTAGTAACTGCAACGGCTTCACATCGGCAATAAATACGCTGCGGCCGTGCGTACCCACCACCAATTCATTTTCGCGGGGATGCACCATCATATCATAACTCGGTACATTCAATGCATTGTTCAGCAACCTCCACGACTTACCTAAGTCAAGACTCACGTAGGTACCCTGATCCAACCCGCAATACAACAAGTTTGCATTTACCGGATCCTGGATAATTACATTGGCAACAGATTCGGGCAAGTCACCTTTAACGGTGGTCCAGGTCTTGCCGTAATCCGTACTCATATATACATAAGTTTTAAAATCGTCTTGACGATACCCGTTAACTGAAACAAACACGGTTGCCTCATCATGTGGAGAAGGAGAAATGCTGCTGATCCATTTATCAACCGGTAACCCGCCCTGGATGGCGTCCCAACTTCCTCCACCATTCTTGCTTACCCAAACATTACCATCATCGGTACCTACATACAACAATCCAAACTGTAACGGTGACTCGGCCAGCGAAGTGATGGTGGAGAATGGCACATTCCCTTGCGGCTTATTCTTTGTCAGATCGCCACTGATGGCTTCCCAACTTTCGGCTTTATTCAAACTGCGGTACACCCGTTGCGATGCCATGTACACAATGTCGGGGTTATGCTTGCTCAATATGAGCGGGGTACGCCAGTTCCACCGATTGGGGGCCTCCCCGATGTCGTGCGAGGGTGTGATGCGTGTGTTCTTTGACCGATCCAATTCCAATTTGAAATAATTTCCAAATTGAAAACCCGTATAAACCAACTTGCTGTTGCGCGGATCGGGAGCAACGTACATTCCGTCTCCCCCAAAAATGGGATCCCAGTGTTTGGTTCGGTTAGGAACAGACCGCGATGAACCGCGCAGTACTCCGTTGTCCTGTAAGCCTCCGTAAACATTATAGGGAGTTTCCATATCTACATTGACAGTATAAAACTGCCCTACCGGCATATTATTAAAATGAAGCCAGGTGTCGCCTTTGTCGTACGATTGATATAACCCGCCATCGTTGCCCATCAGCATGTGATTGGCATCGGTAGGGTTAATCCAAAGAGCGTGATGATCACTGTGCATCGTTCCCAACGAATCAATTTCCGTCCAATTTTTTCCGCCATCTTCCGATTTCAACATGGGCACTCCGTAGATATAAACATCTTCCGTATTGGCTGGCGAAACACGCAGTTCTCCAAAATAATAACCGTAAGTAAAGTACACGCCATCGATATCAAAACTATGGGTTCGTTTCCAGGATTTGCCGGCATCTTCAGAACGATATACTTCCGCTCCTTTGATTTTTGTATTGAACAAATCCGAATTGGCATCCGCACCAAAATAGGTGGCCAGGGCATTGGGTTTGTACTTACCGGATTGCACATCCCGCTTCACGACCCGGGCCGTATACTTCGATGGGAACCGGCTGTCCTTTAACAGTTCATCTAACTTCTTGTCATCCAATTTCAGAAAGTTTTCAACTGTCATGTCTTTGAAATCGGTTAGCTTCATCTTGCCATCAGCCGGAGTCTCTTTCTTTGCTTCCTTAATTTCTTCCTGGTTATCCAAAACAGCATACATCACATTGGGTTTGGACCAGCAAACGTCTAATCCAATACGACCCACAAATTTTCCCTTCGGAAATCCTTCGGACGAAAGCGTCCAGGTTTCGCCTCCATCTTCAGAACGATAAATGGCCGAGCCAATCCCATTGCCCTTAAAATCCCAGGCTTTACGGGTGCGCTCCCAGGTAGCGGCAATCAACTGGTTTGGGTTTTGTGGATTGATTATCAAATCGGAAACCCCCGTACTATCGTTAATGAACAAGGTTTTCTTCCAGGTTTTACCACCATCCAAAGTCTTGAACACACCCCGATCCGAATTGTGCGAATACAATGCCCCCAGCGAAGCAACCCAAACGGTATTATTGTCTTGCGGATGAATTAAAACCCGACCGATGTGATGTGACCCGGTTAACCCCAAATGAGACCATGTCTTTCCACCATCCGTTGTCTTATACATCCCCGAACCTGCATACGTTGACCGGCTTCCGTTCTTCTCACCAGTACCAACATATAAAATCTTCGGATCGGACTGTGACAACGCAAAGTCACCAATTCCCAACGCATCCACCTGATCAAAAATGGGTGTGAAGGTGATTCCATTATTGGACGTTTTGAAAATTCCGCTTGAACCATAGCCTACATAAAACTCCTTCGTGTTCTTCAGGTTGACTTCAATATCCACAATACGACCCCCCTGTACGGTTGGCCCGATGTTTCTGACTGGATATTCCTTTAAGATTGATTGATCTTCCTTTTGCTTTCTGGCCTTGTAGGATGTCTCCAGATCAGAAACACCCGTTTGAGCAAACCCCTGAAGGGTAAAGGCCAGCAACAATAAAGGAGTAGCAAACTTTCTCATGGTATTTTTAATTTTGCTAAAAATAGGGAATTCCAACCGGGAGCGGGAATCCGGCAAACACCAATTATTTTAACGGTACAGTCACATAACTATGTTTAACGATCCTGAGCTTAACGGAAAATACCTGGGCACGATTTCGCAAGATTTTGTAAAAGTAGCCGACACATTAAAAGAATCCTCTTACCAGATTCGCAAAGCCGGGTTTGAGTTTCCCATTTTCCCGATCTCGAAGGATGCGTTGCCCATCGGCCAGGTATTAATTCCGGCTGGTCCGCTTAATCTGGAATGGAATTACTATGCCTCCTTCCTGAATGAATTCGTACAACGCGAGCTAGTGGCCGCGGATAAAGAAGAGGACTTCAAAAAATCATACAAAGATCCGGATGAGTTTTGTTGCCTGTTTGTAGTAGATAAAGACTTTGCCAGTTTTGTATACATCCCGTTTCCGGAGGATTGATTCCTCATTTCACCAGTGCCTGATAAACCAATGCGCGGAGTTTACTTTGATCATCCAATCCGTTTGTTGGAATTAATTGCTTGAAGTAAACTACTACCAGACCTTCTTTTGGATTAACCCAATAAGAAGAGCCATAGGCTCCGCCCCATCCATATTCTCCTTCCGATGCGGGCGCACCATATGCACCCACATCCTGAACAATTGAAAACCCAAGGCCAAAACCGGTTCCTCCGTTCCACTCAAACTGAACATGGCCTAAATGATTAACAGTCATCAAATCAACCGTACCCGGGGCAAGGAGGCGCTGTCCATTGAAGGTTCCTTTATTCAACATCATTTGCAGAAACTTTGCAAAGTCGGACGCAGTAGATAGTAAACCGGCACCCCCTGAAAAACTCTTTCGTGGTCCGGTTACGTACGCGCCCTGTCCGGTCATGTGCCCCGGATCCGGTGCACGCTCCAACGGTTTCTCTGCAAAAGCTGAGTACACCGTAGCAAGCCTGTTCACTTTACTTTGCGGAAGATAAAAATGGGTGTCTTTCATCCCAAGGGGTAAAAGAATCCTGTTTGTCAGAAATTCTTCAAGCGATTGCCCGGATGCTTTTTCAATCACCACTCCTAAAATATCAGTATTGTATCCGTAAACATACTTTTCGCCCGGATGTGCTTCCATCGGCAGTTTACCCATTCTTGAAATTGTGGCTGCTACAGGCTCATCGCGATCGGCAAAATACCAGCCCTGGATACCAGCCTCCTTCCATTGATCGGCCCCTACTCCATAACCATATCCGATGCCCGCAGTGTGGGTTAAGAGATCGCGGATGGTAATGGCTCGCTTTGCCTTCACAACATCATACCCACCCCCATCGCGCGGCCGTGCTACAGTGGTTTCTTTGAATTCAGGAATATACTTTCCAACCGGATCGCTAATCAACAGTTTACCTTCTTCCTGCAACATCATAATGCCCACACTCACAATCGCCTTGGTCTGTGACGCAATTCTGAAAATTACATCCTTGGTCATGGGTACGTTCGACTCAAGATCGCGGCTTCCGAAGGCATTGAAATATGCTACTTTGCCATGACGCATCACAAGCACGACACTGCCGGCCATCTTCTTGTCCTGGGCATAGGCTTGAAATACATTGGTAAGTCGCTGCAACCGATCCGGAGCAAAACCAAGTTCTTCCGGTTTACCAACCGGTAAGTCCTGTGCAGGAAGGGTTGAAACAAAAAGTAACAAAAGTAAAAGCGGACGAAGTAGACTGGTCATGGCAAAGAAATTATCACTCTATATTAGAAATGATTCAACCTAATTCAAAATCTGCCACTGCTTGAGAGGTTGATCAGGCAAAAGAGAAACTCAGGATTGACCTTTAAAATGATTCCACCCCTGTGCCTGGATCGGAACTTCGGTTTGCT
Organism: uncultured Ohtaekwangia sp.; assembly: GCA_964488465.1. Lineage (GTDB taxonomy): Bacteria > Bacteroidota > Bacteroidia > Cytophagales > Cyclobacteriaceae > ELB16-189. The sequence goes on along the minus strand of CAZAUN010000009.1, from coordinate 193,612 downwards.
GTTTGGTAATCAACACATGTTGGTCCGGATCTTTGTGCATGTGGCCAATGAAATGGATATCCGGATGATTCTTGATTTTATCGTAGTCGGAAGGGTGGATTGTAAAAAGTAATTCATAGTCCTCGCCTCCGTGCAGTGCACAGGTGATGGGGTCCAGTTTAAACTCAATAGCCGTTTCGTAGGTGCTGTGATCAATCGGTACTTTGTCTTCAAAAATCTTTACCCCCAAATTGGAATGCTTGCCCAGGTGAAATAATTCAGAAGCGAGGCCATCCGAAATATCAATCATGGAGGTAGGCAGGCAATTTCTATCGCGCAATTCGTGAATGATATCCATTCGGGCTTCCGGGCGTAGTTGCCGGCCCACCAAATATTCGTACTTCTCAAGATCGGGTTGCATCTCAGGATTGGTTAAAAATACCTGCTTCTCGCGTTCAAGTACCTGCAGCCCCATGTACGCTGCTCCCAAATCGCCTGTTACACAAATGATATCATTGGTTTTGGCACCGCCTCGTTTCACAATCTGCTCTTTTGGAGCCCGCCCCAATACGGTAATTGAAATGATTAAGCCAGAAGTGGAAGAGGATGTATCGCCTCCAACCAGGTCTACTTTGTAATTTTTACAAGCCATTTGAATGCCTTCAAACAAGGCATCGATGGCTTCCACAGAAAAACGGTTGCTGATTGCCAGGCTAATAACGATTTGCTCCGGCTTGCCATTCATGGCGGCAATGTCTGAAACGTTAACTGCTACCGACTTGTACCCCAGGTGTTGCAGGGGCATATACGACAAATCAAAGTGAATGCCTTCAAGAAGCATATCAGTGGAAACTAACACGGCCTGTTCACCCGCATCGATGATGGCCGCATCATCGCCAATACCCACCAACGTAGTACCATTCGTGATTGAAAATTTACTTTTAATCCTATCAATCAGTCCAAATTCACCTAATTGAGAAAGTTCTGTACGGTTATCACTCATGGTAAGGGCCGTTAACCGGCAACATTGTTCGTTCGTCCGGCAAAAGTACTATTTGCCTTGCACTCTGCCGCACCCGGTGGAATGCGCGGTATTAATCCCAACAAATCAAAAGGTTATGAAGCGTGGAATTGCATTGGGTATGTTGGTTGTGATCCTGTTAACTGGTTGCTCTACTGTAAAACCTTACTACGAAACCAAAGAGGGTAAAAGGAAGCAGAAGTACTACAACGATATTCAATATGGACGAAATGCCCACCCTAAAATGAAATTCTGATCAGCGCTTATCCTTACACAGCTCAACCAAAACGCCATTGGTTGTTTTGGGGTGAAGAAACACAATCATTTTATTGTCAGCACCGGGTTTCGGTTTATCCGCCAAAGGCGAAAATCCGGATGCAGCTAATTCCGACATTCTGTCTTCAATTGATTCCACTTCAAAAGCAAGGTGGTGTAGTCCTTCACCACGTTTTTCAATGTGCTTAGCGATGGCTGAATCGGGCCGGGTGGCCTCCAGTAATTCTATTTTGATGTCTCCCACCGCAAAGAAAGAGGTTCGCACTCCTTCCGATTCAACCTCTTCAATTTTATAATGGGGTTTACCCAACAACTTCGCAAATAGTTTATTCGATACGTCCAGGCTCTTTACTGCAATACCAATGTGCTCGAGTTTCTTCATGGTGTTCAATTAAGCTGATTTTGTTAATTTTGATAGAAAATTGGGAAACTTTTCAGGCTTTACGAAAGTTTTAAAACGAAATGCCAAAAATTACGACTGAATCGACCAGCGATGTGCATGTAGAGGCCGCCCGTGTGCAGCAGCAAATAAAGGATTACCTGGGTTTGCGCACGAGTGACCTCATCTTTGAATATAGTTTGCACGATGGCAAGACTAAATTGGACCTGATTACCATCAATCCGCGTCACAACCAATCTTTTCTGTTCCATTCCGAAACCGGTGCCGATAAGGTGGACGCCTTGAAAAAGATGTGGAGTTATGTACAGAACTATAAAGAGAAAGAGAACTCCTATACTATTCAATGGGTAACCAAAAATGACGCTGAGTTGCATACCTCTTATTTTCGTGCCAGCAATATTTTGGACGCCCTTGAGAAATTATATTATGGTCGCGACCGGAACACAATTACCGTATTTAGTGTTGTATTGAATCCGATATCATAACGAACGATGATTACCGTAACTGACAAAGCAAAAGATAGAATCATAAACCTCCGCAAAGAAGAAGGTAAATCCGAAGGTCATAACATCCGGGTCTCCGTAAAAGGCGGAGGATGTTCCGGATTGATGTACGACCTCGGCTTTGACGATCAGATTAATCCTGTAGATCAGGTGTTTGAGGACAAAGGCATTAAAATTCTGGTGGACAAGAAAAGCCTTTTGTACCTGCTGGGAACAACCCTTGACTTTTCCGATGGTTTGAATGGTAAGGGCTTTCAGTTCATCAACCCCAACGCATCGCGCACGTGTGGGTGTGGCGAGAGCTTCTCAGTTTAGCCTATCCGGCTTTCCTTAAATTGTTGCAATGCACTTAAGCTCAATGGCAATTGGCGTTGGTAGTGCATGTACCTCCACCGTAGTACGGCACGGTTGGGTTGCCTTATCGGGAAAATACGTTGCATAGATTTTATTGAACACCGGGAAATCATCTTTCATGTTGGTGAGGTATACCGTAATGTCAACCAGATTTTCCCACTTCGAACCAGAAGCCTCTAACACAAACTTCACATTTTGAAAAACGGAATGACATTGTATTTCGATATCATAAGAAATTACGTTCCGATGTTCATCCAATGTAACCCCCGGAATTTCTTTGGATCCCCTTTTACGCGGCCCTACTCCCGAAAGGAATAATAAGTTGCCCACCTTGCGCGCATGCGGATAAGGTCCCACCGGCTCCGGAGCTTTATCAGAGGAAATTATTTCTGCCATGGATTAAATTCCAAATACCAAACTTGCCCACAAACTATGATATTCTGCACCTTCCTTTTCAGAATGGATCATTTTTACGCTGCTCACCATCCACGGCCCTACCGCGCTGATGGGGAAACGGATCGTTCCGTCATTTTCCGTATAAATATTCTGAAGAAAGGTAGTTGTATGGGTGCGATTCCAAACTTTCACCAGAGCATGGGGGGCGGGTTTTCCTTCAAATAATACGCGGCATTGCAGGTAATCCCCAACGTTCAATGCGTAAGGATTCTGATCCGGCACAATTTCATACCTCAGACCTACTCTTTTTTTGAAGGTGTCATCCGCACGGTCTCCATTTTGCACCAGCAGTTTCGCGAATCGGGTGTAGTATTCTGAGGATTTCGCATTCAAAGTCCCGGACTTTTTCCGCTCGTCCAATATGTATTCCAACCCATCCTCTTCAAGATAAGCATTGAACTTGTCGCCCTCCAGCTCAATGTAGGCATCATTGCTTTTTAATGCGAACAAGTAGGTCCCCAGTAAATCAGTCTTATAAACAATATTAGTACCCTCAGTAGGCTTAACCGTTTTAGTCAAGTCCCGCACCCCATTCAATCGGTGCAATTCAAGCTTTTCAACTTTGTGTCGGCTCAAATCCCAGAACTCACCTTCAAAGCCCTCACCCACTAACAAATCAATTTTAATTTCTTCCCCGGTACGATAGCGGAATTTTTTTGGTTGCAGCCAGAATTCGTGGGCATTGACTAGATAGGCTACAACTAATATGACTCCTGTAACTACGGCCCTTTTCATTCAATTCCCGTTATGATCGTTTCTTATTCATGATCTCCTCGATCTCTTCCGCCTCAATGGGGATGTTGGTCATCAAGTCATGATTCTTGTTCTTGCCGATCACCACATTATTTTCCAACCGGATGCCAAACTTTTCCTCTTTGATGTAGATACCCGGCTCAATCGTCCAAACAGAACCTACTTGTACCTGATCGTGCATGTTGCCCACATCATGTACATCCAATCCCAACATATGTGAAGTGCCATGATAGAAGTACTTCCGGAAGGCCGGATTCTCAGGGCTTTGCTTCTTAATGTCTGTCTTATCAATCAGCTTGAGTTTCAATAACTCTGCCTCCATTAACTTTTCAATTTCCTTCTGATAGTCAAAGTAAACCACGTTAGGCCGTAACAATTTCATGGCCTGCCGGTGAATACGCAAAACCGCATTGTATACCTCCTTCTGGCGTCTGGTGAATTTACCACTGACGGGAATGGTACGGGTTAGATCACTGTTATAGTTGGCGTATTCCGCGGCTACATCCAGTAAAAGGAGATCTCCGGCATGACATTGCTGGCTATTCTCAACATAATGAAGGATGACGTTATTTGATCCGGAGGCTATAATGGGAGTATACGCAAAACCTTTCGAACCTAACCGCTTGAATTCATGAATAAACTCCGCTTCAATTTCATACTCCATGACGCCCGGGCGAACATAATTCAGGACTCTCCGAAAACCGCATTCAGTAATATCACAAGCTCGTTGAATTAGTTCGATTTCGCGAGGTTGCTTCACCCTGCGCAATTCACTCATGATGGGAGCAATTCTGCGATACCGATGCAAAGGATAGGTTCGCTGGCACCAATCAATAAACCGGGCATCCCGGCTTTGTACCACTACTTCCGAGCGGTAGTGTTCGTTGGTATTTAAATACACATTGTCAACCCCGCCCATGGTCACCATGTGATGAAAAAGCTTTTCAAACCCCGAAACCCAGACTACCGTTTCGATTCCCGAAATCGCTGTAGCTTCTTTTTTTGTGAGCTTGTGGCCTTCCCACTTCTCCATTAACTCATTGGGCTCACGCAGAAAAAGTACTTCGCGGTATTTTTTATCCGGAAAATCCGGGCAGATAACAACCATGCTTTCTTCTTGATGAATACCGCTTACATAATAGAGATCACTGTTTTGAATGTATCCCAACGTACCATCGGCATTGCTGGGCATAATATCGTTGGAGTTAAAGACCACCAGGGAACCCGGCTTCAATTTCTTGATAAGTCGCTTGCGGTTTGATATGAAGAGTTCCTTGCCAATGGGTTCGTGTCGCATGGGTATTCCAGAATTTTCTTGATTAATCCGTTTACTTCTGATAGATTTTGGAAAGTTATAAATACCCCAGCACATGAAAAAACAATCCACCTTAATTGTCCTGATGCTCCTTTCCACGTGTATCCTGGCGCAGGAAAGGAAGTATACACCTACCCCGGAAAACATGAAAAACCGGGAGTGGTTTCAGGATGCCAAATTCGGACTGTTTATACACTGGGGCGTATACAGTGTGTTGGGCGATGGCGAGTGGGTAATGAACAATCAACAGATCCCCATCAAAACGTATGAAAAGATCCCAGCCTTCTTTAATCCCACCCAATTCAATCCTGCTGAATGGGTGCAGATGGTAAAAGATGCCGGCATGCAGTACATCACCATCACCAGCAAACACCACGATGGCTTTGCCATGTACGATTCCAAAGTGTCGGACTATAATATTGTAAAGCGAACCCCTTATGGCAAAGATGTTTTAAAAATGCTGGCCGATGAATGCCGCAAGCAGGGCATCAAACTTTTCTTTTATCATTCGCAATTAGACTGGCATCATCCTGATTATTTTCCGCGGGGTAACACGGGTGGAAGTTATACAGGTCGCGAAGCCAAAGGCGACATGAACAAATACCTGGATTACATGGATGCCCAATTGACCGAACTGTTAACTAATTATGGCGAGGTGGCCGGAATCTGGTTTGATGGCATGTGGGATAAAAAAGATGCGGAATGGCGACTTGAAAAAACCTACTCACTGATCCACAAACTTCAACCCGCCACCCTGGTGGGCAGCAATCACCACGTAACTCCCTACGAGGGTGAAGATTTTCAGATGTTTGAAAAAGATCTACCAGGCCACAACACCACGGGCTTCGCACCCGAACAAAAAATTGGTGACCTGCCCAAAGAAACCTGCGAAACCATTAACAATTCGTGGGGCTTCAACCTCCGTGATGATCGGAATAAAAGCCGGAAGGACCTGATTCAGTATCTGGTGAAAGCTGCCGGCTATGGTGCCAACTTCTTATTGAACGTGGGGCCCATGCCCAACGGAAAGATTCAACAAGAACACGTTGACCTTTTGAAGCAAATGGGGGAATGGACCCGCCAGTATGGGGAAACCATTTATGGTACGAGAGGCGGACCCTTAAGCGCGCGCGAATGGGGTGTAATGACTCAAAAAGGAAACAAAGTTTATGTTCACATTCTTAACTGGCATGACGAAACACTTACGCTTCCAAAACTTGGTAAAAAGGTAATCAGTGCAAAAGTGTTTATTGATAAAACGCCTGTCAAATTTCTGGAGAATGACTTCGGCTTAAGCCTCAAAATACCAAAGGAGAAAATGAATGAGGTTGATACTGTAATTGAGCTGGAACTTAAATAAGGGCAGCCAATGGATACTTACCATATCCATTGGCAACATAATACAAGCTAGTTACTTTCTCCTTGTGGATCATTCACATCATCGGTGTCCACGTAGTTGATGATGATGAACGTAAACAGGAGTCCCGAGAACAGACCTTCCAAAGCAACCATAAAGGCTGTGATATAGGGATTCAAATACCGGCCCATGGGTTCATTGTCAATGATTCCCTGCATGAAAGACGAATCCACACTCATATAGACAAATAAAAAGATCGCAAACACAGCCGAGGAAACCGCTCCGGTAGCTACTCCGGTAATCAATGCCCGGAAATAATTCATGTGCTCCTCATGCGTTTGTTTGAATTTCTTCAGGGCATAGTAAATACCACCCACCTGAATGAATACGTTTAAAAAACGGAGCTCATAAATATGTGCCAGACCAACAACTTTCATGATCAGGAAAAAGGCAATCAGGCCCCCAGCGATTTTCAGACCATAACTTTCAGGAATGCGATTGGGATTTGTGAACAAACTCATGGGTTTACAGGGTTAGTATGTTGGCTAATTTTTGAATTTTTTCACACAATTACAATCTTTTAGATGCCTTAATATTTTGATACCTTCATTGCCCGAAATGTAAATGGCTTACGTTTTAACCCAAAAATCATACACATGGTCAAGAAAATACTCTTCATCCTGGCAGGACTCATTGTCTTGCTTACGCTGATTGGCTTTGTACTTCCTGCCAAGCTGGAAGTTTCTAAAAGTGTTACCATCCAGGCATCCCCTTCCGCAGTTTTCGAGGAAATCAATGATTTGAAACGATGGGAAACCTGGCAATACTGGAATACGCTGGACCCAACGGACATGAAAATTGTTTACGGAGAGAAGACTGTGGGAACCGGTGCCACGTACAGTTGGGATAGTCCGGTGCTCGACCAAGGGACCATCACACTAACCGAAAGCATTCCCGATAAATCGGTTGCCATTACCATGGATTTTGGAGGCAATCCCGCCAGTGGGTTATACTCGCTTGAATCAGAAGGCGAGAATACCACGCTCAATTTCAACTTCATGGCCGATCAAGGCATGAATCCGCTCGGACGATGGATCAATTTGTTTATGAAAGGAGAAATCGAAAAATCATTTGATTATGCGGGAGAAAAAATAAAGAGTATTGCCGAGGCAAAACCCAAATTCACATTTGAAATTTCTGAAACGGAAGTTCCCGCTACGAGTTATGTAGGACTTACCCATACCATGAGCCCCCAGGACCCCGTAGCCATCAGCACTCAAATGGCAAAAATGTATACCGAGCTAGACAATATGCTAAAGAAAGCGAAGGTACCTATGACCGGCTATCCCTTTGCCCTTTATCCTAAATTCTCCGAAGAATCTATGGAAATGATTTGCGCTATGCCGGTTGCTGCTGATGCCAAATTGCCTGGTAAATACAAGGTTGCCCAAGCAGAAGGTGGTTCGGTGGTGAAGGGTATTTATAAAGGTAGCTACAATAGCCTGCAGGCCATCCACACGGAAATTCAACAGTACATTCAGTACAAAAAGTTGACGGAACGCGGAGCACCTTGGGAAGTGTATGTAACGGATCCGATGCTGGAGAAGGATACTGCGAAATGGATAACTGAGGTGTACTATCCGGTTACGAAGAATTAAGTGACCCTGCACGATTTCAAAGAAAGTCTGAAAGAACAGCAACCACCCCCGGTTGCTGTTCTTTTACAAGCGCTTTGGTATGACGCCAAAGGTGATTGGGAAAAAGCTCATAACCTGGCCCAGGATGTACCCACATCCGATGGTGCGTTGATTCATGCCTACCTGCATCGGGTTGAAGGTGATTTGAGTAACGCACGTTATTGGTATCATCGTGCACAACGCAGCGTTCCTAACCAAAGCTTGAAAGAGGAATGGGATTTCCTGGTTACAGAATTATTATCCCGTTAAACCATCCTCGCACACATGGCACCTAATTCTCGGAAGTTTCATGTTCTCGGGTTTTAACATTATTCTCTTTCCATTGCAACAATTCCTGCTTTCGCTTCTCTAATTCTTCCGCACTAGGCTTGTAATCAATCAACCGATTCAGGTCGGGTTGGCCGGCATCCACCCAGGCGGTATACCAAAAGTCTCCGGTGCGTTTCACACTGTTGCGAAAGAATCGCTCCACCATTCCATTGAGTGCGTAGTGATATTTTTTAGAATATTCCTGTGAGTACACCCGTACCGTCTGCTTTCCTTTCGATTCAAAGCTGAATTTACTGGGTGTACTTCGTGAAAGTTGTAACTCAAAATTCAATACGGAATCTACAGCTTGATTGGATTGCTGCACCATGGCCCAGGCGGCTAATTGGATGTTGGGCACATACGAGGCCGGCCCGACAAAAAAATCATACTGTTCGAAAAACAATTCCGGCAGCCGCGATTCCCAAAAGCCATGAATGCCTACCTGGTTGGTTAGCTGGCCATCATAATTTCGGGTGGTGTGAAGCGGCACATGGGCATCGGCAATGTAGTGACTCAGGTCGGAGGATAACCGAAGAATTTTTTCCGGATCCTGGAGCAGGAATGCCTCCTTTAACTGAAGGTAAACCCGATGAATGTGCCAGGGTAAAATTCCACGGGCTTCCAGCGTATCCTTACCGTACCGTTCGACTGCCTGGTTCCAGTACCGGGGTAATGTGTAGGCAGCACTGTCTCCAAAATCATCCAAATCTATATAGTGCCGGGGTGCTTCTTCAGGGATGGCGTACCGCCTGCGGTCGGGGTTGACCGATGCCTCTGTTAAATAATCGATGTTCTTTTTATAAAATCCAGCCAGGGACGGAGGAAGGGTGAAAACCGCTAACCGGCTGATCTTTTTATGCGCGAAAAAGCCCCAATAAAACGACATCCCAGTAAGACAAAAGAGCCCAATACTGATCAAAAACACCTTTTTCGGCATACCTATAAAGATATTCAAAGTCATTGGGGTAGCCACGTTTGCATTTCCAATTATTGCGCTTATTTTTGCAGTCCGTTTTGAAAAAAGCATATGGCAAATCATAAATCAGCAGAGAAGAGAATCCGGGCTAATGAGACCAAGCGTGTAAGAAACCGCTATCAGGCCAAGACGACCCGTACACAAATCAAGAAATTAACCACCACTACTAAGAAAGATGAAGCCCAGGCTTTATTGAAGGAGGTTTCTTCCATGATTGACAAGCTGGCCAAGAAGAATATCATTCATTGGAAAAAGGCAGCAAACCAGAAATCAAAGCTTACGAAGCGCGTTAACGCATTGTCGTAAGTACTCGCATTATATTTTTTCCCTCCCTGGCTTCGGTTGGGGAGGGTTTTTTTATGCCGTTGAGTGAGTAACTTCGGGCTTGTGAAAATTGAAGACAGTAAACCGCTTAAAATTACAGAGTGGTCGCCCGAAGACCGTCCTCGAGAGAAGTTGCTGCTAAAAGGAACTTCGGCTTTAACGGAAGCGGAATTAATCGCCATTCTGATTGGATCGGGTACAGCCAAAACCAGTGCTGTTGAACTCGCAAAAAAAATCTTGTTGCAAGTAAACAACAACCTCAATGACCTGGCCCGCTTTACTGTAAAAGATCTGATGAGAGTGAAAGGCATTGGCGAAGCAAAAGCCATTACCATCGTTGCTGCCATCGAGTTGGGGCGAAGACGAAAAGAACAAGATCCTGAAGAGAAACCTAAAATAAATAGTTCGAAAGATGCGTTTGATCACCTGAAAGGGCATCTGATGGATCTACCGCATGAAGAATTCTGGGTATTGTACTTGAACCGGTCCCACCGCATTCTCAACAAAAAGCGCATCAGCGAAGGGGGTGTGGCTGGAACGGTTGCGGATCCTAAAATCATTTTCAAACTGGCACTTGAGGAACTGGCGAGTGGAGTGATCGTGGCGCATAATCATCCCTCCGGCAACCTGACAGCCAGCCAAAGTGATCTCGATTTAACCCGAAAACTGAAAGAAGCGGGGAAGTTCCTTGAAATCCAACTCCTTGATCATCTGATAATTGCTAACCAGAAATATTATAGCTTTGCAGACGAAGGGCTGTTATGATGAAGATTAAACCTGTTTCCGGAGCCTTATTGGGCGTACTGCTCATCGTTTTCGTGGGGTTTGTTTACGCACCCCATGAGGATGAAAGCATTGTCCTTAAAACTCCACTGTGCGACTCGGTGAGTCTTCCTGCATCGATTTCAGCGAACAGTGTGCTTGCATCCGTAAATTTTATCGAAGTAAATCCTGCAACAAATCCGTATGTGCAGGAAGTTGCTGAAGAGTACGGCCGATTTATTCTGCAGGCCATCCAGCGCGGTATGGCACCCGGGGCAGCTGTGGCCATCATTAAAGATACATCCATTATTTACCTGAAAGGCTTCGGACTGAAACAGGTTGGCACGACCGACTCAATTGATATTCATACCGTATTCAGACTCGGCTCCGTTTCCAAATGTTTTGCTTCCGTGTTGGCAGGCACATTGGTAAGTAAGCAGCTAATTCACTGGGATGATCCGATCCAACACTACTATCCCGAATTTCAACTGAAATCGAAAGAACATGCCGAAAAAGTAACCGTGCGGCACGTACTCTCACACACCACAGGACTGCCTTACCATGCCTACACCAACATGATTGAAGAACACATTCCGTTGGATACGCTTTTGTCGAGCTTAAAAAGTGTTAGCCTTTTTGGTGAACCCGGCCAGCTCTACAGCTATCAGAACGTGGGCTATAGCTTAATTGAAAAGGTGGTGGAAGCAGCCACTCATCAATCCTTTGAGGTGGCCTTAACACAAAATATATTTGAGCCTCTGCACATGCAGAACAGTTCTGCTTCTTACGAATCCATCAGCAACCATCACAATGTTGCACGACCCCATCATTTTGCCAGAAAGCGCTGGGTACCGGTTCCAATCTCCGACACGTACTATAATGTAGCACCGGCCGGGGGCGTAAATGCCAGCATTGCTGATATGGCGCTGTGGTTGCAAGCCTTGCTCACCGAGTCGGATGCATTAATGACCGACACCGTGCTCCATGAAATTTTTGAACCCCAAGTGAAGGCCATTTCAAAAAATCGGAATTTCTATCGATGGAAAAGACCGCGCGCTTCTTATTATGGTTTGGGTTGGCGCATTATCCATTTTCAAAATGACCAACTGCTTTATCATGGTGGGTATGTCAATGGCTATCGGAGCGAGGTGGCGATTGATCAGAAAAACAAAATTGCCATTTGCGTACTGACGAATTCCCCGGGCAATCTGGCCGATTTATCGATTCCCGAATTTTTTAAGCGGTATGGACTCAAATCGGATTCCATATCCTACTGGGAAAATCGAAACAATGTTCTGTTCGTTAAAAATACCGACCTCAATTCTCCGGTATTGAATTGATGAAAAGCTCGTACCTGATTCCACTTATTCTGATTATTGCCCTTGCCGCCTTTGTCATGTATTCCCTTCAAGGAGGAAAATCGGACGAGGAGTATGTTCAGTCGATTGCCACCCATCGCGCAGAGATGGAGAAATTTATGAAGTCAGGAACCGGCTCCCCTTTTCTTAAGGATAGCATTCCCTTTGACGGACTCCAGTATTTTCCCGTGGATCCCGGATTTCGGGTCAAAGCAAAACTCGAGCCCATTCAAGATAAAAAGGTGGTCCTGCTTGCCACCAGTGATGGTAAAGAACAAAAGTACCTGGAGTATGCGTATGCCGTATTTAACCTGGCAGGTACTGAAAACCGATTGCTGATACTTGAACTCATGGACATGGGCCCGCAACGGGGCAAGCTATTCCTCGCCTTTTCTGATGAAACCAGTGGACAAGAGACCTACGGAGCCGGGCGGTACCTGGATGTGAAGAAAGTTCCGGCTGCCACCTCTATGGAACTCGATTTCAATCTGGCATACAATCCCTATTGTGCCTATAACGACAGTTATTCCTGCCCTTTCCCCCCGCGCGAAAACATACTGAAGGTTGCTATTCGGGCAGGCGAAAAGAACTACCATCCCTGAGTCAGATAGGGAGCCGGGTGCTTAGAAAAGAAGACCCAAACATGTACTTTTGAAGCCTTGATTTTTTCGCGCGCATGAAGATCTCGTACCATTGGCTTAAGCAATACATTGATATTCCGGAATCAGCTGAAGATATCGGTAAGATTCTTACCTCTACCGGGTTGGAAGTAGAGAGTGTAGAATCCTTCGATTCGATACGCGGTGGATTGAAGGGGTTGGTAATTGGGGAGGTTATTACCTGTAGCAAACATCCCAATGCCGATAAACTTTCGGTAACAACCGTGAATGTTGGAGATCGTGTGTTGCCCATCGTCTGCGGAGCTTCCAATGTGGCGGCAGGTCAAAAAGTGGTGGTGGCTCTTCCAGGAACAACCGTGCATCCAACAAAAGGTGATCCATTTCTTATTAAAGCGACTAAAATCCGGGGCGAAGTTTCCGAAGGAATGATCTGTGCGGAAGATGAAATCGGATTGGGTGAAAGTCACGCGGGCATTATGGTGTTGAGTACACAAGTTGCTAACGGTACACCGGCAGCGGAATATTTTAATGTTCAGAGTGACTATGTGCTGGAAATCGGATTAACACCCAACCGTGCCGATGCAGCCTCGCACATCGGGGTAGCTCGCGATATCAAAGCAGCCTGTAAACGGAACTTGACGCTCCCTTCCGTGGAAGCTTTCAAGACGGAGAATAATAATCTGACCATTCCAGTGACCGTTGAAAATCCAGAGGCATGTCCACGGTATTCTGCTGTTACCCTTTCGGGGGTTAATGTTCAGGAATCTCCCGGTTGGTTGCAGAACCGGCTAAAATCGATTGGACTTACACCCATCAACAATATTGTTGATATCACCAACTTTGTGCTGCATGAAACCGGCCAGCCACTCCATGCTTTTGATGCGGATGCCATTGCTGGTAAAAAAGTCATCGTAAAAACGCTTGCGGCCGGAACAAAATTCAGAACGCTGGATGATAAGGAACGCACCCTCACGGCCCACGATCTAATGATCTGCAACGCAGAAGAACCCATGTGCATTGCCGGGGTATTTGGCGGGATGAAGTCGGGCATAACCGCAAAAACAAAGAATGTATTTTTAGAAAGCGCCTGCTTTTCACCGGACTACATTCGCAAAACCGGAATGCATCATCAACTAAAAACAGACGCCTCATTCCGGTTTGAGCGAGGTACCGATCCGAACCTAACCGTGTATGCGTTGAAACGGGCCGCTCTGCTGATGAAAGAAATTGCCGGAGGTGTGCTGTCGTCAGAGATGGTGGATGTGTATCCGGAAAAAATTAAAAACCGGCTCATTACCATAAAAGATAAAAATGTAAACCGGCTAATCGGAAAAGTGATTCCAAGAGATCAGGTTTTTGAAATCCTGGCAAGCCTTGAAATAGAAATCATTAAGAAAGATCCGGATTCATTCACGGTTTCTGTACCCCCCTATCGGGTGGATGTTACCCAGGAAGCCGACATTGTTGAGGAAATACTCCGCATTTATGGATTCAATAACATTGAACTGACCGAAATCGCAGGCACCGATTATCTGGCCGAGTTTCCCGAAAAAGACATCAATAAATTCAAACGAACGTTGGGTTCGATGCTGATTGGAAACGGCTATTATGAAATCCTGACCAATTCATTGACCAACGCTGCGTATCAACAAAAGCATAACCTGTCATTTACCGGCACACCGGTTGAGATCCTGAATAAGCTCAGTGAAGAACAGGGTATTTTACGTCAGACCATGCTATTCACCGGGCTGGAAGTATGTGCCTATAACATCAACCGCAAACAGAAGGACCTGAAAGTATTCGAGTTTGGGAAAATCTATTGGAAGAATGACCCTGTTGAGAATGGAAACCCCGCCTACACAGAAGAAGAAAGACTGGCGCTGTACGTAACCGGTAATTTTGAAACTGAAAACTGGCAGAACAAAAGCCGTGCGGTGAATTATTATGATTTGGCTCAGCACGTTGGTCAATTATTAGAAAAATCTGCGTTGGAGAACATCAAGCCGGAAAAATTAGCGGATCCGCTTTTTGATTATGGAATGCGTTTATTGAAGGGAAACAAGGAAGTAGGAAAGCTTGGGAAAGTAAAAGCGAGTCTGACAAAAGATTTTGGAATCAAACAAGAAATTTTTTATGCAGACTTAAGCACCGCCTTGCTTTTCAGGTCGGCAAACCCTAAGTTCGTTGTGCAGGAAGTACCCAAATTCCCTGAAGTAAGACGTGATCTTTCTTTGGTGTTGGATAAACAAGTAACCTTTGATGAAATCAAAGCACTTGTTCTCTCCACCGAGAAAAAACTGATCAAAGAAATTATTGCGTTCGATGTGTATGAGGGTGAAAAGATTCCAGCAGGTAAGAAGGCGTACGCCTTGGGTTTTACCCTGTTGGATGAATCAAAAACCCTTACCGATGAAGAAATTGACAAAGTGATGACCCGTTTGATGGGCGCCTTTGAAGGAAAAATGGGTGCCGTAATCAGAAAATAGCACCATGCACGTAAGCCGGTTCAATAAATTAGAGAAGATTACCTACACCACTACCTTCGTGCTGACAGCCCTGTTTATTTTTGTAGCCAATGATAAAGGAGCCCCGATTACAGATTTCTTTCAATGGCAGTATTGGCTTCCCAGTACCCTCTATGCCGGCTTTGTCCTGCTGATCATCATTGGATTTTCACTTTTATTGAAAACCTTTATCCGAAAAAGAGCGCTGGTGCTGGGTTTATCCATTAGTATTGGCTTTCTGTTAGGACTGAAAAGTTTATTGGTGGTTACTAACTGGGCATTTTGATCATAACCAAAACCCGAAATTTTGAATTGACTATGGATCAGGAAACATTAAAATCAAGTTTAAGCGGATTAGAACGCAAGGTATTGGTGTTGTTGAATGAGCATAAGTCGCTGAAAGAGGAGGTAAAAGGACTGAAACTAGAGAATTATGAGCTGAAGACGGACTTGCGCAAGCGCGATGAGCAGCTCCACCATTTTAAAAATCAGATAAAAATTACTAAGATTGTAGATCATATGAACCCGGAAGACGAAGGTGTTTCGGAGTTGAAAAGGAAAGTAGACGAGTATATCCGCGAAATCGATAAGTGTATTGCTCACCTAAGCAGATAACCGGTAAAGTTGATGGACGAATTATCCGTTAAAATTAAGATTGCTGACCGCGAGTACCCGATGAAGGTAAAACGCAAGGAAGAAGAAAAGGTACGGGCAGCCGGCAAACTCATCAACGAAAAGATAAAACATTACCGGGAGCAGTTTGGAATTGATGATAAACAAGACCTGCTGGCGATGGTGGCGTTCGATTGTTTGGTAGATAAAATGGCAGACGAAGAAAATCTGCAGGAAATAGACCAAACCGTGATTGAAAAGGTAAACCACATCAATCAACTGGTTTCCCAGGCACTCTAAGCCTTTCTTTTAGCCTCTCCCTTTGTCTCAGGCCGGTTGGCCGTCTGGGTGTTATTTAACACATTAACTAATACCATCATGTTACTGATAGGAATGCCCGGAGATGCAGAATGGCTGGTGATCGGATTGTTTTTTCTTCTGATTGCCATTGTTATCGGGGTTATTGTAGGCACTTTGCTCTACAAGCGAAAGATCAAACGCAATCAGGCGGATGCCGAAGAAAAAGCAAAATTGATTATTAAAGAAGCCGAGCTGCAGGCCGAAAACATCAAAAAAGACAAGATCATTGAGGCCAAAGACAAACTCTTTAAGATGAAACAGGAGTTTGAGGAAGAAGCCAATCGCAAGAAAAACCAAATCATCAGCAACGAACAAAAAATCAAACAACGCGAAGGGCAGCTGGCCAAGGAATTAGAAACATTAAAGCGGAAAGAAGCGGAAGTCGATGTCGAGAAACAAAGCCTTGCCCACCAGCATGAACTGGTTAAAAAGCGTAAAGAAGAACTGGACAAGTTCAACGCCCAGAAAGTGGCATTGCTGGAAGGCATCTCTAAACTCACTGCAGACCAGGCGCGTGAACAACTCATTGAGTCGCTAAAAGAAGAGGCACAGACCAAGGCCAGCTCGTATATTAAAGATATTATGGAGCAGGCCAAACTCTCGGCCACAAAAGAAGCCAAGAAAATTGTTGTTGAAACCATTCAGCGCACGGCTACTGAGCATGCCGTAGAAAACTGTGTTTCCATTTTTAATATTGAAAGTGACGACATTAAAGGAAAAGTAATTGGTCGTGAGGGCCGAAATATCCGGGCGTTGGAAGCCGCTACGGGGGTTGAAATTATTGTAGATGATACTCCGGAAGCCATCATCATTTCAGGCTTTGATCCGGTGCGCAGAGAAATTGCCAGGCTTTCCCTGCATCGTCTTGTTCAGGATGGTCGGATTCACCCGGCCCGCATTGAGGAAATCGTTGCTAAAACGACTAAAAACATTGAAGACGAAATCGTTGAAATCGGGGAACGGACGATTATTGATCTGGGTATTCATGGTCTTGCCCCTGAACTGGTGAAAATGGTGGGGCGCATGCGCTACCGCTCCTCGTACGGGCAAAACCTTTTGCAACATTCACGCGAGGTGGCTAACCTCTGCGCCATAATGGCCGCTGAATTAGGCCTGAATGTCAAACAGGCGAAGCGGGCGGGCTTACTTCACGACATTGGCAAAGTATGGCCAGAAGAATTAGAAAAACCGCATGCCATTGTGGGGATGGAACTAGCCCAGAAATATAAAGAACACCCGGTCATCTGCAATGCCATTGGCGCACACCACGATGAAATAGAGATGACCAGCATTATTTCGCCAATCGTTCAGGCTTGCGATGCAATTTCAGGAGCCCGGCCCGGAGCGAGACGTGAAGTTATGGAGCAATACATCAAACGTTTGAAAGAACTGGAACAAGTGGGACTGAGCTTTGAAGGGGTAGAGAAATGCTATGCGATTCAAGCCGGAAGAGAATTGCGCGTGATGGTGGATGCTGAGAAAGCGACCGATGAACGCGCAGCCCAACTCAGCTTCGACATTTCTCAAAAGATTGAAAAAGACATGCAATATCCTGGACAAATAAAAGTTACGGTAATTCGAGAAATGCGAAGTGTTGCCTACGCTAAATAGGCAATGCGTTTACAAATTAATTGGAGAAGCCCCGCACAGGGGCTTCTTTGTTTTCTGTTCGAACCAATTTTTTTTTGAGCGGTGCTATCTTCACTTTTTGAATTCCTATTTTTAACAGATGTTGCCTAACGAGTATAAGGGTATAGTTCGGTTCGTGTTCCTCCTCCTCGGTGCAATTCTGAGCGGTGTATGTGCCTGTGCACAAATACTTCCGGATAGTGTTGTCAGACAATCCGCATTAACGGCATTGGTGAACCGCTATGATCAAGCGGTGGGCGAACATTCCCGCTTGTATAATGGCCCGGAGTACATCGACCTGTATGCCAACCAGCTTTTAAAAGGACATCCTTACTATCGAACGGAGGAGCCGCTGACTGGAAGCATCGTTTATGATGGCCAGAAATATAACTCGGTCATCCTTCGCTACAACCTGTTTCAAAAGGTGTTGGTCGTAGAACATCCGCGCTCGCATCGTGAAATTGAATTGATTCAAGATCAGATAAAAAGTTTTCAGATTGAGGATCGGATTTTTGTACGCCTGACAGAACCCGAACGCGCCTTTTATGCAGTTCTGTATGAGGGTTCTCTAAAAATCTACGCTCGGTATTATAAAGCCATCCAGGAAAGCATGGACGCTAAATCCAAAACCACGGAGTTTCTATTGAAAACAAATTTCTTTATAAAGAAGGGTCACCAATTTCACGAAGTAAGCTCAAAAGCTTCTGTACTAAGCATACTGGAAGAACAAAAAACAGAACTGCGTAAATTTTTAAAACAGGAAAAGATCTCTTACCGGGCTAATAAAGAATATGCCCTGCAACGCATCGGTGCCTACTACGATCAGCTAAATCACTCCGATGAGTAAAATCAAAATTTTTATCTTCCTTCTGGTTTTGATCAGTAGCCGCACATTGACGTTGGGTCAGGTCAATCCCCTCATCACCGTTCAATCCAACAACCAACCGTTTTTGCAGCTTGTTTCCGACATCGAACAAAAGACAAACTATCGATTCTTCTTCAATCCTGCCCTGGTTGACAGTCTGGTGATTACCGTTGCTGCTGCACAACAAACCGTTCCCGAAATTCTTGATCAGGTTTTCCGAAATACCGACTTCCGCTATGCCATAGACAATAATCACTATATCTACATCACCTTACGGGAACCCATTTTAACGGAGCTGCCGTCCAACTTTTTTACGGGCGGTCCTACCGACAGCCTGGCACGACAAATTGATAATTCACAGTTTGCCGAAGCAGAAAAGATTAAAACTGAGAAAGTTATCGTCATCGGCAAACGAGGAGCAAACACGAAAACCAGTGCAAGCCTGGCGGGCTATGTTCGCAGTGTTAAATCAGGTGAGCCGGTGATTGGTGCCTCCGTGATGATTGAAAATCCTTTGATTGGAGCAGCCACCGATGCCAATGGGTATTACACGGTTACCCTTCCGAAGGGAAGTCACCAACTTAAGATTCGCAGCATGGGCATGAAAGGCACCGTCAGGTCCATCATACTCCACTCCGATGGCATGTTGAACATTGACCTTGAAGAGGACGTGCTGCCCTTGAAAGAAGTAGTGGTTGAATCGGAACGGGATGAGCGGGTCCTCGGGCTTCAAATGGGGTTAGAAAAAATTGATATCAAGACCATGAAGCAAATACCGGTGGCCCTGGGCGAAGTAGATATATTAAAAGCCATGCTCACATTACCGGGCGTGCAGTCGGTTGGTGAAGCCACAGTGGGTTTTAATGTGCGAGGAGGCGCCACCGACCAAAACCTGATTCTGTTCAACGATGCGGTAATCTACAATCCTTCACACTTATTCGGTTTCTTCTCGTCATTCAATGCCGATCTCTTAAAAAACGTAGAGCTGTATAAAAGTGGAATTCCTGCGGAATATGGAGGTCGGATTTCTTCCGTATTGGATGTTTCAACACGCGAAGGAAATAAACGGAAGTTTGGCGGTTCCGGTGGCATCAGCCCGATCACCGGCCGGCTTGCCTTAGAGGGTCCCATCGTGAAGGATAAAAGTTCATTTCTAATTGGCGCTCGGTCCACCTATTCGGACTGGCTTTTAAAGCAGATACCCTCCTCTCTTGTTAAAAACAGTGAAGCATCATTTTACGATGTTAACCTGAATTTAAATCACGAGTTCAACGAAAAAAATTCGGTTTATGTATCGGGATACATGAGCAAGGACCGGTTTAAGCTGCAAGGAGACACTGCGTATGCTTATCAAAATCAGGTCTTGTCAGGAAAGTGGCGGCACCTCTTTACCCATAAATTGATGGGTGTACTGACTGCCAATTACAGTGGATATGATTACACTATTTCCAGCGATAACAACCCGGTTAACGCATTTGAACTGGCTTATTCCATTAAGCAATTTCAAGCCAAGACAGATTTCACATATTTTCTCAACACCCGACATACGGTAAACTTTGGCGTTGGCGCTATCAATTATCATTTGGAACCGGGCACCTTACAACCTATGGGTTCGGAATCGATTATCCTACCAGATGTACTTCAGCAAGAACAAGCTCTTGAAGGTTCCGTTTATGTTGGCGATAATTTTGAAGTAACCCCAAAACTTTCCGTTTACGGAGGACTACGGTATACCTATTTCAAAAACTACGGCCCCCGCGATGTTTATCTTTATCAACAAGGTCCAAAAGATGTAAGTACCATCGTGGATACCGTAGCCGTTGCGTCTGGTAAAAATGTTGCCAACTACAACGGGCCAGAAATCCGGATCTCCGGCCGATACAGCGTTACCCGCAATGCCTCGCTAAAATTAAGTTTTAATCGGTTGCGTCAATACATCCAAATGCTTTCCAATACAACGGCCATTACCCCCACCGATATCTGGAAACTTAGTGATTCGTACATCAAACCTCTTATTGGAGACCAAATCTCGCTCGGGTATTATCAGAACTTCACCAAAAAATCGGTTGAGATTTCCGTGGAGGCGTACTACAAAACGATGCAAAACTTCCTTGATTACAAAGGCGGTGCAGAATTGATTCTCAATCATCATATAGAGACGGATGTGTTGAATGCTGATGGCATTGCCTATGGCGCGGAATTCATGATAAAGAAATCCAGTGGTAAATTGAACGGATGGCTTAGCTATGCGTATTCGAGATCCTTATTAAAAACCGTGGGCGATACCGAAGTGGAAACCATTAACCGGGGCGAATATTATCCCAGCAATTACGACAAGCCCCATGCAGTTAACTTGATTGGCAACTATAAATTCAATCGCAGGTTTAGTTTTTCATTAAACATGGTGTATAATACCGGCAGACCGATCACCTTGCCCGTTGCCAAATACACGCTGGAAGGCAGCGGCCGGTTGTTGTACTCCGATCGAAACCAATACCGCATACCTGACTACTTCCGCACTGATTTCTCGTTCAATATTGAAGGAAATCATAAAATAAAAAAACTGGCACACAGCAGTTGGAGTTTATCCGTGTATAACCTTACCGGAAGACGAAATGCATATTCCGTGTATTTCACTTCTGAGAATGGCGTTGTGAAAGGGTATAAGCTTTCCATTTTCGGAAATCCGATTCCTACCATCACCTATAACTTTAAGTTTTAATTGATGAGGCGACTTCTTTTTATAGTGATTCTGGTAACCGGGTGTATTGATCCCTACTTTCCACCTGAGATCGATTCGACCGAACCCATTTTGGTGATTGATGGATTTATTGATACCCAGGGAACAAGCACGATCCGACTAACCAGGACTCAAACGTTAACGCAGGAAGGTCTTCCGCAGACAGAATCCGGGGCTACCCTGTGGATGGAAGACACACAAGGCTTGAAAACATTTCTGAATGAAACCGGGGATGGAAACTATGAATTACCACAACAATCCTTCTTGTCGACTACGTATCGACTATCCATCCGAACCGCACAGGGCAAAGAGTATGTTTCGGACTTTGTTCCAATCAAAAACAGCCCCCCTATCGACAGCCTAAGTTGGGGATTAACTTCCGATCAGGGCGTTGAAATATTTGTAAGCACCCATGATCCCGAAACCGGGGAAGGATACTACCGTTGGACATTTGAAGAAACCTGGCTTTATACATCGGCAGGACAATCTACCTACGTCTTTGACCCGGTTACAAGGGCTGTTTCCGTACGCGAAGAAGATATTTATCATTGTTATAGAAACGATCGATCCAGTGATATTCTGGTTGGAAATACTACCCGTTTGAGTGAAAACCGAATCAGCGAGTTTCCTCTGACGTACATTCCGCAAACTTCGGAGCGAACTCGCTATAAGTATAGTATACTGGTAAGTCAATATTCCATTACACAAAGTGCCTACAATTATTGGCAGCAAATAAAAAAAACTACGGAAGATCTGGGTACGTTATTTGGCCCGCTTCCCTCCCAAGTAGTGGGTAACTTCACCTGTATTACCAACCCATCAGAACCTGTGTTGGGCTATTTTGCAATCGGAAGCGTTTCCCGTCAGCGGCTTTTTATCCCCTGGCAGGAACTCCCGACACCATCCGCCTACGAGACACCGTATGAACAGTGTGAAGTCTGGGAGATACTACTGGAAAACTTTTACACATTCAATGGCAGTCCCTTTCTGTTGCTATACGGTATCCCCAATCCAAATGGTCCGGGCATTATCGGCTATTATTATGCGACAGAGAGTTGCGCAGATTGTCGGTTAACGGGTGGAACAACAACGAAACCTGATTTTTGGGAATGAAATTACGCAAGAAGGTTCTTCTCATCATCTTTTGCATTGGTGTATTGCCAAGCCTTGCCCAAAGCCCCGAATTGGATAAGTTTTTAACCCGGTTTCACGCGTTCGAAAAGGAATTCTTTAAAGAGAAAATCTTCCTACATCTGGATCGTACATTCTATATGGCAGGGGAAACAATATGGCTGAAGGCTTACCTGGTGGATGGGTATGTTCACCAACCAGTTGAATCCAGTAAAGTGGCCTATGTAGAAATCCTGAACGCTTCAAATGAGGCAATCGCTCAATTAAAAATTGAGCTCCAGAACGGAATCGGAACCGGATCCTTTGAACTTCCGGCTACCCTTAATTCGGGAAATTTCCAGGTACGCGCTTATACAAACTGGATGAAGAATTTTAGTTCGGAATTTTTTTTCCATCAACCAATAACCATCATCAATCCATTTCGTACAATCGAAGCCTTGCCCAGTTCCAACGCCAATCTGGATATCCAATTTTTTCCGGAAGGGGGAACTCTATTGACCGGGGTGGAGTCACACGTGGCGTTCCGGGTCGTGAATGCTTCCGGAAATGGCATTGATTTTAATGGATACCTCTTGACGAATAGCGGAGATACAGTAGAGCGCTTTAAGCCCTGGAAATTCGGTTTGGGAAAATTCAAATTCACACCTTCATCTACTGATTCGTACAAAGTCGTTATCAAGGAAAAAAATGGTTCTACCCATCGGACAGAACTAGGACCCATATCTTCGTCAGGATATGCGATCAGGGTCAGCAGCTCAACCGATAATTTTGAAATTCATATAACCGGAAGGGGCAAAGAAGTTTATTCACCCTTGATTTACCTGATAGGTCATACCCGACAGGTAATTAAAGTTGCGGAAGCGCTTACGTTACAAGAGGGTCAATCAACAGTTCTAGTTCCTAAGAGTTCGTTGGGTGAAGGTATTTCTCACCTGACGGTTTTCAATTCAGAATTTAAACCCGTATGCGAGCGATTGGTTTTTATAAAGCCTGCCTCCGCAAACGTCCAAGTATCCATGGATCAGGAATCGTATGGCACCCGTGCGCGAATTAAACTTGCGCTCCGCTCAGAATTACCATCTGCTGATTCGCTCCAACTCTCTCTATCGGTTCATAAAAATGATTCCCTGAAGCAATTTGATCATACGAATTTTCCTGAATTCCTCTGGTTAACGAGTGAGCTTAAAGGCGCTATTGAATCTCCCGGGTATTATTTTTCAGATGAACCCGATGTTGCCGAAGGCCTTGACAACCTGATGTTAACACACGGCTGGAGTCGGTTTCGATGGGAAGATCTCCGGGATGTAAGTGTACACATTACTTATTTGCCGGAATATCGGGGCCACCTGATTTACGGTAAAGTCCTGAATCGGGATACTTCCAGTCCCCTGCCCAACGTATTAACCTACCTGGCCTGGCCTCAGAAAAGAATTCAATTTGCTCAGGCAATCAGCAATGATGCCGGTATAATCCGGTTCGAAACAAATCAATTGAAAGGAAGACAAAAACTATTTATTCAACCTTCACGGTCCGATAGTCTAGCCCGCATTGAACTAACAACACCTTTCTTTAACGAGTTTGCAAAAGCGATTCCACCGCTCGTATTGTCAAAGGAGCTTACCGGGCAACTGACCACCCGAAGTGTTTCTATGCAAGTACTCGATGCTTTCAGAAGAAACATACAAACCACCACGATCCTTTCCGACAGCGCTACCTTTTATGGCCGGGCGCAGGAAGAATACAAGCTTGATGACTACACACGATTTCCGTTGATGGAAGAAGTGATGCGCGAGTACGTAAAGGGGGTGCGGGTTAGGAAAAGAGAGGGACAGTTTATATTCAAAATCCTGAATACGGCCAATAATACTGTGTTTGATCAGGAGCCTCTCGTGCTTTTGGATGGAGTTCCTTTAATGAATGTAGCGGGCATCATGGAGTTTGACCCGTTAAAGATTAAACAACTGGATGTAATCACTAACAAATACTTTTTCGGATCACAAACCTATGAGGGTATTGTAAGCTATCGAACGTATCAAGGCGACTTGGCTGGTTACCCGCTTACCCAGCACGCCCTTGTTTTGGATTATGAGGGGCTGCAAACGGCAAAAGAGTTTTTTGCCCCGAAATATGAAACCCAACAACAATTGGAAAGCCGGGTTCCGGATGCACGAACCCTGTTGCATTGGGCACCTGATATTAATCTTACAAAGATTGGTCATTCGATTGAATTCTATTCCTCCGATCAACCCGGGAGCTATGATGTTGTAATTCAGGGAATATCTTCTACCGGCATACCCGTTTTTCAGCAAAGCGTCTTCACGGTTAAAAGATAGGATTGCATTTCAATCGATGTAGAAAATAAATCCGAACCGATATTTTAATACCTGACCACCAATTGGTTATTTCACCGATCAAATAATCTGTGACTACCCCACGCATCGCTGTTAAGCTTGTTTTTTTCATTAATGGATTTGTACACGCCAATCTGGCTTCCCGTTTTCCAAAAATTCAAGAACTCTTTTCGATTGATAATGGCGTTTTAGGATTTGTGTTGTTGTCTTCTTCGGTGGGAGCCTTGCTGGCCATGCCCTTTACGGGATGGCTGATCATCCGGAACGGAAGCAGAAGGATTACTGTCTTTTCTGTTTTCGTTTACTGTCTTTTCGTTCCCTTGGTGCCACTCTTGCCGGGCATCGTGGGGCTGATCCTCATTTTCTTTATCATGGGGCTAACAGCCGGGATGTTGGATGTATCCATGAATTCGCAGGCAGTGATGGTTGAACAACAGCACAGCAAACCTATTATGACTTCCTTCCATGCTTTGTTTAGTGTTGGGATGGTAGCCGGTGCGGGACTTGGAGCACTCTTTATCAAATTGAATACAACCCTATTTATACACCTGAGCACAATTACCGCGCTGGGATTGGTGGGTGCAGCCTGGGCACGCTATCATCTCATCCATGATAAACCAAAAGAAAAGGTAGCCGAAGGTCCTGCGTTCCGACTTCCCAATGCAGCCATGGTCAGTATTGGGGTTATTGCGTTTTGTTGCATGCTGGGCGAAGGCGCTATGGCCGATTGGAGCACCAACTACATGCAAAAAATAGCCCACGCGGATAAAGCGTTAGCCCCCATTGGGCTTTCCGCTTTTGCATTGGCCATGACTATTGGAAGGTTTTTTGGTGACTCGGCACGAGCAAAAATGGGTGACCGAAAATTGATGATTGCCTGTGGACTGATTTCCACTTTTGGACTGGTATTTACATTGACATTTATTCAACCCTATGCCGTAATTCTGGGGCTATTTATCACAGGTGTAGGGCTCTCTTCGGTGGTACCAATCGCCTACAGTATTTCAGGAAATACAAAAGACCTTTCTCCCGGAGTCGGCTTGGCCATGGTTACCACGGTGGGGTACTCCGGGTTTTTGTTTGGGCCCCCGATTATTGGTCTGATTGCCGATTTGTATTCCTTGCGCGTTTCGTTAGGCCTGGTGGCTATATTATTTGTTGTTATGACTGTATTGAGTGCTCGGTATAAAACATAAGATATGGAAATCAAACAAATTGAGCATGGCTCGAAAGGAGCCTTTCTTATTGAAGAAAATAATGAACGACTTGCGGAAATGACGTACTCCAAAGCAGGCGATAAACTTCTGATTATCGACCATACAGAAGTGTCAGATAAATTGCGGGGTACAGGTGCCGGAAAAAAATTGGTGTTGGCTGCTGTTGAATTCGCACGAAAATCAGATCGTAAAATTCTTCCACTTTGTCCTTTTGCCAAATCCGTATTTGATCGCACACCGGAAATTCAGGATGTCCTGAGTCGTTAGTATGCCCCTCATTCACTCGGCTTATCAAAACCGTCCCTTCTATCTCTTCAATGGACACCTGGAGACCATTGTGCCGAGTATATTCAGGAAGGTGGAAGGTAGCTATCAACGTGAACGACTCGAATTACCCGATGGAGACTTTGTGGACCTTGATTGGATGTCTCTTCAACGCAAAGACCTGGTCATCATCTCTCATGGTCTGGAAGGAAACAGCGAGCGACATTACTCGAAGGGCATGGCCAGCTACTTTTTTGAACGAGGTTGGGATGCGCTTGCCTGGAATTGCAGAGGGTGCAGCGGTGAAATGAACCGGTTACCCAGGTTTTATCATCATGGAGCTACTGAAGATCTGTCTGCTGTGGTCGATCATGCCATCCAAAAAGGGTATACCAACATTTCCCTGGTGGGCTTCAGTATGGGCGGCAGTATGACATTAAAATATCTTGGCGAGAAGAAGGATGAATTGAATGCAATCGTAAAATCGGCTGTCGTCTTTTCTGTACCCTGCCACCTGGGTGCCAGCGCACAAGCCTTGGATCAACCTGAAAACCGGTTTTACCTGAACCGATTTTTGAAAAGACTCAGAAAAAAAATCCTGGCAAAATCAGTCGCGTTTCCGGATCGGATTTCGGCAGCGGGATTTGATGCCATTACCTCCTTTCGTGAATTTGACAATCGGTACACCGCACCGTTGCATGGGTTTGCCGATGCCGATGATTTCTACACGCGTGCCTCCAGTTTACCCTTCCTGACACACATTGCGATCCCGACTTTGATCGTGAATGCGATGAACGACCCCTTCTTACCCGAGGCATGTTACCCTTTTGAAATCGCGAAGACCCATCCAAAACTCCTGCTGGAAACCCCAGTTGTAGGAGGCCATGTGGGCTTTACCTTGGCAGGACGCAATGAAAACTGGATGGAGTTCCGGGCATTTGAGTTTATACAAGCTCACTAAATCTTATCGGTAAGTTTAGTACCTTGATTACCTAAAATAAGTCCAGTATGAAATTTCTACCGCTTCTGATTATCCTCGTAAGTTCAACAGCCATTGCACAACAAAATGATGGAGTTGTCGATCTAAAAAAGCACAAAATTGTGATGCAATTCAGTGACAGCGATTCCGTATCGCAGGCATCTGTTGTTGGTCAGGTAAAAAATATTCGCACGGCCTGGCCGAATGCGCAGATAGAAGTGGTTTGTCATGGTCCCGGGCTGGATTTGCTGGTTTCATCCAAATCAAAAGCGGCCGCACAAGTAGCAGAATGGAGTGCGAAGGGAATTGTATTTGCAGCTTGTAATAATACCATGAAGCGGAGAAACATCAACAAAGCAGAACTTTTACCGACCAGCTTGGTTGTCCCCTCCGCCATCATTGAGCTTACCTTAAAACAGGAAAACGGATGGGCCTATATTAAAGGTGGCCATTGATTCTTGTATTCGTGAACCTGGCGGTCGCGGACTTTTCCAGTTTGTATGTTTTATTGTACTGATGGTAAAGCAAATGCTACATAACTGTCCCCTGATTTGCTACCAATCTTACCCCCACCACAGGCGATCACAACAAATTGTCGCCCATCAACCATGTAGGTTGCCGGAGTAGCATACCCTGCCGCGGGTAAATTCGCTTGCCATAAAACCTCACCGGTATCCTTATCAAAAGCCCGGATTTTTTCATCCTTCGTGGCGGCAATGAAAATCAATCCGCTCTTCGTTACCAATGGACCTCCATAGTTTTCTGTACCGGTGGGTGGTATTCCGCGCTTCGTTAATTCTTCATACTCGCCTAGAGGAACCTTCCAGAGCAACTCACCTGTATTAAGGTTCACCGCATTTAACGTTCCCCAGGGCGGCTTAATACCTGGATACCCGTTGGCATCCAGAAAGCGATTATAACCAGTCATGGTATAAGGAACTAGATCAAGAATACTTTTGGTATTGGAAACTGTAGAGGTTGGCTCCTTACTTGTCGATTCTTTTTCCTCCAATTCCAATAAAAAAGCAAGCAGCGCTTCCTTATCGGGCCCTTTAATCTGAGCAAATGCAGGCATCATATTTTTTCCTTTCTCGATGATGCTCCACAATTGTTGGGAGTTGTACTTCGCTTTCATATTCAAGACAGCAGGAAATGAACTTCCTATGCCCTTTCGATCCGGTCCATGACACGCTACGCAATAGGTACCGTATACCGCTTCTCCCCGGCCTTTTAATGAGGCTGCATTTTTCTTACCGGGAATATCAATTATGGTAAGTGACCAGGGTAACTCGCTGCTGTTCACATACAAAATTCCCGTCTCTGGGTCAACAGCTGCACCACCCCACTCACCGCCTCCATCAAACCCCGGAAAAATCCACACCCCTTTCTTGCTGGGGGGTGTAAAGGGCTCGCTAAACTGAATGGTTTTGAACTTCGCTACTAAAGAAGCATGGGTGGCACTGTCCAGGTCTGAAATATCCTCTTCTGAAAACGACTGGCGAGCAAAAGGCTCAGGTAAGGTTGGAATGGGTTGAGTTGGATAAGCAACTTCTCCTGGCAAATCGGAGGCCGGCACGGGGCGCTCCTCGATTGGGAACAGCGGCTCTCCCGTTTGACGGTCGAAAATAAAAATGTAACCGTGTTTGGTAATCTGTGCCACGGCATCCACCTTTTTCCCATTGCGGGTAAGGGTAACCAGATTAGGATTGGCAGGTAGATCGCGATCCCATAAATCGTGATGCACGACCTGATAATGCCAGATCCTTTTGCCCGTGGCGGCATCGAGCGCGATGAGCGAATTGCCAAACAAGTTGGCACCGGGTCGAATGCCCCCATAAAAATCGCCTCCAATGGAACCGGTGGGTACATACACAATGCCACGCGCTTCATCCAGCGACATTCCCGCCCAATTATTCGCACCCCCAAATTTTTTCCAGGCATCCGGATCGTCCCACGAATCATATCCTACCTCCCCCGGTTGTGGAATGGTGTGAAAAATCCATTTCATTTCTCCGGTATGCACGTCAAACGCACGAATGTGACCCGGTGCTGCATCGGCCGACTCAGCAACCCGATGACCCATAATCAACAAATCATTATAAATAATGCCCGGTGTGGTTGCTGCAACAAAGGGATTGAACGTGCCGGGATCGCGCTCAAGATTTTCCGTTAGCTCGATGTAACCCCCCTTCCCAAAACTTTCAATATGTCTACCCGTAGTGGCATTGATGGCCCAGGTTTTGGAGCCCGTATTGAAAAAAATTCGTTTGTCAGAGCTCTTGGAATCTTCCCAATAAACAACTCCCCGGTTTACTTTGTAAAAAGCATACCGGTCATTTTTTGAAGCAGTATCGATGGTGACCGGATCAAAAATCCATTTTACATCACCTGTTGCTGCGTTTAAAGCAAAGAGTTTTAACCGCGGTGTGGTACCATATAGGATCCCCTCCACCAAGATTGGATTACATTGATTCTGCGACCGGTTCGTGGAATCTTTATCTCCTGACACATAGGTCCAGGCAACTTGCAGTTGGCTTACATTGGTGGGTGTTATTTGAGTGTTGGAGGAATAACGGTTTCCCGCTTTACTCCCAGCATAGGCAGGCCAATCTGTACGCTCCGTTGATTTCTTACAAGACACCAAGCCAGCGGCCAGAAGCAAAAGTGTTAATCGCTTCATCTTCCAGAGTTATAGAGTCCCTAATAAATTACCCAAACGGCTCCCAGGCCTGCGTCCCAAAGCTTTTTGTTTAAAGCGGGTATATCTTTTTCAACAAATTCATTCGCCCGCGCTTCCAGTACCTTCCATGCTGCGTTATACTCGTTCAACAAATCCAGGGAAGGTTTATTTACCCGCGGGATGTCACTCTCGGTTTGATTGATCAGGAACAAATAGTTTGCGGTAAACTTGTTGGGAAAGTTTTCCACATCGTCATACGCTTTTGACTTTCGTTGAATCATGTCTTCATCCCATTGCTTCATTCGGGAAGCCAGAGCCGTGCCTTCCGTGCGAATTGCATCATACTTACTTTCGGCTGGTAGTTGTTTCATCAATCGCTCCAACTGCCTGCGTTTTTCATCGAGAGAATTAATCATCTGATGCATGATAGTAACTTCATTCTCCATGGCACTCATCACCTCATGATACTGCAGATAGGTAGCGGCATCGAGCGAGTATAATGGATTGGGAAGGATCTCGAACTGCGTTGTTGTAGTTTGCGTTCCGGATTTCAGAATGGCCTGGTATTTTCCGGGAGGAGCTTTGTGCCCGCGGAAACTGCTTTCAATGTAGGTGCCCGCCACCCCGGTCATGGTTGGATACCGCATATTCCATACAAACCGGTTAAGTCCTTTGGATTTTGATAGCAAGGGTTCAGCGGGAGGACCGCCATCGTGTTCCTGGAAAGTAGTGTCTCGTTTTGAACTAAAGGATCGCACCAATTTACCCTGCGCGTCTCGTATTTCCATCTGAATATGTTCTGTGGATTTTAATTCCGGTAAAGCATAATAAATAACAACTCCGGTAGCCGGGTTAACACCAACATAGGGATTGGTTCCATCGGATGAGCCATCCATGGCACTATAGCCACTGACAATAACCGCATTCTCTGGCTGATAAAGATGAAGGTCGGACGGAGGTTTCTGCTGACGAATCAACTCAAGATCATCAAAAATCCAAAACGATCGTCCCGAAGTGGCTGCGATCAAATCTCCTTTATGAATGCGCAGATCTGTAATGGGTGTAACAGGGAGATTGAGTTGGAAAGACGACCATTCATTACCACCATTGAAGGATACAAACACACCCAATTCAGTACCGGCAAATAACAAATCCTTGCGCTTGTCATCTTCTCGAACAACCCGGGTAAATGCATTACCCGGAATACCCGTAGTAATCTTTGTCCAGGTCTTACCATAATCGGTAGTTTTGTACAACGCAGGCGTATGATCGTTAAACTTATAGCGGGTGGTGGCGATGTAAGCGGTTGCTTTATCGTGTGGAGAAACCTCGATGGCATTGATCAAACATTCCTGCAGGCCAGTGGGAGTAACATTTTGCCAGCTGGCACCGTTGTCCCGGGTAATGTGTACCAGACCATCATCACTGCCCGTCCAGATAACACCTTTTTCATGCGGTGACTCCATCACATAACTCAAGGTGCCATAATTCTCGGCTCCAACTGCCTCATTCGTATAAGGGCCACCACCCTTCCCCTGCTTTGACTTTTCGTTTCTTGTTAAGTCAGGAGACGCTTCTGTCCAGGTCTTTCCCAGGTCGGTGGTGCGAAGTAAATATTGTGATCCATGGTAATAGGTAGTGGGCTCATGTTTCGACCAAATAATGGGAGCATTCCAGTTAAAACGATACTTCATGTCTTTGGCATCCATGCCCAGGTATTGAATGGGTGCAGCCATAATATTTGTGCCGGCTCGTGCTTTAGTATCCAGTACTTCAATGGTGCCCTGATAACTGCCTCCTAAAACAAAACGCGGATCATCCGGATTAAAGGCAAGGAATGCACTCTCCCCGCCCGCAGAAGAAGTCCAGCTGCGAGAGGTAATGCCCCATCCGCCCAATTCACGACTGGAAATAATAACGGATGTGTTGTCTTGCTGGCCAGCATAAATGTTATAAGGAAATTGATTGTCGACATTAATTCGATAAAATTGAGCTGTAGGCATATTATCTTGAGCAGACCAGGTTTTTCCATAGTTTACACTGATGGCAGCACCTCCGTCATTAGCAATCACCATATTTTTTGGATTATTCGGATTGATCCATAAATCATGAAAATCACCGTGGGTACCGGATAGGTTCTCCCAGGTTTTACCACCATCTTCCGAGCGAAGCGCAGGAGCACTTAACACATAAAGAGTGTTCTCATTTTTCGGATCGGTGAATAACTCTATGTAATACCACGCCCGCTGAATGAGCCGGTGATCGTTTGTAACGCGCGTCCAGCTCTTACCTGCGTTATTGGAAACAAACAATCCGCCCAATTCCTTTTCAGAATCACTTTCCAATAATAAATAGACTTTGTCTGAGTTTGACCGACAAACCGACACAGCCATTTTACCAAGTTCCTGGGGCAATCCATCGTGAATCTTGTCCCACGTGGCTCCGGCATCCACGGATTTGTAAAGTCCGGAACCTGCACCGCCACTGATTACCTTCCAGGGGAGACGTCCATATTCATTCATGGCGGCATACAACACACGCGGGTTATTCATGTCCATCGAGATTTCCACGCAGCCGGCTTTATCATTAACATACAAGACCTTATTCCAGGTGGTGCCACCATCATTAGATTTGTAAACACCTCGTTCCGTAGAAGCGCTATACAATGCTCCTTGCGCAGCCACATACACTACGTTGGGATCTTTAGGATGAATGGCAATTCGGGAAATATGTTGTGTCTGATCGAGCCCAAGTTTTGTCCATGTTTTGCCAGCATCGGTGGATTTATAAACACCATCCCCATGATGGGTCATGACACCCCGTACAGCATGTTCACCCATGCCAACATAAATCACATTAGGGTCGCTTTCCGAAACCGCTATAGCCCCCACCGAGCCCGTTTTAAAATACCCGTCTGAAATATTCCTCCAGGTGATCCCCAGATCATCCGTTTTCCATAAACCTCCTCCGGTGGTTCCCATGTAATACGTGTTGATATCACCCACCACCCCGGAGGCCGCTACCGAACGGCCGCCCCGAAAAGGTCCGATGCTGCGCCACTTGGCAACCTTATACTGCTCGTTAAGGTCCGTAGAAGTTGTGCTTGCGGGCTGAGCCGCGGAAGTTGATTTTTTATTCTTTTGGGCTTGCGTGTGAATCGATAACACACATGTCAGGAAAAAGAACGAAATAATTTTGCGCATAGAGGAAGATTTTGAGTTTTGAAATATAGTTGATATTTGCATACCCCGATCCGGATATGTTATCAAGGAGATTTAAAAGAGGTTATTCGGAAAATACAAACTCGGTGCCAGCCACATAATTGGGGTAAATCATAAGGTGCTTTCGCTTCACTTCCTCAAACAGGATTCGTTTTAATTCTTTTATGTTTTCCTTCTTCTCAGCCGAGATAAATACAACCTTCTCAAATCCATGTTGCCGGTAATATCCCTTCAATTCATCTACTGGAACGGGTTGTTCATTTTTCTCCAACAAATCCATCTTGTTTAAAACCAAAATAGTGGTGATGTCTCCAGCGCCTAACTCGGTCAGGGTATTTTTAACAACTTCGATCTGATTGTCATGAAAAGGGTGAGCAACATCTACCACATGTAATAAGATGTCTGACTCACGCACTTCATCGAGTGTGGACTTAAAGGATTCAATCAAATGGTGCGGAAGTTTGCGAATGAATCCTACCGTATCGGAAAGCAAGAAGGGAATATCTCCGATCACCACCTTTCGAACGGTGGCATCCACGGTAGCAAAAAGTTTATTTTCTGCTTTTACAGTCGACTTTGACAATAGATTCATCAGGGTTGATTTACCAACGTTGGTATAACCAACCAGTGCAACCCGAACAATGTTGCTCCGGGATTTACGCTGCGTTTTGCGTTGTTTATCAATCTTTTCAAGCTCGTCCTTGAGCAAGGAAATCCGATAGCGGATGTTTCTGCGGTCCGTTTCAATTTCACGCTCACCAGCACCCCCGCGGGTACCGGTTCCCCCACGCTGCCGTTCCAGGTGAGTCCACAAACGGGTAAGGCGTGGTAACAGGTATTGATTCATCGCAAGTTCGACCTGTGCCCGGGCCTGAGCGGTTTGTGCGCGCATCGAAAAAATATCAAGAATGAGCAGGCTTCGGTCATAAACCCTGACTTTCACAGGCCGTTCAGGAGTATTCAACTCCTTTTCGAGGTTCCGTAACTGTGAGGGACTCAGGTCATCATCAAAAATGACATTTTCAATCGCGTGTTTTACAACAAAAGCAGTGATTTCCGCTAGCTTTCCTTTGCCAACAAACGTGCGAACGTCCGGTGTCTCAAGGCGTTGTACGAACCGTTGCATGGTTTCAATTCCTGCTGTCTCCGCGAGAAATGCCAGTTCATCCAAATGCTCATTCGTAATGTCAGGGTTTCTATCTGCCAGTGCTACTAAAACAGCCTTAATCATCTTACCTATTTCGAATTAAAAATCAAACTTACCGCTTCCCATTCAGCCTTTAATCAGCCGGTTACTTTTTTCCACTTTTGCCAGATATATGTAAGTAATTTGTAAGAAAACTGCAATATTTGAACAATAATAGAACTTTAACCTAACCTAGTCTTATTCTCTGTCTATCTAAGGCGGAATCGTTGGCCCATGAAGATCGCAATTGTCCTGAACACGTCCTGGAATATCTACAATTTCAGGATGAATTTTATAAAAACCCTGCTCCATAAAGGTTACGAAGTTCACACGATCGCCCCCCACGATAAGTATACACATTATCTGGAAGAAGCAGGATGTGTGCACCATGATGTAAAAATGGATAGCCGGGGTGTGAACCCGATAAAAGACGTTGCACTCATATTTGAGTTGTGGTCCATTTATAGAAAGTTGCGGCCCGATGTAATTCTACATTTTACGATCAAACCCAATATTTACGGCACGCTGGCAGCCAGTTTATTGCGAATTCCCAGCATTAATAATGTATGCGGCCTGGGTACGGTCTTTCTAAAAAAGAATCTCGTGTCGGCCATTGCCATTGCCCTCTACAAATTTGCTTTCCGCTTCCCGAAAAAGGTTTTCTTTCAAAATCCAGATGATCAAGCCTTATTTCTAAGTAAGAAGTTGGTGATGCCACAGGCGGCCGGGTTGATTCCAGGCTCCGGCATCGATCTTTCCCGGTTTCAACCAGGTACGTTTAAACGAAACGAGACCTTCACTTTTCTCTTAATCTCCCGCTTGATTACAGATAAAGGAATCCTGGAATATATTGAGGCTGTAAAGAAATTGAAGCATAAGGGTGTGAATGCCCGCTTTCAGTTATTGGGAGCCAAGGATCCTGAGCACAGAAGGGGAATTAAATTACCCATCATTGAAGATTGGATTCGTTCGGGGACAGTGGAATACTTAGGTACGACAGATGACGTACGGGGATATATACAGGCTGCAGATTGCGTAGTGCTTCCTTCGTACCGTGAGGGCACCCCCCGGACCTTACTAGAAGCGGCCGGTTCGGCCAAACCCATTGTAGCCACCAACGTGCCCGGTTGCCATAATGTAGTTGAAAATCGATACAACGGCTTGCTTTGTGAGTTAAGAAGCGCGGAGGACCTCGCTTCCAAAATGGAAGAAATGCTTACTCTGGATGATCAGCAACTGAAGCGTTTTGGAGAAAACGGTCGTAAGAAAATGGAGTTGGAGTTTGATGAAAATCTGGTCATCTCAAAATACCTTACGGAGATCAACTCATTGAAAGGTGTCAGCTAGTCCTGTCTGAGCCATTGCGCTCCTATTCGATAAAATCCGTAATTTCACCTGTTTAAAATTATGGCCGTGCGCAATGTTTATCCCCTACTCATTCTCTTGCTTACCAGCTCGTGCGCCTCGTATCGATACAACATCATGTTTAAGTCTACCGACAGTGTGCAGCCAGAACTAGTTTCTAAAGAAGTACTGTCGGTCGAAAAGAATTATGTCATCCAAAAAAACGACTTGTTAGCGCTGGAAGTCTATTCGAATAAAGGGGAAAGACTCATTGACCCCGTTCCCGAATTAAGCCGCACGACCACAAACATACAGGATGATAAAGAAAATGATCCGAGTTACCTGGTTGACTTGAAGGGAATTGTTCGTTTTCCCATGGTGGGTGCGGTACAATTGGATGGGTTAACGCTTCGCCAGGCTGAAGAAATTCTTCAAAAAGAATATACCCAGTTTTTTAAAGAGCCGTATGTATTGTTGCGCTACCTGAACAAGCGCGTAGTGATGTTAGGCGCAACGGGCGGACAAGTCATTCCACTTACCAACGAAAATACAAAACTGGTGGAGGTATTGGCGCTTGCTAAAGGTCTTCCAAATGACTCGAAAGCCCATACCATCCGATTGATTCGGGGTGAACGGGTATTTCAAATAGATCTGAGTACGATTGAAGGATTTCGGCAGGGAAACATTATTGTGGAACCCAACGATGTTGTTTACGTAGAACCCATCCGAAGACCGTACAGCGAAGCCTTGCGCGATTACGCGGGCGCGGTTAGCATTCTGGTAAGTTTAGCAACACTTTTAGCAGTTATCAATACGCTGTAGGATGGTTACTAAAAACGATATCCGTCAACCTGCACCCGATTCCATCGACCCGGAAAAACTGTTATCTGTATTCCGAAAGAATTTACAATGGATCATTTTGATCTTCCTGGCTTCGAATTTTGTTGCTTACCTCACCATCCGATACACAAAAGATTTATTTGAGTCCGAATCAGAATTAAAGTTGGACATCAAAAGAGATGCAACTGAGCTCGGAATTAAAACGGTAATAGAAGATCAGAACCTGAATATGGTCTCCGGAGAAATTGAACAAATCAAATCCAAGCTTTTCTTCAACCGGCTCATTGACTCGATGGAATTGAATGTGAGCTATTTTAGTGTGGGTAAAGTGCTTAAAAATGAAATGTATAGACGGTCCTCGTTTGAAGTGCATTACACCTCTGTAAATCCCGCTCATTATGACATTCCCGTTTACTTTGATTTTCTGGAAAATAATCAATATCGGATCAAGGTGGGCGATGCCGGACCCGTGGCTATCGGCAATTTTGATAGAACCCTTGATGTTGAGGGCACGGTGATGTCCATAAGCAAAACGATTTACTATTCTGAGAATGATGACAACGATTATTATTTTGTTCTCAACAGCCGAAATAGTTTGATTGACTACCTATCCACCAACATTCAGGTGGACCCATTAAACTTCAATGCGAATACGATTCGAATCTCATTCCGCGATAACAATGCACTAAAAGCGCATGACATTGTGAATAAGATTGATTCGCTTTACATACTGTACAGCAACCTTCAGAAAAATCTTGCCAATAAACAGAAAATCGATTGGCTTAACCGTGAATTGAAACAGGTTGAACAACGGATGGAAGATTACGAGAATTACTTCGAGAGCTTCACCTTGAAGAACAAGAGCAGCGACCTCTCTGCGGATCTAAAAAAGACGATTGTCGCCATAAACAGGGTTGACTCGCAACGGTATGATTTGAATAAAAAACTGCTTGAACTTAATGACGTAATTGAAAAGATAAACTCCAATTCCTTAACCATCGGCAATCAACCTTACAAATTTTTACCAGAGTATCTGAATAAGCGTCTCGAAGAGCTCAATCTTCTTACAAAAGAGCGCGATAAACTTAGCCTTGCCTACAACGAGAGCACATTTGCATTTCAACAAAAGGAACAAGAACTAAAGGCCATTAAAGACCAGGTGTTTGATCAGTTGACGGATATAAAAACCGAATGGCTAAAAACGTTGGCGGAATTAACCGAACGCAAAGAAAGTCTGGAGAAGGAATTCATGAGCATGCCCGATAAGAATACCGAATTTTCAAAAAATCAACGATTCTATAAACTCTATGAAGAGTTTTACTTGTCCATGATGCAATCCAAGGCCGAATTTGAAATTGCGCAAGCCGGGAGTACACCTGATTTTAAAATCTTATCACCAGCCACATTACCAAGCCAGCCCATCTCCCCCAAAAAGTTTCTGATTGTTGGGATTGGAATAGTTGCCGGCATTGTTATTAATATTTTCTTCATTGGGATTCTCTACCTTATTAATAACAAGATTACCAGCATAAAGGAAATTGAACGATTAACCGAAGTTCCAATGCTGGGTGCAATCCCAACGTCAAGTTCTGTGAACGGCACTTTCCAGGTGGTTACCAATCCCAAATCGGTGGTGAGTGAGGCCATCCGAACGCTGCGCACTAATTTGGAGTTCTTCAACACCCACGGCCAAAATCAGGTGATTACAATTACCTCCACTATTTCAGGTGAAGGCAAGTCTTTTCTGGCGATGAATCTGGGGGGTATGCTGGCGTTATCAAAGAAAAAGGTTATCCTGCTGGATTTAGATATGCGAAAGCCTAAATCAGAGAAAAACCCGCTAGGTAATAATGGCACCATGGGCATGAGCACCATCCTGATCAAAAAGAATAAATGGACGGAATGTATTGCAAAAACCCCTCTCGACAATTTTGATTTTATTCCTGCCGGTCCACATCCACCCAATCCATCCGAACTCTTATTAAATGGAGAGTTCTCGGAACTGCTGGATGATCTGAAGAAAGAGTACGACTTTGTGGTAATTGATACTCCGCCAGTTGGACTGGTTACCGATGGAATCATGGCCATGAGACGTTCCGACTTGTCGATCTATGTTTTCAGGGCCAATTATTCGCGTAGGGAATTTATGGACAACATGCTGAGGGTGGTTCGCATTAATAAATTAACACGGGTGTCATCGGTGCTCAATGCAGTACCGGTAAGTAATCATTATTATGGGTACGGATATTATGAGGAACAAACATCCTCAACGAGTCGTTGGAAAAAATTACTTCGCATACGGTGATTACCTTTTTTCGATCAAAACAAAAACCATTACCTCAATTAGTTACTGATCTGCATTCTCATTTGCTACCATCGTTGGATGATGGTGTCAAATCATTTGATGAGTCCCTGGCAATCCTTCGTAAATTTGAAGCTTTAGGCTATCAAAAAGTAATTACCACGCCTCACATCAACAATGAATACTATAGAAATGAGCCTGCCCAGATTGAAAGTAAGCTGCAGGAATTAAAAGAATTGATTCGGCAAGAAGGATTATCCATTGAAGTGATGGCTGCTGCCGAATATTACCTGGACGAGGATCTTATTGCAAAAGTCAATTCAAAAGAAAGCCTGCTTACCTTCAGCAAAAATCACTTACTTTTTGAAACTAACTTTTTAACGGAACCCTATCAATTGAAGGAATTTATCTTTCAGTTAATTACCCAGGGGTATAAACCGGTGATGGCCCACCCAGAACGATATGCGTATATGACGCTTGAAAAGGCGAGTGAATTGCGGGATCGCGGAGTTTTGCTTCAAGTTAATATTCCCTCCATGTTGGGGTTATATTCAAAGCCCATTCAACATTTAGCAACCCGGTTAATTGATAACCACCTGGTCGATCTGATTGGTAGCGATTGTCACAATCTACAGCATGCCACTAGTTTGGAAAAAGCTCCTGAAAATAAGATCTATCGTAAGGCATTAGAATTACCTTTGTTAAATAATACCTTATAAAATGATTGCCATCACCGGAGCAAATGGTCTTCTTGGAAGTTTTGTTCTCCGTAGGCTGATGCACGAGGGCATTCCGGTAATACCCCTGCGTAGAAATAGCAGTACACCTATTCCGGAGGAATTTGCGTCACTCACCTGGCGCGAATGCGAAATTACAGACCCGGTTTCAATTCAGGCAGCCTTGGCCGGGGTCACGGTTGTTATTCATACAGCGGCTATGGTCTCTTTCAATCCACGCCTCAGAAAAAAAATGCTGAACATCAATGTAACGGGTACCCAAAATGTAGTGGATGCCTGCCTGTCATTGAAAATTCCCAGATTAATTCACATCAGTTCCATCGCAGCCCTGGGCAGAAAGAAAGGTGTTGCGCTCATGGATGAGGAAACAAAGTGGGTGGATAATGACTTAAATACCGATTATGCAGAATCAAAATATCTGGGAGAGCTAGAAGCCTGGCGCGGTGCCGAAGAAGGCCTCGCTGTTTCTGTCATTAACCCAACGGTAATTCTCGCGCCTGCTGATTGGTCTAAAAGCAGCGCCCAGTTATTTCACTATGCATGGCAAGAAAAAAAATTCTTCTCCAGAACACTGATCAACTATGTTGATGTTCGGGATGTGGTGGATGTGATTTGGAAAATCTATATGGGAAATTACGCAGGCGAACGGTTTGTTGTGAATGGAGGTAATATTGCCATCCAGCAATTATTTGCTCAAATGGCGGTTCGTTTCAAAAAGAAGGCTCCAAGCATTGAAGTGAATCCGGCCATCATCCGAATCTTAGCCGTGTGGGAAGAACTTAGGTCGCGATTGACAGGCAGTGAGCCCTTAATTACCCGCCAAACCGCCAAGATCACCAAAGAGAGTTTTCACTACAATAATCAGAAGACTGTTCGTGAATTGGGTATTACCTACAGAAAACTGGATGAAACGCTGGATTGGTGCTGTGCGCATTACCTGCAGGCTTATACTACAAACAAATAAAAAGATCAAGATTGCCAACGGACAATAATTCCTTGAAATTTGAGGCAGGATTTCAGGAAAATCCAATTTTGCCTTAATTTAGGGAAACCTTATAGCGGATGGCTCAGGAATTCAGAAAGCGTCAGGAAGAGGAGGAGTTGATCAAGCGGTATGAAGAAAATCTCAAACACAATCAGGGTGAGTTTTTCAACATCGAATCCTACGAAGTAATCATCAGTTATTATCTCGATAAAAGTAAATTCAAACGAGCCCTGGGTGCCGTAGAACAAGCAATCGATCAGTTTCCATTCTCCACCGAATTACTCACGGTTAAAGCTCAGATTCTAACCAACCTTGAACGGTATCCGGAAGCACTTGAATTATTGGAACGTTCGCGCAACTTACATCCGCACGACCTAGAAATCTATTTATCCATTGGTTCCATCTTGTCGTTGCAAGGCAAGTATGAGGAAGCCATTGCCTTATACGAAGAAACCTTGTTGTTTGCCGATGAAGAGAAGGATGAGATCTATTATAATATCGGGCTGGCGTATCAAAGCATGGAGAAGTATGAGCAAGCCATTGAGATGTACAAAAAATCAATCGAGGAAAATCTGAGTCACGAAGGTTCTTTGTATGAGCTCGCTTTCTGCCTGGATGTGGTCGGTCAGCTTGAAAGCAGTCTCTCCTACTACAAAAAATTTATTGATGAGGACCCCTATTCGGGTGCTGCGTGGTATAATTTAGGCATCGTCTGCAACAAGCTCGAACGCTTTGAAGAAGCGATCGAAGCCTATGAGTTTGCCATTGCCATCGATGAGAACTTTGCTTCGGCTCACTTCAACATGGGCAACTCTTTTATGAATCTGGAGCAATATTCGAAAGCGTTGGAAGAGTTTACCAAAACC
The DNA here is from genome assembly GCA_964488465.1 of uncultured Ohtaekwangia sp. Taxonomy (GTDB): domain Bacteria; phylum Bacteroidota; class Bacteroidia; order Cytophagales; family Cyclobacteriaceae; genus ELB16-189. The sequence continues at coordinate 152,339 of CAZAUN010000009.1, read as the reverse complement.
ATCGAAATTGAAGGCCCGAGCCCGGAGGTATATTGCTGCATGGGAGCAGCCTATGAGAACCTACAGCAATATGATCTGGGGTTGAAGTATTTTCAAAAATCCTCGAAACTCGATCCCCTTTATGATGAGGCATGGTTTGGCGCGGGAAGCTGTTTGGAGAAGCAAGAGAAATGGTATCAAGCCCTTCATTTTTTCAACAAGGCAATTAAAATCAATAGCCACAATGCCGAATATTGGAAAGCGGCAGCTCATGCGGAATTTAAAATCGGTAACACCATTTCAAGCATGAGCGCTTATGAAGAAGCTAGTTTACTAGGCCCTGCTGATAAAGAAATCTGGTTGAATTGGTCGTTTATCTATTATGAGCAGGGAGAACATCAGAAAGCGATAGAAATTTTACTTCAGGGCATGGATGAAATTCCGGATGAACCTGAGTTCTTTTACCGGTTAGTGGTATACCTGATTGAGGCTGGGCAATTTAAAGAAGCACTGAATTATTTGGAAAATGCACTAATTTTGGATTTTAAAGGCCATGAAGTTTTGTACGACTTCTTTCCGAAGATCGAAACACAAAAAGCCCTTCAAAAAATAATTGACCAGTTTAGAAACGAAAACCCCTGATGAATTACACTCTAAAAAACCTGCCTGAGCGCACCGTTAAGCCCAGGCAAATGGGTTTCACCATGGCTATGGATAAAGGCCTTAGCGTACGGGAAGCAGAAGATTTTGTAAGCATTGGTGCCGACCATGTAGATATTGTTAAATTGGGTTGGGGAACTTCCTATGTAACCCCCCACTTAAAGGATAAGTTAAAAGTATATAAGGACGCTGGAATTCCTTGTTACTTTGGCGGAACACTGTTCGAAGCATTCATCATCCGCGACCAATTTGATGATTACCGTAAAGTGCTCGACAAATATGATATGTCATTTGCAGAAGTATCCGATGGATCGATCGATTTGGATCATGACAAAAAACTGGACTATATCGCCAAACTTTCTGAGCAGGTGACAGTACTCTCGGAGGTAGGCTCAAAAGATGCTGATAAAATCATTCCCCCCTACAAGTGGATAGAACTCATGCAATCTGAGTTGGATGCGGGAGCTTGGAAAGTAATTGGAGAAGCGAGGGAAGCCGGCAATGTTGGGTTGTTTCGCGCTTCGGGCGAGGTACGCTCGGGCTTGGTTCAGGAAATTCTTACCAAAATCCCTTTTGAAAAAATAATCTGGGAAGCGCCTCAAAAAGCACAACAAGTTTGGTTTATTAAACTGTTGGGTGCCAATGTTAATCTTGGAAATATTGCCCCCAATGAAGTGATCCCTTTGGAAACGATTCGTCTTGGATTGCGTGGTGATACCTTTCTTCATTTTCTTGGATTGGAACGAAAGAAAGACAACACGGCCCCGCCCTTTTACGCTGACTGATTACCGTTGAGAACCACCAAAGACTACTTGCTCTTGTACCTGAAGGGGATTAGCATGGGCGCTGCCGATGTAATTCCGGGTGTTTCAGGGGGCACAATCGCGTTTATAACTGGAATCTACGAAGAGTTAATTCAATCGATCCGGTCCATTGATGCCGTTGCCTTTCGCTTACTGCTTTCTTTTAAGTTGAATGACTTCTGGAAGAAAATTAATGGTTCCTTTTTAATTTCAATCCTGGCGGGTATTGTTACAAGTTTGCTTTCCTTGGCACGCCTTATGACCTACCTGCTTGAACATTATCCCATTTTAGTATGGTCCTTTTTCTTTGGGTTGATCCTGGTTTCATCTCCATTAATCTTGCGGGAAATCAGCAAGTGGACAATTGCATCGCTTCTAACCTTTTTGGTGGGCGTTGTTATTGCCTATTTAATCACCATTCTTTCGCCAACAGAAACACCCAGCCATTATGCCTTCATATTTCTGTGTGGTGCTTTGGCCATTTGCGCTATGATTTTACCTGGAATTTCGGGAGCCTTTATTCTCTTACTTATTGGCAAATACGAATTCATGATTACAGCCTTAATAAAAATGGAAATTCCAGTGATTCTTGTGTTCGTTTTAGGGTGTATTCTGGGTTTATTGGGCTTTTCGCATTTTCTAAATTGGATTTTGAAGAATTATCGCTTCCCAACCTTAGCTTTGCTGGCTGGATTTATGATCGGGTCACTCAATAAAGTATGGCCATGGAAAGAAGTCGTTTCCTTTCGGTTAAACCAGGATGGGGTACAAGTGCCCGCATTTGATCGAAGTATTTTGCCTTGGGATTACTTGGCAAAAACAGGGCAGGATCCGCAAATATTCAAAGCAATTCTTTGCGCTGCAGTGGGCGTTTTTTTGGTTGTGGCGATTGAAAAAACTGCGGTACTTTTAAAAACAAAATCGTAAAACATGGAAAAGAAATTTGGTTTAATTGGAGCAACAGTAAGTCATTCTTTTTCAAAATCGTACTTCGATGAAAAGTTTTTTCGTGAAGGGCTGCGGGATTATCATTATGACTTGTACTCGTTGCCCACGATTGATGACCTGGAGAAACTGTTGGATGAAAATCCGGAACTGGCAGGTTTAAATGTAACCATTCCGTACAAGGAACAAGTGATGAAATTTCTATCCAATGTTGACAGTGTAGCGCAACGGATTGGTGCGGTGAACGTGATTAAAATTCAAAACGGCAAATTATCGGGGTACAATACCGATGGAGATGCTTTTTACGAATCGTTGGAGAAGTGGTTTCCAAAAATCAAAAATGCGAAAGCTTTGATTCTTGGAACAGGCGGTTCATCCAAAGCTGTTCAAGAAGCGCTTAAGCGGCTTTCCATTTCATTTGATCTTGTTTCACGCAAGAATTCAAAAGGACAACACACGTATGAGAGCCTTGAAAAAGATGGCGGTCCGATAAACAAAGCAAATCTCATCATCAACACCAGTCCACTGGGCATGTCTCCGGATACCAACAGTTGTCCACCCATCAATTACGATTTACTTACGCCCAATCATTATGTGTACGACTTGATTTACAATCCAGCCCGTACCCTGTTCTTGCAAAAAGCTGAAATGCGAGGTGCCCACATTAAGAATGGCTTAGAAATGCTTCACATCCAGGCAGAAAAATCCTGGGCAATTTGGAACAATTAATCACAACTATTCGGCCATAGAATAAGTTAACGGTTCGTAATAACTGCTAACTTTCCAGATATGGATTTCAGGCTAACCAGTGACTATCAACCTACCGGAGATCAACCTCAGGCCATAAAAAAATTGGTGCAAGGTTTGGAAGAAGGTGAAGCCCATCAAACCTTATTGGGTGTTACGGGGTCGGGCAAAACATTTACCATTGCTAATGTGGTGGCACAGGTAAACCGGCCCACGCTCGTCCTGAGTCATAACAAGACGCTGGCCGCCCAATTGTATGGTGAATTCAAACAATTCTTTCCGGAAAATGCGGTGGAGTACTTTATCTCCTATTATGACTATTATCAGCCGGAAGCATTTATCCCCTCCTCGAACCTCTATATCGAAAAGGATCTTTCTATTAATGAAGAAATTGAAAAGCTGCGGTTAAGTGCAACTTCGTCTCTCCTTAGCGGACGAAGAGATGTGCTGGTGGTGGCATCCGTATCGTGCATATATGGTATTGGTAACCCGGAAGAATTTGGTAAAAACCGGGTAGAGTTACGGGTTGGAGAACTCATTCCGCGAAATAAACTACTATTCGCGTTAGTGGATATTCTTTACCACCGTACAGAAGCCGATTTCAAACGTGGTTCTTTTCGGGTAAAAGGAGATACAGTGGATATTTTTCTTGCCTATGCCGATTACGCATTGCGCATTTATTTCTTCGGAGACGAGATTGAAGCGATACAACTGATTGATCCGATCTCGGGTAAAAAGATAGCTGATGAACAAACAGCCGTAATTTTTCCAGCCAACCTGTTTGTAACCGGTAAGGAACTCCTCCATACTGCCATTCGCGAGATTCAAGATGACATGGTACTACAGGTGGACATGTTCGAAGCCGAGAAAAAACACCTGGAGGCCAAACGCCTGAAAGAGAGAACTGAATTTGATCTTGAAATGATGCGCGAGCTAGGATATTGTAGTGGCATTGAAAACTACTCACGCTATTTTGATAGGCGTGCGGCAGGCGCGCGTCCCTTTTGTCTGATTGACTATTTCCCGAATGATTTCCTGATGGTGATTGATGAAAGCCACGTAACCGTGCCACAAATCCGGGCCATGTGGGGTGGCGATCGATCTCGCAAAGTAAATCTGGTCGATTACGGATTTCGATTACCCTCAGCCCTCGATAACCGGCCACTTACCTTTAATGAATTTGAAGCCCTGGTCAATCAGGTTATTTATGTTAGCGCGACTCCATCAGAGTATGAGCTTCGAAAATCAGAGGGGGTGGTAATCGAGCAACTTATTCGCCCAACCGGTTTACTCGATCCTCAAATTGAAGTACGGCCCAGCAAAAATCAAATTGATGATCTATTTGAAGAAATTGATGAACGTGTGAAAAAGAAAGAGCGTGTACTGGTGACTACGCTGACGAAACGAATGGCCGAGGAACTTACCAAATTCATGGGCCGGGCTGCCATAAAATGTCGATACATCCATTCTGAAGTAGCCACTTTGGATCGGGTTGAAATTTTAAGAGAATTACGTCTCGGAGTATTCGATGTATTGGTGGGTGTCAACTTGTTGCGCGAAGGATTAGATCTGCCGGAAGTTTCGTTGGTAGCAATCATGGACGCGGACAAGGAGGGATTCCTGCGCAATCAGCGTTCGCTGGTTCAAACGATAGGCCGGGCTGCCCGAAACGAAAACGGAAGGGTAATCATGTATGCCGATACGGTTACCGAATCGATGCAAATGGCTATCGATGAAACCAACCGAAGAAGGGTTATCCAAATTGACTATAATCAAAAGCATGGCATTATTCCGAAAACAGTAATAAAATCCAAAGACTCAATTCTAGGGCAGACCAAAGTGGCCGATTCAAAGAAGTCTACAAAGCGCTATTATATTGAAGATGAAGAAAAATCGTTAGCGGCTGACCCGGTTGTGGCCTATCTTTCAAAAGATGACCTTCAGAAAATGGCCGAACGAACTCGAAAAGCGATGGAGAAGGCAGCCAAGGAACTTGAATTTATGGAAGCTGCCCGGCTGCGGGACGAGTATCTTGCTATTCAAAAAATGTTAGAAGAGAGAAAATAAATACTATGATAAAACAATCAGTCCTTGTATTCAGTATCTTCTTTGTCCTAACTCAAACAACGCTGGCTCAAAGCAGTCACGATGTTATGCTGAGTGGTGGCGTAGACCTCATCAAAACAGATTTTTCGAATTTTATGGAGAAAGCGCAACTGGGATTGGAGGGCAACTACTTTATTGTACGAAACTTCGCAGTGGGTGCTGGAGTTGAAATATGGACCGACCGAAATACTTCCTTCGTGATGGGGATGCGATGGTACCCGGCTGATCATGTGTTTGTTCGGATGCGGGGGTTAATTGGTGAGAATGACGTGGCCTTTGGAGCCGGATGGGCCAAGCCCATTCATGAAAACTGGCGCTTTGAAGCACTCGGAGATTTTTATGTCGAGCGAACCGAGTTTGCTTTTCGTGCGGGCATTAGCTATATCATCAAAACAAAATAATGGCAAACAAACAGGTTCAAGAATTGGTGAAACAATTTGAAACGATGTTTCAAGGTTCGCCCTGGTACGGCAGTTCGATAGAAGAAATCCTGGAGGAAATTGATGAGAAAGTTGCTTTCTGGACTCCCGCTCCAAAGGCTCACTCCATCGCCCAATTGGTATGGCACATGGTGTATTGGCGTCAATCGCTTATTAAGCGATTGGAAGGTAACCTTACCTACAAAGGCTCTATGAAAAGTGAAGACAATTGGAGCACGGAATCAAAACTTAAAGCATTGGGCTGGAGTACTATTCTGAAACTTCTTCATGAATCACAAAACCGGTTGCTGGAATTACTTACAAAGCAACCGGACAGTTTGCTTGATAAGATTTACATTGAAAAAGCGACCCACCGCGATTTGATTCAGGGCATTCTTCAGCACGACTTATACCATGCAGGACAAATTGCTTATCTGAAAAGTATTTCCACCTCAAAATAATATGCGAAGCTGAAATTCAAAACTTAGCGTACCCGCTCACCCCAAAGCTATCAGCATAGGTCCAAACCCGGTGCGGAGTTAATGGACTGAAATACAAAAAATCGCCCGGATAGATGGTTGTCTCCATCAGGTAGTCTGCATCCAGATTCTGGGGAGGGTCAACAAAGTCTCCGTTTTTGTTGGGTGACCAAGGGTTATTTTTTACGTCAACCAGTTGCCATTTCTTTATGCCTTGTTGGAGGTACATCCAACCGCCACCATGATTGGGATCCACGTGCAACGGTGTATACGAACCGTTTCGGGTTAAGGTAAGGCATATTTTCTTTCGCGACTTTTTGACAGCCTTCAACAACGTTTCGGGAATCTCGTGATCGAGCAAGACAGGAAAAGGTGCATCCACAATGTTCATCGACAGGGCCTCCTGCCGGAATTGTGAAAAGGCTTCGCTCGCCTTCAGCCATAACTCAGATCCACTCCGTCCGTATCCAAACAGATCCATGTCACGCTTTTGAGCACGCTCCTCACAGGTTTGCAGACTGCAAGGGAGATTAAGACCTCGAATAACAAACGGGACACCCCAGTTTAACCCCTCCTGTAAGGAAGATGCCTCTGGGATGTTCAACATAGCCCGTCAATTGGATTCATACAAAACCGAAATAGCCCTACCATGGCAGGGCTATTCAATAAAAAAATAATGAATGACTTATTTTGCAAATCGTTTAGCTACTTCACTCCAGTTCACCACATTCCAAAAAGCGGTACAATAATCCGGTCTGCGGTTTTGATAGTTGAGATAATAAGCGTGCTCCCACACATCCAAACCCAGGATCGGAGTACCCTTTGCCTCGGCAACATCCATCAATGGGTTGTCTTGATTTGGTGTTGACGTGATGGCTAACTTCCCGGAAGCATCCTTGATCAGCCATGCCCAACCGGATCCAAACCGGCCCACCGCAGCCGCATTAAATTTGGTTTTAAATTCCTCCAGGTTGCCAAATGCAGCATTGATTGCATCGGCAAGAACACCCGTTGGGGCACCACCAGCATTCGGGCCCATGATTGTCCAGAACAAAGAGTGATTGTAATGGCCACCCCCATTATTACGAACGGCAACCGGATACTTTGAAATGTTTTTACAGATCTCTTCAATACTAAGATTTTCCTCCGGTTTTCCTGCAATGGCATTATTCAGATTCGTAACATAAGCATTGTGATGCTTTCCGTGGTGTATTTCCATGGTGCGGGCATCAATATGCGGCTCCAGAGCATTGAATGCATAGGGCAGTGCGGGAAGTGTAAAAGCCATAGTCTATTAATTTAAGTTTTAGAAATCAAATATAAATACAAAACCACTTGCCAGCCTGAAAAGTTTGAAGCAATCCCGGCATTTTCAAACATTTGTTGATCAAATTTTCCTGGCTTTATAGCCCTCCTTTGTTAAAATCGCTACGACTTTTTCACGAACATCGCCCTGAATGAGTATTTCCCCATTCTTGGCAGACCCGCCCACGCCACATTTTGTTTTTAGAAGCTTCGTAAGCGCTTCCAAGTCGGCTGTTTTGCCGATAAAGCCCTTGATTAATGTGACTTGCTTACCCGCCCGGCCCGAATTATCCATCATCACCCGGAGGTTTTGCCTGTTGGACTGAAGTGTGGCCTGTTCCTGCTGTTGTCCATGGGTATACTCAAAACTATCGTTGGTAGAGTACACGATTCCCTCTCTTAATTTCCAGTTATTCTTTTTACTCATCTTCGATTAGAAACTATGTATTCTCAGAAAAATAAAACTCAACAGCATCAGAAAAAAATTTACTACTCCCAAGTTAAACCGAAACTCGACACCCTTCCAAAAAAATGTACCCAACAAGGAGGTAATTAACAGGACCAATGGGAGAAAAATAAAATTTCCATAAATGGACACTGGTACTTTGGTCTTAAAGTGTGACTTCTCATTTTCAAGAGTGAGGGGAATTGAAAACCATGCGGTGCTATGAAGCAAAATGACAGAACCCCGCTGAAATTCCCGGGCGGCTTGTGCACTTAAGTTGATGGTTTCCCCTTGCTGCAATTCAAGTTGCGAGGATTGGGGTCCACGGATATGCATGCTGCTTCGAACATTAACAATTTGTTGCTCGGTTTTAATGGGTGGCAGAGAATAATCCGCTATTAAAATACAAGAAAACAATAACGCCAACCGAGATACCATTACTGCATACGTAAGATAGGACCGCATCGTATCCAGCATTTCCGTCCTTTTGGAGGTGCGGGAATAAGAGCCCGGAGGGCGCGGCCGATACCGCGGATCGCGATGGGGATGTTGCGGTGGTGACACCCCCATCAACAACTGATCGTACTGAAATTTGGTTTGCGGGTCACCCAGGATTTCGTAGGCTTCGTTCACCTCCTTGAAAATAGCCTCTGCCTCTTTGGATGGATTTTTATCCGGATGAAATTGCAATGCCAGCTTACGGTACGCCTGCTTGATTTCGTACTCGTTTGAATAAATATTTAACCCCAATATGAAATAATAATTTTTCAAGCGGGTAATTAAAATAAACAAAGCCCCCTGAATATTCAGGAGGCTTTATTGGCAATAGTCTAATCAATGCTTCACAACAAAAGTCAGTACGGGTCGTTTTGCATGGCCTACAACATCTTCGGCTATGCTGCCCGCCATGACATGTGCAAACCCGGTACGCCCATGCGTTGCCATAGCAATCATGTCGGCATCAATACTTTCAGCAAAATAAATAATTCCATCTTCCTCGGTAATATCGTTATACACATTGATGGTATAATTTTTCAAGCCCAATTTCTTGGCAAACTTATCCATATAATCCTTCACTACATGATCACGCTGGAAGTCGCCAGGAGTATTGATGCGTACCAAATGGATGGTTGAGTTGTAAAGTTGCTGCGTCCGCTTCACCATACGGGAGAACACCTCTTCATCCTTATGCATGGCCGTAGCATACACAATATTTTTAAAGTCTACTTTAGCGGGTTTTTTATGAATACTCAGTACCGGGCACTTGGCGTGGCGCACCACACGCTCCGTATTCGACCCAATCACCATTTCTTCCAGTCTTGAACGCCCGCGTGTACCCATTACAACAAGATCAACCTTTTGTTCGGTAATGATGGTTCGCATACCATGAAAAGCATTTCCCAATCGCAGTTGGCCGTTCACTTTCACAGCGGAAAACCGTGGATCCAGCACCAATTTCTCAAGTTGTGTCTTTGCCTTTTCAATAAGCTTTAGCGTGAATAATTTGTCCGACCAATTTTCTTCTGTACGCCACTCACCAGCAATAGAAAATGAATCCGGAGTGGCATCTTCCACCACATGCAAGAGAATAATCTCAGCGCTTGATTTTTTGGCTATCTCACTAGCCACTTCCAGTGCATTAATGGAAATCTTTGAGAAATCTGTTGGTACGAGTATTTTTTTCATCAGAATAGAGATTTTCGTTAAAACCCAATTAGTTCAGTACTAAAAATACAGAAATAAGGTCAATTTCAAAATGGAATCAAGGGCAAACGACTTCCTGTGTGGAGATCGTGCCAAACAGGTGCTGATGCGTGTCCGATGAATGTGTAAGAAAGACCCTGCCCACCATCCATAGTCCGATCAGGATAAACACAAGGGTTGTGATTTTTTGATAATTGAGCGTCACCTTCTTAAAACCCAAGCCCATCAACCAGGTAAATCCAATCATTACCGGCCAGGTTCCCAAACCGAACAAAATCATGAAAGTAAATCCATCTTGCGCTGAGGGCAAGATGAAGCAATAGGTCATAGCCAAATAGGTTAACCCACAGGGCAGTAATCCGTTTAACATGCCCATCGTAAACACAGCCAGGGAACCCTTCTTTTGAAGCCAGAAACTAAACAGGCCTTTCAGCCAAGAAGTAAACTTGCCAATGCCTGCCGTTAAGTATGGAATATTTATCCCTGAAATTGCACCAACCCCGATGAGCAGGAACAAACCACCGATTGTGAAAGAAAGAACATTCTGATAGGAAGTAAGGCTAAACAAACTGCCGAACGCTGCGGCCATGGCACCAAGTAAAGTATAGGTGAAAATACGTCCGGTATTGTAGATGACTTTATGCCGCAGAAAAGGCTTTCGGGTAGTAATGGCCATCGCCAACGGACTGCACATGCCTGCGCAATGCAAACTTCCCGCTAACCCCATGACTAAGGCTGTCCACATAAAACCTTTACAACACCATTAATTTCTCGAAATAATACTCCTTGCCTTCCATAGACCACGTCAAACTAACGCGGTACAAACCCCGTTCCCAAACCTTCAATTCAAACACTTGCGTATCGCCCACACCCGACTGAATTTCAAACTGCTGATCCAACCTTGCATCGGAAGGTCGCTGAATCATCAACTGACCGCTCTCAAAATTGGACAGGAGCGGATACATGACCTCCACCGAATTTTCTTCAAAGGTAATTTGCGGTTGCTCACTCAATTCTGATGTATTGACCTGTTTGGTCATTTTTTCACTGTGGCGAAGTTCGTCCTGGTAATAGTTTTTCGAGACCAGGCTTACATCCTGACGCACGCTTATTACCACCAGCGTTCCAATAAACAATGCAAATAATACAAATGCTACTACCACCCATTTCATACCGTAAAGTTAGTTATTTTGATCAGGCCTGGGTCGTACAATCGGCCCAATAAATTTTGCCTTCGCTGTTTCAATTTTCTTCCCTTGACTATATACACCGAGTACGATTTCTGTCTTCATGGAGTTGATCACCTCCTCAGGCAACTTTACCATTACCATTCCCTTTAGAATGCCCTCTTTGGGAACAAGAATGTTGGGATCCCCTATCTTCATAAAAGTAGCTTGGGTTGGTCGTTCCACTCTGATCTCAAGTTGTATATCATCAAAGGTCTTATTGACAAACTCGATGCTATAAAGGTTGGTAATTTGACCATCCTCGGTTTTGGTATACAGTGTGCCGGGCACTTTTAAGAGAGTAGTTTCAATATCCGCCCGGGTAAACACAAAATAACTAAGCAGGCTGATCAAGGCAATTAAGACCACGGAATAACCGGCCACTCTGCCCGTAAATAATTTTTGAGTGCCCTCGCTTATGGCATTGAACGAGGAATACCGGATAAGGCCTTTTGGCTTGTGAATCTTGGTCATCACATCATCACAGGCATCCATGCACGCGGTACAATTCACGCACTCCAGTTGCGTACCGTGCCGGATGTCAATTCCGGTGGGACAAACGTGAACACATAATTTACAATCGATGCAATCGCCTTGTTTTTCGGACAGGGTGGTTTCATGCTTTTTCAGTTTACCACGGGGTTCTCCGCGTAACCAGTCATAGGCAACTACAATAGAATCTTTCACCAACAAGACACCTTGCAGGCGGCCATAAGGACAAACGGCAATGCAGGCCTGTTCACGAAACCAGGCAAATACTCCATAAAAAATCGCAGTAAATACGACCAATCCAATAAACCCAGCCAGGTGGGCAGTCGGAGGCTGAGTAATAATTTCCTTTACCTGATCGATGCCAATCAGGTATGCCATGGTGGTGTGTGAAATAATCACCGAAATGAGTACGAATAAGAATTGCTTGACTCCCTTCTTTACGATTTTTTCAGTTGACCAGGGAGCCGCTTTAAGCCTTCGCTGGGCATTAGCATCTCCCTCAATCCAATACTCAATTTTGCGGAAAACCATTTCCATGAACAGGGTTTGTGGGCAAGCCCATCCGCACCACAGCCGACCAAAAACAACCGTAAACAAGATAACGAATACAAAAAGCGTGATTAGTGTTAATGCCAACAAGAAAAAATCCTGGGGCCAAAAAACCTGACCGAAGAAAATAAACTTCCGCTCAAAAATATTGAAGAGCATAAAGGGTCTGCCATTCAATTGAACAAAGGGAAGTAAGAAGAAAATTGCCAATAAAACCGTAGTAACTATAATTCGTAGCCGGTGATAATGACCCGATGGCTTTTTAGGATAGATCCAAACCCGTTTACCTTTGTCGTCTACCGTTGCCAGCGTATTGCGGAACTCCTCTTCATATTCATACAGATTGTGGGCAACTTCTTTCATACTTCAAGTATCGGTCTTATTCATAACAAAAGACATCTCCAAAACATTTCCGGAATCACAAATTCCCATTGAATGTTTCAAAGATGTCTTTCTACTATAGGCTCGCTTGTACTTTGGTCGAGTCGGCTGGGGTATCCTTAGGTTTGTAAAGTTCTCCCTCGGGTTTCTTGGGATTCTCCGGATTGGTGCCTTGGAGGGTAAGCACGTAGTTGGAAACATTTTGCATTTTTTCAGGACTGATAAAACCTTCCCAGGCAATCATATTGGTGCCTTGTACTCCATGCCGCACTACCTTAAAGATATCCTGAATGGAACCCCCGTGTTTCCAGTACTCATCCGTCAGGTTAGGTCCAATATCGCCTCCACCATCCTTGCGATGGCAGGAAGCACAGTTGTTTAAAAAGGTTGTCTTCCCATCGGCCAACGCTGTGGCATCCGTCAGTAGCTGAACATTGGTTTCATCGATCGCTGCCACCGGGTTGGAAGCCTTCAGTTTACGGGCTTGCTCTTCAGCCAAGGTAATTTCCTGCTCATACTCCTGCAAAGGTAGCGGTAAGGTATCCGACAAGTGATAGAATATTAGATATACAACGGAAAATACGATGGCCCCATAAAACAACCACTTCCACCACGGAGGCAGGTGATTGTCCAATTCGCGAATGCCGTCATAGTTGTGATCGAGCATAATGTCGCCCTCCTTTTCTACAGGAACAAAGTCATTTGATTCACTCCAGAGTTTTGCCCACAAAGAAGGCTCTTCCTTATAAGGTATACCCAACTTCTCTGAGCGTTCGCGTGTGGCCTGCTTTACCATGAAGTTCAGTACCTGCAACATGTACACGGCCACAAACAAGACGAGTATAACGACTACGAAAATGAACCCAACCACAACGTAAAAGGTAATCATTGGATCATCCCAAAGGGAAGCCGGAACCGGTTCAATAGGTTGAGCATAACCAATCGTTACAACGCTGATTAGCAGTGTGAGAATTGAAAGTATCTTTTTCATAGCAATTATCGATTTAAGGGTTCAGCTTCCTGATTGTGTTCCGATCCATCCTGAAGAGGTTTCTTACTCATCTCCTGGATAAATGTTTTGTCGGCACTGAAAACCCACCAAAGCAATACCAAAAAGAAAATAAAGAAAATGAGAAAGGAGATTACCGGCCAGATGGCCACGTTATCAATGCTTTGAAGTACATTCTTATACATCGCGCTACAGGTTATTGGTTGGTAATTTTTTCTAATTTAATATCCGAACCCAAACGCTGCAGGTATGCAATCAAGGCAATAATTTCGGCATCCGGACTGGTTTCAATGCCCTCCATTTGCAAGCCTTCAACAATCCGGTTTGCTTGTTTATCAAGGTCTTCATTTGCGCGCGCTTCATATCCCTCTTCGTAGGGTACACCAATGGTACGAAGGGCACTAATCTTTCCGGCAGTCAATTCCTTATCAATTAATTGATCATAGAGCCAGGGATAGGCGGGCATTATCGAACCCGTACTTACTTCGCCTGGCGTTAACATATGGCGGTAGTGCCAGCTATCGGCATATTTGCCACCCGTTCGATGTAAATCCGGACCTGTACGTTTTGAACCCCAGAGGAACGGATGATCATAAACATATTCTCCTGCTTTCGAATACTCGCCCCCTTTGGGGTCATAGCGCTGCACTTCTGAACGGAATGGCCGGATCATTTGTGAGTGACAACTCACACAGCCTTCCCGAATGTAAATATCGCGACCATGAAGTTCGAGAGGGGTGTAAGGTTTTACACTGGCAATAGTAGGGACATTGGATTTGATGAGGAACGTAGGTACCAGTTCTATAATACCCCCTATCAAAATGGCAACCAATGCCAAGACGGTAAAGAGAATGGGTTTGGCTTCCAGAATGTGGTGCCAATATCCACCGGTATGCGCCACCTTCACCATGGGCGAAACTTCAGCCTCCTCATTGGCCATGAATTTACCTGCGGCTGCAGTTTTCAATAAATTATAGGTCATGATAAACACGCCCGTTAAGTACAGTGTACCCCCTACTGCGCGCAACATGTACATGGGTAAAATCTGTGTCGTGGTTTCCAGAAAATTTTGATATTTAAGAAAACCATCGGCTGCAAATTCTTTCCACATTAAGCTTTGTACCACACCGGATACGTACATGGGCAGCGCATAGAATACAATGCCCAGGGTTCCGATCCAGAAGTGCACATTTGCCAATTTGGACGAATACAATTTGGTATTCCACATGCGGGGAATGGCCCAATACAACATTCCAAAAATCAGGAATCCATTCCAGCCTAAGCCACCCACGTGTACGTGTGCAACAATCCAGTCGGTATAGTGTGCGATCGCATTCACATTCTTTAAGGACAACAGCGGGCCTTCCAGTGTGGCCATACCATACGCAGTTACAGCCACCACCATGAACTTTAAAACAGCATCTTCACGCACCCGGTCCCAGGCCCCGCGAAGCGTAAACAAACCATTCAACATTCCTCCCCAGGAAGGGGCAATGAGCATGATGGAAAACACGGTACCCAATGATTGGGCCCAATCAGGCAAGGCAGTGTATAGTAAATGGTGCGGACCTGCCCAGATGTAAATAAAGATTAACGACCAGAAGTGGATAATTGAAAGCCGGTAAGAGTACACCGGCCGGTTTGCAGCTTTCGGCAGGAAGTAGTACATAATTCCCAAGAAGGGAGTGGTTAAAAAGAAGGCCACGGCATTGTGACCATACCACCACTGCACCAAGGCATCCTGTACGCCAGCATACCAGGAGTAACTCTTGAAAAGGGTCACTGGCATTTCAAAAGAATTTACAATGTGCAACACCGCAACCGTAACAAACGTAGCGATGTAGAACCAGATGGCAACGTACATGTGCTGCTCCCTCCGCTTAATAATGGTACCGATCATATTGATTCCAAAAACCACCCAGATGAGCGCAATGGCGATATCGATCGGCCACTCCAATTCTGCATACTCCTTCGATGTGGTAAGGCCCAATGGCAAGGTGATGGCCGCAGCAAGAATGATCAACTGCCAACCCCAAAAGTGAATCCAACTTAGTGTATCATTAAAGAGCCTGGTTTTGAGCAGGCGTTGCATGCTGTAATACACACCGGCAAACATGGCGTTGCCAACAAAAGCGAAAATTACCGCATTGGTATGCAGTGGCCGGATCCGGCCAAAAGAGGTGTATTGCAGGTCAAAATTGAATAGTGGATAGAAGAGTTGAATGGCAGCGAGCAAGCCGACTGTCATTCCCACAATGCCAAAGATGACTGTGGCGATAATAAAGGCTTTGACAATTTTGTTGTCGTAATAGATTTTCTCGAGTTGCATGATGGGCCTAGGTTTAGTCTGTTTACAAGCTTAAAAGTAGAATGGACTGATTTTGGGGTATATGATTGGAGTTAGCGAAAAAGATGATTTTTATCATAAAATTTATGGAACAGAACCTTAAATAGCAATGAATTTGAGGGATTTGCCGTGAGTCTACCACGGTAAATAAATATGATTCTGCCTTTCTGTAAACTCATTCAATGCTTTAACCGATTCAAGCAAGACACAGATTGATTTGCAGTTACCTCTTGTTGACAAGTAGGTGGATAAGTTGTGCGAATCTTTTTGAACGAATTTTTTGTGTGGTTATATCCAACAAGTATCTTCATATCACTAAGTTGATTTTGTGACAGGGTAATCGACTTGCTCCGAAAAACAAAAGATTATTTTCTACGGAAAATAGTTACAAAAAAGCGGGGCGGGAAGATTGTTTCAGCGGCCAGCTCTCTTCGGAAAGTGGGTCCTGAGAAGAAGTTGAGAACGGTTGTTGTGAAATAACCGGGGCAGATTTTACCAGGTTAAAAAGCAGTTTAGGATTGCACATCAGCTCCGGTTGGTATGCAATGAAACGGGGAAGTCAAGTAAAATTGATCTTCCCCGTTTTTATTTTTTCAAGTACTTTCTAATGGCTCTAACTCATTAGTAAATTTTCAGCCTGTCGAACCAGGTTGAGTGATTTTGTCGAATTGCATTTTATCATTTCCATATATTCATGGGAATCCTCAGGCTCAATCGTACACGAGCCAATTTGAGCCCCATCTTCAAACGCCTCTACTTTACAAATATCTGCCACTCCTACAAATCGCCATTCTAACAGAAAGCCCTTTTGTTCAACTTCAACTTGTTCCAGCCATCCCAAGACCCTGGCTTTCTCAATCGCCCATCCCACCTCATCTGCGGTAATCAACCGTAACTGCTCATCAAATTGCGGTACTCCGTTGTCCTTCCTCAGAATTTGAAAAACCAATTTAGCCAGATACCAATTCATAGGCATGTAAATTGGTTGCTGGTACCCGGATCAGGAATCCAGGACCAGCAACGGTAAACAGTTAGCTATAACTTTTAATCTCTACTCCACCAAACATTACGAACCCCGTAATGATTAACTTCTTACCGGAAGGAGGGCCTTGAGGCGTACTGCGTTTATCATCAAACCCACCAAGAATGGCAGTAATGTCAGATTTTATTTCCCAGTTGGCAGGCACTACCATTTTAACCCCACCAAAAAGTTGAACCACATCAATCACCACGGTTCCTTCAATATCGGCCTGAGTCAAATCCAGGTCGGTACCACCGAAAATACAGGTACTCTCGCCCCCTTTGAACTTTTTCGAAAACACCTTTTTCTTGGTGCCACCAAATACAGTAGTGATGTCGAAATAATCCTCACCGCCCTCATCCATGCTCACTAACCCATCTCCGGAAATGGATTTGCGCGCTTCCCGCGAAGGACCCCACAAGGCCCTGCCAACGATATATGCGCCTACGACTATGATTCCGACCGGAAATGCATACCGATCAATATCATAGGGAAAGCCGGGGATATCATCGATCAGAAAGAAGGTACCAATCAAGATCAAAACAAGCCAACCAATGCCTTCAAACTTCCGGTTGATACCAAAGATTAGGCCGATACCAATGAGCAAGGTCTTCCATGAAAATAGCCAATGTGGAAAGTAGAGTAAATCCATTCGGTCCAATAGAAGGATGCTGCCGATGAAGAGGATGATGGCTCCTACCCAGAGGCTGCTACTTAATTTTTTGTTCGTGCTCATAATCAATTGCTTTTTATTTACCCAAAGTAACGGGGTAAAAGCGCGGCAGGCGAAACCAATCGGGTATGTCGCTGTATAATGTCGGTGAAACCCGGATTTATTTGGGGTGAAATAGGCAAGTCTGTAAAACAAAAAAAGGATGGTGGACACCATCCTTTTAAAGACTACTTCAGCGTATGTTACTCCTCAACTACCGGTACCGCTCCTAAGGAAGTTACAGCGCCTGTAGTAACAACCACGCCTTCAATATCGTCAATTAGGTAGCCCGTGGCGGGTTGAAATGATAGCTTGTATGTTCCAGCCGGAACCCCCTTAATCATGAAGTTACCGAATTCATTTGCAAAGGTCGTGCCCACGGTGTCAGATTCCTGGATTGCATAAACCGCAGGTGTGGCCTCAGAAATCGTAACGGTGCCTTCAATGGCCCCGCTGGTGGCTTCCGTTATAGCGCGTATTACCGGCTTTACTATATAGGGACTATTTCCGTGCTTCACTATCGACCGCGCCACATCAAAATCCAATAGAATACTATAGGTGATTCCTTCAATTAAAGTTGTTTGTACATTCAACTTCAATCCCGATTGTTGGCCACTCGGAACTTTGAGATCAGACACCTGATTATCTACTTTGATCGTGTTATTATTCCCCAAAACCAATCGGATCTGCGAAACCCGGCCAGCCGGGAGTTCAATAGAGCCCAATAGAGTATCTAGTCCATTGGTTAATTTCAATAAATTATAAACTCCCTTATTGATCTCAAGCGATTGCCAGCCGGTTGGCTGCTCACCTTCATTGACGTGAATTTGCACATCCTGAATGTCAATATTCACTTCCTGAAAGTCGCCAGGTGCATCGGTTAAACGAACCTCCAATTTTGCAAGCTGGTCGTTATCGGAACATGATACTAACCATGCTGATATCAAAACCAATCCGGCTAAATAAATTTTCGTCATTCTCATTGCGTTGAGATTTGGAAACTCAAACATACATACCTATTAATTTAGGAGACCAACCCATTTGACCGAGTAGACGAATTTTTCTATCAAACGTCTTTAAAAACGATAATCTCAATTCCTGCATATTGTTGATTGAAAAATTAAAATGTGCCCTGGTAAGCAGTTGATGAAATACAAGAACCCCAGGTTGCTTTGCCCGATCCTAAATCAGCAAGAAATGAATGCTTAATTAAATGGTCTTTAAATCTTTTGGAGCAACTCTTCACTCAGAGGCTCAACACTGGAACTGAGGTAGGTGACGGTTTTCCCGTCTTCACTCACCAGGTATTTGGCAAAATTCCAGTCAGGCTTTTTACCTGTCCGGGCTTCCAGCCATTGGTACAACGGATGCTGATCTCCCCCTTTCACCGATACTTTCTCGAACATCTGAAACTTAACGCCATAGTTTCTTTCACAAAAGGCTGCAATCTCTTCATTTGTTCCAGGCTCTTGCCATAAAAAATTATTGGCCGGAAATCCGAGTACGGTAACTTTATCCCCGAATTGCTCGTGCAGTTTTTCAAGTCCAGCATACTGTGGGGTCTTGCCACATTTGGAGGCGGTATTTACGATCAACAGCTTCTTGCCTTTGAATTGTTGAAAGTCTATTTCCCGTCCCTCTAGACTCTTGACTTTGAATTCATAAATCGACTCGGCCAACGGGCCTTGCTTTGCTTTGGAAAGTTTGTTGGACAAAAACGCACTAATACCCATACCTATAACAATTAAAAATATCCATCCCTTCTTCATAAGCTATTCATGAAACAAGCAGCCCGATCAGATCGGGCTGCCTCAACATTATAAAGATTCTACGATCTGCGGATCGAGTGGCTTTACTTTTGAATTGAAAAATTTAACCGTGCCATCCGGTTTCACGAGATACTTACAGAAATTCCAAGTGGGTTCCTGTCCTGTTTTCTCCTTCAGGAAAGCATACAGCGGGTGTTGATCCTCTCCTTTCACGGAAATCTTTTCAAACATTTGAAAAGTTACCCCATAATTGGCTTTACAAAATTCAGCAATCTGCAAATTTGTACCCGGCTCCTGGCCTCCAAAATTGTTGGCTGGAAAGCCCAGGATAGTCACTTTGTCTCCGTAGGTTTCATGCAACTTCTGCAACTCCTCATATTGCGGTGTATACCCACACTTGGAAGCAGTATTAACAATCAGGAGAGTCTTGCCTTTGTAGGCGGTAAAATCAATGGTTTTGCCCTCCAGGCTATTGATCTTAAAATCATAAATCGATGGTGCACTCATTAGAATGGCTGCTAAAAAGGTAATGGCTAGTTTCATAGGGTTAACGGTTTATGCGTTTTATAACAGTAAAATGAATCTAATTGTTCGGATTGTTGAATTTAAGCCTTTTTTGGTATCCCTGAATCATGGATCCGGAAAATGTAAACAGGATTGCCCCGATATACCGTATGCTTATCAATCGTCATACCATTTTTTATGGCTACCCGTTGGGAAGGCAAATTCGAAAGGCTGATAATTGAAATTAAGGAAGTCGCATACCCCTTCTCAAAGGCTTCCTTTTTACACTTTACAGCAGCTTCGCTCGCATATCCCTGATTCCAAAATTGGGGCAAGAGCGAGTAGGCCACTTCCAACTCTATCTGATCATCTACTACCTGCACCAACAGCCCTGCATGCCCCACGAGTAAACCAGTCGATTTTTCGAGGAGTGCATTCATTCCCCCGCGATCCTCCTTATAGCGCAGCCATTGTTTCTCATACCACTTGCTGCATTCGGATTCGGGGGTACTTCTTGTTTCCACCCAATGCTGGGAGGCTCTTGGGTCTTTAAAAAATTCAATCCACGCGTTAAAATCGGATTGCTGAATGCTCCGAAAAAGCAGACGCTCGGTTTGTTGGTTGTGGAGAAGGTACTTCATCCGGTGCTTACATCCGCTCGGGCACTCGAATTCCTAATAAGGCCATGGCTTTGGCGATGGTGGCAGCTGTTACTTCTGAGAAAGCAATCCGGAATTTCAGCTTGACAGGATCACTCTCATTGAAAATCGGAATGGCCTGATAAAACTGATTATACTCTTTGGCCAGTTCGTAAGCATAGTTTGCCAGTATCGCAGGTGAATATTCGCGGGCAGCTTCCTGAATCTTATTGGTGTATTGATTGATCTTCAATATCACTTCGCGTTCAGCAGGTTCCAGGGTGGACACCTTGCTGATTGAATTGGCATCCACCGAAATATTCATCGATGCCGCTTTCCTCAAAATTGCTTTGATGCGGGCATGGGTATATTGAATGAATGGACCGGTGTGGCCCTGCAATTGAATGGACTCATTCGGGTCGAACAACATTCGCTTTTTGGGATCTACTTTCAAAAGGAAGAACTTCAGCGCTCCTAACCCGATCATTTCTGCAAGGTCCTTTATTTCCTGCTGCGACATGTCATCGATCTTCCCGAGTTCTTGCGTTTGACGGGCAGCCTCGTGAACCATTTCTTCCATCAAATCATCCGCATCCACTACCGTCCCTTCGCGTGATTTCATTTTACCGGTGGGCAAGTCAACCATTCCATAGGACAGATGGTAGCATTTCCTGGCCCACTCATAACCGAGTTTGTTTAAAATGAGGAACAAAACTTTAAAATGATATTCCTGCTCATTGCCAACGGTATACACCTGACCTTCAATTTTTGGAAAGTCGCGAAAACGCAAAATGGCCGTGCCAATATCCTGCGTCATATATACAGAAGTGCCATCCGAGCGCAATAATACTTTTTGATCCAAGCCATCGACTGTCAGGTCAACCCAAACAGAACCGTCCTCCTTTTTGAAGAATACGCCTCGCTCAACACCCTTCAATACTTCCTCCTTACCCAATAAATAGGTATTCGATTCGTAATATAGTTTCTCGAAATCCACGCCCATACGCTGGTAAGTAACGTCAAAACCAGCATACACCCAGCCATTCATCAAATTCCATAGCTCCCAAACTTCCGGATCCTTCTGCTCCCACTGCTGTAAAAGCTGTACCGCCAACTTCATAATCGGTGCCTGTCTCTCAGCCTCCTCCTTGCTCAGTCCCTGGGCTTCCAATTCCTTGCATTGGGCTTTATAATTCCGATCAAATTCAACGTAGTACTTGCCAACCAGTTTATCACCTTTCAAACCCGAGCGCTGCGGTGTTTCACCATCACCATATAGTTTCCAGGCAGCCATGGACTTACAGATGTGAATACCGCGATCGTTGATAATCTGTACTTTGTGAACTGTATAGCCAATCGCTCTGTAGATTTCCGCAACAGAATACCCTAAAAAATTATTTCTTAAATGTCCAAGATGCAAGGGCTTGTTTGTATTGGGAGACGAATACTCCACCATTAGCTCCTTGCCGGTGGCAGGTGTAACGCCATAGTTAGCATTCGCATAGATGGATTTAAAAACGTTAACCCAAACCGAATCATGCATTACCAAATTCAGGAAACCCTTAACCACATTATACCGATTCACAAGGCCGGAATGCATTTGCAGGTGATCTCCCACCAGGCGAGCCGTTTCTTCAGGACCTTTTTTTGAAATTTTTGTGAGCGGAAAACAAACCAATGTATGCGAGCCTTCAAACTCAGCGTTGGTGGGTTGAAGTTGCAATTGATCAAACTCCACCTGGAATAGCGAATGAATTGCTTTTTGTATTTCCGAACGAAGGGTAAGGTCTAAATTCATTTAATTCTGTTGGAGTTTATTGGATGTTCGCGAAAATTGACCGACATCAAACAGCGAATTACCAACTGCGATTACAGATCAAGAATATAAGCAAACATCAAGGGTGCAACGATCGTGGCATCGCTTTCTACAATAAACTTGGGTGTATCAATACTTAATTTACCCCAGGTAATTTTCTCATTCGGTACAGCACCGGAATACGAACCATACGAAGTGGTACTATCACTGATCTGACAGAAATAACTCCAAAACGGAACTCCATCCCGTTCAAGATCCTGATGCAGCATGGGCACCACACAGATTGGAAAATCGCCTGCAATCCCACCCCCTATCTGGAAGAATCCAATTCCGTCCTTACCAGCATGCTCCGTATACCAATCGGCTAACCAAACCATATATTCAATGCCACTCTTCATCGTGGATGCCTTCAGTTCTCCCGTAAGGACATACGAAGCAAAAATATTCCCCATCGTGCTGTCCTCCCACCCGGGAACCACCATGGGCATATTTCGTTCTGCAGCCGCAATCATCCATGAATTTTTTGGATCAATCTCATAGTACTGCTTTAAATCTCCGCTGTTGATCATGCGGAACATAAACTCATGCGGAAACAGACGCTCACCCTTGTCTTCAGCATCTTTCCAGACTTTATAAAGATGCTTTTGCAGCCTGCGAAAGGCTTCTTCTTCGGGGATGCAGGTATCGGTTACCCTGTTGAGGTGATTTTGAAGCAACTCCCACTCCTGCTCCGGGGTTAGATCGCGGTAATTTGGAATGCGCCTGTAATGCGAGTGAGCAACCAGATTCATGATATCTTCTTCCAGGTTGGCACCGGTACAGGAAATGATGTGCACTTTATTCTGACGAATCATTTCAGCAAAACTGATTCCCAGCTCACCGGTACTCATGGCTCCGGCTAAAGAAACCAGCATTTTCTTTCCTTCAGCAACATGCTTTTTATAGGCTTTGGCAGCATCTACCAACGCAGCCGCATTAAAATGCAGATAATTCTTCTCAATAAAGGTGGAGATGGGTCGATTTGAGCTCATAGTGGATTTTGTTGATACATTCTAAAAATTTGGTGCCGCGAAATTAAATAAAAACGATGGGTTTATAATTCAGAAAAAAGGATGAGTGTTAGCTGGATAAAAAAGCTTATAATCACGAAATGTTCGTTAAAATGACTATCTGGGGATACCTTATACTTATCGCTTTTCGTCTCAATGAAGCCCAAACCGATGAAGAAGGATTTGAGATCGTTCGGCAGGATGAACGCGTTACCCTGTATGAACGCTGGACTTCATTTCCGGGTACGTCCGTTCAATCCCGCCAGATAAAGGGAGTGTTTCAAACTCCGATCTCACTCGAAAAGATGTATAAAACCATTACCCATGAATCTAAAATCAGAGAATGGCAATCCCATTTGTTGGAATACCGACACTTCCCTGATTCCGATACAACCTGGCATACCTATAGTTTATATGATATGCCCTGGCCCATGGACGATCAGGACTATTTGCTGGGTCAAACATTGAAGGTGCGAACCGAGGAGCTAATCATTCTCCGCTTTCAACATTCAGCAAACGAAGCGTTGGCCCCGGTGCAGGAGGACATAGAACGCAAACCGACTATCGGGCAGTGGGAATTAAAAAAGTTGGTTAATGGGCAAACACTGGTTACCTATACTGTTATCGGCAAACCGGTTGGTTATCCTCGCTTTGTTACTGACCGGATTGTTCGAAATAATCTGATGAATACACTGAAAACATTGTTGGCCGTTGCGGAACAATAAAAATCAATTTCTATGAAAATCGTTGTCGCCATTCTAATGGCGTGGATTACCACTTCTGTAATGGATGCCCAACCCATTGATACAGTGAAGCAACTGGACGCCCTTTTTTCGCGGTGGAACAATGCCACTCCTGGCGCGGCCATTGCCATCCAGCGGGGCGAAAAACTCTTCTACAATAAAGCCTTTGGATTAAGCGATTTGGAACACAATGTCCCTAACACCCCGGAAACCGTCTTCGAATCCGGATCGGTTGCCAAACAGTTTACTGCCACCTCTATTTTAATGCTCGCAGCCAATGGCCAATTAAGTCTGCAAGACGATGTTCGAAAATACGTACCTGAACTTCCTATCTATGAAGCTCCAATCACCGTTCAACATCTGTTAAACCACACCAGTGGGTTGAAAGATTGGGGCAGCGTTGGTGCACTCACCGGGTGGCCGCGAACCACACGGATTTATACACAAGCCCTCGCGCTGGATATCATGAGCAAACAAAAATCACTGAACTTCAAACCGGGAGCTAAATACTCATACAGCAACTCAAACTATTCGTTGCTGGCTACCATTGTGGAACGCGTTTCTAATAAATCATTGGCGCGTTTTACGGATTCGGTTTTCTTTAAACCTCTGGGCATGCACCACACCCAATGGCGAGATAATTTCAGGGAAGTTGTCCCTAACCGGGCCATCGCGTACAGCGGCAATGAAAATAATTACCGGCAACTTATGCCTTTTGAACATATTCATGGACATGGCGGATTGCTGACGACCACCGGTGATTTGTTAAGGTGGAATAAACTGTTGGAAACAAAAACCATTGTTGGTGAAAAGGTGGCCCAATGGCGAACGCAAAAAGGCAAATTGAACGATAGTACTGAAATTTCTTATGCTGCAGGACTATTCATTGGCGAAGTAAACGAGTACCAGGAGATCAGCCATAGCGGAGCCACCGCGGGTTATCGGGCATGGCTGGCCTATTACCCTCAGAAAAAATTATCGGTTGCCATATTAAGTAACGATGCCGGTATGGGGGGCATCTGGCAACAGGTTGCTGCAATTTTTCTCGGCCCCACTGTACTATCCGTACCGGTTAAACCGACTCACTTCATCACACTAAGTGAGGATCAGAAAAAAGCCTGGTCCGGTGTGTATAAGCAGGTAGATGACATTGATGTAATTAGGTTGGAGTATCAAGACAATAAACTAATTTCCAATGGTCATGAACTTTCAGCACTCCATCTAGACACGCTTTATCAGGATCATTTTTATTGGATTCGTACTTCCCCAAAAGAAATAATTCTGAAGACGCCTCGGGGAACGGGTACCTATGAACGGATGGAAGATGCTGATCTGAAAACAGAATCACTGCGGCAATTCACAGGTTTGTATTTCAGTGCTGAAGCAGATGCTACCTATCGGATTACCCTCGCTGAAAAAAGTTTAGCGTTACACATTATGCCCGGACTCGTGCAGGTGCTTACGCCCCTTTATCGAAATGGCTTCCGCGATGAGGATTTCAACCTTTATGAATTCAAAAAAGACAAAAAGGGTAAGATGATCGGTTTGGAAGTGAGTACAGGACGCGCCCTAAATGTACCTTTCAAAAAAATCAATTAGAAAAGCAGGGGTGTATTCCGGTCGGGTTGTCTTAGGTTATGTGAATTCATTTATTGAAATTAATGCTCCAGTGAATCGTATGACTTTCCGGCTGCTTCGGTGCTTATTGATATTTGGTGTGGGTAATGCGCTGGCTCAAAGCTCAATCCCGGAAAATTTCGTGTTGGTTAAGGAAGACTCTCCCGTTTTTGTCTATGAACGATGGATTACATTTCCCGGCAAAGTACCCGAGGTAAATGCCCGGGAGGTGAAAGGTGAATTTCCAATTCAGGCATCCATGTACGAAGTATTGGATATCCTTCGGGATGAATCAAAGATCTATCTGTGGCAAGACCACATCTCCGACTATAAAATCCATCTTCAGCCGGATACTACTTATTGGTTTGAATATTCCTACCATGACATCCCCTGGCCAGTGAGTGACCAGGATCATTTTCTTAAATACACCCTGAAAGAAATTGTTCCGGGTAAAGAGCTTGTCATCAAGTTCGAATCCGTGGTGGATCCGGTTCGGGCCCCGATAAAAAAAGGAGTCAGCCGAATGGAGTTATCCGGCAGTTGGCGTTTGGAGCAAGTGGCTTATAATGAGGTGCGCGCCACGTATCGGATTCTTTCCATGCCCAGTTCCATTCCACGCATGTTCACCGATCCCATCATTCGCAGTAATCTGATGAGCACAATCCAGTCGTTAACAACGCTCGCAGAAAGAAAAAACTAGTCGAATTTATTCCGCCATCACAGGCCGGCCCATAATGGATTTTGCAGAAGCCTCCATGATTTCAAAGGCACTTTCGGCCATCCGGTTTTCGGTGTCCAGGGTAGGATTTACTTCCACTATTTCCCAGGCACACACCTTGGGATCCTTGCATAACTCGGCATTAAGATTTTTTGCCTCCTCCACGGTTAATCCATTAGGCACCGGAGTACCGGTACCTGTCGAAAAGCGACTGTCGATGCTATCCACATCAAATGAAACATACACTAAATCGCAATGATCAAGCATCTGAAGGGCTTTGGTGGCAATGGCGGTTGCCCCTGACTTCTTTACTTCTTCAACTTCAATAAAATTAATATTGTACTTATTGATGAGGTAGTTTTCAGGTTTCTCCAAATCGCGCACGGCAATATAAACCAGGTCTTCCGGTACGATCTTCGGACCTTGCATGCCAACATTTTTGATTTGTTCCCAATAATCAAGCGTTTCTCCGCGCGGGTCATTTACTTTACACTCCAGGTTATCAAATCCGCACGCCATTGCCAACGGCATTCCGTGCATGTTGCCGGAAGGGGTTGTAAACGGAGTGTGCATATCGGCATGCGCATCGATCCAGATAACGCCCAGTCGCTTTTTAGGGAACGCTTTTTTAATACCCGCAATGGTGCCGTAAGCAGTTGAGTGATCGCCTGCCATAATCAAGGGAAAGAAGTCATCAAAAATCTGTTCGTATACTTCCAGGCACACGCGCTCTTCCATGATAAGAACGCCATCAATAAATTTCGCATAGGCATGTTCGGCTCCGTCAAACAACAATTCATTTACGTTCTCCACTTCGATCGAATCAAATTTTCGGAACAGGTCCGACTTCAAATCAAGACTGGCAATTTTCATCGCTTCCACACCCAGGCTGGCGCCCCGGGTACCGGCCCCGATTTCCGACTTCACTTCGATGATCTTTATCTCTTTCACAGGAACTAAGAATTTTTGATGGTATTGGATTAATCAGAAAAATACGGCCAAAATGGCCTCATTTCCTGCCCTTAGAAGTCGGGCAAAGCATGCAAGCCCGTGGGTACGGGGTTGAAAACCATGCTGGAAATGTGATTAATCATACACGTTTGGATGTGTTGCAAAGATGGCAAATTTATATCAATATTGCACCTCTTAAATTGGTTGAAGGTATACGGTTGATCGTTGTTAGTTTTAGGATCAAGCCAACAGCCAAGAACAAACAACGAACAACGTATAAATGAATGAAGAGTTACCGTGAGCTGATTGAACAAACCTTTGAATTTCCACAAAAAGAATTCAAGGTACGCGACCATGAGTTGTTGTTCAACGATGTTCCTTTAATGGACATCATCAAACAGTATGGCACTCCGTTAAAAATTACCTACCTCCCCCGAATCAGCGAGAACATCCGGTTTGCCCAAGCCACGTTCAACAATGCGATAGAACGGTTTAAATACAACGGAAAATACACCTATTGTTATTGCACCAAATCCTCCCATTACGATTTTGTGTTGGAAGAGGCCTTGAAAAATGATGTTCACATCGAGACTTCCTCAGCCTTTGATATCCCGATTGTTCGGTCCCTGTACGAACGCGGCAAAATATCGAAAGAGACGTTCATTATCTGTAACGGTTTCAAAATGCCGCAGTACAAGCAATACATTACTGATTTGCTGAATGATGAGTTCAACTGCATTCCCATTCTCGACAACCTGAGTGAAATTGACACGTACGAAAAAAATGTAAACCGGCCTTATCAGGTGGGCATCCGGGTGGCTGCAGACGAAGAACCTAAATTTGAATTCTATACCTCGCGGTTGGGAATTCGGTACAGCGATATCATCCCTTTGTTCAAGGAAAAAATTCAACCCAGTAGCAAAGCATCATTAAAGATGCTGCACTTCTTCATCAATACGGGCATAAAAGATACGGCCTATTATTGGAGTGAATTAAGTCGCTTCATTTTTAAGTATTGCGAAATGAAGAAGATCTGTGATACGCTGGACTCCATTGACATTGGGGGTGGTTTTCCAATCAAGACTTCGCTCACGTTTCATTATGACTACAAGTACATGATCGAACAGATTGTGGAAAACATCAAATGGATTTGTGAAAAGAACAACGTACCTGTGCCCAACATCTTTACCGAATTCGGCAGTTTTACCGTTGGTGAAAGTGGAGCCGTGCTGTATTCGATGGTGGATCAAAAGTTGCAGAATGACAAAGAGCTTTGGTACATGATTGATGGCTCCTTCATTACGCACCTGCCCGATGTGTGGGGCCTGAACCAAAAGTACATTCTCCTTTCGGTCAACAAGTGGGATGATCCTTACCATAAAGTGAACATCGGGGGCCTTACCTGCGACAGCCACGATTACTATAATTCGGAAGCCCATACCGGGGAAGTATTCTTGCCGATGATCACGGATGAAGAGCCTTTGTACATCGGATTCTTTCACACCGGGGCGTATCAGGAATCATTGGGCGGCTATGGCGGTATTCAACATTGCCTGATTCCTGCACCCAAGCATGTGCTGATCAATCGCAATGAAGATGGCGAAATCACTACCGAATTGTTTGCAAAAGAGCAGTCGAGTGATAGCATGATGAAACTGCTCGGTTATCAGAATGAAGAAACGGTTAAGGTCATCAAATAAATCTTTTGCCGGCACAATCTGCATTGCCCTCAGGATTCTCTGATGCAGGCTGTTTTTCGTATTGGAATCGGGCAGATCAAAAAAATACCGCTGTTCACCAGTTGCTTGCGCTGAAAAAGCCAAAATCAATCTAAAACTGAGATCATGCTACGGCATGATATAAATCATTTTTATCTCTTCTGCTGATCTGGTATATTCATTTCAGCAATTCCCACCTATGTTTCACCCTTAACCCCACGTGCTATGAAAATCTACGATGACAAGCATATCAAAAATATTGCGCTGCTCGGGGCGCCCAAATCCGGCAAGACATTGCTCGCAGAAGACATGTTGTTTGAGGCCGGAATTATCCACCGAAGAGGTACCATCGAAGGAAAAAATACGATCAGCGATTATCATGAGATTGAACATGAACGCGGGAACTCGGTTTTTGCCACCCCGCTACATACCGAATGGAAAGATTACAAAATCAATATCATTGACACCCCCGGGTTTGATGACTTTGCGGGAGAAATGATTGCCTCACTTCGTGTAGCGGATACCTGTGTGGTGGTAATCAATGCTTACCAGGGTGTGGAAGTTAGTACGGAATTGATTTGGAATTATGCCGAGCGTTTTAACAAACCAGTACTTTTTGCAATCAACCAAATGGATCATCCAAAGGCAGACTTTGATAGCACGTTAGCCTCCTTAAAAAACCATTTTGGTGCAAAAGTTGTACAAATGCAGTATCCGTTAAATCAGGGCCCAGACTTTAACGAAATTATTGACCTTCTAAAAATGGTGTTGTATCGTTTCCCGGCAGAAGGCGGGAAGCCTGAAAAATTACCAATACCCGCCTCAGAAAAAGAAAAAGCAGAACGGCTGCACAATGAACTTGTTGAAAAAGCCGCTGAGAATGATGAGAAGCTGATGGAAAAATATTTCGAGCAGGGCACGTTGGACGAAGATGAAATGCGCCTGGGACTAAAAGAAGGAATGATTCATCACGATGTGTTCCCCGTGTTTGTCATGTCGGCTAAGAAAAATATGGGTACCGGCCGAATGATGGGTTTTATTGACAATGTTGCTCCTACTCCGCGCGAATCTAAACCTGAATCTACGGTTGATGGAAAAGAAATTCCCTGTGACCCGAATGGACCAACTGTTTTATTTGTCTTCAAGTCTCATTTGGAACCCAACCTGGGTAAACTGACTTTCTTTAAAGTGATTTCGGGCGAAGTAACTTCGAATTCAGAATTAATCAATAGTCAAACAGGGGCCATCGAACGCATTCACCAATTGTTTATCATGGATGGAAAAAACCGGACCACCGTAGATAAATTAGTGGCGGGTGATATTGGTGCCACCTTGAAATTAAAAGATACCTATACCAATCAAACGCTGCATGTAAAAGGCTTTGATGTAACCATTACTCCCATCGAGTTTCCAGAACCGCGGGTTCGGGTGGCGGTAATTGCCCGGAGTAAAAATGACAATGAAAAGATTGGTGAGGTACTGGGCAAAATTCATCAGGAAGATCCAACCTTGGAAGTTGAATACTCTAAGGAACTGAAACAACTGATTTTGTCGGCCCAGGGCGAATTACACCTTACCGTTTGCCGGTGGTTTTTGGAAAATACCTACAAACTTAATGTAGACTTTATAACACCTCGCATTTCCTATCGGGAAACAATACGTAAACCGGCCAGTGCGAGCTATCGCCATAAAAAGCAATCGGGTGGTGCCGGGCAGTTTGGTGAAGTCTACCTCAAGATTGAGCCCTATACCGAAGGCATGCCTGAACCCGATGAATTTCCAATCCGAGGGAAAGAAGTGATTGACCTGGAATGGGGTGGAAAGTTGGTATTTTACAATTGCATTGTGGGGGGTGTGATTGATGCGCGGTTCATTCCTTCCGTCTTAAAAGGGGTGATGGAAAAAATGGAAGAAGGACCCATCACAGGATCCTACGTTCGGGATGTGCGCGTGATGGTTCACGATGGTAAGATGCACCCCGTGGACTCGAACGATATCTCTTTTAAAATCGCTGGCATGATGGCCTTTAAAGATGCCTTCATGCGGGCCGAACCTCAGCTATTGGAACCGATTTATGATCTGGAAGTAAGAGTGCCTGAAGAAATTATGGGTGATGTAATGGGTGACTTACAAACCCGCAGGTCGCTCATTATGGGAATTGACACCAACGGCAGCTACCAGGTAATTAAGGCCCGCACTCCCTTAGCAGAATTAGACAAATACTCGAACTCGCTCCGTTCTCTGTCCCAGGGACGAGCCAGTTTTTCACAAAAGTTTGTGGACTATGTACCGGTGCCTTTTGACCTGCAACAAAGACTTGCAAAAGACCTGGCTGAAGTAGAAGCTGTTTAAGTAATCTTCAAAAATGTAATCCCCACATGGTTCATTTGTGATCGTGTGGGGATTTGTTATCTTCGGTTTCATGAAGTGTTCCTGCCTCCTTGTTCTACTCTTAGTCTTCATCTTTTCTCAAACCAGCGCGCAGGATTTATACACCGCCAAAGGATATTGGAATGAACTGAATAAGGAAACGTATCAAAAAATTCTGGCAAAGAAGTCGAAAGGCGAAGTATTAACTGACAATGAGTCATTGTACTTGCAGGACTACGAGCAATACCTGACCAATTACTATCAAAGAATGTCGGAAGATGAAAAACGACTCTTTGAATCAATGAAAGAACAATGGAATCTGGAAGCACAACGTTCTATCCCCCAACCAGGGGAACCCGTAGATTTTGAACTTCGCACCCGTGATCGACTGGTGAATGGGTTATACGGAGCTTATTATGGAATAAGTCTGGTGGTCATTACAGGCATGGAAGATGCTGCTGCGGTAGGAATACCATTTATTACAGCCGGCTTGTGGCAACTTGGCCCCATCATTAACCAAAAAAAATATGAAGGAATCAATCCAAGTGTTATTCGGGCAGGCAATACTGGCAAACTTCTCGGGCTAGGGTATGGAGCCGCTCTGGGATTGGCGGTGGGTGGCGAATCGGATGTAACCGGGGATCTCGCACTGGCTTTTTCAACCCTGGGAAGTATTACGATGGGTGAAATTGCCTTTCAGGGTCAGAAGAAAAAAAAATTACCGGAAGGATACATTGAAATGATGCGCTTGTATGGCTTTCTGGGTCCTGGTGTTGCAGTTCTTGGTGTGGCTGCTGCTAATCCTGACAATGCAAATATTTACGGTGCCGCTCTCCTGGGTGGGGGAATTGCCGGTTTACTGATTGGCAATAAGCAGGCAAAGAAATACAACTACAGCATGGGCGATGTCGATGCCATTGGTTCATTAACCTTGATCACTACCGGATTGGGCGGAGCTATCGCGATTGAGTCTGTAGTTAACAATAGTGAAAATTATGGCTTGTTACTGATTCCGGCTGCTACTGCCATTACCGGCACAATCTGGGGGCAACGATCCGTACGGGGAGCTTATCTAACCAAAAAGCAGGGAAGTGCAATCAGTTTATCCAGCGGGGGCGCAGCGTTGGTGGGCTTAGGGTTGACCGCCTTGCTGGAACCGGAGTCTGCAGGCGTAATTCTTGGAGTACCAGCGTTATTTGCATTGATTACTCACCAGGCTATATTTCGTCAATACAAAATGAAGAATCTCGAACAATCGCTAAAAGTGGGTCGATTAAATCGCAAGAACCTACAGTTCAGTATGAAGGTGATGCCCGAAAACTACTTAACCAATAAGCAATCCTCCGAAAAACTCTTTCATTCTACCGGTCAATTGGCAAACCCCATTGTCAAATTGAAATTAACGTTCTGATTTCGGGCTTAGGATCAATGCAGCAGCTTCCATCAAATTCTCAACCGTATAATCTCCCCGGTTCTCGGCTTCAATTTCATGCCCGATTTGAATCGTTTTAATTCCTAATACACGGGCAGGTATGATATCCCGGCCACGGTCTCCGATCATCCAGGAATTAGTAACATCAATCGTATACCGGGCAATGGCCTTTTCGAACATCAGTGTACCCGGCTTGCGTGCCAGCGAGGCGGTTACAGAGGGATGGTATGGACAGAAATAGAAATGATCGATTCGGTTTTCGCACATCTTTTGAAAATACCGATGACAGTCCTCCATTTGTTGTTGGGTGTATAACCCCTGTGCAATTCCCGATTGGTTCGTGACCACGATTAACTGATACCCGGCACGCTTTAAAAGGGTAATGGCCTCAATCACTCCAGGCAAAATTTCAAAGCTTTCGATCGAATAGGTATAGTTTGGATTGTCCCTGTTCAGTACCCCATCCCGATCTAGAAAAACACATTTATTCATGGGCAAGTAGCTTGTGGCAATGATAAGGCATTCGTCTAATCTTATCAACGACTAATCTAATTTCTGCCGGAGATGGCGCAGGGCAGATTGTTTCCCGATTCCTTTTTTCTAGATTTGTTAGATTCCGAAAACTCACCCGGGTTAACCAAAAGGGATTTGAATAACGCCATCGTCATCATACCAACCTTTAATGAAAAGGAGAATATCACCCTGATCATTGACGCAATCTTTTCGTTACCGAAAGATTTTGACATTCTGATTGTGGATGACAATTCACCCGATGGCACCGCTGAGATTGTTAAAGATTTGCAAAAGAACTACAATTCTGATAAGACCCGACTCCACCTGTTGCAACGTCCAGGAAAGAAGGGTTTAGGAACGGCCTATATTGAGGGATTTCGCTATTCCTTGCAGCATCATTATGATTTTATTTTGCAAATGGATGCCGACTTTTCGCATAATCCAAAAGACCTGATCCCCTTGTACCTGCATTGTGCGGAATGGGGCAATGACTTCGCCATCGGCTCGCGGTATGCCACGGGTGTGAATGTTGTAAACTGGCCCATGGGCCGCGTGTTGCTCTCTTTCTTTGCGAGTAAGTATGTGCAATTGATTACCGGTATACCCGTGCATGATACAACGGCCGGTTTTGTTTGTTACCGCAGGAAGGTTCTGGAAGCCATTCCGCTGGATGAGATTCGTTTTGTCGGGTATGCCTTTCAGATCGAAATGAAATTTCTTACCTGGAAATATGGATTCAGGATTCAGGAAGTTCCCATAGTCTTCACCGACCGGACCCGGGGACAGAGCAAAATGTCAGCCGGTATTTTTAAAGAAGCCTTTCTGGGTGTAATTCAAATGACCATTCAAAGTTGGTTCAAGAAGTATATTACTACTTAACAAATAAAATTTCGGAAACATCTGACTGAAATCAGGAATATAAAGTCTGAATTAGTAATCAGATCCGGTCCAAAACTTTCTCAATCAAACTTTCTACAATCTTATGCGGGTCTTTGGAAAATTTATTCTTTATCCGGTTGGCGATGATGGCATTGGCACTGAGTACTTCATGACCAAACAACCGACCAAACGCGTAGTAAGCCGATGTTTCCATCTCAAAGTTGGTGAGCCAAAAATCCCCTTTGTGGTAATAATTTAAATCCTCCAACAATTTTGGAAACCGGATTGGTATACGCAGGGTGCGACCCTGGGGGGCATAAAAACCAGGGCATGTAACGGTATTGCCCTTGATCATCTCACTCCCGGCAATTTGCTCTAACAAGGACACGGAGCCCCGAACCACATAGGGCATAAAGGGCAATCCTGTTTTGCGTTGAAGGTCATGGGCAAGTCCCGCTTCAAAATCATCCATTGCCAAATCATAAAACCCAATCAGGTTATCCAAGCCAACGGAATAGTCGGTAAGCAAGTGTGACCCAACCGGGATATCTTCCTGCAATGCACCAGAAGTGCCAATACGGATAATTTTCAACTTCTTCTTTCTGGACTTCGGCTCACGGGTCTTCAAATCAATATTCACCAAGGCATCCAGTTCGGTAAAAACAATTTCAACATTATCAGGACCTATGCCCGTGCTGATCACCGTTATGCGCTTCCCCTTGTACTTTCCTACATGGGTAATGAACTCGCGCTTGTTCATTTCAAACTCAATCTCATCAAAATGCTGACTAACGGAATATACCCGTCCGGGATCGCCAACCGCAATAATGGTGTCGGAGATATGCTTTGGCTGCAAGTTTAAGTGATAAACACTGCCATCGGGATTCAGAACAAGATCAGTTTCAGAGATTTTTGGCATACCGGAATTTCAACTTAGTGCGAGTCGTTTCATTGGATCTTGAAATCACTTAACCTTAGTTGCCGGATTGCCGAATACGGTTTCCCCTGGCTTAACAGGAGCAATCACCACAGAACCTGCGCCAATCCGGGCGCCTTTTCCAACGGTTATCCCGGAAACAACAGTTACACCCGACCCAATAAACACTTCATCTTCCAAAGTTACACCGGCATTGATGGTGCTACCCGCTCCGATCTGCACAAAATCGCCCACCACGGATTCAACTCCCAAAGTTACCCGCGCATGGAGTAAGCAATGACTTCCTAACGTTACACCTGGACCCATATAGGTAAAGCAATCAATCAGGTTTCCAAACCCGAGGATGGCCTTATTGGATACTGACGCAAGTGGATGGATTGCATTGACCGGTTGCACGTGTCTTACTTCCTTCAACATGTTGATAATGGACTTCCGAAGTTTATTGTCATCAACCGCAACAAAACTTTCACATTTTTTCCCGATCAACTTCAGAAATCCATCGTTGTCGGTATCGCCTAAAACGGTGACCTCATCAATTTCAGCATGATGCAATTTCTTATTGTCATCCAGAAACCCATACACTACCACCCCGTTGGCTTCAAATATTTCTCTGGCGGTGCGGCCTAAATGATTTGCTCCAAAAATTATGACTGGATTTTCCATGCCTAAAAATACAGATTGTACCGCATCTATCGGTTAAAGAATGGAACCCTACCCATAAAATAATCTACCAGCGGGTTGCGATAGGAAATCAAAAACACAAAAAAAGGCAAACAGCCAACCCGATACCGGGACAAAGTTCCCAGGTTGGGTGTACTGATTGCCAGGAACAGGCAAAGCAAAACAATGTATACAATACCCGATAAAACAATCATTCGATCCGTGATTCTCCAATCTTTGCGAAAGGCTAATGCCATTGTCAGCACAACCAATATCAGGTTTTCAATGGCCGCCAACCAGCCGGTCCATCCGGTGGCTTCTCCAAGCCAGGGTCTGAATAAGGATGAGAATAACGCCCAGGGAGCATTCACCAAGACACTCCACCAACTTGCATGCAGATCATAAAATTGAATCAAACTTTCCGGCTTCGAAATGCGGACAAAGTTATCGTGATTGGAAATGAGTACTTCTAAAAAGCGACTCAAATAAAAATTGGGATGCAAAAGGCTAACCGTGATAGAAAGAACAAAAAATACCGCAAGCCAACTAACAATTTTGTGACGTGAGATAAATGAACTTCGTTTTTGAATAAAAAAGATACTTAACGAGGTAATCATTACTGCCATGAACAATGCCGTCCAGTAATATTTTAAGTTCCATGCTACCAACACGGCAATGCCAGCCCCGATCCATTGCCAAACACGTATGCCAGAGCCTCTCATAACACAAATGAAGAGGGCCGTTAACCAATAAATTCCGGAAAGGGCTAGCGTCTCCTTAATGATGCCTGAACTCCAGAATACAATGGAAGGAAAAAATAAAAAAGCAAGAATTGCTGCGGGTTGTGACCCATCAACATACCGCACAACGACCAGGAATAAATTCCAGCTGCTAAAAAAGGAAAGGGTTGCAAAATAGAGAGCTGCAATCCAATAATTGTTGCCTCCTATCCAAGCGAAGAAACTCAGCACCTTTACAAAAAACAAAGAACGAGATTGCGTGAAAACGAGTTCGCTCCAAATGGTATCCGAAGGGTTACTGTTAAGAATAAAATCAATATAAGCCCATCCGTCAGATCTTGCCAGATCAGCAAGTTTACAGGCATCATTAAATAAATTCCAGGTATCGTTGGCCGTGTAGTAGTACAAATAAATAAGGCCTACGGCCACGCTCATTCCCAACTTGAACATCCACGCGCTCCAAAACAAGAACTTCCGTTTCGTTCCTGCATTTCTGAAATAGAGATAGACCAGACTCAGAATAATAATTCCGTGAACGACCATCATGCCCGTACAGGTTTCAGTATCGCTGATCCAATTGAGCAATTCAGACACTCCCTGCGCTGACAGAAATTATTGTAAAGCTCAATCAACCCTTGTGAATCCCAGGCATGTTGACTTGAACAGCCCAGTTTCCTCCAAAGAGTTATGATCTTGTTACTCTCGGAACGAACTGCCTGCAAAATTTGCACCGCCTGATCAATATACCGTTGCTCATCCCCCCTTTTCCCATAGGCCACCAGCATCGGGGCGATGGCATTAATAACTACTATCTCACGACTCGCCTCGCCAAATCCCTGGACTTCTGCTTTTGCCTTCTTACCAAACCGATAGTGGGTTTTCCAATACGGGGATGGTTCTACGGTCAATAGGGATTCGACCGCTTCGTATTGAGCGGCCTCAAGAATGGCAGAGAAGATATTTTCTGAACTTCTTAGTAAGGAAGCAAATTGCGCAAGCCGGAGGGTGGGAAAATTAGCAGGTCGTAATCGCATAAACTTCCACTGAGTAACATCCAGTCGGGTATTACTTAAGTTGTACTTTCTCGCAAGGAACTGGTATTCATTTACCAGACTGGTAAGATACGCATCTTTACTTCGTGCGACCAGAAATCCAGCTTGCCCAAAAAGCAACGCTTCCAGCTGGTGAGGTTGATCGCGGTGTTTCAAGATGAGTTTATAGGGCACAGCTTTCGCTAACTGCCGGAATGGATCGGTATTTACCTTAAACCCAAAACTGGCTGCCAATAATTGATAGGCGGTCTCCTCCCAATCCCCTTGATTCTGATCCAATACCTTCAGCACCTCCCCAGCTTTCCGCTCTAACCTTTGCATGACGGCCTTATCAATCATGGAATGCCTAATCAGTTCGCTCACCTGGGCAAATGAGTTTTGACAAGGTACGGAAGCCGGATTATTGACAAGATTCAGATACGATTTCAACAGGTGCGGCTCAACTCTGTTGATTAATGTGAGGGTGGGTAACCGTGTTCCATCCTTCCGATACACGGGTCTATCTTCTTCCCACACCACATGCAACACCACATTTTCATAGGCAGCATCTGCATCGTGTTGATGAGCATACCATCCGGAAGACTGAATATGTATCTCCACACTTCCTGCCCAGGCGATCTGATCAATTTTCAGTTTTGCCTGCGGAAAATCAGGTCCCGCATCCGTATTCAGAATTCCTGGTTTCAGAATGGTCAGGTTTTCTCCTGTAGTAAGCGACAATCCCCTTTTATCAAAGTATTGAAATTGCCACACGTAATGAAGAAACGATTCTGTCAAGTGACGATGTTAAATAATTGCCGCTAGCGAATAAATTTATCCAGGTATTCATTCATTTCCTGTTGCACCTTCCTGGCTTCGTTGCGGGCCGCATCGGCAAAGTCTTCCGCTGGCGATGCATAAATAATAGAACGCGAAGAATTCACCAACAAGCCACACTGCGCATTGATCCCCGCTTTCGATACGGCTTCAAGATCGCCACCTTGTGCACCTACGCCAGGTACAAGAAAAAAATGATCGGGAGCCAAAGCCCGTATCGTACCAATTTTATCTGCCTTGGTGGCCCCCACTACATACATCATCCGGTCTGCTGAAGTCCAACGCTGGGAAGCAAAAATCACTTCCTCATAAACAAAGCGGCCATCACGGGTTTCCAATTGCTGAACATCAATGCTGCCGGAGTTGGAAGTATGAATCAGCAAGATCACCCACTTGCCAGAAAAATTCAGAAAAGGTTTAACGGAATCTTCTCCCATATAAGGAGTTACCGTAAGGGCATCAAAATTTAATTTTTCAAAAAATGCCTTCGCGTACAAAGCCGAGGTATTGCCAATATCACCACGCTTGGCATCGGCAATCGTAAAGCAATCCTTTGGAATGTAGTCGAGGGTTTTTTTTAACGTCTCCCATCCGGAGGCACCCAGAGCTTCATAAAATGCCGTATTGGGTTTATACGCTACACTAAACTCCTTCGTGGCATCGATGATTTGCTTATTGAATTCAAACACCGGATCGGGCATCGAGCGCAAGTGCTTTGGAATTTTTTCCAGGTCTGTATCCAGGCCCACACAGAGATACGATTTCTTCTTCCTGATTTGTTCGAATAGTTCGGCTCGGTTCACGTAAGCAGGTTTAAAGTATGAAGTTAGAAAATTAAGCTTGATGGATAACAAAAAAAGGTCATCGTTTTGGATGACCTTTCTATTGATTCAATCGTACACTTTATCGCAAGTCAATCACTTCAACCCCCGGATATTTTTTGGGATCGAACGTGAAGAACGTATCATCCACTTTAATGTTTGCCACAAACTTGGTAATGGTGTACTTATAGCGATTACCCGATTTATCGAACATCGTCCAACTCTGAATGCTCTTGTCCTTTTTTGCAATCATCATTTTAATCTTAAAATATTGAGCATCCTTTTTTTCGGGAACCAGGTCAATCTCTTCGCAGAGCACACCGCCCTCAGTTTTATCCGCCAGGTACAAATACTTAAACCCCTTCTTATACATCTCAAAAATCTTGGTCGGGTTCACATCATCTGAGCTGGGGTCAAAATTATCAATGTTCACTTCCTTGGCGGAAGGCAGGTACGTCCATACCGTTTTACCATCGTTAATTACTTCCTGATCATCGAGCAGGAGGCGAAATTTATCTCCTTTCACCGTGATTTTGCCTTTAAACTCCTCCTTAACCCCCTCGGTTTCATTGGTCAATCCTGAAGTTAAATTGGCTTCAAAAGCTGTGATCGCCTTATACTTTTTACTCATGGCTTCCAGAATTTCAAGCGCCTTGGGGTCGTATTGTGCAAAGGAAACTGAACCGGCAAACAGCAAAAGGGCAGCAAAAACAAGCTTTTTCATTAGGGTACGTTAGGATTGAGTGTGTTTTTCTTTCAATTCATTCAATAATTGTTCCAAACTCATGGGGTCCTTGATCAAAACTTCCCGCGCTTTGGAGCCCTCAAACGGGCCCACAATTTTAGCGGCTTCCAACTGATCTATCAAACGTCCGGCCCGATTATATCCCAATTTTAGTTTACGCTGGATAAGGGAGGTACTTCCTTGCTGATGCTGTACAATTAAGCGAGCCGCTTCTTCAAACAAAGCATCCCGTTCCGAAAGATCCACCGCTGCAGCACCGCCTTCATCCTCACCCTCAAATTCAGGCAACAAATAAGCCGAATCATAACCCCGTTGTGAGCCAATAAACTCACAAATCCGCTCAATTTCAGGGGTATCTACAAATGGACTTTGTAATCGTACAATTTCTGACCCGGTTGATAACAACATATCTCCTTGTCCGATCAGTTGATCGGCACCACCGGTATCCAAAATAGTGCGTGAATCGATCTTGGAAGTTACCCTAAAAGATAAGCGGGCCGGGAAGTTGGCCTTGATAACCCCGGTAATGACGTTCACCGAAGGTCGCTGCGTGGCTACCACCAAATGGATGCCTATAGCGCGAGCCAATTGAGCCAACCGGGCAATTGGCGTTTCCACTTCTTTTCCGGCCGTCATCATCAGGTCAGCCAACTCATCGATTACTAAAATTATATAGGGCAAAAACCGATGCCCCTCCTTCGGATTAAGTTTACGGGCTACGAATTTGGCATTGTACTCTTTAATATTTTTTGCTCCGGCATCCTTCAGAATTTCATAGCGGTTTTCCATCTCAATGCATAGGGAATTGAGTGTATAGACCACTTTCTTCGTGTCGGTGATGATCGCTTCTTCGCTGTTGGGTAGTTTGGCAAGATAGTGTCGTTCAATTTTACTGAAAAGCGACATCTCCACCTTCTTCGGATCGACCAGAATAAACTTCAGTTGCGAAGGATGCTTCTTATATAAAAGTGAGGTGAGGATTACGTTCAGTCCTACTGACTTTCCCTGTCCGGTGGCTCCTGCTACCAGGATGTGTGGCATCTTGGTAAGATCCACCACCATTAGTTCATTTGAAATGGTTTTACCGATGGCAATAGGAAGCTCTTTGTCAGACTTTTGAAAGCGTTCCGTGCTCAACACCGACCGGATACTCACCATCTCGCGATTCTTGTTGGGAACTTCAATACCAATGGTTCCCTTGCCGGGAATCGGAGCGATAATACGAATGCCCAACGCAGCCAGACTCAAAGCAATGTCGTCCTCCAGATTTTTTATTCGCGAAATTTTTATCCCGGCATCGGGTACAATTTCATAGAGTGTTACCGTAGGACCAATCGTGGCCTTAATACTTTGAATGCCAATCTTGAAATTCGTTAGCGTGCTGAGGATTCGGTCTTTATTTTGATTCAATTCCTCCTGCGTTACCTGCACTTTGCTCGGCTCATACTCATTGAGCAGTTCGAGGGGTGGAAGTTTAAAGTTGCTTAGGTCCAGGGTGGGGTCATAGACACCTTGTGCCTCCACCAATTGCTCGGCTAACTCGTCTGTATCATCTTTTGTTTCCTCAATGGTAAAGAGGGGCTCATCCATTTTCTCAACCTTAGACGGAGAAGGTTCCACTTCTAATTTCACTTCAGATAAGATCGGAGAGACTTCTTCAACCGGAGGTTTAACCATCAACACGGGTTCCGGAATTACTTCTGCTTGCTCGGGCCAGTTGTCGCGGTCGTCCGAATACGTTGGTTTTATAATAAAATCATCGTCTGGTAAAATCGCATCGTTGCCTATGGGTTTAGGGTCTTTCACCTGAAAGGCGTTGATGGCGGTGATGTTGAAGTAATAGATGATGAAAACAAAAAGTGTAAGCGCGAGAATCAGAAAGGTGCCCCAGCCAAACAACCCCGTTGAAATCCGGGCCAGCTCAAAACCCAATCCGCCACTGATAAACCCGAGTTCGGTTACTCCGGAAAGGCTGTGGGTTATGTATCCTAATAATAAACTCAACCACAATCCTGCAAAAACAGAAAAGATAAAGACGGAGAAGAGTGACACCAACTCCCGCTTGAACACCAGCTTAAAGCCCAACAGAAAAAGCAAAGGCGGTATAAAGAAAGCTGAAATTCCCAGCCATTGATAAATCAGAAAATGAGAGGTAACGGCCCCATACAATCCCAACCAATTATCCACTTCACGGCCCGAATCCGTCAGGCTCGTATCAAACAACGCTTGTATAACGCTTTGATCGGCCTTGCCCGTAAAGAGATACGAGAGAAAGGCGACAAACAAATAAATGGAAGTGATCAGCAGAAAGAACCCCAGGGCCAGAATAAAACGCGGGTCTTTAAAAAAATCAAAAGAAAACCGGGATTTGGATTTGCTGCTTTTAGATTTCTTTTCCTTCTCTGGTTTCTTAAAGGTGTTGGATTTATACGTGTTTTCAGCCATCAGTTTAAAAAGTACTTCAAAGCTAAGAAAAAACAAGGGAACTCAGCGTTTTCAGATCCACCTCTCAATCCTTATCTTCATCTTTCCAATACCCTGCAAGCATGCGAAATTTACTTCTGATTGCAATACTCCTCACGCTTCCCGCAATTAGTCTGGCTCAAATCACCAGCACGTTTGATATAGATGCCGATGGGTGGTTTTTTTTTGATGGGGGTACCGGATCAAGTACACCCGGCACCTTCAATGCAGCAGGTGGAAATCCCGGTGGATATATTTCGTTAACTTATTCTTCCAACACCAGTTTTGAACAGTCATGGGTTGCACCTGGAAAATTCCTGGGAAACCAGGTGACACGGTCCCTTGGAATGAACTTGCTGTTTTCCTTGCAGCAGTCAGCAGCCGGTGCAAGTTCTTTCAACAATGGCGAGGTACGAATTGAAAGCGGGGGCACCGCCATTGTAGTCACACTTACACCAAAGCCTGCGGTGGCTCCTTCGTGGACTAACTATTCGTTGCGATTAGATGAAACACAGGTCTGGAGAATCGGAAGCACCACCGGCCCTGTGGCTACACGCACTCAAATCATTCAAGTGTTGACGAATATTACAGCGCTGGAAATCAGGGGCACCTATATGACGAATGCCGCATACACATCGGGTTTAGATAATGTGATTTTAGAACAACGTGCATACGTAGATCGGCCCGTCATCACTTCATTTATTCCAACCTCTGGGTTATCCGGAAGCACGGTTACGATAACAGGCAATAACTTTGATCCTTTAGCAGCCAACAACAGTGTATACTTCGGTAACACAGCAGCCACGATAACAAGCGCCTCAACAACTTCGATTGTGGTAGTGGTTCCCGCTGGCGCCTCTTTCGGTCGGATCACTGTGGTGAACAAAACAAGTGGGAAATCCTTTCGATCACTCGTCAACTTTAACCCAATCTTTGCAGGAGGTGGTAGAATTATTCCCGCTTCCTTCAAGCCCCGTTTTACGATTGATCACATTGGTGGTATGGGTGGACTGCAATTGGCCGATATGGATGGGGATGGCTGGAATGATCTGGTGGTAGCAAACCAAGATAACAGTGGGATTCAAATTTATCGGAATCTTGGAACCGGGGGTCCGCTTTCCACAAGTTCGTTCGCCAGCCCAGTACTCTTTCCAACACTATTATCGGGCACTAATGGTGCCGGAATTACCGTTCGTGATTTGGATAATGATGGGAAGTTAGATATGGTTACCTCTGGTTGGACAGGTGGACCCGGGGCCTTTGCTACCTACCGCAATATAAGCTCACCCGGTAATCTTAGTTTCCAAGCAGTAGAAACCTGGAATGGAGCAACCGATGAAAGCCCGGTGAGTTCCGCTGAGGACATTGATGGAGACGGTCTGATTGATTTAGTAGGTGGCGAAGGTTCATCACCAGGTTCTGCATGGATCATTCAAAACATAAGCACTCCTGGTGATATTGAGTTTGGGTATCGGCAAGTGTATTTTAGTGGTGGAAGTATTTCTCATCAGGGCGCAACATTAGCTGATCTGGATGGCGATGGCAAACCTGAGTTTATTCACAAAATTCAGAATGTACTCAATCAACAAAACATTCATGTTAACACATCTACTCCCGGTAACATTTCTTTTGGACCTGCGCTTACTCTGCCCGGGGGTATACAAGGCAGTATGGTTGCTTACGATTTTAATAAGGATGGGAAAAATGACCTCGCCTGGAAAGACGGCTTCAGTAATGATGACATTTACATCCGTCTAAACGCAAACTCAGGTGGACCCTTAAGCATTTCCGATTTCTCTACACAAATAATACTGGATTCAGAAACAGGTTACTATGGCGGGATAAGCATGGCCGATATCAATGGAGACGGTGAACCCGATTTGCTGGCTACCGATAGCGATAAAATCGGTGTTTTTGAAAACAACTACTCGGCCGGTGTATTCGATGCGTCAGACTTCATTAAAGGACATCTCTTTTCCGGAGTGGGTGCCACCACCTACCCAGGTACTACACAGGCCGCTGATTTGAATGGAGATGGTAAACCAGAGATGGTAATTGGAACTACCAACACAACACCCGCCAAGATTGTCATTTATGAAAATCAAAACTTAGTTGCTCCGGAAATATCCATCACTACAGTCTCGCCTCTGCAAGCACCCATAGGTGCAACCGTAATGATTACGGGAAGTAATTTCGCTCCTGTTGCTACCGATAACTTTGTTTACTTTGGCGGGATCCGGGCCCCGGTGTTAACCGCCAGCGCTACTGAGCTAACAGTAAGTGTACCTCCGGGTGCGGGGCACGATGTTGTTTCTGTGCGCGTAGGTGAACTCACTTCCGCTTATCACCTTCCCTTTCATCCTACCTTTTCATCGGGCGTACCATTTAACAATACACACTTTGCCC
Source organism: uncultured Ohtaekwangia sp. (assembly GCA_964488465.1). Lineage (GTDB taxonomy): Bacteria > Bacteroidota > Bacteroidia > Cytophagales > Cyclobacteriaceae > ELB16-189. The sequence goes on along the minus strand of CAZAUN010000009.1, from coordinate 107,653 downwards.
CTCCGGTTGAATTTGCATTAGCCAATGCCGACTATGATATTGAAGTGGCCGATCTGGACAACGATGGCAAGCCGGATGTTGCTGCGCAAGTTGCCGGAACAAATCGCACCGCATTTTTTAGCAATTCGCATGGATCCGGATTTGTCTCTACCGGATCGCTTACGGCTGCCGGCACTACCGCCAACACAGCCACCAATCCCAAACTCTTTGATATTGATGGCAACGGGTTCATTGACATTGTGGGTGTAAGCGGAAATATGTATCAAAATACCAGTTCTCCGGGTGCGATCACCTTTGGGCCGCAACTCTCTTTAGGGCTGGGTGCCGGGAATTTTGCCTTTGCCGATTTTAATCGCGATGGCAAAATAGACCTGGCCGCTACCAATGGCGGTAGTGCCCAATTGCTGCTGCTCGAAAACCGAAGTATATCAGGCTCACTGGTAGCCGTAGGTACATTCGGATCCTTTTCTAATGATATTGCTATTGCCAAACCGGCCGCAGGCGGAGGCATAGTGGCAGGCGATTTTGACGCAGATGGATTTCCGGATGTCATCGTCACAAACCCCAGCACCGATAACCTCAGCATATTCCCCAGCGCTAATGCAACTCGTGTGAATGCCGCCACTTTCGGAGCGCGAATTGATATTGCCACAGGTGATAATCCGGGCCGTGTTTATACTGGTGATTTCGATGACGACAACAAGCTGGACTTCCTCATTTATCACGGGACGGGTACGAACGCGACTTTACTCTCCGTCTTTCATAACCAAAGCACACCGGGCAATTTTTCATTCAACCGAATTGACCTTACCAACCCCAGCGCTACCACCGTTGCACACATTGCTGACCTGGATGGTGATGGCAGACTGGAAATTATTACGACCAGCGAAGCCGGTAATCGGTTTTCAATATTCAAAAATATTCACACAGGCGGTGCGCTCACTCCCGCTTCGTTTTCGGCTCCATTCAACACCACCGTTACCGCTCCACGCGGTATTACTACAGGCGATTTAAATCTGGATGGCAAGCCAGAAATAATCATCACGAGAGCAGCTGGATTCTTAGTAGTCTATGAAAACCTGATTGGCAATCCCCTCATAACTTCATTTGATCCAACCAGCGGTCCCGTAGGAACTACCGTTACCATCACCGGAGAAAATTTCAGTTCAACACCCGCCAACAATATTGTAACATTCAATGGTATTACTGCGGTGGTTACAGCCAGCACCCCCACCAGCATCACCACCACCGTTCCTGCAGGTGCTACTACGGGTTTACTGTCCGTTACCGTAAGTGGAGCGACAGGAATTAGTGCTACGCCCTTTACTGTAACATTTCCTGTTTTAATACCCGGATTAGTTTGGGCAAGAGCTCATGTAGGAACTACGGATACATTCTCTGAAGCTGTGGCTGTTGACGCATCGGGCAATGTCTTTACCACAGGGAGTTTTGACAATACCACCGATTTTGACCCGGGGCCGGGAGTATTGAACCTTACCGCTACAGGCAGCGTTTCTGATATTTATTTATCTAAGCTTAATGCTAATGGAGACTTGGTATGGGCATTTAGTCTGGGTTGTCTTACAAGTGGTGCCGGTACTGGGATTGCCACGGATGCTGCCGGAAATGTATATGTAGCCGGGTATTTTTCAGGAACGGTTGACTTTGACCCCGGACCAGGTACAACAAACCTTACCGGTGGCGGACGATTTCTTTGCAAGTACGACACTAATGGAAATCTTATCTGGGCTCTTGCGTTAGCAAGTACTTTATCGGTTGACTTGCCAATGGCCGTTGACGCTGCCGACAATTTATACATAACCGGTAGCTTTTCAACTACGGCAGATTTCGATCCGGGTGCGGGCACATTTAATATGACCTCCGCGGGCTCATCTGATATTTTTATCCTGAAACTTTCCTCGTCCGGCACCTTCATCTGGGCGAGGCGCATGGGAAGCACATCACTTGACAGGGCGAATGCGCTTGTATTGGATGCTACTGGAAATGTACACCTAACCGGATCATTTAATGGAACAGTTGACTTTGACCCGGGTGCAGGAACGGTCAACTTAACTTCGGCTGGTGCTACGGATGCGTTTATCCAAAAATTGGATAATGCCGGAAACTACATATGGGCCAGGCGGGTAGGCGGAACGAGCGCCCTAGATAACGGCAATGGTATCGCATTGGATGGAGGCAATAACGTTTTGATCACGGGTAGATTCGATGGTACGGTTGATTTTGATCCGGGGGCAGCTGTTAACAACCTCACCTCGGTTGGTGGCGGTGATGCATTTGTTTTGAAACTCACCAGTGCTGGAATTTTCGACTGGGCAAAAAGCATGGGCGGCACGTTCGGTGAAGAAGGCATGGGCATTGTCTGCGATGCGTTTGACAATGTTTATACCACCGGTGATTTGCGCAGTAATACGGCTGACTTTGACCCTGGGCCTGGAACATTTAACCTTTCTCGAACAGGGAGCTGGGAGATTTACCTATCGGGGCTTGATGCTGCCGGAAATTTTATGTGGGCAATTGCCACGCAAGGAACAGCAGGCAGTAGTGTTTATCAGCCTCAAATTTCTCTGGATCCTTCTGGCAACATCATCCTGATTGGCGTGGTTGAAGATCAGCCCGTGGATGTAGATCCTGGCTTGTGTGTGGTTGATGTCAGTCCCAATGGGGTGGCAGCCTTTATTGTCAAACTAAGACCGGGCACGATCAATTCATGCGGGCCAACCATCACCATCACCCAACAACCGGCTTCACCAACCTATGCGTGTGAAAATAGTTCAGCTTCATTTACTACCGCTGCCACCGGCACGACCAACATTACCTATCAATGGCAGAAGTATGATGGAAGTGTGTTTGTTGATCTTGCTGATAATGCAACGTACAGTGGTGTTACTACGACAACACTTATCATCAGCAATATTACTGCAACTGAAGCGGGTGAATATCAGTGCGTAATCGCTGGCGATCTTGCCGCGGATGTGATTACCGATGTGGCTGATTTGGTGGTGAATAACTTGCCCGCACCTCCCAATGTGGTGAATGGACTCAACTGCGGACCCGGTGCCGTTACCCTCACCGCTTCAGGCGGATCGCCCGGGGACTATCGCTGGTATACGGATTCGCCCACATTGATTGCGGGCGAGGTTAATGATACATTTACTACACCTGTACTTACAAGCACCACCTCCTATTTCGTCTCTTTGGTTGATACTTTTTGCGAAAGTAACCGCATACCCGTTACTGCAACGATCAACCCATTGCCAGCCAAACCAACCATCACAAGCAGCATCTTACCAATTGCCGGTACCGTCACGGTGTGTGATGCCGCACCCCTGGTCTTATCCGCCCCTGTAGGATTTACTTCTTATACCTGGTCAAGTGGTGAAACAACCGATCAGATCAATGTTACTTTGGCTGGTTCTTATACAGTAACGGTAACCGATGCAGCCGGATGTGTCAGTCCGCTCTCCGATCCCGTCACCGTCATCACCGATACCACCCCGGCAGGACCTACTGTAACGGCAGCCTCGTCTTGTGGACCAGGTTCTGTAACGCTCACGGCCAGTGGCAGCACCAATGGCAACTATCGCTGGTACGATGTCGCAACTGGAGGCACCGCACTTTCCGGTGAGGTGAATGATACATTTACCACTCCCGTGCTAACGGCTACTGCAACTTACTTTGTCTCTATCACCAACGGCAACTGCGAAAGTAATCGCGTAGCTGTTACGGCCACCATCAATGCCGTTCCGGTCCAACCGGTAATAACATCATCCATCACTCCCGTTGCAAATGCCATTTCGATTTGCAGCACAACCCCGCTCACGCTCTCTGCTCCAGCCGGATTTTCTTACCTCTGGTCGGAGGGCTCCACTACGCAACAAATTACGGTGAGCGCCAGCGGCTCATATTCTGTTGTAGTAAGTTCCGGTGGCTGTTCAAGTCCTGCGTCCGAGGCTATCGATGTGACGATCATTCCGGCTCCTTGCAACAATCAGCCTCCGGTCGTCACCACTACTTCTGTCACAACTACCATTGGCTCTTCGGTCTCAATCAATTTACTCGCACTCATCACTGACCCGGATAACAACCTGGTAGCTTCTTCGCTGGCCATCGTGCAAGGACCTGCCAGTGGAGCGATTGCTTCCATTAACAGTGGTGTGCTGGACATTGATTACTCCGGCATCAACTTTGCCGGCACCGACCTGATCACAATTGAAGTATGCGATGTGTTTGGCGAATGCACCCAGGAGCAACTTGAAATTAAAGTCATTGGCGAAATCGAAATCTACAATGCCGTTTCCCCCAACAACGATGGCCTGAATGAGTTCTTTGATCTCCGCTACATCGATCTGCTGCCCGACACCCAGGAAAACAAGGTAACCATTTACAACCGGTGGGGTGTCGCTTTGTTTGAAGTTGACAATTACAACGAAGCAAAAGCCTTTCGTGGAGTTGCTTCCAACGGAAATGAATTACCCTCGGGCACGTACTTTTATAAAATTGAATTCACCAACGGTCGTTCATCGATTACAGGGTACTTAAGTCTAAAACGGTAGTAACCTTTCTAATGAAATCTGTTAAATTTCCGGTTGCATTGGTCCGCTATGAGGTTACTGGCTGTATTCGTAATCCTGTTGCTATCGTCTTCGCTCACTTTTGCACAAATTGTGAGCACCTTCAACGTCAATGCCGAAGGCTGGACAACCCCCAATGATGCTGATGGTACTATCTCATACGCTGCTGCGGGTGGCAATCCCGGTGGACTTGTGTCTGGGACTCCGTTTGTATTAGTTCTTGGTGCAACCACCTTTTACATTCCTTTCAATTTTGTTGCCCCCAGCACCTACCTGGGCAATCGTAGTGCCTATTACAATGGCACGCTGCGATATGACATTCAGCAAAGCACAACCGGTGCCCCAAATCAATATGCAGAAGTAACCATCGCTAATAATTTGGGAATTCTTCTCTACTATTTTCCAACAGTCCCTAATCAGCCCGCGGCAGCACCGGGCTGGTCAACTTTCTCAGTTACCTTAAATAATGCATTAGGTTTTTGGAAAACCACCAACAGTGCCACGGGTCCTCCCGCCACGGAAGCCCAACTGCTTGGCGTGCTTTCCGATCTCGCAGCGCTGGAGATCCGCGGGTTGTATCGCGATGCCAATACCACCAACCGGTTAGATAATGTTTCGATGCGGCCGCCCATTGTCGTTACGACACAACCTGTCTCCTCAACTGTCTGTAATGGTGTAACGACAACACTGACAACGGCTGCTACCGGCAACCCAACCATCACCTATCAATGGCAGCTCGAAACCAGCCCTTCGGTATGGACAAACGTAACCAATACGGGTGGCTATAGCGGAACAACCACAGCAACATTAACCATCAACACAACCGGAAATTTTGGAGCCGGTAATTACCGATGTCGCATTTCGGGAATTGCTGTAGATGATGCTTTGACCGCAACCGCAGTAGTCACCATCAACGCGCTACCCTCTGCACCAACCACAACAGGAGGTCTCTCCTGTTCAGCAGCAAGCTTGTTCCTCACGGCATCGGGTGGAACAGCTGGACAATACCGGTGGTACACTGTTCCTACAGGTGGAACTGCCCTCGCAGGGGAAACCAATTTTTCTTATACAACACCTGTATTATCCGTGACAACAACGTATTACGTTGCGATCAATAATGGTACCTGTGAAAGCACTCGTACCGCAGTAACGGCTACGATCGCTACTCCACCAGCCGCACCCACAACAACCGGGGGGTCTTCCTGCGGAACTTCCAGCATCACACTTTCAGCATCCGGTGGTACGGCAGGTCAATATCGGTGGTACACCCTTTCAACGGGAGGAACTGCCATTGCCGGAGAAACCAATCCTACTTATACCACTCCTATCCTATCTACCAGTACAACGTACTACGCAGCGATTAACAATGGAATCTGCGAAAGTTCCAGGACAGCAGTGACCGCTACAATCAATACAATCCCTACAGCACCTACCACCAGTGGAAGTTCGGCCTGCGGAGATGCGAGCCTCACCTTGAGTGCATCCGGTGGAACGGCAGGTCAATACCGGTGGTACACCGTATCATCGGGAGGTACTGCTTTAGCAGGACAAACAAATGATACCTATACTACTCCAATCCTTACCAGTACCACCTCTTATTATGTAGCCATCCATGATGGCACATGTGAAAGTGCCCGTACCATTGTGATGGCCACCATCAATCCCATACCAGCCGCACCCACAACAACCGGAAGCTCTTCCTGCCTTCCGGGGAGTGTAACGTTAAGTGCATCCGGTGGGTCCGCTGGTCAATATCGATGGTATACCACACCAACAGGTGGAACAGCCCTGCCCGGAGAAACCAATAGCACATTTATAACACCGGTGCTCAGCACAACTACCACGTATTATGTTTCCATCCACGATGGTACCTGTGAAAGCGCGCGTTCGCCTGTTACAGCAACCATTGCCACCCCTGGTTGTAACAACGCTCCACCGGCTATACAACCCGTTCCGGTTTCAACGCACATAGGGGGCACCATTACATTAAATCTGGTCGCACTGATCAGTGATCCGGACAATAACCTTGATCTTTCTACCCTGGCAATCGTTACTCCCCCCTCCAGTGGCGCCCAGGCAAATATTGACGCAAGTTTTAATCTGGTTCTGGACTACACAGGAATCCCGTTCTCTGGAATTGAAACCATAACGATCCGGGTTTGTGATATTTTCGCTGCTTGCACCAACCAGGTAATTTCAATTGAAGTGATCGGTGAAATTGAAATTTACAATGCAGTCTCACCGAATAACGATGGCTTGAATGAGTTCTTCGAAATCCGGTACATCGACTTACTACCCGAAACGAAGAATAATAAAGTCACTATCTTCAACCGGTGGGGTGCCAGCGTATTTGAAGTGGAAAGCTATTCCGATTCAAAAGCCTTTCGGGGAATCAGCACCCAGGGCAATGAATTACCCGCAGGCACCTATTTCTATAAAATCGAGTTTTCGGGTGGCCGTGCGGGAGTATCCGGATACCTGACATTGAAGCGCTGAGTATCCTCCGAAACGGAGGTTTTTTCCGCACCAAAAAGCCTCTATCTTGTCATCAAAATTAATCTCATGAAACCTATCTACGCTTTTCTTTGCATTGCATGTTTAATAATATGCTTATCAGCATGTAATTCTGAGAAACAAAACACGGCTGAAGATATTGCCCCTCCGGTTGCAGAGAAAGCTCCTACTGAACTCACCGGCAATCGTATCGATAATTACTATTGGATGAAATTATCCGATGAACAGAAAAATGCCGAACAAAAAGATGAGCAAACCCAAAAGGTGATCAACTACCTGAATGCTGAAAACGAATACCTCAAAGCTTCCCTCCAACACACCGAAGCCCTGCAAAAGAAGATTTACGATGAAATTGTAGGCCGCATCAAGCAGACCGATGAATCGGTGCCGTATCGCGACAATGGGTATTGGTATTACTCGCGGTATGAAGAAGGTCAGGAATACCCCATTTACTGTCGCAAAAAGGGAACCATGGAGGCAGCAGAAGAAATCCTGTTGAATGTAAATGAAATGGCAAAGGGTCATGATTATTACCAGGTAGCTGGATTGCGCGTTAGTGAAGACAACAAACTCCTGGCCTATGGTGTTGATACCGTAAGTCGGAGACGTTATACAGTATATGTTAAAGATCTGGCCACAGGCCAATTAATTGGGGAGCCGATTGTAAATACAACCGGAAGCATCACGTGGGCCAATGATAACAAAACATTTTTCTATTCCCGGATGGACTCGGTAACACTGCTTCCGAAATGGATTGTTAAACACAAGCTGGGAACATCGTCTGTCAACGATAGGTTAGTGTACGAAGAGAAAGACGACACGTTTTATTCGTACATCTATAAAACCAAATCAAACAAGTTTTTAGTGATTGGCGGACAAAGCACCCTCACCAACGATTACCAGATTCTGGATGCCAATACACCTGATGGCAAGTGGAAAAATTTTACACCCCGTGAACGTGGCCTTGAATATTCATTCGATCATTACCAGGATAAGTTTTACATCGTAACCAATTGGGATGCACTCAATTTCAAATTGATGGAAACACCAGACACGAAAACCGAAAAATCGAATTGGAAAGAAAAGATTCCGCACCGAAATGATGTATTGCTGGAGGGCATTGACATTTTCAAAAATTACCTCGTAATAAGCGAGCGCTCGAAGGCCAGCACCAACCTGCGCATCATCGATCAGAAGACCAACGAAGAGCATTATCTGGATTTTGGTGAAACCGCCTATACCCTTTATTCTTCTACCAATCTTGAATTCGACACCGATTTGCTCCGGTATGGGTATACTTCATTAACCACCCCGAATTCAACCTACGATTATAACATGAAGACCCGCGAGAGAAAACTGCTAAAGCAAACCGAAGTGGTGGGTGGATATAATCCGGAAGAATATCATACCGAACGCCAATGGGCTACTGCAGATGATGGTACTCAGATTCCCTTGTCCATTGTCTATAAAAAGGGGATGCAAAAGGATGGAAACAACCCAACCCTTCTTTATGGATACGGATCGTATGGCGCCAGCATGGATCCTACGTTCTCCATAACCCGGTTAAGTTTATTGGATCGGGGGTTTATCTATGCCATTGCTCACATTCGCGGGGGCCAGGAAATGGGCCGCCAATGGTATGAAGACGGTAAGATGTTCAAGAAGAAAAACACCTTCACGGATTTTATTGATTGTGCGGAGTTCTTGATTGAGGAAAAGTATACACAGCCCGAAAAACTCTTCGCTTCTGGCGGTAGTGCCGGTGGGTTGCTGATGGGTGCTGTGGTGAACATGCGCCCGGATTTATTTAAAGGAGTCATTGCCAAGGTTCCTTTCGTAGATGTTGTTACCACCATGGAAGATGAATCCATCCCGCTAACCACCGGTGAATTTGATGAGTGGGGCAATCCAAAAAATCCTGAGTCGTATATGTACATGCTGGAGTACTCACCGTACGATCAGGTGAAGCCGCAAAACTATCCAAACATGTTAGTGACCACGGGCTTTCACGATTCGCAAGTGCAATATTGGGAGCCCGCCAAGTGGGTGGCAAAACTGCGCGAGTTGAAAACCGATAACAATACCCTGTTGCTTCGTACCAACATGGAAACGGGCCACGGAGGTACGACCGGCCGCTTTAAAGTGTATGAAGAGATTGCGCAGGAATATGCCTTCATTGTAGACCTGGCGGGGATACAGGAGTAAAGGCTTTTAAGACAGCGTGAAAATGGGTCTGCTTATCGCAGACCCATTTTTGTTTTTACATCCTTTAAAATTATCGGGTTAACCAGAAAGGATTTTCGCGGTAGGGCAAAACCACTCACTCGGTAACTGTCCAACTTATTTTGTAAATTCAGTTCTCTATTGTTGGCTCAGTCCACTTTTCTGCTTTAAACAAGTAGAAAACAATCCCCTTTTTAGGGGATAAATCAGATTTGCGTTTCAGGTAGTTTTATTGTCACTACGCAGGGTACTCAATCTTACTAACTCAAAAAAAATTATGAAAAAGATTTTGTTAAGTCTGTTCATGCTGATGAATGCATCCGGTTCGTTTGCGACTGTGCTTACGCTTTCCAACATGTCGTATAGTCCGGGGCAATACACCACCTTTAGTGCCGCCCATGATGCCGCGAGTGATTTTGATACTATTTATGTGCATGGCTCTTCGATCAACTACGGGAGCATCTCAATCTATAAGCGATTGGTGATTATTGGAACCGGGCATAACCCCGATAAACAGAATCCCCTGGTATCTGCATTTCTTCAAATCACGTTGGGATCCTCCAATGTACAACTGATCGGATTGGTTATTCAGAATGTCAGTTCCTATGGGTTCACCAATTGCACAATAAAAAAATGCAGGATCATAGGCCAATCAAGTGGCGAATCGCTCTTTCTTGCCTATGCAGATAATTGGCTGATTGAGGGCAATATTATTGAAGCCCCCTCTTACTATGTCCCATTATTTTTTTATGGAACCTCTTCAAACAATACCATCATCCAAAATAATATTATCATTAACAGCGGTAGTGAAAAAATAGTGGGGATTCGTAATGATCCCACCCAGCGCACCTACATTTTAAACAACGTATTTATCGGGCAGTACAGCAACCAGCGTACCTTCTATGATATCTGGTATACTAACATCGATAATAATATCTTCTATACCTCCATGCCGGATGGAAACTATTCATATTTCAATAATTGTACAATGAACAACAACATCAGTTTCGGAAGTGATGATAACGCTTTCTATCAGCCAGGTGCTAACAATGTAATCGGAGATCCCCTCTTTAATAATTATCCTGGCTACGAAGCTATGTATGATTACAATTGGGACTTGAGCCTGGCCCCAACTTCGCCAGGACACAATTCAGGCACCGATGGCACCGACCGGGGTGTATTTGGTGGTCTTGGATTTAAATTCACGGAAACGGGTGAACCTTCCATTGCCGAAATCACAGCATTCACCATCACCTCTCCCACCATCATTGCTCCCGGGGGTACGCTCACCATTTCAGTTACTTCCAAGCGGGTGCATTGAGTCCTGGCTTCCTGATGACATTCAGAGGTATAAATAGGGATTCAGTCTGCTGCTGTCCAAAATCAGGTTGGCTTACTTTTGTTTTTATGGTGCTGTTTAAATTGGCAGCGGGACAAACGATCTCAGAAGCAGAATATTTTTTTGATACCGACCCCGGACCGGGCAACGGAATTCCCATTTCCATTGTAGCCGGTGATCCCGTAACCTTCACCGAAACGATCAACACCTCCGGGCTATCTCCGGGCCTTCACTACCTCTTTGTGCGCACCCGAACATCAACGGGACATTGGTCTTTATACGAACCCCAGGAATTCATTATTGATGGCGGCATCATCGCAGCGGAATACTTTTTTGATGTGGACCCCGGTATTGGAAATGGCACCCCGCTCACGATTTCAACGAATACCGGTACAGTTACTGAATCCATTTCAACCTCAGCCCTGGACGATGGTGAGCATTTCTTATTTGTCCGCACCCGGCACGATAATAACACCTGGTCACTTTCTGAGCCGCAGGTGTTCTACATACAAACCCGGATTGTAGAAGCCGAATATTTTATTGATACAGACCCGGGGTTTGGAAATGGTACCCCCTTAACGATCGGCAGCCCGAGCGATTTGATTACCATTACCCCCACGATCACGATACCTGTTCTAAGCGATGGTCCGCACTACTTGTTCATCCGGACCAAAGACATACTGGGCAACTGGTCCTTCTATGAACCACAGGAGTTCACAGTAGACTCCGCACTACCCATCGAGTTATTGGAGTTTAAAGCTACTCCCCTGGAAGGGCAGGTGCTTTTGAATTGGGCTACTGCCTCCGAAATCAACAATGATTATTTTACAGTTGAACACGCCTATCCCGGAAAAGACTTCTATGAGATTTTCCGGATACCAGGCGCTGGCACCCGACTCGAATTAACCCGGTATCAACATTACCACACCAAGCCGGTAACGGGCATTAACTACTACCGTCTAAAGCAAACTGATTTTGATAAACGCTTCACGTATTCCCAAGTGGTTTCTGCAACCGTTACAAACTCCCTGTCCATGGCGGTTTACCCTAATCCCATTCAGGACAAATGGTTCGTTGAGTTTTATCGTGACGCCAATCTGCCCCGCTTATTGGAAGTTTATGATTTGATGGGCAAAAGGCTTTTCATTCACACCTCGCAAGGTGAACGAATACTGGAGTTTATGCGGGGTGATTTCTCAAGCGGTACTTACCTGTTGCGGGTTACCGAAAAGGGTGGTGCACAAGAGATTTACAAGTTGATTTTTAAGTAACTCCGACCTAAGAACAAAAAAAATGCCGCCATCGTCTGTTCATACAGGACAATGGCGGCTAAGGTGGAGCTGCAGGCTTGCCTGCCGTAACTCCGAAGGAGTGGAGCTGCAGGGAATCGAACCCTGGTCCAGAGAAGATGAACGTGTACGTTCTACATGCTTAGTTGACTTTGATTGTCGGGAAGTGCAAGGCAGGCAACAGCCTAAACCCTTCCGTAGTTACTGTTGTCTTAATTCTGTTACGTAACCATAACAGAATCCAGTTTATGCTTTCGACACTGCGGTTCCGGCACCGCTAAACAGAGCACCGGGCAATGATGGCCTCCACCGATCTTATCAGCGGATAAGCTAACCTAACATACTGTCAGATTAAGCAGCCATGGCGTAAGTATTCTCGCCACTTAAATTGGTAGGACTATCTTTTAAGGCTCTCACCCCATGAGCCTGCATGCTGGCATACACCTCCACGCATCCTGTCAAAACCGGTCAGCCCCAAAACAATTTCAAATTCACGTGTTTTTGAATTTTAAATTGGTTGGTATTCAAAGAACGACAACCGAGTGACAAAGGTACGGGAAAAATAGTTCAAGAGGAGACAGGTTTTTGCTACCTTTCTGTAGCTAAACTCAAAAACCATGAAGAAAACAACCGTGCTCTTGCTGCTGGTACTGGCTGCCTGCGGTGCCAACCCCGTACAACAAGATTTGATCACCTACATCAATGTGGAAATGGACAAAGTGGCCGAACTGGAAGCGAAGGCCGTGGAAGCCTATGCCAGCGTGAGTGGCGAAAACTATCAGAACGACTCGATCATGTATGCCGTGATCAGCGAAACGGTAGTCCCTACGTACGAAGAATTTTACAATACGCTGGCAGCCATTCAGCCGGCCACCGAGGAGGTAGCCACCTTGCACAAAGAATATGTGCGGGCAGCAGCCGACCAGATGGAAGCGTTTAAACTTATTCTCGAAGCCATTGAAAAACAGGATGCCGCCATCATCGATCAGGCGAATGACGACCTGGACGAAGCCCGGGCTTTGCTAAGGCTATGGCGCGAAGACCTCGACTCGGCTTGTGTGAAACACAATGTGGTGTTTGAAGAAAACTGAAGAAAAAGTTAAAAGTTGAAAGTAAAAAGTATAAAGCACCGATGGCTTTACACTTTCAACTTTTTACTCTCCACTTCCTCCATTCCTATTTGATCAATCACCAGGTACTTCTTTTTAGATACCGATTGCCGGGCCAGCAATTCCGCAAGAAATCCCGTGAGGAATAGTTGCACCCCGATCACGAGGGCTACTAACGCCAGGTAGAAAACGGGTTGCTCGGTTACATCGCGCTTCAGGGGGACTTTTGAAATGAAGACGGAGTCAACCTTATCGTAGAGGATCTTTATCGTAAAGCCCAGGCCGAATAAAAAAGAAATAATTCCCCAGGTGCCAAAAAAGTGCATCGGGCGCTGGGCGAACCTTCCGATAAACGTAATCGAAAGTAAATCGAGAAAACCGCGCAGAAAACGTTCCCACCCAAACTTGCTGCGGCCGTATTTTCGTTCGTGATGCTCCACCACTTTTTCGGTGATCTTAGTGAACCCTGCCCACTTGGCAATCACGGGTATATAGCGATGCATTTCGCCATACACAGAAATGTTTTTTACTACCTGATGATGGTAGGCCTTGAGCCCGCAATTAAAATCATGGAGTTTAATACCGGAGATTCTGCGGGTAACGAAATTGAAAAACCGGGAAGGGATCGTTTTCGAAATCGGATCATGCCGCTTCTTCTTCCAGCCACTGACCAACTGATATCCCTCGGATTTGATCAACCGGTACAATTCCGGAATCTCATCGGGGCTATCTTGTAAATCAGCATCCATGGTGATGACTACATCCCCGATCGCCAATTTAAACGCGGTATGCAAAGCGGCTGACTTGCCAAAATTGCGGTTGAATTTGACACCCTTAAATGCCGGGTTGATCAGGTTCACTTTCTGGATTTCACCCCAGGTATTATCGGTACTGCCATCATCAACAAAAATAACTTCATAAGAAAAGCCGTGTTGTTGCATGACACGGCTAATCCATTGACTCAATTCAGGTATAGACTCCTGCTCGTCTTTGGCAGGGATGACTACAGAAATATTCATCAGATCACATCCTCAGGCGGATTCTTTCTTACAAAGATCGAGGTAATTAGCGAAAGTACCGCGTAAATAATCAACCCGATGCCATAGCCCATGGCTAAGCCTTGTGCTGAAAACTGGTTCTCAGAACGCTTGCGTGCATCTTCCATGGCCTGATCCATCTGATCTTCCGGCATTCCGAAACTTTCCATCATGGCCTGGGCGTTTTCCAACGACACTTCTGTTAATTTTTCCGGGAGTTCAGGATCAATGGCGGTATACAGCGCTAGCGTAAAAAGGGTGGAAATCAACCCCGATACAGCCATAGTTATCCAACCATGCTGAAAAGCTTTTCCGTAGGCAAGAAACCCCCCGATCTCACCCCGGTAATTAATACCTGCGTAGATGGTGAATCCAATGAAGATTACAAAAACGGCAATTCCAAATTTCCAGTTTGCCAGCATGGCATAGTCAATGGCATAGGCAACTGCGGTTAAGGCAATGCTGATGCCCCCTAGTATTAAGCCCCACTTCAGTGCATGTTGAAACAGAGTCGGTTGTGATGTGGTTTGTTCTTCCATGGTAATCGGTTTTGGGTTATAGAATTTAAATTGTTAATCCAATTGGATCATTAATACGTTTGTTCAGCGGTCTTCTTCTGTGTGAAGATTGAAACAATCATTGCCAGTACGACCCCACCTACAATTCCGGCCACCGCATAGATAGGCCAGAACAAGTTTTTCGTCCAGGTCATCGCCATCTCAATGCCCTCCTCCGGAGTTCCCTGCTCCTCCATATTGAATCGGGTTTCCTCCAAAAATAAATCGAAAGGTACGGGATCAATGAACGTGATATAAACATAGACAAAACCACCCCCCAGGACGGTTCCAATTAAGGAAATCCAGAATCCTATACCGACCCCCTGGCCAAATGACATAAAGCCATCGCCCTCATCCTTGAAATACTTATGACCAAATACAAACAAGGCGATGGTTACCGGAACCCCAATCCAGTTCCAAACTCCCTGAAATGGATTCTGTCCGATTAAAGCGGGTACTAAAAAAAGGACGATGGCTATTCCTGCAGAATAAAGGCCATAGCGAATGCCCACATCTCTTGTTGAAACTTCTGAAGTCTCTTCCTGCGGTTCCATGGTGTTAGCTTTTGGGATGCTTTCTTAAAATTACGGATAATATCATGCTTATGAAAAAACTGATAATAAAACTCTTCACCAGGTAATCCAAGGCGAGGTCACTACCATGAGTTGCAGGTAAAACCTGTAAATTACGTTCATACACATCCTTTCCTAACTGCTCAATAACCTGGGGCTCAATCGATTTAATCTGTTCGGTGGCGGTTTGAATATAATCGGTGAGAAATTTAGGATGCAGCGCACAAAGGGTCCAGATCAGAGCCGCGGCCAGGGTTGCAAACACGATCGTGAATAATAAATTGGTCATCATGCCCTGTCCAAAGGAAAGTTCACCCTGCTGATAATCATCCCGCAGCTCTTTCAGTCCCAATACCATAAAGACTGCAAACAGAACAATCCGAAAATCAAAGTATACCGGGAAGAGAAACGGGTGCTTCCCCAGAAAATATAAGGCGATTAAAAAAACAAAACCAAGGGCTGCGGCAAGACTGCCATTGCGAATTGAAATTGCAACGAGTCGGGGAAGCGGCTTAGGCATCCAGCCACTGCTTTGTGTTGTTGAACACCGCTACCACTTTGCCTTGCAGGGGTTGGCCAAGCCAGGGCGAGTTTTTTGATTTTGAAAAATTGTTAGCCGATGTAAACTGCCACTCGCGATTCGGATCCAACAAGGTTAAATTGGCTTTTGTATCCGGTTCAATCACCACCGCGGGCAGTTTTAAAAGCGCGCGCGGAGCATCAGTAACTTTCTTAATCAACTCTTCCAGCTCCACCGATTTTGAAAGTGACACCAACTGGCTGGCGAAGGTCTGCAGATTAATCATTCCAAATTCCGATAAGTCAAATTCAAGAAACTTGCTTTCATCTTCATGGGGTACATGATTGCTCACCAGCACATCAATGGTGCCATCCTTCAAACCTTTTATCAAGGCATCCTGATCGGCCTTTTCGCGCAGTGGAGGATTTACCTTAAAGTTGGTATCAAAATCTGCGAGTTCTTCATCTCCGAAGAGAGGTTGATACGCAGCCACATCGCAGGTCACCTGTAAGCCCTTCTTCTTGGCACTCCGCACCAGGTCAATCGATTTGGCGGTAGAGAGTTTAGCAAAATGCAAGCGTCCCCCTGCATAATTGAGCAGCTCGAGATTTTTGCTTACTGCCACTTCCTCTGCAATGCGCGGCATCCCTTTCAGTCCGAGCATGGTGCTTTGAGGACCTTCATGCATCTGGCCGAATAAATTCAACCATGTATCTTCCGGGTGATCAATCAATAACCCATCGAACTTTTGCAGATACTGGAGTGATTTAAGAAAAATATCCGTATGCCACACAGGTTTGAGTCCATCGGTAAATGCAATGGCACCGGCAGCATGCAGGTCAATCATTTCCGTTAACTCCTCACCCTTGCAGTTTTTTGTAACGGCCGCCAGGGCATGAATTTGAACCAGCCGGTTTTCATTATTGCCCGTGACGTAACTGATTTCGTTTTTGGTTTGAATGGTGGGGTACGTGTTGGGAAGTACGGCCATCTCGGTAAACCCACCGGCTGCGGCTGCCTTGCATAACGATAGAAGATCCTCTTTCTGTTCGTGACCGGGATCGCCTACCGAAGCTCCGATATCCACCCATCCTGCAGAGAGAATCATTCCATCCGCTTCAATCACCCGATCGGCAGCGTAATTTTTATCTCCGATTTCTTCAATGCGGCCGTTCTGAAGCAGTACGTTTTTTTGTTTTTTATGAAAGGATGACCCCGGAGAGAGTATTTGGGCTGACCGGATTAGTATTTTCACAGGCTTCGGTTTTTGCGGTCACTCATTTAAAGAACCTGATTAACAGGACTTCTGCCAACAGGAATACTAAAGCCAGAATCAAGGCGTATTTCCACAAAGGCGTGCCCAAATATCTTGCTTTTATTTCGTTACTGAAAGCTTCCGGTGAAGTGGCGGTAAAAATGGAAATCTGCTCGCCCCCGCCCAGCAACGTTTTAACCTCTTCCCCCGCATACTGAATTAAACTGGATTCAGCCTTCTCCAGATTAAAGGCAAGTAAATCGAGGGTATCGCGGCCGTGCGTAACATAATAAAACCCCTGATTGACAGAATACTTAGGTATTTCAAGCAACAACCGATCGCCAACATTACGCTGCGCGGGTACCAACTCCTGCTCCCCTTTCATCCGCGCGGGTTCCTCACCTTCCAGGCTATCGGCTGGAATGGTTACGAGGGAAGAGGACAGATAATAATAAGGCTTGCGCTCCGCCTTCTTGCCACTGGCTGCGATCCGGTACATCACCGGCACAAAGATGGCGTGCGTGGACAAATCCGTAAACTCCCGATCAAGGGAACTGGCCAAGAGATAGGTATTTTCGAAGTTGGATAAGTAAGGTTGTCCATTCTTAAAACGCAAAATGGCCGACCGGTCCGGCCCCCAATCCAACACTTTCTGTGCAGCCGGCATAGCCATGGCTGCAGACCGCTCTTCGAAGACATTTTCAAAAAACGGATTTTGGAAATCGGGCTTTTCAAGCTCCAATCGTTCCGGCTTTTCAATCTTGACCAACGTGGGCAAGGCTAATAGATTTTGATAGGATGACCGATCCGGTTGCGAGCCGGGAATCACCAACAGTTTACCCGCTTGGTTGCGATACAGTTGTAACGCTGCATTCAGGGCATTGTCAATTTTATCCAGGCCATTCAATACCACCAGATCCGCAGCGGATAAAATACTGTAGTCTACATTGGTAACGGAGTAACTTCTGAAATCAAACAACGTTCGGTTTCCATAAACGTTCTCTACATTGGTAATCCGGGCATCCGGTTTAATTTCCACCACGCGCAACCGGCCCGAGTAATTAAGCGTGAAATAAAATTCATTATCAAAACTTACCGGATAATCGCTGAAGCTGAAGGTCACCGGGTTGTAGCCGGTCAGTCCACCGGATAAATCAAAGGTGGTTTCCACCAGGCTGTTGGGTTCCATCGTAACGGAGGAGGTTGCAGCCTGCACTCCGTTAATGGTAAGTTTGGTCACCAGCCCATCCAATGCCCTCGGGCCCTGATTATGCAAGCGCACCCGGATTGAGTTTTTCTCGCCACCAATAATAAACGGATTATCCAACCACACGGAATCAACAAACACATTGGAAACTTGTGGATACTCGATCGGCACCAACCGCATTTGCCAGGCCGAGTCCAATTCAGTCTCAGCGCCAAACGTGGATTTTTGAAAATCCGAAATCCAGAAAACCGTATTGCTGGACTCACCAATGCGCTTTATCACTTCGTTAAACGACCGGCTTACGGGAGATAAGCGCACCTGCGATAGTTGATCCAGAATTTCAGATTTGGATTTGAAGGAATTTGAGAAAGGCGCAAAATCGTTTGTTAACAACTTGTAGCGGGTTTCTGCCGGAAATAATTCAACAATATCGCGGACATAACTTGTGGCAGCATCCAAGGCTCTAAGTTTTTCACCAACGGGGGTTGCCATGCTGTACGAATTATCTAAGTAGAGGACCAGACTCCGTTGGGTACTGATTTGCTCGCGGGCCGGTAAAAAAGGTTGTGCAAACGCCAACACCAGAAACAACAAAAATAACAACCGCGATGCCAGCACCAGGTATTGTTTCAGCTTTCGCTTTTGGGTAGTCTCCTGCTTTACTTGTTTAAGAAACCGGGTGTTGGAAAAAAATATGCGTGTTGTTCTGCGAAAGTTGAAGAGGTGGATGATGATGGGGATAGCAAGAACTCCAAGCGCCCAAAGAAACTGCGGATAGTTAAAACTCATCATCACAAAAGTAAGGATTCGACAGGATTACAACGGGTTAATAATCCTGTTGTTCAAACATCTCCACGAATGGTACAACAAATCGTGACTTCAAAGGACCTTTGCGCGCACGATCGTTTGATTGATGCATTTAACAAACCCCGGCCCTTCATAAATAAACCCCGTATAAACCTGAATCAGATTAGCCCCGGCTTGTATTTTTTCAAGCGCATCATCTGCAGTCATGATGCCCCCTACCCCAATAATGGGGAAAGCTGGCCCCAACCTCGCCCTCAGAAATGAGATTACCTCAGTGGACCGTTTGGTGAGGGGTTTTCCACTAAGCCCTCCGTTTCCGATCGCAGTAATACGGTCCGAATCGGTACGCAATCCTTCCCGGGAGATGGTAGTGTTTGTCGCAATGACACCGTCCGTTTTCGTCTCCTGAAGAATTTCTACCACATCCAACAATTGAGCCTCATTCAGATCCGGAGCAATTTTTAAAAGTACCGGCTTGGGTGCAGATTGCTTCTCGTTCAGTGCGCGCACGCCATTCAATAACTGCTTCAACGGTTCTTTCTCCTGTAGCGCCCGCAGGTTGGGGGTGTTGGGTGAGCTCACATTCACCACAAAGTAATCGACATACGGATACAACGCTTCAAAACAAATCTTGTAATCGTCCAGCGCTTGTTCGTTTGGTGTGATTTTATTCTTGCCAATGTTTCCCCCTACAATCACCGGAGATTTTCGTTGCTTCAACCGTGTCACCGCTGCCTCCACGCCCTCATTGTTGAATCCCATGCGGTTAATCAACGCTTGATCGGCCGGCAGGCGAAACAGTCTGGGTTTATCATTGCCGGGTTGTGCTTTCGGAGTTAGGGTTCCAATTTCTATAAACCCAAAACCCAGGGTGGCCAGCTCATCAATCAACCGGGCATCTTTATCAAAACCGGCTGCCAGCCCCACCGGATTGGGAAATCGAATGCCAAACAAGGTTCGTTCAAGTCGTTTATCCGAAATCGAATAATAACTTCTTAACACCTTAGCAACACCCGGCAGATAGTTGACCAGTTTTAAAAGCCGAAAGGTAAGGTGGTGAATGAATTCAGGCGGGAAGAGAAAGAGGATGGGCCTGATTAAAAATCGATACATTATTTCTTCTTCTTTTTCTGCTTCACCGGCTTGGCAAACTTTTGAAATCCTTTTTGTACAATGGTTTGAATCAACAACTCGCCTTCCGTAGCGGTCATATTGGTCGTGGCATTCACCCGCCAAACCATCAGGTTCTGCCGGTCGTTCAGGTCGATGATGAGACTTCCCTGGGTGTAGTCATTCATGTAGGTACGTTCGGTAGATCCCGGAGTGAGTCCCATCGGGCCCAGGTTTCCGGCATCGCTGCGCGCAAGGGTACCCACCGCATACGATACGACCAAATCCGCAGCAGAGTCGACCTGCTTTAATCCTCTCAATTCAAGTTCTTTGGCAACTGCATTTCGAACCCAGCCATGAACCGTCTGATCGCTCACTTGCCGTTGATCCTTCGGGGTGATTACTTCGCCCTCGCCAAACCGAAATGTTTTGTATTGGGTGAAATCGTGGTTCTTATCATACTCCACCTTAATGTCCTGTGCGAATACGGCACCGGAACAAAACAGGAAAAAAATGAATACCCGGTTCATGCCTCAAAGGTAAACAATTTCTCAGCTGCGGGGGTGAAATTCCTGGATAACCTGCCGCAGGTAATCGCGGTCGAGGTGGGTATAAATTTCGGTGGTGGTTATTGATTCATGGCCCAACATTTCCTGCACTGCCCGCAGATCGGCCCCGCCTTCAATCAAATGCGTGGCAAACGAATGCCGGAAGGTATGCGGACTGATAACTTTCCTTAACCCGATGGTGGCTGCCAGGCTTTTGATGAAAAGAAACACCATCACCCGCGTGAGCTTCTTGCCTCTGCGATTCAGAAATACGTGGCTTTCAAAACCCTTCTGTACAGGAACGTGTATTCGAATTTCATTCAGGTAGATTTTCAAATACTTCATGGCATCTTTCCCAATGGGTACCAGACGTTCTTTGTTTCCTTTGCCAACCACGCGTAAAAAGCCGGCATCGAAATACACCTGGCCGATTTTCAATTCCACCAGTTCCGAAACCCGCAGGCCGGAACTGTATAAAATCTCAAGTATGGCCCGGTTGCGGCCGCCTTCCGGCTTGCTAAGATCGATGGCTTCCAGCAGGGCCACTATTTCATCATAGTCGAGGGTGTCGGGCAGCTTGCGACCTAACTTGGGTCCTTCGATGAGACTGGTAGGATCCTTTTCAATCAACTCTTCAAACAGAAGATATTTATAAAAGGCTTTTATTCCCGAGAGAATGCGCGCCTGGCTGAAGGCACTCATCCCCAACTCGTTGATGTACTGAAGAAAGCCTTGCAGATGTTTGGCCGTAATGACCAGCGGGCTGATTCCCTTAAACTTCATTTCAATGAACTGCGCCAGTTTCTCAACATCGCGCACGTAGGCTTCGATGGAATTGACAGAGAGCGAACGCTCCAGCTTGAGGTAACTGCCAAAATGCTTGATGTGCGTTTCCCAGTTTTTCATGAAGGGTTCACCCCTGTAGGGGTTCGGGTGTCTGCAAATGTGCAAATTATTTTAACTTCGAGGCATGAAGATTCAGATCATCAACGGACCCAACCTGAACCTGCTGGGCACCCGCGAACCCCAAACCTATGGCACGGAGTCGTTTGAAGAGTTTTTTGACAAATTGCAAAACCGCTTTCCGCAAGTTAACCTGGGTTACTATCAGTCGAATGTGGAAGGGGAATTGATTAACAAATTGCAAGCCGTTGGATTTTCGTATGAAGGTATTGTATTAAATGCCGGAGCCTATACACACACCTCCGTAGCCATTCATGATGCCATTGCCGCCATCAAAACTCCGGTGGTGGAGGTTCATATTTCCAATGTGTATGCCCGCGAAGAATTCCGGCACAAAAGTCTGATTACCTCCAAATGCGCAGGATTAATTACCGGATTTGGCATGGAAGGGTACGCCCTGGCTATACAGTATCTCCTCACCCGGTCTTAATTTCTATTGAACAGTAAGTGTATTTGATTTTACACTAGTGCCATTTTCATTCACGGCTTCAATGGTAAAATAATAGGTCTTCATCCGGTCCATGGTTTTAAGCCAGTATTCGTTGTTCCCATGCACCATAATGCAGGTGTAGAGTTTATCCGGAGCAACTCCATAATATATATTGTAGGCATAGGCATTTTCAACAGGCCGCCACTTCAAAAAAGCACTGCGCTTATCTTTTTCTGTGCGCAACACAACAAAATCCTTGACCGCCTCCGGTTTGGAACCCGGGCCAGTACCGAATACACGCAACCCACTCACCGCAAACTTGCCGGTTGGCATATGTACATTTTCCAATTTGATATAGCGTGCCTGCACCGGTTTGGATAACTCTACATACTCATGCGGAACATCTGTCTTGTTGCTGCTCTTGTCAACCAGCATCGTCCATTTCTTCCCATCCACTGAAGAATATAGTTTGTATTGATGAAATTGATCGGTTCGCTTGCCCAACCGGTTGGTGTCCACATCCTGATCGGCATAGTTGACCTGAACCGCTTGCACGGTACTGACAATCCCCAAATCACTTTGAATCCACTCACCCGGGTTTCCAGTGGCAGCACTCCAATAGGTTTTCAGATCTTCATCCACCGCTTTGTTGGCCGTGTAACCGCCTAATGTGGAGGATACCTGCACCGGTTTATCATAATTCAATAGCATCCACCCCGTGAACGCCCCTGGGGTTTCGGTACCCGGCAAGTAATGCGGGTAATCGCCAAAGGCTGTGTTGCACCACATCACATCATCGTTGTCAAAACCAGCAGGCCAGATTCCCAACCTGCGTTCGAACGTATTTTTAACCGACAGCATGATCGTGCTCACATGCCAATAGTTTTTCTGGTTATCCTGAAACGTTGCGCCATGCCCGGCCCCGCGGGCAAACCCACCCAACTTCATGCTCAACGGATCCGACTGCGGAGTAAACGGCCCTAAGGGAGTAGCACCCACCACAACCCCATCGGAGTACCCGCTGAACTCGGTACCGGGTGCACCGTATTGCAAATAGTACTTGCCGTTGTGCTTAGTTACATGGGCCCCTTCAATGAAGGGATCCAAAAACGTGTTATCCATGTGCTCGCCAAAGCGCTGCCACCCATAGCGGTCCGGTTCCAATAAATACATTTCTTTTCTCGTACCGAGCGGTTGAAGCGTCTTGCGATTCAACTCCACACCATATAATGGAAACTTGTTGCTGCTTCCATTATACATATAAAGACGCCCATCGGTATCGGTAAAGAAATCAGGATCCCACCCACCGATGTCAAACTTTTCAACAAGCTTACTCCATTCATTTCCTTTCGGATTCGTGCTCATCCAAATGCTGAAATCACGGGCATAGGTAGAGCCCATCACCAACACCGTATCGCCTATAATGCCGACAGCCGGGGCACACAGTTCGTCATACACTTTATTCCACGGATTGAGAAACAACCTTGAATAGAATTTCCAGTACAGCAGATCACTGCTCATCCAATAACCCCACTGGTTGGTACTGAATAACAAGTAGTCTCCCTTGTAATTAACAATTACAGGGTCAGCCGTTGCTCGGTGACGGCCCCATTGGCTGAAATTGGGAATGGGGGTATACCCATAGTCGAGGTTGATGGGATTGCAGTACGTTTTCTGTTGTGCCTGGCTTGTGAGCGTGCAAAGCAGTAAAAGAAGGGTAGAAAGAAGAGGGTATGTACGCATAGTATGTTTTAAAACGAAAATGCCTGTCCGGTTTATGACTTCACCAGACAGGCAAGGTACACGAAAGTCGATTACTTGGGTCCATCCACCGTGCTGCTGCCCGGCTGACTGGTTTTTGGCAGCCAGCTGCCTTCAAATTTGAATTTTATCTTACCCACATAGTCGCTGCAATAATAGGCCACCCGATCGAGTGTGGCATTCACTTCATTCTGATCAAGGTCGGCCGCTTCCCGCAACATCATCACATACGTCCATTCATTCTTCTTGCAAATCCAGGAACCGTACAAGGTGTGATTGATCTCCAGCAAATTCTGGAAAAAGGCTTCCTTGTTTTTGTCAGGCACCTCTACCAGAGGGCTCATCACCTGAAAATACCAGCGCTCCGGATTATTTTGAAAGTTAAAAACATCTATCCAGATGGTGGCACCTTTATAAATGAGCGACCACTGACCCGGTTTTTGGCCACGGCAGGCAACCGGATCAACTTTTAAGCCGGCAATACTGGCTTCAACTAGGGCGGACGTTTGATTCAGATCCATTTTATTAAGATTTGGTTGTGGGATTTGGACAAGTACCGAAAATAAAGAATTGAGAAATTTCTTCCAATGGAAATTTCATCTCTCTGAGTACCGTTCACCACAAGGTGTGTTTTGCATAAAATTGCGAATGGCTCTAGAAACCACCTCGGGTTGCTCTTCCTGCGGAAAATGACCTGCCGTCTCCACCTGGACAACCTCCGCTTGTGAAAACCCTGATTGAAATTTCTTAAGATTCATTGGTTTGATCACCGGATCCTTCATTCCCCAGATCAATAACATCGGTTTCGATGCCAGGATCGCTCGTCTGGACCAAAGGCTTTCAAACCAATCCTGATCATGAATCAGGGATTTCAAAAACCCGAGAGTACCATAGCGTTCACTTCGATTCGAGAATGGTTTTGTGTAGTGCCGTAGGAGTCTCTTCGAAAGTTTGTGATCCCCATAAGAAGCAGGAAGAATAAAGCGAGCAGAGAAATTTAATTTATACAACCATGGCATAATTGGG
Organism: uncultured Ohtaekwangia sp.; assembly: GCA_964488465.1. Lineage (GTDB taxonomy): Bacteria > Bacteroidota > Bacteroidia > Cytophagales > Cyclobacteriaceae > ELB16-189. The sequence goes on along the minus strand of CAZAUN010000009.1, from coordinate 82,794 downwards.
TTGTTCAGTATTCTCTTCAATTTGAGATACTCCGGATCGGATTCGCTACTCCATAGCCAGGAATTTAAGATCACAATCCGATTAATCAGGTGCGGGTATTGAAGGGCGAACTGCATGCCAATCGGGCCGCCAAAATCATGCAGAACAAGGGTAAGATTTGAGAGTTGTTGGTCCAGAATAAATTTGGCCAGGGTTGCTGCGTGTTGCCGGGTAGCGTAATCGTAATGTTCAGGTTTATCCGATAATCCAAAACCCATGTGGTCAATGGCCAGGCAACGAAAATCAGGAATAAGGCTTTGAATAACCTTGCGGAAATCAAAACTCCAGGAAGGAGTGCCGTGCACGAATAAGATCGGTTCGCCTTTCCCTTCATCCAGGTAATGCAGCGAATGACCGTTTATTGCATAATAATTTGAGTGAAAGGGGTATTCCTTACGATCCAGCCAGGCGTGTTTCATGGTATTTTCTTTTCACCAAAATTGGGCAGCTAAAAGAAATTCAATCTTGGTGCAGACCAATTTAAATCCGGACCGAATTGAAGAGCTTGCTGAAATTGGTGGGGTCAATGCCCAGATAGGAGGCGAGGTATTTGTGCGGAACATCGTGTAGCAGGTGTGGGCTTCGGTTGCAGAAATTTTTGAAACGCTCTTCCATCGTTAAACTGTGTAATTCAAAATGCCGGGTGATCATGCCGGCCAGAATGTGCTCGGTGATTTTACGAAACAACCGCTCCACACCCGGGGCCTGATTAAACAATTTCTGCAATTCAGAATACCCCAGGCAATCCACTTGACTGAATGTCAGTGCGATGAGACGATAGCGGGAAGGTTGCTGAAATGAAAAAGAATCCGGAATTGCGCACAACCCCGGAGCATACGTAAAGGCCATGACATAATCTTTGTCTTGCGCGTTGAAGTAGGACATCTGAATCCCGCTATTGACAAGGTAGAGTTCATGCTGAATTGCCCCAGCCTCCACCAGCGTTTCGCCTTTCCTGAAGGATTTTGGTTTTAATCGCGAAGTCAGCAACTCATAGTCTGCGGGTGACAGCAGATGAAATTGATCCAGGTATTTCTTGAATGGCACTACTTCTTAGTGAAATAGTAAGCAAAGCCCAGATTTAAGGTGCCGTAATTGAAGCCAACGGTACTGGAACTTGAGTCGTTGGACAGGCTGCGACTGTAGCCATAATATAATGACCCGATTGAGGCTTCAAATCCCCATCGCTCCGATGGGAAGAAAATAAATACGGGGTTTATGGCTGGTGAAATTTCATAACTCTGAGTTTTACTTTCTGATGAACTTGTGGAATACAAATTGTAACCTCGATTAAAAAATAATTGACCATCCAATGCGAAATAGAATTTTTCGGTGAGCGGAAAGAATCGTCTGGCCGCAGCTCCCAATGTTATTCCTTTATTGACACTAGTTAATAAGGCTTGATTACCATCCGTATACTCCTGACGCGAATATCCAAAACCCAACTGCCCACCGAATGCCCATTGGCCATTAATTATTATACCTACAACTGGTGAGATCGAAAAATTTATGTAGTCATTACGATAGCCACTGGCGTCTTCAGGGAAGCTTTGTGTATTAAAGGCAACTCCCCCGCCAAGGAATCGTGTGCCGGAACTGATTTGAGCTATGGAATTCAATATTCCATGACAAAAAATAAACAGAATTAGATATTTCATAGTTTTGGAAATGAATTAATAACTAGAGCAATTCGAATGTCGGGTTATAAATCAACCCAATGCAGTTTCCCCACGGATCTTTCACGATCGCCACCTCAATTTCGCCACCCACGTTATGCGGGGCTTCGTGTCCGGTGGCACCGGCCTTTACCAACCGGTTGTATTCCTTTTGAATGTCAGTAACACCCCAATAGGCTACCACATAATCACCCCGATTCCCGGTCTCGCCTTCCTCCGGAAGGAGCCCTAACTCATATCCGCCAATGTTAAAGCCTACATAAAACGGCTCGTCAAAATAAGGACTCACCTGGAACGCTTTTTCATACCAGGCCTTGGCTTGTGAAAGATCGGGAACTTTGTAAATGGTAGTTCGTAGTCCCAGCATATTTATATTTTTATTCTTTTCCTGGTGTTGCGCCTGGCAATCTTCCTTTCAACCAGGCAATTTGGCCCCGGTGGTTCGCTTCATGTTCGCAAACGTGAAACCATTTCCAATACGTATTAAAGGTCTCTTCTTTCGACCATACCGGATCCACCGCCAGCAACCAGTGATCATCCTTCTTTTTTAATTCGGCCAGTGTCTTCGCCCGCACTTCCGTGATTTTATCCAGGTAATAGTTCACATCTTGTCCCTTAATACTTTTGCGGCCCTCCTCCCCTAAATTCATCGCGGCACCCCACTCTTTTTTTTCAGCATCATTGAAATCCTGCCGGCCCTCAAAGGTATTGGCCTGATAAAACTTTTCAGTGGCCCCCAAGTGCATCAACAGTGCTCCGATGGTGTTTGCATTTTTATCATGCAGGTAATCCAACTCGGCCACCGTCAAGGACTTAACCATTTGCACGATGGTATGCCGATTGTAATTTAACATGGATACCAGCGTACCAATCTGGGGCGAATACCCTTCCATCGGACCTATGAAATATACGCTTGATTTTGCAGGGGCCTCAGCCTGCAGCGAGGTCAGTGGCACCACCCCGGCCGTGATTGCCACACCGGTTTTCAGAAAATTTCTGCGATTAACGGATCTTGTTTTCATTGGCCTTGGGTTAAGGCGATGAAGATACAAAATTCCGGGGTTGGTAATACGGTTGGCTAATCCCTAAAGGTGCAGGTGATGATTAGTTCTTCTTTACTTCCGGTTTTTCTCTGTAAAAAGTAAGCGATACGCTATTTACACAATAGCGCTTCCCGGTAAGGGTGGGGCCGTCATCAAATACATGGCCCAGGTGTGAGCCGCAATTCGCACACATGATTTCGGTGCGCACCCAACCATAGGCGCGATCCACCTCATATTTTATTTTTCCACCCTCCAGGGCGCGATCGAAACTCGGCCACCCGCAATCCGAATCAAACTTCATATCGCTGGTAAATAACTCAGCATTACAGGCTGCACAGGAGTATACCCCTTTGTCGTTTGTTTTATAATACTTCCCGGTAAACGGGGCTTCCGTACCCTTTTCCCGCAATACATGGAACTGCTCCGGAGTTAGTAATTTTCGCCATTCTGCTTCTGTGCGGACTATTTTCTGCTCCGCAACTGCGGGCTTCTCTTTTTCAACAATTTTCGATTTCATATCCTGACCATAGTTGGTGCACGCTTGCAGAATGAGGAGGGTAAACAAAAGATAACGCATGTTCTTTATTTTAATTCTTTAAACAAAGATAACCGCTCATTGGTTTCAAGGCTTAACGGGATGATTAAATTGGGTTCGTGCATGAATTTCTCACAACCCTGAACAGTAGAAGTCAGATAAACGACCTGACTTCCTAATAGGTTTTCAGAGTAAAAATTTCCCACTCCGTTTAAACCTGCAACACTTTTCGCACCTGCTGCTCGTTTACCCAGGCCGGGGTTGCCCGCAGCATGGCATTACGAACACGGATTAAAACGGCATTCTCCCATTGGGCCATCCGTCCCAGGCGGTAACTGGTATTTACAATGTAATGTGTTTGAGCCATTCGTTCCCGTTCAAACTGGTTAAGGGCCATTTCACCAACCCCCATCCGGCTCAAGGCATCGGCAATTGCCAGTGCATCTTCCATGGCCATGCAGGCACCCTGCCCTAAGTTGGGGGTGGTGGCATGCCCGGCATCACCAATTAATAGTACTCTACCAAAGGCAAATTGCCGGATGGGCTTCAGGTCAGAAATATCACTCCAGATCAATTCCGCGGGTTCAGTGGCGGCAATCATCTGGTGCACCGGGTCTGCATAGTTGCGAAAGTTTTTAGCTACCTCCGTTACAGAATACTGTTGCATAGTGGCGCTGCGCTCCGGGGCATTTTTACAGGCAAACCAATACACCTGGTTGTTTCCAATCGGTACATATCCAAACCGTCCGGCTGCACCCCACAGCTCAATGGCATGATGACGAAGATTCCAGTCATTTCGTACTACTCCGCGCCAGCAGGTATACCCGGAATACCGAGGCAATGACTGTGGCAATAACTGTTTCCGAATGGCGGAGTGAATCCCATCCGCCACAAGGGCAACGGATCCGCTTGCCTGGGTGCCATCATCAAACAGGATTGTTACTTCTTCGCTTTGCTGTTCAAATCCGATCGCCTTCTTGTTTGTAATTACACGCGATGCCGGAATGGACTTCAATAGAGATTCGTGCAATTCAGCCCGGTGTATGGCCACATTATCAAGCCCATAGCTAACGCTCAGCTTTTCAGCATCCATTTCGGAAATCATTTTTCCGGTTGCATCGGTAATTTTCATGGAATGGATTATATGGCCTCGCTTTTTCACATCTTCTCCTACACCAAGTTTGTGCAACTCCCGCATGGCATTGCCGGCCAGGCTGATCCCGGCTCCTACTGTTTTAAGTTCAGGCACGGCCTCATATACTTCGAATTCAATGCTTTTCTGATGTAATGCCAACGCAGTTGTTAACCCGGCAATACCACCACCGATGATGATTACTTTCTTCATATGGAATTTATAGTGTTAGTATAAATACGCAGGCCCTGACCCTACGAATTTTACCTATGTTAAATACTACTGCTTACCTGCACGAATGCGGCTGATGCTCACCTGCGTAGTACCCAAATAAGAAGCGATATGCTTGAGAGGAGCCCGGTTGGTGATTCCGGGATAGAGGCGTTCCAGTTCTTCGTACCGTTCCTTGGCAGACAAGAACCGGATGCTTTCAATACGCCTTTGGCCTTCCAGGATCGCATGAATGGACATCTTACGGCCAGCGCGCTCCAGATCATGGTATTGTGCACAAAGGCGGTCAAACTTTTGATACGAGAAATAGTCTATTTCCGAGTCCTCGAGCACTTCAATAGCCTTATGCGATGGTTGCTGGTTAAAGAGTGCCGGAAGGGCACCGATAAACTGGTTGTCAATGGCAAAATAATCGGTCACATCAGCATCCTTCTTGCGATAATACACGCGGGCGAGTCCCTTCCGAACAAAATAAAAGTGCTCCGGCACCTGTCCGATGCGAACCAACATCTCGCCTTTGCGGAAGGTACGCGACTGAATGATCGATTCCAATGCAGCATGGGTTTCTGACGTCAGCGAGTTGAGTTGCTGCAGAATGGTTAAAATCGGGACCATCTGCCGAAGGTATCAAATCATTTGCTATTGAACCAGGAATAGCCACCAGCCAGGCCTGACATGTTCCTGCTCAGTGCGTACTCGTTCCCGCTCAACGCGTACTCGTTCCCGCTTAGAGCGTACTCGTTCCCGCTCAGTGTGCACTCGTTCCCGCTCAGTGTGTCCTCGTTCCCGTTCAGTGTGTACTCGTTCCCGCTCAGTGTGTACTCGTTCCCGTTCAGTGTGTCCTCGTTCCCGCTCAGTGTGTCCTCGTTCCCGTTCAGTGTGTACTCGTTCCCGCTCAGTGCGTACTCGTTCCTGCTCAACGCGAGTTCGTTCCTACTCAACGCGTACTCGTTCCCGCTCAGTCCTCGCCCGATTTCTGCAAATCTAAATTCAGCCTGCCAATCTTACTTGTCCTTCACAGAAAGTTCGGCAGGTTTTAATCCCGCTGCATTTCTCCAACCGCCCTGGCTATATTTGTATAATGATCTCCTTTTATCCAGGACCCTCGCGGGTGCATGATTCCTTACCCAAGTACATGGGGGAAGCCTTCCGAACCGGGGTACTCAGTATGAATCATCGCAGTCCAGAGTGCATGCAGCTGGTAAAGCAAACCACCCGCGAACTGAAGAAAAAGTTCAGGATTCCTGCAAACTATACCGTGCTGTTCTTATCCTCGGCTACGGAATGCTGGGAAGTGATCGCTCAATCGCTTGTGAAAGCAAATAGCATTCATCTTTATAATGGCGCCTTTGGCAAAAAGTGGTTTTCGTATACCCAGGCACTCAGGCCACAGGCAAGAGGGGTTGCCTTCGACCTGAATCAACCCCTTCCTGTTGATATCTATATGAGCGAAATGATCTGCATCACTCAAAACGAAACCAGCAACGGCACGCAGGTAACCATGCCCCTCCTCCGGCACATGCGCGACCTTAATCCTGATTGTCTGTTTGCCGTGGATGCAACTTCATCGATGGGCGGCATCCGGCTCGATTTTTCCCTGGCCGATGTTTGGTTTGCCTCCGTTCAGAAGTGTTTTGGATTACCAGCCGGGTTGGCGGTGATGGTGTGTTCACCGCGTGCAGTTACGCGGGCATTTGAATTGAATAAACGGGCCCACTACAATAGCCTGGTTAATCAACTTTTGTTTGCTGAAAAATATCAGACCACCCACACACCCAATGTGATGGATATCTATTTATTGAATCGAACCCTGCACGATGCCCCCGCCATCGGGATTACGGATCAACGATTGAAGACACAAGCCAGGGCGTGGTATGCATGGTTGCAACAATCGGGAAAATTAAAACCATTGTGTACCGATACCGCGCTGCAATCGCACACGGTGATTGCCGTTTCTGCCCCCGCTTCCCGGGTAAAGCAAGTGAAAACCAGGGCCGCGAAAGCCGGCTTTCTGTTAGGCGAAGGCTATGGTGACTTGAGAGCGAGTACGTTTCGGATTGCCAACTTCCCGGCCCTCCGGCCAAAGGAGATTGTTGCTTTGCAAAAGTTTCTGAAAAAAGAGCTGTCGGCAACCTTAAAATAAAAAAGGAGGCTTATGCCTCCTATTCTAAGAAGTCAATTCCTACTATTTCTTTAGAATCTTCTGCATGGTTTCGCCAATCAAAGCCGGTGACTCAACTACGTGCACACCGCATTCGCGCATGATTTTCATTTTGGCAGCGGCTGTATCTTCCGCGCCACCGATAATGGCACCGGCATGGCCCATCCTGCGGCCGGGGGGTGCCGTTTGGCCGGCAATAAATCCTACCACTGGTTTCTTGTTTCCGTTCTCTTTAATCCAACGAGCCGCCACCGGTTCGTAATTGCCACCAATTTCACCAATCATGACGATGGCATCCGTTTCGGGGTCGTTCATCAGCAATTCGACTGCATCTTTGGTAGGGGTACCAATGATGGGATCGCCTCCGATACCAATGGCGGTGGATACACCTAAGCCTGCCTTTACAATCTGATCAGCAGCCTCATAGGTAAGCGTACCGGATTTAGATACAATTCCGATTCTTCCCTTCTTAAAAACAAATCCTGGCATGATGCCCACTTTAGCTTCGCCCGGAGTAATGACCCCGGGGCAATTGGGTCCTACCAACGTGGCGCCTTTTTCTTTCACATATTTCTTGGCGATCATCATGTCCTTAACGGGTATTCCCTCGGTAATGGCCACGATTACCTTGATGCCGGCATCCGCAGCTTCCATAATGGAGTCAGCGGCAAAAGCAGGGGGTACAAAAATGATCGAAACATCCGCACCGGTTTTTTCAACAGCTTCTTTCACGGTATTAAACACGGGGCGTCCTAAATGTACCTGACCGCCTTTGGCAGGAGTTACTCCTCCTACCACGTTGGTACCATATTCAATCATTTGGCCGGCATGAAATGTACCTTCCGAACCGGTAAACCCTTGAACAATAATTCGGGAGTTCTTATTGACTAAAACACTCATACAGCATCAGGTTAGCGTACAAAATTAGGAGAATAATGTTGTTGGCCAAATGCAGCTGCTGCGAACAGGTACTAACAAAAAGACCCGGTTAAAAACCGGGTCATCTGTTGAATTTCATAATGTCTACTTAATCTCCACTTTCAACTTATTCCGCAACAAAAATTCGTCATAATACTCGCGGTAGGTGGGATTGGTAGGGTCTAATTTGATCACTTGTTCATAGGCCGATATGGCGTCAATGATCAGCTTATTTTGCTCATAATACGATGCCAGGTACAGCTTGCCCAATTCCGAATCCAGCGTAACTTCTTTTGAGAGTTCGTTTACACCAGCGATGATCTTTTCACGTTCCTTTTCTGGCAGCCGCTTTATGATGTACCGCTCATCCGCCTTTGCTCCGGTTGATTTCGATTGAATCTCAACTAAAATCTCGGGTTCGCTGGCAAGTTTAGGGTTGTTTAAGTCAACGACCAACGAAGTTTCAGGAGTCTCTTGTTTCAACAAAGTCTCCCCAAACATATTCTGAAGCAAAATCGTGTAGGGCCCTTTCTCCTTACTATCCCAGCCGATGTACACTTCGTTGTTTAAGACATTCGCCAATTTGCTTTCCGGCAAGAAAATCTTGATGCCCACACCGCGGTGAGCGGCTCCTGTTGCATTCAACCGGTTCTTCTTTTCTTCCGCTGAGTTTTTACTCAGCATGAAGTCTGCATACTTATTTAACACGCCTGCCTCCCCCTGCACCCGCCCGGCCAGGTCTTCGACTTTATACACGCCCGGCTTCTTCTCTTCCAATGGCTTTCCTGATTGATGCACTAACCCAATGGATGCATTTTCTGAGATCTTTAGCTCATCCCCCACATTTAAACTGGTTCCGGTCTTCACAGGCTGCCAGGTGTCTCCCGACTTGACTTCATTCGCTCCTTTGTTGGCAAGCACCCTGAAGACATACGATTGCGCATAGGCTGCCGAATAAACAGCAACCAACCCCAACACCATTACTAATTTTAGACTTTTCATTTTCGTTGAAATTTGCTTTGACGAAATTTTAGTCGGAAGCTGCCGCAGATACCTCATCAATACAATAACTTGAATCAGGTCTCTGATTTAGCTCCGATGACTACTTACTCTCGGTTTTCAATTTATTTCGCAATAAGAATTCCTCGTAATATTCCTTGTAGGTAGGATTATCGGGGGCTACAGAAATCACTTGCTCATAAGCCGTGATGGCATCGATAATCAATTTGTTTTGCTCATAGAAAGAAGCAAAGTACAACTTACCCATCTCCGATTCAGGTGTGATTTCTTTCGTAAGCTCCGTAATACCGGTGGCAATCTTTTCACGCTCTCCGGGAGACAGTCGTTTGATCAGGTACCGCTCGTCTGACTTAGCGCCTGTGGGCTTCGCTTCAATCTCCACCAGGATTGCTGATTCATTAATAAACTTCGGATCATTCAAATCAATGGAAACTTTGTTGGTGGAGGTTTCCAACTGCAGCAGCAAATCATCAAACATGTTGAGGAAAGAAACCTTGTAGGGACCTTTCTCTTTATTATCCCAACTGATAAACACCACGTTGTTATAAACGCTGGCAAATTGATTATTCGGTAAAAAGACTTTGATACCCAACCCACGGTGAGCAGCTCCCGTTGCATTCAACCGGTTCTTCTTAGCTTCGGCCGAATTGCTGCTCAACATAAAGTCAGCATATTTATTGAGCACTCCGGCTTCGCCTTGAACCCGGGCTGCCAGATCAGCCACTTTATAGACTCCTGGCTTTTTCTCTTCCAGGGGTTTGCCCGATTTGTGCACCAAACCCACCGTTGCATTCTCGGTGATTTTCAGTTCATCCCCAATATTTAAACTGGCACCGGTCTTAACAGGCTGCCAGGTATCGCCAACTTTAATTTCATTCGCGCCCTTATTGGTTAAAACCCGGAAAGTATAATTCTGGGCTTGCGAAAATAAGGAGCATGCCAAGAAGCCAACAATCAATAAAATTCTGCCTTTTTTCATGGTTTTAATGGATTTGCAGCACCAAATTACTAAAAAATCGTGCCAATCTTTGGTTACTCATTTAATACCTCCACCGACTTTTTGGTAAGCTGCCATTTTCGGATTTGATTCTGGAATCCTTTAAACATGTCATAGCTGGGGCCTACGAGGGCTGAAGCCGCGAGCGTGAGCGAAAGGTCTAATTTCAATGAGGCATAACTAAACGCCCAAACGATTAATCCGGCAATGGCAAAAATCAGAAACACCTGAATGATGACCGATAGCGTATCGAACCATAAGGGCAAATTTCGATCGATAATAATGAAAAGAACAACCGTTAAATAACAAATTAGGAAGGCTATCGTATTCAATTGCCAGGGAGCCAGTACATTAATATAATCTTCATTCAAAATCATGGCCACCACGTTGGCGTGTACAACCAACCCAAACATATCAGGGTTGGCGCGGCCGGCAACCTTTTTATTCAGCGGTGTGAAAAACTTGTCCTCCCAACTGGGGTCTCCAAAGTAGTCGCCCATGATTCCGATCATGACAATACTACCTTCGAAAATATCCTTGATGTATTCATCCTGAAGCAACTTATCCCAATCAATGGCATAGAACATGATGGGATACTTGGTGGTGGAAAGATCGGCTGAGTTTAAGCCGCTGAGCCGATAGTCCTGGATCTCCACATTGCCACGGTAGTTAATGATCTCCTCTTTCTTATTTCGCGCAAGAAATCGTCTGGTCTTCATCGAATCATACAACATGGCAATCTGAACACTAAAGGCCAGTTCCTCTTTGCCGTTTACATCCATGCGTGGAAAAACAGACCGGCATAGTTTCACATCTTCCTGATGCTTCGCATTGGTGGGCAAACTGGCAAAGGCATTGTAGGCATACTGCTTGAACATTTCATCCGAATACTCAATGGAGTCGTAAACATCAACATCGCCTTGGCTGGTGAGGGCTTTGGTTTGCATGAGTTTGCTCACTAATACGACATTCCCTGCCTCCTGAATGGCATTGCTGAGCATGAGATTCCCCAGCGTGTCCAACAACTGCGGACAGTTTAAAGTATCGTACAATCCACCCTCGCAGTTAAAAAAACTATCTATCCCGATCACTTTCGGTTTGTGTTGGTTTATCTTCATGATTTGCTGCGCAATCAACGCCCGGCTGGGAGCCAGGTTCACTAATACGATACGCTGATCCACGTTGGGATCCAGGCGCATGTTGGAAAAGGCATAATCTGTTAATTCAAAATCAGTAAGGGCTTGCGAGATGGGATCAAACGCGCTGAAAAATTTCAAGTCGGCAAGTTTGCTTACTCCCCACATCAAAATGAATACGAAGACGGTGATTGCAAGACTTTGCAGTGAGATTTTCTTCATATATAAAGTAAGTTCAATATAAATTTAGAAATTTAACCGATCAATCAATACACAATTGAAAAACCCGGCCAGTCGCCCATCACATAACGATTATTTGCAGCCGATCATCCAGGGCAACCGTGTCGTATTGGCGCAAGCCATTACGTTAGTGGAAAGTCAACTCCCGGAGGATATCCGGGTTGCCAATCAATTGGTCGAAGCGTTATTGCCACATACCGGAAAATCGATGCGCATCGCAATCACAGGCGTGCCGGGCGTGGGAAAAAGTACGTTCATTGAAGCCTTCGGCAAACACCTCACCGCTCAATCAAAAAAAATTGCGGTGCTCGCGATTGATCCCTCCAGTAATAAAACCAAGGGGAGCATCCTGGGAGATAAAACCCGGATGGAAGAACTGGCCAAAGATCCGTTGGCCTTCATTCGGCCCACGGCTACTGGTGCTACCTTAGGGGGTGTTGCTGACCGCACGCGCGAAGCCATTCTGTTATGTGAAGCAGCCGGCTTCGAAATCGTAATCGTTGAGACGGTGGGCGTGGGCCAATCGGAAGTGGCCGTTCGCAACCTGGTTGACTTTTTCTTGCTGCTGATGCTGGCCGGAGCCGGTGACGAATTGCAGGGAATAAAAAAAGGAATCATGGAGATGGCCGATGCTATTGTCATCACCAAAGCGGATGGAGACAACGTGAAGCCTGCTCATCAGGCGAAAGCCGACTATCAGCATGCATTGCATTTGTTTTCTGAATCACCCTCTGGCTGGCGACCACGGGTGATCACCTGTTCTGCTTTGGAAAACAAGGGGATTGAAGAAACCTGGAGCCTGATCCAAGACTACTTTACCAGGACTCGCTCAAATGGCATCTTTGAAGCACTCCGGAAACAACAAAACCTGGTGTGGTTTCACGACAGCATCCTGCAACAAATACGTCAGCGCGTGTTGGAATCGACTAACGTAAAAGCTCACATTCAAGAACTTGAGAAAAAGATTGCTGAGAACAAGATACTCCCATCTCGCGCAGCCCAATTGGTTATTCAGGATTTTTTCCAGGCTTAGATCTGCGTTCTTTAACATCATACGGGCAATGGCGGCAATCATTCTTGCAGCAAAATCCTCGCCTCCGGTGATACGCGGCAGTAAATACCATGAGTCCATGTTCGATATAATAATCCTTCCCTTCCTTTACAGGATGTTTCTGGTTATTCATGGTAAATGGGTTCCTCATTTTATAGTGACGCAAACTAATTTAATTCCTTAAACTTGCTGAACGAAAAAGATTCATGAAGTTCATATCAAAACAACTGTTGCCGTTAATTTGTTTTCTGGTTACACTGAATGCCTGTGTTCAAAAATCAGAAACCATACATAATTCTACTCCGACAGAATTAAAATATGCAACTGGTTTTACCATAACGCGTGAAGGAAACAGGGTGCTGGTAAAGGTGACCCAACCCTATCCGGGTGCAACCGAAGGCTATCAATATTTATTGGTGCCTGAGGGAGAACCTGTTCCTACCCGTGAAATGGATATTCAGGTGATTCGCACCCCCATTAAGAAGATCGTTTGTACCTCCACCACTCACATTCCCTTACTGGATTACCTGGATGAGACAAACGCCCTGATCGGCTTCCCGACCACGGATTACATCAGTTCAGAAAAAATGAGATCGCGCATCGAGCGGCAGGAGATCACCGACCTGGGAATCGATAAGGGGATGAATCTTGAATTACTCTACTCGCTGAAGCCCGACCTGGTGATGAGCTACACCATGACCGGTGATCTCGGTCAGCTAAACAAAATAAAAGAACTCGGCATCCCGGTCGTGGTCAATGCCGAATACCTGGAAACACATCCCCTCGGAAGGGCCGAGTGGATTAAATTCATGGCGCTGTTTTTCAATAAAGAACACGAGGCTGACTCGATCTTTAATGAAATTGAGCAAGAATATCTCGCTACTCAAAAACGTGTGGCGGAGGTGAGTAAACTACCAACTGTTCTGAGTGGTATCGTATATGGAGATACCTGGTTTATGCCGGGAGGAAAAAATTATGCGGCTCGTTTGCTTGAGGACGCTGGCACCAACTATCTCTGGCGTGAAACCGATTCGAATAGTTTTCTGGAACTAAGTTTTGAATCGGTTTATGACAGAGCAAAGAACGCGGACGTATGGATTGGTGTTGGATCCTTTAACTCGCTCGCAGAAATACAAGCTGCGGATTCCAGGTACGCCTTGTTCAAACCTTTACAGCAAGGAAGTGTATACACCTACAATGCCCGTAAGGGAGCCAAGGGGGGCAGCGAATTTTTAGAACTGGGCTACCTACGACCGGATTTGATCTTAAAAGACCTTGTGAAGATTGCCCATCCTGAGTTGCTGCCGGAGTACGAGCTTTATTTTCATGCCCAATTGAAATAGCATACAATAACTATCCGTTTAATTGGTTGCTTTCCTCAAATAGACATTTCCATACTTCGATTCGAAGCTATACCGGGGGCCGGTGCCGGGCTTAACCGAAACCTGGGTATGGAAATCCCGCTCCTCCATTCCGCTGAACTTCAACTCCAGGTTGGTGTAGATTTGACCATAACTCGTCTCAGCAATGAGTTCTCCGGTGGTCTTCTCCTGCACAGCCACATCCACCCCGCCATACGTTGCATCTACGGATAGAGGGCCATTAAAATTCTTTACCTCCGCCATTCCGTACACACATTCAAGCCTGGTCTCTACATTTCTGGGTACTTTCACCTCCAATACAATATCCATATCCACTCCCATTGACTTAATATTATAATCATGGCCGGTTTCTTCACAATATTTTTTGTAATCGGCTTTGGATTTGAATGTGATTTTCTCAGAGCCACGGGTAATCGTAATGCGGTGTGGTAATTCTTTCAACCCATTGATTCTATTTTCAATATACAGGGTGTTGCCGGATAGGGATTGATTAAGTTCGAAAGCATTGTCGTTCTCACCGCCATTGATACTTACCGTTCCTGTGATGGAGACTTCATTTCTATCCCACGTACTAATCCGAACTACTTCAGGGTAATCAAACCGGAGTGAAATCCGGCTACCTGCTTTTACTTCGTAACTCTTGTTTACCGGAGTCTGGGCCACCAGCACTCCGGTAAACAACATCATCAATACAGTACTGATCGATTTCATTTTTTGCGCAGGTAAATTTTGCTGTAATCCGACCGAAGGGTTACGTTCATTCCACCTCCATTAAGTTTTCCGTTAACCTTATCGCTGTACTGTACAAATTCGCCTGTCTTGTCCACCTCGATCTTATATTCGGGTGCCACCAATATTTCACCATAGGAAGTGCTCAATTTAAGATTTGCCTTCAGTGTTAACGGAAGGGTTACATCCACATACCCATAAATAGAAACCAGCGAAAGCGGCCCTTTGACATTGGCATTGAAATCAGCTTCGATGTGACCGTAAATTGTTTTGGCGGTAATAGGACCGGTAATGTTCTCCAATTCTATGCTGTTGTAGGTGGCGGATACCTCAATTTCATTTTCCATATTTTTGAATACTGCTTTGCCTCCATATTGCGATTCATGCGAAAAGGATACAATGACTCCTTTGGGCACCAGAATTTTTACATCAGGCGCATTCATCTTTTTCAATTGATTCACCTGAATAACATCGCCCTTATCCGTTACATTAATCCCCAGTCCGGTATTGTCCTCCAGGCCCATACTGTTAATAGCACGCAACCCTTCTGCCCGTTCATCCTTGCCTTCCGAGCGATCGCGGGACGAGAAGATGATCTCGTTTCCGGTATGACCTTCTACCGTAACCCGGCCAATATTCAACTCTAAGCGGCCCGTACTTTTCGCCACTTTATACTCCTGGGCGAAGCCCGCGCTGCCCAGCATCAAAAACAATGTGATTACAAAAATTCGTTTCATGGTTATTCTTTTAATTTTTTCAGTTTTCATTTATCTATTGTCATTCTCCTCACGATCCGGTTTTCCTGCAGTGAACCTAATCGGCTAAGAGAGTTTTAATATTCCAGCATACGCTTCGTCCTTAACCGCCTTCATGGTTCGGGCATCTTTTGTCATCTGCTCCAGTTGCTTAACCACTCCCTTCTCCTTCATCGTCACCAGCAGTTGTATCAGGGCAATCTGTACTACCGGGTCCTTTTGAATGCTCAACGATTGAACCAGGGACTCCCGAACCTGCGCCTCATTGCTAAACTTACCCAGTGCCTCCAGTGCTGCCAACCGAACATTGCTATTGGCATCTTCATTCATCGTCTTCACGAGAACCTTTACAATCTCATCGTCCGCCTGCTCCAACTCATAGGCTACAGAAACGCCCACCATGCGCTGGCTGGCGGATTGCTGATTTTCCAGCAGGGCCATCATCAAACGCCTGTTGGATTCTACCTGTTCTTTCAAGTCGGCCAGTTCCCGTTCCTGAACCTGATCTTTATTAATCCAGTATCCTATGCCCAATCCTATCATCAGCAACACAAAACCTGCCGCCATGCGATACACTGTAGGAGAAAAGAAAACTGTCCTTGCTTTCTTTTGAGCTGCTATTTCAGATTGCAATGCTTGTTCAAAGGTCGCTCTCAAAGTACCCGATGGTTCCAGCACCGGCACTTTATTCATGACCTGCATGACCTCACTAAGTTGGTTATGGAGTTTGCGAAATTCATCATTGCTGACAAGCTCACGCTCCACCTCCGTTTTTTCAGGCTCCGATAATTGACCATCGAGGTAATCGATGATCCGGCTTTCCCACAGTTCTTTATTCATCGTCATGAATTTTCAAGTTCAAAATAATTTTCGCGCAGCTGCCCGATAGCCCGGTGTACTTTTACCTTTACGTTCGCGACCGACATATTCAAGAAACCCGCCACCTCTTCATATTTCAAATGCTGAAAGCGGGTAAGCACCAGCAACTCGCGGTAATCGTCTGGCAGCTTTGCCAATGCCCGAATCAACCGCCTTTCGGTCTCTTCCTGTTCCAGGGCCTCCTGCAAGTCGGGTAAATTTTCCTCTAGCTTCTCCACTTCTATATACGCAGGCTTTTGCTGCTTTATTTTCTGATAATGATCTGCAAAGGCATTGCGTGCCATTTGGTAAATCCAGGACTGGAATTTCATTTCCGGCTTGTACGTATGGCGATACTTCAGCAGTCGGAGGAACACGTTCTGAGTAAGGTCTTCCGCAACCTCACGGTCGCCCGTCATGCGTGCCAGGAAATTGAAAATCCGTTTATGGAACCGATCGAAAAGTAGGGAGGCTTGCTGAAGGTTGCCGTTTTTCACGGCTTCCATGATTTGTTCATCGCTCATCCGCTCAATACTTTTATCAGGGTTTCGGCTTATTTACCAGAAGGTGGTGAAAAGGTTACAATTAGAAAGTTAGGTTTTTACCAGAATAAATAAGCCCTTCCATGAATACAGAAGGGCTTTAGGGAAGAGTCGGGATGACTGGATTCGAACCAGCGACCTCTACGTCCCGAACGTAGCGCACTAGCCGGGCTGTGCTACATCCCGAATCGGGCTTCAAATTAAAGGGTTTTTAATTAGGTTATCTAAAAATGCAGGGATCGAATTAAAAAAATCCCTGCGTTTTACGTACTTCGTTCGTAAAGCTCCAACGTATGAAAACCACCCAATCGACCCGAAGAAAATTTTTAGCCAGTGCATCCCTGTTAACTTTGGCTCCGGCACTGGAAGCCTTCCCTATGAAAAAAGAAAAGCCTGTACTCGTTCACCATGTTTTCTTCTGGCTAAAGAACCCCGATTCAAAAGAAGACCTGGCTAAATTGATTGCCGGGGTTAAGTCGCTGTCAAAAATTGAAACCATCCAATACATCCACGTTGGCGTTCCCGCCTCCACCGAGCAGCGGGATGTGGTAGACAACAGTTATGCCGTTTCGGAACTGATGTTCTTCAACGACCTGGCCGGACAGAAAACCTATCAGGACCACCCCCTACATCAAAAATTTATTGCCGAGTGCTCACCCCTGTGGGAGAAGGTGGTGGTATACGACACCATCAACGGATAGTTAACCCAGCCACTGCTTAAAAGCCGAAGCCTTTTCACGGCTCAGGTCCAACTCTTGTACAAAGGGAGGCTTCAATTGTACACTCAATCCTTTGTGGGTGGTTTTTACCCGGGCCACACTTTGCAGATGAACCAGGTACTGACGGTTCACCCGGAAGAAGAGCGATGGATTCACCAGACTTTCCAGGTCGTCCAGAGTCGATTGATCGCTGAGCAGTTTCTCACCACCAACTGTATGAATAAAAATCAGTTCCTCTTTGTGGAAGAACGCAATTTCATCTACCCGTACGGGCACCAGGCTGTTCCGCTGTTGCGATAGAAACCGTTCCTTGTATTTGCGTGGCTCCTGGGTAAGATGGTGTATAAGCTCCTTTAAAGAATTGCCCTCCTCGTGGCGAAAGGATCGGTACTTAGCGAGGGCTTTCGCAAGATCCTGCTCATCAATCGGCTTTAACAAATAATCAATGCTGTTGAGTTTAAAAGCCCGAATGGCATAGGCATCATAGGCGGTCGTAAAAATAATTGGGCACGTGACGTGCGGATTCTTTTCGAATATTTCAAAGCTGACACCATCCGAAAGCTGAATGTCAGAAAAAATCAAATCAGGCTGGCCATTGTTAGCGAACCATATTTTCGCACCGGTTACGTTTGGAATAATGGCCAACACCTGTGCTGCCGGTTCCAACTGATGTATTGTTTTCAACAAATCATTGGCGACCAGGGGTTCGTCTTCGATGATCAGAATTTTCATAGCAACGGGACTTTAACTGTAAAGGAAGTTTCAGTCTGCTCTACTTGCAAAGGTCTTGAACTAAAGTACCGATACAAGGATTTGAGATTTTCTAATCCAAGCTGGTTGGAACCCTCTACAATTCTTCTCTTTTGCAAATTATTACGGATCAATAAGAAATCCTCTTCCGTAACGATTTCTATTCGCAGGGGCCGGTCTGCCTCCAAAACATTATGCTTAAAAGCGTTCTCTAAAAGAACCTGAATGGTGACGGGAATAATTCGTTTATCCAAATCGCAAGGTGCAATTCGGACATCAATCAATAAGGCTTCATTAAACCGGGTTTGCGCTAAAAAAATATAGTTCTTGATGAATTCCAGCTCCGTTTGAACACTCACCAACGCTTCTTCCTGATGTTGTAACACATACCGGTATACTTTTGATAAGTGTTGAAGAAAGAGGGAGGCTAATTGTTGATCTTCTTTTATCAAACTATTCAATGAAGTCAAGGCATTGAAAAGAAAATGTGGGTTGAGTTGATTTTTAAGGTTGTCAAACTGCACTTGTGCTTTTTCTCGCTCGAGTCGTTCCGTTTTCACTAACCCCGCCTTCCATTGGCTAAAAAAGTATCCGGCAAAGAAGATAAGATTAATACCGGATGGAAATATGATCCACAATGCCCAGGTAACGGCAAGAAACAGGGTATCAAGCTGAAAAGGAAAATGAGGTTCGGCAAATAGGTATATCAAGATGCGGCAAAAAAGACCAAACACAGATCCGATGATCACCTGCAGCACAATCCGACCGTAAACACTTCGCTCGTAAGGATAATAGCGATCAAGCGTTAAATTAATAATGCGCAGGGCCTCCCAGATAAAGGCTGCTCCGAGAAGGGACGCGATGAAGAAATTAACTTGAAGCGGAACACTGAAGCCCGGAAACCGAAAGTATCTGAAAATGGCACTGAGCAGACCCAGGCCAACAATGATGCCATACGCGGTTGCTAGATGGGCCCAACTCCGATAACCAATTCGATTAACCAATGTCATCTTGTCTCAGCCTTCGCCTGGTTTTCTCCTTTACTTTCTTTTGCTCCTGTTGCCACAGGTAAAAATTCTGCTGCGCTACATGGAAAAGATGATGGTAGGAGTTTACCGGAGTTGGCTGCGTCAATAAAGAATTAAGAGTAGTCATACATGGATCCTTTTTTTCATAAGACACTTGCCAGCTTCATTACCCCTATTTCTTCCCTACAGTTTGTACAATTATTATTTAATAATCCGTCCATCACTCATTTCCACGACCCGGTCTGTTCGTTTTGCAAATTCGCTGTCATGGGTAACAGCAATAATGCTTTGGTTATACGCAGAGGTCAATTCTCTAAACGTCTCAAACACCAACCCGGCATTGTAAGAATCGAGGTTGCCCGTAGGCTCATCGCCCATGATGATATCGGGATCATTGATTAATGCCCGGGCAATGGCCACCCGTTGTTGTTGACCTCCGGATAACTTGTTGGTCTTCTTATGAACATGTTCGTCCATGCCCAAGAGCTTGAGTTTTTCCACAGCCCGGTGCTCGATTTCCAAGCGGGAATACTGTCCTAACTTCAATGCGGGTATCATCACATTTTGTAAGACTGTGAACTCCGGCAACAGGTAGTGAAACTGAAATACAAACCCGATGTGGTTGTTTCGAAAGGGGGCTAACTCATTTTGCTTTTTGCCCGTCAATCGCTCCCCGGCAATTTCAAGCTCGCCTTCATAGTCAGTATCCATGGTGGAGAGCACATACATTAAGGTGGATTTTCCGCATCCCGATTTTCCAACCAGCGAAAGAAATTCACCGCGTTGTACCGTCAAATCGATATTCTTTAAGACTTGAAACTTTTCAGGTTCGTAGAAGTACTTGGATACTCCGGTAACTTTCAAAACATAGGCAGATGACGTTTTCATTGGCCTCTTAATATTTCAATGGGGTCTACTTTCGCTGCTTTGCGTGAGGGCATGTATCCGGCAACGGCTGTCGTGATAACACCAAATACGGTTCCGATAAGATAATAGAGGGGATCAAAATTAACCGGAAAATGATCCAGGCTAACAAAGTCACCCCCATCAAAGGGAGCTTTGGAAATTAAGTATGACAATGTGAATCCAACCAGTAGGCCGAATAAACTCCCAACAAACCCGATTGTCAGGGATTGTATCATAAAGATTCTTCTGACATCTCCTCCTTCAAAACCCATGGCCTTTAAAATGGCTATGTCTTTCATCTTGTTATAAATAGTCATGTTCAGGATGTTGTAAATCCCAAAGCCGGCAACAATTAATAAGGTAATCGATACCGAGTAAGAAATGATATTGCGGATTTTATTTCCTGTTAAGAACGTGGCGTTGGCCGTCTCCCAGTCTTCGGCCTTATACTCCAGGTTCAAGTTTAGATCAGCCGCCATGGGCTTGGCCTGGTAACGATCGTATAATCGCACATTGATGTTCGTGATAAATGATTGGTTTTGTTGCATGATCGTCTGCACCATCGCCAGATTAGCATACGCCCGAACGTTATCAATGGCACCCATACCCATTTGAAAGATCCCTGTCACCTTCAGCATTCGCGTAAAGCCGGCCGGGGTAGTGATTAGTACCCGACTTCCAACTGCCACATCCAATTTCCGCGCTAATCCGGAACCGATAATTATTCCATCGCGACTGGCCAACAAATCTTCCAATCGGCCTTGTTTCAATTTAGATCGCAAATCAAAAAGTTTATCCTCCTCCAGAATGTCAACCCCTACAATTGAACCGTTCAATTGAACCGGACCGTTGTTGTAAAAAACCTGCGATGACAAAAAAGGAGCAGCACCCATCACCCGGGGATCGCGTCTTAACATTTCTACAATTTGCATGGCCCCCCGCAACCGTGCCGATTCTTGTTTGGGTCGCTGGTGATGGATCTTATTTAACCCTGCCGGATTAATTTCTTCCAGCAGACTAAGGCGTGGTTCCGTAACATCCTGGTAAATATGAATATCCGGGGACGATGTCATCGTCAACTCTTCCGTAAAATTGTTCAGGCCGGTCATTAAACTGACCAACGCCACAAACATGCCGATGCCAAAGGTTACTCCCAACATGGCAATAATTGTTTGCTTGGGCTTGCTTACGAGATGTACCCGGGCAATCTCAAGCGAAAGTTTAAAAGCTGTAATGGGTGAATTCATCGGGTGCTAACTAAGGTGCTCTCAGGCGATAACCCTTCAAAAATTTCCACTTCCTCCAGGGTTTCGATGCCGGGTATTACTTTCACTTTTTGGGTTCCTGAAACGGTGCTTATCAAAACCGAGTCACCTGGAAGTAAATACTGTCTGGGTATTACTAACGCATTCTCTTTTTGACGAATAATGATGTTCGCCTCCACCGCCAATCCTGAAAAGATGCCGGGTAATTTTTCGTTCAGCACAACATCCACACGCAATGACTGTTGACGGGTATCTATCAGGGGATATATTTTACTTACGGTACCGCGGTAACTCTGGTTGGAGTAGGCATCAATTTTTACAACCACCTCTTGTCCTTCCTTCACCCGCTGTACATCCAATTCATCCACCGTCAGTTTTAAATAAAAGTTGTCGGGTTGTCCAACAATGGCAATTACTTCACTTCTGCGTACCAATTCACCGCGTTCTTTCATGATTTTAAAGACCATGCCATCAATGTCGCTGCGCAACATATAATTGCCTGATTCTTCTTCCGCAATCTGCAATTGATTATAGGAATTTTGTATGGCCAGATCGATATCGTTCTGAGTTTTGATCAACCGATTTTTAAGTGCCAGGTACTCATTGCGGGAATTCTTGTATTGAACCTGTGCCCTGTCAAATTCCATCCGGGAGGTAGCATTTGACTTCAACAGATTTTCATAGCGATGAAAGTTGATCGAATCAAATTGCATCTTTGACTGTGCGCTTTGAAGGGAAGCCTCCAATTCGGCAAGAGCCGGAGCTTTGTTTGCCTTCGCTTGTTCATACGCTTCTTTGGCGATGGTATAGCGGGCGCTTTGTTGAATACTTTCAATGATCAGCAAAGGCTGACCTTGCTTAACCCGTTCACCTTCCTTTACAACTATTTGCTTCAAGGTTCCATCCGCCTGAGAAAAAACCTGATACTCCTGCTCTGAAACAACAAATCCAGAGGCGTAAACGGCTTCCATCAGAGGTTTTACCATTGGCTTGAACGTTTCCACTTTCTGATTGCAGCCAGCTAAAAACATTACAACAAGGACCAAGAAATGTTTCATCTGGTATAATTTATTCGAATGTACGGTATGGACCATGGATTGTTTAAGGTTTTTACTTAAAATGACCCTGCCACTAGTTGAGGTGTATCAAAATTAAATTGAAATGTCAACCGCTTTTTGGCGATTATCAAACACTCTCTACCTTGCGCCCCGTGAAAAAAGAAACCGGAATTGCATACCTATGCCTGGCTGGAATTTGCCTGATCTGGGGAACTACATTTTTGGTGATGCGTATCGGGGTAATGAAATTCCCCCCCTTCCTCTTTGCTGGTCTTCGCCAGATTACGGCAGGGTTGATCTTATGCGGTTTCTTTCTCCTGGTCAGGCAGGCTAAGTTTCCATCGCTAAGGGAACTGCGAATACAGGCCTTTCGGGGATTTCTGATGATCACCTGCGGCAATGGCCTGGTATCCTGGGCCGAAGTGGTTGTGCCCAGCGGACTGGCCGCCATCATTTGCTCCACCATGCCGGTGATGGTTATTTTGATCAACCTATCTGTAAACCGGTCAGAGATGCCCAATTGGATTATCGGGCTAGGCGTACTTACTGGGTTGTCGGGTATAATCCTGGTGTTCTCAGAGTTTCTCGCAGACTTTGCAAACCCAACGTATCGGTGGGGCATTGTCCTAATTTTTATTGCGACCCTCACGTGGGCCGTGGGTAGTATTTTAACAAAACGCACCATTCATTCATCCAATCCCTTCTTTGATGCGGGTCAACAAATGTTATTTGGAGGAATCTTTTGTATTCCTTTCAGTCTCGCGTTCGACAATTTGCAACAGGTGGTGTGGTCCACAGATGTATTTTTTGCATTGACCTACCTGGTTTTGATCGGATCGGTTGCCGCATTTAGTATGTATGCCTATACGCTGAGTAAGTTACCCATTACGATTGCTTCGCTTTACTCATACGTAAATCCGCTGGTGGCTGTGGTGCTCGGCTGGTTGGTGTTGCAGGAAAAATTGAATCTTAAAATTGGCCTTGCATTTTTAATTACTGTAACCGGTATTTATCTTGTTAATTATGGGTACCAACAACAAAAACGGAAACAGTACGAAGCATTAAATCTTAAAGCATGATTTCAAAAATCAGCTACCATCCAATAACGCCTGAATACAGCCCGGTCTTTTCTATTCTAATACCCTCCTGGAACAACCTGGATTACCTGAAATGCTGTATCGAAAGCATCCGGAAAAATTCGCGTTATCAACATGAATTGATAGTACATGTGAACGAAGGAAGGGATGGCACCCTGGATTGGATAAAACAGCAGAGGATAAGTTATACCCATTCGGAGGAAAACGTAGGTGTGTGCTTTGGTTTCAATGCACCGGCTTCATTGGCTACCGCTAAGTATCTTGTCCTGTCGGATGATGATTATTATTTCGCTCCCGATTGGGACTATTATTTATTGGAAGAAATTAAAAAGGCAGGTCATATTTATTTCTGTATCAGTGGCACTATGATCGAACATAGCCCCACGCAATATAAAAGCATGATCGCCCCGCATAACTATGGTAAAAACATAAAAGAATTTGAGGAGGGTCGATTTCTAAAAGAACATAATACCATTCCGTTTACAGATTGGAATGGCTCCAACTGGTATCCCCTGGTATTACATCGCCAGATTTGGAGTCTCATTGGCGGGCTGAGTACTGAATTCACTCCAGGCCTGGGATCCGACCCGGACATGATGATGAAGTTATGGCAATGTGGGGTGCGTTATTACAAGGGGGTAAGTCAGGCCCGGGTGTATCATTTCGTTTCGCGCACTACGGCTCGTGTAAAAAGAAATAATGGGAACAAACAGTTCCTTCGAAAGTGGGGACTCTCTAAATCCACCTTCTTCGACATGTATTTAAGATTGGGGCAAAAATTCAATGGCTACACGCCTGAACCTGATCACCGGGGGTTTCGAATAAAACTGTTGCGTGATCAAATAAAGCGGGCATTCTCTTTTATTCAGAAATAGTTACCAGCCCTGTTTAATCACCTCGCAAATGTAGTCAACCTGCTCCAGCGTCATCTTCGTATGCAACGGGAGTACGGTATACCGGTCTTCAATGGCATCCATGTAGGGCAGGTCATCTCTTCGGCCTCCAAAAATGCTATAGCGATCATTGCGATAATGCACTTGCCCCGATTCAATTCCTTTGTTTCGAAGCGCATACATAAATCCTAGGCGATTTTCTTCAACCAGGGCGGTGCATAACCAGGCAGCATGCGTTCGGTCTGTTGCCTCTGCGCCAATAAGTTTAATGCCTTGCGCTCCTCGTAAACCCTTTTTGTATCCTTCTAGTAATTTTTGCCGGTGCCCGAGAATATCATCAAACTCGTGAAGAGAGGATAACCCCATGGCCGCGCCAATATCCGTCATTTGATATTTGTACCCGACTTCGGTTATATCATTTTCCCAGGTTCCCTTTTGTTTGTTGGAACGGTCAATTCCAAACCACCGGATGCGTTCAGCTTTTGACACGAGAGTCGGATCCTGCAGGATCAGCATCCCTCCATCGCCTGTGGTAATGTGTTTAATCGCCTGAAAAGAAAACATGGTGAAGGGAGAGATCGCACCGATCATCTTTCCCTTATAGGTTGCGCCCGGAGCATGCGCAGCATCTTCAATGATGGGAATATTAAACTCTTTCGCAACCGCATGCAATTCATCCATATCGCACGGCAACCCTCCATAGTGAACGCACACAATGGCTTTTGTTTTTTCACTGACGAGTTGACGTACGTGATTTACATTGATGTTTAGCGTTTCCGGATCTACATCTGCAAACCGAACCTGAACATCCATGTACAAAAACGGGATGTTTGTGGCAGTGCAGGTAAACACGGGAACAATCACCTCATCACCCGCTTTTAACCCAGCTAATAAATACGCGAGGTGCAAGGCATCAGTACCGGAGCCAACGGCAACGGAAGAGCCAGCCCCGGCAAACCGCCTGGAAAATTCTTTTTCAAATTGAGCAACGCGGGGTCCCTGGCCAATCCAGCGGGACTGCAAAACGCTCGTTACTTCTTCGATGGCCCTGGCCGGAACATGGGGATGAAATAAAACAATTCCTTCCTGCTCGTTCATCACGGGCAATTCATTCATGGGCTTCTCCTTCTGCATGCAGGCTGAGTTAAAAAACGTTTGCAAATTTAGGTTAAAAAAAAAGAAGGCTCGCGAGCCTTCTACTGACAAAAGAAAAAATCGGTAACTATTTATCCGGTTGGGGAGTGGTACGCAAATACGGTTTGATCCGGGTATGTCCTTTTGGGAATCTGGAAGGAATATCTTCATCCTTAACAGCTGTTGTGATGATGACATCTTCACCTTGTTTCCAGTTGGCGGGTGTTGCCACACTGTATCCGGCTGTTAATTGCAAACTATCAATCACGCGGAGAATCTCATCAAAATTTCGACCGGTGGATGCGGGATAGGTGATGGTAAGTTTGACCTTCTTATCGGGGCCAATCACAAATACCGAACGCACCGTGAACTTATCACTTACTTGCGGGTGCACCATGTCATACAGATTCGCCACCTTGAACTGCGGATCGGCAATCAACGGAAAATTGACCTGCGTCTTTTGGGTTTCATTGATATCTCCTATCCAGGCTTGATGCGCATCCAGGGGATCAGCACTGAGGGCCACCACCTTTACATTTCGTTTGTCAAACTCGGATCGCAGTTTAGCAACGGCACCTAATTCGGTGGTGCAAACCGGAGTAAAATCAGCCGGGTGCGAAAACAAGACTCCCCAACTGCTCCCTAACCAATCATGAAATTTCATCGTGCCTTCCGTGGTCTCCGCTACGAAGTCGGGGGCAATGTCTCCTAACCGTAATGACATGTTTAAGAATTTTTAGCAAATATAATATTGCTAGTCTATAGATTTTATAGTCTATATTATAAAATATTATGATTTCGCAAGTAATTGTTCCCTTTTTACAATTTTAGCGAGCGTACTCTCGGATAAAATGCGCAAAGTTTCGTCACGTACGCCAATAAAACTGTCTCGGATCCCGCAGGTCTTTTCATTCTTACATTCCTCACAAGGCTCGTAGTAATTCAGGGAGACGCAGGGCAGCATGGCGATGGCTCCATCCATTAACCGGATGATCTCGATAAGATTCACATCCTCAGGCTGCTTGTATAAATAATAGCCGCCTCCTTTGCCCTTTTTACTGTGAAGTATTTTGGCATTTCTTAGTTCCAACAGGATAGCCTCTAAAAACTTTTTGGGGATTCGTTGACGATCTGCTATTTCCTGAATGTGGACCGGGCCTTGTTGATACCGTTCTGCCAGGTAGATCAAGGCATGAATGGCGTATTTACATTTCTTTGAAAGCATATCGTGCTTCCAAGATATACTTTTTGTTAATAATTCTAATTTTGCACACGGATTTGTCTTAGGCAAATCCGCATAAATTATTTGCCGAGATAGCTCAGCGGTAGAGCAACGGTTTCGTAAACCGTAGGTCGTGGGTTCAAATCCCATTCTCGGCTCTTAGGATTCATTTTTAAGTACGACCGGTGATCATTTCCAAACCACAAACCAGTACCCTGCTTTCTTTTGCTTTCTTTCTGGTGCTCACCTTCAGTGTTTTAACGCTGAATATGATTGCAATCATTCAAAAGCAAGCGGCCTGGTATAATTACCTGATCGCTGGTTTGTTGGTACCGATCGGGTTGTTTGTTCTCTATAAAATCTTCATCCGGTACAAAGTGATCTCCATGGGTAATAACCAGATTGAAGTCCGGTACCCGGTTCTGAACCGATCCGAAAAATACGCGGTAAAGTCGGTCGTAGCCTGGCGTGAAAATATTATTAAAACCGGCAAACAGTCTACCTACAAGCAATTGGAAATTCTTTTTGAAAACCAGAAACGACTTGGACTGGGACAGAAAGAGCACACCGAGTACGCCCGGCTGATACACTACCTGCAACAAAAGATACCGGGAAAAAAGACAGCCGGCAGTTGAGCCACCTACGTTGGTAAAGTTTTAAAACCTTTATACTTTTGCGCCCCTGCCCTCGCTCGCTATAACGAGTTAAGCCCAGGTGGTGAAATTGGTAGACACGCTACTTTGAGGGGGTAGTGCCGCAAGGTGTGCTGGTTCGAGTCCAGTCCTGGGCACATAGAATTCAAAATTCAAGATTTGAATTCTGGATAGCCGAAGTGGTGAAATTGGTAGACACGCACGTTTCAGGGGCGTGTGGCGCAAGCTGTGCGGGTTCGAGTCCCGCCTTCGGCACACTTAAAGTCATTCATATTTTGAATGACTTTTTTGTTTTCACGCCCTTGCTAATCAACCTCAGGCAACAGCTTTTCTCGACTTCCAGGATTGCGTATGAAACCGGATATCATGGTGAACTCGAACCACGGCCGAAAAGAAGACTGTGAAAAACAGGGCAACGGAAATCAAACAGAAATGAATCATAGTGGTAGACATTTAGTACGTTGTAAAAGTGCGTAACACTGTCCGTACAATCCCGTCCAACTCGCCCTACCCCCAACAGAGGTAATTTATGGAGCATTTATTTCAGGTTCTGAACTATCCAGCAACAAATATTTCCCTTCCAACCCGTAAAAAAATCCGACTAATGACGTTAACCGTTATCTTGGCATAATTTTTCCAGATAAAACAGGTCTATGAAGAATCTATTATTGAGTGTAATATTTTTCCTGGTAATGGCCATTCCGGGAATTTCTCAATCCCAGGCCAACCAACCGCTACCCAACGATTGGTATTTACGCGACCCCGAGCAGGACAGTTTGCAGGGTGTTAGTGCTGAACGGGCGTACCAGACATTATTAAAAGGTCAACCCGCCCGCACGGTAATCGTAGCCGTTATTGATTCCGGAGTGGATATCGACCACGAAGATCTTAAGAGTGTAATCTGGAAAAATGAAGATGAACTTCCCGGTAACGGAATTGATGATGACAAAAACGGATATGTGGATGACGTTTACGGGTGGAACTTCATCGGTGGAAAGAACGGAAACGTGGATGCGGACACGTATGAATTGACGCGGGAATATATCCGACTTAAAGCCCGTTACGAAACCATGGAGGAGAGTAAAGTACCTAAAAAACAAAAAGCAGAATACGATTCTTACAAGGCGATTAAAGACAAGTATGAAAAGCTAAAAGCCAAAAACGAACAACAGTATAAACTGTATTCGAATA
This sequence comes from uncultured Ohtaekwangia sp., assembly GCA_964488465.1. Lineage (GTDB taxonomy): Bacteria > Bacteroidota > Bacteroidia > Cytophagales > Cyclobacteriaceae > ELB16-189. The sequence continues at coordinate 54,433 of CAZAUN010000009.1, read as the reverse complement.
TCTATAACAATATCGCGCACAGCATAGATACCTTAAAGACCTTGATGGGGGTAGATACCATTCGTGCAGAAGACCTGCGGAAGTTTGAGACCAATGAGCCCGGATTATTATTCGCCAAAGGCTTTTTGCTTAACATGTTTAAGAACATTGGAGAAGATGGCAACCTGGACGAATACCTGGCCGAACTGAAAGAAGGAGTTGATTATTACGAAGTCATCGTTAAATACGGATACAATGAAAGTTTTGATTCGCGCCTGATTGTGGGGGATGACATTAATAATGTAAACGAGCGGCATTATGGTAACAACGATGTAAAAGGACCCGATCCAACCCACGGCACCCATGTTTCAGGAATCATTGCGGCCGATCGTAAAAATGAGCTAGGGATCAAAGGCATTGCTGACAATGTGCAAATCATGGTGATCCGGGCGGTGCCCAATGGCGATGAGCGTGACAAAGATGTTGCCAATGCAATTTTCTATGCCGTTGAAAACGGTGCCCACATCATTAATATGAGTTTCGGCAAGTCATTTTCTCCACAAAAAGAAATTGTGGACAAAGCCATCCGGTATGCTGAACAAAAAGGTGTGCTGCTGATTCATGCTGCCGGAAACGATGCCGAAGATTCGGATGTTGAAAAGAATTACCCTTCGCGGTTTTACCAGGATGGAAAGGAAGCTAAAAATTGGATTGAGGTAGGTGCCTCCGCCTGGGGAACCGATGAAGAGTTTGTGGGCAGTTTTTCGAATTATGGAAAGAAGGTGGTTTCCCTGTTTGCGCCTGGAGTGGAAATTTATTCAACGGTACCCAATAATAAATATAAAAATGAAAGCGGTACCAGCATGGCCAGCCCTGCCACTGCTGGTGTTGCTGCGTTGCTAATGGCTTACTTTCCGGAGTTAACAGCCGTACAGGTGAAAGACGTGTTGATGAAATCGTCCAGAAAGTTTGACAACCTGAAAGTCATGAAGCCCGGTGGTGGTATGGTGGACTTCAGTCAATTGAGTAGTTCGGGTGGATTGGTAAATGCCTATGAGGCGGTAAAGCTCGCACAGGAGATCAAAAACCAAAAAACCATCGTCAAATGAATTCCATAAAAAAACCCGACCAGATGGTCAGGTTTTTAGTGATCCCGCTGGGACTCGAACCCAGGACCCATACATTAAAAGTGTATTGCTCTACCGACTGAGCTACGAGATCGAACCTACAAAAAGACCTAATTACAGGTGTTTCTGTAATTGAGGGCACAAAGGTAACAGGATATGAAAAATATACAAACCAGCGTTTTAAAAATTCTTACCCTCACAGGGCTGGTGTTTTTTAGTTTGAATGTAGTAGCGAACCAAGCATCAGAATCTTTACAAAAAGCCGATTCCCTCTTTATAAAAAAACAATACACGCAGTCGTTTGAAATCTATCAAGCATTGAAGGCTAACGGATTTTACTCCCCGGCCATGTTGCTAAAGATGGCGTTTATACAAGAGGGGCTGGGTCATGTTAGTCTTTCCCTCTACTATTTAAACTTATATTATCTGGCCAGTGGCGATGAGCAGGCATTAAATAAAATGGATGAAGTGGCCGCCAAAAACCGGCTGGAGGGATATGCCCATTCCAACACCACCCATTTGCTATTCAATCTTAACAAATACCGGTTCCATTTATCATTGACGCTGCTTTCCCTGGCAATTTTGTTGCTTGCACTTCAATATCGTTTCATTATAAAAAAATCAAGCTCCGTCTCCCCCGCTATTTATGCAATGCTCATTCTGTTGCTACTGGCGGGTCATGTGAACTTTTCGCTCGAGCAACCGGCTGCAATAATTTCTAATTCCAATACTTATCTGATGACGGGTCCTTCGGCTGGTGCCTCAGTGGTTACACAAATAAATGAAGGCCATAAACTGAAAGTAACGGATAAAAAAGATGTGTGGTTGAAAGTGGAGTGGCTTGATCAAGTCGCCTATGTGAAGGAAACTCAGGTACTGCCCATTGAACTTTAGAACCGGATTGAAAGTGATCCTTTGTATTCTGTACTCGTATACTTGACCACAAAGTAATAGACCCCGGCCGGCTGATCCACGGCATACCACCGAAACGTTCGTTTTGTACTTTCAAAAACTTGCCCGCCCCACCGGTTGAAAATAGTGACCGATTCAAACCGACTAATGCAATTATCGGGAGGAAGGGATACTACCTGATCTGGATTTTGGACGGCATCCGGACTTAACGTGCAGGGCTCAATACCCTCCAACGCAAAGTAATCGTTGCACCCGTCTCCGTTAGGGGTAAATACATTGGGGGGTATGAAATTTGTCCCTGAACCATCCACGTCCTTTATTTTGACTTGCACAGAAACGGTATCTGCTTTCGCTGAATAACACCGGTCATCGGATAATCGAAAAGTAAAAACATAATTGTTTTCGAAATCATCTGCCTGAAAAATGGAGCAGTCCGGAGACCAGGAAAATATTGTTTCAATTGTATTGTTCCCCTCCACCGGAGTAAACGTATATCCTTCCGGTTTCCGATCTCCTGTTGCTTCAATTAAGCTTAGCGTTAGCAAATCAGGTTCCGGTACCAGATCGGCATCCACACCGGACAGCAAAAACTCGATCGGCTGGCCCAACGTAAATTCCAGGGATTGGTCATTGACTACGTCATTTCCTTGTTTGATAATTAACTGCGGTGGTGCATTAAGCGGTGGAAGAACTTTGACTTGCACACGCACCGTATCGGCTTTGTAAAACCGGCACTTATTGGCGTTATCCACTACCAGAAATCGAATTGCAATTGTTTCACTCTCTTTTTCCGATAAATCAACTGAAGTGCATGAGATCGTCCAATCAAATTTGGAAGAAACCATTCCATTACCGGAAACTTCGGGGAATGAAATTCCCAGTAAATCCAACGAATCGCGATTGACTACATCGAGTATCAGAAAATCATTGTCGGTTAAATCCTTGCCGAAAACGGAGAAGGAAAGTGATTCATTGATTCTTCGCTGAACACTAACATCTTGCTCAAGCGGATTGGAAGTCAAATCCGTATCGATAAAAGGATCGGCATTGCCGGGCAGTATTACGGCAAATCGAAATAACGATTTAATCGGTTCGCCTGATTCGCAAAGATCCATATCTTCTGCTTGCAAGGTTACTTCAAACCCCGTTCGGTTCGTGAAGTCATAGATGTTGCAATAGGCATCCCACCGAAGTTTACCTGTGATCTTTCCGTTTTGTCGCGGCTCATCAACAGTAACTGTAAATCCGGCATCCGCCAGGACAAACCCATTGGTGGTAACGGCAAAGATCAATTCATCGCCATCATCATCGCGGATCTCAAAATTGGTTTCATAAAATTGACCTTCAACCAACTGTACATCGGTTGGTGGTTGATTGGGGGTAACAAAATAAGGTTCTGTATTGGCCGGGGGTTGAATATTAACAGCAATTTTTAAAGTATCAGTCAGGGGCAAACTACAGGCGTCATCAAAAGCAATGATGCCGATTTGATACGGGCCCCCGTCAATAAAAGGACACTGCGGAAAACAAATGGTAAAATCCTGTGTGCTGCCGTTGGTTAAGGTGGCTGACCTGACTTCCGGTAAAATCGCGCTCACATTCTGTTTGAAGTTAAGCGAAACGGCCCGGATAGAAATTTTTTCATTGAAGTTGTCTTCGGGTTTGGTGGCGTCCGGATCAGAAATGCGTACCTGAATGCAGCGGTCCTCATCCGATACCGTATTGGAAAAACTCACACTCATATTTTCATCGAACGAGAAGTCGGCATCCGTTAGTTTTTTTCCAATAATTTGAGGTGGCTCGGCAACCGGACAGGCATCCACCACCAACATTTGAAAATCACGTCTGCTCTCCCCTATTTTCACGCCTTCACGGAACTCGTCAATTTTCACAGCAAATACGAAAAGGCCTTGTGTTCGGGGTGTGGCGGTTAGTAACCCTTCTTTACTGATACGCAAATCGGGAAGGCCGTTAATAATATTATTAAGACTGTAACCCGGACGCCAGATTACATTGGGAAAAGGACCCGGTGAAGCCGGTGGCAACGCAACCGCAGAGGTAGTGTTGAGCGGTGTCACCATGGAATACACCAGCGAATCACCATCATCATCGATCCCTGCAAAATCAACATAATACGGACGAAACGGGCAGGCATAATCATTGAGCGGGGGGAAAAGCCGCGGGGAAGAATTAACAAAAGGCTGTCCATCCTTCACCACCGGAGGAAACTCCAAATAAAAAGTCTGCCCGGCTGCGATATTGTTTCCTTGCGGCACCTGACTATAAATATTGGTAATGGTATAATTCCTGCAGCAACGTTCCCATACCACAAAATACCCTTCCGGATCATTGTATTGCTCGGGCGAAAGAGTAATGGTTGATGTGTATAAAAGTTTAGTAGTTATTATTTCTCCATTGGAACATTCCGGTTGTGTATAGGGGACATTGGTTTCACTGGTCCGGATTAAGACAAGGGAACCCATGCGTACTTTATCCCGTTTGCGATAAATAGTAACAGAAGCACTGGCATCTTTTGCTCCGGGAGCGCCATTGATCTCATCAAAATAAATAATCAGGTTAAGCCGATACAAAGACCCGGAGATATGAATCAATTCAAATTCGCCACCCACGATGTGGGAAGCCAATACCGGAAAAGAAATCAGCAGCAGGAAGGTTAGGAAAAACCGTTTCATCACAATTCACCAAGTACGGAAAGATAGGGAATTCACCTCACAGCCAAAACCCCCATAATTCAGTAATTTCGCGCGCTCAAAAACAGCAAAATGAAGAAAGGAGATCGGCTTGACAATATCCTTATTGAAACCATGGCAGCCGAAGGCAAGTGTGTGGCGAAGGTGAATGGGCTGGTCATCTTTTTACAAGGAGGTGCGCCAGGTGATACCGTAGAAGCAGAACTCACAAAAATTAAAAGCAACTACCTGGAAGGAAAAGTTACATCCATTCAGAAAGTATCACCCCACCGGGCCACACCGTTCTGTGAACATTTCGGATTATGTGGGGGCTGCTCGTGGCAACATATTAATTATGAAACTCAACTAAAATATAAACAACAACAGGTAATCGATAACCTGGAAAGAATTGGTGGATTAACGCTCCCGGCAATAACACCTATTCTTGCATCGAAAAACACAAACTATTATCGCAACAAACTTGACTACACTTTTACAGCCGGACGTTGGTTAACAAAGGAAGAACTGGAAACAAAAAAGGGTCAGGCGGCCATGGAAGAAAATGGCCGCTACCCGGATGAACCCGGTTTAGGCTATCACATTCCGCGCATGTACGACCGCGTGTTTGATGTGAATACCTGTTACCTGCAACCGGAGCCATCCAACTCCATTCGCTTGCTGGCCAGGAAGACCGCACTGGAAAATCAGATTCCGTTTTTCGATCTGCGCAGGCAAGTTGGTTTTTTGCGTACCCTCACCATCCGCACCGCCACCAGCGGCCTTCCTGCCGGAGCTCCAGCGAAGGCTGGAGAAGTGATGATTATTCTTCAAGTGACGTACGATGAAATGAAATGGATTGAGCAAATGTTGAAAACCCTCACCGATGCATTTCCCCAAATCACTTCGGCCAACTACATCATCAACGGCAAGCGCAACGACACCTTTGCCGATCTGGATGTGATCTGTTGGAAAGGCAATCCCTATATAACTGAACAAATGCCAAAGCCCGATGGCTCAGGTCAACTTCAATTTCGGGTTGGCCCCAAATCATTTTATCAAACCAATTCGCAACAAGCCTACGAACTTTATAAAGTAGCCTGGCAACTGGCCGACCTGAAAGGCGATGAGTTGGTCTATGATCTTTACACCGGCACAGGCACCATCGCCAACTTTGTAGCCGGTCAGGCAAAAAAAGTAATCGGTCTCGAATATGTAGCCGCAGCCATTGACGATGCCCGGGTCAATTCAACCATCAACAGCATCACCAACACCGATTTTTATGCAGGCGATATGAAAGATCTGCTCAACGAAAGTTTTCTTTCACACCACGGCCGCCCCGATTTAATCATCACCGATCCGCCCCGCGCAGGCATGCATGAAGATGTAACCAACATGCTGTTGCGGGCCGCCCCCCAACGCATCGTGTACGTGAGCTGCAATGCCGCCACCCAGGCGCGCGACTTAAAAATCCTTTGCGAGAAGTACGACATCACCGCGGTGCAGCCGGTAGACATGTTTCCGCAAACCATCCACGTGGAAAATGTGGTGCGACTGGATGTAAAGAAATAGTTGGGCGTGTCCCCGGCTTACCGGGGTCGGGCTGTCGCCACTCGCCATCAGCCCACTGCCATTTCGCGACCCTGCCCTTTTCCCTAACGGGCTCAAACAAAGGCTCCATCCCTCACGCAAAAAGACAATTATTTTAGCTTTGAATACTAAATATTTTAGTATTATTGCTTCCATGAACAGGAGCATCATACACATGGATTTAGATGCCTTTTTTGTGGCTGTAGAGTGCAAAAAGGAGCCAAAACTGAAGGGGTTACCCTTAATTGTAGGGGGTAGCAGCCGCAGGGGTGTGGTGGCGGCCTGCAGTTATGAAGCTCGCAAATTTGGGGTCCACTCGGCCATGCCCATGTACCTGGCCCTGCAACTTTGCCCCGATGCCAAAGTAATCTCGGGCGACATGGAGGCCTACAGCCAGAACTCGCACCTGGTTACCGAAATCATTGCCGAAAAAGCCCCGGCTTTCGAAAAATCCTCGATCGATGAATTCTACATCGATGCCACCGGCCTCGATCGCTACTTCGGCACGTTTAAATGGGCGGTTGAACTGCGCAAAAACATTATCCAAGAAAGTGGTCTGCCCATTTCCATGGCGCTGTCCGTAAACAAGTTGGTATCAAAAGTGGCCACGGGTGAGTTCAAGCCCAACGCCCAAAAGCAAATTCCGGCCGGAGAAGAAAAAGAATTTCTGGCCCCGCTCAGCATTGATAAAATACCCATGATTGGTAAACAGACCGCTACCTTTCTTTACGATATGGGTGTGCGCACGGTGGCCACGTTGCGCGAAATGCCCTTGCCCTTTTTGGTCAGTGCTTTTGGCAAAAATGGCATCAGCTTGTGGAACAAGGCCAACGGGTTGGACGACTCGCCCGTGGTATCGTACAGTGAACAAAAATCCATTTCCACAGAATCTACTTTTGACCAGGACACCATTGATGTAAAGCGCCTGAAGTCCATCCTGATCGCGATGGTGGAGAAAGTGGCATTTCAGTTGCGCGAACAGAAAAAGTTAACCGCCTGTGTTACCGTAAAAATCCGCTACTCCAATTTCGATACGGAAACAAAACAGATTCATATCCCCTACACGTCTTCTGATCACGTGATTTTGCGCGTGGTGCAGGAGTTGTTCGACAAACTGTACAACCGCAGGATGCTGATCCGGCTGGTGGGGGTACGGTTGAGCAACCTGGTGCAGGGCAATCATCAGATCAGTTTGTTTGACGAAACCGAGCAAGACATTAACCTTTATGAAGCCATGGATTTTATCAAACACAAACATGGCGTGGAAAAACTGGTGCGCGCCACCACCATTGATGTGAGCAAACGTGTGCGCATGGAGATGAATCTGTTTAAAGGGAAAATCACAAAAAATTTGATCAATTAATCTGCAGCCTCACCGTGGTAAGAAAAAGTACCTTTATTATACCTGATCAATGGAGTTCGATACCCTAACGACCATGGCACCCCTCCAATTACTCCAGCAAAAATTCGGATACAGCGCTTTCCGGCTGGAGCAGGAGGCTATTATTCAATCGGTATTGAAAAAGACCGACACGTTTGTGCTCATGCCTACAGGCGGAGGCAAATCGTTGTGCTATCAAATTCCAGCTTTACTTTTTGACGGGCTCACCGTAGTGATCTCGCCCCTCATCGCCCTGATGAAAGACCAGGTGGATGCTTTGCGAATAAACGGCATCCCCGCTGCCTTTTTAAATTCAACCCAGCAGCCTCAGGAGCAGCAGGACATCCTCCAACGAATAAAAGCAAAAGAACTGAAGCTGCTTTACCTCGCCCCCGAAAGCAACTTCATCCGGCAGTTGACCTCCTTTGAAGTAAGTTTGATTGCCATTGATGAAGCCCACTGCATCTCGCATTGGGGTCACGACTTCCGGCCCGAGTATCTAACCCTTGCCCATCTCAAGCGCTCGTTTCCGCAAGTACCCTTCATCGCCCTTACCGCCACGGCCGACAACCTCACGCGAAAAGATATTCTTGAGAAGTTGGAATTAAGGAACCCGGCCGTTTTCATTTCCAGTTTCAATCGTGCCAACATTCGGTATACGGTGGAAGCAAAACGCAACAGCGTTGATAAGTTGCTGCAGTTCCTGCAACAACACCCCGAAGATTCCGGCATTATCTATTGCCTGTCACGAGCTTCTACCGAACGGCTGGCCGATGATTTAAAGGCAGAAGGGTATCAGGCTCTGCCCTATCATGCGGGGCTCGACAAAGACGTGCGCGCCCACCACCAGGAATTATTTTTGCGCGATGATGTGAAAATCATGGTAGCCACCATCGCCTTTGGCATGGGCATCGACAAATCAAATGTGCGGTACGTAGTGCACATGGATTTACCCAAAAACATTGAAAGCTATTACCAGGAAACCGGTCGGGCCGGTCGCGATGGACTGAGCAGCGAAGCGTTGTTGTTCTATTCGTATGCCGATGTAACCAAAATGAAAAGGTTCGTGGAGGTGGAAAACAATCCCGAGCAAACTGAAATCTACCTGAAGAAGTTGAATCAGATGGCCGAATATGGCGATCTGGTTACGTGTCGTAGAAAATACCTGCTCAACTATTTTGACGAATCGGCCCCGCCCACTTGCAACAATTGCGATGTATGCCTTACCCGCGTGGATCAGGTAGACGGCACCGTATTGGCTCAAAAAGTTCTTTCGGCCATAGCCCGTCTGCAAGAGCAGTTTGGGGCGGGCTATGTGATTGATTTTTTGCGCGGCTCTCAGGCCGCCAAAATCCGCGAAGAACATAAACAGCTTAAAACATTTGGTATTGGTGCCGAATTAAGTAAAGAAGAGTGGGGCAGCATTATCCGCGATTTGCTTGCCCAGGAATACCTCACCAAGTCGGACGGGATGTACCCGGTTCTGTCGCTCACACCAAAAAGTGCTCTGGTTTTGAAAGGGCTGGAAAAAGTGATGGTCACGAAATCGAAATCAACGATGGACGTTGCCGAACAAGAGTTGCCCTACGAAAAATCACTCTTCCAACAGTTGAAAGACGTGCGCAGGCAAATTGCCGGTGAGGAAAATGTACCGGCTTACATCGTATTGTCAGATGCTTCCTTGCTCGAACTGGCTACCTTCCTGCCGCAAAACAAAGAAGAGCTTCTGAAAATCTCGGGGTTTGGTGAAATCAAAATCGAACGCTACGGAAAACAGTTTTTAGAGATCGTGGTCGCCTATTGCCGCGAGCATCGGCTACCATCGCGCATTCACCTGAAAACTCCCAAACGGCTGCGAAGGGAAAAGCGGGAGCACGATACCGATACAAAAAAACAAAGCCTTGAGCTCTTTCAGTCTGGCAAAACATTGGCAGAAATTGCGGAGCAAAGAAATCTCAGCATCTCCACCATCGAAGGCCACCTGGCGTTTTACATTGGGCAGGGTACGTTGTCCATAACCGAATTTATGGACGACAAAAGGATTTCTGCCATTCGCGATGCTATTGCACAAGCCGGAGCCCAGGCACTAACCCCCATCAAAGAATTGTTGGGTGAGGATTACCGCTACGGAGAAATCCGTATGGTGCTGGCGCACAAAACACGGTTGCAAAACGAATCTTAATTCCTATAAAACTTGATTTCCGCACCGATTCATGTACCTCAACTGCCACACCGGCTTCAGTTTCAAATACGGCACGCTGCCGATCAAAGACCTTTTTGAGGAAGCCAGGCGGTGCGGCATCCATAAACTTGCACTCACAGAAATCAACAATGTAGCCTCGTACCTCGAAATGCTCAGGCTTTGCGAGGAAAATAAACCTTGCGCGAACGGATTAACGAAGTACGGAAAACCTGCGTACGATCTTACCCTGGCCGTAGGAATTGAATTTAGAAAAGATGTAACGTTTTTTACGACCGACCCGGCCGAAAAACTCTCAGTGAAAGCTGATCCGGGGTTGCTGTACATCGCCATCGCTAAAAATAATCAGGGGTTGGAGTCCATCAATCGCTTTTTATCCTATCACAATCGCGAAGGAAAACCGCTACCCGACCGCGCACCGGAATTCAACGAAGCTTTTGTGATCTACCCGTTTGGAAAAATGGACCCCGACCTGCTTCGTGAAAGCGAATACATTGGAGTGCGCAGGCAGGACCTGATCAACTATGCCAATCATCCGCAGCGCGAAGACTACGAATACAAGTTTGTAGCACACCACCCGGTTACTTTGCTGCCGCCTGAAAAAAGTAAAAAAGGAAAACCTGTTTACCGGGATTTTAATATTCACCGATTGCTGCGTTGCATTGCCCACAACACGTTGTTAAGTAAACTACCCGATCATTTACTGGCTGGCAAGGATGAATACATGGTGTCTCCTGCTGTGTTGGAAAAACAATTTGATGCCTTTCCTGAGTTGATTCAAAACGCTCAATCGTTGCTTGAACAATGCACGATCTCCTGCAGGTTGGGTGAAGACAAAAACAAAAAAGTATTTACCCACAGCGCCAAAGAAGATCTGAAACACCTGCGTGAACAAACCCTGAAAGGATACGCCATCCGGTACGGGCAGGATAAAACCATTTGGAAAGACCGGATTGAAAAGGAGCTAACCATCATTAAGACAAAAGGATTCACTGCCTATTATCTTATTGCTTACGATTTAATCCGGTTTGCCAAAAAGAAAGGATACGATTTTGTGGGTCGCGGCAGTGGCGCCAACAGTACGGTGGCCTATTGCCTGGGCATCACGAACGTAGATCCTATTGAGCTTGATTTATTTTTTGAACGCTTCCTGAACGAGGAACGGGTATCCCCCCCCGATTTTGATATTGATTTCTCGTGGGACAACCGCGATGCGATTTATGAATACATCTTTGACAAGTATGGATATGATCATGTGTGCTTACTGGGTACGCATGTAACCTATCAGGCAAAATCCATCATTCGCGAATTGGGCAAAGTATTTGGTCTACCCAAAGAAGAAATTGATGCCCTGGTTGAAAACCGGAAGCAAGTTGTGGAACGCGATCACATCGCCCAGCGCGTAATGACGTACGCTTCCTACATCGTTCAAAAGGAACTCCCGGCCTATATCTCCATTCATGCAGGGGGAGTGCTCATCACCGAGAAGCCCATCTATACCTATACCGCCACGGAGTTTCCACCCAAAAGTTTGCCCGTTGCACAATTTGAAATGCATGCAGCCGAAGACTTTGGCATTTATAAGTTCGACATCCTGAGTCAGCGCGGGCTGGGGCACATTAAAGAAACCGTAAAGCACGTGAAGCGAAATAAAGGAATTGATGTCAACATCTATCAATTCAAGAAATTTAAGGAAGATGAAAAAATAAAAACCCTCATGCGCAACAGCAAAGCCATGGGCTGCTTTTATGTGGAGTCGCCTGCCATGCGCATGTTATTGGGCAAACTGCAATGTGACGATTACCTCACGCTGGTGGCGGCCAGCTCCATCATTCGCCCCGGGGTGGCCAGTTCCGGTATGATGAAAGCGTATATCGAACGTTTTCATATGCACCGCAACGGCATTCCGTATGAATCCATTCATCCCAAGATGGATGAAATTATGCACGATACCTATGGCGTTATGGTGTATCAGGAAGATGTGATTAAAGTGGCCCATCACTTTGCAGGGTTGACGCTTACCGAAGCCGATGTATTGCGCAGGGGCATGTCGGGGAAGTATCGCTCGCGTGAAGAATTTCAGCGGGTGCGCGATAAGTTTTTTGAGAACTGCAAAAAAATCGGGTATGCCCAACCCATCATTGACCGGGTGTGGTTTGAAATTGAGAGCTTTGCAGGATACTCGTTTGCCAAAGGCCACTCGGCCAGTTATGCCGTGGAGAGTTATCAGAGCTTATACCTCAAGGCTCATTTTCCGCTGGAGTTCATGGTGGGTGTTATCAATAACTTTGGTGGATTTTATCGCACCGAATTTTACTTTCACGAGGCCCGCATGAACGGTGCAAAAATTGAGGCCCCTTGCGTAAACCACAGCGAATACCTGACTACCATTGCCGGGGATACGATTTATATTGGATTCATTCATTTAAAAAGTCTGGAGACAAAAATCGGACAACAGATTGCAGAAGAACGAAAGAAAAGAGGAAGCTACAAGAGTCTGGATAATTTTTTGAGACGTACCCCGGGCATCGGGTTGGAGCAACTGCGTATCCTCATCCGGCTGGGGTCCTTTCGCTTTACCGGAAAAACCAAACAACACTTGCTGTGGGAAGGAATGCTCTTCTTTAGTAGCAACCGCACCCGGCCGCTCACCACCGTTGATCTGTTTGACACCGAACCAAAAAACTATGCCCTTCCTGAACTGAAACGCAATCCGCTGGAGGACGCCTTTGACGAAATCGAACTATTGGGGTTCCCGCTCTGCAATCCATTTGACTTGTTGGAAACGCGTGACTTCGGTGACACCCGGGCTCTTGAGCTCCGTCATAAAAAAGGAAAGTCAGTTCGTCTGGTGGGGTATTTGGTTACCACCAAAGATGCTGCCACCATGAAAACCAAAGAACACATGTGTTTTGGTACATTCTATGATGTACACGGAGAAGTATTTGACACCGTACACTTCCCCGATTCAGCCCGTAAGTTTCCTTTCCGGGGTCGGGGATTTTATGAAATAAAAGGCAAAGTAATCGAAGACTTTGGCGTATATGCACTGGATGTTTTTTGGATGACTAAAGTGCCAATGATTAACAAACGAGGTGATCAGGCGCTGGCCATTGCCAGTTAGTGATGAACCCGTGCCCGCAAACATTGCTTTTAAAGAACTATCTTTGACCGTCTGAATTGGCTATGAAAATAAAAGATCTCGAGTTTAAAAAATTTATTCCCGCAACGAAGATTGACGATAAGGTTGCCGAGTTGGCCGCTCAAATCAATCATGATTACAAGGATAAAACCCCTGTTTTTCTCCCGGTGTTAAACGGCTCGTTCATGTTTGCAGCCGATCTTTTGAAAGAAGTAAAAATTCCATGCCGGGTATCGTTTGTAAAAACCTCGTCCTATTCAGGCACCATGAGCACCGGTCAACTGAAAACCCTGATTGGTCATGATGAAAGTCTTTTTAACCAGAACATCCTGATCGTAGAAGACATCGTGGATTCAGGATTAACCTTGGAAAAGATAATCGAAGAACTCCGGGGCCTGGGTGCGAAATCGGTGGAAGCGATTTCCTTGCTGCGCAAGAAGCCTGCCCGCGAGAAAAAAATTGATGTGAAGTACGTGGGCTTTGATCTTGAGGATGAGTTTGTGTTGGGGTACGGACTGGATTATGACGGTCTGGGCCGCAATTATAGAGACATCTACAAAGCAACCACCTCTATTGAAGAGGCCAAATAGAGCAGTCGATTATTCGTCATTGGTGATTGCACTTTTGATCCTTATCTTGCAGCCCATTTTACCTAAACTCAGAATTAATCATGATCAACCTTGTTCTCTTTGGCCCGCCCGGGGCAGGCAAAGGCACGCAAAGTGAAAAGCTTATTCAGAAATATGGTTTTGTGCACATTAGTACGGGTGACTTGTTTCGGTGGCATACCAAAAATGATACTCCATTGGGCAAGCGAGTGAAAGAGATTATGAATAGCGGAGCCCTGGTGCCTGATGAAATTACGATCGCCATGCTGAAAGAAGAGTTGGATAAAAACCCGCAGGCGAAAGGATTTCTATTTGATGGATTTCCACGCACCGTGCCGCAGGCGGAAGCACTCGATGCATTCATGAAAGCCAATGGCACAGCCATTCATCACGTGATCGCGCTGGAGGTAACGGAGGAGGAATTGCGGACCCGTATTGCTAAACGCAGAACCATCGAAAACCGCGCTGATGATGAGGAAGAGAAGCTGAACAAACGGATTACTGAATATTTCACCAAAACCATTCACGTATTACCGTACTATAAAAATCTGGGCCGGCTCAATTCCGTGCAGGGCATTGGTAGCATAGACGAGATCTTTAATAACATCTGCACCCTACTCGATAAAAAGTAAATTTCCCTTCAACATTTATAATTCAATAAGCAAAAAAGTCAGTCATCGGCTCCTTTGATTTTTTGAATTGTGGATCTTGATTTTAAAACAAGAATAGATGTCTTCCCCTAATTTCATTGACTATGTAAAATTCAACTCGCGTTCTGGCCATGGCGGAGCGGGGTGTTTACATTTTCATCGTGAAAAGTTTATTGAAAAAGGGGGCCCCGATGGGGGTGATGGCGGTCGCGGGGGGCATGTAATCTTGCGCGGCAATGCCCAACTGTGGACGCTGCTCCATTTGAAATACCGCAAACATATTATAGCCGATCATGGCAAGCCGGGCGAGGGTCAAAATCGAACCGGGGCCTTCGGCAAAGATGAAATTCTGGATGTGCCGCTTGGCACCGTAGCCCGCAGAGCTGATACAAACGAAATTATTTGTGAGATCAATGAGGATGGTCAGGAGGTCATTCTTACGCCCGGTGGCCGCGGTGGAAAAGGAAATTCCTTTTTTGCTACCTCCACCAACCAGGCTCCACAACATGCGCAACCCGGAGAACCCGGCCGCGAAGAGTGGGTCGTTCTGGAATTAAAACTACTGGCCGATGTAGGGCTGGTAGGATTTCCGAATGCGGGTAAGTCGACATTACTTTCAGTGGTATCTGCTGCGAAACCCAAGATTGCTGATTATGCCTTCACCACGTTAACTCCTAACCTGGGTGTTGTGCGGTATCGTGATGATCGTTCGTTCGTTATGGCCGATATTCCAGGCATCATTGAGGGTGCGGCCGAAGGCAAAGGATTGGGTATCCGCTTTTTAAAGCACATTGAGCGCAATTCGTTACTCTTATTCCTCATCCCGGCTGATGCTAAAAGTATTCAGCAAGAGTATGAGATTCTTTTAAATGAACTGCGGAAATACAATCCGGAATTGCTGGATAAGAAAAGAATCTTGGCCATCTCAAAATGCGACTTGTTGGATGATGAATTGAAGGGTGAGCTTAGGAAAGAAATTCCGAACGATTTGCCTTCTGTTTTTATTTCTTCCATCACCAACCAGGGCATTACCGAATTAAAAGATCTGATCTGGCATACGTTACATTAACGGACATCTTGTCAAGATTCAACGTATTGGCAAAATTCTTGTCATTTTTGCAGCGCATTTAGTGAACATCATGGAAAACACAATACAACCGGAACAAGAATTGGAAAAACACGAAGATTTGGGTGCCGAGACCCCCGAAGGTCAATCCGAAGAGCCTGCTATCGCTAAACCAAAGGAAGAAAGTACCGATCCACTTAAAAAGCTACAGGACGAATTGGCAGAAGCCAAGGATAAATACCTTCGGCTATATGCAGAGTTTGACAATTTCAGACGCAGGTCGTCTAAGGAAAAATTAGAGATGATTCAATCGGCCAACGAGCAACTTCTGAAAGCGCTCTTACCGGTGATTGATGATTTTGAACGGGCCGAAAAATCATACAAAGGTAGAGACGACAAAGAAGCCGAAGGTTTTCTGCTTATTCAGAATAAATTTAAAAAAACGCTGGAGCAATACAGTGTTAAGGCAATGGATACCACTTCGGGTTCTGACTTCAATCCTGATTTGCACGAAGCGATTACGCAAGTACCTTCGCCCGATGAAAAGCTAAAAGGAAAAATCATGGATGTTGTTGAGAAGGGATATTTACTCAATGACAAAGTGATCCGCTTTGCCAAAGTAGTAGTCGGAAGTTAATCAGTTCATTACCTGCTCATCATGTCAACAAAACGCGATTATTACGAAATCTTAGGCATAAGCAAGAGCGCCTCTCCGGAAGAGATTAAAAAGGCTTACCGAAAGGTGGCCATTCAATTTCATCCCGACAAAAATCCAGGCAACAAGGAAGCGGAAGAAAAATTCAAAGAAGCTGCCGAAGCATATGAAGTATTGAGTAATTCCGAAAAGCGGGCACAATACGATCGTTTTGGTCATTCACGGCCCGGGCAGGGTGGTTTCCAGGGTCATGACATGAACATGGAAGATATCTTTAGCCAATTCGGAGACATCTTTGGGGGCGGGGGAAGTCCTTTCGACAGTTTCTTTGGTGGTGGTGGCGGAAGAACCCGGCAGCGCAAAGGCTCTAACCTGCGCATCAAGCTAAAGCTTTCATTGGAAGAGATTGCCAACGGGGTTGAAAAGAAAATAAAAGTGAACCGGCTGGTGCGGGCCGAAGGCGTTACCTTCAAGAATTGTACAACCTGTGGTGGCAACGGCCAGGTGCGCAAGGTCGTGAATACCATGTTGGGGCAGATGGTCTCCACCTCTACGTGTCCTTCGTGCAACGGGGCCGGGCAACTGATCGACAAACGCCCTTCCGGTGTTGATAGCTCTGGCCTGGTTTCAAAGGAAGACATGATAACGGTTAAGATTCCACCAGGCGTGGGTGATGGAATGCAACTCTCCATGTCGGGCAAGGGAAATGAAGCTCCGGGTGGTGGAGTCCCAGGTGACTTGTTGATTTTGATTGAGGAGGTCGAAGACAAAGAACTGAAGCGGGACGGTAACAATCTCATCTATGACCTCCACATTAGTTTCATTGATGCCGCTTTGGGTACTTCCGTAGAAGTTCCTTCGGTGGGTGGAAAAGTGCGCATCAAAATCGATCCGGGAACCCAGAGCGGAAAAATTCTTCGCTTGCGCGGAAAGGGTTTGAAAGATGTGAATGGGTATGGTGCTGGCGATCAGCTCATTTATATTAATGTGTGGACACCCAAAAAACTTACAGGAGAGGAAAAAGCTAAACTGGAAAGCTTGAAGCAATCCCCGAACTTTCAACCCCATCCGGATGCCAACGAAAAGGGCTTTTTTGAGCGAATGAAGGAGTATTTTGGCTAAATCGAAATTTTTTTGCCGGTTTATATAACCCAAATTGCGTTAACCCGTATAAGTTCTATTACGGGTTATTTTTTTGTGACCAATCCATTGCGATTAAGTTACTAAAAGGTGCCCTTTCTTACATAGAAGTAACATTAACCTGAACTAACGCGTAAGAACTGACATGCGGAGATTGATTGTTTCGGTCGTACTGATAAGTGGAGTTGCTGCAGGAGTGCACGGGCAAGTCAAAAAGCAGTTTTCTGTTGAGAAATCCCCTGACTGCAAGCAGGTAGAACTCAAACTCAAAGCAAAAACCGGCAATTGCTTTATTCGACCTTCCCAAAACGAAGACATCCTCACCATTTACAGCAATCAGGATATTGAAGAATATACACACTCCTTCAGCAACGAAAGGAAGGGGGAGACGTGTACCGTTAACCTCGCCCTGGAACAAGAAAGCCAGCGAGGGGTAAGTCAAAAAATTTCCATCCAGGTCTTTGGATCCGAAGAACGACCTACGGATAAATTCTGGAAAGTATACCTAACGGAATCTACCCCATATTCCCTGGATTTAGATTACGGATTAGGCAATGCCAATATCGATTTATCTGGCCTTACCATACAAAAACTTAAAATCAATACAGGCAGTGCTGATGTGAATATCGGTTACGGATCTGGGTTAGAGAACAAGATCGACATGGATACCTTCCTGGTAAAAGTCGATATGGGGTCGTTGCATGCCCGTCAACTGAATTTAGCCCGCTCGAAAGTAGTGATGGCCGATGTCGGCTTTGGTAATATGATGCTTGATTTTAGTGACCGGCCTTCCATTGGCAATCACATTATAGGCAGTGTGGGAGCCGGCAATTTGGTCATCCAACTTCCGGATGCCGAGGTTCCTGTAGTCGTTACGATTAACGATTCGTGGTTGTGCAGCCTGCATTTGTCAAACAGTTTAAAGAAGATTGGTCAAAATCGCTTCGCCAACGCTGCGTATTCAAAGGACAGTAAGAACGCCCTCGTTTTCGACCTCGATGTTTCTATGGGCAAAATTGTCTTCCGCGAAAAATAATCTCACTTTTTTGATGTTGTGAAAGGATGTACCCCGAATTAATACTGGGGTACTGTAATTCAATTGTTATTTTTGTTACTAACTATTAACTAACCAGAATACCTCTGTGAACGCTTTAATCACTCGTGGTGTAACCAAACGGTACGCCAATCACACTGCCTTGGATCAAATCAGTATCACAATCCCCGAGCGTACCATCTATGGGTTGCTTGGACCCAATGGGGCGGGCAAGACAACCCTTATCCGCATCATCAATCAAATCATTAATCGCGATGAGGGCGAGATTGAAATTTTTGGAGAGCCTTTGCAGGAAAAGCATATCGAGATCATCGGATATCTGCCCGAAGAGCGGGGCCTTTATAAAAAAATGAAAGTGGGTGAGCAACTTCTTTACCTGGCTCAACTTAAGGGGCTGAGCAGAAAAGAAGCACTAGACCGAATCAAAATCTGGTTGGATAAATTTGAGATTCGCGACTGGTGGCACAAAAAAGTGGAGGATCTTTCGAAAGGGATGGCGCAAAAGGTGCAGTTTATCAGTACAGTAATGCACGAACCCAAATTAATCATTCTGGATGAACCGTTCTCCGGTTTTGATCCTGTCAATGCTCAATTGATTACTGAAAAAATTCTGGAACTGAAAGAGAAAGGCAGTACGATCATTTTCTCAACACACCGAATGGAAACCGTTGAATCGCTGTGCGATCACATTGCCTTGATCAATAAATCAAAAAAAATTCTGGAAGGGCCCAAAAAACAAGTAAAAGCTCAATACAAATCAAATACATTCGTAGTTGAACACCGTGGCAATCATTTTACGATTCCAATAGATCGTTATGAATTGGTCCGGCAAGAGCCGTTAGAGGAAGGATTATTCTCCACTACGCTAAAAGCTCAAACTGGAATTCACGGAAACCAGGTAATTCGGGATTTGATTGACATTACTGAGGTACACAGCTTTCAGGAGGTGGTACCCAGCATGGCTGATATCTTCATCAGTCTGGTGAAAGGGGAAGGTGATGAATCGCTTAAGAAACATTTACAGGAAGTTTAACCATTACTACAGTCTTATGAATAAAATCTGGTTAATCATACAGCGTGAGTTTTTGAATCGGGTTCAAAAAAAATCATTCCTCATTGCCACAATACTGGTACCGCTCATTTTTCCCGTTATTATTGGTGGGTTAGGGTATATCGCCTATAAAGAATCGGAATCAGCAAAGCCCGAAAACGTTCAGGTGATTGATGAAAGTAAGCTTTTCAAATTTGAAAATACGAAGCGGTTCAACTTTACCCTGCTCGATATGTCGTTGGAGCAAGCTAAAAAAGCATACAACGAGACGGATGATTTTGCCTTGTTGTACATCCCGGATTTCGACATCAACAAACCGGAAGGGGTTGCTATCTACACCAAAGAGAATCCAAGTATTGAAAAGATTGGTGATCTGGAGTCATTAATCGAGACCCAAATCCACGACCTGAAATTGAAAGAGTATAACATTGACGAATCCATTCTAAAAAGCTTACGACCACAGGTAAGTTTAAAACAATTTAATCTTACAGAGTCGGGTGAAGAAAAATCCAGCAGCTCAGGTCTTTTGTATGGTCTCGGCTTTGGGTTAGGTATTCTCATCTACATGTTTGTGTTGATCTATGGAATCCAAATCATGCAGGGCGTGATTGATGAGAAAACTTCGAAAATTGTAGAAGTCATCGTTTCATCCGTAAAGCCATTTCAACTTATGCTTGGCAAAATTATCGGGATTGCCGCAGTTGGCTTACTGCAATTTACTATTTGGATTGTTTTGATCTCCGTTCTTTCTTCAGGCGCCCTTGCATTTCTTGGATTGAAGATGCCACAAAAGCAAGCGATGGAGCAAGTGTCCAAATCACTTGCCAATGACCCTGAAGTTAAAGAAGCAATGAACACACAGAACAACAAGGCAGCAGAGTTTTTAGCCAACCTAAGCGAGGTGCCCTTTGGAAAAATTGCCGTGGTATTTGTTTTCTACTTCCTGGGAGGTTACTTGTTATACGGAGCGTTGTTTGCGGCCGTGGGCTCCGCAGTCGACTCGCAGCAGGAAGCCCAACAATTTCAATTTCCAGTCACGTTACCTTTATTGATCGGGTACCTGGGCTTATTCATGTTCATCTTACGGGATCCACATGGACATGTAAGCTTCTGGCTGTCCATCATTCCATTTACATCACCCGTAGCCATGGTTGGACGTATTGCCTTTGGTGTGCCTGACTGGCAACTAGCTCTTTCCATTGTTCTATTGATTGGCGGGTTTTTGCTAACCACCTGGATAGCGGGAAGGATTTACCGCGTTGGAATATTAATGACGGGAACGAAAGTAAGTTATAAAGTCCTCGCCAAATGGTTCATGCTAAAAGGATAAATTCATTTATCAATCAGACATTAAAAGCCGGATCCAGCAGTCCGGTTTTTTTTATTTAATTTCCATGCAGCAATGGCTAAAAAGAATCAGCTCCCGGCTTCGATGGACTTCTACCGCGACAACACCAAGTTGAAGTGGATCATTTTAGCCGTTTCGGTATTCATTAGTGTCGGCTCGATTTATTATACTAACATTTTAGTCAATCAACTCAAGGAACGGGAAAAACAACAAGTGGAGTTGTTTGCCAAAGCGCTCGAGTATACGCTGATGAATGATGATGGGAACATCGTTTTTATTACCGATGAAATTATTTTTAAGAATAAATCAGTTCCTGTAATCTGGCTCACCAAAGACAACGAATATCAATATGCCAACATTGATATCAATCCAGGTTGGTCGCAGGAAAGAAAAAATGAATTTCTTCGGAAAGAAATTGACCGAATGAAAGAATCTTACGATCCCATTGAAATCGTTCTGCGCGATGACAGCACCGGTGAGGTGTTTGGTAAACAATATGTTTATTACGAAAACTCATTCTTGTTAACACAGTTGATCGCCTTCCCCTACATTCAGCTCTCCGTATTAGCCATCTTTGGTTTTATCTCCTATCTGGCATTTAACTACTCGCGAACAGCTGAACAAAACCAGGTATGGGTGGGGCTTGCGAAAGAAACAGCCCATCAATTGGGCACCCCCCTCTCCTCACTCATGGCCTGGGTAGAGGTGTTGCGTGATGATCCCGATATTAAAAACAAAGGCATTGTTGATGAACTGGATAAAGATATCCGCAAGTTACGGGTCGTAACCGAGCGATTCTCCAGCATCGGTTCAACTCCGGTATTGAAAGACGAAAATGTGTTTCACCTAGTAAATAATGTGGTGGGCTATCTTCAACCCCGAGTTTCTTCGAAAATCAATTTCGAAGTCTATACCCTGTCTGAAAAAATCCACGCTAAGGTTCACGCCCCCTTGTTCGAATGGGTGGTTGAAAATCTGTGCAAAAATTCTGTGGATGCGATGGGGAGCACGGGCACCATTGCCATTAAAATATTGCGGGGCAGCGACCGAAAGGTTTTTGTCGACATCTCCGATACCGGAAAAGGCATTCCAAAAACGATGGTTCCCAATGTGTTTAAACCCGGGTTTACAACCAAAAAAAGGGGTTGGGGCTTGGGTTTAGCCCTGGCCAAACGAATCATTGAAATGTATCACGAAGGAAAAATTTTTGTAAAATCCTCAGAGGAAAATCAAGGCACAACGTTTCGAATTGAATTAAAAAGCAGTTAGCAACCGTGGTGAGTGAGCGATCACTACTAACTAACTGAATATCAATAATCTGATAGAGGTTTGGAAGACCTTCCCAAGTGTTAATAAAACACAGTTCCTAGTTTGTATTAACCCCGTAAAAAACTACTTTTGCGTCCGGATTTTTAGGCCCAAGCGGCTTAATCCTCAACTCATAACCATCACAAAATTCTAATAGTCAATGGCCAATAGCGGTAGAATCACCCAAGTCATCGGTCCGGTAGTAGACGTTGCATTTGACGAGCCCGGTACCAAACTCCCAAACATCCTGGATTCCCTGGAAGTAACCAAAACCGATGGTACCCGAGTGGTACTCGAATGTCAGCAACACCTGGGCGAAGATCGGGTGCGTACCATTGCCATGGACGGAACAGAAGGTCTGGTACGCGGTATGAAGGTGATTGACACTGGGTCGCCCATCAAAATGCCGATTGGCGAAGACATCAAGGGCCGCTTGTTCAATGTTGTTGGTGAAGCCATTGATGGCATCAAACAACCCGAGGGCAAGCAGTCATTACCCATCCACCGATCGGCCCCGAGTTATGAAAATCTTTCTACTTCCACGGAAGTGCTATTTACCGGAATTAAAGTAATCGATTTGATTGAGCCTTATTCAAAAGGCGGTAAAATTGGTTTGTTTGGTGGAGCCGGTGTAGGAAAGACGGTATTGATTCAGGAGCTGATCAACAACATCGCCAAGGCATATGCCGGTTTATCGGTGTTTGCTGGTGTGGGTGAGCGTACCCGTGAGGGAAATGACTTGCTGCGTGAAATGATTGAAGCCGGGATCGTGGATTATGGTCCGGAATTCATTAAATCATTACATGCCGGTGGTTGGGATTTATCCAAGGTGGATCACAACAAATTAAAAGACTCCAAGGCTACCTTCGTGTTCGGACAGATGAATGAACCTCCGGGTGCTCGTGCCCGGGTTGCCCTTTCCGGATTGACCGTTGCAGAATATTTCCGCGATGGTGATGGACAAGGTAAAGGAAAAGACATTCTATTCTTCATTGACAATATCTTCCGTTTTACACAAGCAGGTTCTGAAGTATCTGCGTTGTTAGGTCGTATGCCTTCCGCGGTAGGATATCAGCCTACCTTGGCTTCTGAGATGGGGGCCATGCAGGAACGGATTACATCAACGAAGAATGGTTCTATTACTTCTGTGCAGGCGGTTTATGTACCTGCCGATGACTTGACCGACCCCGCACCCGCAACCACGTTTGCCCACCTGGATGCAACCACCGTATTGTCTAGAAAAATTGCTGAATTAGGGATTTATCCAGCGGTAGATCCGTTGGATTCAACTTCCCGGATTTTGCGTGCAGATATTATTGGTGAAGAACACTACAACTGCGCTCAGCGGGTAAAGAACATTCTTCAACGGTACAAAGAACTACAGGATATCATCGCCATTTTGGGTATGGATGAATTGTCCGATGAAGACAAACTTATTGTATCACGCGCAAGACGTGTACAACGCTTCTTATCGCAGCCTTTCCACGTAGCCGAAGCCTTCACGGGGTTAAAAGGTGCGTTGGTTGACATCAAGGATACGATTAAAGGGTTTAACATGATTATGGATGGGGAAGTTGATCACTTGCCTGAAATGGCCTTTAACCTGGTGGGAACCATTGAAGATGCCATTGCCAAAGGCGAGAAAATGATGGCTGACGTTAAAGGCTAAGTTGTATGCAACTTGAAATAATTACTCCGGAAAAAAAGATCTTCGAAGGGGAAGTAGCAATAGCTACATTTCCGGGAGAAGATGGGTCGTTTCAGATACTGAATGACCACGCCCCGCTGGTAAGTTTATTGAAGGAAGGTGTAGTTGAATACAAATCCAAGGAACTGTCGGAGCGTATACACATTACCGGTGGTGTGGTTGAAGTGCTTAAAAACAAAGTCATTCTGTTAGCCGATGGCCTGAAAGATTAATCTGCATTATCTATAAAAATAAGAGGCCCGGTTTTTTTGAAACCGGGCCTCTTTTATTTCATGGAATTCAACTATTGCCGTACAAGCCATTTGATTAAAAACACAATCGCAATAATAATAGCAATTGTCCCTATAATGCCTAACACTGAACTGGAGGCCCAAAAAGCAGAAGCCACAATACCTATCAACCCAAAAATTGCAGCTAACTTCAAATCATTGTCCCAGGCAGCAGTTGCCTTTGTTGACTCAATACCCAAATTCTTCTTTTGATCCTTCACAAAACTTTTTATTTCACTCTTTAGTTGAGAACGTAGCGCTTTTCGCTCTGCCGTTGTCATTTGAACATAGGTCTTTCGTACCTCAGCAGATTTTTCGGCTTTCACCTCTGTTGGTGCATTGGCGGTGCTGGCTAATACGGGCACCTGAACTTCTTCAGGTCTTACCGATTTCGCCTGGCTCTCAACGGTTACCCTTTTCAACGGATGATAGTTGACTTGCGGGTCATACTGATTAAAGCTGGCCGTGTATTTCGGGCTGGAACACGCTACCACCATAAGTGCCGACAAAACGTAAAGAATCTTCTTCATAGTGTAGTTGGTTATTGTTTACTTCTTAAAGTTAGTCATTCGATTAAAGAACTTCCTCTCAAAATCCCAAAAAAAACGAAACTGCCCAAAAATGAATCCATAGAACAACAAGAACACATTATACACCGGGAAAATCAATATCCAATACAGTATACTTGCCCATAAGGGCTTGTCTCCTGTGGGAAACCAATAATCAAACAAGGGTCTTTTAATCAGTAATACGGTAAATCCAGTGCAGGCAAATACAATCAGAATTACAATTACCTGCCGCAAGCTCTTAACCTGCCACCGCGACTGCAGCTTATTTAACCAACTCATGCATGCTAATTGGGCGTGAAGATAGCAAAGCAACATTACGAAAAATGCCGCCAGACGTCATTTTTTGGCAGGTCCGCAGAGATGGTTATCGATGTTTTTTTTACAGGATGGATGAATTCTAACTGACGGGCATGCAATGCAATGCTTCCATCTTCCAAAGGTTGGTGATCTCCATACTTCACATCGCCCACAATAACACAATGCATGCTGGCCAATTGCACCCGGATTTGATGCGACCTCCCCGTAACTGGTTTCACCTCTACTAAATAGAAACCCTCGCGTTCGCTTAGGAGTTGATACGTTAATTCTGAGCGCAACCCACCCGGATACTCGCGTGGATAAGCCGTTGTTTTATTTTTTATGGGATCCTTGACTAACCAATGAACCAGAGTCCCGGAATCCGCAGGAGGCTTTGAAGTAACTAATGCCCAATAGGTCTTCTTCGTTTCCTTTTCCCGAAACAATTCATTCATTCTCGCCAATGCTTTTGATGTTCGTGCAAAAACGACCGCACCACTTACGGGCCTGTCCAGCCGATGAACAACTCCTAAGAACACTTCCCCAGGCTTCTTGTATTTTTCTTTTATATAATCCTTGGCAAACTCCACCAACGGTTTGTCACCGGTTTCATCTCCCTGCACCAAAACTCCAGCAGGTTTATTGAGAACCAGCAAGTGGTTGTCTTCGTATAATACCGGTAAGGGATTGATCATAAAACCCTGTAATTTAGACCCGCTAATTAAACATTCAAATAGTTATGGTTCAGCGCGTATGTCTCATTATGGTTTTGATATACATCCTTTCCGGTTGTACGAGCAACCCCTCTCATGAAGAAATAACTGAACAAATCGCTCAACTCCTGAATCAGCAAAAAGGAACATTTGCCGTTGCTTATAAAAATTTAAACACAGACGAAGAAATTCTCATCAATGAACATGAGCTATTTCACGCGGCCAGCACCATGAAAACCCCCGTGATGGCAGAGGTTTACCGGCAAGCCATGGAGGGTAAGTTTTCTTTAAAGGATTCTTTGATAATCAGAAATGAATTTAAAAGTATTGTCGATGGTAGTGCGTATTCACTGAGTCCTGAGTCGGATAGTGATACCCTTATTTACGACCATATTGGCGAGAAACGTACCATCTATGCATTGATGTACGATATGATTATCATCAGCAGCAACTTGGCCACCAACCTGATTGTTGATCTGGTGGATGCTAAGAACGTAACTCAAACCATGCGTTCGATAGGCGCGAATAAAATTCAGGTGCTTCGGGGTGTGGAGGACACCAAAGCTTTTGAAGCAGGATTAAACAATCAAGTAACAGCCTTTGACCTGATGTTGCTTTTTGAAAAAATTGATAACGAGGAAATTGTTAACTCCGAGTCAAGCATGGCCATGATGGATATCCTTCTAGATCAGCAGTTCAATGATATCATTCCTGCCAAATTACCAAAAAACGTAAAAGTGGCTCACAAAACGGGGTTAATCACCGGTGTACGCCATGACTCAGGAATCATCTTTCTTCCGGATGGTAAAAAATATGTACTTGTATTGCTGTCGAAAGAACTGGAGGATCCGGAAGCCAGCACTGAGGCCATGGCCACCGTTTCAGAACTACTGTACCATTATACGCGTGCAAAAAAGTAACGCTACTCCTTGAACTCTGAGGTGAAGTGGAAGTTAATTTCCGGAAAATTATCCTGCACCATTTGCAGCCATGCACGCGACTCGGCCATAAATACCAACTTATTATCCTTATCGCGGGCAATATGGCGTTGCTTCGAATCGATAAACTCCTGAAGCTTTTTCGGGTCTTTGCTGCTGATCCAACAAGCTTTGTATATATTCTGACCGGCAAACTCAACCGATGCACTGTATTCGTTCTTTAGTCTGAATTGAATGACTTCAAACTGCAGGGCTCCTACAACCCCCACTACTTTTCGCTTGCCTAACTCATAAGTAAACAATTGCGCAACCCCTTCTTCCATCAACTGGAGCAAGCCTTTCTCCAACTGTTTTGTCTTCATCGCATCCTTATTAATCACTTCCTTAAAAATCTCGGGTGAAAAACTGGGGATGCCAGTATAGACCACTTTTTCTCCATCGGTTAGGGTATCTCCGATTTTCAGGTTTCCAGTATCATACAAACCAACGATATCGCCCGGCCAGGCTTCGTCCACCGTTTCCCGGTCCTGCGCCATAAAGGCGGTGGCGTTTGAAAACCGGATTCCCTTTTCCTGCCGCACGTGCAAATAGTTACTGCCCCGCTCAAACTTACCTGAGCAAACGCGCAAGAAAGCAATCCGATTTCGATGCTTGGGGTCCATGTTGGCGTGTATCTTAAACACAAACCCTGAGAACTTGCTTTCTTCAGGTCGTATTATCCGCACGTTGGTTTCTCGCGGAATGGGAGGTGGAGCAATCCGGATAAAGGTATCCAGCAATTCCTTTACCCCGAAGTTGTTGACTGCACTTCCAAAAAATACCGGAGCTACCTGTCCGGATAAATAATCATCCGCATCAAATTCAGGGTAAACACCCTCAATCAATTCGACATCCGCCCGTAACTGCCGGGCATAGTTTTCACCCACGAGTTTATCCAATTGCGCATGTTGAATATCCGAGATCTCAATGCCTTCCTCAATGGTTGTTTTACTGGGTGTAAATAACTGCAGGGTTTTTTCGTACAGGTTATACACGCCCTTAAAAGTTTTACCCATGCTAATCGGCCAACTCAGCGGCCGCACCTTGATATTCAATTTCTCTTCAATCTCATCCAGCAGCTCAAAGGGGTCTCGCCCCTCGCGATCGAGTTTATTAATAAAGCATAATACCGGAGTGCTGCGCATCCGACATACCTCCATAAGTTTCTCCGTTTGTGTTTCAACACCCTTCACACAATCGATCACCATAATTACACTGTCAACAGCCGTGAGGGTACGGTACGTATCCTCAGCAAAATCCTGGTGACCGGGTGTATCCAATAAATTGATTTTTATGTCTTTGTAATTGAACCCCATAACCGAAGTGGCCACGGAGATACCGCGCTGCTTTTCAATTTCCATCCAATCACTGCGGGCATGATCTTTAATCTTTGAGCTCTTTACTGCGCCTGCCTTTTGAATAGCACCTCCAAAAAGCAGGAGTTTCTCTGTGAGGGTGGTCTTTCCTGCATCGGGGTGACTGATGATCCCAAACGTTCTCCGTTTGGCTATTTCTTGTTCCAGTGTCATAAAGTGGGCGCAAAAGTACTATTTTAGAGATTGAAATTTTTAAAATATGCAGCACAGAAAATTTGGTAGAACAGGTTGGTCCGTCAGTGAAATTGGATATGGTATGTGGGGCCTGGCCGGCTGGAAAGAGACAGATCAAACGGAAGTGTTGAAAGCCTTGGACATGTCCGTGGAGTTAGGCTGTAACTTCTATGACACTGCCTGGGGGTACGGAGCAGGTGCCAGCGAGCAGATTTTAGGTCGACTCATCAAACAACATTCCGATAAACGGCTCTATTGTGCTACTAAAATTCCACCCAAAAACTTCAAGTGGCCTTCGAAGGCACATTATACGTTGGACGAATGCTTTCCTGCTGCCCACATTATTGAATACACAGAAAAAAGTCTTTCCAATTTGAATGTCGAATGTATCGATCTGCAGCAATTTCATGTGTGGGAAGACAGCTGGGCACACCACGATGAGTGGAAAAAAGCGATTGAGAAACTAAAAGCAGAGGGAAAAGTAAAGCACGTGGGAATAAGTGTAAACCGATGGGAGCCGGACAATGTGCTTACCACGTTGCGAACCGGACTGATCGATACTGTGCAAGTAATCTACAACATCTTTGATCAAAACCCCGAAGATAACCTGTTTCCGGTTTGCCGTGAGCTAAACATAGGGGTAATTGCCCGTGTTCCTTTCGATGAAGGAACGTTAACCGGTACCTTAACGAAAAGCACCGTATTTCCAGCAGGGGATTGGCGAGCCACCTATTTCGTGCCTGAAAACCTGAATGCGAGTGTTGACCATGCTGACGCATTACGACCTTTACTTCCAGCGGGGATGACGATGGCCGAAATGGCGCTGCGGTTTATTTTGTGCAATGACGATGTTCATACCATTATCCCTGGCATGCGATCCGTAAAAAATGTAGTTGCGAACACAAGCGTGAGTGATGGCCAACGATTGGAACATGCACTCCTCAATAAATTGAAACAGCATCGATGGGACAGAACCCCAACTGAGTGGTCGCAATAGATCAGATTGCGTTTTCCCAAAAATCAGTACAAGTAAACGGTTGTTACCAAATCACAGTCTAGGTAGGCAAATCCCTAAATAATTCCTGCCACTCTGTCACATTTTCCGATTAAAACCCCCTTGGCACAAGCCTTGTTCAATGGGTTTTGCTGAAATTATTCTGTAATCAATAAACTGAACATATCATGGGAAAAATAATTGGAATCGACTTAGGAACCACCAACTCGTGCGTAGCCGTCATGGAAGGCAACGAACCCGTGGTGATAGCCAACAGCGAAGGCCGCAGAACAACGCCTTCCATTGTGGGCTTCCTGGATAACGGTAAAGGCGAGCGTAAAGTAGGTGACCCTGCTAAACGTCAGTCGATTACCAATCCAAAAAATACCGTTTCTTCTATCAAACGCTTCATGGGCAAAAAATTTGCTGATGTGGGTGAGGAGAAGAAGATCGTTAGCTACCAGGTAGAAAGTGGCAACAATGATACCGTGCGGGTGCGCATTGGCGACCGGCTTTATACCCCACAGGAAATCTCTGCCATGATTCTTCAAAAAATGAAGACTACGGCCGAAGATTACCTGGGCACGACCATTACCGAAGCCGTTATTACCGTTCCGGCTTACTTTAACGATGCCGAACGGCAAGCCACGAAAGAGGCCGGTCAAATTGCAGGCTTGGATGTAAAACGCATTATCAACGAGCCTACTGCTGCTGCATTAGCCTATGGTCTCGATAAGAAGAACAAAGACATGAAAATCGCAGTGTACGACCTGGGCGGTGGTACATTCGATATCTCGATCCTGGAATTAGGAGATGGCGTATTTGAAGTGAAGTCCACCAACGGAGATGTACACCTGGGCGGTGACGACTTTGACATGCGCATTATGAACTGGCTGGCCGATGAATTCAAAGCCGATAAGAATATCGACTTGCGCAAAGACCCCATGGCCTTACAGCGTTTGAAAGAAGCCGCTGAAAAAGCTAAAATCGAACTGTCTAGCTCAAATGAAACAGAAATCAATCTTCCCTATATCACTTCTGTGGATGGAGTTCCTGAACACTTAGTACGGAAACTTTCACGTGCCAAGTTTGAGCAATTGTGCGATGACCTGATTCGCAGAACGCTAGAGCCTTGCCGAAAAGCATTAGCTGACTCAGGCTATAGTGTTAATCAAATAGATGAGGTTATCCTGGTGGGTGGTTCAACCCGTATTCCGCGCATTCAGGAAGAAGTTGAGAAATTCTTTGGAAAGAAACCTTCCAAGGGTGTAAATCCTGACGAAGTAGTTGCTGTAGGGGCAGCCATTCAAGGTGGTGTACTGACGGGCGAAGTGAAAGACGTACTATTGTTGGATGTTACGCCACTTTCGTTGGGAATTGAAACCATGGGTGGTGTGTTTACCAAACTGATTGAGTCCAACACCACAATTCCTTCTAAAAAGTCGGAGGTATTCTCTACCGCTTCGGATAACCAACCTTCGGTTGAAATTCACGTATTACAAGGTGAGCGTCCGATGGCCCGCGATAACCGTACGATAGGTCGGTTCCATTTGGACGGAATTCCACCGGCACCCCGAGGCGTACCTCAGATTGAAGTTACTTTCGATATTGATGCCAATGGTATCCTGCATGTATCCGCCAAAGACAAAGGCACTGGCAAAGAACAGAAGATCCGGATCGAAGCTTCCAGTGGGTTAACGGATGCCGAGATTAAGAAGATGAAGCAGGAAGCCGAAGCCAATGCTGAACAAGATCGCAAGGAGAAAGAACGCATTGATAAAATCAATCAAGCTGACTCCTTGATCTTCCAGACCGAAAAACAATTGAAAGAGTTTGGTGAAAAACTTTCGGAAGGAAATAAGACGGCCATCAACCAGGCACTGGATAAACTGAAAGAAGCGCATAAGAGTCAGGATCTGACCGCAATTGAAAATTCAATTAATGCTCTTAATGCTGCCTGGCAGGTTGCATCGCAGGAAATGTATGCCGGTGGATCACAACCCGGTGCCAATGCCGGAGCTCAATCCAATGGCGAGGCCGGAGGGCAGACCGGAAGTACGGGTGGTAATGCAACCGATGTAGAATACGAAGAGGTGAAGTAATCGTTCTTTAAGTAATCTAAACTAACGACCCTTTGGGAGCTTTTCTCAAAGGGTCTTTTTTTTCTTTGCCCCTTTTGATTCTGAATTCTTCAATTCAAACCTATCTTTACGGCCCGATAAAATTTACGTTATGCTGGTAGTGAAATTTGGTGGTACCTCCGTAGGCAAGCCTGAACGAATGAAAAAGATCGCCAACCTGGTATTGAGTATGCCCGGAAAAAAGATTGTCGTTCTTTCAGCTTTGAGTGGTACAACAAATACGCTCGTACGCATTGGCGATAGCCTGTTGGCTCACCAGCAAACTCATGCCGAACAGGAAATTGCAGAACTGGAGAAACATTATCTGCAGTTCATCAAAGAATTATATGACAGTAATGCTTATCAGGCCATCGGTCAGGAGATTGTGAGCCGTTACTTCAGCTTATTCCGGTTGTTGGCAGCCGGCCGGTTTGACGATCGTAGTTACCGGGAATTGCTGGCGCAAGGAGAATTGATTTCGACCGAACTTTTTTATCATCACCTCCAGGAAAGAAAGGTTCCTGCGCGGCTCCTTCCAGCGCTCCACTTCATGTCTATTGACGAAAATCAGGAACCGGAACTTGAAAAAATAAGTGAACGGCTGAAACCTATCCTGGAAACCATGAGCAATGTGGAAATTTTAGTTACCCAGGGATACATCTGCCGCAACCATCGCAATGAGATAGACAACCTCAAGCGTGGCGGCAGTGATTACACCGCCTCCCTGATTGGTGCCGCCATCCGGGCAGAAGAAGTACAGATTTGGACTGACATCGATGGCATGCATAACAATGATCCGCGCGTGGTGAAAAAAACGATTCCCATCGCGGAGCTTACCTTTGATGAAGCCTCCGAATTAGCCTATTTCGGTGCTAAAATTTTACATCCTTCCACCATCGTTCCTGCACAGAAATACCATGTTCCCGTGCGGTTAAAAAACACCATGGATGAAAAGGCTGCTGGTACCCTCATCAGTGATAAGGGCAGCCGGGGTCAATTCAAAGCCATTGCTGCGAAAGATGGAATCACCGCAATCAAGATCAAATCCTCGCGCATGTTGCTGGCCTATGGATTCCTTCGCAAGGTGTTTGAAGTATTTGAACGATACAAAACTCCAATTGATATGATTTCCACCTCCGAGGTGGCCGTTTCAGTTACTATTGATGACGATAAAAACTTGAATACCATTCTCGAGGAGTTAAAAGTCTTCGGATCCATTGAAGTAGATACCCATCAGTCTATTATTTGTATTGTTGGCAACATGCTCTCTGAAAAAGAGGGTGTGTTGAAAGAAGTATTTCAGTCATTAGCGACAGTGCCCATTCGTATGGTTTCTTATGGAGGCAGCCCGAATAATATCTCGATTCTGGTGAATACGGCTCAAAAAGAAAAGACCTTGAACCTTCTCAACGAAAATCTTTTCAACCTCCGGTAAGTAAGGTTTGGGATTTCATATAGACATGTGACCTTCGGTCATTTCTAATGATTTTATAACTGTCCCTCATACGACACAGATCTATATTGCTTCCAGTTAAATCGCCTTTATGGAAGCAGTCGTTATCCTCGTTTTTATAGTCGGATATCTCGCCATCGCACTAGAGCATCCGATCAAAATCAATAAAACAGCCTCTGCCATTTTAACTGGGGTATTGTGTTGGACACTCTACGCTCTACTTTCGACAGAAGCCATTGATCACATCAGTGAGCAATTAAAAGAACATTTGGGCGAAATTTCAGCGATTCTCTTCTTTCTCATGGGAGCGATGACGATTGTCGAGTTAGTAGATGCTTACCAGGGCTTCCGCTTCATTACCGATCGAATCAAAACAAAAAATCCGAGAACTTTGCTTTGGGTAGTATGTTCAGTAACCTTTTTCCTCTCAGCCATTTTAGATAATTTAACTACTTCCATCGTTATGGTTTCGCTAGTCCGGAAGCTTGTTCCAAATAAAACGATGCGGCTTACTTTTGTTGGAATGATTGTGATTGCTGCCAACGCAGGTGGTGCATGGTCACCGATTGGTGATGTGACGACAACGATGTTGTGGATTGGGGGACAAATTTCTTCCTTCAACATTATTAAAACCTTGCTTTTACCCAGCATTGTTTGCCTGGTAGTTCCGTTGCTTTATTTGCAATTCACCTTGAAAGGAGAACTTGGTCAAACAGATCAGCCGGTGGAGGGTGGTGGCGGAAGTGGCAATCACTCAGGGCCTCCCATTAGAGGTTCAAAGATTATGCTGTTCCTTGGTATTGCAGGTCTCGTTTCGGTTCCTGTCTTCAAAACTGTTACTCATCTTCCACCTTACCTTGGAATGCTGTTAGCGTTGGGTGTGCTTTGGGTGGTGTCTGAACTGATCAATCCCGATATGGACGAAGTCGAGAAGAGACCCTACACTGCTGCCGGTGCATTAACACGCATTGATGTGCCCAGTGTCTTATTTTTTCTGGGTATACTTTTGGCGGTAGGGGCCCTCGAATCGATGGAAATTTTGCATCATTTTGCTACCTGGCTGGATATCACATTAAAGGACAACCGGATCATTATTACACTCATTGGTGTATTATCCGCCATTGTAGATAATGTGCCCCTGGTTGCTGCCAGTATGGGAATGTATAGCATGGAAACTTATCCAACGGATCACATGATTTGGGAATACCTGGCCTATTGTGCCGGAACGGGAGGTAGTATTCTCATTATCGGCTCAGCGGCTGGGGTTGCCGTGATGGGTATGGAGAAAGTTGATTTTATCTGGTACTTTAAAAAGATAGCCTGGTTAGCAGCCCTGGGTTACTTTGCCGGAGCCATTGTTTATCTGATAATTTATCCGTTTTTAGCCGTCCATTAAATTTATCTGGTTGATTTGGGTTAGGATTACGAGTTTTTCCAAAATTTTCCTAAACTAGGAGGAACTAACCTTAAACTCATGGAGGCGCTCGTAATCATCGTATTTGTTATTGGCTATTTGGCCATTGCCCTTGAACATCCAATTAAGATAAATAAAACTGCCTCCGCCTTACTAGCCGGAGTAATTTGCTGGACCCTTTTTGTGTTATCGGATCCTTCTCCTGCAGTTACGGAAAGCGAATCCTATAGTTCCTTTTTACAAGTTTTAAAAGTCGAATTGGGCGATAAGTTTTCGGCATTGACCTCCGGAGAGCTTTACCGAGAGTTTGTGACCTTTGAGCTATCGGAACATTTAAGTGGCATTGCTCAGATCTTATTCTTCCTGATGGGTGCTATGACCATCGTTGAATTGGTAGACGCACACCATGGCTTTAAGTTTATTACCGATAGAATTAAAACAAAAAATCCAAAAGTGTTGCTTTGGATAATTTGTTGGGTAACGTTTTTTCTATCGGCCGTGCTAGATAATCTTACTACCACAATTGTTATGTTATCCTTGATCCGAAAATTGATTTCGGATAAAGAAATGCGTTTGTTTTTTGCCGGAATGATTGTTATTGCGGCCAATGCCGGAGGCGCGTGGACGCCCATTGGGGATGTAACTACCACTATGTTATGGATTGGAGGTCAGATATCAACGGGTAATATCATGATCACTCTGTTTTTGCCCAGTGTGGCCTGTATGTTAATACCTTTAATCTATTTGAATTTTACATTGAAGGGAACCCTGGGTGAATCTCAAGAGCAAAAAACGCATGGTCATGACACAACTGTTCGGTCCGGGAACCTAATGTTATTTCTGGGCGTTGGTGCCCTCATATTCGTGCCAATCTTTAAAACGGTAACGCACATGCCCCCGTATACAGGAATTTTGTTGGGCCTTGGGGTACTTTGGGTTGTCTCTGAACTCATTAACCCTGAACTGGACGAAGCAGTAAAGAAAAATTATACTGTGGCTGGTGCTCTCTCGCGAATTGATGTACCAAGTGTATTATTCTTTCTCGGAATTTTATTGGCTGTTGGGGCTCTGGAGTCCATGCAAATTCTTCATCATCTGGCATCCTGGTTGGAGGAATCCATCGGAGATCAGCGGATAATTGTTACACTAATAGGATTACTTTCTGCCATTGTTGATAACGTACCTTTAGTAGCCGCCAGCATGGGTATGTATAGCATGGACATTTATTACATGGACCACATGCTTTGGGAATACCTGGCCTATTGTGCTGGAACAGGCGGAAGTATTTTAATCATCGGTTCAGCAGCTGGGGTCGCTGCCATGGGAATTGAAAAAATCGATTTCATTTGGTACCTCAAACGAATCTCCTTGCTGGCCATGCTGGGTTATTTTGCAGGTGCTATTATTTATCTGATTATTCAACCCTATTTAGCGGTACACCCACCTGCGTAAAAGCAGATTAATAAATTATAAAAGAGGGGAGATAATCCCCTCTTCTATTTAACAAACTGGTTGAGTTACTCAAGCCCGATGAAAACTCCTGTATACGCAAAATAAGCCAACAACATCAGCAAGGCTTCCCACCGATCCAGCTTGTGTTGATTTAACGTAAACATAAAAACCATCAGGAGTACGGTGGATGCTCCCAGTACATAAATGTCAAAATTCATGGCCGTGTTATAGGGTGTTGGACGGATGATTCCGGTTACCCCCAAAATGAAAAAGATGTTAAAAATATTTGATCCCACTACATTGCCAATGGCAATGTCTGTGTTCTTTCGGTAAGCGGCCACGGCTGATGTAGCCAGTTCCGGAAGGGAAGTTCCTGCGGCAAGAATGGTTAACCCAATCAATTTTTCACTAAGTCCATAGTGATGAGCTATGGCAACCGCATTATCCACAACAAGACTACCCCCTCCAACCAACATGGCTAAACCCAACACAACAAAAAGTACCGAAAGGCCAGTACTATAAATTTTGATAGGTCCACCTTCATCGGCACCCGTTGTACTTTTCATGGTTCGAACGATGTAGTACATAAAAAGCCCAAAAAACACCAATAGAATTAAAGCATCAACCAGGGTAAGGATATTTTCAGGCGCGCCCCAAATAAGCCGGTCATTGACCAGTACGAATAAGACCACCGCAGCGAGCAGCGACAAGGGAACTTCAAACGAAACTGTATTACGGTGCACAACCAACGGGTAGATTAATCCTGAAATGCCCAGGATAAAGAGCAGGTTAAAAACATTGCTGCCAATAATATTGCCAAATGCCGCATCATTATAGCCTTTTACTGAAGACATGATATTTACCAGTAATTCGGGAGTAGAAGTACCGAACGCGACTACGGTAAGTCCTATGGCGAGATTCGAGATATTGAATCGCTTTGCAACTGAGGAAGAGCCATTCACCAGGAAGTCTGCGCCTTTGATGAGAATTGCAAATCCTACTATTAATAAAGTAAATGCGAGTAACATGGTTAATTAGGGTTGAGGTAAATGAATGATTTATTTGAATAATAAACCACTCTATATCCTTAAAACCCTAATCAATAAAATCAACCCGATATTTACATTACGCAACTTTGATACATGATTCGTAGAAGTTGAAAAGGCTACTGGCACCAGATCCAAAGATTTGGTCTCCACAACAAGCAAAAAAGCAGGAGTCCGAATCACCAGGTTGTCAACTGCAACAACCGGTTTCAATGCAGCTGGAGAAAACTCAAAATGGTTTGAGTTAAAGCAAGGCTTATCAGATAAGTCAATTCTCTTGCCGGACTCGAAAGTGTTCGCTTGAACAACCATTAAGCCTACCAACAACAAAATGGAAAATACCGTAGAATTGCGCCAATAAGACATAATCAAAATAACGAAATAAACCTTATAGAAACCAGATCGATGTGTTGAATTTCAACCGTTGTTAACTGCTAATAGAAAAGCGACTATCACGGCTATTCCATACCCATTAAAACAATTGTGTATGCGATATAAGATAAAAACATAATGAGCGCTTCCCAACGATCTAACTTTCGCTGGTTAAGGGTAAACATAAAGATCATCAGCAAAACAGTTGAGCCGCCCAGTATATAAATATCAAAATTCAATGCTGTGTTAAACGGTAAAGGTTTTATTACCGCGGTGATCCCCAGGATTAAAAAAATGTTGAAGATGCAAGACCCCACCACATTCCCAATGGCAATGTCCGTATTCTTCCGATGAGCAGCTACGGCAGAAGTTGCTAATTCGGGCAGTGAGGTTCCAGCAGCTAAAATGGTAAGCCCAATCAGCTTTTCGCTGAGTCCATACTGTCGGGCAATGGCCACTGCATTTTCTACTGCCAAACTGCCACCCCCTACCAACATGGCAAGACCCAGGATTACATAGAAGACGGAAACCCCGGTGCGGTATAATTTAATCGGTTCACCTTCATCCCCTCCCAGACCATCCTTCATGGTACGTGTGATGTAGAACATAAAAAGTCCGAAAAACACCAGTAAGATCAGAGCATCTGTACGACTCAGTGAATTCTCGGGATTCCCAAATAGCAACGTATCATTCACCAAAAGAAAAAGAATGATGGCCGCTAATAGCGATAACGGAACCTCATACGAAACTGTATTGCGATGTACTACCAAGGGATAGATGAGCCCGGCAACACCCAGGATTAAAAGTAAATTGAAGATGTTACTGCCGATCACATTTCCAAACGCAGCATCATTATAGCCCTTCACCGATGACATTACATTCACGAGCAACTCGGGCGAGGAGGTTCCGAAAGCCACCACAGTAAGGCCAATGGCAAGATTCGAGATATTTGATTTTTTCGCAATCGAAGCGGAACCAGCAACCAGAAAATCGGCCCCTTTGATAAGAATTACGAACCCCACTACTAATAGTAAGAAGGCAAGAAACATGGTGTTTGGTAAGATTAAAGCCAAGAGTAAGACTACGCCCACTCCCCCTAACCAAAAATACCAATAATTCTTATTTGGAAATCGGTCTGGTCAATCTATATCAATTGCTTCAATGCGATTTCAAACGAGGTTTGAGCCACTTTTGTCTTCGACTGGCTGATTTGCCGTGTCTTCTCCAACGCCTTTTTAATGGTGCTGGAAATGTCTGAAAAGATCGCTTCATCGGTCATCTCCACCTCTTTCTCCATAAAATAGGCAAACACCCGGGCCATACCACAGTTTGCGATAAAATCCGGTATAACAGAAATTTTTTCATCCGCATACAACCCGGTAGATCCGAAGAAAATTTCCGGATCGGCAAACGGCACATTGGCACCGCACGAAAATACCTCCACGCCAGAAAGGATCATGCGATCAACCTGATCTTTGGTTACCA
Organism: uncultured Ohtaekwangia sp.; assembly: GCA_964488465.1. Lineage (GTDB taxonomy): Bacteria > Bacteroidota > Bacteroidia > Cytophagales > Cyclobacteriaceae > ELB16-189. Next base: position 16,116 of record CAZAUN010000009.1, on the reverse strand, counting down.
ACCGGGAGGCAGCAGCTGGAATGAAAACCTCAAATTCCAGATCCCAGATTTTTTGATTCACCACTTCGAAAGGAAGTAAGTCATCGGTGATTAATTTGTTCCCATCACGGGTAACCACTAGGTCGCAAATCTCTTCGTGCGTAAACCCCCGTTGATTGATCAATCCACCTTCGCGGGTCAGGATGCCCACAATCTTTACGCCCATTTGAGAAAGATAAAATCCAGCTGCCGCACCCACATTCCCCCAACCCTGCACTACGGCACGCTTTCCCGAAATCGATCCGCCCCACAGGGCATAGTAATGCCTGACGGCCTCCGCCACTCCATATCCTGTGCACATATCCGCTACTGTATACTTTTTTTGGAGCGAAGGGGTATAGATAGTATTCTCGATGAGTTTAATTACTCCCTGTCTTAACTGTCCTATCCGGTTAACCTTTTGTGGTTCTGTAGGTTTATAGTGTCCTGTAAATACTCCTTCCTGCGGATGCCAGATGCCAACATCTTCGGTATGCGGAATTACTTCATGGATTTCATCTACATTAAGATCTCCACCGGTGCCATAATAATATTTTAAAAGTGGCATAACCGCTGCATACCACCGATGTAACACTCCTTCCTTGCGAGGATCGTTGGGATCGAAGTTAATTCCCGACTTGGCTCCGCCAATAGGAGGTCCTGATACTGTAAATTTAATTTCCATCGTCTTTGCAAGCGATTCCACTTCATGACGATCGAGTCCTACGCGCATGCGGGTTCCGCCTCCAGCCGCACCACCCCGCAACGAATTGATGACCACCCATCCCTCCGCAGTTGTTTCGCTGTCCTTCCATTCAAATACTATTTCCGGTCTCTTCTTTTCAAACTTTTCAAGCAGGGCTCTCATCCTAGTTAAATTAAAAGTGTCCAAAGATATTAAAAACAGGTATGGAACTTCTTTGGTTACTTTGCATCGATAAAGCGCACGATGAACCTCGTTATTGATTCCGGAAATACTCGTTTTAAGGTAGGACTGTTTGAAGGCCCAGAGCCCAGGCAAAAGGAATTCTTTACAGAGGCCACCCTGCTGCAATCCTGGTTGAAGAATAAAGTCTTTGATCATGCCTTGGTTAGTTCAGTCAATCATGATTCGGCACAAATTCTTTCCTGGTGTTCCGTGGTTGGAAAGAAAATACAATTGGACGCAAACCTGCCCTTGCCCATTCAGATTAAATATGGTACCCCTTCTACGTTGGGTGTAGATCGAATTGCTGCCGCCTGTGGTGCCTACGAAATGTTCCCAAATAAAAACTGTCTTGTCATTGATGCCGGCACGTGTATTAATTATGAATTTCTGGATCAACACAAATCCTACCTTGGGGGTGCTATCTCACCTGGTATTCGCATCCGATTTGAAAGTATGCATACGTTCACCTCGCGGTTACCGTTATTAAAACCTCTACACAACCCTGCATTAATTGGCGATTCTACAGAATCGTGCATGCAAAGCGGGGTTATCAATGGTGTAGTGGCTGAAGTGAATGGAATCATTGAATCATACCGTGCGCAATACCCCGAGCTACGGGTGATTTTGTGTGGGGGAGATTATCAATTTTTTGAAAACAAGCTTAAACACCCCATATTTGTGGCCCCTGATCTCGTTTTGAGCGGTTTGAACAGGATTTTGCGTTATCATGCTGAAATTGGTTAGGATTTCCATCCTTTTTATTGGTCTGTCACTCTTCCTCCCAACAATTATTTATGGGCAGGCAGCCATGACTCCTTTTTCTTATTTGGGGATCGGTGAATATTATGGAAATGCACTGGCTCATAATCAAGGCATGGCAGGCGTTGGCATCAGCAATCCTCAATATTATTTCCTAAACAATCAAAATCCGGCCTTGCTCGTATTTAACCGGTTTACGGTTTTTGAAGGTGGATTTATTGGTGAACGCAGAACGGTGCGGGGCAACGGACTTACCGAAAGCAATGGGGATGCAAACTTGAATTACCTGGCGTTGGGCTTTCCTGTAAAATTTGGCAAGTGGTCAACTTCGTTGGTATTGGCCCCTTACTCAACTGTAAATTACCGGCTCAACTACACCGAAGCCATCGATGGAACTACGACCAATACGGTAGACGTGACCGAAAGCGGTGAAGGCGGGATCAATCAATTCTCCTGGTCGAATGGCGTTAGTATTACACAAGATTTATCATTGGGTATTAAAGCCACCTACTTGTTTAGCTCGATCATCAATAATTACTCCAATACGCTTACCCAATCCTCTCAGCCTGTCGTGTACACACCTACCGTGTATGAACGAACCTATTTCAAAGACATTGATTTTAATGTGGGTTTATCGTTTCATAAAGATTCGCTCTTCAACAGAAATTATAAATTCAATTTGGGTCTTGTTTACGATTTTAAATCGGAGGTGAATACCGAGTTTTATTCGCGGGTTGAGCAGCGCAATGTTGGGGGAATAGTAGATTCGGTTACGTTGGTTAACAATGAGCCGGGGTCCATTACCTTGCCGCAAGCCCTGGCCGCAGGAATCTCTTTTGGCAGGGCCGAGAAGTGGATGGTGGGATTTGATTTCGTTTATCTGGATTACACCCAATTTGACAATGAAAACCGGAATTTAGGTCAGGAAGCGACACAGGGTTGGAAATCAGGATTAGGGTTTGAATTTACCCCCGATCCCACGGCATTGGGTAGCTACCTGAAGCGAATGACATACCGAACAGGTGTAAGTTTCGATAACTACCCTTATTTGATCAATGGCAAGCCATTACGAGATTTTGGCATTAATTTTGGGTTTTCACTCCCTGTCAGCAGAATTTCGAGTATCGATTTGGCCCTAAAAGCCGGTAGACGGGGAAATCTGCAGGATAATGGGATTGATGAAACCTATTTTAAATTATATTTTGGCGTGACTTTTAACGACCAATGGTTTATCAGGAGAAGATTTGAATAATAACTAAAGCCTAAATGAAAATGAAAATGAGATCCTTGCTGCTTGGGTTAACCGTAATGGTCCTCACTTCGCTAACCGCCTTTTCTCAGTGCAAAGAATTCAAATGGCCAGAAGACAAAGCGAAAGCGGAAGAACAAGTAGCTATCTATGGTGATGCCTTGAAACAGAAAAATTACCGAGGTGCTACGGCTGGCCTTCAGTGGATGATGAAAAATGCTCCGCAGTGGAATACCAAACTTTATATAGATGGTGCCGAAATCTATAATGGCCTCGCATCAGCCGAAAAAGATCCTGCTAAAAAGCAGGTATTAGTTGATTCTCTCATGATGATGTACGACCTGCGTATTGCCAACTGCGGAGATGAAGTGAATGTTTTGAACCGCAAAGCCATTTACGCAGCAGTTTACAATGGCCAGAATAAAGATAAAACAGCTGAAGTATTAGCGCTTTATGACAAAGTGTATGAAATCAGTGGTAACAATGTATTGGATAACAATCTTCTTACCTACATGCAGGTTGTTCAGCTGAATGTAGCCTTACTGAAAAATCTTAGCGAAGACCAAATTCTTCAGCGCTACGATAAACTATCCGGGGTGATTGATGTGAAGATCAAAAAAGCGCAAGCAGAAAATAAGCAGGCCGATGTGGATCGCTTAAAGAAAACAAAAAGCTCCGTTGACGACATTCTGATCAAGCTCGTTAAAGTAGATTGTCCCTTTGTTAAGAAGAACCTGGAACCTAAGTTCAGACAAAACCCCAGTGATCTTGTGTTGGCTAAGAAGATTTTCCAATTCATGACCACCGGAGGGTGTGTGGATGATCCGCTTTGGTTAGAGTCTGCAGAAGTAATTCACAAAGACAGCCCGGATTATGGGTTGGCAAAAAATATGGGTAAAGTGTATGCCAAAAATGGCAACATGAATAAGGCAGAGGAGCTAATTGATGAAGCTGTTACGCTTGCAACTTCTCCTCAGGACAAATCTGAAGCCTACCTGATTCAAGGCGATTTGCTTGCGCAGAAGGGAAGCAAATCAGCAGCGAGAGAGTCGTATCGTAAGGCCATTGCCGCAGACGGCAGCAGCAAAGAAGGGTATGAAAAAATCGGTGACCTGTATTTAGGTTCCTTTAAAGATTGCGCAAAAGGTTCGAGCCTTGCAGAGGATCGCCTGGTGTACATCGCAGCCTACGAGATGTATGTGAAATCTGGAAATCAACAAAAGATCAATCAGGCACGTGCTCAATTTCCTTCTGTAACCGAGTTGTTTGAATTAAACTGGAAGGAGGGCGAATCTAAAACGATCTCTTGCTGGGTTGGTGAGACAGTAGTTTTGAAAACACGCGGCAAAGAATAGAGTAAACTGAAATTATTGATGAAGGCTGGCTGATGAGTCAGCCTTCTTTTTTCCAAATGCAATCGAATTTGCCTTTCCTTATTTTCAGAAATGTGGGGCTTACTGCCGCCATAATGATGTTGCTATCATTTGCCAGTTGTCAACAACAAGAGGCCGTTAAACCAATTCTATATGAAGGGGCGTTGAGTGAAGCGGAAGAAGTTACCATGCATTATACTGAAAAGGACATCCTCAAGGTAATGTTAAAAGCCAAGCGGGTGCTCGAGTTTCAAAATGGGGATCGTGAATTTCCCGAGGGCATCTATCTTGAGTTCTATGATGAGTTCGGTAAAATCTCTTCCACCCTGCAAGCCAACAACGCCTATTACTTCAAGAATGAAAACCAATGGCGAGGAAGAGGGAAGGTTGAAGTAATCAATATTGAAAAACAGGAGCAGCTCAATACGGAAGAATTATTCTGGAACATGGGCACAAAAAAGATCTTCACGGATAAATTTGTGACGATCAAATTACAAAACGAAATCATCTACGGTACCGGCCTGGATGCCAATCAGGATTTATCGAACTACGAGATAAAGAATCCGGAAGGCGAATTCACTGTCGAAGACTAATGATGAAGCTGCTCGACATACTCCTGCTCTCGCTGGCTGCCTTTTTTGTAATCATCGGAATTTATGAAACCATGACGCTGGGGATTGGTCATGCCTATTGGCTGATCATGATGGCCGTACTCCTCTTTTTTATCTACACATACCGCAAAAAAAGGTAGGGTTTACCGGGCAAATTAAGGCTTGTAACCTGCTGATTTTCAGTTTGTATAATATTCGCGGTATTCTTTTTCCATCCTTTGCCGAATTGAGATAACGGGTTAAATTTGCGGTTCTTTAAATAAAACAGGCCCGGTAAGGGTCATAAACCCTGATCTAGTTCAAAATTTTAAGATTTTTTTATGGCATTGATTGGAACGTTAAGGAATAAGATGACCAAGTGGGTGGTTGGATTTGTGGCAGTGGCCATCTCCGCTTTTGTATTGAATGATTTATTCGGCAATGGGCCTAGGTCCGTCTTCGGAAATGAAAATTCAGTAGGCAAAATCGGTGGCATTACGGTAACCCTGGAAGAATACCAGGCTGCCATTCAGGAACGCGAAAATAATTATATCATGAATTTCGGCCGTCAGCCGGGTGACCGCGAGCGGCCGCTTTTGCAACAACAAGCCTGGGACTTACTGATTCTTGACAAAGCCATCAAGCCTGAATTTGAAAAAGTCGGGATTAAGGTGACTGACGATGAAGTGTGGGATATGATCCAGGGCAGAAATATTGATGAAAACATTAAATCTTCATTCCTGGATTCCGCTGGAAACTTTGACCGTAGCCGGCTCTTGTCTTACATCAATCAGTTCAATCAGCCTGCTCCGCTCGAACCTCAGGCATTAGCCGGATGGCAGGAAGCCAAATATCGTTGGTCAACCTTTCAACGCGATCTGGCACTTTCGCGCGAACGCCTGAAGTACGAAAACCTGCTGCTTAAAACCAGCTATGTAACCGAGGCCGAAGCCGAAAAAGACTACCACAATCAGAATGATGTAGCCGAGGTGAAGTATCTCTATGTTCCTTACTATGCCATTACCGACTCCATTGCTGCAACCGACAGTGATTTGCGCGATTATTACAATCGCAATAAAAACAAATACAAGGCTGAGCAAACCCGCAGTTTAAGCTATGTAACTTTTCCAATTCGCGCTTCGGCTGCCGACTCTGCTCAAGTTCGGGAAGAACTTGAAAAGGTTGCTGTGGAGTTTAAGACCGTAGTGGATGATTCTGTTTATGCTGCCAGCAATACCGAAGGTTCACTTCCCTTCACGAAATACTATGCCTCTACCTTGCCTACGTACCTGGCCGATAAAAAAAATGAACTAACCGCTGGTACTATCATCGGTCCCTTCCTGGACGGTGATTACTACAAGGTGACAAAGATTGTAACTGTTGGAAAGGACACTGTGGGTAATGCCAAAGCCAGCCACATTCTGATCCGTTGGGAGGATGAATCCGATGCGGCCAAAAAAACCGCGAAGGAGAAGGCACGAAAAATTTTGGCTGAAATCAAAGGCGGTGCAGACTTTGCTGCCAAAGCCCGCGAACATGGTACCGATGGAACGGCCTCCCAAGGTGGCGATCTTGGTTGGTTTACTTCGGGCCAGATGGTTAAGCCATTTAATGACGCAGTGTTTAATGCAAAAAAGACGGGGTTAGTAAACGATGTGGTTGAAACACAGTTTGGCTACCACATTATTAACGTAACCGGCCTTGCCGATTATACTGCGTATTCGGTGGCAACTATTGAAATCAGAATTACACCCAGTGACGAAACTCAAAATGAAGCATTTTTAAAAGCCCAAACATTTGCGAGCGATTTGGCTGGAGTGGATGAGTTTAAAGAGAAAGCCAAAGGCGAAGGCCTCACCGTAACGGATGCCAATGACCTGAAGACAGCCGATCAACGCGTTAGCAACCTGGGCAATGCCCGGCAAATGGTAACCTGGTTGTTTCGCGATGCCAGTGTGGGCGAAGTTTCGGATGTATTTTCGCTCGACTCAGAATATGTAGTTGCCGTGATGACCGATGAAACGGATGAAGGATTTCGCCCCTTTGAAGATGTGAAACTGGAAGTGGGTCCTGCCGTGTTAAATGAACTGCGTGGCAAGAAGATCATTGAAAAATTGCAAGGAAAAACGGACTCCTTTGAAGACTTGGCCAAGCTCTTTGGTACGGATGCCATTATCAATTCTTCCAGCGATCTAAAATTGAATTCGAATACATTGCCCAGTGTAGGGTTGGATCCGATAGCCGTTGGAAAAGTATTTTCTCTTGAAAGCGGAAAGCGCTCTGAGCCTTTTGCCGGAGAAAATGGAGTGCTGGTAGTGGAATTGCAAAATAAAACCATTGCCCCCGCCATGGGCGACTATGCTGTGTTTAAGAATCAGTTATTGCAAGGCCTGAGTGGACGTGCCAGTTATGGAATTTCAGAGGCCATTAAAGAAGGTGCCAACATACAGGATAAACGGTACCGGTTCTTTTAATGAAGATTTAAATACTTAGTAGCGTCCCGGTCAAAACCGGGACGCTTTTATTTTCGGATGGACCCGCAGTGGATTGATCGATTTCGAATTCAGTTAGACCAGCACCATGCCTGGCCATCCTTGTATATTTTCAAGTTCATCGTACCCCGAGGGAAGGAAGAAGCATTAAAGGCGCTGTTTCCGCTGCACACTACCTCAGAAAAAACCTCAAAAAACGGGAATTACACTAGCATTACTCTTCAAATGATGATGCCTTCGAGCAATGCCGTCATTGAAATTTATCAGGCTGCTTCAAAAATTGAGGGCATAATTGCATTATAGCTTTTGCTGCTATTCAGGGTTTAGCAGGTTTGTTCTACCTTTAACCAACAAATCCATTTGGCTATGTGGAGAGAGGAAAATAACCGACTGAAAAGGACCTTCCAATTCAAAAACTTCAACGAAGCATTTGCGTTCATGACCCGTGTAGCATTGATTGCGGAAAAGATGGATCATCATCCTTACTGGACGAATGTCTATAACACGGTCACCATTGAACTTTCCACTCATGACGCGGGCGATCTGGTTACTGATAAAGACCATAAATTAGCCCGGGCAATTGATCAACTTCTGTAGTCTTGGAGCCAGGAAAAATTTCTTTATACCTCGTTCCAACCCCCATTGGAAACCTGTCGGACATAACGATGCGGGCTCTGGACGTGTTGAAATCGGTTGATACCATTCTTGCAGAAGATACGCGCACCTCCGGCTTCCTGTTAAAACACTACCAGATTTCAAAACCCCTTCAAAGCTTTCACATTTTTAACGAGCACAAGACAGTAGGGGGCTTAATCAATCGCCTGCAGCAAGGTGAAACGATGGCACTTATCAGCGATGCTGGAACGCCTGGAATCTCGGATCCTGGTTTTTTATTGGTACGGGAAGTATTAAAGGCTGGGTTGCACATTGATTCCTTACCGGGCCCAACAGCACTCATCCCAGCGCTGGTTAAATCGGGGTTCCCCACCGACCGATTTGTGTTTGAAGGATTCCTACCACACAAAAAAGGCCGCCAGACGTTACTTAAAAAACTGGCCGAAGAAGAAAGGACCATTATTTTGTATGAATCTCCTCACCGATTACTTAAAACCTTAGAACAAGTGACAGAATTCTTTGGAGAAGACAGGCCAGTGTCGGTATCCCGTGAGTTAACTAAACTTCATGAAGAAACTTTTACAGGAACAGTGAAAGAGGTTCGTGCACATTTCAGTAGCAAAGAAGTCAAGGGCGAGATTGTACTGGTTATCCATGGCAAGAAGGAGTAAAACCAAGTTCAAACCCTGGCTCCTGATGGGCATTTCCATCACCCTGATGAGTGCCGGATGGCTGATGAAACCATTTCCCATCCTGATGTTTGTTGGTCTTGCACCCCTGTTTGCAATTGTCGATCAGGCCAAAGATCATGCATCCCCCTGGAACCGGTTTGAATTGATTCTTTTAGCACTGGTGGTAGCACTTTTAGCAGCCCACGTTTTTGATTTCAGTTTCATCATTTTCGTATTTGTTCAGGCAATTGCGTTAACCTTAGCGTTCGTTGGCTATGCGTTTGCCTATCAAAACCTGGGGAGCAGGCTTGGCAAGTTCACCATTGTCTTTTTTTGGCTTGGACTAGAATATGCATTTCTGAAATTACCCTGGCGAAATGATTTCGTATTTCTCTCTGATGTGTTTTTATTACACCCAACCTGGTGTTCCTGGAACGTTTATACCGGTTATCTCGGGGGGTCTGTTTGGATTTTGGTTGTTAACTTGTTGTTCTACCTTTCCGTATTTCGGGAGGGCGGTTTTAGTGTTTCCATTTTTATTGTTGCTTTGGCTTTAATTGCTGCCCCCATATTCTATTCATACCAAGCCGATGAAAGCGCCACCACCCGGCTTGACATGCTTTCCGTTTACTCCAACACCTCCCCACAGGTTTCCGAAAAGTACCTTAAGCAAAGTGAACTCTCCGCCCGAACAGCCGCCTGGATCTCCGTGTTAATAATTTTGCTAGCTTTTGTGAAAAATCAAACCCGTAAAAAATGAATTTGCCCCTGCTCGAAAAAGATACAATTGAATTATGCGAGGAAGTGGCAGCATTTATGCGAAAGGAATTGGAGGGGTTTGATTTATCGCGGATCGAACAAAAGGGGAGTTCCAGTAACCTGGTTTCCTATGTAGATAAAGAATCAGAAAAAAGACTAGTAAACCGGTTAAGTCAACTGTTGCCGGGCTCTGGTTTTCTGGCCGAAGAGGGAACAGAAGTGATCGGAAATGAATATACCTGGATCATTGATCCGTTGGATGGCACCACCAATTACTTACATGGATTGCCTTTGTTTGCCATCAGCATTGGCCTGCAACGAAAAGAAAAGACGATTTTGGGAATCGTTTATGATATCAGCAACCGCGATTGTTACCATGCAATCGAAAATGGTCTCGCCTACTGCAATGAAAAAGTAATCAAAATTTCAGCCATTACCTCGTTGGAAGAAAGTCTCCTGGCCACCGGATTTCCCTACTACCATTCAGAAAAAAAAGACGACTATCTGGAAATCATAAAACTGTTCCTGGAAAAGACACACGGGATTCGCAGGCTGGGGAGTGCCGCCATGGACCTCGCGTATGTAGCCAGCGGGAAGCTAGAAGGATTCTTTGAATATAATCTTAAACCCTGGGATGTTGCCGGAGGTGCATTTTTAGTACAACAAGCCGGAGGTAAGGTCACTGACTTTTCAGGCGGTACCAACTATTTGCACGGTGGAGAACTGTGTGCAGCTGGTAAAGTCCATTCTGAAATGTTAGCCGCCATCAAAAATCTTTGGTTTAAGTAGTTACTCTGAACGCAGGGAGTTGGTTGGGTTTGTCATCGCTGCTTTTATGGATCGATACCCTACCGTTAGGAACGCAATTGCCACTGTGGTTGCCAATGCAATTATAAATACAGAAGGACCCACCGTAACCTTATACGCAAACTGATTGAGGTATTGATTTGAAAAGTAATAGGCTATTGGTGCCGCCAAGCAAAAGCCCAGGATGATCAGTTTGATAAACTCTTTTGAAAAGAGAAATAGTATGCTTTCAACAGAAGCCCCTAACACTTTGCGAACACCAATCTCTTTGGTCTTTTGATTGGCCATGAACACCGTTAGACCAAACAAACCAAGACAACCGATTAGAATAGCAAGAGTCGTAAATCCAGTAAGCATAATCGACATTCTTTGCTCACTTTCATAAAACTCCCGAATTTGGTCATCAATAAACCGATAGGAATAAATGTATTCCGGGTATGCCTTTTCCCATTTAGTCTTGATTTCACTCAATGCCTGTTGCATAGACTGCGGATTGAGCTTAACTGACAGCGTTTCATATCCGCGAATGCGATTCAACATGATCGTGGCTTCAATAGGATTTTGAAGGGATACCGTATGGAAGTTCCTTACCACTCCGCTCACCGGGAGATTTTTTCCCCACATACGAACTTTCTTACCCACAATATCCACAGGATTTGAAAATCCAGCGACTTGTGCAAAGCGCTCATTCACCACAAAAGTTTGTGCTGTATCAGCATCTCGAACACCCTCGCCCGCCAGGAGTTCCAGACCGTAAAGATTCAAATAATTGCCATCGATTTGCTTTACCTGGGTTGCGTAACTTTCCTCATCACCCTCTACAAAAAAATCAGTGGTCGAAACACTGCCGGAGGAAGGGGGTGTGTTGCTCAGGCTAACGGCTTCTACTCCGGTAAGATTCAAAAGCTCCTCTCGCAGGGTTCGCATCTTGCTTACTCCATCACCACCCAAAACGGGGCTTTCTTGCTCGGGAATCGGTACCGTAATGATGGCGTCTTTTTTGAATCCTAATTCCTTATTCTGAAGGTAGTTCATCTGACTAATCAAAACCACGGTAGCAATAATCAAAAGTTGGGAGATAACAAACTGCAGAACCACCAAGCCTCTTCGCAAATTAAATCCAGAAGAATGATTTGCCCGTACTTGATTTTTAAGTGCACTAACCGGATTAAATGCACTGACTACTAAAGCCGGATAAAATCCAGATAGCAACGTAACAACTACCAGTATGGATAATAAGAATATCCAAAGTAAAACATCAGAAGCAAGGTTTATACGAAGGCTTAGTTCCAGAAAGGGATTTAAGAAATTCAGTCCTAGTTCTGCCAATACGAGGGCGCCCATAATGGATGCCGAAGTGATTAAGAACGTCTCACCCAAAAACTGCAAAATCAATTGCGACCGCGAACTACCCAGCGATTTTCGAATGCCAACCTCCTTGGATCGTTTCACGGCTTCCGCAGTGGTAAGATTGATAAAGTTAATACAAGCCGTGATCAGGAGGAAGATGCCAATGATGCCGAGTGCCAATAACATGGAATTACTTACCGTATTGTAATTATAGTTTCCAAAGCGTTCATCGAAATGGATTTCACGCAAGGGCTGTAAAACAAACTCCACATTGTCGCGATTACGACTGGCATCGCCAAGATATTTGGTCACAAACGCAGGCATACGTGCTTGAATATCGGCCATCGAACTTCCGGCCTTTACCGTAAAATAACACTGATCATCACTCCAGATTCCATTCCATCCATTTTCATCCTTTTCCTTTTTTATGGTTGCATAGGATGCGAACATGTCGATTGGTAAATCCGTGTTGTCCGGGTAGTCTTCCATAATTGCCGTCACTCGAAACTCCTGACCATCATATCGCAGCACCTGGCCGATCACATCTTCCTTTCCAAAGTATTTTACGGCAAACCGATGCGACAGAATTACTTCATTGGGTTCGTCCAATCCTTTTTCTGCATTGCCGATCAGAATTTTTCGATCAAAGACCTTGAAGAAATTGGGCTGACCATACGCTACACCCTGTTCTTCTGTATACTTTTTATCTTCTCCGGATTCCTGAGGGATAACAATAAAACTACCTGCCCGGTAAGAGATGTACGTTACCTCCTCAGCTTCCGGGAACTCGCTGGTAAATGTTTCCGGAAACACAGGATAAACTCCCGGAGTATAATTCTTTCCATGGTTGCCATCCGATTGTACATTGACACGATAGATGCGCTGATAATTTGAATGATACGTGTCGAAACTGGAGTGATGGCGCACCAGCAAGAACAATATCAGGCTGGTGCTGAGCCCCAGCATAAGTCCGCTGATATTGATTATCGTGGTGCCCCGTTGACGCAATAAATTCCGGAGTGCAGTTTTGAAGTAATTCTTAATCATAGTAGAAACGGAAACCCATGTCTTGCCAAGATTAATGCCACCAATAAAAATTTTGAAATTTGAAGAATATTAAAGATTTGGCAGATTGTAGTTGTTCGCTGTTGAGAAGTTTCGTCCGATTCCGGACGAGTGAATCATTTCAGCAAAATGGCTGTTTTCAAAGCAGTTCCGTAGCTTTACAGCATGATTCAACAACTCCTCATTCTTGGACTTTTTGTGGCAGCGGCCATTTACTTAGGACGCATGCTTTATCACTCATTTCAGGCCAGGAATTCCTGTGAGGCAGGATGTGGAAAATGTGGGGCCATCGACTTGCAAAAAATTGAAAACGAATTGAAGTCTAAAGGACTTTAAGCTTCCGCCCACACCTTCGTTCCTTCCGTACAATTTCGGCACATTTCAATTTCACTCCGCGATTTTAACAGAGAAGACCGGAAAGCATTGTATTTATCACTTTGCCAGATTTGCTTGAACGACTGCTCATTCAAATCGCCCATTACGTAGTGCGCATCCTTATCAAAGCAGCAGGGAACCACTTTGCCATCCCAGGTAATCACACAACTCTGCCACATCTTCCAGCAATGATTCAATAACTCATTTTTTATTTTATACGTGCCATTATCTTGTTTCTGATAGCGGGAATATTTGTCGAGGGTGGGAATTAATGCCGAACCGTTTTCATAATCATAAATCTGAGCCGTCTTCAGGGCTACATGATCCACGCCAAGTTGACTCGCGAGGTGATAGACCTCGTTTATCTGATGTTCATTCGGCTTGACTACCAGAAACTGAAATACAACAAAAGGAGTCGCTGACTTCAGCTCTTTCTTCCAACGAATAATATTCTTCGTTCCTTCAATCACCTTCTCCAGTTTACCACCAATGCGATAGGCTTCATAGGTTTCCTGGGTCGTTCCGTCAATGGAAATAATCAGGCGATCCAATCCAGACTGAATGGTTCTCTTTGCCATGCTGTCATCCAGGAAATGCGCGTTGGTAGATGTTGTAGTATAAATATTCCGCGATGCGGCATACGAAACCAGCTCAAGAAATTGTGGATGCAAATACGGCTCGCCCTGAAAATAAAAGGTAAGGTAATTAAGTGTCTTGGCCAGTTCATCAATCACTTTTCGAAACAGGTCACCCTGCAACATTCCCGTGGGTCGGGTAAAGGATCGCAGCCCGGATGGACATTCCGGACAGCGCAGATTACAGGAAGTGGTGGGTTCAATGGCAATGCTGATGGGAAGTGCATGTTGGGCTGGCTTCTTGGTCCATTGTGAATAATAATAACTGGATAAGACCTGTGCAGCATTGAAAGCCCTGGCCGGAGTCACTTTTCTAATCAGGTTCAAGGTATCGTTAACGCTGCTGGTCATGTATAGTGTGGATTTCAAAATTACTTTTTGCTGTTGATTGTTTTATCTTTCGGTCTATTTATTTCCCATGCAGCGATACTTCATTCTGAATATTCTCCTGTTCAGTTTTTCCTTAGGATTCACACAAACTCCACTTTCCGAAGAGGCCGAAATTTCGGTCATTACCTGTGGACCCGATCCTAACGAAGTATATAGTGCTTTTGGCCATAGTGCGTTTCGCGTACGCGACCCTGCACAGGGTATTGACTATGCCTTCAATTATGGCGTGTTTAATTTCGATCAGCCTAACTTCTACCTCAATTTTGCCCGGGGTCGGAATTTCTATATGTTGGCAGTTTATCATTATGAAGACTTTGAATGGCCGTATATCCGCGACCAGCGGTATGTACATGAGCAGGTGCTACAGCTTACTTCATCTCAAAAAGAAAAAATCTTCAGCTTTCTGATGTGGAATGCCCAACCGGAAAACAGAACCTATCGGTACGACTACTACCACGACAATTGCGCGACCAAAATCCGGGATGTGCTGGTAGAACAGTTGGGACCGGATTTGAGAATGGACAGTTCATTCCTGCAGGCTGAGCACTCGTTTCGTCAAAAGACGAATGAATACCTACACACACTCCCGTGGGGGGATTTGGGGATTGACATTTGCCTGGGACTTCCCATCGATCGAACGATGTATGCCAACGAATACATGTTTCTGCCCGACTACATCGAGTCGTTTGTTGGTAATATGTCCGTAAAAATTGACAGTACTTTCGTTCCTCTGGTCAAGGAACTGCGAATTAAAAATGAAGCCACGGTTGCGGCCTGGCATTCGCTTATACACCCCTGGGTGGCATTTGCATTTCTTCTGTTGATAATTGCTGGTTTTAGTTTCTACGATTGGAAAAGAAAGAAACTAAGTCGTTGGTTTGATGGAATTCTATTCAGTATCGTTGGCCTGATAGGCTTGCTTCTTCTGGCTTTATGGCTTTTCACCGATCATCACGATGCTGCCCGAAATTTCAATTTGCTTTGGGCATTCCCGTTACACCTGGTAGCGGTGGGTTTCCTGATAACCGGAAGAGGCAATAGAATACTTCCTACCTATTTTCTTGTCTGTTCTACCCTCCTTGGATTAACGCTCTTGTTTTGGTGGGCGCTGCCACAAGAACTTAATGTATTTCTGATTCCGGTTGTTGTTGGCTTGTTGGTGCGATGCCTCCTTAACTGGAAGTTCTCTACCACGACACAATCCTGATACTATATTACATATGAATGGGCCGGTTGGCGGTGGCTGCCAAACAAGCCTCTTTCACGGCTTCCATATAGGTTGGGTGTGCATGGCTCATCCGCGAAATATCTTCAGCAGAAGCGCGATATTCCATGGCCGTAACACCGGCTGCAATCATATCGGCAGCACGGGCACCTATGATGTGCATGCCCAAAATTTCATCGGTGCTCTTGTCAGCTAAAACTTTCACCAAGCCATCGAGGTCCATGGAAGCGCGTGCTCTTCCTAAGGCTTTATAAGGGAAATTCCCAACTTTGTAGGCGCGCCCGAGCTCCTTAAGTTGTTCTTCCGTGTACCCTACGCTGGCTACTTCGGGCCAGGTGTACACCACACCCGGTATTAATAGATAATTGATGTGTGGCCTTTGTCCTGCCAGTTGTTCCGCTACCATCACACCTTCTTCTTCCGCCTTATGGGCCAGCATCGCTCCACGCACCACATCCCCAATCGCATAAATGTTATCCAGCTTTGTTCTGAGGTGGTCATCTACCGGAATCTTTCCTTTGTCCAGATCAATCCCAATTTTATCCAAGCCCAAGCCTTCCGTATAGGGCCTGCGACCAATACTTACCAGGCAATAATCGCCCTTCATCTCAATGGCAGCTCCGCCACTTTTCGGCTCCGCTTTTACCAAAACTTCCTTGCCTTTATTCTCCACTGCGGTAACCTTGTGGCCCAGAAATAAATCCATCCCCAACTTTTTAGCCACCTTCGCAAGTTCCTTCCCCATCGTGCCATCCATGGTGGGAATCAGATTATCCAGAAATTCAACTACAGTTACTTTTGAGCCGATCCGCGCG
>CAZAUN010000008.1:0-243342 GCA_964488465.1 uncultured Ohtaekwangia sp. | reverse complement strand
GTTAGTGTTTTCAAAGATAACCATGAATTCCAGATTTGTTTGAGGAAGGCAGTAAGACATCTATCTTAGCATTCATTAAATGAATACCGGCATATTAAAAGTGAAAGACCAATGACCTACCCCCATGCAAACCGACCTTGGATTTTCATCTTCTTCCTCGTGACCGGTATCAGTTGCCGGCAAGCAACACCCGCTACATCGGAAGAGGGCTATATAACAACCGCATCGGGTCTGGCCTACAAAATTCTGCAGCCCGGTTCTGGCACGTCTGCAAAAGCTGGTGATGAGGTCTTGATTTTCGAGACGACCACCTACCGGGACGGAACGGTGCTCTACTCCAATGAAAACACCGATACCCCGGTGCAGGTATTGATTGGCGGCAACCAGGCCACCGAAGGGGTTGATGAAGGGCTCCGTGGTATGCAACCGGGAGAAATCCGGGAACTGATTGCACCGCCTTATCTGGTGAAGCGAACCTCGTATCCCCCCAACGTCCATGCCGACTCGACCCTGGTGATTAAGATAATTTTACATAAGATCTTATAGGTTGCACACTGAAGTTGCATGGGAACTATTTTGGCAACCAGTTTTTAATAACCGTATACAATTCCGGAATAAACTCTTTCTTCAATTGGGCATATTCCGTTGGGCTGCCGGTGGTTGCTTCCTGGAAAAGGTGATTGGCGTTAGCAATCGTAAATGCTTCCACTTTTTTGTTGCCCGCATTCACCAAGGCATTCTTCATCAGATCGCTATTTTGTGAAGGCAGAACCTGCATATCCAGACCTCCGAATAGCATCAGCACCGGGCATTTCACTTTTGATAGTGTAGGCAGTGGGTCGTATGTCATATAGTACCGGATCCAGGGGTTTTTCATTTGAATCAGCACCTGCTGGGCGCTCATGGTGGCATAGGCCTCTTTGTCTGGAATCTGGGCCTGAATATTTTCCGGCAACAATGGCAATAATTTCAGCGTCTCTTCTCTAACAAATAATTGTAGCTGCTCTTCAGTGGTCTTGTCATCCATCATCAATCGCAACACTTCCCGGTTCATTTTGCCCGAGGCTTCAATGAACGTTTCGCTCATGCCGCTGGATCGGAGAATGGCAGCTTGCTGCGCATTGCTCAATTCAACACCTTTCACACCAAAGCCCGCTAACAGGATAACAAAGGCAACTGGTTCCCCGGCCGCTACGATGGGCACCACCACGCCCCCTTCGCTATGTCCCAGCATACCAATGTTGGCGGGATCAATATCCTTACGCGATCGGAGAAATAAGAATGCCTGCCGGGCATCTTCGGCTATGTCAGCCGTAGTAGATTCGTTTACTGATTTACCGGTGGATTTCCCAACGCCACGATCGTCATACCGCAACACGGCATATCCTTCCTGATTAAAAAAGTCGGCCAGTAATTTGAATGGTTTGAATCCAACAATTTCGCTGTCCCGGTTTTGAGGACCACTGCCGGAAACCAGAATGATGGCGCGGTGTTTTGTTCGGTTCGTTACCGGGAATGACAAGGTACCGGAAAGCCTTACTTCTTGCAGGCCAAAGGTTACTTCCTCTTCTGTAAACCCCTGGGTAAATCCCGCAAAGGGTAGAAGGAATAGGAAGAGCATTGTATTTCTCATATCGGCCTGGGTTGAACGAATTTTCAGGATAGCTAAAATAAGGATATTTGAATTCTTATTTATGTGGAATTAATTATTCGATATTTTTACTTCAGCCGGCCGGCAGACAGGGTTCTCCTTAACAATGGATGTTAAAGTAGATGGAAATGAAAGGCTATGATAAACCAATTGCATGGGCAGCAGCCTTCTTAACCGTGCTCCTGATTATCTTGATGATCACGAATTCACGGTTCTTTGAATGGACGTTTGAACGGCACCAAAATCAGTGGAGCTGGTACATCCGGCCGCTCTTCATCCTGCCCTTTTGTTATTTCTCGTATAAACATAGATGGTCAGGAATTTCAGTGACGATTCTCGGTCTTCTTACCAGTATGTTTTGGTTCAATAAACCGGACGTTGTTACAGATGAAGTAAAGACATTCCTGCAATTTGAGAAGGACTGGATACAGTCCGACTGGGAGGTAAGCAAAGTGATCCTGGTGCTGACGGTGCCCGTTTCAATGACGCTTCTGGCACTTGCTTTTTGGATGCGGAGCTTGTGGATGGGAATGGCCGTAGTCGTACTGATGGCTACCGGAAAAATTATCTGGAGTGTTTACAATGCCGGGGAAGCCGGAAAATCCATTCTCATTCCAGCCATGGTGGGACTTTTCATCTGTACAGGAATCTTATTCTTGGGCTTCAGGAGATTAGAGAAGCGGAATGCGAGCCGGTAACCTTATGGTAACACTTAAAACCTTACAGGTATTGGCGCTTTCTTTTCCTGAAACCTCAGAAGCTCCGCATTTCGAGAAGACTTCGTTCCGGGTGCGTGGAAAAATCTTTGCCACCTACGATCAGAAAACCAACCGGGCTTGTGTGAAGCTATCGGAAGTGGATCAGGACGTTTTTTGGAAGGGTGCGAAGTCGAGCATCTATCCGGTTGCCAATGCCTGGGGCAAACAGGGGTGGACGTGGATTGAGTTGGGTAGCGTAAAGAAAGCTCTGTTTATCGATGTCATCACCACCGCTTATTGCACGGTAGCACCGAAAGCGTTAGCCAATCAGATTCGCCCCTGAAATAGATACGCATTTCAGAAGTTTAAGTAACTTGAAATGCCGTACCATCAACGAGTCCGGCCACAAAGAACAAGCACATGCAAGGAACAAAAATTACGGTGACAGCCACCGTGGCTGCAGCCGCGGATAAAGTGTGGACGCACTGGACCCACCCTCAACACATCACACAGTGGAACTTCGCTTCTCCGGATTGGCATTGCCCGGCAGCCGAAAACGAGGTGCGGCCGGGTGGCAAATTCAAATGGACTATGGCGGCACGCGATGGCTCCATGAGTTTTGACTTTGAAGGCGAGTATAAGGAGATCATTCCTTTGAAGAAGATTACGTATGTCATAGCCGATGGTCGCCACGTAACGGTGGAGTTCGTTTCGGTGGGTGCCCACACCCAAGTGACCGAAACGTTCGAGGCAGAGGGAATGAACCCCGAAGAAATGCAACAGGCCGGCTGGCAGTCGATATTGGATAATTTTAAGAACTATGTCGAGTCACGATGATGCAGCGAAGAACCTTCATTAAAAAATCAACAACCACGGCAGTAGGCATCGGGTTGCTGGGCACTGCATATTGGCAAGGCAGTCGTGTCAGCAACAAGCTGCGTGTAAATGGTGTTCGGATTGAAAGCCGCATCAAGGAGTTAGCGAAATACGGCCGGGATGAAGCCGGGCATGGTTACCGTGTCGCCTATACGCAAGGGGATGTGGAAGGGCGCGCCTGGTTTATGGAACTGATGAAAAAAGCAGGACTGGAGGTAAGCATCGATACAGGCGGCAACATACTGGGCAAACGGGCCGGGAAGAAGGCGGGTTTAAAATCGATTGCTTTTGGATCGCACATCGACATGGTACCCGATGGTGGCAACTACGATGGCACCCTGGGCTCGCTCAGCGCATTGGAGGTCATTGAAATCCTGAATGAAAACAAAATCACGACCAACCATCCGCTGGAAGTGATCATCTTCGCCAACGAAGAAGGTGGTTTGATTGGCAGCCGGGCCATGGCCGGTAACATGACAGCAGCCGGATTACAACAGAAAAGTCAGAGTGGCCTGCTCATGGCCGAAGGGATCAAAACAATTGGTGGTGATCCCGACCGCATCCAGGAGTGCATCCGCAAGCCGGGCGACTTTCATGCCTTTGTTGAATTACACATTGAACAGGGCGGCACGTTGGAAAAAGAAAATCTTCAGATAGGTGTGGTGGAAGGCATCGTGGGCATAGTCGATTGGGAGGTAACAGTGGAAGGTTTTGCGAATCATGCCGGTACAACTCCAATGGCATTACGACAGGATGCTTTGTTGGCGGCCTCGAAGTTGGTGGTGATGGTCAATGAAGTAATTAAAAGTTACCCGGGCGGACAGGTAGGCACCGTGGGTAAGATCAGCGCCTGGCCGGGAGCTTACAATGTAGTGCCCGGGAAAGTTACATTGGGCTTGGAGATTCGGGATCTGTCGGCCGACAAGATTGAGCAGTTGTTTGGTGAAATTGAAAAGCGAGCCACCACACTGGCTGCTGAAACGAAGACAAAGATCCGGTTTGAGCGGCAGGCCAGTGCGGTGAAGCCGGCATTAACGGACAAGCGGTTGCAGCAACAGATTGATACGGCAGCGAAAGCATTGGGGCTTACCACCAAATTCATGCCCAGTGGTGCCGGCCATGATACCCAACAGATGGCTTCGCTCGCACCGGTGGCCATGATTTTTGTTCCCAGCGTGAGCGGCATCAGTCACTCACCCAACGAGTATACCAAAGCCGAAGACATGACCAACGGAGCGAATGTTTTGTTACAAACGATTTTAGCAATTGATCAGGGAGATTAGTTGCTTTATTTAAACTGAATCAACTTGGAGATGCTGGCGGACAGATAGCCGCTGTTGATCAAGTCGATCGTTTCGCCCGGCAACGCCTGGGGAATGTTGTAAGTATAGCTGATCATGAATGTCCACCGGTTCATGGAGATGGATATCGGGGCTACAAAGGAATAATTCAACACGCCCCATTCGGTGTTGGTTACTTCATAATACAAGGGCAGTCCCCTGCGCAACCGGTAGATGATGCCAAGGTACGTGCGTGCATAAGGTTCCAGTGTGGTGATCTGCTCGCTGCCAAACAACATGGTCGAGTAGGGATAGAAAGCGATCCGGTCAATCTTGCCCCAGCCGCGTTTTTCCAGGTTGATCATGACGGTAGGATTAATCCGGTGCGCCACCTTCTCGCCAAAGAATAACTGATAGTCGAGCCGGAAAGTGAACCACTTGGCATTGAAAAAGTTGTAGATACCCACCGTGTTGTCGTAGGCGATGTAGGTCTCATCATCGATGGCCGAGTAGAAGTAGCGGTTATATTCCGCCATCACCGACCACCAGGCGGTAGGACTATTCATGTAGCCGGCTGTGCCCACCGTCAGATAATATTGGGGATCATATTCTTTGCTCCAGTATCCGGTAACATCGGCATAAAGGCCGGACTTGTGGTAATAGCTCAGACCAGGAGCCATCCCAAACTGGTTGAAACCCAACGTACGGCTGGCTGACACCACGTTGCTGTTGTACCCTAACCGGATGTTCAGTTGTGAATGCATCTCCGGTTCGGGTAGATTGATCAGGCTATCAATCAGCGAGAGAATGCTGGTCGAATCGCTTTGGGCTAATAACGAATCAAGTTCGGCAATGTAGGGATCGGAATATAGTAAAGCCGAATCAGTTTGCTGAGCCTGTGTTGAGAAGGAGCAAACGGATACGATGAGAAAGGCAACGATCGGTTTGGAGAAAGGCACGGTTAGTTCCGTTGCTGTTCGCGCAGGCGTTGGTTCCGTTCGCGGATGGTTTCGTTGCGTTGCTGCATCATCCTTCGTTGTTGAATCTGTTCGAGAATGATGCGCTGAAAGTCACCTTCGGCTTTGCGCAACGTGAGCATCTGCTGGGCGGTAATCACTTTAAGCAACCGGTCGGAGTATACTTTCTCCAGATCGAGTTCCCGTTGTTTCAGGTTGAGCCCCAGCTTGACCAATTCTTCTTGCTTTGCCGGATCTGGATTTTCTGTGTTTATCTGCTTGCGTGCATCCACAAATTCCTGGCGCAGGTCCCTGCGCTTGTCCGAGAACTCGCGGTACACCGGCCAGAACCGCTCGGCTTGTTCCGGTGTCAATCCGAGTTTGTCTGAAATATAGGCGATGCGCAGGTTCTTGATTTTCTCCTGCACTTGGGGATCTTGCAGAGTCGGTTCCGCAGTTGGATCCTGTGCCCACGCCCAACCACTCACCAGCCACATCGCGATCATCAATAACTTTTTCATAAGCTGTTAAAAGTTTTCAGTTTCTATAAACTCCTGCATCAACAGGTCTAATTCTTCATCGGCTATATCAAAAGAGGAGTACACTTTTTCTTCCAGTTCTTCCAAATCCGTATCGCTCCAGGTTACGGATTCGGTTAACTCCTCCACATTCAAATCACTGTCTTCCAGGTACGCAATTAGTTGCTCGGTTTGGATGCCCGCCAGCTGTTGCTCGATGCTTTGGTTGCTGCGGTTCACAAACCAGAACAAACCCACGGCCACCAGCACCAACGGCAGGGCAAACTTCACTACGGGCGACCAATACCAGGGGGCTACCTCGGGCTTGGCAACCCGGGCCTGGATAACACCCGGAAGCCGGTCGAAATACCCTTCGGGTACTTCAAAAATGTTCTTTTTGGGGATGTCTTCCAGCTTTTTCATTTGGTGCTATGACTCTTGAAATTCACAAAAGTTTAATCATTCGGTTAAATAATCCTCTATTTTCTTAACAGCATGGTGAAAGCTGGCTTTCAGGGCCCCCACGCTGGTCTTGGTAATCTCCGAAATGTCTTCGTACGACAGGTCATCGAAGTATTTCATGTTGAATACAAGTCGCTGTTTATCAGGTAACTTTAACAGGGCCTTTTGAAGCTTCTTTTGAATGTCCTCACCGGAGATATCGGAAGCGGTATCCAGCTTTGTTGAAAGTTCCTGGCCTACATCCTCAATGGGTAAAAAGAACCGCCTCCGCTTCTTGTTTAGGAAAGTCAGGCATTCGTTGGTAGCAATGCGGTAGATCCAGGTGAAAATCTGAGAATCCTCCCGGAATTGGTCGATGGACTTGTGCACCTTAATAAAGACTTCCTGGGTAAGGTCATCGGCATCATCGTGGTCGATCACCATCTTGCGCACGTGCCAGTACACGCGTTGTTGGTAGGCCCGCACCAGCAGATTAAACCCATAGCTACGGGTTTCCGGGTTTCTGATTTTCAGGAGCAGGTCTTTGTCTTCCAAGGAAGCCAACGTTTAGCGTTTAGACCTTAAAGATACGAGAAGGTTTAGTCAGGTGATAGAATTAAGTACATCCACCAGGCGCTCAAAGGTTTCTTTGGAGTGCGTAGGGAAGTTGGCAAAGCGAAGTTGGGATTTCTTTCTATCACCATACCCATCGCCCGGATGCAGGCCGTGCTTGATCAGGTGCCGGGTAATGGCATCAGTATGGGTGCCGGTCTCGGCTACAAGAACGGTCTGCGATTGAAATGCTGGATCCGTTACAAAGGGGTTGGCGAGTGGATGTGCCTTCAACGTCTGATAGAGAATGGCGGCTTTATATTCTGTTTCCTTTCGGATGATTTGTATTCCCCTGCGCTGAAAATCTTCAATCACCTTGCCTAGCAAGTAGATGCCTAACACGTTGGGAGTCTCAGGCGTTTGATTCTTTTTTGCGTTGGCAAACAGCGTGGGTAAATTATGATAGGTACCGATGGACAAACCTTTTGAAAGTAGCGCTTCTGCTTTAGCAATGCACCGGTCGTTAACCACCCACACCCCCAGGCCGGCTGGCAACCCAAATCCCTTTTGTACCGAGAAAATTACCGAGTCGATTTTTGAATAATCAAATTGGGGATAGGGCAACGAAGAAACCGCATCCACAACAATTAATGATTGCGGAAACAGCTCGCGGAACTGATGGAGAAAGGGAAGGGGCAAAGAAACACCCGTGCTGGTCTCATTGTGGGTGAGGGCAATTAACTCGGGGGTTGTTTCAACCTGGGGTAACACACTGAATCCCTTTCCGGCAGCCGCTTCCACTTTGTATGCGGATTTGCCCAGTTGATTGGCAATCTCATAAAACCGTTTCGAGAAGGCACCGTTCACCAGATGCAGGGAATGGGTTTCCACCAGATTTTGAATGGATCGTTCCCAGATTTCCGTAGCCGAGCCGGTGAAGAAGATATGAAAGTCAGCGGGAATGTTCAGTAAGGATTTCAATCCTTCAGTCGTGTGTCTCGAAATGTTTTCAAATGCTGTCGTGCGGTGCGACAGGGAAGGAATACCTTCCCGAAAAGCCTGCCGCATATGTCCTTCCACCGTGAAATAAAGCTGGGAAGGACCCGGAGTGAAATTGATCATCATCACATGAATTGCGATGCAAGGTAACCGGAAGGAGGATGTCCTTCAAAAAATATCCGCGATGATTTTATCGAACACAAAAGCGCATAAATCGACTGAAATCGAAACTGTTTTTTCGTTACAAAAAAAATACAGAATAGTCAATGTTTATCTTTTCCTATCTACTCAGCTTCTTTACATCATAAAATCCACTTGGATTTGGGACACGTTTGCTGAACCTAACATGTAAACAATACCGAGTGAAGTTCGAGGACAAAATCAGGCCTCACCCGATACGCTTAGGCGTGTCGGCCTCGCCCGAAAAGCAGGTTAACAGTGGAAGGTTGCGGCCAAAGGACAACTCAAAACTTGTCTTTATTGAGGTTCAGAAACACCTCTCCAAATCCGGTGGGTTTTTGTTTTTATAGCCACGCTTAATACAACACCCTGAATTTGATGGTGTGTTCAATAGCGCGCAGCTCTTTAATCACATCCTTGTTGTATTCTTTGTTGATGTCGGTGATCACATAGCCAATGCTCTCATTGGTTTTAAGGTATTGCCCCACAATGTTGATGCCGTGGGTGGCGAGGATCTGATTGATCTTAGCCAGAATCCCGGGTACGTTGCTATGAATATGAATGAGGCGATGGGCATTTTCCAAAATCGGCAACGAGAGATTCGGGAAGTTGACACTGTTGCTTGTACCACCATTATTGATGTAATCCAAAAACTTGCCCGATACAAACTGAGCGATATTTTCCTGCGCTTCCAGGGTACTGCCCCCGATGTGCGGTGTTAATAAGGTGTTGGGCAACCCGCGCAACTCCGAAACAAATTCTTCTTCATTGCTCTTCGGCTCTTTGGGAAAAACATCCACGGCACACCCGGCCACTTTTCCTGACAGAATATTTTTCTTAAGCGCTTGAATGTCTACAATGTGACCGCGGCTCAGGTTCAGGAAAATGACACCTTTCTTCATCAGGTCAAATTCCCTGGCTCCAAACAAATTGGTGTTTTCCTTCCGTCCGTCTACGTGTAACGATACAATATCGGATTGTTCGAGCAATTCTTTCATCGACCGGCATTTGGTGGCATTCCCCAAGGCCAGACGCTCTTCGCGATCGTAATAAAAGACTTTCATCCCCAGCGATTCGGCCAACACCGAAAGCTGGGAGCCAATGTTGCCATAGCCAACAATGCCTAATTTCTTTCCACGGATTTCAAAGCTGCCTTTGGCTGATTTATCCCATTTGCCCTCGTGCATCTTGTTGGATTTATCAACGATGTTTCTGATGAGCAGGATGATCTCGCCAATCACTAGTTCCACAACGGACCGAGTATTGCTGTAAGGAGCATTGAATACGGCAATGCCACGTTTGGTGGCTTCTTTCAAATCAATCTGGTTGGTGCCAATGCAAAAGGCACCAATGGTCATCAACCGGCTGGCGTTTTCAAGTACCTTGGCGGTCACCATGGTTTTTGAACGGATGCCGAGCACTGAAACGTTCTTGATCTTCTCACACAACTCGTCCTCATCCAGTCCGGCCGGGTATACCTCTACGTTGAAGCCTTCTGCTTTAAAGGCATCCACGGCATGGGGATGCACATTCTCAAGCAGGAGCACGTTGATGCGATTTTTTGGATAGGAGATGGCGGTATTCAACTTGTTCAAATATAAAAATTCATCCAGGCTGGGGGCAATGTGATCGGCCTTGTTCAATACTTTCTCGCGCTCAACGTTTTCCGTAAAGGCATAAAACTTATTGGCCAGGCCGGCATGCTTGATTTCATAATCCGTATAGCCATCCCCGATAACGTATACATCGCCCGGCAAGTTCAGTTTCTTGAGTTGTTCCACCTTGCCGTTGTTCTGCGAAAGCGGATTGTCCTGATCAAAGCCAATCACATTTCCCTGTGCATCGAAGTGAAATCGGTTGGCGAGGATATTTTCGGCCTTGATGCCAAACTCCGTAACGATCGGATCGATAAAGGCATGAAACCCATTGGAGATGATGTAGATATAATCCGCATAGGTCTGGAAGAACTCGCGGTTGCGTTTAAAAGATTCGGATACCAATTCACGCAATATCGTTACCAGTTGTTCGAGGTGCCGCTTGTTGGGTGATAGGAGTGCAATTCTACGCTCCAGCGATTCCCGGAACGAGATGGAACCATCCATGCCCTGATTGGTGATGTGCACAATCTCCTGCTTGATCTTTTCCAGCTCGGGATGATCTTTCAGGGAAATGTCTGCCAGGGCATCAAAGGCCTCTACTTTGGTGAAAGTGCTATCGAAATCGATTACGAAATAGCGGATTGGTTTCATGTTGCGTTCAGGGCAAACTCAAAAGTAAAACTAAAAGTCCACAGTGCGATAGGGAACGGTAACAATCCCGGAAAAAGTAATGAAACGATTGTTAGGGAATCACCATGTGATTCCGACATCAAATCAATTCAATGCGAGTAAACTTAGGCCAGGACTAACTTCATTACCTGGGCAGTAGAAGGGCACATGTGTGTGAATTCGCTGGAGGCTTTGATGACATCGGGTACCTGATCGCGCTGGACTTCGGTAAAGCCTAACTTCTGAAAGAAATAGAAGGCGGTCTCTGTGAGCAAGTAGATTTCTTGAATACCGGTTTGGCGGGCTTGCTGTAAGAGATCGTTTACAATCTGCTTTCCTAATTGCTGTCCTCTCAATTCTGGACTCACCGCCAGGGAACGCAACAAGGCTTTGGATCCGTAAAGTTCCAACCCCCCGGTACCCATCAGCACATCATCGGAATTATAATAGGTGAGGAGTATACTGTTATCAAGATGCAGGTCATCAGCCGGAAGCTGATTGACCTGCAAAAAATCTTTCATGGCTTTTAATTCCTTCGCGCTACTAACCCGTTGTTGCACGATAAATTCTTTCATGCTGCAAAGGTTATAAGGTTCATGGACATGCGAAAGCCCAGACGATTAAAAAGTGATTAGCAACAAGACGAGCCTTCGCCACAACAGGCAGCTTTGGCTTCTGCGCTGGTGGGTTTAGGGGCCTGGGGTTTTTCTCCATAAACGGTGATGCTGAAAATCCCCAGCGAGCCTGCCTGTACCTGCGCCAATTCCTGTTCGTTGAGGTAGTTCGACAGAATCTCTTGTGGCAGCGTGATCTTTTTGTTCTTTTGAATTTCAACGCGCGTAAACCCCGCAGCTTTAATCACATTCAGGTATTCGTCTTTTTGAATGGCACCGGAGATACAACCGGCATACATCTCGGCACTTTTGCGAAGACCTTCAGGTAGTTCACCCACCAGAACAATGTCGGAAATACTGAAGTGACCTCCGGGTTTCAACACGCGGAACGTTTCGGCAAAGGCCTTTTGTTTATTGGGCACCAGATTCATGACGCAGTTGCTCACCACCACATCGGCTACGTTGGCGCTGAGGGGTAGTTGTTCAATATCTCCATAGCGGAACTCCACATTGTTAAAGCCCATTTTCTCAGCATTGAGCCGGGCTTTTTCAATCATCTTTTCGGTCATGTCAACACCAATTACCTTCCCGGTGGCACCGGTAACCGCACGGGCGATGAAGGCATCGTTGCCGGCACCTGAGCCCAGGTCTACCACCACATCTCCGGCTTTGATGTGCGCATACTCGGTAGGCAGACCGCACCCTAATCCTAAATCGGCATCGGCTACATACCCGGCCAGCTTGGAATAGTTTTCAGCCATAAGAGCCTCGTCAATGGTGGCACATCCACATCCGCTGCCACAGCAACTGGTTTCATTTTGTTCCTTGCTCTGAGAAGCGATCTCACCGTACTTCTCTTTCACGAGCTGTTTCAATTCATTGGTTGTTGTCATACTAGTGGGTTATTTAATTATCGTAATATTGCGATTATACAAGGCAAATTTTTTTAACAGCAGCTGTCCCGAACTTCATTAAGAAGATCACCCAGGAGCTTGCGTGCTTTTAACAACGCTTTGGGCTCGATGCAATAACACACGGAGGGCCCTTCGATGGACCCTTTAATAAGGCCGGCTTTCTTCAATTCTTTCAGGTGTTGGGAAACGGTGGACTGGGAAAGCGGCAACTCCTGCACGATATCACCGCACATGCACACTTTCTGTTCCGCCAAGTACTGCAGGATGGCAATCCGGGCCGGATGAGCCAGAGCCTTGGCAATAGCGGCCACTTCGTTCTGTGATTTGGTGAATTCTTCCGTCTTTGAGAGTCCCATAGTACTATAATCGTAATATTACGATAAATGTTTCAGATAATCCAAAAATATTTTCCCTCCCAGGTGAGCCTGATCAGGATCCGTATTTTCTAACGTATTGGAATCGTGTTGTTTACATTAAAACCGTGTATTTGAACTACCGAATAATAGCATGAACTTTACCCGGATTTAAAGATGACCGGAAATGATTGCTGTGAAAGGATATGCGGCTCCCAACGCGAAAGCGCCTTTAGCGCCTTTTAATTTTTCGCGCAGGACAGTAGGAAAGAATGATGTACGCATTGAGATTTTGTATTGCGGGGTGTGCCATTCCGATATACATCAGGTGCGCGATGAGTGGGGCGGTTCGATTTACCCGATGGTGCCGGGTCATGAAATTGTAGGCCGGATTTCGCACGTAGGGGATGCGGTAAAGAATTTAACAGTGGGTGACCTGGCCGGAGTTGGCTGCTTCGTAGACTCGTGCCGTACTTGTCCCAGTTGCCGCGCAGGCAATGAACAGTATTGTGAGCAGGGCATGGCCGGTACCTACAACAGTTATGAAATGGATAAGAAGACACCTACGTATGGGGGCTATTCTAACTGTATTGTTGTGGATGAAAGTTATGTGCTGCATGTTTCTGATCGACTGCCCTTGCAGGCAGTAGCGCCTTTGCTGTGTGCGGGAATCACCACGTATTCACCGTTACGTCATTGGAAGGTGGGGGCCGGACAAAAAGTAGGCATTGTGGGATTGGGTGGACTCGGACATATGGCCGTTAAGTTTGCCGCTTCCTTTGGTGCCGAGGTTACTGTGTTAAGTTCGTCAGCATCCAAAGAGGCGGATGCCAAGCGATTAGGCGCCCATCACTTTGTGAATACGAAAGAGGACAAGGCGGTTTCCCGCATGCGCAACCATTTCGATTTTATTTTGGATACCGTCTCTGCCAACCATGATTTGAACTTATACCTGAGTATGTTGAAAGTGGATAGCACCATGGTACTGGTAGGTGCGCCACCGGATGCCGTGCCAATAGAAGCCTTTAGTTTAATCCCCAAACGGAAAACCTTGGCGGGTTCAATGATAGGAGGGATCCGTGAAACCCAGGAAATGCTGGACTATTGTGCCTCGAATAACATTGTATCTGACATTGAGCTCATCAACATCAAAGACATCGAACAAGCCTATGTGCGTATGATCAAGGGCGATGTGCGCTACCGCTTTGTCATTGATATGGCAACGCTATAAAGAGTGATTCATTAGCCAGCGTTGGGTAAGCCTGATTTATTTTCGGCTTAGCCGCCTCAACCAGACGGAGAGTAGAATGAATGCAATTCCTACTGCACTCGTTTTAATAAAGGAAAAGCGAAGACGGGGCAACGCTTCCAGCAGAATGACCTCTTCGTTGTTCACCAGCAAGCCAACACGATCGCCAACCTGGTGATTGAAGGCTTTGAAGTCCCTGATGGTATCACGTTTCGTGTGCTGTGTTTGGTTCACCGTATATTGTAGGGTTAGCAGCTGCTGGTCAGAGGAAGGAAGCTGAGTGATCTCCGTAACAACCCCGGTTGTCTTGAATTTATCCTCATCAGGAAAGGTGTTAAACAACAAAGCAATGCCAATGAGGAACACAAAAATTCCAAGCAAGGCTACCAATTTACTTCCGATGTGTAGTGCTTTGGCCGAGAGAGAAATACCGGTTCCGGATTCGGGACTGAAAAAGAGCAGGAATCGTTCGAGCATGAACAGAATCCTTATTTCTTGCGGGCCATCACCCGCTCGGCAGCAGCCACAATGTTTTCAGGACTGAGTCCGTACTTCTTTAATAGTTGAGTGGGTGTACCGCTTTCTCCAAAAGAATCGTTCACGGCAACAAGCTCAATCGGGGCAGGGCGGAAGCGGCCAAGTACCTGGGCAATACTATCCCCTAAGCCGCCATTCATTTGATGTTCCTCGCAAGTTACAGCACATCCTGTCTTTTCAACGGACGCCAGGATCGCCTCCACATCCAGCGGTTTGATGGTATGGATATTAATGACTTCGGTAGAAATTCCTTTCGCGGCCAATTGGGCTTCGGCTTCAATGGCTTGCCATACCATGTGACCCGTAGCAAAAATGGAAACCTGCGTGCCTTCAATCAGTCGATCTGCTTTGCCGATCACAAAGGGTCGGTCAGGAGCCATGAAGATGGGCCAACTGGGCCGGCCGAACCGGAGGTACGCGGGTCCTTCATGCTGGCCCAAGGCCAGGGTAGCTGCTTTGGTTTGATTATAGTCGCACGGAACGATTACGGTCATGCCCGGTAACATTTTCATCATCCCAATGTCTTCCAGTATCTGGTGGGTGGCTCCATCTTCACCCAGGGTCAATCCTGCATGCGATGCACAGATCTTAACATTTTTACCTGAGTAAGCAATCGATTGACGGATTTGATCGTATACCCGGCCTGTAGAGAAGTTGGCAAAGGTGCCGGTAAATGGAATCTTACCCCCGATGGTCATGCCCGCAGCCAGCCCCATCATATTGGCTTCGGCAATCCCTACCTGAAAGAACCGATCCGGAAAATCTTTTTTGAAGGCATCCATCTTGAGCGAGCCGGTCAGGTCGGCACACAACGCCACCACGTTGGGGTTTGCTTTGCCTAGTTCGTGAAGTCCGGCTCCAAAACCTGATCGGGTATCTTTCTTTTCCGTAAAGGAGAACTTGGTCATGATCACAAGGATTAGGACGCAAGTTTATACATTATGAGCCGAACTTCCGATGGCTGTTAAGGTTTTGTTAAAGCCAGGATAAAGGCAAACGCCAGGCGAAGGCAGACGTATTAATTCCCAAAGTCAGTCTATGTCAAAATCCGATCGCAAGTTGTTTTTTTGGTTTCTCGTGCTCCTTGCCCTATCGATCTTGCCCTGGTTTTTAGGTTGATGCCGGACCTGCAAAAAGAGTCAGGAAATTCTATTCTTTGACTCGCGTCAGCCCCTGTACCTTTAGCTCAGCCCGTCTGTTTTTGGAGTGTTCTTCTTCGGGGCAGATTACCCCGTCACTGCAGCGGTTCAGGATCAACTCTTCGCCAAACCCAACGGCTTCAATCCTGTTTTTTGCAATTCCCTGATTAACGAAGTAATTCATCGTGGCATTGGCCCGCTGTTGTGAAATCCGTTTGTTGACTTCGTTCGTTCCCCGCGAGTCGGCATGGGCTCCAATGTGCAGGGTCGTCTTTGGGTTGCGCTTCAACGTGCGCACCACCTTAATCATTTTGCTCATGGATTCCGCACTGATGGTGGATTTGGCATAATCAAAATAGACTTCTTCCTTCTCAATATACTCTTCTTCTAACACGAGGTCATTTAACAAGTCGCCTTCAAACAGATCTTTTGAGTCCAATTTAAATCCTACCGGAATGAAGCCGGGTTTATGAGCCATGATTTCATACGTTCGGTGCGGCCGGATCAGGAAATTATATTGACCGGTAGAATCAACCACGACCGAATCCACTGCGTTGTTGCTCAAGTTTCGTAAGGTAACCGTAGCGCCCGCCAGCAGGTTTTGAGTTTCATTGTTATAGATTTTACCCTTGGCAAAAAGTTTATATCGCCAGAGTGGCAGCAGGATGCTGTCAATGACAATGGTTTTATCGCGGGTGGAAATCTCCAGGTCCTCCAGCGTCTCAAAGCCATCCTTCTCGCCCCGGATCTTGAAATCCTGATCATACGGGAGGGTTAGGAAAAAGTTTCCGTTTTGATCCGTGCGTACCGAATCAACGAATGAGCCTTTGTTATCGTAAACAGAAATTTTTGTGCCGGGCAATCGCTGTTGCTCTGTACTTAATTCGCGTACCTCGCCCCGCAAAGAATATAAACTGGAGATGAATACATAGATATCATCAAGACCATGGCCACCCGGACGGTTGGAAGATAAATATCCCATGCGTTCCGTTGAATCCATCACAATCGCAAAGTCATCATACGTTGAATTGAGCGGGGCCATAAAATTTTTGACCTTCGTGAAGGTGAAATCCTTCCGGATGTTACTCACGAGGATGTCAAGCCCGCCTAAACTTCCGTGACCGTTGCTTGAAAAATATAAAGTAGTGTCATTGGATAAATAGGGGAATAGCTCATCCCCAGGCGTGTTGACGTTAGAGCCTGCATTGATTGGTTTTTGCCAGGCTCCATTTTCAAAAGTAGAATAGTACAGGTCGGTTCCACCCATTCCTTGGCTCATCGTAGACGCAAAGAATAACAACTTTCCGTCTTTGGAAAGTGTGGGGTGCGAAGTAGAGTAATGATCCCCATTAAATGCAAAGGGTTGAATATTGTCCAGCCTGCCTTCATGAACATCGGCAAAGAACAATTGAAGGTGTACTTTTCCGCTTTCGTCTTTCAATGCCCGGTTGCCTTTCAGGTTGCTGCGGGTAAAAACTACTTTTTTATGGTCATCATAAAATACAAGGGGACCATCGTGGAATTTTGTAAAAAAGGAACTGGTTTGATACAATTCTGGTTGACCATAGTCACCCAGTTCCTGTAATTCAACGTAATAGAGATTGAGCAGCGTCTCATGGTCTTTCTGCGCGTTGGCTGGATTGTGATGAATCAACGCCTTGTGCGGGCGCGAAGAGGAAAATACAAACCCATGCTTGTGATAGGAAAGACCGAAGTCCGATTCTTCACTATTAAAAGGAACATTGGATACCGCAAAGCGAATGGAGTCATTGTTATAGCGGTTAAGAAAATCAAAGAAGGCAATTTTTTCTTTTGCCCGTGTATCCTCTGGTCTTAGCGTTTGATACGTCTCCATCCAGGTCTTCGCTTCGGTATAACGATGGTTCATCGCCAGCGCTTCGACATAGAGATACAGGGTTTCGGGCTTAACATCCGGTTCGGTAACGAGGGAAGAAAGCCAAACCTCTGCTTGTTGGGGATCGGCCAGCTTTAAATAGCATTCAGCCGTTCGGGTTCTCGCATGAATGTTTTTTGGATCCTTTTCAGCAGCATGCAAATACAGGTGCAGGGCATTGCGGTAGGCCAGGTGATCATAGAAGTGATCGGCTTTGTTGATGGTGGATTTAAATAAGGTGGAAACGTTCGTACTTTGCCCATACCCAACCTGAAAGAAGCCAATCCATACGATGGTCAAAAGTACGCGACTCATATCCTAAAAGTATCGGGGAGTGATAACCCCCTTCTTGTGGAATTTGAACCGATAATTCAGCATGGCCTCATGCGAACCTAATTCCACCACACGAATTGGTCCGGCCGTGATGGTATAGGAATAACCAAACTGCAACTGGTCGGTAATCTGAATTTGGGTCATCACTACCACCTGTTGCGAAGATTTATATGAGGCACCCACCCATACTACCTCATCAATCAAAAGGTTGGCATTGATGTCAAACTCGACAGGTTGACCATCAATGAGCTGCATCAGGAAGTTGGGTTTGAGTTTCAGCATCCGGTTTATCTCAAATACGTAGCCCCCGTTTAATATGAAAGGCTTGTTTTGATAGACCGTTTCAAAATCCGGTC
The DNA here is from genome assembly GCA_964488465.1 of uncultured Ohtaekwangia sp. GTDB lineage: Bacteria > Bacteroidota > Bacteroidia > Cytophagales > Cyclobacteriaceae > ELB16-189. Next base: position 225,535 of record CAZAUN010000008.1, on the reverse strand, counting down.
CGCGGTCAAATACATTATTGATTAAATGCGGTGCCGATAGACCGAGATAGGCATGCTTGCTGGAATAATAAATACCCGCCCCAATGTTTGGGCGACTGGCCCGGATGTCTCCGCTAAAAGCAGGATCAGGCGAAAGGTTCGGATTCAAATTACTATAGACATCAAGACTGGAATATTCAGCGGAATACAGGCTCAGGCCACCTTGTATACCAAACGACAGGAACCCTTCTGATCCAACACTTACCGGTATTCGATAAGCATAAATCGCATTGATACCCGACTGACTAAAGATGCTGATCTCGTCATGGACCACCAGGAACCCGAGCGACATGCGCTTGTTCGCGATGGGGGAATGCGCAGAAAAGGTCTGTGTGGTGGGCGCACCCGGCATCCCTACATTTTGAAACCGGGCGAGCGCAGTGGCACTCAATGACTGATGACTTCCGGCATAGGCCGGATTAATGGCCAACGTATTGAACATGTACTGCGAATACGTAGCCACTTGTTGAGCGCGTATTGAAACCGCAACCATCAGAAGTACCAGCGCGATCAGCAGCTTCTTCATCTCAATTGCGTTTAAGAATTATGTAGCCATTAAATAACCTTCGGCCTTCGTCATCTTCCGTTAGGTCAATGTAAATCGTATAGAAGTAGGTTCCATCGGGCAAATTGCCGTTCATCAGTCCATGGTTGGCCTGGCCGGTCCAGTAATTGCGTTCGTTGCTGTAGTTGGTGGTTTCATAAACCAGGTTGTTGTATCGATCAAAAATCTTGACTTCATTTTCCGGATCTTGCTCGATTCCATTGATACGCCAATAGTCATTCAATCCATCACCATTGGGTGAAACCGCCTGGAAGACCCGGAATTTGGCAGGACCCACCTCAATGCGAACGGAGGCGGAGTCAATCAAACCACCCGAATCCTGAATCCAATATTGTATGGAGTCAATTCCCTGAAACTCAAACTGTGGAGTGTAATTGATCTGGTTATTTTCAATCGTTGCCCGGCCCTTAAATGTTCGGATGCGAATCAGTTGCAGGTGATCACTGGAATCGCGCTGTTGATACAAGTCATAAAACTCAAGATAGGGATCGGCAATTACGAGATCATTGGAGAGCACATCAATCAGGGTGGCAGCATCGCCAGCAACACTGGCCTGATCCGGGATGGCTACCGGTGGATCATTAACCGGAAGAATTGTGATCGTGGCCGTAGCAACACCACAAAGTCCATCGGTATCACAAGCCCTCAGTTGCCATGTGGAAATCCCATTATAATTTAATGCCGGAGTAAACAGGAAGCAAAAGTTTAGGTCAGGGTCGGAGACCATCTCGCCACCACCGCTCAGGTTGACCGGTGCTTCATATGTGATCAGATCACCGTCCACATCGAGTACCTGTACACAGACTTGCAACACAGAATCTTCCTTGGCAACCAATTCTAGTACATCTATAACCGGTGCATCATTAACCGGTAACACGGTGAAAACCACCTTGGCGACATTGGAAAACAACTCCCCATCTTGGGCGCGATACGTGAGACTATCCTTGCCAAAATAGTTTTCGGCTGGTGTATAGATAAAGTCGGGTCCGGTGCCGGTGATGGTTCCATTTACCGGAGTGTCAATAATGCTAAATGTAAAAGCATCACTGTCAATATCGCTGGCCGTAAGCGTAATTGTTTCCGGAGTATCTTCAAGAACGTCCACTGCCTGATCGGTGACCGTGGGTGGATCATTCTCAGGAGTAACAATGATAATAATGGAAATCGCAGTACAGAGTGTGGCATCGCAAATGGAAAGATTCCAGGTGGCGGGCCCGTTGTAGTTTGGATTGGGTTCAAAAGTGAAGCAGAACTTATTATCGATGCCAGAAGGTTGTAACGTAAGGGTCCCGGATGGGCCTACAGGATTAAACGGCCCAATCTGGGTAATATCACCATCGATGTCAACCGCTTCAAAGCAGAACGGTAGCGAGGTATCTTCCGGTGTGGTGTAGGTTAATTCATTCTGAGGAAGCCCGTTGAGTAAAACAAATGGCGGATCATTAATCGGAAGTACATTAATAGTAACGGTGGCCACATTGCAGAGGGTAGGGTCATTCGGATCACATATTGTTACCAGGGCTACTTCCTGACCATTGAATTGCGGAGATGGGATAAAAGTGAAGCACAATCCTCCTGTATTGTCAGGGACAATCGAACCATTCCCATTGACAAGGGAAATGTCCGAAATGATGGCCGGGTCACCTTCTGCATCGGAAACAAGAATGCATACCTGAACACTTTCGTCTTCATTAACCGTGATCACCACATCTTGGGGAATTGGGGCATCATTGATCGGATTCACTTCGAATGTAAGCGTAGCCGGGTTTGATAGCGCTCCTTCGTTGTCTTTTACTGTATATACCAGTGTTGATGTACCGAAGAAATTGGGAGCCGGTGTGAAAGTAACCTGACCCTGTGCACTGACGGTATATGTACCCTGCCCCAGTATGGTAAAAGACTTGTCTTCAACAGGCGTACTCGGATCCAGATCAACACTGGATAATGAAACCGTGCCATCCGGATCACTGTCGTTGGCAGTCAGGATCACCACATGCGGTTGATCTTCATTGGTAGTTGCCTGATCATTACCGGCCAGGGGTGGATCATTGATGGGCAGCACCGTAATGGAGATGCCCGCGATATTCGAATTTACACTTCCGTCATTTACCCGGAAGGTGAAATTATCGAGACCATTAAAGTTTAACTGCGGCTCATAGGTTAACCCGGGGGGTGTGCCGGCTAACGTTCCATGGGTAGGAGGGGTAACAATGGTATAGGACAGATTATCCAGGTCAATGTCATTGCCGGTAAGTGTAATGGCCAGGTTGGTATCCTCATTGACCGTATACGAATTTGCAGACGCAGTAGGAGCATCATTGACAGGGTTGATGATTAGGGAAACAGTAGCGGTATTAGAGTTACTGACGCCATCATTTACAAAAAAAGTAAACGAATCGGATCCTGAATAATTGGAGGCCGGACTAAAGGTTACCACGCTGCCGGTGCCCGAAAGTGTACCGTTTACCGGTTGACTAACGAGGGTGTACGTTAGCGGTGCTCCTTCTGGATCCGCAGCCGTTAATGCGATGGATTTAGGAGTATCTTCATCAAGCGATACATTTTGATCGGTTGCAACAGGAGCATCATTAACCGAATTGTCAAGACTTAATGTTACCGTGGCAATGTTAGAATTAACGGTTCCATCATTCACCTGGAAGGTGAACTGATCCGTTCCCACAAAGCCCAGGTTCGGAGTATAGGTGATGTTGGGAGCTATACCGGTCAGATTGCCATTCGTAGGTTGAGTTAGTATGGTAAAGTTTAGGGGATCATTATCTAAATCAATAGCGATGAGGGTAATTGCCCGGGGTGCGTTCAATTGATAATCCAACGTTTGATCCAGGGCGATAGGGGCATCATTTTTTGCTTGTACCGTGATGGAGATGGTACCGGTATTCGAATCCGCAGTGCCATCATTGGCTTTGAAAGTAAAGCTATCAGAACCGGAATAATTTAAATTGGGTGTATAGGTAATGGCTGGAAATGTTCCGGAGATCGCTCCATGTGCCGGGGCGGATACCAGCAGATACGTAAGTGCATCGCCATCGGGATCATTGCCGGTCAGGATGATACCCAGTGCAGTATCTTCATCGGTTGTAAGGGTTTGATCGTTTACAACAGGGGTGTCATTTACAGGATTAATCGTAATAAAAATCGTAGCCACATTGGAGCTGGCCGAACCATCAGATGCCTGAAAGGTAAAACTGTCAGAACCCTGGTAGTTTGAGTTCGGGGTATAGGTGAGGTTGGGGGCGGTTCCCGTCAGGACTCCCTGCGTTGGTGCCGATTGAACCGTATAGGTTAATGGGCTATTCTCAACATCGGTGGCGGACAATGTGATCGGGAGTGCAGTATCTTCATCGGTAGTAAGACTTTGATCTTCTGCAATCGGAGCATCGTTGACAGGCGTAATGGTTATGTTAATCGTTGCCACATTGGAATTGGCTAAGCCATCATTGACCTGGAAGGTAAAGGAATCATTACCGTTATAGTTCAGGTTGGGGGTATAGGTCCAATTTCTTCCGGTTCCGGATAACGTTCCATTAACCGGAGTGCTCACAATGGAATACAATAAAGTATTCAAATCAATATCCGATCCGGATAAGGTGATCAACAGCGATCCGTCTTCCGGTACGGACAACGTTTGATCATTTGCCACCGGAGCATCATTCACCCCGGTTACATCAATCAGAATGGTACCCGTTGATGACAAAGACCCGTCTTGTACGGTAAAGGTAAAGGAATCAGACCCATTGTAATTTAAATCGGGTGTATAAATTAAATTGGGTTCAGTACCACTTACGGTTCCATGGCTTGGTTGAGTTGCAATTGCGAACGTAAGGACATCGCCATCTACATCGCTGCCCGACAAGGTTATAGTTTTAGCGACATCCTCAATAACTTCAATTTGCTGATTACCGGCAACCGGAGCATCATTGACTGGTTGCACGGTTAACGAAATTGTTCCGGATGGATCTGCGGTATAAATCCCATCACTTACCTGGAAGGTAAAATTATCAGGGCCAAAGTAATTTTGATTGGGGGTGTAGGTGATAGTAGGAGGTGTTCCCGATAAGGTTCCATGAGTTGGAGGGTTGACAATTGTATACGTGATTATGTCACCGTCCGGATCGGTGCCGGTTAACACGATCGCTAGCGGAGTATCTTCCGTTATAATTAGATTCTGACTATCAGCCACGGGCCTTTCATTTGGCTGAACAACGGTAACCGATGCGCTGGCGGAATTATCTCCGTCCGCTCCGCAGGGCACACTGGTTTCATCAAGTTGAGCTTTCGCCACCACGCGGTCGAACGATTCCAGGGGATTGGTTAATGTTACTTCCCAGATTCCATTCGAATTGGCAAAGGTAGTTTTTCGCTCCCGGGGTGTTGTATCCCAAACGGGACTTGTATCCGTTCCTCCGATGCGCGAGTAGATTTCTACTGCAATAAATACGTTGGGTTCTGCTGTTCCGGAAATTCCAGGTTGTCCAGCCCGCACAGGGGTATCAATGGTGGGGGCATCCACCAAGGCATTGGAGAATCCGGGGCAAGTTTCACAAAGGTCAAGGATGGGAGTAGGGCACTGATTGGAAACCAGGTTTTGGAAAGCACAGGAAACACAATCAACGTATTCCGGATCATTGTTATCGACTCCGGAAACGTCCGAAATTTTACCCGCCATGGCACACGTAGCTGATACATTGGATACGGCAGCATACCGTAACCCTGTGGTGGCGGCAATCCCAAATTGAGCCGCGATTTCATCAAAGGGAACAAAGAAATCGTAGAAGTAATCAGGATCCCCACAGGTTACCTCATCGGCTATAGCAATTTGAAAATGAGTACTAAACGGATAGGTAAGGAGTGGAGTTGGGCAACTGTCGATTCCATCGATATTATAAACTAGTACCCCTTTATTGACATTCTTGATTAACGTGATGTCGATCTCAAATCCTGGATTCTCTTCCGTTGAATTGGGATCGTTATCCCCAAACAAGCCATCCGAGTCTAATAATATTGTCCAGGCTTCCACGCTGGGGTTATCATCACCCACCCGGAAACGGAAGATCAGATTATTATTGTTATCACGAACTGCATAAACAGAATAGCCTTTATTATCTGGCGTCAGATCCGTAATTCCGCAATTGTTGCCAATATTATCCCCGGTTACATCGCCTCCCAACTTGGGGATCCCAAACATGAAGATTTCAAACTCGTCAACATAGTAACCATCAAAGCCAAAGCCCTGATTGGTTTTGGAAACGAACCCATCCCCGTTGGGGTCTAAAACAGGTGAGGCTGGTTTAATTATTTTGCCCCGGTCCGACTGACTAAAGCCAACCAGTGGTAAAAAGAGCAGCAGCAGAAGTATGCGGGAGGGATTCACGGGTTAAAAGGAGGCTATAGTTTGAAGATCAACCATTTAGCTCTGAACTCCGGGTAAAATCACTGGTGTTAATATCGGTTATTACCAGAAATGTAACCCTTAATCTGTTGAGAATCAACAAATGAGCATAAGTTGGTTCAATAATTAAGACTATCGGTTTAGTAGTGAACAGGGTTGCTGGAAGACTGTCTCCGTAAAAGATCATAAAAATTGGAGTTGTTGAGTGCTTTTTTAACGTGATAAGAATCATAGGAATTTCAAGGTCATTACCAAAACGAGAAGCCTTCCATTGACGTTGTAATAGCGTAATCATGGATGGTGATTATGCATTCTGAAAACTTCAGAATGGCTTACTAAAACTAAACCATACCAATATGAACACTGCAGGTAAAGTAATGGTAGGTGTACTGGCCGGAGCAGCCGTTGGATTGTTGACAGGAATCCTGATTGCTCCCGACAGCGGAAAAAAAACCCGTGAAAAGTTAATGGGGAAAACCAACGACCTTAAAAACAAGGTTACTGATTCCATTGACGGAGTGAAGAAGGCGTACAACAAAAAAGTGGAATCCTTTGCCGGAGAGGGAAAGTCAAGCATTGACTATCTAAAAGATACCTTGAAGGTATAAGTATTCCGAAGCGTTTAAGAGAAAAATCCACCGTCATAAGGCGGTGGATTTTTTTTATGTTTAGATAGGACGTGAGCCTGAACAAAAGAGCGGCTGTCATTAGCTCTCCTTTAATTTAGGTAAATCAGAGTTATTTGATATGTCCGTATTTCCGTGAATACCGCTCGTACAATTCCTGTTGAATACCCGGCAGGATTACCTGCTTTCCTGAAATAAAAGCATGCGATAAAATATTGGTCCGGTAATCCAGGGCATCGCCTTCCGATACAAAAAGAGTCGCATCCTTCCCAACTTCCAGGGTTCCAACCCGGCTGTCAACCCCTAACGCTTTGGCTGTATTGGAGGTAATGGCTTTCAAGGCTTCTTCTTTATCCATGCCGTAGGCAACTGCGGTACCCGCATAAAAGGCCAGGTTCCGGCTTCCATGAAGGGCATCGTCATTGCTCAGGCAAACGGTTACACCGGCCTGCGTTAACAGATGGGGTAGCTTAAAGGGTAGATCAACGTCATCATCGATGCGGGCGGGAAGGCTGTGTGTGGTGGGCAGGATAACCGGTATTTTATTTTCTTTAAGGAAATCGGCTACCCATAAAGCTCCCAGTCCTCCGACCACAACAATTCGTTTAACTCCGCTGCGTTGCGCGAAACGAACAGACTCAACAATTTCTTTCGGATTATTTACGTGAAGGAAGAGTACTTTTTTTCCGTCAAACAGCCCTTGCATGGCTTCCAACTTGAGATTCATTTCTTTTGACGTCTGCTTTCCGTACGAAACGGATTCTGCAAAAAACATTTCCAGGTCATTCACCTGCTTGTCATAATCACGGTTTGGAGATTCCGCAAAGGTGAACGTATTGAAATCGAATTGCCGTCTGTTTTGGGGTGGCCAGTTCAGGTGAATGCCGAGGTCAACGGTATGGGCCGCATCTTCCCAGTTCCAACCTTCCATCTCTACCAGGGAAGAAGATCCTGAAATGGTGCCGCCACTGGGCGTGGTTTCTGCCAGCAATACCCCATTGAAGCGATAAGTGGGAATATATTCGGAATCGGTATTGTAGGAAATGATGGACCGTACGTTCGGGTTCATTTCACCCCGTTCAGCATAATCGTTCATCGCCCTTACAGCACTCACTTCCTGCAGACCCACCTGCGAATTCGGGAGGATGAAACCTGGGTAAACATGCTTGCCATCAATCCGGATTACTTCATAACCCGATAAATCAACACGGGCAACGGTGGCATCGGCCACAATGGTTAGTTTACCTTTATCAAAGGCAATCAATGCGTTTTTGATTACCTGGCCGTTCCCTAGGTGGGCAACGCCACCGGTTAATGCAATGGGCTTAGCCTGAGCTTTTGCCGGCACCGGAGTTTGTGCCCCTGCGCTTGAGGCAATGATAGTAGCAAAGAAAATGACAGCTATGATCTTTTTCATAATTCTTTTCGATTAGTCTTCCAATGTTTCAACACCCAATACATCATCGCAATGAAACTCAGCCTGGCTTCTTACGTCTGCCCGCTGCGTGGGCATTCCTGATTTCTTGGCACTCTTTAACTTTTGAATGAGACGGGCCCGTTCAGCTTCCAGTTCTTTATTGTTTTGCTGATCTTTTTCAATGTCGTAGTACACTTTCCCATCAATGATGGTCTTCTCCGCTTTGGCATAAACGGAAAGCGGATGATCTGTCCACAAAACAACATCGGCCGATTTGCCCACCTTGAGGCTGCCCATCTGGTTATCCAGGTGCAACATTTTGGCGGGGTTCAGGGTAACCATCTTCCAGGCATCTTCTTCCGAGAGGCCGGCATATTTCACCGACTTAGCGGCTTCCTGATTCAACCTCCGGCCCATTTCGGCATCATCTGAGTTGATGGCAGTAACCACGCCTTCGCGGTGCATAATGGCTGCGTTGTAGGGGATGGCATAACGCACTTCCCACTTGTAATTCCACCAGTCAGCAAACGTAGAGGCAGCCACGCCATGGGCTTTCATTTTATCGGCTACTTTATATCCTTCCAGAATGTGGGTAAATGTATTGACCCTGAAGTTGAAACGCTCTGCTACTTTCATCAGCATGTTAATTTCGGATTGAACATATGAGTGGCAGGAAATGAAGCGCTTTTTGTTTAGGATTTCCAACATGGCTTCATCGGCCAGATCCCTTCTTGGTTTAACCACCAACGCTTTGTCTTTGGCTGGAAGATTATTGTATGCATTCCAACGCTTTTCGTATTCGCGGGCATTGGTGAAAGCATCGACAAATACCTGTTCAACACCCATGCGGGTTTGCGGGAAGCGAATAGAACTTGCATTGCTGGTGCGTTTCACGTTCTCACCCAAGGCAAACTTGATAAAGGCATCGGCACCCTGAATCTTGTAATTCTCAGGTGACTCGCCCCAACGAAGTTTGATCAATGCGGACTGGCCACCAATCGGGTTGGCGGATCCATGCAATACCTGCACGGCAACAACACCCCCGGCCAACGCCCGGTAAACATTGATATTTTCAGCGTCCAGATTGTCACCGATGCGCACCATGCCCGAGTTGGATGCTACATCATTGATGCTGGCAGCACCAATGTGGGAGTGCTCGTCAATAATTCCGGCCGTGAGGTGCTTGCCGGTACCGTCCACCGTTTTAGCACCCGGTTCGGATAGGTTCTTGCCGATCCTGGCAATCTTGCCGTCTTTCAATAATACATCGGTGTTTTGCAAAATGCCTTCGGCTTCGTTGGTCCAAACGGTGGCGTTCTTGATAAGGATTGTCTCAACTACCGGTAGCGAAGGATATCCATGGCCGGTGAATGGATAAATTACTTTTCCAACGTCAACTTTTTTGTCTCCTGCTGGTTTGTTATTGGATTTGACAGCATCACCCGTACGGGTTGTACTCCAGTTAATCCAGGTTCCATCCACCAGCTGACCTCTTCCTTTCCAACCGGTGCCTTCGCTCCAACCACTCAACCGGATGCTTCCGGTCTCTTTGGGCAATTTGAAAGTAAGGGTAATCAGATCCTTGCCAAAGGTAGATGTAACATCAACGGAAGTAGTGTCATTCACTTTTACTTTTGCTTTATGACTTCCTGGTTCACCACTAATCTCCAAATTGTAATTCTGACCATTCAGCGAAAGATTATAGTTTCCACTAAAATCTTTTGTTTCTAGGGGTTTGATCGCATACTGCTGGCCCTGGATCCAGTTTTGATGGAGTATGGTTTTCTCATCGAATAGTTTTCCGGAGGTAATGATGAAGTTAGCCAACAGACCTTTCTTCAGGGTGCCGACCTGATCATCCACTTTTAAGAGTTGAGCGGGCGTGGTGGTAAGCGCCTTGAGTGCCGCAGTTTCTGTCAATCCATGTTCTATGGCTTTGCGAACATTGGCCAGGAAATCACTTTTCTTGGCAAGTCCGCTTGTAGTGATGGCGAAAGTAATTCCATTTTTTTCTAACACACCCAGGTTGGTGGGGGCCAGTTCCCAATGCTTCATGTCGGCCAGCGAAGTGCGCTGCGCATCGAACGGATCCTCCACATCATAAGCTTCCGGAAAAGTTACCGGAATGATAAAATTCGCTTTGGTCGCTTTGATCTCGTTGATGCGTTTGTACTCGTCTCCGGCACCTTTAAGAATGTACTGAACACCAAACTCATCACCGACTTTATCAGCCCGCAGCGAATTCATCCAGCTGGTAGCGGCAAAAATTTGAGGCAACCGTTGGTTCTGTATCCACGCTTCGAGCGATTGGTCTGCAAAAGGGCGTGGGTTCTGACTTCCAAACCACTCGGCATCGAGGTAGGTTTGTCGTAAAACAGCAATAAAGCCCATGAGTGATGACGGATAGTTCTGGGTTGAGGATCCTTTTTCCAGCGAGTAGTGTGCGGCTACCCGTTGACGGATCAAGGCTGTATTGTCATTCTTCTCACTCAAGGATACAAATGCGGAGGTACCCCGGGCAAGCCCATCGGGCTTGGAGGTAAGCACAGCGCCAAAACCTAGTTTGCGAAGTTCATCAGCCGTCTTCGCATTCACTGAGAATTCATCCGCAGCATTGTATTGGGAACGAATGGCCTGGTTGGCATTGAAGGCGCCCTTTGTTTTTGATTCTATTTGTTCAACTCCCCCAAAACCACCACCGCGGGCCCGCTCTGCTTCGGGCAAACCATAGTCTGTAAACATATCGATGAGTGCGGGATAAATGTATTTCCCTTTCAGATCGATTATCGTATACCCGGTAGGGATCGTTGCATTGGTTCCCACCTGTTCAATCCGATTTCCTTTAATTAATAGGGTTGCATTTTGAAGGGTAGTTTGTGGATCTACCACAATGGTTGCATTGGTAAAGGCAAATAACCCTGCCCGGTTATCTTTGACATCATTCCGGGGAAAGGTTTCCTGCGCCCAGGTGCTTCCTCCCGTAAGAATCAAAGCAAGAATAAGAATGACCCTGCATGTCTTCATAGGTAATTAGGTTACTGATACGTGATGGTTCAATTAAGATTGATCGCGGCAAAGTATAAAAAAATGATGTTGCATAAGCGAATTAGTGATGTACGGTTATTAGGTGGTTTTATTAAATTTTAGAGCGCGTTGACTATTAATTATTGCATATCCGTTGATTAATCAGTAAACTTTCGAGAATTTATTCTAACCCTTACACAAGGATTGTACACGTGGCTGAAGGTCAATTGAATATTGAATCCCTGATCAATCATGGCCGCTATTTTGAAGCCCGTTCGAAAGCGGAGGAAGGTCTTCGGAATTCTGACGAGCTACGCTTGAAACAACTTTTTGCGTTGGCTACCTCCAAGTCTGGAAATCCCAAGGTGGCTCTTGATTATTTGTCCGGTTTGTATGCATCCAATCCCGATGACCCGGAGACTGCGGGTATTCTGGGTGGAATCTACAAGGAGTTGTTTAAAAAACATCAGGATTCGAAGTATGCCATCCTGTCAAGGGATACCTATTTAAAGAACTTTACGGCTACTAAAAATTATTATACCGGAATCAACGCTGCCACCATGTCTGCCATTGCCGGCAAAGCGGTGCAAGGCCGTGAAATTGCAGCCGCTGTAATCGCTTTAATTGAGAGCCAGGCCAACTCCTTGTGGGAGATGGCCACCCTTGGTGAGGCGTACCTGTTGACGAAGAATCGTGATCGTTCGGTAGAATACTATATTAAAGCCCGGCAATTGGCAGGTACCGATTGGGGCAAGGTATTGAGCATCCATAATCAATTGTGGTTACTCAATCATTACATGCCGGTACCGAAGGAAGTTCTGCGCATCTTTTCACCCCCGGTGGTGGTAGCTTTTGCCGGTCATATGATTGACGCACCGGGCCGGTCAACACCCCGATTTCCGGCCGCCATTGAAAGCCGCGTTAAAGAGGCCATTCGCGGAGCGATCCGCACGCTGAATGCCAGCATCGGGTATTGTTCACTGGCCAGTGGTGGTGATATCTTGTTTGCCGAGGCCATGACCGAAGAAGGTGGCGAAGTGCATGTACTGATGCCATTTTCAAAAGCTGATTTTATTGACACCAGTCTTTCCTTTGCGGGACATTCGTGGGTAGACCGCTTTGAGGCATTGCAAACAAAATACCCCAATACCTTTATTTCGTATGATCGCTATGGAGGCAATGATGACTTATTTGCATTGCTTGGGAAGGTAATCTTTGGTTCTGCGATCTTGCGAAGTCAGACCTACCATCAGGAACCTTTTCTCTTAACCGTCTTGTCGGAGTTCGACTTGAAGCGCAGAGAAGGGGGAACCCGGGACACGCTCCAACTCTGGCCATTTCCACAACGCCACACGAACATCAACCCGGACATCATGCTCTCGCCCAGTATGACTGGAGAGCATGAGTTAATTAAGCAATCGCCCTATGAACGAACCCTCATTCCAAACCGACCAGTATTGTATACCGCTTGCCTGGAGTTAGGGGCTGTGTTGCCGATGGATCGCGAACGCATTGAGAAGTTGATAAAATCAATGGCGGGTGAAGAACAGCTTTCCTTTAAAGTCTTCGAATCTCATGAGACTGCAATCGTTTTTGGGCTTGAGACGGAGATTGGATTAATGGATATTCTGCGTGCAGTTTGGAATAGCACCACCACCTTTAAAGCGGAGAAGCCCTTGCGCATCGGGTTACATGCTGCCCCAATATACATAAACGCAACGGACGATGATCACAACCTGCATGCCCTGTATTCGATCAGTGAGTTTACGCCCAAGGGCTGTATCTGTGCAAGCTTTGGCTTTGCAGCCGTGTTGGCGTTATATCCCAGGAAATTTCAATTGGATTATGTAGGGATCATTCAACTCAAGGGCGATCCGGATAGCAGTGATTTGTATCAGGTTACCTTTAAGCAATAGAATTTCATTTGGTTACTGTAATGCTGTCCAAAACATTCCCTTTGCCGTCCATTTGTTTCAATTCCAATTTTTTACCAGATGTTTCAATTAAGGTAAACGAGTGGATATCGGAGATCAATTTGGTTGTGAAGGGTACCCAGTTTTCGGGTGTACCCTGCACCCATAATTCTGGTTTTCCGCTTAATGTCGGATCGTACAACCCAGCTCCGCCTGCGCCAGTAACGATATAAATAATTCCTTTGGGTGTGGTGTCGGTCACGCCATCGTATGATTCGTCTAAGGTAAACTTGCCATCCACGCGACCTTCCTCTGAAATAATATAGCGGGTACCACTTTCATCCCGCTTGGGTTCGAATGACAGGGGACGGGTGCGTTGATAATTGTGAACGTGCCCGGTTAACACCAGATCCACTTCCAGTTCTTCAAGCACGGGAGCAAGCAACCGCATGATTTGATCGTTGTAGTGGGCTTTGCTGGAATTAAATCCCGGTTGATGGTACGTTACGATTTTCCAATCGGCTGTACTGTTTTGCAAATCCTGCACGAGCCATTTTACCAACACCGGGTCCAACGGATTGACATAACTGTTGGCGTCCAGGCAGGCGATGTGCACATTTCCGTGGTCGAATGAATAGTTCGACATTTTGGGATACCGGGGTTTGGTATTGGCAACGAAACTCTTGATGAGTGCTTCATCACCTGTTGGCTTCACGATAAATTCACTGGGTGGGCCATTTAATGGCTGATCGCTGTAATAGAAATAGGCAAGTCCATCGGGATATTTTTCGAACTTCGCTCCATAAATATCATGATTTCCCAAAATCATGTAAAAGGGTATCGACTTCATTAATGGTGCTCCTTTTTGCGGACTGATTTCATCAGAAGTATAGGCTGGAAAAAAGTTTCTGCGGTATTCATTTTCCAAACCATAAGAATAGACATTGTCGCCCGTAATGAGTACAAACTGTGGTTTTTGTTGATACACCTGGTAGGCAATTTCAGCCTGTTGGGGAGTGCCTGCACCACAATCACCAAACACAACAAATTTGGTTTCATTCTTTTTTGTTCGTGTGATGAAGGTCCCGTTCGCGACCGGGGCTCCATTCAACAGTACCCGGTAGGAATATTCTGAATCAAATTTTAGTCCCGTCAATTGGGCGCGATACAGCAACGTGGTTTTATTCTTCAATCTCAATGTAACCTGCGTGATCTTTCCACTGACTATTTTGGATCCAGGTGTTTTAAGCGCATATTCAACCTGATATTTTCCGGGAATGCTATCCGTTTGCCAAAGTACCACTTTTGATTCCCTGGCAAGCGTGGGTGCATTGCCCGGTTGCAGGTACGGAGGTACCAATAACGTTTGACCAAGACATGCCTGAATCGATAAACAAAACAAGACTAATTTTATAGACAATCGATGCTTCATTGCGTGTTGAATTTATTCCGAAACCTACCTGACTTCGTTGCCGGGAGGACCACAAATTACTACATTTGAAATTATGCCTTCAGTAATTTCCGGATACGAATATGATATTTTTATTTCATACCGACATAAGGATAACCGGGGTTCTGTGGGAGGCGTTAATAGCCCCGGATTTCAAGCGGCCAATGGTTGGGTAACGGAGTTTGTAAGCGATCTAAGTAAGGAGTTAGAGAGCACTTTCAAAGAAGATATTTCCATTTACTTTGATTCCAATCCGGACGATGGGCTGTTGGAGACACATCATGTCGACAAAAGCCTAGAAGGAAAACTGAAGTCGGTCATCTTCATTCCTATTCTTTCCCAAATCTATTGTGATCCGCGATGTTATGCCTGGCAAAATGAATTTTGTGCATTCAACCGGCTGGCCCAAACAGAATCGATTGGCCGGGATATTAAACTACGAAATGGAAATGTTGCCAGCCGCATTCTGCCGGTAATCATCCACCAGCTCGATCACGATGATTTGAATCTGCTCGAGACGGAATTGAATTCCAAACTTCGCTCGATTGAATTCATTTTCCGGTCACCGGGTGTCAACCGACCCCTTCGCCCGGATGATTTACGGCAAGATAATGCAAGCAACCTGTTTTACCGGGATCAAATCAACAAGGTGGCGAATGCGATCAAGGAGATTATCAACGCCATTAAAAACCCAGGCAGGTCTACAGACATGTATGATGCCGTAGAGACTGTAGACACCGATGCCCAGGCAGAAGCTAAAGTACAAACCGATAAGACGTTGCTGGCGAAGTCGCTGGCGGTGCTCCCCTTTGTAAGTTTATCGCATGATCCCAATCAGGAATACTTTGCAGATGGCATCACCGAAAATATATTGATCCAGTTGGCCGGGAATTCGAAGCTGCGGGTGATCTCGCGCACGTCAGTGATGCGCTATAAAAAGACCACAAAATCGGCCCCTGAAATTGCGGCTGAGCTCGCAGTTAAGTACATCCTGGAGGGGAGCGCGCAAGCCCATGGCAACAAGGTAAGAATCAACGTTCAATTGATTGATGCTGTCAACGATCGCCCGGTTTGGTCAAAGGTTTTCGTAGAGAGCATGGATGACATCTTTGAAATTCAAAACAGTGTTGCGGAAATTGTGGCAAAAGAATTACATACTTCCATCCATGGTGGTGCCCTTGAGCGAAAGAAGGAGCCTACGAAAAGCCTGGAAGCCTATGATCTTTTCCTGAAGGGACGACATGCCTTTAATCAATGGAGTGTGGATGGATACCGCACTGCTTCAGAATTCTTTAAGCAGGCCATCGCCAAGGATCCGGAATTTCAAGAAGCTTATTCCTATTTGGCAAGTTCGTATTCGGCTCGCATGTCCTGGAATGGTGACCTTTCGCCCGAAGAGGCTAAAATTCAAATCGAAAAGTATTTGCAGGAAGCCTGGCAACGAGGCCCAACGGATAACGACTATTTAACAAAAGCGTTTGTTGAATTTTTCATCAATAAGAATTTTGCTGCCTCCGAGCAATATTTGGTACAGGCATTGGAACGGGGACCCAACAATGCGAATGTGATGTACACGTATAGTTATCTCCTGAATGCACAAGGCCGGCATGATGAAGCATTGCATATGGTATCCAAGGCAAAGGCGATTGATCCATTAACCGTGGCGTATTTCAATTATCAAATCATCAGTTTGTATTTGTTAAACAGGAGGGAGGAAGCGCTACAGACAGTACAGGAAGCGCTTCAATTGTATCCAACGGTACTTCGGTTATATGATTTTCTGGGCAGAATTTATGTGACGCTGGAACGTTACCAGGAAGCGGAAGAAGCGTTGGCATCGGGATTACGGGTTTCCAAAATCAGACCACCCTCCATGTTGGCTTATTTGGTCCGGGCATATCTTGGCTTGAAGCAAGAGAACAAAGCAAAGGAACTCCTTAATGAATTACTGACCCGAAGCGAAGCCCGGGAAAAGGGGGTAAATATTTACCTGGTACATGCCTTTCATTCGATGAATGATAGTGAGTCTGCAAAACGGTTCCTGGTAAAAGCACGTCAAACCAATGATATTGATCTGATCTGGTGGTCGGTGGATCCGCTGTTAACGGAGTTGCGAAAGACAATTGACAATCAACGGAATCAACTCCCGGATTATACAGGTGCCGAAAGGCACATAACCGAGCTGGTGGAAAACACGATGCCCAACCTTTCTTATCACAATAAGCATCATGTGTATGATGTCCTGGCGGCAGCCGTGCACATCGCGGAGCAGGAAAAGATTGAAGGAAAAGATTTGCAACTTCTTCGCCTGGCTGCCTTATTTCATGATATTGGCTTTATTCATTCTGCAAAGAATCATGAGCAACACGGGGCGGACATGGCCCGGGAAATCCTGCCCCACTATGGATTACTGGAGGAAGATATTGATACGATCAGCAAAATGATTTTAGCGACCCGGATACCCCAATCACCCGCTACGCAACTGGAGCGGATTCTTTGTGATGCTGATTTGGATTATCTGGGCAGGGAGGACTTTTATGAAATTGGGAGCCGGTTGTTGGAAGAGTTGAAATCTCAGGGAGTTGTTGAAACCGAGCGTGAATGGAATCTGGTTCAAAAAACATTTCTGGAATCGCACCGGTTCCATACTGCCTTCAGCCGGGAGCATCGTGAAAAAAAGAAGCAGGATCATGTGCAGGAGATCATCGCTAAATTTAAGCGCTAATCAACCCGTCAGAGATTGCATGGAATTAAGCCGTTTGTAAAACCGGTTTATGAATTTCACTTTCTACAAAATACATGTCCACTTCGCCAATGTTCTTGGCTGAAATCTTACCCCGGTAGATGCACTGATAATATTCGCTGATAAGATGATAGGTAGTAGCGGAGATGTTGACTTTGCCGGGCTCTCCATTCGATTCCATCCGACTGGCAATATTGACAGTATCCCCCCAGATATCATAGGCATATTTCTTTTTACCCACCACACCCGCGACCACGGGTCCGGTATGAATTCCAATCCGTAATTCCCAACCCGGTAACCCTGAATTGGTTTTTTCACGTTGTCGTTTATCCATATACGCCTGCATGGCCAGGGCAGCTTTCACGGCATCCAGCGGATGAGAGTCATTAGCTGTGGGGATGCCACCCGCGCACATGTAGGCATCGCCAATGGTTTTAATTTTCTCGAGGTTGTATTTGCTCATGATCTCATCAAACGCCATGAAGTAGTCGTTCAGTTCAGCTACTAATTGAATGGGCGTAAGTTTACCTGCAATAGACGAAAATCCCTTAAAGTCGGTAAAGAGCACGGTTACATTGTCATAGAACCGCGTCTTCGCATAACCATTTGATTCCAGTTCGCGTGCGGTTTCTTCGGGTAAAATATTCAGCAGTAATTCCTGGGATCGATCGCGTTCGTTCTTGATTATTTTATTTGTTTTCCGAACATACTGGTAACGATTATAAAATCCGGCAACCACCAGGATCAATAGAAATCCGGTTATCACCGCTGCATAGTTCAGAATTTTCTGACGCTGAATGGTGGCGGCCTTCAACGCCTGATCTGCTGTCAACAGACTGATTTCGGCTTCCTTTTTACCCAAATCAGAATTGAATACTGATTGCTGAATTTTCTTATCGTTGTCAACATTGTACAAGGTATCCTTAATACTACTATATAAAGTATCATAGGCATAGGCTTTCTTAAAATTGCCGATTTTGGCATAAGCCCGGGCTAATCCATCATAGGCATCTTTTAGCGGAACCTTGGCTCCAATTTCCGAAGCGATATCTTCTGCCTGTTGATAGAAGGGTATAGCAATCGAATAATTCTTCATTTTTTTATGCGTGGTGGCGATACCAATCAGGCTTTGCGCCATTTCTAATTTGGCATCATGAGCTTTTGCAATTTCAAGGGCTTTGTTTTGGTAGTCCAGCGCTTGTTTATAATCACCCTGGTCAGCATAAATTTCACCCAGAAGATTTAGCGGAAAGCAAGCGTCCACAGTACCCCGATAGATTTCCAATGATTCATCGAGATACAAAATGGCGGAATCATATCGTTGCTTCTTCTTATAAATCTCACCGATGTTCATGGCCACGATACCTTCACCATCTTCATAATTGATACTACGGAAAATGGGCAGTGTCATTGAGTAATACTCCAGGGCCTTGTCCTGGGTATCGGGTTTGTTCGCGTAGATGTTTCCGATACCATTCATGGCTGTCCCAATGCGCAAAGAGTCTTTCAATTCTTCAGAAATTTTAAGCGAGCGCAGGAAAAAGTCGATCGCCACGGCATCCTTTCCACCGCCATTAAAGTAGGCAGACCCCAGACTGCTTAAGATATTGGCAACACCTACCTGATAGCGAATGGAATCGAAGAGTGCAAGTGATCGCTCAAACTGGCTAATGGCTTCCGGGTAGTTGGCCTTGTAAAAATATCCAAAGCCAATGGCTTTGTAGGAGTAGGCTTCCCCTTTCGTGAATGCGAGTTGATGGGCAAGTTGTTGACTTTGTTGAGCATACCGGATCGCTTGATCCGGGTCTTCATCCAGGTACTCCGAACTGAGTTTTATGAGGGTATTAACTTTCAGAGTATCATCCGGTTGGCCGTTGATCTCACGTTTGAGTTGTTCAATTTCCGCGCTCTGCGAATAGCCGGACCAAGACAGCAGGAGAAAGAAAAAAATGAAAACGCGCTCCACTTAAAAATCAATATCACGACAAGGTACAAATCATTTCAGGAATTCTGAACAGGGATTGACGGAAACAAAAAGCGGGAAGTTATTCCCGCTTTTCTGCTTCAAGGATATATAATTATTCCTTATAAATTTTCAGCGTTTGGATTCCTGTAGATTGGGTAACTTTAATCAGGTAGAGTCCCCGCTCGAATTCCGCAAAATCAATTTCCACCACACCGGGTTGCCACGTAGCATGTACCGGGTAAGAGCGCCCGATCCGGTCAACGATCATCAGCTGGGTTGAATTGAGGTTCTCAGAAATACCGGAAATGGTTACCCGATCGGTGACAGGATTTGGATAAGCGCTTATCTCCAGTACCATTTCTTGTTCAACGGGTGCATCACGTTGAGTAAGGTAATACGTTGGATCATTTCCACGAGCTGAAGTGCCTGATCGATTGGCACCTGGCTTGATGGCGATTTGCTGGGCTACCCAGAAGTCTCGTTTTGTTGCAGTCGCGATCTTATCGCCTGTTGGCCCCGCATCTGCTTGCGTGTACGATGCCATCATATTTGACGTAAGCCCCTGCTGCTGGTTCGGGCTATCATAAATTTCGGTTGATCCAACCGGTTCAATCCAGGTAGCATCAGTCTTATTGGTATAAAAGGCCAGCACCAGTGTATTGCAATTATTGGTGGTGATTGAAGGCGCTTTAGCATCATAATCTTTCCCGCCTTTCAACCCACCGTGTGAATCAATCGGGTTATTTAGGTCAGCACCTTCCACCCTTGAGATACCCATCGACCATTTAGGACTATTGGAAATTGTAAAGGAGTAGGCGGAAGGCTCATTGCTTTCAGCGATTTTATAGAAAGTAGCAAGGCCAACCTGGTTCCCTTCATTGTCCGAGCGAATGAAGCTCCAACCGGCAGGGGTAACAATTTGTGAACCAGACCCTTTTTCAAAGGTTAATCCAACAATCAACAAATCACCCGGTTCAGTACCTGCCGGTTTTGATACCGTAGGTGTGCTGGAACCACCGCCCATTGCCACTTCGTAACTGACAACTGCCGGAGGTGCCGGGCATACAATGATAATTGTAGTTGTGTTGGAGGAAGGGAAGTAATTACTGTTGCCCGCAAAGTTGGCCGTAACTCCATAGCTACCAATTTCAACGGGGACCGATCCGCCTGAATAAGTATACGTTACAGAAGGACTTAAGACATCCGTCACTCCGCCCACACCATAGGCAAAACCGGTCGCCTCTTTAGGATTACCATCGTAATCAAAAGTTCCGCCTGTGAGGCTAACGGTAGCGTTAGCCTTGGTAATGGTGAACTGTGCCGTGTTGTAAGTAACAACATAATTGACTAATACGCTGGCCGGACTTAATAGCGCACTGATCATATAAGGTGATCCGATCACATTCTCGCCTGTTGTGCGCGAATAAGATGCAACTACTCCATCCGATTCCACGAATCCTGAAAGCGTTCCGGTGAAAACCGGATCATCGCTTCCGTAGGTTTTTGTTTCATCTTTTGGTGTTACACTAGCCACTCGTTTGCCGATTGTAAAGTTTGCGGTATTATAAGTAATTGAATAGTTTGTCAAAGCCTCGTCCGGACTTAATACCGCGCTGATGGTGTACAGGCCACCCGCTTGTTCGCCAACGGTTCTTGAATAGGTAGCAGTTATTCCATCAGCTTCCAGGAAGCCTGTCAGACTACCTTCTAGAGCTACATCAGCATCTCCATACGTCTTGCCAGCAGGATTTGGAGTTACCGAAGCGACTTTGGCATTTACAGTAAGTTCACCCAGGGTTCCGATTTCAATCCGGTAGTTCGATGGCGTGATCAAATTTACCGAAGGAACAATGTGATAGGATCCTACCGGGATCAACCCTGTGCTTTCAAAGGTCGCTTCCACTTTTAAGAGTGAATAGTCGATCGATTGAACTACGTTGGTAGCAGTTTCGGCCACAGTTACTTTCTCTGGATTCCCGGGTTCAAAGAATTCAGTGGTGTACGCAAATCCTTCGAAGGTAGAAGCATACTCCGGAGTTGGATCGCCATAGATGAGTTCATTCGGAGTAGCAGCCGTGGTCACCGTTAAAGGGGCTGGACTAATTTCCAGTGTACCCGATAGGTACGAGACGGTAAAGTTGCTCGACAAAAATGTTCCCGGAACAATGATATGGGGAGCTCCCGGTTCGGTTACGTTGGTTCCACTCACCAGATTGATGGGGTAAAATTCAAGAATATAATCCTCTTCATTGTCGATGTCGGCCCCGAAATCGTAATACTCGGTGCTGTTGGCTTCCACTTCTTCAGCTGGCTCTAAATCTTTCTCACCAAAAAGGATTACCATGTTATCCAATTCAGGAGCATCGGTTTCCGGGCCTTCTGTACCATTGATCAGGGTGCGACCGTTGATGAGCGTACGACCATTGATTAACGTGCGTCCATTAATTAAGGTGCGGCCGTTGATCAGAGTACGGCCATTGATCAGGGTTCGTCCGTTAATCAGGGTGCGTCCGTTAATCAGGGTTCTGCCATTCAATTCCGGATTGACGAGCGTCTGATTCAGTTCATCTGTTGGAGTAGCTTTGTAATTTTCAAAGGAACTCATGGGCACATCGAATACCGAGTTGATTAGGGTTCTCCCATTAATCAAAGTACGACCATTGATGAGGGTACGACCGTTGATCAAAGTCCGGCCGCTGACCATAAAACTCAGATTAGCCGCATCGGAATTAATTAACGTTCTGCCATTAAACTGTTGCGTATCGAAGATGGCCAAGGGCAGGGCATCATCACTGGCGGATTTAGCCCGCTCCAGGTCCTGACGATAGGAATTTTCAATAGCCGCTTTTAATCCAATAACGTCTGTAATTTCAGTTTCATCCGCTTCTTCAAAGGTGATCTCGTAATCGAGTGCATCACTGATGGATTGACCGTATTCCAATTGCAAATTGATGGGCTTGAGGGTGATTGGCAGAGCCTCCACAGTAATGGAACCAGCCCCATAAGGTCCATACGTATTATCGATACCATTGTATGCCCGCTCACCATTTGTTTGGATGACGCCTACATAGTCATAGAGTTCGCGGAAAATGATATTGGTTTCTGAATGAACCGGGATGATATCATAATCACCAACCGGTGCAAGATCGCCACCGGAAGTAGTAATGGAACTTGTGAACATAAGTTGAACCAACGGTCCGGTTGCAGACTCCAGGGTTAACCCAACTTGCTCCAGTGTTAAGCTCGCGGGTTGCCAGGTTTGATTGCCGGATTCATCATCGGCTAACGTTAATACGGTTGCACCAAAGGGGATTATTACTTGACCATACTTTTTAGTGATATTATTTGCCTGGATCGCCACAATTTGCTTTGGAATATTAAGGATCGGAACAGATTCTGAGTCACCACCATCCCCGGCATTGGTCAGGGCAATATTTTTTACCTGGACGGGTGGATTTCCTTCAAAGGGGGGAATGGTTACTTCGAGGTTGGTAGTTTCTTCATTGTAGAATACATCCCCTTCGTTCAATTCATTACCACGAAGGAATACTTTTGAGTCGTAATAAAAGTTTGTCCCCTCAATAATCAATGTGAATTCTTCAACACCAACATTGGCGCCATCCGGAAGCAACAGCCGGGTTATTTTTGGTTTGGGTGTGGCCAGGGTAAGCAAGGCAGCATCGCCACGCACCAATCCGTAGCCGGAATTGATATCAAAACCTTCACCATACAAATCCTGCGCGGTGGTTTGCATCACCTTCCGGATGTCATCTGGAGAACTTCCGATAAATTCTGTATCCCAACTGGCACCATCTTTATGAGTAGGGGCCGAACCCGCGTAGTATTTTGTGCGGGCTTGCATAATCAAAGCTGCTAATCCGGCAGCATGTGGAGCCGCGGCCGATGTACCAAAGAAATTGAACTTACCATCACCTTCGATATCCGTACCATTCAGAAATACCGAAGTGTTTACGCCATTCGGAGCAACAAAGTCAGGTTTGGTTCTGATTTCAGAATTGGTTTCAGTACCACCACGGGAGGAAAATGAAGCCACCGTGTTGGGTTCCGTGTTTTCCGGTACTGGAGTATAGTTAAACGTTGAGGTATTGCTATACAAAATAGCACCCACCGTCATCGCACCAGTAGCATTTGCTTGGCCTACAATCGTGGAGCCACCGGTAAAGTATTCATTCACCACAAGCTTGTCGCCACGGAAGATCACATACTTGAAATTAACATCGGAAGTGCCATGGGCCCTCACGATCATGATATCGGTATTGATGGTGGTATTGGCCGGAACCGAAAAGGATAGAATTTCGATCGGATCGCCACCGGTATTGTTCCGGTTAAATCCAAAGAGTTCTGCACCCTGAAAGTTTACCAGGTAGATGTCGAGATCATTCTCTGAGCCGGATAGAATTTCACCGAACGAACCGATCGAGTACACAGGATCATCCCATTGTAATACAATCGTATACGTGGTGGGGTCTGCACCAGGGCCAAGGGTTATGTTCTGGAGGATGTCTCCACCTCCAAAGTTATGGGCTTGCTGACCGGGTAAATTTGCAGGGGCATTGACAGGACTAAAATCAGAAGTGTAAGATTTGCTTCCAAAGTTTCCGGCTGCCGTGAAATACGAAACTCCAGCTCCACTTACATCATTAACGGCCTTTGCAATTCGACCATCGGTATAAAAAGGCTCGGTGATATAAGTAATGTCATCGACAATGATATCGCAGTCATTTTCAGGCAACTTCAAGTCCCGGATTCCCTTGGCAAAGTCTCCCGCGGTAATAAAACCTGTTCTGAAATACAACTCGGCTCCGGGAGCAACATCATGAATAATTTGTAGCATCGCTCGGCCTTCATCCGTTCCCTGGCCGTAGCGAGCGGGGAGATCCTTAACCAGGTTGACTTCATTCAAATAACCGGAGGGATTTAACGCCCCGGGTAAATCTCCATCCTTAATATCCAGTGTGGCCGGATCGTTGGGCAACGTATTATAACTGTCCGATAGCACTCCAATCTTTATACCGGTACCATCCAGATCATATCCTAACCGAACCAGATTCGATCGCATCACTTCATCGCCTTGTGAGGCAATGGCACTTCGCACCGGAGGGATCGCGGGCCGTACATAATTGATGTATTCATCATAGGTATTCAACTCGTCCAGATTTTCAACCGGTACAAATCCGGTAATAATCAACGAGCCTGCCAATTCACTAATGTCATCATCGGTTTCAAACCCCAAAGTATTCAAGATGGCTTGCAGATCTGAAAGTTGGGCGCTGGATAGTTCGGAGAGAACAATTATTTCTACCAGCACTCTATTGTCGCTGATGAAGAATAATTCGTTGTTATCTACTTCTCCTCCTTGCTGTACGATTGTATAGAGCATGGTTAGTTCGGAACCGATGAGATCATTTACTTTACCGACCAGGGGTGCACAAACACCGAATTGCTGGCGCGCGTTGACTGTAATTGTAAAAGTTGTGGTAGTGGTACATCCAAATGTACTGACTGCGGTCACCGTGATCTCATCGCCATGCACTGCCGTAAACGTTGAAGGGGATTGAACCTCACCTTGTTGTTGACTGGTGAACGAAAGGGTTCCCGCTTCGGTAGAAGCATAGAGCGTTAAATCGATAAGAGCGGTATTCCCACCAAGTTCTGTGCTGCAAACTTCCTCATTGTTGATCGTTATTACTGGCGTGGGGTTTACAGTCACAGTAACTTCATCCGTTGCCGGGCATCCATTTGCCCCTACTACTGTAACCGAATAAACAGTAGTCGTTGAGGGAGTAACTGAAATTGATTCAGTTGTTTCTCCGGTACTCCAGGAGTAAGTATAGGGACCCGTTCCTGCAGTAACTACTGCTGTTAGAGCTGCTTCACTTACTTCGGCACAAACATTCACATCCGCGCCAGCGCTAACCGTAGGCGGTGTCGTATTCAGATTCACCAAGACAACATCGGTTGCGGTGCAAGCTCCTGAGGTGACCGTCAGTGTATATGTTCCTGCGGCATTTACGGTAGGGGTTGCGGTATTCGCTCCCGAAACAATGCTTCCTCCGTTGCTGGCTACCCAGCTATAGGTAACACCTGGAGTAGTGGACGAGCCATCGAGCTGAACTGTGGTGGCCGTACAGGTAATCGTCTTATCGGCTCCAGCATTTACTACTGGGGTGGTACACGTTATAAAGGGAGCATAAACTACGGTAACCCCACTTTGAATATTAACCTGCGTGCCACTCCACAGGGCACCGGTGATGTCTGAGCTTCCGGTTCCCGAGCCAACGTTAATGGCAGCATAGGGAGCCCAAACTGTCCCAAGCCACTTAGATTTTGACCCAGTGGATCCGTTGGCAATATCAAATGCATATTTTGTACTACTCAGACCGGTTCCATGTACTTCTGTGAAAATACGACTCGCGCTACCGCCATTGATCAAGTTCACACTTAGCTTTCCAAGCCTGACATTGTCATGAACATAAAGCTGTATGGTGCCGGTTGGATTATTTTCGAAGTCGAATACAAAAGTATTGTTGTTCTTATTATCAATCAGGTGCAGTATATAGACACCGGTACCTTTAAAGGTGAGGGTCTGGTTTCCTGAAAGTTTTATGTCATCATATGCCCCGGGAGTAATGGTGCGGGTAGTGGTAATATCCGCCATTTGGGGATAAGCAGGAAATGAAGTTATAGACGGGAGCGAAGGAAATTGAGGGAGCGTGGGTGTTCCGGTAATTCTTCCTCCACTTGGGTTGGGTCCTGAATACGTAGTTCCAACTGACTGAGTAATGGTGCCAGTCACGCTTCCACCACCAATTACAATTCTTCCGTTTACATCAATATTTCCATTAATAGTAGCATTAGATCCAACTGAAAGAATAGTTCCTGAAACCGCAGGGGAGTTTGAAGCTGCAATAGAACCAATTACACTATTGCTGTTGGCCAGGACAATCGTTCCCTTACTAAAGATGTTACTACTGAAAGAAGCCGTACCTGTAGTTTTAACTAGTTTTAAGCTGCCCACAGACCCTCCGGTAATCTGGGAGGAACTTCCGATCTGAACGGCATACCCCGGTGAGTTGCACGAGGCTGTGCCAGGTCCTCCAGCACCAGAAAACAGTACAAAATCAGACATCTGAAGTTGCTGCACTTGTTGAGACCGGACTTTACCCGGTAGGACGGAAAGAATTAAGATGAATCCTAAAACCAGCCTATTGTGAAGCGCGCGGCCTAAACCACCTGAAGCTTCAACGCTAATTTTTTTCATGGAAATGTGGGGTGTTTCTTTGTTAGGTGTAGGGTGAATTGGACTGTGAATAATAGGTTTCAGATTGGTTAAGTAACCTGAATTCTATGTAAGATAAGGGTAATAAATCAATTAAACATGAAAAGAAAACTTGGGTAAGTCTTCTCTATTCAGCCTATAGAGTAGGTTATTTAAATATTAGTGAAAACATCCTCATGATTTCTTAGACCCAGTTATGATTTTCTTAGAGGGTTGGCAGATACGAGTAGAATTCCTTTTGTCTTGAAATCACAACATGATAAAAAGTAGGAAAATCAACACGCTGAAGGTAAATCCAAACATAAAGACCTGATAGGCATAACTTAACAATCGGTATTTACGTGTTAGGATAAGCCCTTGGTTGTAGATATCGATGGTCATATTTTCATGAATGTCGGTCCGGGATTGCAAGAGTAAGTTCATTTTCTCCAGGTACTCCTTTTGACTGTGCCGGGCAATCACCCCAAAGAAAAGTAAACTTGATTTTTCTTCTTTGTCAGGAATCCGCGAAGCAGAAATGACTTTGGGCCGGGCTGCCTGAATGGCGAACATAGCCGATACAAGGCACGAAATCACAATTAGCGCGATGGGAACAATGATGCTGGATTTGTAAAGGTCTAATTGATTGGCGATGGCACCATACCCGGTAATGGCAATGATGGAAGAGATGATCATCGCATTGATACTAATGACGATGTTTGCCTTATTGTCGGCAATTTGGATCAGGTTGTTTTGATTCCGGTACGTTACCCGGAAGAGGGTTTCGGTTTCCCGACCACTTTTCTTTTTCTTGGGTGGCTTTTCAGGTTCCATGCAAGGGTTGAATATTTTCGAATGTACTCAAATAATTGATAGAGCAGATGGAAGGTAAATATCAGGAGGGTTTTAGTATCTTTAAGAAGCTCCATCTCATGATGTCACGCTCTCGCATAGTAACGATCTATCAGTTTATCTTGCTCCTCATTTTTGCAGGAATTCATTCCTACACTTGCCGGGCCCAAAAACTCTTTGAGAGAGATTCACCGCTCAAAATTCAATTGAGCGGACAAATTGAGGCACTGTTGCAAGATCGGGGTGAGGATCCCCAATATCATGAGATCCAACTTACCTATACCGATTCCAGTGTAAGCAATCAACCGGTCTCCATTCCCATACAAGCCCGGGTACGCGGAAATTTCAGGCGCTTAAAAAGCAATTGCGATTTTCCACCACTCCTGTTAAATTTTTCTTCTAAGGCAACCAAAGGAACTCTGTTCGAAGGTCAGAATAAGGTTAAGTTGGTGATGCCTTGTCAGGGTGATAAATATGTAGTCCGTGAGTACTTGATTTATCAGCTCTACAACCGTCTTACCCCAAAGAGTTTCAAAGCCCGGTTAGTCTCTGTTGAATTACAGGATCCAAATCTGAAACCAAAGCGGGCTGCATTCTTTTACGGAATTTTATTGGAAGAGGAGGAGCAAGTAGCGGAACGAAATGGCATGATCATGCTTGAACGACAATTGGTGCGACCGGAGCAAACCCAAAAGGAAGACTTTTTGACCATGGCTGTTTTTGAATACCTGATCGGGAACACGGATTGGTCGGTTCAGTATCGCCAAAATGTAAAGCTGATCGCAAATGATTCGCTGTCCATTCCCATTACGGTACCCTACGACTTTGATCATGCCGGAATCGTTTCGGCACCTTATGCGCTGCCGGCTGTCGAACTGGGATTGAATTCAACCCGCGAAAGGCGATACCGGGGGTATTGTGTTCAGGATATGAAACAGTTTGAACCGGTTGTTGCCCAATTTAATCAGGCACGGGACGATTTTTATCGGATTTATTCCGAATGCCCTTACCTGGAATTGGGGTATGTTAAAGCTACCTTAAAATTTCTGGACGACTTTTATAAAACGATCAACGATCCAAAGCGGATGAAAAGTGAATTTCAATACCCGTGCGACCCAAGCGGAACGGGTAATGTGGTGATCAAGGGGCTAAAGCAATAAGCCCATAGAAAGCTACTTTTTAACTATCTTTGGTTATGCCGTCCTTTTTGCCTGGATACAAATACCTGCCTACCGGCAGGCAGGCGATATCAAAATTTACTATGCTGAGTCATGAGCTCTCTCGTTGAAGGCTTTGAATATGATGTGTTCATCTCGTACCGCCACAACGACAACCGGTCCGGGTGGGTGACTGATTTCGTTAATCACCTAAAGGAAGAATTAGCAGCCACCATTAAAGAACCAGTTTCGGTTTATTATGACTCCAATCCACATGATGGTCTGCTGGAAATCCATCATGTCGATAAAAGCCTCGAGGGTAAACTGCGCTGTTTCATTTTTATTCCGATCATTTCCCATACTTATTGCGATACCAAGAGCTTTGCCTGGAAAAATGAGTTTCTTGCCTTTTGCAAATTAGCCAAGCAAGATGCCCTGGGGCTCCATATCCAATTGCCCAATCGCAACGTAACCAGTCGAATCCTTCCGGTACAGATACACGACTTGGATGCGGGTGATCAACTGCTTTTTGAGAAGGAAGTGGAAAGTCCATTACGGGCAATCGAATTTATTTTTCGGTCACCTGGGGTAAACCGGCCCTTGACGCCTCAGGATACCCGACTGGATAATACAAACCGGACTTTTTACCGCGATCAAATCAACAAGGTCGCGAATGCCATTAATCACCTGTTCCTGGCCGTTGGCCAGCAGTCGAAAAACGAACTTAAAACCGAATCAAAACGAGTAACGGTTATCGATCCACCAGTTGAAGGAATCCCCTGGTTATGGAGTGAATTAAGACGGAGAAATGTTGGACGGGCAGCACTTACGTATACCATTGTGGCATTGGTGTTACATCAGTTTCTATTATTTATAGCGCCATTCATTAAGTTGGAGTCCCGATTTGTAGAGTTGGTTGCCTGGCTGTTGCTAGGTGGTTTTCCACTGGCCACCTTGTTTGCCTGGTTTTATGAAGTCAGTCCGCATGGTTTGATCCGCACGAATTCTCCTCAAGCCACCGAAAATCCATTTCCACCGGAACGAAAGAAACCATTTACAGGACGGCCTCTCATTCTACTTATGGTCATCGTCATGATCAGTCAGTTTGTTTACCTCAATTATTTGAAAGACACGGGTATAATTCCAACGTTGGATGAGGAGGGAAACAGAGTGATTTCAATTGCGGTTATACCGTTTGAGAATCGTGGTGGAGATCAATATTTCGCTGCAGGAATCACGGAAGATATCATCAATCGGTTAATTATTATCAAACAATTTCGGGTCACCAATAAAAGACGTACTCAGGAATTTGCCGGAAGTCTTCTTCCCATGGAAGATATTGCCAAGCGTTTAAATGTCGCGTTGATCCTGACGGGGAGCATCGCACAGCAAGGTGATAAAATTGCAGTGCGCGCCCAACTCATTGATCAGGATGACACGTATCTTTGGGGTAACACGTTTCAGCATACTTCGCAGGACATCATGGCCGTTCAGTCGGAGATTGCGCAAATGATTGCTGATCAATTGAAGATCCAACTCAGTGAGAGTGAGAAACGTCAATTGCATAAGAAAGCAACCACCAATCCTACCGCGTATGATTTGTACTTACGCGGTCGCAGTTTGTACTATGAATATCAAAGCAAGTCGAATGATTCGGCAGTGGTACTTTTTAAACAAGCCATTGATCTTGATCCGAATTATGCCCGGGCATGGGCAGGGTTGAGTGATGCCTATGCCCAACGGTATGGTCGGTTTGTGCAAGAGTATTTTTGGACGGATTCAAGTTTAGTGGCTGGAAAGCGTGCTATTGCGTTAGATTCAAATCTTTCCGAGGCATACAAGGCCTTAGCCACCGCGTATGATTATCGTGAGGACTATGAAAGTGGTCATCCATTATTGCTAAAGGCGGTGGCACTGGATCCAACGGATGATCGGGCTGCTGGAAATTTGGGTACGAATTATTTACTCCGAGGGGATTTACCAACCGCCTTACGGTGGCAAAAGAAATCGGCCGGGCTGAATCCCACCAATTGGATTCCTTACCAATTAATTGGTTGGATCTATCGATTGCTGGGTGATTTGGAGAATGCGGAAGCATGGTTTAAGAAATCCCTGGCTGCAGATAAAGGATCCACCCGATATGATACGTACGAACTATTAGCGTATACGCTGGTATCGCTTGGCCGGAATCAGGAAGCGTTGGATCTAATACCCAAGGTGCTGGAAATAGGGAATGATACGCGGGTGTTTGAAGCAGCGGGCCTGATTGCGCACTTTGCCGGAGACCGGGTAAATGCCAAGAAGTATTTTCAACAAGCTATTGAAACCAACACAATGTATCGGGAGGACCATTACACAGCCAGTCCGATCGGATTGGGTCAAATCTTGCTGGAAGATGGCGATCGGGTAGAAGCGGAGGTCTACTTAAATCATGCCCTGGAAAATAATTTATATGAGGTAAACAATGGTTCAAAAAGCTTTGAACCTCCATTTTACCTGGCGGCCATTTATGCTATTAAGGGCAATCGTACAAAATCATTGGAATGGTTGCACCGGGCTATTGAGATGCATTGGGTTGATTATGCTAAATTTTATTATGGCCCCCATTTCCACAGGTACAAAAATGATCCTGAGTTCTTATCACTTATGGATAAAGTGAAAGATAAAGTTCAAACCATGCGGGAATCTATTGCAGAAAAATAAGTCAGATGACTTATTTGGTTCCCAAGGGGTAATCAACAACCGTTGATGATCCGGGTAACCCACACCCTATATTGGTTCCATTCTTGGGCAATTTTCCAGTTGCATGAATAATACCAGAGATAACCGCTGTGGACATGGAGGTTCCGGACACCACCATGTAGGTCCATTTTGCTTGAGCGGCATCATATAAGAAGGTAGAGAATACATCTGTTCCAACCGCCACATAGTCGACCGAGGATCCGTAATTCGAATACAAAGAACAATTTAGTGAGCAGTTGACTGCGGCCACTGTTACCAATCCCCTTTCATCAAGGCAACCGGGAAGACATTTATTTGAATCATCCATGTTATTGCCTGCGGCCATAACCACAAAACGTTGTCTTCCGAGTCTAACCAGAATTTGTTCTAGTCCAGGAATTTCAGTTTTACAATTGGTGATTGGGTAGTCGCCCAGACTTAGATTAATGACATCATCTCTTTTTGAATTTTTACCGATGTATTCTAAAGCAGCAATGATATTAGACCAGTCTCCCCAGCCATCCCGATCCAATACTTTAATAGGGACTAAACGCGCACCCATGGATACACCTGAACACACATCGATATCAGTACTCCAATTAAATTTCTTTAGCCCAGCTATGCCTGAGATCAATGTACCATGGCCATTGTCATCATTGGCATCAGACGATACAGGAAAAACGGTAAAATTTTTACCAAGTAATAAATCAACATTTAAATAGGGATGATCTTTGGCGATGCCAGTATCTACAATCCAGATGGCATTTGGATCTGTTTCTCCATTAGAAGCGCCTCCGGCCTTGTCTACGGCACAACTTTGCCAACAATTGCCCCTCTTCCGCAACCCCCAATCGTCCTCACCATTTTCGCCTTGATGAATAGGCCTTCCCTGGTGAATAGGTCTGCCCTGGTGAATAGGACGTCCCTGAATCCGCACATCTCGCTCTACTGACTCAACCTCACTATCCGCCCTTAAAGCTACCACCTCACTGTCGGTAAGATCAACATCAAAAGCCACAATGACCTCTACATAGATTTTATCATCCGGTACCTTGCCTTCAAGATTATACTTTCTCAACAGTTTTTTAACTTTTTCTTTCGATTCAACTCTTGCGTCCGCTCTTGCCTTCTCATCCATTTTCATAATCGTTGTATCGTCAAGGAGGGGGGTTATGTAAGTTTCCTTCAGGATAACCACATAATGGTTATTGGTTTGTAGTAAACCTTGAGATTGGCCTGAAGTATCAGTATTTGACTGGGTACACGAAATTGCAATCAAAGCAATTCCAATCCACACAAGGAATAGGATGTGGCGCATAGCGTTGGCTTTTTGGGTTAATGAATATAGGAGATTTGCGCCAATCTTCCTATGGGTGTGAAGCTATTAAGTTATTCGCTTCAACTCCGCTAATACAAAATCCACCTCTTCCCGGGTGTTGTAAACCGAAATCCCCAGCCGCGTAACACCACCCTGTTCAAGAAGACCCAGAACTTCAATCGCATGGATGGCATAGAAGTGCCCGTCCCAACCACAGATATTTTTAGATGCCAGGTGCTCGCAAACCTGGGTTGGTGTTTTGCCTTTCATCGTAAACGAGAGGGTAGGCGTTCGTCTGGTCGTAGAGAAGTCTTGCCCGATAACTTTTATACCCGGTATTTTTGAAAGCCCGGTATAGAGGTAGGAAGCCAGTGCATATTCATGAGCACTAATCTTTTCAAAGGCGTTTACTAATTTCTGCCGAAAAGAATTTCCAGTCCCAAGTCCGGCAATAAATTCGACTGCGGCACTTACTCCAGCAATGGCAGCATGATTGAGGGTTCCGGTCTCGATTCGCTCTGGTGCAGTCTGACCGGCTGTACGCAACCGATCCGTTGGCAATTGATCGAGCAGCCCGGGTTTGCTGTAGAGAATCCCTACGTGGGGACCGTAGAATTTATAAGCAGAACACAAAAGGAAATCGCAGCCAATATCCTGAACATCGATAGAGAAATGGGGCGCGTAGTGGACTGCATCCAGCAGCAGCCAGGCATTTACTTTATAGGTGAGCTCCCTAACCAATTTGAAATTATTCACCGTGCCGATGCTGTTGGCCGACATGCCCATGCACACCAGTTTAGTGTTTTCATTGATCTTGTTGGCAAAGTCGTCATAATCTAGAACTCCGGTTGGTAAAAGATTCACTTCCCGAACCTTAACACCTACATCCCGTAAGGTAAGCCAAGGCCCACGGTTGGCTTCGTGGTCCAATTGAGTGATCAGTACCTCGTCTCCAGGTTTTAAAATGCGGGCAATCGCCCGTGCCAGAGAAAAGTTCAGCGTGGTCATGTTCTGACCAATGGAAATACAGTCCTCACTTTCGGCTCCTAACAACGCGGCCATGCAGGAACGCATGTGGTGAATTACCCGATCCGTTTCGTTGGTGGTAATAAAGGTACCATGCGAATTGGCATTGGAGTTTTTATAGTAGTGAGTAATGGCATCGATTACCCTTTGTGGCACTTGCGTACCGGCCGGGCCATCGAAGTACACCAGGGGTTGGTTGTTGTGCTGGCGTTGAAGGGAGGGGAATTGGTGGCGGATGGTGCTTGGAT
This sequence comes from uncultured Ohtaekwangia sp., assembly GCA_964488465.1. Lineage (GTDB taxonomy): Bacteria > Bacteroidota > Bacteroidia > Cytophagales > Cyclobacteriaceae > ELB16-189. Next base: position 191,781 of record CAZAUN010000008.1, on the reverse strand, counting down.
CAAAAGTTGTCTTCATATTTTGGATAGCTGGAGAATACGGCTCAAAGTATACACTTTTTTCATTAAAATTATTAGGCCGCCTATCCAATATCATTATCAACTGTCCGCGGGAATTGTTTTCAATACTTATTTTGGAATTTAGATTATTATAGAAATATAGTAAATAGCACCATCGAAGGTGGGTGCTATTTACTACACCTATGCTATTGAACAATAACTACGGGGTGGGCGGGTGGCTCCGGTTCTGGATCCTCCGGAATGCAAGCTAATAAGAACTGGAGAACGAATATGTAGAGAAGTATGCTCGCCATTTCTGCCTTTTTCTAATCGTTTGTTTGATAATTGAAAATGTTTTTCAAGCCGGATCAATGTATATTATTAATCCTGTAATTTGGCTTCTGTAGTGCCAGTCGAATTAATGTCAGACCTTGTTACTTTGATCTCCTCTTCCACACAGGATGTGAACGACAATAACAATGTAGCAACGAGTAGAATGATTGTGATTTTAGTTTTCATAATTTATTTAGGTTTTAGTGAAACATTTTTGTTGTCGCATTGACATGTCAAAAGTGCACTCACGGGGTACCTGAAAACTAACGCATATGATTCATCATTTGACTGATTTGATAAATTGTAAAAGCAGGAAATTTAGCACGAAAAGGTCTTTTAACAGTCCTGTTTCAAATTGTAACAAAATTGAAACATGAAATAATTTATTGAAAAGACTGGACCGAACATTGTTATCAAACTCAGCAGCTTGAATTCCTTCAGAGGATCTATCGATAGCACAATGATTCACAAAATTACTTCAATGGAGTTGACGGCAACTCTGTGTGTATCGTAGGGACATGCTGTTTGATCCGTGGTTAATCCTTTTTCTCAGGATATTCGGAGGGAAGCATTCCAAACTCCTCTTTAAAGACTTTACTGAAATACGAGAGGTTTGAGAAACCCACTTCATAAGCCACCTGACTCACCGGTCCCCAATTCTGTTGCAGCAATTGAGCGGCCCGTTGCAAGCGAAGTTTCCGGATTAACTCATTCACCGACATGCCGGTTAATCCGGATATTTTTCTGTACAACTGCACACGGCTCATGCCAATATTTACTGACAACGACTCCACACTGAGTTGTTCATCGCTGAGGCGTTCCAGGATTTTTCCTTTCACGGAGTTTAAAAACTTTTCATTTTCCGAAAGTACCTCAACTTTCGGTGCGGTGCTTATAAGTTCGGCACGTAACTTTTCGCGAAGTTTAACTTGCCGGCTTATTCTGTTGCGTACTTTCAGCAGCAACTCCTTTTTATTGAAAGGTTTAGTAAGGTAATCATCGGCACCTCGTTGCAGACCACTTAACTTGCTATCCTCCGTGGACTTAGCTGTCAGTAATAGTAAAGGAATGTGACTGGTACGAATGTCCTTCTTGATTATTCCGGTCATCGTTATGCCGTCCATCTCCGGCATCATGACATCGCTGATAATGAAATCGGGAACCTCGCGGATTGCAATTTCAAGGCCTTGCTTTCCATGTTCTGCTTCAAGGAAATAGAATTCATCGCCTAGTGACTCAATAATGAAGGTGCGAAGATCTGAATTGTCTTCCACTACCAAGATATGAGGTTTGGACGTTAAAATTTTCTCATTGATATAGTTTGCTGATGAATGTTGGTTAAGGATGGTGGGTATTGAGGCTTCGGAAGGATTTTCTTCATCCCGTGCTACTAGACTTTCGGTTAGAATAATTTCAATGGGCAGTTCAACTTTGAATTCACTTCCTTTTCCGATTTCACTGTTCACCGTAATGATTCCTTTCATCAGCGCCACCAGCTCTTTAACCAGGGCAAGGCCAATGCCAGTGCCAACTTCCTTATGTGTTTCGCTAACTTGGTGGAAGCGTTCGAAGATTTTGAATTGTTGATTATAAGGTATCCCAATGCCTGCGTCCTGAACGGACAGAACTAATTTGAAGTTGTTTGTTTGTGCATTGGGCTTGCTTACATCGGCAATAACTTTTACTGTTCCATTGACTGGTGTAAACTTTATTGCATTGTTAATCAGGTTTATCAGGATGGCTTCAAGTTTATCTTTATCGAACCGAGCCAAATACCTTACTTCTGGCACCGTGACCGTTAGTTCAATTCCCTTCTGATGAGCGAAGGTTGAAAATGAACTGACTATAGCTTTGATAAACGTATTTAATCGACCTTCCGATTTTTCTTCCTGCAAGGTTCCTGATTCCAGTTTAGCCAGATCCAGTAGCTGGTTGATAAGTTTTAATAGCAAATCGGAATTGCGCTGAACAAGTTTTAGGTGCTCAATTACCTTGGGATTGTCAGCAAATTCTTCCAGCAGATTTTCGATTGGTCCTTTAATTAGGGTAAGGGGGGTACGGAACTCATGCGAAATATTAGTAAAGAAAGATGTTTTTACTTGATCGATCTCTTTTACTTTTTCTAACTCAAAATGTTCTTTCTCATGTTCTACTTTTTCAAGCTGTAGATTCGCTTTGAGCCGTTCTCGGTATACAATATTTCGCCTGGCAGCATACAAGACCCCCAGTACTAAGAAACCATAACCGGTATAGGCCCACCAGGTTTTCCAGGGAGGTGGAAGTACGGTAATGGCTAGTGCTTTTTCATTGCCCCAGATGCCATGATGATTGGTGGCTTTCAGCCTAAAAACATAATCATCTGCCGGCAAATTGGTATAGGTAGCCTTTCGATTTTTCCAATCTGCTTCAATCCAGTTTTCATTGTATCCTTCCAGTTTATATTGATATTTATTTCTTCTGGGTGCAGTAGTCTCCATGGCCGAAAATTCCAGTGAAAAATTATTATGCTGATGGTCTATCACTAATTTGTCTAGCACCGTGATATCTACTGGCGTTGTAAAGTCATCGTCTTTAGAAATCTCCTTTTTCGCTCTTATGGTTTTATTGTTCACTTCCAACCGGGTTATCAGGGGCCGGGTTTTTCTCCGGTCAATTTTAAGGGTCGTGGGATCAAAAATTGTAATTCCTTCTTCACTTACCGTTACCATAAAACCTCGACTGGTTTTTTGGATTGTTTGTGAAGTATAATCGATACCATCATTTTCATTCAATTCGATCAGGATCTTCTCTTTCGGATCATAGCAGGCAACCCCATTAGGATTGCATAGCCATAGCCGACCCAACGCGTCTTCTTTCAGACCGCGAATTTCGTAGTCATTGATGATGGTGTTCTTTTGAAAATCATGGTTTGCCGTGCCTGAACTTGCAAACAAGCCTTTCACTGTTCCGATATAGGTAAGACCCTCTGTTGTGCGGAGTACCTCGAAAGGAATTTCATCCCGCAAAAGATGCTCAAAACGATTGTTCTGGAATAAATCAACACCCTTCTCTGTAACAACCCAAAATGCTTGAGCGTCTTTGGAGAAAAAATCCCAGACACGATTATCAATAACTGAAGTAGAGTCATTGGGATTGGATACGTAGTGCAATACGGATCCTACCTGACCATACGGGATACCGGGTATTATTTTGCTGATTCCATTTCCACGGCTACCGGCCCATAAATTGCCATCAACATCCTCAAAGATGCCCATACTATTGCGACTAATAGTGTTCGGATTTTTCGGATCATGAATTAGCCATTTTATGGGGCCCCGTTCAATCATACCAGTCTTAGGATTTATGGGAAGCCCCGCAATTTTACTTCTTAAGGATATCCAAAAATATTTCTTACCGCTACAGAAACCGTATGGAAATCCAATAATGGATTCTGTAGTTCCAAACTTTTCGAAATGCAATGAATCAGGATGGTCGTGATCAATCCTGGCAATTAAGATTTCATTTAAAGCATTATGGTTGTCTATTTCAGGTTTAGGATTTAAGAAAACAATCAGGTAGTCATCCGAATGGGATGAATATACAGTGGCATTGATTAGCCGCCCTGATATCTTAAAATTATTAAAGTTAACATATTGTGCAGGAGCCACGCTAATTCCAGCGCTGGTGGTACCGACCCAAAGATTTTTGTTCATGTCAACCATGACAGAACTCAAGTAATTACTCCTCAATGAAAAGGAGTCCTGGGAATCGTGCGAAATAGTTGTTAACGAGGTAGTTGAAGGATCAAAGCGAAATAGTCCAACTCGCCCTCCCATCCAGATTATACCGGTAGTATCCCGGAACATACTTCCAAACCAAAAATTTTTAGGATACTCCCAGCGTTGCAGAAACTTAAAATTAGAATCCACCCTGACCATCGCTTTAGGTGTGAGAAGCCAACGGTCGGGGAGGCCCTTTTTTGCACGTATAATACCGGAAATATTAGTAAGTTCTAACGATGGATCATCCGGTTTGTAATCCATTCTGGAAAACTTCTCACTGGCAATATCAAATTTCCAAAGTCCATAGTCCGTACCAAGTACCAAAAAGGAATCATGATTTTGTATTAAATGAACAGAATTACTTTTATACCGGGCTAAGGAATCTGCAAGTTGGTTGACATACCACTTTACCTGATTTGTTTCATAATTGAAACCTGCAAGTCCTCGACCTTCAAGCCCTGCTAACCAGATGATTGGTCCGTAGCTATAAAAATCCCAATCATTAATAGTTGCACCGTTTAGATCGGCTGTATAACTAACAAATCCATCCACACTAATATCATATCGAATAAACTGATATTTTTCTCCAACTGACTGAAGCCGCGGACGGAACCAAATATTTCCAAAGAGGTCCCCAAAAATCTCTCCGGCATTTAAAGGTAGACTTTGTGGATCATTGGGATCATGATTATAAATTTTAAAATTATATCCATCGAACCTGCTTAACCTCGTATAGTGCTGAATCCAAACAAATCCAAGTGTGTCAGTTCTCATTCCTCGGAGGGTAACATCATTTGCTCCAAGACCATCGAACTGATCAAAATGCTGAAACCGCAATTTGGATTGGGTTTGAGCATGCCCCAGTTGAATAGATAGGTCTAATAGGATGAAGCAGAATACATAAATCCAAAAATTCTTCATTATTTTCAGAGTTTACGTCACATTGAACACTGTTAACAGGCTACAATGCTGGACCATGAGATTTGTCTCCTGGGGCAACCTAAGTTAATCAAATTGGCTGGTATCGGTAATGTGAGTATTAGGGCTTTCAATTGATTGGTGGATTTTGGTAACCTTCAACACCAAGTCAACCGAATTCGAGGCCCTGAATTTTAACCTTAAATTTTTACGATGATTTTGCACCGTATGGAAGCTGATTTTAAGCTGTTCTGCAATCTGACGACTTGTAAATCCCTGACAGATCAGGTCAAGGATGTTATGCTCCTGCTGTGTGATGAGTTTCATGGGGGTTGTTTTTACTCAACCAAAATTGGCTAACCCACAAAAGAGCTGTTAACAACTGGGTTACATTTTATAACACAATTGAACAAAGGCCTAAATATCCTTAAATATTGCGTTTTTGGGAGGTGATAACAATGCCAGATAGATTTACCAGGTGTGATACTTGTGTGCTTGTTAGACCATCCAGGTAATCAAGGGTTTTCTTATTTGGGTTCAAATGCCAATCGGAGACCCGACCAAAAATCTTAATAATCCCCCACTGTCTCCTCCAGCTGCGCAAGAGCCTTTTTCAATTCCTCATCATTAGGCGCTACGCCATGCCACTTATGTGAGCCCATCATGTAATCTACCCCAAAACCCATTTCGGTACGCATCAGGTTCATCACCGGTTTGCCTTTGCCGGACAGGGATTTCGCTTTTTCAAGGGCCGCAACAACTTCTTCTATCTTGTTACCATTGAATTCTTCCACGTGCCAACCGAAAGATTCCCACTTCGCTTTCAGGTTCATCAGCGATACAATCTTATCAACCGGGCCGTCAATCTGCTGACCATTGTAATCAATCGTGGCAATCAGGTTGTCAATCTTGTTGTGAGCTGCATACATAGCGGCTTCCCACACCTGGCCTTCCTGCTGTTCACCATCGCCCATCAACACATAAACAAGGGATTGATCCTGATTTAGTTTTTTGGTTTGGGCTGCACCAATGGCAACCGACAACCCTTGTCCTAAGGAGCCGGAGGCAATCCGCACGCCCGGTAAATGTTCATGGGTAGCCGGATGCCCTTGAAGCCGGGTATTCAAAAACCGGAACGTAGCCAGTTCCTTGGTATCAAAGTACCCGGAGCGGGCCAGTGTAGCATACCATACCGGGGAAATATGACCGTTGGAAAGAAAGAACAAATCCTCGCCACGGCCATCCATGTTAAATTTTGGATTGTGTTTGAGAATATGAAAGTAGAGGGCCACAAAAAAATCAGTACATCCCAACGATCCACCCGGATGGCCGCTCTGGCAGGCATGCACCATGCGCACAATGTCTCTGCGAATTTGACTGGATAACTTCTTTAGTTTAACGAAATCAGGTTGGGCCATAATCGGGCAAGGTTATGGCGCGAAGATAAGGTTAATGGGAGAAATTAAACTAGTGGTGTGAGCAATCGGGATAGATTTATTCAGAAGGAAAGCAGGCCACAAAACTCTTTAGGACTTATTTTTCAGGGAACCTGAATTACCCAACCGACTCAGCACACCTACTTTTTCTTCTTGGTGATCTTTGGCTTAACCCGCTTCACTGCTTTTCTGGCAATTATTTTCACGGTCTTTTTAGCAGGGGACTTTTTTTCTGACTTATCTGCAGATTTTGCTGGGGCGGGTAATCCGCCCAAAATCTGAGCAGCATGATTTTTTGTGTCAACTTTTTCAATTACTTCCTGAATCTTCCCATGCTCATCGATAATAAACGTGACCCGGGCTGTGCCCATGTATTTTCTTCCATACATCGATTTCTCCACCCACGTTCCAAACTTGGCATGGACAGATTTGTCTACATCCGCCAGTAAGCGGAAGGGGAGCTTTTCCTTTTCAATAAACTTCCGATGCGATTTTTCATCGTCTGAACTGATGCCCATTACTTCGTAGCCGGCTTTTTGAAGGGCTTTGTAATTATCCCGTAAACTGCAGGCTTCGGCTGTGCACCCGGGAGTCATATCCTTGGGATAGAAATAAAGGACCACTTTCTTGCCTCTGAAATCCGAAAGCGTTATTTCATTGCCATCCTGATCGGTGGTCTTGAAATCCGGAGCGGATGAACCCACTGCTAGTGCCATGGTTATATTTTTTGTTTGAAGATACGTTCATTGCCGGCATAATCTACAACCTTCAGCTCGAAGTCTCCTGTTAAGGGCTTGGTTCCTTCCAGCTTTTCAGATTTCAGAATGCCCGACTTGTAATCATAAACCATTAACAGCCAATCACCATTTATGTTTGCTTCGAAATAGGCAATGCCAGAAAGATTGTCCTTGATTTTGAACCGGGCCGCGGCTGTAGACAGCCCAATTTTTGTAATCGTTGGCGGCACGGTGTCCCGCAAAAGGGTATACGTTCCAAACTCCCGGGTACTGAATTGAATCCAACTGTTTTTCCATTCACTGGGTACATAGGCAAAGCCCCGTCCTTCCTTGCGGTATAACCCCAGGTCGCGCGATTGAAAATATTCGAATTTTGGTTTCAGAGTAACGGAAATGTTTTTGTACAGGGGAGTAGTTCGTTGGCCGATTGAAAAGTATTCTTGCTGATTCAGGGTGTCATACGCGATGCTGAGAAAGGTGGTATCATACAGTGACTGCCGGGGAAATTCAATATCGAGCAAATCGCTGTAGTATTTATATTCTGCGTTGGAAGGAATCTGATCCTGAAAATCAAACGGAACAGTGCCCTGACAAGTTTGGATCGAATCCGGTAAGTGCTTCAACAAGTTTATCAGATAAACATATTGATTGCCGCCCGAATAGGTAGGTTGTAAGGCAACTGGTTTCCTTTTACTCCAAACTACAATTTCAGACGACCCTTCCATACATGATTTGACAGAAAGCCGCATCGTGTTTTCAATCATCTCTGCTTCAAATGGCTTACCGCTTACCGGCAGGAGGGTTGTTTCCGTTACCACCGGGGTTGGCCTTAACGTGAAATGAACATTACTGCTGTTTCCGTTGTAATCCTTCAGTTGAATTCTGACTGTACTCTCTTGATCCTTAACAAGGATGCCTTTCTTTTTTGGCACTCCGGGAAAATAGTTCAGGTGATTTCCATCATCGATGTAGAGTTTATTAAACCGGTTGCCCCGTAATTCCAGGACTTTGTAATCCATTAACGATAGAATTTGCCGGGTATCTCCAAAGTTCACCTTGTCGATGGTTTGTGTGAACACGTGCTGGCTATCCACCAGCATATCGATGTAATTAATGCCATAGCGATACCGGCTGTTCTCCATCTTGTCATGCGCCAATACTTCCACACCGATGTGGCCATTGGCCAGGATGGGGTGGGGCAAAGCGTACGAATTCCCATTCCGTACAACGGAAAATTCGAATCGTCCAAATTGATCGTTGATGCGCGATTGCTCATCGAGGGTTTTAAGTGCTATCTTGAATACAACCGGAGCGAGGTTATCTTTCACTTCGGCAAATTCGTACAGCAACGGGTTGATCGCTTCATTGCTTTCATTCCGAACTTCAAAGTGTAAATGCGGCCCACCGGATCCACCCGTATTTCCCGATAAACCAATTAATTCTCCTTTGCTTACCGGAAACTGATTGGGCTTAAATTCCAGATCAATTTCGGATACTTTGCGTGCATACCGTTCCTTGCGAATATATTCGCCCACGGCTCCTTTAAATTGTTCAAGATGGGCATACACGGTGGTGTTGCCATCCGGATGGGTTATGTAAAGCACGTTTCCATACCCTCCGGTAGTAGCCGAAGCGCGGGATACATACCCCTCTTCGGCTGATAATACCGGCACACCAATTCCCGGGGTGTCAATATCCAATCCGGCATGAAAGTGAGTATTCCGCAGTTCCCCCATGGTGCCTGTAATAACGGCTGTGTTACCCGGTTTGATGGGAAATAAATAATTGCTGCGAGCCACCGGGCTGGGCAGTATAATTTTATCCGGACTAAATTGTGCTACGGCACTGCTGCAACTTAGAAAAAGATAAAAAAATGTTTCACTTAACCTCAAATTCCAACAACTTCTCATGTTCAATGTAAGCGGATAGTTTATTTCCAATCGTCACAGGTCCAACACCCTTTGGCGTGCCGGTAAAAATCAAATCACCGGTGCGCAACGTAAAAAATTTTGATAAATAGCTGATGATGTAATCAAACGGAAAAAGTAAAAGACTGGTATTGCCTTGTTGCTTCAGTACACCGTTTACTTCCAGTTTAAAATTAATGTTCTTCAGATCTTTAAATTCACTAACCGGAATGAATTTATCAGAGATCGGGGCCGAGCCGTTGAACCCTTTGGCAATATCCCACGGTAACCCTTTTTCTTTTAGCTTGGATTGAATGTCGCGGGCGGTAAAATCAATCCCGATGCCAATGGCATCATAATATTTGTGCGCAAACTTCTCTTCGATGTTTTTTCCTTCTTTACAAATTCGAAGCACCAATTCAACTTCATGGTGAATATCTTTGGAAAAGTCCGGGTAATAAAAAGGACCGTTGTTCCGAATGAGCGCTGTATCGGGCTTGGTAAAAATAACCGGCTCATCTGGCCGTTCGTTATTCAGCTCTTGAATGTGCTCGGCATAGTTTCTTCCGATCGCAAAAATCCGCATACTTCGTTCAGGCTTTTGTGCAAATTTAGACAACATTCTTGTGTGAAAGCCTCAAATTCATCGGTTATTTTGATTTTTTACCTACAAGGAACTTACATTTGTCATCTAAACACAACACCATGATTCGTAAAATCGCAAGCTTCACCATTCTGCTCACTGCTCTTTATGCCTGTGCCACGGTACCGGTAACAGGCCGTAAACAATTGAGCCTGGTTTCCAGTGCCGAGATCAATCAGATGGCAGCCCAGCAATATCAGGAAGTAGTCAAGAAAGGTCCGCTCTCCACCAATCAGGAACAAACCCAACAAATAAAGACCATCGGAGTCCGCATTCAAAAAGCAGTGGAACAATACATGGCAGATAAGGGAATGAGTGATCAACTCGCAGGGTTTAATTGGGAGTTCAACCTGATTCAGGATGATAAGACGGTGAATGCCTGGTGCATGCCCGGTGGCAAGGTGGCTTTCTATACTGCCATTCTGCCCATCTGCAAGGATGATTTGGGGATTGCCGTGGTGATGGGGCACGAAGTTGCTCATGCCATTGCCAACCACGGTCGGGAGCGGATGAGCCAGGGACTCATGGCCGAGTTTGGATTAAGTACCATCGGTGCGGCCATGGGTCAGAATCCAACCGCCACCCAGCAGATTTTTATGCAGGCTGTCGGGATGGGTACAAATGTAGGTATGCTCAAGTTTTCACGCAGTCATGAATCCGAAGCTGATCACATGGGATTGATCTTCATGGCGATGGCCGGATATGATCCTTCTTCGGCACCCAAATTTTGGGAGCGTATGGCTACCCTAAGCGGTGGTCAGCAGCCGCCAGAGTTCCTATCCACGCACCCTTCACACGAAACCCGGATTAAGGACCTGGAGAGTTGGATTCCGGAGGCCATGACATATTATAAAAAGTAATTGCGGAGACCATTATTTATTTCTACAACCATTCGCACAATTTGAGCGTTAATAGAGCTTTGCATGGTTGACGCTTATAATTTCTTAGCCTCGTGGCAACTCTTTCCGGAAAAAGGTACGTATGAGTTTGGCAATCGGCCGAAGTCGGGGATATACCGAATTGAATTAGGGGGCACCAGCAAACAACTTGCGATCAGTATGAATTGGGTCTCACTCGAAGACCAGGCCTTTGCTTCGCAATACACGATCACTCCGGATGGTGAGGATTATGATTTCGATAATCATGAGATAGGCGATTCAATCCGCAGTACCTTTCTCAACGCACTGTCTTTTCAAACAACATTTACTCGGCAAAATAAGCCAACGTTAGAGGTTGTGCACGAGATCACACCCAAAGGGTATTTGCGTGTCGTGCATCATCATTATAATGAACAAGGCGAAAAATTTACGAACGAAGAAATCTATCACAAGCAACTCAGTGTGTTGCCTTATTCGGCATCGGTATCAGGGGCCGTTATTAAACCCAACGAGGCCGGAGTGATCCGCCATCAGGCATTGTCGGCCATGGAAGATCAAACCAACATGCAATTAACTCAGATCCGGCAGCAGATCGAGTTGCTTGCTATCCAGGCCAAAGAGATCCAAAAGCGCAAGGAACTCTCCATGATCATTTACGATGCGCAGATTGGGTTTGCACCGGTCATAGGCCAGACGTATTATCTCTACGAGAAGGAGGATGGAACCCACCTCGTTTCATTGATTGGCCCGAAGGAATGGGGCCGGAGTAAACCGTACAAAAATTTTATTGCTGCCGTAAAATTGTTGGCCGATCATACCTGGAAGGAAATGTAGTGTTGTTAACGGATCGTTAAAATAAGACTGTCAATTCGTGGTTCTGAAAACATAGGCCGCAGGGAACCGTTAACAGGTGAACCTATTGCAGTCTTTTTAGCTTATTACATTATGGACAAAGCATTTATTCGCCAACTTTACCTTAGTCACCAGCAATGCCCTACCTGTCCGGCTCCGGCTGAAGTGGCTCAATTCTTCACCGACTTATTGGGCGCCTTGTTTGCAGACTTTACCCAGTTGGCGCACTTAAGTGAAAAGGAATTGGAGGAATTGCTTCTAAACTTGCAGTCAGAATTGGAGCGAATTCTTCGTCACAATCCAACACCCGGTGGAACGAATCCGACCCTGGTGGCAGAGAAGTTTTTTCAGTCACTGCCCGGCCTGTTCAACGCCCTGCAACAGGATGTCACCTCCATGTACGAAGGCGATCCGGCTGCCAAAAGTCGCAATGAAGTGATTCGTACTTATCCGGGCTTTTATGCAATTGCTGCCTACCGCCTGGCGCATGCGTTGCATCAACTGGGCGTACAGGGTATTCCGCGCATCATCACCGAACATGCCCATAGTAAAACCGGGATTGATATTCATCCGGCAGCACGCATTGGTACTCATTTCTGTATTGATCATGGAACCGGCATCGTCATCGGAGAAACGGCTGTGATTGGTAATCATGTAAAGATATATCAGGGCGTAACCTTAGGGGCGCTTAGCGTAAATAAAGCAGACGCGGAAAAGCAACGCCATCCAACCATCGAGGATCATGTGGTTATCTATTCCGGGGCTACCATCCTGGGCGGTGAAACAGTAATCGGCCACGATAGTATTATTGGCGGCAATGTGTGGATAACGAAAAGTCTGGCCCCCCATTCGAAAGTATATTATCAGGCCGAAGCGGGGAATCCTGAAACCCTGCTGATTAAAAATTGACTTATGAAGCTGGCAGATTTGATTGGCAATACACCCCTTGTAGAATTACAGCACATTCCGGTTAATAAGAACGTATCGATTTTTGGGAAGTTGGAAGGAAATAACCCGGGTGGGAGTGTGAAAGACCGCGCGGCCTTCGGCATGATTAAGGGTGCGTTGGATCGGGGCCAAGTAAAACGGGGTGATCAATTGATCGAAGCTACCAGTGGAAATACGGGAATAGCACTGGCCATGATTGCCCGCATTATGGGTTTGAACATGACCTTGGTGATGCCGGATAACTCCACTCGTGAACGGGTGTTGGCGATGGAAGCATATGGCGCCCGGGTCATATTAACACCAGCCACCAAAACGATCGAATATTCCCGTGAATTAGCAGAGGCTATGGCAAGCCAGGAAGGATATTTTATTTTAAATCAGTTTGCCAATGCCGACAATTACGGCATGCATTATAAAACTACCGGACCCGAAATTTGGCGGGATACACAAGGACGCGTAACGCACTTTGTTTCCGCCATGGGCACCACCGGAACGATCATGGGGGTATCCCGTTTTCTGAAAGAAAAGAAGAGATCAATTCAAATAGTAGGTACACAACCCGTAGAAGGTTCCAGCATTCCGGGCATCCGCAGATGGTCACCGGAATTTTTGCCAAAGATTTTTGAGCCGCATCGGGTGGATCGCATAGTGGATGTGAGTGAAGCCGAAGCGCGCCAAATGACACAACGGTTGGCGAAGGAAGAGGGGATTTTGGCGGGCATGAGCAGCGGGGGCGCGTTACAGGCAGCCCTTACGATTGCCAATGAAATTGAAACCGGGGTAATCGTTTTTATCATCTGCGACCGGGGCGATCGCTACCTGAGTTCAGATTTGTTTGGCTAGGGTAATCCCAACGTATTAACTTACAAATCCCACGGCCACCGTGTTGTTCGAGTATTCATCAATCAGGATGAAAGATCCATTACTGGGATTGTTGTCATACGCATCAGCGGGTATGGGTTTTGCGGTCTTGATTTTAACCCGTGCAATTTCATTCATCTTGATGGTGGTTGCTGCAACCTGCTCCAGCGTGGAAGGAATCTTGATAAAATCTACTCCGGTGATCTTCGCCTTCGACAAGGAGGTGCCCGACTGTAACAAGTACGTCTTGCTGCCCGTCATCGGTTCATTGTTTAACCAACAGAGATCAGCCTGAAGCTCTTTTAACAGGGTTGGATCTTCACCGGTTTTTACTATCATGTCTCCGCGACTCACATCCACATCATCAGTTAGTGTAATGACGACTGATTGTTTGGTATTTGCCTGTGGTATTGCCTGATCATATTGATAGATCTTGTTGATCGTGCTTCTACGTTGTGAGGGCAGAATGGTTACGGCATCGCCTTCTTTAAAAAATCCACTCGCCACCCGGCCTGCGTATCCGCGAAAATCATGGTGCTGATCCGTACGGGGCCGGATGATGTATTGAACCGGAAACCGCGCCAGTGCATGCGATTCGTTTGGGTGCGCCTCCAACGATTCCAGTACGTCCAGCAACGAGCTCCCTTTGAACCAATTCATTTTGTCGGAACGTGTGGTAATATTTTGCCCATATAAAGAACTGATGGGAATAAATTGAATTTGCTGCTTTTGGGATTTTATCTTTCCGGCAAACTCGGTGAACTTCTGCTCGATGGCCCTGAATTTTTCTTCTTCGTAACCAATCAGGTCCATCTTGTTAACACACACAATCACTTGTGGTATTTGCAACAAATGGGCGATGTAATAATGCCGGTGTGTTTGTTCTAGAATTCCATGCCGGGCATCCACCAGAATGACTGAAACATCCGCATGCGAGGCCCCCGTAATCATGTTGCGTGTATACTCCACATGGCCAGGTGAATCGGCAATAATAAATTTCCGCCTCGGAGTTTGAAAGTAGATGTGCGCAACATCAATGGTAATGCCCTGTTCTCGTTCAGCAATCAATCCATCGGTAAGTAAGGACAAATCAACAAAGTCAATCCCCTTGCGCTGACTGGCTTTATGAATGGCTTCCAGTTTATCGGTGGTGATGGAATTGGTTTCGTATAAAAGTCTTCCAATCAAGGTACTCTTGCCGTCATCCACACTGCCGGCTGTTGCTATGCGTAATACTTCCATGCTCTTCTATTGCTCTTCGTTATCCGAACACATTAAAAATAGCCACTGACTTTTCTCAGTTCCATTGCTGCTTCCGCCCGCTTATCGTCCAACCGGGTGCCTCGTTCGCTTAACGTGGCACTGATGATTTCATCTATGATCGTATCCAGGGTGTTGGCTTCCGAAGCTAAAGCCGCGGTGCATGACATATCGCCAACAGTCCGGAATCGCACGTTCTTACGCACAACTTCTTCATCGGCATCGCGATAGATGAAGTCACTGATGGGCCACAATACGCCATCGCGTACCACCACCTCGCGCTCATGCGTAAAGTAGATGGAAGGAATTGCCAGTTCTTCTTCGCGGATATAATTCCAAACATCCAATTCAGTCCAGTTGGAGATTGGAAACACCCGCACATTTTCTCCCGGCTTAATCCGACCATTCAAGAAGTCAAATAATTCGGGGCGTTGGTTTTTAGCATCCCATTGGCCAAACTCATCGCGCACGGAGAATATCCGTTCTTTGGCGCGCGCCTTTTCTTCATCCCTCCGCGCACCACCAAGGCAGGCATCGAACTTCTGTTCTTCTATCATGCGCAGCAGGGTAACCGTCTGTAAGGTATTACGGCTGGCGAACTTCCCTTTCTCCTCGGTTACGCGACCGGCATCAATATCCTCTTGCACATACCCGACAATCAAATCTACTCCGGTGGTCTGCACCAGCCAATCGCGA
Source organism: uncultured Ohtaekwangia sp. (assembly GCA_964488465.1). GTDB lineage: Bacteria > Bacteroidota > Bacteroidia > Cytophagales > Cyclobacteriaceae > ELB16-189. The sequence goes on along the minus strand of CAZAUN010000008.1, from coordinate 176,554 downwards.
AATACAATAGTTTCGGGAAAATTATGACCGGTATCGATGTGCAAAAGTGGAAACGGAATTTTGCCCGGATAAAATGCCTTTTGTGCTAACCGGACAAGCGTAATGGAATCTTTACCGCCTGAAAATAAAATCGCGGGTCGCTCAAATTGAGCAGCTGCTTCACGCAGGATATAGATGGCTTCGTCTTCTAAGTCTCGTGGAAACTCTTTCTTCATGGTAGACATACTTACTTTTTCAGAGAAACATCCGGTTCATGCAGGCCACATTCTTTGTTGGAACTTTCCCACCACCACCGGCCCGCCCGAACATCTTCTCCCGGCATAATAGCCCGGGTACAAGGAGCACAACCAATGCTGGGATAGCCCTTCTTATGCAATGTATTTACCGGAATCGAATGTTGTTCAATGAATTCTGTCACTTCTTTTTCTTTCCAATGCAACAGGGGATTGTATTTTATGACCTGATGGTGTTCATCCCATTCTACCAACGGCATCCGGTTGCGATGGGTTGATTGTTCCGCCCGCACTCCGGTAATCCAAACAACGGTTCCTTGCAAGGCGCGTTTCAATGGCTCTACTTTACGGATGTTACAGCATTCCTTTCGGTTAGCCACCGAATCATAAAAGCTGTTCGGTCCCTTTTCAGTTATCAGTTTCTCAACAGATTCGGCTTTTGGGAAATACACCTGAATGGGGATTCCGTATTTCTTTTGTGTGAGATCGAGCAAATCGTAAGTTTCCTGAAAGAGCCGGCCTGTATCGAGGGTAAAGATTTTGATGTCGAGTTTCTCGGACCCAATCATGTGGGTAATCACCTGATCTTCCAGCCCAAGCGCACTGGAAAAACGAACTGCTTCCGGAAACTGAAGGGCCAGCCAGCGTAGTCCTTGCTGGGCCGACAAAGCGGCCAGTGAATTTGCCACAAATCCAACGTTTGCACTCATGGAGAACCTTTTACCAAGGCGCAAATGTAGTTTTTATTCTATAGAATTTATAGGATTTTACGCCTTCACATCTAGCGTTAATTAGCGAATTCGAGGATCGGAGTAAACGAGGGTGTGCTGATCACTTTATCGGCACTATAGTTCAGTAATTCATGGGTGGAGCAAAACGAGACGCCAATACCAGCTTGTTTAATCATACAAAGATCGTTGGAACTATCCCCCACAGCAATGGTATTTGACAACGAAATGGCATGCTTATCCAATACTTTAATCATGGCATGCGATTTACATAACGTGTGCCGGCACACGCTTCGTTCACCCGGAAAAAAGAAGGAGGGAACTTTCACCTCTCCGGTGGCAATGCTGTTGGAAAATTCCAACTCATTGGATAGGGCAAAGTCAGCGCGGATTTTATTCTTGATGTGCGTAGTTACGAAGTCGTAACTGTCGCTGATAATGCCTACCAGGTAACCGCGCTGGTGAAGAACCTCAACGGTTGGAATAATATCATCAACGAGGGGGAGGGTATCGGCCACGGAAATCAATTGCGAAATGGTTAGTCCTTTCAATAAGGTGGCAATATTCTTTGTCCTGGATACAGGGTCCTCTATGGAGGAACGAATTTCCATGAGCTTATCAGTAAATCCATACAGGCGGGCACAACGATCAATGTAACGACCTTTTAAAAGCGTGTTGTCCATGTCGAAGATTACCGCTTTATTAAACTCCCGTAACTTTTCTTTTAATGCGAAGTCCATCTGGCTGCGGATCACTTGAATCGTTTCGGCTTCTTCCAGCGAAAAGAGATTGTCCGGATGCCGAAGGGCTTTTGTTAAAATCGTTTGCGAAACTTCCTTACTCATTTTTCCCAACTCCTGCCAGGGTTTCATTTTGTTTTCGATCTCGCCAATAAATATTTCTTTGATTCGTGCTTTAGCAAGAAAGACATCAATCAGCAATCCGATGTCCACTCCGTAGTCATCCTGAAATTTCACTTCATTCAGAATCTTTTTGTGCGCAGCAATCATGCCGCTGAGCGGCTGTTTGAAATTGGAGAGATCAGGAAACAGGATCGACAACAAGGGTTTGGCAACCAATTCAGTTACCCTGCCCGCCTGTCGGCTGAACGTGGCTTTGCAAAAGTCAGCTTCGTCATTCAAAATCGGTTCAATCAATAAGGGAATGGTTTCATCGGGGTAAGGATCAATGTCACCATCCAGAAAAACAATTACATCGTTTTTCGCCAACATGACACCTTCCCGCATCGAAACTCCTTTTCCGACCTTGGTACTGGTAATAACCCGGGCACCGGCCTCTTGTGCTACCTTTACGGTGTTGTCTACGGACTTATCATCAATGACAAGAACTTCGGATACCGCAGAATGAGACAGGGCGTATCGCACGACCGCCCCTACGGTTGCTTCTTCATTCAATACCGGGATAACCACACTTACCATGTACTTCAATTTGAACACGCAAGTTAAAGCCTTGACGGTGAAGATGTGTTATAATTCAATTAAAGATTCAGTATCTTGATTTTATATATTGAAAAATTAGCCAAAATCAGCGATGCAAAAATTTTCTGGTATTTTTTACACCGTAATTTTTCTCGTGCTTGCCCATCATACCGGGTTTGCACAATACAAGGCGCATCTTAAACTTTCGCATAAAAAGAAGGCAACGATAGCGTATCTCGATGTTGGAAATCGGGTGAAAATAATTGATCAATTCGGTAACGAAACGACTGGACGAATTATGGCGATGGATTCAACTTCCATTTCATTGAAAAAGAAGACCATTCCTATGGCAGAAATTTATTCCATTTCAAAGCGTAACCCTGCCGGTGTGGAAGTGTTTGGAGCGCTTTGTAGTGCTGCGGGTATATTTTTAATCATGGTTGGTAATAGTCCTGGCGCGGCATCGGTGGCCAGTGATCAGTTTCGTCTTGAAGTATCCCTAATCGGTGGAGCCCTGGTAGCCGGAGGTGCCTGGTTGTTAATTCGGAAATCGTATTCAAAACGGAAATGGATCTATTCAGTAGAGTGAGCTAAATGCCTTCCGGAGTAGGATGAATCCACGGCCCGCGATACGCACGGGTTAAGAGTTTGGTTGCCTCCTCATCATTCACGACAATCCGCTTTGTTGGATCATACTGAAGCGTTCTGCCAGTCTTCATAGCCACATTGGCCAGGATACAGCTGGCCGTACTGATGTGCCCTTCTTCAATATCGGCCACCGGTTTACTACCGGACTCAATGCAACTCAAAAAGTTGAGCATCTGGCCTCGGGTAGCAGGAGCAGTGTGCAGTTCAATGTCTTTTTCTTTCAGGTCTTCCGGATACTTTTCCCTTTCATAGGAAACATCCATATGAATTTTTTTACCACCCTCTGTGGGTGTAAAATCATATCGATAAGGACTTCCTGCCAGTACGCCTTTTTCACCATAAATCTTAAAGCCCCATGGATAGTCCGGATCTACAGCAGCGCCCCACGTTCGATGTTGCCATACGGCCGTCAGGTTCTCAAATTCAAAAATAGCGGTTTGGGTATCTGCAATGTTGGACTTACCTGCTTTCTGCACATAGATTCCACCCGAAGAAGAAATGCGGGTTGGCCAGCCCAGGTCAAGCGTCCAGCGAACGGCATCTAGCATGTGCACACACATATCACCCACAATCCCGTTACCGTATTCCATAAAGGCACGCCACCAACCCCGATGGGGCAAACCATCGTAGGGTCGAAGCGGGGCCGGTCCGGTCCACATTTCATAGTCTAGAAAATCGGGTATAACTTGTACGGGCGGATGGCTGTTGTTGCGCATGTGATAATAACAAAACATTTCTACGTGCGAGATTTTTCCGAGCAGTCCTGCCTCCACCACATTCTTTTTAGCGTCTATCAAATGGGGTGTGCTTCTTCGTTGCAAGCCAACCTGTACGGTGCGCTTGTACTTGCGCGCGGCTGCTACCATGGCTTCGCCTTCCATCACATCCACACTGATGGGCTTCTGCACATACACATGGGCTCCCGCTTTCATAGCATCAATGGCTTGTAAGGCGTGCCAATGGTCGGGTGAGCCAATCAACACGATGTCGGTTTTTTGCTCTGACAAAAGTTGTCGGTAATCACCAAATAATTCCGGCTCCTTACCGGATCGTTGACGCTGACTGACAAGCGATCCTGCTTCCTTCAATAAATTTTTATCCACATCGCATAATCCCACGACATTCACAGGAGCTACCTGAATTAACTTGAAGAGATCACTTTTGCCATACCAGCCGGTGCCAATCAAGCCCACGCGCAAAGGTTTGGGTTGATGAAGATAACTCATGGCCGGGGATGAAATTACGCCCAGGGCCAAAGCCGCTCCTGTTTTGAGAAATTCTCTGCGATATATTTTCATAGACATGAGAGATGGTGTCTTTAATTCTAATGTACTAAATGAGGGAATGTTTGTGAATTATCCTAACCAACTGTGTGTGGATTTATCTATCTTGTAACTACCAATACTATAATCATAAAAGCAAATCCTCATGAGAAGCCTTGTCCTCATCCTGTTTTTGATAAGTTCGGGTTTGAACGCCCAGCAAAAGGGATATTATCGTACGCCCGCATTGCATAATAATTGGGTTGTTTTTACTGCGGAGGGCGACCTCTGGAAATATGACCTGTCTACCGGACAAACTTCAAGACTTACCACTCATCACGGAATGGAATCCGAGCCGGTCTTTAGTCCGGATGGGAAGCAGATCGTCTTCACGGGCCAGCTGGAAGGAAGCCCGGAGCTTTATGTCATCGCGAGTACCGGGGGCATTCCCAAGCGTCTTACGTATGTTAATTCCTGGGAAGTAAAGGCGATTACCTGGCTACCGGATGGAAAAATTCTTTATACGGCCCGAAATGAAAGTGCACTGGATGATAACCAGTTATTCAAACTGGATCCGAATACGCTTGCCTCTGAAATCATTCCCCTGGCGCAGGCCGCAGATGGTACGTATGATACCAAAGGAACCCTATACTTTACACGGTTTGCTTTTCAGGGAAGTCACACGAAGCGCTATAAAGGGGGTACCGCTCAAAACATTTGGCGGTTTGTTGGCAACGCACCGGCTACTTGCATCACCTGCGATTATGCCGGTACCAGCCGCGAAGCAATGTTTTACAAAGACCGGATTTACTTTGCCAGCGACCGCGATGGCACCATGAACATTTGGTCGATGAACCTGGAGGCAAAAGACCTGAAGCAACATACATTTTCCAGTGGCTGGGATCTGATGTCACCTTCCCTTCATGATTCCAAAATCGTTTACCAGAAGGGTGCTGATCTCGGGTTGTATGATATTGAGAAAAATGAAGACCGGATCCTGGAAATTACCATTCAATCGGATTTTGATCAACGCAGCCCGCACTGGATTAAAAATCCAACCGATAAAATTTCCTATTGGGAAGTTTCGCCCGGGGGAAAATTTATGGCGCTGATATCACGTGGAAGACTTTTTGTTAGTCCGGCCAACGGAAGTCGCTGGGTGGAGATTACCCGAAAGAGCGGTGTGCGTTATAAGATGGTTGCCTTCCTGGATGAAAAGCATGTAGTGTATTTATCGGATGAAAGCGGTGAGTATGAGATTTGGAAAGCTCCGGCCGATGGGAGTGGAGTACCCCAACAACTGACACGGAATTCCAAGGTACTGATTACGGACTTGTATGTTGCTCCCAATGGAAAACACATCGCTTATGCTGATAAGGATCTAAAATTATTCTTGTATACGTTGGCCGATGGAACAACAAAACTCATTGAACAGAACCTGGATGGTGGTGTGGCCGGAGTTACCTGGGCGAAGGAAGATTATTTAACATACGAAGCTGCTGCTGAGAATTCAAACGGCATCCTTCGGTCGTATCACATTCCAACCGCAAGGCTTGAGACCATTACTACTACCCGATTAAATAATTACAGTGCCCACTACACACCGGATAACCAATGGCTCTATTTTGCTTCGGAACGGAATCTGACCACCACGGTAGGATCTCCCTGGGGTTTGCGTCAACCGGAACCCTACTATGATAAGACCGCCAAAATTTATGCCATGCCTTTGAAGGCAGATCTTCCTTTCCCGTTTATGCAACCGGATGGCTGGACGGAAGAGAAGAAGGACGAAGAGCTAAAAGCAGAAGACAAAGGATCTAAATCAAAAAAGCAGGAAGAAAAAAAGGAGCCCGCATTCGTCATTGATTGGAAGAGGGCGGCAGCAAGTCTTTACGAAGTGCCAGTGCCGGGTAAGAATTTACTCCGGTTGCGGGTAGCCGAGAAACATCTTTACTGGACCGAGATGGAAGCCGGCCAATGGAACAAACAGAAATTGTATGCATTGAAAATCGGTTATGAGAAAAAGTTCGAACCCACGCTGGTAGCGGAGGACATCACCGGCTATGATCTATCACCTGATAAGAAAAAGGTGGTGATCGATAAAAATAATACGCTTTACATCGCGGATGCCGATGGCAGCAAAGTCGACCTGGAGAAAACAAAACTGGATCTTTCTAATTGGGTGTTTCAGTTTGATCCGGTAGACGACTGGCGCCAAATGTTTAACGATGCATGGCGTATGGAACGCGATTACTTTTATGATCCTAAGTTGCATGGTGTGGATTGGGTAGCCGTCAAAAAGCGGTATGAAGCCTTACTGCCGCGCATCACCGATCGGTATGAACTCGATAACCTGATTGCCCAAATGGTCTCGGAGCTTTCGGCACTACACATCTTTGTATATGGAGGGGATAAGCGCCAGCCTCCGGTCGATATCCCAATTGCTTCGTTGGGAGCCAGGTTGCAGCGTCATGCTTCCGGTACCGGGTACGTAATCGCGCATATTTACCAGGGCGACCCTGATTATCCTGAAAGCCTTTCACCGCTCATGAAGCCACATCTCAAGATTAAAGCCGGTGATGTGCTGCTGAAAATAAATGACCAACCGGTAAATGATCCGGCCAGTTTAGCATTGGCCCTGTCCGGCAAAGCGAATGTGTGGGTAAAGCTTTCGCTACGGAATGCAAGCGGCTCTGAATACACACAATTGGTGAAGCCCATCACCGAGTGGGAAGAATCCAATCTTCGATACGCGGAGTGGGAATATACACGTAGACAGGAAGTGGAGCAAAAGACCGGTGCGCAGGTTGGCTACATTCACTTACGCGCGATGACCCGTCCTGATGTGGATGAATTTGTGAAACAGTTTTATCCGGTCTTCAATCGGGGCGGTCTCATTCTGGATGTGCGTCACAATGGCGGAGGCAACATTGACAGTTGGATTTTGGAAAAGCTGATGCGCAAAGCGTGGTTCTATTGGCAACCGCGTGTGGGCAAACCTTATTGGAACATGCAATATGCGTTTCGTGGCCACATAGTAGTGTTGTGCGATGAAGCTACCGGATCGGATGGCGAGGCGGTAACAGAGGGGATTCGCAGATTAAATCTCGGCACGATCATAGGCACGCGCACCTGGGGTGGGGAAGTATGGCTCACCAGCAGCAATCGGTTGGTGGATGGTGGCATTGCTACGGCAGCTGAGTTTGGCGTGTATGCCGATGGTCAATGGCTGATTGAAGGACATGGTGTTGATCCAGATCAGGTAGTAGATAATGAACCGTATACAACGTTTCAGGGTAAAGACACACAATTGGAGGCAGCCATAAAATTCCTGCAGGATAAGTTGGCAAAGGAACCGGTTCCAGTACCCAAAGCTCCGGCCTATCCGGATAAGAGTTTTAAGTATAAGGAGTAAAAATCACTGGAGTACACAAAGCAACGCTCATGAAAAACCATCATTGGCAAAACGAGATCCAACCCTTGATTAAAAAATATAAGGGCAAACACCACCCGCTCGATTATCGGAATGCCTATGAATTGCTGGTAGTGGTGGTCCTGTCGGCACAAGACTCCGATCGAAACATCAATAAACTTTCCCCTGAATTCTTCAAGGCATTCCCGGATATGAACTCGTTAGCCCGCGCTGATGAAGAATCCGTGTTATCGTTGATTAACAAAGTCAGAAGTTCCCGAAAGAAAACGAAGTGGCTGTTGGCGATTGCATCGCAAATTAAAGAGGATAAAAACATACCCACCACCTTAGCAGCCCTCACTGAATTGCCTGGCCTGGGCAGAAAGTCGGCCAATGTGATCATGCGCGAATTGGGTGTGAAGGCAGAAGGAATTATTGTTGACTTGCACGTGGTGCGGGTAGCACCCCGGCTTGGTATCGCTCAGGGTACGGATCCAAAGAAACTGGAAAAACAAATGATGGAACTACTCGACCCGAACGATTGGGGGGAAGCAGGAATGGCGATTTCCTTTTTAGGGCGTGAGATCTGCCGCCCCAAAAATCCTAAATGCCCGGAGTGTGTGATGAATGCCGTTTGTGATTATTATACGAAAAGCAAATCGTAGCTACGATAGTCTTTAAAACCATTTGATCGTCATATCAATCAGCTTCTGTTTTTTAGCGGTGTACGGTGGCGCCATCAGATCCAACCCGCTCATGGGCGACCATTGTTTCAATACGGCTCTTGGATTCGAGAACTCTTCAAATCCAAAGAATCCGTTTCCTTTACCAATACCACTGTTGTTGGAGCCACCAAACGGGAGATGGTTATTAAAAAAATGAATGCCACTGTGATTGACGCACGTGGCACCGGCACGGGTATGATGGATGATCCGGTCTACATTTTTACGGCTGTTGCTATAAATATATAATGCCAATGGCTTTTCCTTGGCGTTGATCTTGTCTATCACGGTTTGTAGATCGGTATAGACAATGTAGGGAAGGATTGGGCCAAAAATTTCTTTCTCCCACAAATCTGAATCTTCTGAAATGTTGGTCATAATGGTGGGCCCGAAGTAATCCTGGGCTGCATCGGTTTTGCCGCCATATTCCACCACGGCTCCTTTTGATAGGGCATCTTCGAAATAACCCGTTACCCGCTTGAAGTGCCTGTTGTTGACAATTCGGTTATACGAGTTGGAAGTGGATGCATCTTCACCATAGTATTCGGTTATGGTTGTCTTCAGATTCGTTAAAAACTCATCCGCTACGGACTGATGCACAAATACATAATCCGGTGCGATGCACACCTGCCCGTTATTGATCCATTTTGCAAATGCAATGCGCTGGGCTGCAGTTTTTAAGTTAGCTGATTCATCAACAATGGTCGGTGATTTGCCGCCTAACTCCAGTGTAACAGAGGCCAGGTTTTCAGCAGCCGCTCTCATCACGACCTTTCCAATCTCCGGAGCTCCGGTGAAAAAGATATGATTGAAGGGCAACTTTAACAGGGCTGTCGAAACTTCAACATCGCCTTCAATCAATGCCACTTCCGATTCATCGAATAGTTCGGTAATGATTTTCTTCATCAGCGCAGAGGCATGGGGTGTATACTCGGAGGGTTTGAGCATAACGCAGTTGCCTGCTGCAATTGCGGAAATCATCGGGCCAAAGGTGAGGCTTATCGGAAAATTCCAGGGCGAAATAATCAACACCTGACCTTTGGGTTCGTAATGAATATAGGAACTCGTTCCAAGTTGTGCCAGAGGTGTGCCAACTTTCCGGGGACGCATCCACCGGGCCAGGTGTGCACGGGTATGTTTAATGTCCGAGGTTAACTTGTAGATTTCCGCAATATCTACTTCGCTGGGATGCTTCCGAAAATCATAGTACAAAGCTTGCTGGATTTCTGTGCGATATTGTAATATCGCCTCATGCAAGCGATCCAGTTTTTTGATACGATCGCGTGCGGTCGAATCGGCTATGTTTTGCTGATTGCTCTTTTGAAGGTGAAAGATTCTGGAAATTTCAGACCTGATTCCAGTTTCAGGTGCGGCAACAGTCGTAATTGAATCCATGTAAATGCGAATTAACAGGATCTCGGAACCCTGAGTCAGTCAAAGATACTAAAGTAACAGACGATGAAAAAGGCAACGGAAACTCACGAATGGCACGTAATTACTTCGTCACCTTACTTAATGGTCTTGGCAGACCATGGTTTTGAACAATTGGTTTTCGTAAGAAGAGGGATATTCAAGGGATACAATGATCCGTTGAGCAGAAATAGGCAAGCATTATTTTAATACCGCGCCTCTGGTACAAGGTATAACAAATTAGATGCGCTTGCTAAAAAGCGTAATCACAAGTGCACTACGTTGCCGGTCCGTACCGATTCATCGCATGCAAATGCGATGCGCAGACTATTAACGGCATCTTGCATGTGATCGGTCAGATCCATATTTTCCTGAATGGCTTTTAAGAAGTATCGTTGTTCCCGGTTACACAATTCCTGATGATCGGGCTCATCCTGCAGATTGATCCATTCATCTTTCTTCGTGAAATTATTTTTCTCATCGATATCCGCATGATGAAAGCGTAACGATTCCGTCTTGGTATGGGCTTCCACCGAATCGGATTTACCGCTGGCCCCGGCATCTTTGGCCACAATAGAAACACAACCTTTCGGACCGATTACATCTTTTACAAAGAAGGCAGTTTCACTGATCATCGGCCCCCAGCCTGCTTCGTACCAACCAACAGAACCATCTGCGAACTTGATTTGTAGTTGACCATAATTGTAATTACCAGTCGGAATATCTTCGGTTAACCGGGCACCAATAGCGCTTACCTGCAGGGGTTTACTGCGCGTCATCTGGCACATCACGTCAATATAATGCACGCCACAATCCACAATGGGGCTTAGGCTCTTCATCAGATTGCGGTGCACATCCCACATGATGCCATGGCTTTGCTGGTTCAGGTTCATGCGCATAACCAGGGGCTTACCCAGTTTGCCAGCCAATTCAATAAATTTTTCCCAGCTGGGGTGGTGCCGCAGGATGTACCCAACTACCAGTTTCTTTTTGGCTTTGATGGCCGCTGCCACTACGCGTTCAGCACCTGCCACGGTATCCGCCACGGGTTTCTCAATGAACACATGACAACCGCTTTGAAAGGCTTGAATGGCAAACGATTCATGCGTATCCGGGTAGGTCGAAATGCAGACAGCATCCGGTTTGGTTTCTTTCAGGGCTTCGGTGTAGTCTGAAAACACCGCGTAACCACCACCCAGTTTTGCATTCAGGGTGTCTTTGCTTTTGCCTGTGGATACCAACCCACAAATCTGAAACCCACCAACGGTATGGTAGGCAGTAGCATGCGAGGCACCCATGTTGCCACACCCCACTACCAATACCCGAATTGAATTTAGGTTCGAAGCCATTGTCGAATTTGTTTACACATGATGACGAAGCCAAAAATAATGAAATAGATCCTACTCCAGTGCTTTGAGCAACACAATTCGTTGGTTATGCAGAAAGGTTGCTGCCACGCGAAGATCTTCTTTCGCCTGCTCCAATACAAAGGGATGCTTATCCAGAAACCGGCATGCAGCATTCATGGTAGGATCATTTGAAATCAACTCCAATTCGTGCAACACATGATCGAAGGTGCGTTGTAACGATTCCGGATCACGGTCTAACAATACCTGCTTGAAATCCACTCGGTAGCGTGCGTAAAGTACATCGTCTGCGGCTATTTTACGGTCAAGGTCATCTTCGAGGGAAAATACCAGCCGGTCTTTAAGCTGCGCCTGTCGTACGTGCGCACCCTCGTGCGGTTCGCGCCTGAAGAGATCGTCATAATCCCAGGGGATGATTTCAAATTTGCCGGAATCCGGGTGTACATAAAAGTAAACCTCATCGGAGTAATCTCCATTCATTACGAAGTAGTTGAAGGCCAGCCAACGGAAATAACTGGTTAAGTTCAATCGATCCTGCAGGTACGCGAACAATTCCTGATGCTGATACCGATTGAGGCTCTTATATAGACTCAGGTATTGTTCTTTAAATTGCCGGACTTCTTCTTTCGAACTCGAATGCGGATATTCCTGGTCAATCTTTAGCTCAGCCCCGCGTCTTACCATGTAGGGGCTTTTGATGTGAGCCGTGTAATGGTTTGGTTTTTCCACCAACAAGTAATAGCCCTGCGGTTGATCATTAATCCAAAGTTTACAATACGTATTGAACAAGGGAAACAGTCCCAATTCTGCAAGATTCATAAAAGCCCACCGGTTGTGCCAGAGATTTCTGTCCATCACCAGGTTTAGTAAGTCAAACTTTTTGATTTTAATTGATCCGGTTGATGAAGTAATTGTAACGGACTTATCCAGATCAACCGATAAAGACTTTCGGACAAAAGTAAGCGTTGTCCGCCCACGGGAATGCATTTCTTTGAGGACAACGGTGTCCTGATTCAACAACATGAGTCCCTGGCTGAGGTCAACTTTTTCCCCATTCTGACTTTGAAGGCTACGCAAACGATCCTTCGAAAGATAAATTCGGAACTCAGGAAAGGCGGGAATTGAATCAACAGGTTGGCTGTAACTAGCTATAGTAACAAGAAGAGAAACAAAAGCCGGTATGCCAAAGGGGTGCATCCGCAAACGTGTTTAGTAATTGATTAGCGACCGGATGCGTTCCTTGACGCTTTGTAGTTCGGGATCTCCTTTTGGCAACAAAAACATGTAGTTGTGATTTTGCAAGAGGGTAGTCAAAACCGGGTCTTTCACTTCAATGGCCTGGTTGGCGTAGCGCAGAAAATTCTTCAGATCACCGGCAATTCCGTAATTACCGGCTACGATGGCCGGGGACAAGTAATCCTCACGCGCTTGCACAACTTCGATCAGTTTAGTAACATCGGCTCGCAATAAGGCATTTGATCCCTGATAGAACTGTACCAATTCTTCGTGCGAAGCGGCTTTTGCAATTTCAAATGCACGCTCCTTGTTACCGAGATTCCAATATACTACGGAATGCTGATAGGGATCATTTTGAAATAATGAATCAATGTTGAGATGCCCCTTATGTAACTCCAGTAAAGCATATTTCTTATTTCCGGTTAAGTATCGAAACGTGGGATTAAAAACCAATCCGGCATCCAGGATATCGATGGCTTCTTTATGCTTACCGACAACAATCAATAAACTCCCCAGCCAGTTGTAGGCATTGTCCTGATTGGGATTTAAGGCAATGGCTTTTCGGTAAAGTTTTTCAGCTTCCCGGAAATTAAAATTGTTGAAATGCCAATACCCCAGGGATGCCTGAATTTCTGCTGCATTGGGTTCCAACTGCAACGCCTTGTCAATACTCTCCCTGGCCAGCGGCAAGTAAAGCTGAGGATTACCCCACCCACGGCCAACGATTAACAAGTAAGAGTCAGCCAGGCCTGCGTATGCGAGTACAAAGGTGGAGTCGTACGCAAGGGCCTCATTAAACAAGGTAACGGCCTGATCAAGTCCTTCCTTGGTTCGTTTTTCCATTTCATACTTTCCCTTCAGATACCGGTCGTAGGCGTCTTTGCTTTGGGTAGGTATGTTGCGGATGCCCGCATCCACTTCCGGTGCAATTTCGATCTTCAAACGCTTTACGATTTCCAATGCGATCTTTGTCTGCACATCCAGAATGTCATTGACTTCTTCTTCAAAGGTCTCTACCCACAAGTGTTTGTCTGAATAAACGTCAATGAGTTCGGCTGTAATCCGAACCCGGTTCCCCGACCTTCGAACACTGCCTTCCAGAATACTGGTCACATTTAATTCATCGGCAATCTTTCTAAGATTTAAGACTTGTCCTTTATACGCTTTCACTGAACTCCGGCTGATGACCCGCAGGTTCTTAATCTTTGAGATGTTGCTGATAATTTCTTCTGTAATGCCATCCACAAAATATTCCTGCCCCGGATCACCGCTCATATTATCGAAGTACAATACGGCAATGGATTTATCGTTCGCAGCACGGTCTGCAGTCGTAAACCATTTTGGTATAAAATAAAACCCGGCCACCACCAGCAAAAGGAGCATGGTGGCGCCTATTCTCGTCAAGGACTTAGATCGGCTGGATGGAGACCAGGATGTTTCCTGCTGTCGCGGGTTGTCAGGATGTTTGATGCCAATTAATATCTCCTTGATGGCATTGGCCACTTTGTTTACCTGGTCCCTGTAAAACGTCTTGTTAAGATTATCATTTGGATGATCTTCCACCGCCCGCAAGGGCCGGTTCACACCGGGTGATTTAAAAATGAAGTCGATGCAACGGAGTGGGCCTCCGATTTCCTTCTCTATAACGGCACGGTCATCCGCTTCTACATCATGGATTTTAATCGGCAGAATGCGGCTGGCTACATTACCATTTCGCAATTTAATTTCACGACCCAGCGTATCTCCTTGAGCGAGTCTGTTAAAGGCACAAAATTCGTGTTGCCATGCATAGGACTTTGGGTCGCAATAGGTTTGTGACAGGATGGGGATGAAGATCAGACACTTCAGCTTTTGTTCGAGACTTTGATTGACCTGATGGTTTTCCAGAAGGCCATCCTGCGGGTTAGAGTCAAAGTATACGGTAACCGGGTCCTTGATGGTGGCGGCCAATTCCTGATTCAGGGATTTGACAAACTTGGTGACCCACCCGCTTTGATTATCGTTTTGACGATAAGAGATAAAGATGTCGTATTCGTAGCCAGGTACCTGGGCAGGCATATATCAAATATACTCTTTCGGCTTCAAATTTGCGTTGCTAAATTCAATTGATATTCAACCCGAAGATTACACCAAACCAAGGTTTACCCTGGTAAATCCAGATAGCTTTGTCCCGGTCGGTCAGGTAATCCCAGCCAATCGCAAGACCACTGGTAATGCGCCCCAGCCCCACCATGGTGGCAAATCCGTGCGTTAGGATCAGTCCATGATACTCATCCATCATTTGATAGTTGGTCGTCCAGGGTGTAACAGCCGTGGCACCTATGCCACCGAATGCTCCAAACGTAATTCCATGATAGACCGAGTTTTTAACAATCCCAACTGGAGTTTTTGAATAATGTACCTGGTATCGGTCGATCCGGTATCCTAAATAAAGGTGCCCATTGAATTCGTAATTAAGTTGACGGGGCAGGTTTTCCTGGGCGTTCCGGTATTTGAAAATGGCGGTGGTCAGGTCCACATCAAATCCCGTATTTTGAAAAACTTCATCTCGGGTAGGGATGATTGATATTTTTTCATCCTCAAACTCGGGATAGATATGTACCGTATCCGCGGTGGTTTCCACAAACACCGGTTTAAACTTAGACCCATCCTGTTTGAACTTGTAATACCCTGTGCCCAATTCATATTTAGGGGGGTGCCGCAACGAGCCACAGGCTTGTTGCAGCAGCGCCATTCCAAGAATCCAATAGTGGATAGTCTTCATTACATCGTTATAATCTGTAATTCAATACGACTATTCATACTAAGATAGCGGCCTCACCTGAGTATTACAATCAAATCTGGAGTGGATTTTGAAACTACAAGTATATAACTAAGATCTTGATTCAATAGAGGGCGATAAACCATTCACTGAATGACTTCCAGAACGGAAGGGCATGGAAGGTAAGTACCGATCCGCCATACAGGAGTAAGGCCAATAAAGCAAAGGGAAATACATTCCACCGTTGATGAGTTCGCCAATCCTAGATACTCAGACCCACCAGCAGGATGTCGGCCAGAATAAATCCAACCACCGGTTCAATTGGTTTGCCATGCAGGGTAGGCAGGTACTTCAACACAGACGGAATATAGATATTGATGATCCGGTCGGTGATGGGAGTGAACATCGGGAACACCGTGCACACCATGAAACGTGCGTGGACTGTTGGTTGCTTACGATGGTAGATGGCGAGGCCATAGAAAAGAAGGAAGACAACCAAAGCATTCAAGACCAGTGCTACGAAAAAGAGTGCAAAGGGATCCGGATCGACCACATCGCGTAATTTATAGTGAAGGAGATCCATCGTACTGAAAAGAATTACCGGTACCAGCAGATAAGAAAATTTTCCCATGGTACGGTGCAAAGGCCGGGCATTGATTCGGATCAAATACGCCTGGCCAATGAGCATCAAGCACCAAAGGATAACTGAAATCCCATGCAGGTGCATGCGGTAATTTTCCTGGTCAAATAATCGGGTGAAATAGGTAAACCAAAAACCGACTAAGGCGAAGAGAAAAAAGACAAGGAAGTAAAGATAACTGCGCGTATACAGGACCTTTTCCAGCTTCATGCGTTGCTTAGGAATTAATCAACTACATTATAAACCACAGCCGGTGCTTGTTTGTTTTTCAGCAGGACTTCACCAATCCGAACGCAATGAAACGAATCTTTTACTTGTTGATAGGCCGCTTCGTTGATGATGATTTGCCCGGGATTAGCTGCGGCCTGTAACCGTTGAGCCGTATTCACAGTGTCACCGATTACGGTATAGTCCAATCTGCGCAAGGTTGCCGAACCAATGTTTCCGGAGATCATTTCACCCCGATTGATGCCAATGGAAACCTGGGGTTTAAAAGCACTTTGGGTTTCGGAAACGGGTAGTGCAAGGATTCGTTTGCGAATGGCAAGGCTGGCATCGAGGGCGCGATCCAGATGGTAGTCGCCCCGGAAAACAGCCATGATGGCATCCCCAATAAACTTATCGACATACCCGCCCTGGTCGATGATTTCTTTTACGATAATTTCAAAGTAACTGTTAAGCAGGTTCACCACCAGGTCGGGTTTCTCCCGTTCGCTGATGGCAGTAAACCCGCAGATGTCGATAAAAGCCACGGAGGCTTCCAGGGTTTCATTCGCCAATAAAGACGATTCATATTCCCGGCTGCCCATGAAGTGGAGTACGTTCTTGTCTACATACATCTTCAGGATGTTATTCTCCTTGATGGCTTTCAGTGTTTCACGAGTTTGAAGTACCTGTTTCAGTGTCTTCTCCATGGTGAGCGCAAGGTCATCAAAATTGATGGGCTTGGTGATAAAATCAAAGGCCCCGCGGTTCATGGCGGTGCGAATGTTGTCCATATCGCCATAAGCCGAAACGATCACGGCTTTGACCAAGGGGCTTGTCTCATTTAGCCGGCTGAGCAAGGTAAGGCCATCCATCTCCGGCATGTTAATATCGCTGAGCACCATATCCACATCCGGATGTTGCTGTAATTTATCGAGTGCATCCTTTCCATTAATGGCGAATACAAACTCAAACTCGCGTTCGCGAATCTTCTGGCGGAACTTCTGTTTAATCAGAACTTCCAGGTCCGCTTCATCATCGGCAACGAGGATTTTAGCCACGGGGTAACTTTAATTTCTCCTTCAATATAGCAAAGTCTACAGGCTTTGTCAGAAAATCATCGGCTCCCAACTCTTTGGCTATTCTGTGATTTTCTGAGTCGCCATAGGCGGTAACCATCATCACCACAGGCGGTGGTTTCAAGTATTTCTTCTTCACATTCTCCAGCAACTGCAGGCCACTCATACCGGGCATATTAATATCAGACAAAATGAGCACAGCTTCATGTTCCCACTTATGTAAATACTCGAGTGCTTCTTCACCGGAGAAAGCGAATACAAACGTTACGATGCCCTCTCTAATCTCCTTCCTGAATCGCTGTTCGAAAAGTACCTGAATGTCATGTTCATCATCGACTACTAAAATTTTCATAGGTGAGCATTTAAGAGGGTAATTTTATAATAAATTCAGATCCTTCGCCAGGCTTGGTTTCCACTGTTAGTTCGCCTCCATGAACTTTTGTTACAATATCATAACTCATACTTAACCCCAGGCCGGTACCCTGGCCGGTGGGCTTGGTCGTGAAGAACGGTTGAAATATTTTATCGAGTACTTTTTGAGGAATACCATTGCCATTATCCTTTACCCGGATTTCAACTCTGTTTTCGAATTTGCGAGTACTGATAGTTACCGTTGGTTCATACCCGCTTTCGATTTGCAGCTTTCGCTCCGTTACGGCATAGAAAGCGTTGGTTATTAGATTCAAAATAACCCTTCCTATATCCTGTGGAACAACGTCAATGAGTCCAATGCCCGAATCAAATTCGGTTTTCATCGTTGCATTAAACGATTTGTCTTTGGCGCGTAAACCATGGTAGGCCAATCGAAGGTACTCATCAGCCAATGCATTGATGTCCGTTGGTTCCTTTTTGTTGTTGCTGCTGCGTGAGTGCTGCAGCATGCTTTTCACAATTCCATCGGCCCGCTTACCATGGAAAATAATTTTACGTTCATTCTCATCAATGTTTTCAGCGATCGTTTTCGCTTCGCTTAAATTCCCGCTAGCCAAGGCTTCCTTCATCTCGGTGATGAGTTCAGAATTAACCTCAGAAAAATTGTTGACAAAGTTGAGCGGGTTTTGTATTTCATGGGCAATGCCGGCTGTCAACTCACCGAGGGAGGCCATTTTTTCGGATTGAATGAGCTGTGCCTGAGTTGCTTTAAGCTCGTTGTACGCTTTTTCAATTTCTTTTGCCTGTTGTAATTCCCGTTCACGACTGCGTTCGCGTTCACGGAGTTTAATACTTCTGCGCACGGTGCGATCCGTTGAATAGGCAACAATTCCAAACAGTACGATAAATGATGTGTAGGCCCACCAGGTTCGCCACCAGGGCGGAAGAATAATAATCTCTATCGACTTGCCTTCTTCATTCCAGATTCCATACGCATTGGAAGCCCGCACCATGAACTCGTATTTGCCCGGATCCAAATTGGTATACCCTGCAAAATTCCGGTTGTCATAAATCCAATCTTCATCATAGCCTTTCAACATATGGGCATACTGATTCTTTTTTGGATTAGTGTAATGCAAGGCAGCGAATTCAAAACTCAGGCTATTCTGATCGAACGGAAGTGAAATACTTTTTGTGTCTAACAGACTTACGGTAAGAGGCGATTTCTCTTTCATGTCCAATACTGATTTGTTGGAAATGAGGAGATTGGAGAAGATAATAGCCGGGGGTGTTTTATTTGCTGTAATACTGGTAAACGTGGTCAGTCCATGTTCACCACCAAAATAAAAGCGCCCATCTGGCGCGCGTGTATTCGTGAGTGAAAGAAATACATCGGTACCGAGTCCATCACTCGAGTTGTAATTGATAAACGTGGCTTTATTAAGATTTTTATTAATAACCATTTGCGATAACCCGTTTCGGGTGGCGATCCACATTTCGCCATCATCGCCTTCTACAATTCCTTCTGTAAGATTGGTAGGCAGTCCTTCTGTTTCCGTATACCGGACGAAAGTTTCCGTGACCGGATTAAATTTATTGACCCCTTCGGGAGTTGCCAGCCAAATCATTCCCTGGCTGTCTTGCATGATATCGAGAATGCCATTGTGACTTAAGGAGTTGATATCGTCAGGGTCATTATCATAATTCTTAACTGCGTTAGTAGTTGGGTCAATTCGATTTAGTCCTCTGCCTGCAGTGCCTACCCAAATGTATCTATCAGTTACCTCGATGTCGGTAATATTTACCCCCTCAATAATTAACTCCTCCTGTTCTGGTAAAATTGGAGTTTGAAATGATTGAAATTGATTCTCATCTTCTGGCTTTATCACAGCGATACCGTACAGTGACGTCTGAGAGGGTGGCGTTTCATTCCATTTGCCGTAGGAATGACTATCATCTGTATGATAATTTAGTGTATACGTACCAGGCTGGAGGTT
Organism: uncultured Ohtaekwangia sp.; assembly: GCA_964488465.1. Taxonomy (GTDB): domain Bacteria; phylum Bacteroidota; class Bacteroidia; order Cytophagales; family Cyclobacteriaceae; genus ELB16-189. The sequence continues at coordinate 157,044 of CAZAUN010000008.1, read as the reverse complement.
GACTGATCCGATTTCAATTCTATTTTTAAAATGGCCACCGGCATGACGTGTTTGGTCAGAAGAGCCCATTAACCAAACGGTATCTTTAGCTGCATTTTCAATCCAACCATAGTCAGCTCTTTCCGAATTAAAAAACTCACCCACGCTCATGATCCAATAATTACCAGCTGCTTTTATTTCAAAGGGGATCGATATTATTTGATTATCGGTAACCTTTTCTATGGCTGCTACTTTTTGATCGGTCAGAAACAGTTTCTCCAGTTCATTCACAATCTGGTTTGGGTATTGGCGAAATTGTGTGCTGGCGACCCGTTTAAGCGAATTCGTTTTGGTATCTAAAATCGTGAGACCATTATTGGTTCCAATCCACAATTTACCGGTGCCATCAGGTTTAATTACCCGCACCTGGTTACTCGAAATTGTGTTTGATCTTACAGAGTCATACTTGTACCGGGCTGTCTCTTTGTAATTTTTGTCCAACTTGATTAATCCATCCCCCCAGGTCCCCAGCCAAAGCGATCCATCCGGTTCTTCCGCAATGCTCCTGGCCGAACCACCAAACATATCATCCTCTACATTGAAAGTTATCTTTTCAAAGGTTTGTTTCTTTGGATCATAAATATTTACACCACCTCCACGCGTACCTACATAGGTAATTCCCGGTTTTACAGTCGAAGCAAGAATACCATAGGCACCACCCGCACTCATACTTTTCGGTTTGGTTTCATCATGTGCCAAATGTTGAAAGGGTTTATTCACCGGATCGTATTTAAGCAAACCTGATTCGCGGCTGCCTATCCAAAAGATACCACTGCGATCGATCATGAATTGCGTCATCGTGATGTTCCATACTTGTGTGCGCATGACCATTTTTCCTGCTATTTCGATTTCTGTAAATCGATCGGAGATCCCGTCAAACTTCAACATCCCCCGAAAATTATTGGCAATCCAGATATTACCTTGAGGATCGGGTAAAATAGAGTTCCAGTTGTTCCAGCCCTCACCTGGTAGCGGGATGTATTCCTTTAGTGTTTTGAAATCACCCGTATATGGATTGAATTTATAAACACCGCTGCGCGTGGTAATCCATAAGGTATTGGTGCTATCGGCATAGATAGCGGTGATCGTGTTTTCAGAATTTTCAAAGTTAAAGTTATTTGTTCTTTCTGATCCAATCGACTTAAACATGCTTTCATTTTTTGCCTTTCGCATTAGGCCATAGCTTGAAGTCCCCATCCATAGATTACCGTTCAGATCTTCGGCAAGCGCAAATGCAGGGCCGTTGATTTGTTCGGGCACGACTGCATTGGCCAGTTCATACGTTGGCATCTTCCAGGTATCGGAAGGGGCATCGAATTGTAATAGTTGGAGATTAAAGGAGTTTACCCACAGAATTTTCTGTGAATCAATGAATAGCTTAAAGCCTGCTACTTGTGAATCACTGGTAAAACCGAACGCAGGAGCAAACTCATAATTCCTGAATTCATTTTTTTGACGAATGTACTTTGACACGCCTTTACCATTGCTCACCCAGATGTCGTGATTGGAATCTTCTATCAAACTCCAGATAAGATTGTGCTGTAAACTGGTAGGTTTTCCTGGAACGTTTTTAAATGTTTGAAAATTATATCCATCATACCGTTGCAGCCCCTGGGTAGTGCCAATCCAAATGATTCCATAGCTATCCTGGATCACCGCATTCACCGTGGGTGAAACGAGTCCATCGGGAATCGATACGTAGGTAGGTTCAATGGTGAGGGTGGGTGCTTGTGCTTGTAGTGAGGCATTAGCAAAGCAACACAGAATGATGACAAAAGCGATGCGTGTGCAGTGCCATGTCGGCAGGTGAAGGTTAGGCATTTGTAAATATACTGTTAAAGGGCAAAAAATGGTATTTCAAAGTCTGGGTAATTGGATAGAAAATTCGGTACCATTTCCTTCTCGTGTTTCAACTGTCAGCTCCCCACCATGCGTCTTTACAATATCGTAACTCAAACTCAATCCTAGCCCGGTTCCCTGCCCAGTGGGCTTGGTTGTGAAGAAAGGCTGAAAGATTTTATCTTTGATGGAATCGGGAACCCCCGGGCCGTTGTCTTTTATCCGTATCTCAATTTTGTCTTCCATCTTCAGGGTCGAAACTATTACTTCGGGCTCGTAGCCATCAGGTTGTTGTTTCCTTCGCTCGGTTACGGCATAGAAGGCGTTGTTAATCAGATTCAAAATTACACGGCCAATATCCTGCGGCACTACAATTACTATTGGTAATGAGGCGTCAGGATTGAATTCAAACTTTGCATTAAACGATTTGTCTTTCGCTCGCAGTCCATGGTAAGCAAGGCGAAGATACTCCTCGCATAGAGCATTGATGTCGGTTGGCTCTTTTTTATTACTACTGCTGCGCGAATGTTGCAACATGCCCTTCACGATGCTATCGGCCCGTTTACCGTGATGGACAATTTTCTTTTCGTTCTCCTGAATGCTTTTGGCCAGCGCCTGGGCACCCGTCAGATTACCTTTTTGGATTTCATCATTGAGCTCGTCAATTAACTCGGTGTTCACTTCCGAAAAGTTGTTGACAAAATTTAAGGGGTTCTGGATTTCATGAGCGATGCCGGCCGTCAGTTCACCGAGTGAGGCCATCTTCTCCGCCTGGATCAACTGCGTCTGGGTGATGACCAGATCATGATGCCGTTTTTCTGCTAACCGCAACGCCTTGTTCTTGCTGTTCTCGTACACCAGCAACAGGATGAAAATGGAGATATTGGTGCCCAGTACGGAGCCATAAAAGAGATATGCTTTTTTATCAATAGCATATTGGATGATGGGCGATCCATAACGAACTTCATAAATATAAAATCCGGTAATCATTAAAGCGGTGATAATAAACCATGCAATGGCCGGGCGCTTGCCAAGGATGAGGATGGTGACGGCCGGTAACAAAAAATAGGCAGCCGTAGCAGGAGTAATCAAACCGCCCTGGTACCAGGCTTGCATCCCAAAACTAATGGCATGCTGAAGCAGGAAGGTGTGGGCCACCAGAATTTTAGGAACACCGTATTTATACAACACCAGTAGTACCACATTGATGACTGCATTGGCAATAAGCAAATAGGCGATGATCTCAAGATGAAGTTGTAGCGCCAGGCTGATTCCCAGCAAGTCAGCCAGGGCGGAAATCAACAACACACTGATGAAGATCCGTTCGGATCGAAGATCTTGCCCTTTATTTTCGGCAGGACCAGGTAAAAAGGTATCAATCAGTTTTCGAATCATTTCAGGATGTGCGTATCCCTAACAGGGTTCCATGTCTTTTCCACAACACGTAAATAAAGGTACAATCCATTACCAGGCAAGAAACTCCGAGTAATTTGATGAAATTACTTTCCGGATAAAAGATAAACATGGATACGGTAATCAACCCCGTTCCTAACATCCGGCACCAGGCCAGCAACATCGAGAACTGGCTGGTATCTTTTGTCTGAAAGAGCAGCATCAGGCATTGCAGCGATAAGATAACATTGATGATGTACCCGGAGTTGGCCCCGATCAGGGTATCGTAGCCTTCATTCCGGTGGGTGTAGCTGAACAGTACCCAAAAAATAAAGTTGATGATGCAAAAGGCGGTGAAGTGCTTTTTGGTTTCGGCATTCATGGGCTGCTTGGTGCCATACCGCAGCACGGAATAGAAAATGTAACAGTCGAGAAAAAAGGCGGCCTGATAACTTAATGAATACAACAATCCGGTATTGGGATGATAAAAAAAACTCCACACAAATTCCCATCCGATGTTGGCACCGGCCACATAAGCGGGCATTTCAACAAACTTTTTCTTTCGGATTTCCCATACCAGCACCGCATAGGCTCCTACCCAAAATAGACAGCCCACTCCATTGAAGATCAAACCGGTTAATGGGTAATCCTGAAAATTGATCAGCGGTTGGTTCATACGTTAGGGTTTAGGAGCCCAATCCTGCGTTAATGATTTAGGTAAATAGAAGTTGATGATGCGGGTAGGGGTCATCCGGGTAATCATCCATTGTAATCCAAGCTTGCTGATAAATTGAATGATCATTGCCAATACAAGACTCTTATCCAGAATTTCCATGACCCGGGCTATCCTGCTAATTTTACGTCCTAACGTTTGCACCTCTTGTGTATCGATGGCCGGCACGCCTAGCATGTTTGAAATCTTTTCACCCATCATCAGACGCATCATGGCAATGTTCCCTTGTTCATTAAAGAGGGGTTTGGAAGTTTTATCCTGAAAGTCAAGCAATGCTTTCATCAATGCCTTGCTGTGTTCGCTTTCTGAAATTTGATTGTCCAGAATGGCATGCCCTAACCGTAGGGCATCCGCTGCATTTTCGGGAATCAGATCCGCCTGCAACCCAACGATGTGGCCAATCACCCGCCAGCAGTGAACGTAGGCTTCCTGCTCTACAGGCTCCAGGACGATGCCCAACTGTTCCATGCCTTCCAATACGAGAGCCGAGAAGGACATCAGCGTGCCCGCCATGTCTTGCTGGTTGATCGGTTCGTTGAACGTACTTGAGTCCCAATTCTTTTGTTTCAGGTAATAGCGAATGATGGCATGAATAAGGCGCACTTTTTGAGCTGCCCGCAAACCGCTGCCTTCGCTCGATAACCCTCCGGGTTGCATCGCGTAAAAGACAAATTGAGCAGTCTCGGCAATTCTTCTTGAGTAGGCATCGAGGGACCCATGATGTTCGTTGAGCCGGGCGGTATGAAATAGCACTTCGGCACCCTTTGCACAAGCATAGCATTCGGGCAACGATTTGTAGGAGAGCAACAGACTGATCCATACCCCGTGACGGATATACACTTGTTGGCCAAGCGCAATCAAGTCCGGGTCGGCCCAGACGGGAAGCGTGGCAGTTTGTGTGAAATAATCTTTAATTTCCTGGGGTGCTGAGTCTGGCAATTGGTCGTTGTCATCCACAAACAGTTGAAACAGGTGATTCACCTGAGTCAATTCATTCTTTTTCATAATGGTGGCAACAACACCATCCGCTATGGGGTCGGTATGCTTTCTCTTTTCCTCCAGAAAGGGCACGGTCCACCGGTCGGAAGCCCGCACATTCAGGGTGGTGAGCTTCTTCAGCGCCCGGGCTTTCAGGTTCCAGTACCAGAACACATAAACCAGGCTAATGACAACAAAAAGGGTGAGCAGAATCCAGCCAATCATGCAGGGTAGGTTTGGGGTGGTATAAATATAGACAAATCAGTGGCACCCAACCGAATCCAGCGCTTACTATCCCAAATAAGTTGAGCTAAGTTTGCTCGGGCACCAAGGTAAGTTTAAAACTCCGAGTCAAACCGATCATATCATTGGGTACTTTTTTCTTATTCGCGATTTACTAACTTAACGCAAAACGGTTCCCTGCATTTGATAATGAGCAGCACTTGGCGTTCGCCTGGCTTATGGTTTCTACTAAGCATACTCAGTCAGCTGGCGGTTGCACAGCAAATTGTTAACAACCCGGATGTAAGAGAAAGACCCACTGCGACTGCTACCAGTCTAGAACAGGAACCCGTTTTGGACGGGAATGTCATCGGAGATGAAGTTTGGAGTAAACTGGCTCCGATCACACAATTAATTCAAACCAAACCGAATGCCGGATTCCCCGCCTCGGAGAAAACGGAAATCCGGATAGGCTATACCCCCACAACTTTTTATTTATCGGTTGTTTGTTTCGACCAGGAGCCATCCAAACTGGTGGTTTCCGATGCACGCAGAGATGCAACCCTGGACAACACGGATAGTTTTTTGTTTATCCTCGACACCTTTCATGATCGACAAAACGGGTTTGTGTTTGGCACCAATCCCATCGGCATTGAATATGATGGCCAGGTGGACAACGAGGGGCAAGGCAACTTCTCTCAAAACCGTCAGCAACAAGGCACCATCGGTGGGTTTAACCTGAATTGGGATGCACCCTTCATTGTCAAATCAATCGTGGGCGAATTTGGATGGAGTGCAGAATTTGCCATTCCGTTACGAACCTTGCGGTTTGCCTCCGGCAAAGACCAGGTGTGGGGTGTTAATTTTCAACGCAACATTCGCAAGACCAATGAAATTGCGTATTGGGCTCCATTACCCATTCAGTTTGATCTAAAGCGACTGTCCCTGGAAGGTACCCTCACGGGACTCACGCTGCAAAGCCCGGGCAACCTGAAATTTATTCCCTATGCCTTGGGTAAAGTCAGCAAAGATTTTTTAACCCCACCGACAGAAACCCAGTACAAGCCGGCCTTTGGAGCCGATATTAAGTATAGTGTTACTTCCTCGGTTACCCTTGATCTTACCTACAATACGGACTTTGCCCAAGTGGAAGTCGATCAGCAACAAATCAACCTGGACCGGTTCAATTTATTCTTTCCGGAAAAGCGACCGTTCTTTCTTGAAAATGCAGGGCAGTTCACGGTGGGCAGCCCGGGCGAAGTGGACCTGTTCTTTAGCCGAAGGATTGGGATCGGACCCAACGGAGAAATCGTTCCGATCATTGGCGGTGCCCGTCTATCCGGAAAAGTGAATAATACCAACCTCGGCTTTCTCAGCATGTTTACTGACCAGGTTGGAGCGCTGGGCATTGAGAAAAACAATTTTAACGTAGCCCGGATTAATCAACAGATCGGCCAACGTTCTTCCCTGGGGGGTATCTATGTAAACCGCAACGGTCTGGAGTCAGATAACGATTATAACAATGCTTATGGGGTAGATGGCAAGTGGGGCATCGGCAAGATTGCAACCATCTCCGGATACTATGCAAAAACCCGATCCCCGGCAGATAGTTTGAATACGAACTCGTTTAAGCTGGCCGGCAACTATGAGTGGAACGGGTTACGGGCTACGCTCGCCTACACGGAAGTTGGGGAAGGATTTAATCCGGAAGTGGGTTATTTGTTTCGTTCCGGATTTCGTAAACCGGAGGCATTAATCTTTCAGCAGGTGCGCATGAATGGTAAGTATGGTTTGTTGGAACTTAGACCGCACGTTAGTTATCGCGGCTATTGGAACTATAATAATTTTCTGGAGACGAGTTTTCTGCATGTGGACAATCACTGGGTGTGGGTCAATGGTCTGGAAATTCACACGGGGATAAACTTCACCGTTGAAGGCGTTGTAAAACCCTTTACTATTTCCGGTATTACGGTGGATCCTGGCACCTACAATCACAAAGAAGCTCAACTGGTGTTGATCACCAATCCAAGCAAAGTGTTTTATGTCAACACGCGGTCCATTCTAGGGGGGTCGTTTGGTGGTACCCGGTACCTGAATTCCGGAGCCGTTGGCTTTCGGGTGGGAGACAAGTTTAACTCCGAGTACAGTTTCGCGATCAATGATTTACAGTTGCCCAATGGGAGTACGGTGTCTACCTTGTTTGGCGCCCGGATTAATTATCTGTTTACTCCGCGGATCAATTTTCAGGGTTTTGTTCAATACAACAGCACGATCGACTTGTGGTCATTTAACTTGCGCTTCAGCATCCTGGAGCAAGCCAATACAGGTTTATTCATTGTTTATAACGACATCTATACAGAAGGCGCACCCAACAACCGGAGTTTTACCGTTAAGTATACGCACATGTTTGATCTTCTGGGGAAGAAGCGAAGCTGACTTAGGTTGATGCCTTGTTCATTACAAAGGAAGTTGAATAATAAACTCAGAACCTTCTTGTTCCTTTGTTTTAAAGGTGATCACACCTCCATGCCCTTTCGTTACGATATCATAGCTAAGACTTAACCCCAACCCGGTCCCTTGCCCGGTGGGTTTGGTGGTAAAGAAGGGCTGAAAGATTTTTTCTTTAATTGAATCAGGAATGCCGTTGCCATTATCCTTCACACTGATTTCAATTTTATCACCCAGATTTTTTGTGGATACTATAACAGTTGGCTCAAAACCGCTGTCAGGTTGAGCTTGTCGAAGCCTTTCACTCACTGCATAAAAGGCATTATTGATCAGATTCAACAATACTCTTCCAATATCCTGCGGAATAACACGCAGCTTAGGCAGGGTGGGGTCAAGCTGAGTTTCAAACTTGGCGTTGAACGATTTGTCTTTTGCACGAAGACCATGATAAGCCAATCGCAGATATTCATCGCACAATGCATTGATATCAGTGAGTTCTTTCTTGCCAGCACTGGCCCGAGAATGTTGCAACATACTCTTCACGATTTCGGCTGCCCGTTTACCGTGGTGAACTATTTTCTGCTCATTCTCTTTTAAAGTGACGAACGTGTCTTTCAGCAATGACTCATCCCATTCTGCTTTCGGTTTTACGCTTTCAGCGTTCATCTCATCAATAAGTTCATTATTTATTTCAGAAAAATTATTCACAAAATTGAGCGGGTTCTGTATTTCATGGGCAATGCCCGCGGTAAGTTCACCCAGGCTTGCCATTTTTTCGGATTGGATCAGCTGGGATTGAGTTTTTTTGAGATCAGACAAAGCCTGGTTGATTTCGTCCTTCTGCTTCTCGAGTTGCTCGTTTGCTCGTTGTACCTTTTTGTAATTTCGATATACTAAAAATGCGATCAATACAGACAGAATAAGTAAGGCTGCAGCCGCAATTATTCTGAACTGGTTACGCAAGTTCATTTCTGCAATTTTCATTTCGGATTCACGTTCTTGCTGTTCGAGCTCAATGGCCTTGGTAGACAAGACGTTAGCGGCTCCGGAAATGCTTTCACGGGCGACATTGGCAATCTTGAGATATTTCAATGCTTTTACCGGATCGGTGGGTTCATATAGTTCAGACAATAGCAGGGCAGCGGCTAACTCGGTTTGTCTGGCCGGACTTCCAAGGCCCCGCTCATACGCGCGATGGGCACAGGAAATGGCTGAGTCATATTGGTTACGGTCCTTAAAGAAAATAGCCCGCATGACCAGGTTAGTCGATCCATTGTTGGATCGGAGGTAGCGAAGGGCCAGGGAATCGTACCCTTTCTTACCATAGGCGAATCCAAGTGTAGAAACTACACCTTGTTGTATAAATTGATTGCCCATCTTCTTCGCGATGTCAACCGCTTTTTCGGCATAGTAAATAGCAGAATCGATTTCATTCAATTGGGCAAAGGCATCGCCCATACGCCAATGAGCGGCACCGTAAAAAAACGGATCGGCTGCATTTTTAGTAGTGGCGATAGCCTGATGATAGTAGTACAATGCCTTCTGAAAATCCCGTAGATTGGAATATACGTTTGCGATTCGAATCAGTAAGGAGGCTTCATCATAGATGAGGCTATGTTTTCTGGCCACCCGCAATCCTTCCAGTCCAAGTTCCAATCCTTTAGGCAACTCGCCCCTTGCGAAGTAATAATGGCTTAGTATAGACAATGCCTTGGCTTCTCCGGATGGGTAATGGATGGTGCGTGAAAGAGTCAAGGCCTTTTCTCCATAATATAAAGTAGAGTCCATTCTCGAGTTTCGATAATATTCCGCAAGGCGGGCGTAGGTCAGCGCCCGGGTGCTATCGGCCTTCGCTTCTTTCAACGTTTGCGAGAGTTTATCGAATTGTAATTCATCCATATTCTGCGCTTCCGCAGCAACACGAATCAGAATAAGTAGGGAAAACGACAGGAATTTTTTCACTTTCATGATTTCTTTGGTGTAATCTGCATACTTATTTGAGAAGATTGAGTCAGACAATAGGCAATAAATTAATAAAGGCACTTCCGTCACTTTCTATCGTCCGTGATTCAGACAACAGGCAATAAAATAATAAACGCACTCCCATCATTTTCCTTCGTCTCCACCTTCAACTCCCCGCCATGCGCCTTCACAATATCATAGCTCAATGATAACCCAAGTCCTGTTCCTTGCCCGGTTGGCTTGGTTGTGAAGAAGGGTTGAAAGATTTTTTCTTTAATCGATTCAGGAATGCCACTGCCATTATCCTTCACACTGATTTCTATTCTATCACCTAGATTTTTAGTAGACACAAACACCGTTGGCTCATAATCCGAACTCAACTTTTGACTTTCGACTTTCGACTTTTCACTTACTGTATAGAACGCATTATTGATTAAGTTCAACACTACGCGCCCGATGTCCTGTGGCATTACCTCAATCGTTGGAAGATTATCATCGAGGTGAGTTTCAAATTTGGCATTGAAGGATTTGTCCTTCGCTCGCAGGCCGTGGTAAGAGAGACGAAGGTATTCATCGCAAAGCGCATTAATGTCTGTCAATTCTTTTTTGCCGCTTCCCGCGCGACTGTGTTGCAGCATGCCCTTCACAATTCCTTCCGCCCGCTTGCCGTGGTGATTGATTTTTTCCTGGTTGGCAGCAATATCTTTACCCAATGCGATCGCCTCTTCATAATTCCCCTTTTGAATGGCTTCTTCCATTTCCAGAAGCAGCTCTTTGTTTACTTCCGAAAAATTGTTTACGAAGTTGAGCGGGTTCTGAATTTCATGGGCAATGCCGGCTGTGAGTTCGCCCAGGCTGGCCATCTTCTCGCTCTGCACCAACTGGTTTTGGGCGGCACGCAGGTCTTTGAGGGTATTTTCTACCTGCGTTTTGGCTGCTTCCAATTTATTGAAATCTTCATAGCGCGCATAGGCGGTCGAAAAAGCATCGGCCAGGCTTTGGGCCAGTTGCAGTTCATCCTCGCGCAAAGGTTCCGTATTGCCTACGTATAACATGCCCTGCAGAAACGGAAGGCAATGGAGGTGCACGCCACTGGGCACGGTGGACATATATTGTTCGTGATTGGCAACGGAACCCTGCTTCACGAGTGCATCGGCTACGCTAAAAAATTCTGCCTCACCCCAATGTTTGGTGTATATTTTCTTAATCGTCCAATGGTCAACGATTTCGTTGAAAGCCCCTGGGGCATCGTAGGGCAAATGGAAGGAACTAATCGCCTTGCCTTCGGGTGTGGAGAGGAATGTTTGTATTTGCCGATGTGATTCATCCATGATAAACACACCACAACGCATGAAAGGAACGCCAAGTGTTTTCAATTCACTCCAGATTAAGGGCGTGATCCGGTCCAGGTCTTGCACGGTACGCATGCTGGCAATCTCAGCACGCACGCGGTCTACGGAGGCGCGCTTGGTAGCTTCAAGCGCCTGCGCTTCTGCTCTTTTCAGATCGAGGAAGCGGGTATAGGTTTGTTCGAATACTTTGGCGAAGCGTTTGAAAATATCATGCGCTTTGGGCACATGCTCATAGGTAACGAATAACAAGTAGCCGTATTTGAAAAATGTTACGTTATCATATTGAGAGGTGGGGAGGGGAACACCCTGCTCAGCGTAAATTTTCATTTCCTCTTCTAACCCGGGCAAAGTACTTAAATACAGGTAATGATCAATACAAGCTTGTCCTTTGAATTCTTCAACATGAAGGGATTCTCCTCGTTGCGCTGCCTCATAGTACTTAAGAAATACACCCGCTCTCGGAATTTTATACATTGATTTATAACCCTGTTCGTTACTGAACCATTCGGTAGAACTTGGTTGATCCTCATCGAAAATGTTAAATGCACAGCCCCATGTTTTTATTCCCAGCGCCAGTACTTGTTTCACCAATAAAAAGGATGTTTCGGTTAATTCGCTGCTGTGCTGCATAGCCATTGTTCGGCTCCGGACTTTTTCCAGCGCAGCTTCAATCTGCGCTTCGCGTGCCTGGGCCTCAGCTTTTTGAAGGTCGAGATATCTGCGGTAGGTTTGACCGAATACACCGGCAAATCGTTTCATTATTTTGGCATGTTCACCTTGAATGGGATCATTCACAAAGGCAAACACCGCACCTTCAGGGAAGAAGAAATCAAAATGAAATTCTTTAGCAGGCAGTTTATTCAAATCAAACTTTACCGGGTAGAAATCAGACCTGTTGATGGCATCATAATATTGAACCATACTCTCACCAATCAGATCATAACGGTGTGTTGATTGTTTTGCTTGCCAGGCCACATACGCAGAATGTACTAACTCATGCGCGTCAAGATTTAGTTTCCCAATTATTAACGCAGACTTTTCACCGGGAATCGATCTGGCTGTCCAGACTTCTGCAAACTCATCATCAGCAAAAATAATGATGCCGCAACGGTTTGTGTGGATGCCCAGTTGCACAAACTCAGCAAACAGCGAGGCCACCGTTTCGCCTACATCATTACTGTCATGCATGGCCATGGTTTTACTGCGTACACGTTCGAGTGACGCTTCGATCTGCGCTTCCCGTGCCTGGGCTTCAGCTTTTTGTAGGTCAATAAAGCGCGTGTAGGATTGCTCGAATACTTTGCCAAAGCGTTGCAGGATTTTTGCATGCTCATCCGAAAGCGGTGAAGGACTCCAGCACAATGCACCATACTGCATGTAGGCCATGGAGAACAATACAGTTTCCTGCTGCATCATCAAATTCCTGGTGGCTTCCGGTGCCCTGACAAAATCAGTTTGTAAAAAATAGTACCGGTCGTAAGCTTTTTTTTCATCTCCGGATATCCTGATCACAGCATATTCGTCTCCGTTTTTCCAATGATCGAGCTGTTCCCTATGGCCTCGGTGATCAAAGTAAGGTACATGGTATTTCTCCGGCAGATCATAGCCATCGCCAAAACCCTCCATCCACCAATCTATATCTCCTGTATCCTTATCCATGATCGTAATGGAAGCTGCACCCCACTGAAATCCCAATTCCTGGAGTTGAGTATAGAGTACTTTAACCACTTCACGCAAGTCTTCACTTTTTTGCATGCCCATGGTGCGAGCACGTACCCGTTCCAGTGCCGCTTCGATCTGCGCTTCCCGTGCCTGGGCTTCAGCTTTTTGAAGATCATTAAATCGTCTGTAGGTTAGACTGAGTACAGAACTGAATCTGCGGAAGATTTGTAATTCATCTTCCGGTACAGCTTTGCTTGTCACTACATAAAATGATCCTTCGGTGAACATCGGGAAATAGAAATACAATTCATCATTTCCTTTATTCTCAGGTATGGCAACCTGGTTGGTGATGTACTGATAGTATTCTTGAATCTCATTTCCACGCAACACATGATGGTATTCTTTCTGCTTCAACCAATGGTCATACGTATTAACAAGAAGCGGATGCCCCTGCATATCGATGGTGCCTTTCACGTAATAGGTCTTGCCTTCTGGCGACTTGCTTGCGGTGGACATGTCAGCGATGGTATTCCCTTTATTGAGCAAGCCCGCGCCACATCGCACAATGGTTGAATCGATCAGGCTATCCAACTGCTCATAATACGTCATGATGGTTTTACCCAAATCTTCCGTTTGATGCATGGCCATGGCCTGTGCTCTTACCCGCTCTAAGGCCGCTTCAATCTGCGCTTCTCTTGCCTGCGCTTCGGCTTTTTGAAGGTCAAGAAACCGGGTGTAGGTTTGTTCAAAGACTTTGGCAAAGCGTTGCAGTATTTTCGACTGCTCGTCTGTAATAGCTGATGGTGCCCACATCGCTGCTCCATACTGCATGTAGGCGATCGACCACCTGATCGATTCCTGCTGCATCATGTATTGCTTCGTAGCTTCAGGGACTCTTGCAAAATCGGAGTGAAAAAAATAATGGTCATTCAAATCCTCTTTCTCCTGCCCTTTAATATCTATTACAGCATAGGGGATTCCTTTTTTCCAGTTGCCGATCAATTCCAGGTGCGCACGGTGGTTGAAATAAGGTACATGGTATTTTTCCGGAAAATCGTAGCCATCTTCAAATCCCTCATTCCAACAGTCAATATCACCTGTATCTGAATCCATGATCGTGAAGCCTGCAGTCCCATCCCGAAAACCTAATTCCTTGAGTTGGCCATACAGGACTTTTGCTACTTCTTTCAGGTCTTCACTTTTATGCATGCCCATGGTTCGTGAACGAACTCTTTCCAATGCCGCTTCGATCTGCGCTTCCCGGGCCTGGGCTTCGGCTTTTTGCAGATCGAGAAACCGGGTGTAGGATTGCTCAAACACTTTTCCAAAACGCTTAAGCACAGCATTCTCGGTATCGGAATAGGGAATGCCAGCGTAATTCTGAATCCCTAAAAAAAGTGTATCCAAAAATACGACCGACCTGGCATAGCCCGGAGTATCAAAAATGTACTTTTTTCTTTCTTCAGGAACATGCTTAACATGGCTAAAAAAGTGTCGAAAGAAGTCATTCTTCTCTTCGTAGGTACAAACATGAGAAAGGAAAGTGAGTCCACTCTTTTTTGCCTGCTTAACGGAATCCATTATTGGATTCGAAAAATAAGGGATGCGTTGCAGGATAGGATAGAGTTGCCCGGGCACCGCTGTCCATACATTAAGATCATCACTCTCTTTGTAATTCAGATCAAACTGTGCCGAATCGATATTGAAGTTCAACTGACGCAATTGTTCAAAAACCAATTGAATAACCTCCCGTAATTCTTCGCTCTTGTGCATGGCCAACGAGCGGCTGCGCACCCGCTCCAATGCCGCTTCAATCTGTGCTTCCCGTGCCTGAGCTTCTGCTCTTTGCAGATCGAGGAAGCGCGTGTAGGATTGATCAAACACTTTACTAAAGCGGGAAATTATTTCCATCTGTTCATCTGTGTAGTGAACAGGCCCCGAAGCTTCAATAAACCCGAAATTGCAAAAGGAACCGGCTACCATCACTTGCTTCTTTTCGGCAATCCCTTTCTTCACCGCCTTTGGCAGGTGACTTAGTTCTGTTTGGGTTAATAATAGCTTATCGATGGATTTCTTTTCTACCCCCTTTAATAAGTAAATCCACTTGGAGGTCTTCTTTTTCCAGGCTTTAAGAATGGCCTTATAATAAGGATGATTTAGTTGCTGAACATGAAATGGCTCTGAAGTTTTCCGGTCTTCCGTATTGGCAATCCAAACCTGGGCGGAGGAGTCCTTCGGATTGATAATCCAGATAATGCACCGGGCCAATACCAAATCGAGCTTCACCAATTCATCGAACAAGAGAGAAACCAACTGGCCTAACTCTTCTGAATGGTGCATAGCAAGCGCTCTTGCTCTAACCCGCTCTATGGCAAGTTCAATCTGTGCTTCTCGCGTCTGGGCTTCGGCTTGCTTTAAGTTTATAAATCGCTTATAGGCCAAATCGAATACATTGGCAAATCGTTTCAATAACAATTTTGAGTTTTCATCAGGTTCGCTCAACATAGCCGCTACGAGCGATCCTCCAGAAAAGTCAGAGACCACCCAATACCCATTAGCCGTACCCGGTTTCACCTTCCGGACAGACTTCATGACAATCGAATACCCTTCTGGAGAGTATTTTTTCAAAATTCCATACCATTCCCTGAGTTTCTGGTTGTCTACAAACAGTACATAATCCTTTTTCCCGGAACGGTAATTCTTTAACGCTTCTTCAACAAGGTTGGCACCGCGGATTGGAATGTTCGTTGACAATTGCTTGATTTTTCCTTTGCTATGAGGCGGGCGCAAGGCAGCCCAGGAAGTAAAGTAATCGGATGATTCATCATAGATATGGATGGCGCAGGTTTCAAGGGTGGATTGACCCAACAGGCCTAACTGAGTACGCATCTCGTACGCTACCTGTTGTAATTCATCAGAGTGGTGCATGGCCATTGCCCTTGCCCGCACGCGTTCCAACGCTGCTTCAATTTCGAGTTCGCGGTTCTTTTTTATCAGGTCTGCAGTTTTTTCTGCAACCAATTGCTCAAGTTCCTGGGCCCGTTGCTTCCAACTGACTACGCCCCAGGTGTCTTTTTCACTTTCCACTTGTTCAGGTTTGGAACCATGCCAGTGGATCACTTTCCATCGGTTGTTATGATAGGTCAAGATCACAGAGACCCGCAAATACATCTCCATGATCTCTTTCCCCGCTTTTATGGTCAGGTATACGTCATCAGCAAAAACGGCCGTATTCCCGTCTTCACTGGTATAATGGGAGACCGGTTTTATTTTCCATGAAATCTCCAACCCCTTGCTTTGTCGCTTCTGGATCTTAAGCAAGTTTTTAACACCACCAATACCCTGAATCTTTTCATCGAGGGCGGTTCCAAATCCGGCAATCTTTTCATCTACAAATCGGGGCAGTATTCCGGAATACTCATTACTCAAGCACATTTCCATGAACTCCCGGTAGGTTCTGATCATGGATTGTTTTTTACGGAGGGCCATACAGAAGAGCGGCTTGTGCTTAGGTATATCTGGCTAAGATACTCAAAGATTTGAAGCACGGGGGCTTAAAAAAGCCATTTAGGAGCCGTTCCATTGTACTGTACTGTCAGGTTGCCAGGATGGATCGGGTAAATGCAATGTCGTGTCGGGCGCTTGCAAAAATGGATCGGGTAAATGCAATGTCGTGTCGGGCAGTTGCAGTGTTGTGTCGGGTAGATGCGGTGTCGTGTCGGGCAATTGCAAGGACGGATCGCGCAAATGCGAGGTTGGTGTCGGGCGGTTGCAAAGTTGGATCGGGTAAATGCAGTGTTGGTGTTGCACAAATGCATAGATGGATCGGGCAAATGCAGTGTCGTGTCGGGCGGTTGTCAGGATGGATCGGTCCGTTGTAACTTCACATCGGTCGGGACGAGGACTGGATCAGACCAATGGGAAGTCCGGTGAGATTGGTGTAATTAACTACTGTAAATAGAGTGCTGTCGCAGCTAAGCAGGCAACGGTCAAGTAGGTCTAAGTGAGGCGGCCTGTTCATGAAAATTTTTTGTGTGTTATGACGAACATCATGGGTTGGGGCCAAACCGGTAGCGACCTTTGAAAGAAAAACCATGAAAAATGAAGTTCAGCAACACGGGCCGAATAGCGCAGTCTATGCTTTTGGCCTGATTGGAGCCTTGATCTACTATCTCTCAAACGCTACTACGTTTTGGATCGGAGCGCTGGGCGTGTTGAAGGCGATCGTGTGGCCGGCTTTTTTGGTCTATGAAGCATTGAAAATGCTTAACGCCTGAAAAAAAAGGTGCAGACTACCTGCTCCCTCAGCATCCAACGATTATTGTCGTTTTCTCGAACCGAAATTTGTGCCCGGTTTTGCTTGTGGGCTTCCTACTGATCGGCTGCGTTCGGCAGGTGTTATGTTCCGCTGTGCTCCGCGATCAAAACTGGAACGTTCACGTTGCCCGGAGCCTGCTGGAGCAGGGGCATTCCATTTTCGCTCTGTGTTCTGCCGGGTTACGCCATTGGAGTGACGTTGCCCTTCCGACCGGGTGCGATTTTCTTCCGGAGCCCGGTTTGAAAACGTGGTGGATTCCCGCCTGCGAAACTCAGGATTGGGATCGGTGGCAGGAGCGAATCGCTTTAATTGTTCCTGGCGTTGCGAACGCTCCGTAGTTCGTTGCCAACCCGAGGATTGGGTATTGTCAATGCTTCTATTCCGGGTAGATTCCAATTGAGTTTCCATGGCCCGCTTGCGTACCTCTTGTTGAAATGGATCCTGCCGGTTTCGGTCGGACCGCGAATTATCAGTCAGTGAGTTTCCTGACCGTTGCCGGTCCTGCACATTCCGTGTTCCACCATACTGCCGCTCACTGTGATCGCGACCGCGATAAACATCCGAGCTGCGCGAATGGCGATACGTATTGATTTGTGTAGCGTGTCGGTTGTAAACGATCACCGAAGAGCTCCGATACGGCCGGTAGTAATGGTAAGCATTTACCCGGTGCGTATAACATACCGAGTAGTAAGGGCGGTACGGTTCCCAACGCGGATAATAATAGTAATAAGCAACCGGTCGCCAGGGCCGCCACCAGAAGGGCCGGTAACTCCAGCTCCAGGGCGATATCCAGTCTATATAATAAGGACTATAAACGTACTGCACCGATGGCCAGGACCACACGTTCACTACAGTGCGTGCCGTGCTGGTACCCGCGTTAATTCGCACTTCTTCTGTGGGCTCGATAATGGTTTCAATGCCGTAGATGTCTTCGTCCCCGGTGATCTGCAAAATCGCTTTCCCATTGGCGAGCTTCTCCAATTCAATTACCGCCACATCCTGCCGTTCCTGATCCGAAACCACAGCTTGCAGGATGAATGCATGAATGTTGCCTTCCTTCCGGTCGATAACCCGGATGTAATCAATCTCACCATCGCCATTCAAGTCGAGGTTGTTGACTTCACTATCGGCTGAATTAAGCAACCGCTCAAATTCTTCAGGAGAGGCTGACTTTTTGAACAATTCAAGAGCACCCTCCAAACTGAAATGATCTCCAGGCACTTCGATGCGATCTTGTTGCGCCACCATGGTCAGCGACCCCACCATTAGCAGCAGCACGATTCCTATCCTTTTTCCATGCGTTTTCATAAGCATTCCTTTTAGGGTTATATACGCAGGAAGGCGTGCAAAGGAGCGGCCAGCAGGGAGTGGGTGGCATAACTACCCATACTGCTTTATTTAAGTAGGCATGTACGCGCCCATTTCAGGGTTGAAACTTTGGCTCATCACGGCCGTTATATACCCATTCAAAAAATCATCAGAATGGTGGTCGATATTTTGCAAGCCTGGCGCAGGACATGGGCGTGTAGGTTAATGTTGTTGGTGCTCATGTTTACAGGGTGTAGCGAAGAAGACGTTATTCCGCCCCGGGTTTCGGAAGCGGAAGTCATTTACATTCCGGTGGTGGTGCATGTAGTTTATTCCGATCCAGTCTATAACATCAGCAATGAAAAGATTAATTCGCAGATTCAGGTATTGAATGAAGATTTCAACCTGCGCAATGAAGACCGGCATCTGATTCCTGCCGAGTTCAAGTCGTTGGCAGCCAATATCGGCATTGAATTCAGGCTTGCCACCGTTGATCCAACGGGAATGCCTATCAGCGGAATAACACGTACGTTCAGCCAGGTTTCCGGATGGGACGGTGTACTGCATCCGGATTCCTCCATTGAGGAGTTGAAATTATTCTTCACCGCCTTAGGTGGGCAGGATGCATGGCCCACAGACCGGTATCTCAATATCTGGGTATCTGAATTGTCAAACCGGTTTGGTGACTTGGGCATGGCAGGGTATGCGCAACTGCCTGGAAAAACGGATCCTCGTATAGATGGAATAGTGATCGATCCTAGAGCTTTTGGAACACGGGTCCCCCTGGCATCCGGTCATCGCGGGGGTCGGACAGCTACTCATGAAGTGGGGCATTGGTTAAACCTGAAACACATCTTTGGTGTAGACTCAAATTGTACTTCGCTGGATGAAGTCGCGGATACACCAGCAGCGGCTCAGGCGTATCAGGGTACTCCAACGTATCCGCAAATTTCGTGTGGTAACTCAAATATGTACATGAATTTCATGGATCTCGTGGATGATAACGCAATGCACCTGTTTACGCTGGGACAACGTGAACGGATGCGGGCAAATTTTCATCTGGGCGGAGCGAGACGAGCCCTGTACGAACATAATCTTGGCGCAACGTTCGTAAAGTGAGGGCGGTTAGGAGGAGAATTCAATTTCATTCCGTCTTCAACGCTTCCACCGGATTTGTCTTAGCGGCAAGAATGGATTGATACCCCATGGTAAAGATCGCTAGTAAAAAAGTAAGCCCGCCAGCAACCGCATAAATCCAAACGCTGATGGTAGTTTTATACGCATAGCTTTGCAAATACCACTCGATCGCGTAAGCTGCCAGGGGAGCTGCCAGGATAAACCCACCCAGGATCAGCTTGCCAAAATCTTTTGAAAGCAACACCAGTATATTTTGTACAGTAGCGCCCATCACTTTCCGGATTCCGATTTCTTTGGTTCGTTGCTCAGCGGTGTAGGCTGTTAACGCAAACAAACCCATACAGGCAATGATGATGGCCAGCGCAGAAAAAGCAGCAAACAACTTGCCCACCTTGGCTTCGGTGTTGTACATACTTTGAAAATTCTGATCCAGAAACGAATAATTGAAAGGTTCACCTGGAGCCAGTTCTTTCCATTTCCGCTCCAGCAAGGTGATTACCTCCTGCGTGTTGGTGGCATCGTAACGAAGAGCCAGTTGACTATGACTCGCTCCAAAGAACAATCCCAACGGGGCAACGGTCTGTCGCAGCGATTCAAAATTAAAGTCTTTCGCCACCCCAATGATTTCCCAGGTTTCCAACTGACTCTGATCTTGTGAGCCATCGGGGTACTGCCGAAATACAGAAATCTTTTTTCCGATCGGGCTGTCGGTAAATCCAAACCGGGCAATGGCAGCTTCATTTAAGATCACGGCAGTCGAGTCCGAGGGAAAGTCGCGCGAAAAATTGCGGCCCTCTACCAATTCAATCCCCAGCGTGGGCACATAATCATAATCCACGCTCCACTTCTCGGCATTGATGGAATTTTCGGGCAACGGCTGAGAACCTGACCGCCACAATAACGGAGTATTGCGGGCGGAACCAGGTCCTGGAAAGTAGGAGGAGACCGTACCTGAACGGATCAGGTTGTTCTTCAACAGTTCTTCTTTAATGGTGTGAATGCGATCCCCCATGTTGCCCACATCGCGCAGCACGATTACCTGTTCCTGGTTGAAGCCTAACTTTTTGTTGCGCATGTATTGCATCTGCTGATACAACGCCATCGTGCCAATGATCAGGAAGATGGAGATGGTAAACTGAAAGACGACCAACCCACTTCGTAAAAAGGAAGACCGGTTGCCGCTCACGTTACCTTTCAGCACATGAGCCGGCTGGAAAGAGGATAAAACCACACCCGGATAAAGACCGGAAAGAATACCCACCAGCAAGGCCGCTCCGGTAATGGCTAGCCCAAGTTTAAAATCTCCAAAGGGAACTTTCAACGAAAGTCCCGTAAGGGCATTGAAAACGGGCAGCAGCAAATCGGTGAGGCCCAGGGCAAAAAGAAATGAAATGAAACTTAACAGGGTGGACTCGCCCATAAACTGCAGCGCCAGGTGGATGCGGCTGGAGCCCATCACTTTTCGGATGCCCACTTCCCGTGCCCGCCTGGCCGAGCGGGCCGTAGCCAGATTCATAAAGTTGATACAGGCGATGATGAGTGTAAAGGCAGCAATCGCTGCAAACAAGTATACGTAGTCGATGTCGCCATTGCCTTCCAACTCATTTCGTAAATGGGAGTGCAGGTGGATAGCGGTTAGCGGCATCAGGCGCAACGTAAGTTGGTTGCCCGCAGACTTGAAGTTTTCTATAAAAGATGCACCCAGCGATGCCTGGGCATGGGGCATCACATACTTTTCCACCAGGGTAGGCAGTTTGGATTCGAATGCAGTTGCATCCACCCCGGGTCGTAATAACAAATAGGTATTGAAGGGTCCACCAATCCAGTTTCCGTTTTTTGATTCAGGCAACCCTTCCATCGACAAAAACATCCGGTAGTGAAAGTGACTGTTATCGGGTAAATCCTTGACTACTCCGGTAATGGTATAGGGCGTTTCATTGTCTTTGATCAGCGTTTTACCCAGGGCGGTTTCGTTGGGAAAAAATTGCTGGGCACACGCCTCGGTGATCACCATCGAATATGGATCTTTTAGAGCCGTGGTCGGGTCACCTTGCAGGAAGGGGATGGTGAATACGGTAAACAAGTCGTTGTCGGCATACACCAAACGCCACTCGACAATGTTTTCAATCTCCCGTTTAAATTGGGCAGCTCCGTTGTAGCGGAAACGGGTGGCGGCTTCCACTTCCGGATACTCGCGCAGCGCTTCGGCCATCGGGGGTGTAACGGCCGCGTTGTGGGTGCGGGCATCGCCCATTTGTAAATCCCAATCCACGCGCACAATCCGGTCAGCATGTTCATGGTGCCGGTCATAACTTAACTCAAAACGCACGAACAACAGGATGATCAGGCATACGGTGAGGCCGATGGTTAGTCCGATCACATTGATGAGGGTATAGAACCGGAACTTGTAAAAATTCCGCAGGGCGACCAGTAGGTAATTACCGAGCATGGCAACGAAGTTGAATCGCGAGGAACGTTTCCAAAGGCTATGCCAGAGGACAACGCTCAATCGATCAGCAATTTACTATACCTGGCAAGGGCAGACAATGACCAAAATCAGGAATTCGTGTCCGTTTACGGGCGTTTGTAAATACCAGATTAAAAATCCTTAAATTCATTACCTCCAACCAACACAGCCCATGAAATACATGACTTTCTTTTCAATTATTTCACTGAATGCATTCGGTCAGTTGACGGTTGAGCGTGCACAGGACTCTACAAGAAAGTATCACATCGCGGCCTATAGTTATCATGAGGAGTTTATCGACCATAAAGGCTATGGTGCACCCGTCTACCTTACCAGCGATGGGGGCGCTGCCGTGTTTGGCGATGGGGATGAAGGCACCATGCTGGTAAAGTTGGACAAGACCGGTAAACAACAGTGGAAAAAAATTATTACCCCCAAAGGCGATGAGTTGGAATCGCAAAGTGTGGTGCAGGACACCCAGGGAAACTATTATATCTTTCAGCTGATCTACGATGCTACTAAATACCGGGGCGGTTGTGAACGTGCGGTGATGTTGAATAAATCCGGAGCGGTGGTTTGGGATAAGTTTATCGGATCCTGTCAGCTAATCAACAACCCAACCGTTTCCTATATCAAGTCATTACCCGATGGCCGCATAGCCTTGCGAGGCCATGTGGTGAAAGAGAAACCACCGGAAGGAAAGGATCCTACCTATTACTTCTGGGAAGGCTGGCTCAACAACAAGGGAGTGCTAACCCAAAAGACCGGCCCGGTGATTGACTGGAGCAAGCAGGAAGAGTGGAAGAGTCGGTTAAAGCCTGAGTAAGGCTAGGCTTTCCCCACCTTTTGCAGCAGATTGTAAGTTGCTTTGATTCCATCTTCGTTCGACAGGTATTCTGTTTTTCCCGCCAACTGATAAATCCCGCCTTCGTATTCAATACCAATGATGCCTTTGAAGGCATGCTTGCGAATGATTTCAAACATCTTGTTGAAATCAATATCCACGTCATTACCCTGTGCATCGAACTTATGTGTTTTGGCACTGATTCCTTTTGCATACGGCATCAATTCATCGACACCTTTGTATTTGTCATATTCTTCAAGACAGGTTGTAGCCATGTATCCGGCAATATCCATCGTGGCAGGCTTGGTTCGTCTGACGCAAAAGTTTCCGAAATCCGGCAGCACTCCCGCCCGTTTATGATTGACCGCTTTCATAACACCGACTAACCATTGGCCATTGCAGGAGTGACCGATATGATTTTCTACGATGATGTCGAGATTATTCTTTTCTCCGTATTCAAGCAGTTGACTGTAGCCTTCCACGGCTGCCTTGGCCACTTCTTCGGCTGAGCCTTCTTGTTCGAGGCTTCCCAGGTTTACGCGAATCGATTGACACCCCAGCACCTTGGCGGCATCCACCCAGGGGTAATGACTTTCCACCGCATGTTTTCGTTTGGCTGCATCCAGGTCGGCAATGTTTTCACCATCCACCATGATGAGGTTGTTTCGCACACCGGCATCATCCGAGCGTTTCTTTAGTTCGTTAAGGAAATTTTTATCCGTGTGTTTTCCTGCGAAAAACATACTCACGTATTCAACAATCGAAATCCCAAACTCTTCCCTCGCCCGTTGCGGAAACTTCAGGATGTCGTGTTTGCCGGTAAAGAATTCGGAGGCCAGGGAAAATTGGGCCAGTGAAATTTCAAAGAATAATTTATCAGCAGCCGATGCCTTTGACCAGGGGAGAAAGGAGGTAGCGCCCATACCCAGCGAAGCCAGGCCTATTTGTTTGATAAAATCTCTGCGGGTTGAATTCATAAACGTTCAGTATTGTAAACAAAGATATTAATTGACGGCATATTCAGATGCAGTTTGGGGGATTGTTCGGTCCCCACCTTTTCACGATCTTCAACTACTAATTTTCACAACCCAAAAACCACCTTGCCATGAACAATTTAAAACTAAATCATCTTGCCATCTGGATTTGTATCATTGGAATGCATGCTTTTGGCTTTGTTTGGTACGGTCCGTTGTTCGGGGAAACCTGGATGAAACTCGTGGAAATGGATCCGGCTACCATGCAGGCAGATTCCATGCAGGTTGCTCCCTGGATCATGAATTCCACAGCCATCATTGCCTCGGTCTATGTGTTAGCGTGGGTGCTGATGTCGATGAATGCTACTACCGGAATTCGGGGAGCGGGCATAGCTTTCATGATTACAGCCGGTATCCATCTGCTCCCGGTAATGAATGCCAATATGTTTGCGCAGGAACCATATGGGTTAGCCTGGATCACGGGCGGCTATGAAGTTGCCTGGCTCACCATCAGCGGGTTTATATTAGGGGCGTGGGTTAAACGGAAGGAGTAATAGGCAGTTGCTAAAGCATCCTTCCGCTCATTTTAGGCAGTTAAACTCTATATATAACACATAGTCAATTAGTTAAAAATTATAATTAATCTTTGAGATTACCACTTTGATTTTAGCATAATACTAATTATATTAGCATTATGAAGACAATCAAAGTAGGCAGAGAGTTGTATCCACTACCCAATAACCCGGTTGAGTTGGAGATGAGAATGGTGGAGATTGCGTTTACATACCGGTCAGAATTAATTCAATTTCTGATCGTCACCGGGCTGGATCTCTACCTGGCGATCCGGTTTTCGAAGCGAATCGGGTCTCAACCCTTATCCGAACTAAAACGAAGCTTGGTGGGGTTAGCTAATTCGCATCAGCTTCCGGAAGAGTTTGCAGATATTCTGAAAGCCGTCAATAAGTATGATTATTTTGTCTTGCCCAGTGCCCCTTTTTACAAGCAAATAGACGATCGGTTACAACGCAACCTGGTGCAAACCGAAATCAGTTTTAAGTCGCCACGGAAACAAACGCCCCGCATTAATGTATTGGCCTACTGACTATCATTAAAGTCTACCTTAGAACAACGCCTTTATCTTTTTTATCAATTCCGGATTGTCGAAGTTAGCTATGCCCGTGTGTGAGGCCACTACGTTTCCCTGCTTATCTAAGATGAATGTGGCAGGAATGGATTCGGTATGAAAGGGATAGGCACTGCCAGGAAAGTACACTTCGAAGTCAAAGTTCTTCTTCTGTATAAATTGCCGCGCTTTCTCCGGACGGTCGTCATAGGATACCATGACAAAGACAATATTTTCATCCTTCAGATTGTTCTTCAGATTCTGAATCGAAGGCATTTCTGCAATACAGGGCGGGCACCAGCTGGCCCAGTTGTTGATAAAAACCACCTTTCCCTTAAATTGAGAGAGGTCAACCGGAACCTGATTGCCATCCAGGAGTTGCGAAGTAATTCCGGCAGGGGCCACTGCCTGCTTTTGCTTATAGAAGATAAAACCCGTGGAGATAATGATCAGCAACGTTCCGAGGATCAGGTACTTGGATTTCATACGATAATTTTTGCAAAGATCAGCAACGGGTAAGCGAACCTCTGTGATGTAGGTCACCGATTAGCTTTTCTTTTTCACAATTACGGATGCAATCATCGAGATGGCGAGTAAAAAAGAGATCACGATCAAAGAAATCTCGACCGGGATTTTATAAAAGTCAACGATGCACATTTTAACACCCACAAATGCCAGGATGGTAGCCAATCCATACTTGAGGTAGGTGAAATACTTTTCGATTCCGGCCAGTGCGAAATAGAGCGACCGCAATCCAAGAATGGCGAATACGTTGGAGGTATACACAATGAATGTATCTTCCGATATGGCGATGATGGCCGGTATGGAGTCGACTGCAAAAATTAAATCGGTGGCCTCAATTAAAACAACGACAATAAACAGGGGTGTGGCCCAAGTTTTATGTTCACGGGTTACAAAAAAATTATCCCCTTCAAATGAATCCGTTACCGGAAACAGCTTTCGAACTAATTTCACCAACGGATTTTTATCCGGTTCAATGGGTTTATCTTCTCCCACCACCATGCGTACCCCGGTCACGATTAAAAATCCCCCGAAGAGGTAAATCAACCAATGAAATTTATGGATCAATTCAATTCCTGCGAAAATGAAAATGACGCGCATCACCAGTGCTCCGAAAATTCCCCAAAAGAGTACTTTATGCTGGTACGAGTTGGGAACGTTGAAATAGGAGAAGATCATGATCATGACAAATATATTGTCAATGCTCAGTGATTTTTCCACCAGGTAGGCGGTAAAGAACTCGAGCGCTTTCTCTTTGCCGAAATAGGAGTACACAAAGAGATTGAATAACATGGCGAGGGTTATCCAAACGGCTGTCCAGGTCAGCGCCTCCTTAACAGATACGGAGTGGGCTTTACGATGAAACACTCCGAGGTCTAAGGCAAGCATGCCCATGACAAATACACTGAAACTTGACCAAAGGATAACGGATTCACTCATGCGTATAATGCGTTTATGAAAAAGGTTCTGGTGCCGGACTTGCCGCAGGTCGTGAACGATCTTCCGGTAAGGGAATAAATTCTTTGTTATCATTGGGTGGCAGAATAATTCTGCCCTGCTGCCAATCGGATTTTGCTTGTTCTATTCTTTCTTTTCTCGAGGATACAAAATTCCACCAGATAAATCGTTCTCCTAACGGTTCACCCCCCAGGAACATGAGGGTTGAATGTTGTACTGCCTTCACCGTGGGTTCAGAATTCTTTTTAAATACGAGCATATTGCCGGCAGTATAATACCGGCCATTAAATTCAATGCTTCCTTTCACAATGTAAAGTGCACGCTCCTCGTGTCCGGTTGGTACCCCCAGGGTGGCTTGCTTATCCAGTACAACATGTAGATAGAAAAGGGGAGAATGTGTCTTCACATCATTCATCAAACCAAATGCCCTGCCGGCTATCAACCGCATCCATACTCCTTTGTCTGTAAATACCGGAAGTTCATCTTTCCTGTAATTTGCGAAAGAAGGATCCGACTCTTCAGCCGTTTCAGGAAGGGCTACCCAGGTTTGAATCATTTCAAAGCCACCGGTTGCCCAAAGATTAGGATCTTCGAAGCGTTCGGAGTGGGCAATGCCTTTTCCGGCAGTCATCCAGTTTACTTCACCGGGCTGTATGATCTGTTCCACGCCCAGGCTATCACGATGCGTCATCTTGCCATCAAACAAATAGCTCACCGTTGATAATCCTATGTGGGGATGGGGCAACACATCAAGGGATTGCACCCGCGAAGGCAGGGAAGCTATCGGGCCACCATGATCCATAAAAATAAAGGGCCCCACCATGCGCTTCAGCCGGAAGGGGAGGATTCTTCGAACTTCCATACCCGGGGCAATGGAAGCCTTTCTTGCTTCAATGGCTAGCTCCAACATAATCCGGTTAAGGTAGCAATTGTATGACGATTATCAGGAAATCAACAAGCATAATTTGATATCACTAGCTTCCGCTCCTGTGTGTGGAAAAAATTCTAATAAATTTATTCTACCTTCATAAAACACTTTACCAAACCCTATGTTTCGAAATTTTAACGTCTTTCTGCTGCTCATCTATTTTGTAACGCTGGATGGATATAGCCAACAACAACAGTGGATCACCGTGTACACGGATAATTTTTCGGGCAACTACTATGAGTTTGAACCGGGGCGGTATAATCATACCTACCTGGGTCTCTCTGGCATCTCGCGGGTTGGTTCAGTAAAAGTTCCGCCCGGCCTGCAGGTAACGTTGTACTCGCAAGATGATTTCCGCGGCCAATCCCTCACGCTCACAGCCGATGCGAGCACAGACTATTTAAAATCAAAAGGTTTTGATGACCCCCTGCTTACCATTTCCATGGCCGTGGACCGGATCAAGGAAGTACCTTCAGGAGAACCCGTTGTCACGCTCTATCAACATGACTATTCCGGGGTATCAAAAACACTGGGAGTCGGACGGTACGACCTGCTCGATATGGAGCCCATTCCAAACGATCAGCTGTCTTCAATTAAAATTCCAACCGGATTAAAAGTTACACTCTATGAACATGCTGGCTTCCGGGGCCGAAGCCTTACCCTGATTAAAGATACCCCGGCCAGGGTTTTGGTGGAGAAAAAATTCAATGACTTCACCTCTTCGCTGGTGGTTGAAGCCGTAGAAGAACCGAAACAAGAACAGATCACAACACCCCAGGTAAACGAAGTTGAAGAAGTGGTGACGCTTTACCAAGGTGATTTTAATGGCCTTTCCATTGCGCTGGGACCGGGACGATATGGCGTCAACCAACTGGGTATTGGAAATGATGAACTCTCCTCTATAAAAATTCCCCATGGCCTCCGGGTAGTCCTCTATGAAGAGGCCGCCTTTCAAGGACGAAGCTGGGTACTCACCCAGGATGCCCGGGCCGAGGTGTTTGAAAAGAACAACTTCAACAACAAAACTTCCTCGATGCTGGTGGAGCCTTTGAAGAACAGCACCCTCGTTACCTTATATGAAGAGAATTTCAGTGGCGCGTCAAGAAGTTTGCCGCCTGGTAAGTATGATGTACAGCAATTGGGGATCGGAGATAAAGCGCTCTCTTCAATTTCCATTCCCTGGGGTTATCAGGTACAACTTTTTGATAAACCTGCATTTGAAGGCCTGCTCATGACGTTGCGGGCGGACACCGATCAGGAATTTCTGACTCAGAACAACAGCAACAACCGGGTGCGTTCCATCATCATCGAGCCGTTACCAACCGAATCCCTAGCAGTAACAATTTATCGGGATGTTTTTGAAGGTGCCTCGCAAAACCTGGTTCCCGGAAGGTACACTGCCCGTGACTTAACCATCGGTGCCGACCAGCTTTCTTCCCTGGTCGTACCACAGGGATTGAAGGTAACCCTTTTTCAGGATGACAATTTTTCAAGTGATTATACACAAACGATTATCGGCCGAAACGAATCTGACTTAACAATAAACCGGGGGAATGTAAGTTTTGATAACGCGGTATCGTCTATCATCGTTGAAATTAACAACCCACGCGATGTCAATGAATATGCCAGCGCTGAAAGCTTTGACGAGCCAATAACTCCGGTAGAGACAAAACCAGCTACGCCAACGGTACCTGCCTGTGCCATGACCACCAAACAATACACGGCTGCCATAAAGGCCATTGAAACGAAATCGTTCAGTGACGAAAAGAAAAGTGCTGCCCGGCAAGCCACGAAAGGGAAATGCCTTACCAATGATCAGATCCGCGGCCTGGCCAAAGCATTTAATTTTGAGGATCAGATGCTGGATTTTTTGAAGTATGCGTACCCGTTGTCGCAAGACCAGGCAGCGTATGCTTCGCTGGGCGACCTCTTCAAATTTCCATCGAATAAGAATGCGTTTGCAGCCTTTGTGCGGTCCAAGAAATAGAAACTCCGGTTTCCTGAAACCGGAACCCTTTTCCTGCCCGCTGAAAAATTCTATCTTAGTCAGGTGGTAAAGAAAGGAATCTCCCGGAAACGCAAAAAGACCAAAACCCTTGCCTGGGATTATTTTGATCACAAGGGTAAGCTCATTACCGATCCAAAAATCAGGGACCGCTGCAATAAGCTCGTACTGCCCCCTGCGTGGGTGGATGTCTGGATTACCCTCGATGCCACCGCCCACCTGCAGGCTACCGGCAAAGACGTAAAAGGCCGGCTTCAATACCGCTATCATGAAACCTGGGTGCAGCAACGGGCTGCCGAGAAGTTTGATAGCATGATTGATTTTGCGAAAACATTACCCTCCATCCGCAAAAAGGTAGAGCAGGATCTGGCCCTGAAGGGTATGCCCAAAGACAAAGTGGTTGCCCTGATCGTGAAGCTGATCGACTTGTATCATTTTAGAGTCGGCAATGATGAGTACGCAAAGACAAACAAATCCTACGGGCTCACTACCTTAACACACGGGCACATGATCGTGGACCGCTCCGAGAAGGCGGAAGGCAATCATGATGCAGTATTTGAATTCATGGGCAAGTCGCGGAAGATGTGGAAGCGCAGGATTTGGGAAGACGATCTGGTCAACCTGATTGTAGCTTCCGGCAACGTAGGTAAAAAAAGTAAGAGCCGCGACTTGTTTCGGTACGAAGACAAGAGCGGAAATGACTTTGATGTGAAGTCGAACCACATCAACGAATACCTCGATGCGATTACGGCCGATTTTGGAAAAGTGACGGCCAAGGATTTTCGCACGTGGGCAGCCACCTGTAAAGCAGCACACCGGCTCGCAGAACAACTGGATCCGGATACCAAGACCGGCAGAAAGCGGGTTTCGAATGCGGTGGTGAAAACCGTAGCCGAAGACCTGGGCAACACACCTACCGTGTGCCGGTCCAGTTACATTCACCCCACCATTCTATCGGACTGGATGGAAGGAAGCTTCCGGTTAAAATGGAACAAAGCCAGCCGCACCCGCAAGTGGAACGGTCTCACAAAGGAAGAGACCACGACTCTGCATTATCTGATGAAATCGTGACCTCCGAAAATTATTACACCGCTTCTATCTGAACAAACGGCATGCAAGTTCGTGATCTTGTTTTCTCTGCTAACCTGAAGGAATTGAATGAAATGCTGAATGCCCATCCAGCCTTAGCCCAAGAAGAATTTTCACTTCCCGGTAATCCAGTAACCGCTCACCCGTTACATCGAATTTGCGATGGTGTTTCATCCGGGTTTTATTCTGAATCAACCGGCATCGAATTGGCGCGCATATTTCTTAACCACGGTGCTGATCTTAATTTTCAACAGGAAGCCGGAAAGGATTCGCCTTTAACTGCCGCCTGTAGTCTACGGTGCGATCAATTGGCGTTAGAGTATATCAAACAAGGTGCCCGCATCGATCATCCAGGTGTTCATGGTGGGACAGCTTTGCATTGGGCGGCCTGGTGTGGTCGTGATGTGGTGGTCGAACAATTGGTCAAGCTTAACCCCAACATCAATCAACTTTGCTTGGATTTCAAATCCACTCCACTTTTCTGGGCCGTACACGGCCACTGTGTTGGAGCCAAAGAAAATCAACACCACCAGTTTCGATGTGCACAAGTGCTACTGGCGCAGGGTGCCGATCCGGCTATTCCCAATATAGAAGGCTATCGTCCGGTAGAACTAATTGCTAAAGAAGATACCGAATGGTTAGCGTTATTGCAACCTTCAGATTAATGCAGTAGCGGTTTTTGAAGACAGAATGCACTGCCAGAGCAACGCAGGGGAGTAAAGATCTCTGCACGGATTTTCCAGACACCATTGATGTTATGCCATTTAGCATAATACGTTCCGGAGACATTCACCATCCCATCCGGTTCTTTCCATTGGCCGGTCCAGGTACCGGTTTCTGAAGCCATGCCCCAATCAGAAAATAGTTCAACGCTGCTGGGGGTGCGGATGTAAATGACATCCGGCTTGTTTTTGAATTCAGTTGCAAACGACTTACGGTTAGCATCCCGACCGCTTACCTCGGTATTTCGGGACGTGATCAGATAAAAATCCTCAGTCCAATGCGATGCCAGGGCGATCGAATCATGCCGGGCAATGGCTTGGTTGGACTGTAGACGCGCTTGACGGATTTGCTGTTCCTCAGGCGAGATAACTTTTTTCTGTGCCGGTGACGTAATATAGGTACCCAGGAGTAGGAATAGGACTATTGATTTCATGTCAACGATGGTTTCATGCAAAAGGATTTACTTCCAGTTCACTGCGTTCTCCAACATCCGAATAAAGGGTTCCTGTTTCCAGGCACCTGCATCGTGCCCCATGGAAGTATAGAATGTGCGGCCGTTGCCTACCGCACGATACCAGGCAACCGGGTGATCGTGGCCCATTCCAAAATCCTTGCTGGTCATCCACAACAGGTTCCCACTGGGATTAATCTTTTCACCATCAATCGTATAGATAACATTGAACCCTTTGGTTCGCGGGTTTTCGAAAAATACATACCACTCATCCGTGTGGGTCCATGTGGCCGAAAGATTCTGAACCAATACACTGTCTGGAACCAGGCTAAGCATCACGTACGTTTCCTGAAACTGCGGATTCAACGAATGATGTGAAAATTCAACACCCGTCAGGTTTTGGACATACCAGTCCCAATGATGGGAGTTGTCGCCTGCACCATGGATGCCAATGAGATGACCGCCTTTCTCCACGTAGTCCTCCAATGCGTGTTGTTGTTCATCATTCAATACCCGGCCGGTCGAATTATTGAAAACCACGACATCAAATTTTTGCAACTGCTCGACATTAAACACACCACCTTCTTCCGTGTCGTAAAGGAACCAATCATTCTTTTTGGCAAGTTCACGGAAAGCACTTTTACCTGCCTCAATGGACTCGCTGTGCCGAAAACCAGTGGACTTGGAGAAAAGCAATACGCGGGTACGGGCCTCCGGAAAGTCAATGACGGGTACTTCTGTTTCATAGGATACCGGAAACCCATTGGTCACTTTATAGATAAACAGGCTTAATGCACCGGCTGCCAGGATAATGAGCAGAAGGAGGGACCAGAGGGTGATCTTCAGAAGTCTTCTCATGAGGCAGCTATTTGTGTTTCTTGAATTCTAGGGTTACAAAGATGAGTTTAAGTTTGGATTTAATTTTTAAAGAACGTGTGATATCGTTATCAATAATTAAATTACTCATACCGCAGGGATTCAATTGGATTGGCCGTGGCCACACTCTTGATTTTATATCCAATCGTTGCCAGGGCAATGCTCAACAAAGTTATCACGGCCAGACTGATCACCGTTCCATCCACCGCTTCGTAATATTCCCACACGCTGTCCATGAGTGCATTTACCATTACCATCCCGAGTACTGAGCCGATGAGAAATGAAATCAACATGATAATAAGAAACAACTTGCCCGATTGAACTACGATGTGCCCAAGCGATGCTCCTAATAATTTCCGAAGCCCAAGTTCTTTGGTGCGTTTTTGAAGATTCAGTGATACGAGGGAGTATAATCCGGAAACGGACATGATTATGGCAACGAAACCTAGAAAGGTATAGAGGATAACCACGCTATCGAAATGCTCCAGGGCCATCACCATGTTGTACTCCATTAATCTGCCCGGATAGAGCTGGGTCGGGAATAATTTCTGCCAGGCCTTTTTGAGTTGAGCGTTTAGCGCTACCAGATTGACAGGATCAGTCGAAGCGACCAGGTATTTGTATTGAGTCTCGGGAACATAACGGAAGGCGAGGGGTGACAAAGGTTGAAACAAGGCTTGCAGATAAACATCTTTGACTACTCCGGCAATGTATACTGGTATGGAATCGTTTAAAAGAATGCGTTTGCCGAGGGGATCAGCACCCAGGTTGAATGCCCGCACAAATTCTTCATTCACGATGATCGACTCATTGATATCGGAAACCTTGTCTTTCTGAAAGCTTGTTCCAGCAAGCAAGCGGACATTAACTGTTTTAAAATAGTCATCGCCAACATTAAGTACGTCAATTTCCTTTTCAACCTGATTCTCGGCCCGCGCTGCTGCTTTATAGTTACTGGCATAAATATGATGTTCACTACCGCCAATAGCATGAAGCAACAAATGGCCCTCCATCTCGTTCTTCAACAAAGCGAACTGCTGAGCATTTTCAAGTGGAACCTGGACCACCGAACGCCAGGAGTAACCCAGATCATAAGACCGTTGAAATTTCGAGTTGAAATAAAAAGCCAGCGCAAAGATGACGGCTGCCAGGGAAATGCTGAATTGGAAAACAAGTAAACTTTTAGTCAGCATGTTGACACCACCAAAGCGAGTGCGCCCGCGTAAAATCTCAATGGGCCGGAACGAAGAAATATAGAATGCAGGATATCCGCCTGCTAGCAGGGCTGTGAGTAGGATCAGTACAACAAGGACAAGGATCAATTCAAAATTATCAACATACCGGATGCTGATTTCGATTCCACCCCACATGCCATTCCAGCCTGCGGTAAAATATTCACCCAACACCATGCCTAGCGCCAGGGCAAGAGCGCAAAATACCAGGGTCTCCGCCAGAAAATGAATGATGAGTTCCTTCCGTCTGCCTCCAATAACTTTACGAATCCCAATTTCCTTCAGCCGGTTTCCGGAAATCGCAATGGCATTGTTCATAAAGTTGAAGCACGCAACCAGCAAGAGGAAACCGGCCATAGCAAACGGTGCAATCACAGCAGCCGGAGGCATCGGCATATTCATCCAATGTCCCTGGTTACGCTCCCGTACAGCCCGGGCCGACATTCCTTTAAAGGGTTCAACATAAAAGGAATGTATTTTTAAATCGGGTCGGGCCTCATTTTGTGTAGCTACGAATTGTGCGAGTTGCTTTTCAATAACCTCCGCTGAATTTTGATTCTGCAGATAGAGGAAGGTCGTACTCCACCGCGCCCAATTGCTTTCTATTTCAGCCCTCGACCCCGGGTTCGCAAAGTAGTTATCGTAATGCGTGATTAGGTCAAAACGGAAACTGGAGTTTGACGGAAACTCTCTGAACACACCTCCAACAACATACTCACGCAGAGCACCCGAAACAACTTGTGAGATCGATTGCCCGACAACATCTTCTCTTCCAAAGTAGGTTCGCGCTAGCTTGTCGCTGATAAGCACGCGGCCTTTGTCGTCAAGCGATCGTGAACCGGACAGCAGGTCGAATGTGAACAGGGAGGTAAAGGCCGGATCGGTATAGACAAATTCTTCCTGAAATAATTCTTCCCCAATCCGAAACTGACCGTCTTTGCTGATGTATTGAATTACCTGATCGCCATCATGAAGCGTGGTGCGGATCAGGTTCCCGACTGGTATTGGACAGACTCCATAAGGAGTGTTACCGCGCTCGGTCGCTTGCCAGAATGCGATTCGGTAAAGGTTGGGGGCATTTACCTGTTGCTGATCAAACTCCGTATTATATTCATAATTAACCCAGGCAGTAATGCTGCAGCCTAAGGCGATGCTCATACCAATTAAATTGATGAGGAATGCGGCTTGGTTTTTAAAGAATGTGCGGAAGGCGAGACGCAGGTGGTGGAGCAGCATAGGATGGGGTTTGTACTACAGACGAAGTTCGGTATTGTTAGGTTGCCGATCTCAAAGTAATTCCACCTATGTTATTAAGCAAAAATAGATAAATGCTTCCCAACTTGTTTGTTAATGGCAAAAATCACGAATTACCCCGCAAGACTACTACCCACGAAAGGATAAGCGAGGCGCTTGTCAGAGGAAAAGGATACTTACTACAAGGAGCCACCCAACATAACAAAGTACCAACAACCGGTTAGCATATCCGGCCACGGCCAGTACACCTTCCGGAACTTTCTCAGGTGGGGGTGTATTTTGATCCATGGCAATACCCGCCTTCTTAAAACCAGCCATCATGACACCCATGGCCATGGCCATCGCAACCAAACTTAACCAGGTGGCATGCGAAGCAATGAGCAGAATGTTGTTCCAACCTTCCTGCACAACCAGGTTGTAACCAATCAACAACGTAGCAATGGGCACAGCAGGGACACCCAATAGAAAAGCAAGTCCGTGTAACTTGTGTTTTACATCGAACAAACCGCCCATAATCTCTCCGATGGCCGAAATAAAAAGCAACACAACTCCCAGCATTCCCCATCCGGTGGTGACCTCATTCCATAGAAGTACTGTGAGGAAGATTGAACTTACACCCCAGCAATAGAAGAAGGAGGTAATGAGCCCTTTGTAGCTACCCATAGCATACTCACTGATCATCCGCCAGGAAGGTTGAAATTCAGGACTCACTACATGCAATACAGCTAAGCAGATCAGGGCCAGTACACCGCTGGCCAAGGCCA
Source organism: uncultured Ohtaekwangia sp. (assembly GCA_964488465.1). Lineage (GTDB taxonomy): Bacteria > Bacteroidota > Bacteroidia > Cytophagales > Cyclobacteriaceae > ELB16-189. The sequence goes on along the minus strand of CAZAUN010000008.1, from coordinate 121,445 downwards.
ACGGTGCGAGCCAGGCAAGTTCGAAAATACTCATACAGTAATCTTCACCTGTTTGAACAATACTTCCAATTGGTCAAGACACTGGGTGATTCCTTCTGCAAAGCCCATCTCCACAATTTTCTGCAAGGCCTCTTCGGTAGCGTAGGTCATCTTGAATTCAACCCGGGTACCGTTGGGTGTTTGGGTAAATACCATTTGACCTGTTGATACGGGTAGTTCCGTATTGATGACGCCATGTTCATCACAAAAGGCATCCTCCATGGTAAAGTTTTTATGCCGATTGATAGCAAGGTAATTCATACGCGCCCAATGTTTTTCGCCTTCCGGGCCAACCATGGCATAGAGCCAATACCCACCCGGGGTGAAGTTCAACATTTTGGTTTCGGCCCGCCACGGAGCCGGACCCCACCATTGATCAAGCAAGTTGGGCTCGGTGTAGGCGCGCCAGACAAGCGCGATCGGTGCATCAAATTCACGGGCTACCAGAATGGATTTGGCGTTGAAGTCTTTGGTGATTTGGGTCTTTTGTGTGCTCATGACTTTTTGGTTTTTAAGGTGGATAATACATGGTCAAGCTGGTTGAACTTTTTGTCCCACATTTTGCGGTAGGGTTCTATGAAGTCGGCCACTTCTTTTAATTTTTTGGGATTGAGATGGTAATAGATTTCGCGTCCGGATTGCTCTTGCTGCACCAATTGGCATTCGGTAAGGATGCGCAGGTGCTTCGAAACAGCTTGCCGGGTGGAGTCAAAGTGTTCGGCAACGGCATTGGGCGTCATGGCCTGCAACGCAATAAGGGCAATAATGGCCCGTCTGGTCGGGTCGGCAATCGCTTGAAAAACATCTCTTCTCATACTACGGGGAATAATTAAATGAAACCAACTGGTTGCAAATATATATGCAACTCATTGGTTGCGCAAGAGAAATGAGATTAATTTTCATCGTCCGGGTAACCTTTTTTACCGGATCGAGTATTCTACCAGTACCCTAACTCCTTATTTATATGAAACGATCCACTTTGAATTTACTGGTCTTGATGTGTCTGACGCTGCCTGGCTTATCGCAACAAAATCCAATCCGTCAGGAAGAGTCGGATCCGAAAGCTGCCGGATTGAAAAGAATTGCAGGCGGATCGCACCACCGGGATATTCGCATTCAATTGAATGAGGAAGCCATGGAAGCTTCCGTAGAAGCCGCCATAGAAAGTGCCATGGTCTCGGTGGAGTCTGCTCTGCGACAACTGGAGCACTTGGAGTTCATCGAACCCATCGAAATCAACCTGGATCACCTTGACCTGGCACTGGAACCACTTGAAATCGAGATTCCGGAATTGGAGATTGACATCGAACCGATTCATATTGATCTGGATGAACTGGAACTGCATCGTGATTTCGATGCAAGCTTCGATCATGATAGGGATTGGGAAGAGCATGATCAGGAGGTAGATCACAATAAGCACGATAAGGATAAGCACAAAGACAAGAACAAGAGCAAGCATAAAGAAAAGGAGAAGGCTGGCGATAAATCCGATAAGACCGAATCCAACGACAAAGCGAAAGGACTAAAGAAGATCAAGTAAAGATTGGCTTTTCGGTTTTGGCCTGTCAAGTCCTTTGACGACAAGAATGACGTTTCATACCTTGGGTTGTTGATTTGTTGAGGTAATCCATTATTTTTCCGTAAGGATCAACATCAACTCAGTATTAATTGAATCGCTTTCTCATGACACAAAATTCCAAACGAACAACTCTCATTTACTGGATTTCCACCGGGCTCTTCTGCGCATTCATGCTCACGTCTACCATTCCGAATATTATGTCCGCTCCGGAGTGGGTCGAAATTTTTAAGCAATTGGGTTATCCCTTGTATATGCTCCCCTTTATTGGGGTAGCTAAATTATTAGGTGTAATCGCTTTGTTAGTTCCGGGATTTCCACGACTGAAAGAGTGGGCTTATGCCGGTTTATTCTTTGATTTAACAGGGGCGGTCTATTCCGGTCTGGCGGTGGGGGGATTTCATCCCCAAATGCTCGTGATGCTGGTGCCCTTTGGGTTGGGAACCGTCTCGTATCTGTTTCATCACAAGCGCCTGAAGCCGATTGTTTATTAACTTGCAATTAATGAAACTCTATTTCGTTTTATTCCTGATTCTGCTTGCGCAGGCATCGTATTCACAACATCCTTTAACGTTAAGTCAGGCACCAACACACCTTAGTCTGTTGGCCGAAGGATTCATTAGTACCCCCATCAACGAACGTGACTTTGCGCTCTCCGCTGATGGCAAAGAGATTTACTATACCATCAGCACTCCGCGCAGTGACTTCCAGACAATTGTTGTGAGTCATCAAATCAGCCCGGGTCAATGGACTTCACCAGAGATTGTTTCCTTTGGCGGACAGTATAGTGACCTGGAACCCGCCTTCAGTGCCGATGGAAATACATTATACTTTGCCTCGAATCGCCCAATAAGCGGCACCGAACCCAAAGACTTTGATATCTGGAAAGTAGAGCGCAAAGGAAACGGCTGGGGTTCACCCATCAACTTGGGTAGTCCGGTCAATACGGAGTTCGATGAATTTTATCCTTCGCTTACCAAAACGGGTCATCTCTATTTTACCGCCAGCTATAAAGGCCAGGGAAGGGGTCGGGAAGATATTTACAAAGCCGAATGGAAAGATGGGAAATATCAACCTCCTGTGGCGCTTGACTCCGCCATCAATTCCCGTGTGGATGAATTCAATGCATTTGTCAGTCCGGAGGAAGACTACATACTGTTTACCAGCTACGGACGGCAAGGTGATGCCGGTGGCGGTGATTTGTACATTAGTGTAAAGGACAAACGAAATCAATGGCTGCCGGCCCGTGCCATCAAAGAACTCAACACGCGATTTCTTGAGTATTGTCCGTATGTGAGTCGCGATGGTAAGATCCTGTTCCTGACTAGCAACCGCTATCAGGCAACAAAATCCTTTCCAACGAGCAAAGCTACATACCCGGCAGTCGAAGGCCTTTGGAACCAGCCACTGAATGCGCAAGGCAACATTTATTGGGTTGACTTCAGTGTGATTCTAAAGTCGTATCGCCCTGCTGAATAACCAAAGTGAGCCGGATGCCGTGCGGTGGATGCTTTTTTTTTGCTACCGGAATTTAACTGCGTTTTCTTTTCGGAATCATAGACCTAAATTGGATCTTCCATCATCTTATCGATACACTATTGACCACCAGGATGCGATTCATCTTCACCCTCATCGCCACGCTCTGTTTATTCGAGACCCATGCACAATCCATTGACTATGGGCGCCTGTTGGTTGAAGCAATTAATACTGCCTCGTCATCAGAGCGAACCGACCTGATTAAAAAAAGTTTTTCTGATCAGGCGTTGGAGACACCAGGAGTGGAAGCGTTGGAGAGGATTGTAAAACGCTGGCATGAGGAGTATTCACCCCTGGCTTATCATCATTCCGAGACTAATGAATTTAAAAAGAGCACCGGTTCTGTTTACGTCATGCATGTGTACGCACGCAAGGCAGACGACACCATGTATAAGGATTTTCAGATTTACCTTGATCCAAACAGTCCGCACAAACTTGAAAAGATTGCGTTCATAGCGGAAGTAGCTGAGCCCGTCAATTTACCCAATGGAAGTATCGATCAGCCGGCTACGCTGGATTGGTTAACCACCTATGCAGAGAAACTGAAGACGGAAAACGATTTATTTGGAAGTTACCAAATTATCCAGGGCAATCGGGTATTATTTGATAAACAGTTTGGATATGAAAACCTGGAGCAGCAGGTGCCCATTACGAAACAAACCCGATTCAATATGGCGTCCGGAGGCAAGATGTTCACGGCCGTAGCCATTGCGCAATTGGTGGAGGTCGCAAACTCAGTTTTGATGATCCGATCACCCACTACCTAAAAGGTTTTCCGGATAAAGCAAAAGCCAATCAGGTTAAAATCCGGCATTTACTTGCACACACCTCTGGGGTAGCTGAATATTGGAACGGCCAAACGGATGCAGCTGTGCTCTCGGCTACCACCATCGATCAGCATCTCCGCCTGGTCTATGCTGCAGGCTTTGAAGAAGAAGCCGGAATAGCATACCGGTATTGTAACTCTAACTTTATTTTATTGGGTGCTATCCTGGAGAAAGTGACTGGGCAATCCTATTATGATTATATCGCCAAAAATATTTTTGAACGTGCAGGTATGCAACATTCAGGCTATTACAACCACGGGTCACAACAAGTAGCGATTGCCTACGCCCGCGATGGCGCCAACGGTTGGAAGGAGGGAAGGCACGGAATGAAGGGTTCCTCGGCAGGCGGTGCCTATGCTACGGTAGAAGATGTCTTGAAATTTTCAAAAGCCCTGCTAAACAATACGCTGATCCGCAGAGAAACTTTGACGACTCTTACGACCGTACAAAATGACGGGTTGGATGCCGATGAAGACTATGGATTTGGGTTTATGATCAGTCGGTTGGGCGGGGAACCCGCCTATGGCCATGGTGGCACTTCCGATGGTGTCAATTTTGAGTACCGCTATTTTACCCAGCAGGATGTTACCCTGATCCTCTTTTGCAATCAGAACAACGGGGCGTATGATGATTTGAAAAAGAACATGATCAAACTGATTTCTGGGCATCGGTAATGGTTATTAAACAATAATGACAGCTATTGTAATAAAATATGCCAGTTACGTTTGCTTCATTGCAGAAGGAAGACTTTCTTGTTTATGAATTACAGTCACTTCATGAAGCGGAAGCACAATCTCAAATTCAGTACCCTCATTAAGGGAGCTTTTAAAGTCAATCGTACCATTTAAAAGCTCTACAACACAATTCCGGCATGCAACCCCCAAATCGAATCGTTAAATTCTCCCTGACTCAACCGATCGATTTGGTCAGTAAACAAAATGGCAATAATTGATAGATTTTTCATCGTTTTTCTTGCTTTACTTTGAAACACAAAGTACTTTTGATCCGTTAGATCAAAGCCCCCCAGGAAAGCCAAATAGGAGCAGGGTGGCAAAAAAAAATGAAAATATCGGCACAGAAAACAGAATGAACGTGGTACAAACAAATCGGCAGCAACGAATTATTCCAGCGCTAATCATCCTGGTAGGTGTTATGTTAATGGTGCTTCAAATCGCGTTGGAGAATGAACCCGGTGCCATTCCTTTGCTGATCATCCTCGCGGGTGGTTTGCTTTTCCTTCGAATGCAATGGCGCTCAAAATCGCAACCAAAATAACCTTCAATACAATCAACCAAAAGTAGTTACAGATGAAACAGAAAATTCACTTTTTCCTAACCATTCCAGGAGTTGCCGTTGTCACCGGTCTCCTCTTGTTGATTCCCATCGTGGCGATGCAGTTCACCAAAGACGTAAACTGGAGTGTCATTGATTTCCTGGTGATGGGTGTCCTCATTTTCAGCACCGGACTTGCCTTTGTGTTAATCATCCGGAATTCCCAGAATTTCATTTACCGGGTGGCGATCGCCTCCGCCATCGGATCAACCTTTCTGCTGATCTGGGTAAATCTGGCAGTGGGCCTGATCGGGTCCGGCCCGAACCCCGGCAACCTGATGTACCTGGGTGTGCTAGCCGTAATCATCATTGGCACCTACCTCGCACGATTCACCCCGCGGGGGATGGAGCGGGCCATGCTGGCTACCTCCGGTTCTCTGGTGTTGCTGGCCATCGTGGCCTTGCTGATGAACATGCAGCAATATCCCGGTAGTTCAGTGAAGGAAATCATTCTTGTTAATGCTTTCTTCGGAGCGCTCTTTGCGATCTCAGGATTGTTATTCCGGTACCTGGCGTTGGAATCATCCGAAAAATCACAAGGGTAACTTGCAATTTGGCGTAGCGATAGCATCGTAAAAGTGCAACATCCTGCTTTTACCACACGCCCATGTACGTAGTGTTCAATCGTTTCTGACGTGAACTAAATAAGAACTCGATGGAATCGTACGGTTCAGGTTAAATCCTTGGCCTGGAATTTGGGTGGATGACTGCGTTTTGCATAAAAACGTTATCTTCGGCATTCACCAAAACCCAACCTATGAACAAACTGTTTGCGGGGGTACTTGTATTGCTTCTCCTGAAGGGGGAATCCCTGGTCGCCCAAAACTGGCCACAACTCGATGCTGTGGTTTACAACAACATCTCCGATAAGTATTACTTCTTTTATGGGAAATACTGCGTCATTAAAGAACGCGGAAAATACATTGATGGCCTGCCCTTGCTGATTACCGAAGAGTGGGAGGGCTTTCCCAAATCATGGCATGGCGGCAACATTGATGCGGTGTGCTTTGTCAGTGACAATGTAGTGTTCAATGCCATACTACCCGGTATGCCGAAGCCAACAGGAAAATATTATTTCTTTAAGGGCGATGAGGTTTGCTCCAAGGAAATGGGCGAACCCATGAGTAAACCCACCAAAATTAAAGACACGTTTGCCGGATTACCCTGGCCCACGGTTGATGCGGTAACCTTTAATCAGGCTTCGCAAACTTATTATTTCTTTAAAGGCGATGAATTCACTTCAAAAAAGAAAGGGGAACCGGTGAACAAGAATGCCCGAAGTCTTGCTGCGGGTGATGGATTTAAGAATCTGGATACAAAACGTCCCATCCGGGCAGTGGATTACAGCAATGACAACAAAGACTACTATTTCTTTTGGGATGATTATTACATGATCAAGCCTTATGGTGAAGACATCAAAGCAGGTAAAGCGCCCACACGCTATGAAGGTGACGGGCCAAAGGGATTTGAGTGGGCCGAGCGTTCGAACGACAACTTTGTGGGCGTAGCAAATGAGTCCGGTTATTTTGCCACCTTTAAGGTTACCTGGAAAGATAATAGCGGCAAGTCACAATCCTGGACCAAGAAAGGAACGGCCCTTACCTATGAGTATCGCCTCAAGTTACCAAAGAATGTTACGGATGTAGAAGTGACGGCTCACGTGTGGGATGTTGTGAAACAGGAGAATGCCACCCGCATCTTCAGCCAATCGTATCCAACCTTGCCGCCTAACCGGTGGTTCAAAGTGTATGGTACCGTGTTTGAACCGGAATACAAGATCGATAAGAAATCCACCAACCTGCTGGGCTCTGTGGAAACTTTCTTTACGAAAGATGTTGCCAATGCCTTTGACAATGCCCTGGATGAATTAAATAATTCCATGAGCGAAGCGCAATATGCTATTGTGAAAGAGCTTGCCAAAAAAGATGCGCAGAAATACAAAGACCTCATTGACAAACTGGGCAAAGCAGCTCAGGACCTGATCAGGAATGATCCGGGCTTCGTAGATGGATTGTTCCGTGCTGCTAAGGATAAGAGCACGGTGCGCAATGGAGACTTTGTGAAGCAACTGGTGAAACGCAAAGAGATGTCCGAAGTGGTAAAGGCGACCGGGTTTAAAACACTAAGTGTTGGTTTTACCAGCGGAGCTTCGGCCGTGATTGGAACGGAAGGAGCATTTGGATATGGTGTATCCTTTGATGCAACTCAGGTGAAAGGCTTTGCCGGTCTGGATGGCAGCCTGGGAGTTCAATCGGGTGTGGGCGCAGGCGTACAATTTGGAATTTGGACGAGCCCGCCAGCAGAGTTGGATGGCCCGGGGGTAGCTGCGAGTGTAGAGGTAGGTTCAGGCGTAGGGGTTTCCTTCTCGATTGCCTACAACATAGCCATTGAAAATGATATCCCGAAATTCACGTTTGGTGGAATCGTAGTGACCCCCAGTGTAGGTGCCGGAGTAGGCGCTTCGGTAGGCAGCGGGTATTCATGGGTTTATTAATCAGTGATTTTCAAATCTTATAAGATTGAAAATACCTGACAACCGATAGACAACATTCCCGCAACACCGTCATTTTACTTAATAACGTACAATGCATACCGGAAGGCGCTATACACCGATTGAGTTTATCAAATGGACTCGCGGAGATACGTATTGGATGTTGTTACTGGCTACGGTCCCCACCGTTTTATATGCTGTTGGCCTTACCTTCCTTGCGTTGCCCTGGCAACCGATCGCTATTTTGGGTACGGCCGTTGCCTTTATTGTCGGATTTAAAAATAATGCCAGCTACAACCGCATTTGGGAAGCCCGTCAGATTTATGGGTCCATTATTAACGACAGCCGCAGTTTTGCATATACATTGCGTGATGCGTTGGGCGATAAACGCAATGATGCGGTAAAAAGAATGTTCAATCGCCATTTTGCCTGGTTAACCGCCTTACGGTTCCAATTGCGAGAACCGCGTACCTGGGAGAACATGGCACAGAAACGAAACAAAGAATTTCAGGAAGCGAACTACCAGATTCCCGAAAGGATGAGCACGGTAGAAACGGAATTAAAAAAATACTTGTCCGAACAAGAACTTGGTTATGTCCTCGCCAAGAAAAATCGTGTTACTCATCTTACCGCCCTGCAGTCGGAGGAACTCGCCCGTCTGCGAACCTCAGGGGTTATTAATGATTTTCAGTGGACACAATTGCAACAAGCGTTGATGAAACTAACCGATGACCAAGGTCGTGTTGAGCGCATTAAGAATTTCCCCTATCCCCGCAACTTTGCTTCCATCGCCACCTATTTGTTACTCATCTTTGTACTGTTTGCGCCTTTTGGGTTATTAAAAGAATTTCAGATGTTGGGTTCGGGTACCATAATGGAGGGTTATACGATCTGGTTTAACATTCCCTTTTCAGCCGTGGTTACGTGGGCACTCTACACGTTGGACACCGTTGGCGAAAGTTCGGTCAATCCTTTTGAAGGCAGTGCGAATGATGTTCCGATCACCCAAATCAGCCGGATGATTGAAATCGACATGCGGGAGATGCTGGACGAAAGCTCGCTGCCAGAACCAATAGCTCCCCAAAACAATGTCCTGTTGTAAGTTCTTCATGTAAAACCTATGCTCAATCCCCGCATCATGAAATTACAATTACTTATTCTGGTTGCGCTGCTGATGGCAGGATGCGCGTCCCCGAAAAGGGAACCGTTAAAAAAAACCAGGGTTGTATTTGATACCGATACCAACAACGAGCTGGACGACCAGCATGCCCTGGCGTATTTGGTGTTTAACCAGGATGTGTTTTCCATTGAAGCCATCACCATCAACACAACTTCCAGTGGCGGCCATATCGAGATGCAGTATGCAGAAGCCATCCGGGTGCTGCAACTCTGCGCGGCCGACACCTTGCCGGTATGGAAGGGAGCTGATCAATCATTTCAACAAATTGTTACCTCATTGGATTCAGCTACCTACGATGGTCGCGCTGCGGTAGAACGCATCATACAGGAAGCGCACGAGCCAGCCACCGATAAACTGGTGGTGCTGGCGGTTGGTAAATTAACCAATGTTGCCCTGGCCGTTGCGAAAGACTCTTCGATTGTCAATCGCATCCGGCTGGTGTGGTTAGGATCCAATTATCCGGAACCGGGTGAGCACAATCAGAACAACGATACGGTGGCCATGAATTACCTGCTCAACAAAAGCATCGATTTTGAAATGGTAACGGTACGGTATGGTAAGACCAGTGGCACTTCGGTGGTAACCATCACCAAAGAAGAAGTCGGCACGGTGATGCCGGGCTTAGGCCCCCGCATTCAAAAGCCGGTTACCGGGCGACACGGAGGCGAGTTTTATTGCTTCGGGGATTACTCGGTGAACCTCTTTGAACACATCGATTACCATGGCGATCCGCCTGCCCGTTCCTTGTTCGACATGGCTGCCGTGGCCGTTGTTAAAAACTCCACCTGGGCACAAGCACGTATTCATGCCGCACCGTTGTTGGTCAATGGCGCCTGGGTGGAACGAACCAACAACCCCCGTCAAATAATAATCTGGGAAAATTTTAACCGCGATGCCATTGTGCAGGATTTTATTGCCTCGCTGAGGCGTTGATTCATTTCCGAAACTAGTTCGTCTAATTCAATATTTCAAATAACAATTACGCACCGAGTATAAGCGCTACGAATGTGCCGTTGTCCTTTTTAGAGAGGATGCGGCACCTAAGCAACTAATATTCGCTATCTTGAATTTCAGATTCCAATTAATCCCCGTATCCATGAATAGAAATTTTATTTACCTGCTTCTGTTTTTGTTTGGAAGTTGCTCAGACAATGGATCACCGGTTGATGAAAAGGTGGATCAGATCATGCGCAGCATCCAACCCAATCTTCAAATCGAAGGGGATACCGTTCCAACCTATACCATCGAAGAGCGGCTAACGATGCTCAACATTCCCGGCATCAGCATGGCTGTTGTTGAAAACGGTGAACTGGTGTGGGCAAGGAGTTATGGAATGGCCGATAGTGCCTCCAACCGTCCCGTTACAACCGAGACGTTGTTCCTGGCAGGATCTATTTCCAAACCCGTTGCCGCACTGGCTGCCCTCGCCATGGTGGAAGAAGGAAAATTGAGTCTGGATGAAAATGTGAACAATAAACTTACTTCGTGGAAAGTCCCGGACAATGAATTTACCACCACCGAAAAAGTAACCTTGCGAAGAATTCTGAATCATACGGCCGGCTTAACGGTCTGGGGTTTTCCCGGATACGATAAAGGGGACACCATACCCTCTGTTGTTGAAGTGCTGGATGGAAAAGGAAACACCGATCCGGTACGGGTATATAAAAAACCGGGCGAAAGCTGGATGTACTCGGGGGGTGGTTATACGATCATGCAACTGTTGATGACGGAGGTAGAAGGGAAATCGTTTCCGGAGATTATGGAAACGCGGGTGTTAGGACCTTTGGGAATGGATAAAAGCACCTATGAAAACCCGTTACCGGATAAGCTTCATGAACGAGCGGCCACGGGCTACCGGGAAAGTGGCAAGGAAGTAGAAGGCAAATGGCCCATCTATCCCGAAATGGCTGCGGCAGGCTTGTGGACCACGCCATCGCAACTGATTCGCTATGCGCAGGCGATTCATAAAATTTATCTAAACGATGAACCCGGTGTAATCAGCAAGGAGTTAACCCTGGAGATGCTCACACCCGGCATGAACAATCACGGCCTCGGTCCTGCAATTGGTAAAGATCAACATTGGTGGGGACATGGCGGAGCCGATGAAGGTTTCCGCGCACAACTGTTGGCGTGGAAAGATCAGGCCAATGCCATTGTGGTGATGGTGAACTCCGATAATGGAAGCATCCTTCGCGAAGTGATGCTGGCCATCACCAAAGCGTACGGGTGGCCGGGTGTGGAACCGAATGTTAAAAAGGTGGTTCCCTTAAAACCGGAAATCGGAAATGCCATTGCCGGAGTTTGGACCATTGATCAGGTGGGCCTGGCAACGTTCACCGTTGAAGAGGGGCATCTGCTTGTTTCAGGGGATTTTCTCGATAAGCCGGCCATTCTGCTGGCAGAAAATGACTCCACATTCTTTGATCGGGATGATGGCCAGACTTTATATTTCAGCAGCACCGGTGGGAAGCTGGATACCCTGCACGTTGGCCAGTTTAAAGGCACGAAGACGAAAGAATAACTAGAAGTTCAAGATTTTATAGTGGAGCACTTTACTGACCTCGCTTCAATACAAATTTCTTATCCATTGTGTAAATCAAACTCACGTGCCAGTCAAGAGTCTTTGACTGGTTGGCTTGAATAATTTTTATTTAATATGGCGTGCGTATTAAAAAATTGGGACCCTCATCAAATAAGTAATGTAAATATTTCTGTAGTATCGTAATGGATTAGGTACCGCGTGCAATGTCAACCACCAATTCCATACTTGTAGTAGGCAGTTCCAATACCGACATGGTCATCCGGGCCGATAAATTTCCATTGCCCGGAGAAACCATTCTGGGTGGGACCTTCTACATGTTTCCGGGCGGCAAAGGGGCCAATCAGGCTGTGGCAGCTGCCCGGCTAAAAGGAAACGTCACGTTTATTGCCAAAGTAGGAAACGACATCTTCGGAAAGCAGGCGGTACAACAATTTTTAAAAGAAGGGATTAATACCAACTTCATCGTCACCGATCCGGATCACCCTTCCGGAGTGGCTCTGATTACCCTTGACAAGAAAGGAGAGAATACAATTGTGGTGGCTCAGGGCGCAAACGGTGCACTATCCGCGAGCGATGTTCAGAAAGCAGAAAAAGAATTTGCGCAATGCGACCTAGTCTTAATGCAATTGGAAATTCCAATCGACACGGTGCTGCAAGTCGCTACCCTCGCAACACAACATGAAAAGAAAATTATTCTAAATCCGGCCCCGGCCCGGCAGTTGCCAGACGATTTGCTATGCAAACTATTTATCATCACACCCAACGAGTCGGAAGCGGAGACCCTTCTGGGAAGTAAAATTTCAGACCGGTCATCCCTGCAAACGGCAGCCCGTACTTTATATGATAAAGGTGTGACCAATGTAGTGATTACGCTGGGTGCCGAAGGTGCTTATGTGTACAATGCCGAAGGTGGCCGACACCTGGCCGCTGCCAAAGTAGAAACGGTAGACACCACGGCTGCAGGCGATGTGTTTAACGGAGCACTTGCAGTGGCCATCTCTGAAAATAAAACGCTCGATGAGGCGGTGGCGTTTGCGAACCGGGCTGCCGCCATTTCAGTTACCCGCATGGGTGCCCAGGCCTCCGCCCCATACCGACATGAAGTACACTAGCAATGATTGAGAACACGGCTTTAATCAATCGAATTCAATTTCTCACCGAAACGAAATCCTATGTTCATCATTGAAAGCTATCCGGTAGCCGTCTTGTTTTGTTTTATCACCATGCTTTGCTGGGGCTCCTGGGCCAATACGCAAAAACTAACGGCCGGCCAGTGGCGCTTTGAGTTGTTCTATTGGGATTATGTGCTCGGCATTCTGCTGTTTACGCTACTGCTCGCAAGTACATTAGGTAGTGTGGGCGAGGCGGGGCGACCTTTTATACAGGACCTGCGTCAGGCTTCTTCCGGCAGCCTCACTTCTGCTTTCTTGGGCGGTATCATTTTTAATGCCGCAAATATTTTATTAAGTGCAGCCATTGCTATTGCCGGAATGTCCGTGGCATTTCCGGTGGGCATCGGCCTGGCCCTGGTCATTGGTGTTATTGTAAATTACCTGGCAGCTCCCGTGGGGAACCCGGTCATACTGTTTACAGGAGTGGGGTGCATCGCGTTGGCGATTCTATTGAACGCCTATGCTTTTCGTAAACAGTCAGCCGGCAATCTGCAGGCCTCAGGTAAAGGCCTTGTCTTGTCGATCGTCAGTGGCAGCATGATGGGATTGTTTTACAAGTATGTGGCCAACAGCATGGCGTTGGACTTTGCCAATCCGGAGCCGCTGAAGATAACACCTTATACCGCGCTGTTTATTTTCTCACTGGGGATTTTTGCAAGCAACATGCTATTCAATAGCCTCTTGATGCGTTTCCCCATCAGCGGTACAAGCGTGGATAGCTCAACCTATTTCAAAGGATCGTTCAGAAATCATTTCGTAGGTGTGGTAGGAGGGGCGATTTGGAGTTTGGGCATGTCCTTCAGTATTCTGGCTTCTGAAAAAGCGGGGCCGGCAATTTCGTACGGACTGGGTCAGGGTGCAACGGTGGTCGCTGCGCTGTGGGGTATCTACATCTGGAAAGAATTTAAGGGTGCCTCGGTTGCGGTGCAACGGATCCTTAACGTCATGCTGGTGTTGTATGTAGTAGGGTTGATGGTCATTATTTTATCCAGATGACTGAAATAGTGGGCATTGATCATTTTTTTTTGACACCAGATCGATAGTTCGAGCAAAACTGGCCTGCTGACCAAAGGTTATTTAGCCGGAAATGAGTAGCTTTAGTTAGGCCAATACTAAGTTCAGCAAGGAACCCTAACCCCACCGCTATGAACTTTAAACCCGAATTCGAAAAAAAGAACCTGCACGAACCGAACTATGAGTTGATCGTGAAATACATGGTTCCCTTGAATAACATGGTAACCTTCAAACCCGATCAGAATATTCACGAGGCGATCGCAACCATCCTCGATAAAAGAATTTCTGGCGCCCCGGTGTTAGACGAACACCGGCACCTGGTGGGCAATCTTTCAGAAAAGGATTGTCTTCGAATTATTGTGGATCAGGCTTACTACAACTTGCCAGTAGCAGGCAAGAAAGTTTCTGATTACATGTCGACCCGGGTGTATACATTTTCGCCTGCAACCAATGTGGTGGAAGCGGCCATGGAATTTCTTAATTCGCCCATTCGCAGGTATGCCGTGGTGGAGAACGGTGCCTTAATTGGAGAAATAAGCCGGAGAGAGATCCTTCGTGCTGCACAGGATTTAAAATCAACCACCTGGTAGTTTAGAAGTGTAACCACGACAATAGCATTTTATCACAATAACAAACGAGCTATGGAGCCAGCACAAAAAAATCCAAAGGAAGGTCAGTTTGAAACCGTTGTAAAATACATGGTGCCGCTGAGCGAGATGGTAACCTTTAAACCCGATCAACCCATCCAGGATGTGATCGCCACTATTATCACTAAGAAAATTGCTGGCGCACCCGTGTTGGACGATCAAAACCACCTGGTGGGTATGATCTCCGAAAAAGATTGCCTGCGTCTGATTGTAGACCAGGCCTATCATAACCTGCCGGCTGAAACAAGAAAAGTTTCTGATTACATGACCCCGAAGGTGCAAACCCTTTCGCCCACGACCACAATCGTAGAGGCGGCCATGGAATTTTTAAATTCACCGATCCGAAGATTTCCCATTGTGGAAAATGACCGGCTGATCGGGCAAGTGAGCCGCAGGCATATTTTAAAGGCAGCCCAGGATATAAATCCACCCGGGGAGAAAGTTTAATAGTGTAAGTCAAGGCTTTAATGTCGATAGGCTCATCACAGCCTCCGCTGGCAATCTTATATTTGTAATCCACCCAACCCCTCAGTAAGATTTTGGTCCGTAATCCTTCTGAACTGCGTTAGGATCGTAAGCCTTACCATGGCAATTTAGTAGTCAAAGTGAATAAACAGTTTATTTACTATTACTTTGTATGTATTATGAAACCATATTACATACATTTACGTAAGTAATACAAAATGAAAGGAACAAACCTTGGAGAATTCGAAGAACTGGTGCTGCTGACCATCGCTGCGCTGCGGGAGGAAGCCTATAGTGTTGCGATCGTTGACGAACTCTGCAATAATGCTCAACGTTCGGTGAAGTTGGGGGTGGTGCACGCTGTTCTCAATCGCCTCGAAGAAAAGGGCCTGGTGAAAAGTTATCTGGGAGAGGCCACAAAGGAACGGGGTGGCAAGGCCAAAAGATTTTATCAGCTCACCGCAGCCGGAAAGTCAGCCCTGGTACGTACCCGCTCCATGCGCGATCAACTCTATAACAGAATTCCTACCCTGGCCTGGAAAAAAGTATGAGTCCCCGGCAATCTCCAATGCATCCCGTTCGTGACCCTCAACCACCCCGGTGGGCGCAACGATTTATTGAATGGTATTGCAAGCCCCAACTCGCAGAAGACTTACTGGGCGATCTTCTTGAGTATTTCGAGCGGAATGTGAAATCAAAAGGGGTGTTCTGCGCCAAGCTCATTTACTGCATCGATGCCTTCAAGTTCTTTAGACCCTACACAGTGCGTGCACCGGAATTTGTAACCCTTTTAATCAACTGGATCATGATCGGTAACCACTTAAAAACTTCGGTGCGCAATGGATCGCGCAATAAACTGTTCACAACCATCAACATCGTTGGCCTGGCCATCGGCATGTCGGTGGGCCTGTTGCTGATCGCCTTCCTGCACGACCTGCGGTCGTACGATACATTCCACGAAAACGGAGGCCGCATTTATCGCATTAACTCCCATGCGAAATTCAGGGAAGGATACAGCAGCACCTTTGCATCAACCTCCGTCAAGGTGGGTAAACTAATCCCGGAAAAGGTGACCGGGGTAAAAGAGACTGCCATACTGCGGAGTGATTTCGCAGGGGATGTGGAGATCAGCGACCGTGTTATTCCGATCACGGGCTTCTATGCCGAACCTTCGTTGCTTCGCATCTTCACCTTTCCCATGGTAAAAGGCGATGCGGCTACCGCCCTCGTGAAACCCCATTCGGTCGTTCTGACCGAGGCTTCGGCAAAAAAACTTTTTGGTACTGCGGAGGCGTTCGGAAAATCCCTGCACATTAATAACCTCGATTACCAGGTCACAGGCATTCTGAAAGATGTTCCCTTCTTTTCACACATCCAATTCGAATCTCTGGTTTCATTCAGCACCCTCGAAACCCAGATGGCAAACGATCCGGACTTTCATTCGTGGGCCAGTGTGTACCAGCGGAACTATGTTTATTTATTGCGTGCCGAAAATTCAAAGGCATCCGATATCCAGGCACAGCTTAACGCAATTTGTGACGTAGAAAACGAAGCAGAAAATCAGGCAGCCATTCACCTCAGCCTGCTTCCCCTGTTCGATATCATGCTGGGTGAAGACCTGGAAAACTCCGTACGTCCAGTGATGCCGCGGGCTGTCCTATGGATCATCAGTGGATTGGCGCTGATCGTGATTCTCTCGGCCTGTTTTAACTATACCAATCTTTCCATTGCCCGATCGATGAGACGATTCAGGGAAGTGGGCTTGCGGAAGGTAATCGGGGCCGGCAAGAGTCAGGTTCGTCAACAGTTTATCATCGAGGCGATCATCGTATCGCTGGGAGCTTTGCTTATTTCTTTTGGAATGTTCCTGGTGCTCCGCCCTCAATTAATTAGCATGGCCCCTGAACTTATCAACATGGTGAAACTCGAAATAACCTTACCGATGGTTCTCGCTTTTATTGCTTTTGCCA
Source organism: uncultured Ohtaekwangia sp. (assembly GCA_964488465.1). Taxonomy (GTDB): domain Bacteria; phylum Bacteroidota; class Bacteroidia; order Cytophagales; family Cyclobacteriaceae; genus ELB16-189. The sequence continues at coordinate 104,654 of CAZAUN010000008.1, read as the reverse complement.
TTTTGGTTGGCGTTGTAGCCGGCTTATTGCCGGCCGTATTCTTCGCCAACGTCAGTGCCCTGCAGGCAATGCGGGATGCATCATCAGTAAAAGTATTCAGTGGGCTTAGCTTCAGGCGCGCATTGGTGGTGGTTCAATACACCCTTACGTTAACCTTCATTACCAGCACGTTCATCGGCTACGTTCAGTATAAAGACATCCTCGCTTTCGATCTTGGGTTTACAACCGAGAACATTCTCAACATCGAGTTGCAGGGCAATAAGCCCGAAGCACTAATCAGCAAACTGACCTCCTTGCCCGAAGTGACCGGAGTCTCCCAATCGAAGATCGTAACCAGTGTTGGCAATGCCTGGGGCGGTTTCGTCAAATACAAAGACCTGAACGACTCCACCCTCGTATTTAGCAACATCATTGATGAACACTATCTTCCGGTGCACGAATACCAACTTATCGCAGGACAGAATTTTATCACCCGACCGGCAACAAAAGCAGCAACCAGCGAAATCATCGTAAATGAAAAAACCCTGCGGCTATTCAACATTGCCAACGGGGATCCGCAACAGGCAATAGGCGAGGAGCTCTGGTTAAGCAGCCGGCTGGATCGTAAAAAGCTGACGATCGTAGGTGTGATCAAAGACTTTCACTATGGAAAACTCAATGAAGACATCAAACCGGTTGCATTTACTTACCTCACACCCGATACGTACCTGCGGCCCGATAAGATGGATGGCTTGCTGAACGTACGTCTTGCCACCAGCGATCCAATGGAAACGATGGCGAAAATACAGGGCATCTGGAAAAGTGTAGACCCGGTTCATCCGTTCGCGGGCCGTTTTTATAAGGAAGACATCGAAGAAGCTTACAACGAACTCTCCGTGATGATCAAAGTAATCGGATTCCTTTCCTTTCTCGCCATCTCCATCGCATCGTTGGGATTGCTGGGCATGGTGGTATACACCACGCAAACGAAACTCAGGGAGATGAGCATTCGCAAAGTATTGGGGGCCACCACCGGCAACCTGGTGTTTATACTCAGTCGTGGGTTTGCAGCGCTGCTGGTCATAGCGGCCGGGATAGCCCTTCCCATCACCTATATTTTCTTTGAAAAGGTGGTGCTCATCAACTTCCCGTTCCACGAACCCATTGGTGCCGGAGAGTTATTTGGAGGCCTGATGGCCGTAGTGGTCATTGCATTTATTATGATTGGCTCGCAAACCGTGAAAGCCGCCCGCAGTAACCCGGCTGAAATTCTGAAGAGTGAATAGGTGTCTGCGCGTGCCATCCGTGTTTGCAGTTATTGCCGGCCAGCACCTTGCGCAGCTAGATCCCTTTAACCTGTTTGCCAAACGCATACCAATCGAAGCCTGACTCAAGACGGTTATGCCGCAGCGCTGGAATCTGGGTGGTAAGCAGCAAGGTAGTTCCGTTAACGTCTGCGCGGTGATGCTGCGGAAGGTGCTGCTTAATCGCTTTCACCTGGGTAAAGGTGGCCGCAGGAAAAAATTCCTGGATCGTCTGCTTAAGTAAATTGATCGTGTCCATGCCATACAGCAGGACAACCTCGGGCTTATGCACGTGAATGTGTTGGAGGATGGTGTGCATGCGGATACCATACAGGTGTGTCTGGTAAAGCGTCCGGTTCTTAAGGAACGGAAGGTGGGGCAGGTCGAGCCAGGCATAGTACCAGGCGTGATTGTGCGCGGGCAAGGGATACAACGGAATCAGGGCTTCCTGGCAGGTGCCGGAGGCAAGCGAGTTTTTCTGATAGGCGAGCAAATCCGGGAGGGTTGACCCGTTGTATCCATGCACAAAGGCGATGAGATTTTTCCAGGCCCCGTGCAGGGTGGCCTGCGGTCCAAACCGGTGATCGTGAAAGGTGGCGAACTTTTCCGCCCGCGGCCCCTCAATCCGAAAAGCTACGTGCTTATACAGTTCGCGGATCTCGCAGAGCGTGGGGGCGATGGCGCGCAGGGTATAAAAGTAGTTGATCTTCTCCGCTACTTCTTCCGGCAAGTCGCCACCACTCTCTTCATACCCTACAAACCAGAAGCGAGCCTTCCATGATCCATAACCATAAAAATGATTGATCCAGTGGGTGAGCGGTTTCTCTTCAATCAGCATGACAGGAAAGGTAATAAAAAGGTGATGAAGCGAAATTGGCATTCACATCATTGCACATTCACCTGCTCTACCTGATTCCGTCCTGCCGTTGTTCGCGATTTGCAATCACTAACTAAGGCACTTTTATCTTTGTTAAAAATCTCTTTGCTGTCAGGTGTTTCCACCTAACAGAAGACTATAGTGATCCTGCCCCTTCGCAGCTATCCTTTCACGTAGGAAAGTTTTTCTGACACTTTACCATCTCTTACCCTAAACACATCCACACCGCGCAGATGCCACGGCTTTCCTTCCTTGGTCTTGCGATAGATCCATCGTACTACGCAACGGTCACCGGCAACAATGATATCTTCCACCTCAAAGTGCGCATCCGGATTGGCGGCAAAGAACTTTTGCCAGTAGGCGCGTACCTCGGCGGTGCCTACCAGCCGGGCCCCATCGGGTGGCGGGTTGGTGTTCTCAAAAATGCAATCGCTGGTCATCATGTTCATCACACCCTCCACGTCATGACGGTTGAAGGCCTCATTGAACCGTTCGATAACGGCCCGGGTAGAGTCGGGGTTGATGTTAGGATTCATAGCAGATACGGTAGAGACAGGGAAAATAGCGAAACAAATGAATAGCTGCTTCATAGAATAGGTTGTGGATTGCTCAGAATTGAATTTAGGGATTATTTCAGACAGTTCGTTGCTGTCCAATGTTTAGCAAGTGGTCGGTGTTATCAGCGACCGTTGCAAGTGGTCGGTGTTATCACCGTCCACAACCATTCTGTTGCCCGCCACCGGACAAATTTATCCACCAGCGGACAAGCGTTGATTGAAATACTCCACTGACAGGCTGTTTCATGCATTGTAGTTTGGAGCAATAGTTGCCAATCCCTACGTTCCTAACACCAAATTGTATGTGGAGAAACTACTTCCTGACTGCCTTCCGCCAACTGTGGAAAAATAAATTCTACTTCTTCATCAATGTCTTCGGCCTGGCCGCCAGTACGGCCGTGTCGATCATGATCCTGATGTATGTGTACAATGTGCTCACCTACGACCGGTTCCACAGCAACATCAACAACATCTATTTCCTCTACCGCGACCGCCCCTCCACAGCCGGACCGTTGCCCATATATGATACGTGGTATCCCTTGCTCGAGGAAACCCGGAATGCTTTCCCCGAAGTCGTTGGCGGAACGAAGATCATTCCGGGCAACAACACCTGGATGGAAGCGGAAGGTAAATCGTTTGACGAACCGTTTATGTGGGCCGACTCCGGGTTCTTCCACGTGTTCGACTTTCCATTCGTAGCCGGAAACAAAGAAACAGCCCTCGCCACCCCGAACAGCATCGTGTTAAGCCAGCCCCTGGCCACAAAATTGTTTGGCATTGAAGACCCGATCGGAAAAACAATCCGCTTGTTCTTTGACACCGACTACCTCGTAACTGCGGTTGTGGGCACGGTGCCAGCCAATTCATCCCTTCAATTCAACGCCCTTGTGCCCATGCATACGGGTATTGAATTCTTTCGCGAATCGGGGTGGGGCAGTTCGTACATCTACACCTTCGTTTTAACAAAACCCGGTACGGAACGTGCCGCCCTCGAAAACAAGTTGCAGGTGCTTATGACGAAGTTTGTGTCTCCTTCCGAGCGTGGGAATTTCAAGTTGTTGTCGATGAAACATTACAACGATGAATTCTCCGATCAGCGCACCTATGCCATGATGTTGCTCGGTATCGCCATCGGAATCTTGCTGCTCGCCTCCATCAATTTTACCAACCTGGCATCCTCGCAGTCCTTCGCCAGGATGAAGGAAGTAGGGATGCGCAAAGCACTAGGCGCCACGCGGGGCAAGGTGGTATTCCAATTCCTGTCGGAAGCGTTGATGCTTTCATTAATGTCGCTGTTGTTTGGTGTGGCGCTCGCGCAACTCGGGCTGCCCTTCTTCTCGGATCTTGTTGGCATGCCGCTTTCGCTAGCGCTGTTCTTGCAACCGGTTCCCATTGCGGCATTGATTTTACTCGGGATCCTCGTGGGGCTCATGTCGGGATTTTATCCTGCCATTTTTGCTTCGGGCTTCCAACCGATAAAAGTATTGAAAGGACTAACCGCGGGTCACCAGGCAGGGGGAGCCATTCGGTCGGCTTTACTCATGTTTCAATTTGCGATCGCGATTTTCCTGATCAGCGGTGTAGCCATCGTGCTGTTGCAGGTCAACCACATGAAATCGAAGGACCTTAATTTCGAAAAAGACAATGTGCTGGTGGTGCGGGCATCCCCCCGCGATTATGCTGATGTAAACGCAGCCAATCAACTAATCACCACCTTTAAAAACCAGGTTGAGGAACTGGCAACCGTTGTTTCCGCATCGCGCTCTTCCGGAATTCCCGGGCGGTACTCTGGCTCGTTCTCACTTTTTGTGGCCGAAGGCAATGAGGCTGCCGATCCGTTCGACTGGCGGGTGGCACGCGTGGATGCTCAATACTTTGACGTTTTTAAAATACCCATGCTCGAAGGCCGGAATTTTATAAAAGGCTCGGAGACCGACCGGCAGACAGGCGTGATCATCAACGAGTCAGCGTTAAGGGCCATCGGCTGGAGCACGGCTGTTGGTAAAAAGCTGAAGTTCCCGGGCGAAGAGGGCTTTCTCGAAATTGTGGGCGTTACCCGCGATTTTAATTATGGCACCGTAGCGGAAGCAGTTCAACCCGTTGTTCACGTCTACCGCGGGGAAGATGAATATACCAGTTACCCGTATGTGTCGATTCTGTTGCAACCCGGTACCCGGGGTGAAGTGGCAAAAGAGATGGCCGCTATTTGGCAAAAGCTAAATCCCGATCGCTCCTTCGAATATTTTTTTCCATCCGATCGCTTCAATGAATTATACAATACGGAGGAGAACATTGCCTCTATCATTACGTTTGCTTCGGGCCTCGCAGTGAGTATTGCATGCCTCGGCCTGTTTGCCCTGGCCTCTTTTAATATGGCGCAACGCCAGAAAGAAGTTGCCGTGCGGAAGGTGATGGGCGCCTCAGTATCCGGGCTGGCCATCTTGTTTATACGAAAGTATTTGCTGCTGGTGCTGGTGGCGGCCGTCATTGCCCTGCCGGTTACCTGGTATGTGGCTGAAAACTGGCTCAACGACTTTGCTTACCGCATTCAAATCAACCCGCTCGTCATGTTGGGTGCGGGGCTTTTCTGTGCCCTCATCGCGCTCGCAACCATTGGCATAAAATCAATCCGAACGGCATCGGCTAACCCGGTGAACTCGTTGAAATATGAATAAAGGTTCACACGATAATCTCTGAATTCGGACCTTAAAGAATGCCGAATAGCAACGGGGTAGTTAGGAAGGTAGTGTAGATCTTTCGGCAGCAGGCTTACATAATTTTTAAGAAGCACTTTTTTGCGGTGGGATCGCACAGCCGTGCAAGCTGTGTTAATACGTTGATCCAACAACAACTGATTCCGCTGGGTATTGCTGATACTAGTCATAGAACCTGATGACGTTCATCATGCCTCAATTTAATAGCTCATGCTACCTTAATCACTCAAAATGAGTTGTTACAGATGCGCTTTTCCAAGACAATACGCCTGTCCGTTGTACTGGTCATGTGCGGCTCCATTTCCGGGGTGGCACAGGATGCATTGGAGATTGTGAAAAAGGCAGACGAGAAGATGCGGGGAAAAACCTCGCAGGCAGAAATGATCATCCGAACTACGCGCCCCACCTGGTCGCGGGAAATGAGCATGCGGGCCTGGATGAAGGGAACACACTATTCCATGATTCTTGTGTTGTCACCGGCAAAGGACAAGGGAACCGTTTTTCTGAAACGGAATAAAGAAGTATGGAATTGGTTGCCCACGCTGGAGCGTTCCATTAAGCTACCGCCTTCCATGATGAGCCAATCCTGGATGGGCACAGACTTTACCAACGATGACCTTGTAAAAGAATCGTCTATTATTGACGATTATACACATACTCTAATCGGGGATACCCTTCTTCAAAACCGGGATTGTTATATCATTCAAATGATTCCCAAGCCGGATGCCGCGGTCGTCTGGGGGAAGCTACTGGTCTGCATCGACAAAAAAGATTTCATCGAACTGCATTCCCGTTTTTACGATGAAGAAGGCGAGCTGATCAATACCCTGAATGGCTTTGATATTAAAAACATGGATGGCCGCATGCTGCCAACCCGGTTGGAAATGATCCCGGCTAACAAGAAGAATCAAAAGACAGAAATCATTTATACGAAGTTGCTGTTCAACCGGCCTATCGAGGACTCCTTTTTTTCATTGGATAAAATGAGAACCCTGAATTAATATGTGGTTGCTGAAACTCGCCTGGAAAAACATGTGGCGAAATCGCCATCGCACCGGCATTACTATAGCTGCCATTTTCTTTGCTGTCATTCTTTCTGTTCTCACCAACAGTTTGCAGGAAGGCGTGTTCGGCAACCTGATCAAAAATGTGGTTAGCTTTTACAGCGGCTACATTCAGGTACACAAACAAGGTTATTGGGATGAACGAATCCTGGATAATACGTTGGAAGAATCCGCCCGCATCGAAACCCTGATTCGCAGCCAGGGAAATGTGAGTGCAGTAGCACCCCGCCTTGAATCGTTTGCGTTGGCATCGTCCAACGAACTTACAAAAGGTTGCATGGTTATGGGAATCGCGCCCGAGCGAGAAGATGCCATCACGGCTTTGCGGAGTAAACTTATTGAAGGGCACTATCTGGCAGAGAACGATCCGCAAGCCCTGGTAAGCTAGGGGTTGGCCAACCGGCTCAAACTCAAGTTGCACGATACCCTCGTGTTGATCGGACAGGGCTATCACGGTGCAACTGCGGCCGGCAAGTATGCCATAAAGGGAATTGTAAAGTTTGGTTCACCGGAGCTGAACAATCAATCCCTCTTCCTTTCATTACCCGTGGCGCAATCGCTGTATGGTGCCGATCGCCTTTTGACATCCTACGCCATCGGCCTCCATAATCCGGCTTCGCTGGATGAAAGCGCTCAACAAATCCGGTCGGCAATCGGCAGCGACTATGAAACCCTCACGTGGGAGGACATGATGCCCGAGGTCATTCAACACATTGAAACAGACAAGGGAAGCATGGTGATCATACAAGGTATTTTATACATGCTGATCGGCTTTGGCATTATTGGTACCCTGCTCATGATGATGGTTGAACGGAAGTACGAAATGGGCATGCTCGTGGCCATCGGTATGAAAAAAGGGAAGCTTATACAATTGCTCATGCTCGAATCGGTTATGACCGTCTTTAGTGGATGCCTGCTGGGAATAGCCGCCAGTATCCCCATCGTCTATTACCTCGCGGTGTACCCCATTCGTATTACGGGCGACTTTGCCAAGGCGTACGAAGAATTTGGTTTTGAGCCCATCTTTCCAACCGCTACCGATGCCAGCATCTTCCTGAAGCAAGGGCTGGTCGTACTCATCCTGGGCTTGCTGCTGTCGCTGTATCCTGTCATAAAAATAGTTCGGCTCAATCCGGTGAAAGCAATGAAAAAATAAATGTATGAATCTAGCCCTGGCCTGGCGAAATGTGTGGAGAAATAAAACGAGAAGCCTGATCATTATGACTTCTGTTGCCATCGGTTTGTTTGCCGGCATCTTTGTGCTGGCTCTATACGAGGGCATGCTGTCGGCACGGGTTCGAACCGTGATTGATAGTGAGGTGGCACACCTCCAGATACATCATCCGCATTTTAAGGAAGATTACGATCCTGCCTTTACGCTCGACCCGGTACTAATAAAAGATTCCCTGCAAGGCATACTGGCCATTGAAGCTGTTGCCTATCGGGTAATAACACAAGGGATGTTGAGCACCACGACCGGAAGTGCCGGGGTGCAGATTAATGGTATTGACCCGGAAGAAGAAATGAAGGTATCCAGTCTGGCAGATAAATTGAAAACGGGCTCCCTCCTGGATCCGCAAAAACGGAATGGGGTCTTGATCGGAAAAAAACTGGCCGATAAAATGAAAATATCACTGGGTTCCAAACTGGTACTCACCTTTACGGATTTCGAAAGCAACATGACGGCCGGAGCATTTCGTGTGGTGGGCATCTATCAAACCATCAATGCCCCGCTGGATGAGTTGCACGTGTATGTAAACCGGACCGCCCTCGCTTCCTACCTGGGGCTTACCCGGGCCTGCCACGAAGTGGCCATTCGTATGACTACCGATGCGGGCGTGGAAGAGGTGCAGCAACAACTTCAACGCCAATTTCCGGAATACAAGGTGCAAACGTGGCGCGAAACATCTCCTGAAACCGACTTGATGGTATCAACCATCGATCAATACTCCGCCATCATCATCGGTATTATTATGATCGCACTTGCCTTTGGCATCATCAATACCATGCTGATGTCGGTGTTGGAACGAACACGCGAAATCGGTATGCTCACAGCCCTGGGCATGAACCGGGTTCGGGTATTTACGCTGGTCCTTTCAGAAACAATCATGCTTACCGTAGTCGGAGTACCGCTTGGACTGGTAGCTTCCTGGTTCACGATTTGGTATTTCGCAACAAGAGGAATTGATATTGCCTCTTTTTCAGAAGACGCGATGTCCGGTTTTGGATTTAGCAGCATCATCTATCCTGAGTTTCCGGTAACGAGCCTGAACATGGTGCTGCTGATTGTAATCGGTACCGCCTTGTTCGCTTCGCTGTTTCCTTCTTTAAAAGCCATTCGCCTTCAACCCGCAGATGCCCTACGACAATAAACATAATTGCGTATGAATACCGTCATTGATGCCCATAGGGTGAGCAAAACATTTAATCCCGATACGATCCCGGTACGGGCAGTAAAAGATGTTCACTTGCACTTAGAAAGGGGAGAGTTCACTGCCCTGGTGGGACCTTCCGGATCCGGCAAAACTACCCTGCTCAATTTAGTGGGCGGCCTGGATAAACCGGATACAGGAAGTATTCTGATTAATGAAATAGACATCACCAAACTATCCCCCAATGCACTCATCGATTTTCGTTTGCATAACATCGGGTTCGTATTTCAATCCTTTAACCTGATCCCGGTACTGACGGCCAGGGAAAATGTAGAATTAATTATGCAATTGCAGCATCAGAAAAGAAGTGCGATTGACGAACGCGTGAAGAGCCTGTTTCATCAAATCGGTCTGGAGAACAAAATGAACATTCGCCCGGCACAATTATCGGGTGGGCAACAACAGCGGGTAGCGGTGGCGCGGGCACTCGCCTCGAAGCCGCAATTTGTATTAGCCGATGAACCTACGGCCAACCTCGATTCCAAAGCAGCCGCCAATTTGCTGGACATCATGGTGAAGTTAAACTGGGAGGAACACATCACATTTATTTTCTCCACCCACGATGCACGGGTAATCGAACGGGCGCGGAGAGTGATTACGTTGGTGGACGGACAAATCAGTTCGGATACGGCCCACGTGGAAACGAATGTACCTCATACGGCAGAACCTGCTGCCGGATAGCGATGAAACACTTTCGGCTCTTCCTGGCAATAGGTATCCTGATCGGGCTGACCTTGCCACACCGGGCTGCAGGTCAGGAGTCCGACAGTCTTTCCCGTCCCCGAAAATGGAGTGTGAACGGTTACCTGAAGGATTTACAGTCGCTTACGTTCGATAAGAATTTCGATAGCCTCATCACCGGCAATCTTCTTCACAACCGCCTCAATGTTCGCTGGCGACCCACGGAACGATTAACGGCTGCCGCTGAATTCAGGACCCGGCTATTCTGGGGCGAGGAAGTGCGACTCACTCCCGGCTTCGCATCTTCCATTGACAATCCCTATGAAGCTGTTGACTTGTCGATTTTGTGGTTTGAAACCAAGAGCATGGTGTTGCAAACAAACATCGATCGCTTTTGGCTGGAGTATACTGCGGCCCACTGGGATGTGCGCATCGGAAGACAGCGCATCAACTGGGGCATCAGCACCATCTGGAATCCAAACGACATTTTCAATACCTATAACTTTCTTGATTTTGATTATGAAGAAAGACCCGGGCGCGATGCCGTAAAGGTTCGCTATCACCCGTCGGGTATGTCGAACATCGAACTGGCCGTGGCCGGTGCGAATGACTATAACCGGGCCGTGGGAGCCGTGAAGTATTTCGTCAATCGATGGAATTACGATTTCCAATTCTCAGCCGGGGTGTATCAGCAAATCTTTACCCTCGGTGCAGGCTGGTCAGGCAGCCTTCAGGACGCAGGCTTTAAAGGAGAGATGCAATACTTTGCACCGCACGCGAATGCGGCCGCGCAAGTGAACGCCACCGTGGAGCTTGATTATGTTTTTGAAAAGGCCTGGTATCTCAATGCGGGGGTGCTGCTGAACAGTAATGGATTGCGGGAACCTGTTAATGACTGGAGTTTAATCAGCTTTCAATTGTCGCCACAAAACCTGATGCCAACCCAATGGAATACGGTGTTGACAATAGGCAAAGAACTTACCCCGTTGCTGGCTGCGAATATGACGGGCATTTATGCACCGGGCACCAACCTGCTTATTCTCCTGCCGACACTTAAATACAACCTGGCCACAAATCTTGATTTCGATTTGGTGTGGCAGTCCTTTTACGCAGAGCAAAACAATCATTTTGGCGGGGTAAGTCACCGCGGGTTCCTTCGGATGAAATGGAACTTTTAGCAGTCAGCACCATGAGCCAATCCGTCAAGTCACATAGAAAATATTTCCTGTCAGTGGCAGTGTCCGCTGGCTTAGCAATATTAGTGATGACGAATAACCGGGAAATCAGAACCTCAATCCAACAAACACCAACGGTGGAAAATAGAAATACGGGTTTTCTTCTGCATGATCTTTAAAGGATTGGGGCTTGCCGTCCGGATCAGAATAGAGTGCAAAGCCAAACGGCCATTGAACCGTGACGAAGGCCGGCATCTTGCCTATGTTAAAATCAAAGACGTAGCCAAAGCGGAATTCATTCCACAAATCAAAACCCTGATAGGTCTTGTCTTCATTTTCCTCGTAGAATTGATCCCACATCGGCATTAGCTGGTAGTCCAGATGCAGACCCTTCCAGAAGTAGCGCCTGTAGCCGATGATGAAGCCGGGCGCATCGGTATGGCCGATGTCTTCGAATTGAATGCGCATGTAGGAGGGACCAATGAGGCCCACATTTTTCGGAGTGAAGGCGTAATAATAATGAATGGCATAAATATTCATCATGGGCGACATCGGACTAAAGTCGATAGCGTGGCGGTAGTTTTCCCGGGCCGGTATGTGGTCAACAGGCTGTGCTCTCAATTCAGTGGTGAACATGGATAATGCCACGGCCATTGGACACACTACCAGCCGTTGAAAAATGCGCGCTTCCATAGCTTGGTTTTTATTGACGGTGAAGCTCGGCAGCGGCAACAAAATGGCAAATGACTGTTGGCAACCAGCAGCCTGATTTTTGTCAAGGACAGCTTAGCACGGCAAAAGATTCCTTACCCTTTTCCCTTCATTGCTTCATTGCTTCATTGCTGTCAGGTGTTTCCACCTGACAGCACAACGCTTACAAACAACATGCTGGAAAAAAGTTAACTTAGGCAGCCATGAAAAAAAGAACCTTCCTCAAACTCTCTACTGCTGCGCTAACCGGAGCAGCTCTGAGTCCCATCCTGTCCTGCACGTCAGGCCTGAAGACGAATTCAGAAATTAAAAACTGGGCCGGCAATCTTACCTACCATGCCAAAGACTTATTGGAACCAGCCACGGTAGGGGAAGTACAACACGCGCTGGCCAACCATCCACGCCTGCGGGTACTCGGTACCCGGCATTGCTTCAATACCATCGCAGATACCGAGGCAACGTTATTGTCCACCGCGAAGTTGAACAAGATCATTGCCATCGACCGTGCAAACATGACGGTTACCGTGGAGGGCGGCATCCGGTATGGCGAGTTCTGCAAAGAAATTCATGCGGCCGGTTTTGCCATTCATAACCTGGCCTCGCTGCCACACATTTCCGTTGCCGGGGCGTGTGCCACAGCCACCCATGGGTCGGGGCTGTATAATGGAAACCTGGCTACCCAGGTGGTAGCTATGGAATTGGTGACGCCTGCAGGCGAGGTGGTAACCATTTCGCGCGCGAGTAATGCGGATCTCTTTGATGCAGCAGTGGTTTCACTGGGCTCGATCGGAGTGGTAACGAAAGTTACCCTGGACCTCGTGCCGGCCTTTGAGGTACGGCAGGATGTGTTTCTGAATCTTCCGATGGAACAACTGCAAGCCAACTTTGTTGAGCTCATGTCCGGTGGCTACAGTGTAAGCCTCTTTACCGATTGGCAAAGCGATACCATCAACCAGGTGTGGGTGAAAAGTGTCGTGGATCCGGATGTGCCGTTTGAAATCGGGGACAACTATTATGGAGCAACCAGGGCCGATCGAAATGTGCATCCGATCATAGCATTGTCGGCTGAGCATTGCACGGAGCAAATGGGTGTGCCGGGTCCATGGTATGAGCGACTACCGCACTTTAAGATGGGATTTACACCCAGCAGTGGCGAAGAATTACAGGCGGAATATTTTGTTCCGTTAGCTTCAGCGGTGGATGCGATTCAGGCGGTGGCTGCCCTGCGCGAGGAAATCAAACCCTACATATTAATTACAGAAATCCGGAGCATTGCTGCCGATGCATTTTGGATGAGCCCCTGCTATCAGCAAGCCAGCGTGGCCATCCACTTTACGTTGAAGCAGGACATAGCCGGTGTCAATGCATTATTGCCCAAAATTGAAGCCGCACTGGCACCTTACCAGACCCGGCCGCATTGGGGTAAACTGTTTACGTTGGAGGCAGCCACCCTGCGGGCACGCTATCCCCGAATCGAAGATTTTAAAAATCACGTATTGAAACTCGATCCTGATAAAAAACTGAGAAACGAATTTATCGACCACTATATTTTTGGTTAATCCAATCACTTGCCTCCATCACTAACAGGCCTTTCGACTAGACAGAAAACACTAGAGAATTGGCTGCTCGCGATTTGAAATCGCGAAGGTTAGACGGTATCCGGATTCAGAATTGCAACTGCCAAATGGCAGTATTCAAAGTACCCTATAAATTATTCAGCTCCATATGAATCTTACATGATTATTACACCTGGGTATTTATTTTACTGAATCATTATTGCGTACAACCATTAAGCGTATAACACATTTGGAAAACTGGTTACAACTGATTTTTTTAGTATTTCTTCTAATGGATGGGTTCATTGTAATTTGCTTTAATCTTTCTCAAATTTCATATGGTGTACTACCGCCTCCTTTTCCTGATCTGCCTTACGTCCTATCAAATGGGATTTGGCCAAATCGATTCCCTCGTCAACTCAGGTATTCAACTGGAGAAAGCCAAGATTTTATCAGATTCCGGTCTGTATGATCTTGCAATCGAGGAATTAAAGCGAATTGAACCTCGGGATACCAATTATCAGAAATCGCTTTCTGAGCTGGCAGATGTATATTTATCAAAACACCAGTACCAGGATGCAATTGAAACTGCACAACTGGGTTTGCGGCAAGTCTCTTCGTACCGATCAAATTTTCTACTGATCCAGGGCATGGCCTATACGCAGTTAGGGGAGTATGCAAAGGCTACTGTTACATTCGATGCGGGTATTAAAGAGTTTCCATTTTACACACCTTTCCTTCTTCAGAAGGGAAAAATGTATTATGCACAGGCTGCGTACAGTGAAGCTGAGAGGCTCTTTTTCCAAGCACTTGAGCTAAGTCCATTTAATTCCATTTCCCATCTTCACCTTGGAATTATCTCGATGTTGCGTGGCGAGAAAGTACGAGGGATGATGGCGATGGGAATCTACCTTGCTATCAACAACACCAGTAATAAGCAACTGGTGATATTGGAGCGATTCGTAAAAAATGAATTGACTGATGAATACACTGTACCACCCGCTGCAGAGAATGCATTTACACGGCTTGACGGGATTATTCGGTCGCGCATTGCCATGGAGGAAGATTATAAAACCCGTATCCCGATTGATGCCGGAGTGGTTAAGCAATACCAATTAATGTTTGACCAACTAGCGTTGCAGGAATACACTTCCAACGATCCCTGGATAACCTATTATTTGCCAGTTTACAAACAGTTGATAAAAAGCAATCTTCAAGATGCTTTTGTCTACCATATCTTACAGTCAACCACCATCAAGCAGGTGCCTCAATGGACAAAGAACAATCAAAGTACCCTGGATGCGTTTTACAACGTGGTAAACTCCACATTGAAACTGCATCGCGAAAAAAAAGTACTATCTGCACTAGGGTACAAAGAAACAGTTTTCTGTTGGTATGATGACTATTCAAGACTGGAGTCGATCGGAAATAAGAACTCAAATGATCAACCAGTAGGACGATGGTATCACTATTTTAATAATGGTGTTATGCAGGCGAGTGGTGAGTATGATAATCAAGGGAATAAAAAGGGGATTTGGAAGTACTACAACGAATCAGGATACTTAACTACAATAGAAAACTATGAGACAGGTTTACGCGAACGATTTACTCAACAGGGCAAACCCTGGCAACGGTATTATCTCCGAAATAATCAAGTAGATGGAGAAGCCATAATTTACTATGACTGCGGTGTTGTTAACGAACAACTCAACTACAGCAATAGTATGCGTAATGGTCCCGGTAATGTGTTTGCTATTGATGGTACTGAATTGGAGAGATTTACCTTTTTGAATGATAGTTTACAGGGGAAATATGAAAGCTTCTTTGTGACTGGCGAAAAGCAGGTGTTATGTTATTACGATCGTGGAAAATTGACAGGTACCTACACCCGATATCATCCAAACGGAATGGTGAATTCGCAAACTGATTATAATATCGGCAAAGCCACTGGCAAAACAAAGTTTTATTATGACAATGGCCAGGTAAGCGAAGAGGGGCAATATCACGATGACAATCCTGTTGGTGAATTCCGTTATTACGATCGAAAGGGCAGATTGACTGAAATAAGAAATTATAACAACGAGGGTAAAGTTCATGGTGAAAACACATTTTATGATCAGGGTATCCTGTATTGTAAATTAATCAATGAAAACGGCAGAATGATAGCCGCTACATATGTAAACACGACCGGCAAGGAAATTGCCACATACAAAGAAGTCAATGGGGATATGACCGGACGCAGTCATTTTCCAACTGGAGAAGTTCGTTCGGAGTATACCTACAAGGATGGAAAAGCAACCGGTGTCTGGAAATACTATGACCGATCCGGTTACCTTAATTCAGAATATCCGCATGTGAATGACGAGATCCATGGCCAGGTGGTGGAGTATTACCCTAATAATAAGGTAAAAGTAAAGCTCTTCTATAATAAAGGTAAAAAGCACGGCCCTTTTGAAGAGTTTTTCTCGAATGGAAAATTACAGGCTCAGGGATGGTACCAGGATGGGTTGGCTCAGCAACGATGGCTACACTATCACCCGAATGGAAAGATCAGGTCGGATGAATATTTCCTCAACAATCAACAGGTGGGATCGGGTTATTATTATTCGCAAACTGGAAATTTGTACATATCCATTGAAATGATGGACGATAAAATTGTTGAATACAAAATATTTAATGAGCAGGGCGAACCAATCTCATCTGCGATTCTCAACAAGAATAACGTTGAGGTAGTCGCAAGATTTAAATCGGGCCGCGAGTTTCAGCACATGGAGATTTTATGTGGCCGGATGGCTGGGAAAAGTAGTATACTGTTTCCTGATGGCATGCAATTCAGAACAACGCAGTACCGCAATGGAAAGTTACACGGACTCAGTGAACATGCGGGTGCCTTTGGTGAACCGATGAGCATGGGCAATAACGTGGACGGGAATTCAGAAGGAAGATGGGTATGGTATTATCCAAACGGGGTTAAAGAGACAATCGGCAGCTATCTCAATGATGAACGCGATAGTGTATGGACCTACTACTATGAGAATGGTACAATTTCACAATTGAATTCCTATGAAAACGGAAAGCGCGAAGGAATTAGCAAAGTGTTTGGCCCTGATGGCCAACTAATTTTGGAAAAAAAATACAATCAAGGTGACATTATCGCTTATCGTGTGCCTACCGGTTCTAACGAGGAATGGGTAACCTTTTCCGGCACAGGTTTAATAAAAGCAACTTATCCTAATGGCAAGCCATCATTGGAAGCACATTATGACAAGGGAACACTGCATGGAGTTCAGAAGATTTACTATAGTAGTGGAAAGCTGTTTACACACTTTAATTTTGATTATGGCAATCAAGAGGGCCAGCAGATAGTTTATTATCCTGACGGTAAGGTGCGGTCAACGAGAAATTATACAATGGATAATGAAATCGGCAGGTGTGAATGGTATGATGCCACTGGTAAAATTGAGCGGGTTGAGCAGTATGAATCCGGATACCTCAATGGCGTGAGCACCTTGTATCAAAGTGGAAAAAAAGTGAAAGAAGTAAAGTTTTGGTATGGCCTCCCCATTGATTAACACGCAGCGCGCTATATGCGGAGTCATTATTCTGTTAATTCATTTTCAGACGCAGGCCCAACCTTCTGTATGGGTGGAAATGAAAAAACGATATCAAAATGAGAGTGCTGTTTTTCTGAATCGAAAGAAAGTCATTACCATCGATGTGAAATCGGATTCCATCACAGCTTTTGCCAACATAGAAGAGCGAATCTTATTTTTGAAAGACCGACCCGGCCATGCTACAGACATGCGCATCTTTGGCTCCCATTTTCAAGAGATTGACGGTGTACAGGCAGCTACCAGCATCTGGGATAAAACAAAATACAGAGACATCCCGCTGAGTGGGCTTACCAGGCAAAGAGAGGATGATAACGAAGTCTTTTATGATGATTCCTATTTCTATCAGTTAACCTTTCCGGCAGGTCATGCAGGAAATCAGGCATATTGGAAATACAGCGAAAAATACCGCGATGCCCGCTTCTTGTCTATTTTCTATTTGCAGGACTACCTTATCCAAGACGAAGGTTCATTGTTGATTCGTATTCCAGAGAATGTGGAACTTAAATGGCACCTATTCAACGATTCTGAAAACAAGATTCGGTTCAACAAATATGACCGGGGAGGTTTCACACATTACGAATGGACGGTAAAAAATATGCCCGCCATAGTAAGGGAGGATCAAAGTCCCAAGTATTCATACTTTGTGCCCCTTGTACTTTTCTATGTATCGGCCATTAAAGAAAAGGATAGAACCGTACCCGTGCTTTCCGGATTAGATGATTTGCATTCGTGGTATTATGAAACTATCCGGCAAATTGATGAACAACCCACGCCACAACTCACTGAAGTAGTCAAAAAAATGATAGTACCCGGAGATACTGAAATGGACATCGTGCGTAAGGTATTCTATTGGGTGCAAGACAACATACGCTATATCGCTTTTGAAGATGGTATGCGTGGACTCGTACCGCATAAACCAAGTTATGTGCTCGAAAAACGTTATGGTGATTGCAAAGATATGACCAGCCTAATAGTGGGCATGCTAAAATCGGTGGGTATAAAATGTTATTACACATGGATTGGCACGCGTGATATCCCATTTCAATATTCAATGATCCCCACACCACTGGTAGACAATCATATGATTGCAACGTATATCGACAAAAACCATAATTACTTCTTTCTGGATGGTACCAGCAATTACACCTCTGTGCAACTTCCTTCGTCCATGATTCAGGGTAAAGAAGCCTTTATTGTACTCAACGAAACTGATTACGTAGTAAAAAAGGTACCCGAGATTTCAGCAAATATAAATGCGAAGACCGACACTGTGCGACTGAGCCTGAATCAGAGTACCTTATTGGGGAAGGGAATTGCATATTATTCTGGATATCAAAAAATTGCTGCCAGCTATGACTTCAACAAAACAGTTGCTTCCAAACAGAAGGATAATGTGAGTACCTGGCTGAAAAAAGGAAGTAATAAGTTTATCCTTGATCACTACACAATTAAAAACCTCGCGGAAAAAGATAAACCCTTGACTATATCCTATGAATTCCATATCAACGACTACATCACGTATGTGGATGACGAAATTTATGTGAATCTCAACCTGGTGAAGCCCTACTATAACAGGATCATTGCTACTGACCGTAAAACACCGTTGGAAATGGAATATAAATTCAACACAAGCGATGTTTACTACATGAAAATTCCGGAGGGCTATGAGATTGAGTACTTGCCACCGAATGCAAATCTTGATACAGACCTGATCAGTTTTGGGATTTCGTATGAGCGAACTGAAACGGAAATCCTGGTAAATCAACGCATTGATAACAATATCCTGCTATTAACGCAAGATCAATTTGAAGCCTGGAATCGAGCCGTGAAAGCACTCAGTGATTCCTATAAGGAATCCATCATCTTAAAAAAGAAGACATTATGAAAATAGTCTACGCTTTACTCTGGTTTATGCTACCGGCTTATAGTTTGGCTCAACCTTCTGGAGCTGCACTATATGATTGGGATACTAGCAGGAAACCATTTCTGCTTACATCCGTTGAAAAAACATATCCGGAATACATCTTGAAATTATACCGGAGCTATCATTACGAAGTGGAGAACTCCACATTGGTTACGTATCAGACCGATCACCGCATCACGAAAGTAAACACCACCAACGCGATTGAGCGGCATAACCGCATCCAAATACCAATGCGGAATGTTCAGAGTATTGTCAGCCTCAAAGCAAGAGCCATCAATAAAGAGGGAAAAGTCACAAATTTTGATCAGAAAAATCTGAAGGAAGTAAAGGATGAAAATACGGATAACAATACCTATCGGATTTTCGCTATAGAGGGCGTTGAAGTGGAGAGCGAGATAGAATTTATTTATACTCTGAAAACCAATTTCAAAACGCAGGAGTCATATTATTTTCAACAGGAAACCCCGATTCGGGAGTTTGCATTTCTCTTAGTAAGTCCCAATACTCTGGCATTCGATTTCAGGGTATATAATGATGATGGCAAGGTGCGTAAGGATACAGTAAATGGTCAGAATCGATACAATTATTCACTTGAAAAAATTACCAGCCTGCATGAAGAAGCTTTCTCTTATGTAGATGCCTATCGTAAACGGATTGAATTTAAACTTGCTTATAATTTTAAAACTTCAACTGCCCGATTAAATACATGGGCGGATGCCGGCCGGGTGTTTTACAGATCGCTTACGACTACCACTAAGGAAGCCGATAAGGAGCTGGATAAGTTCATCAAATCTTTAAAGGTTGATCCGCTAAGTTCCCCTCTAGCCAAGATCATGCTAATTGAAGACCATGTTAAGCTAGCCATTCGGGTAAATAAAAACTCGTCTGATCCTGCACTCGGGGAGGTGGCTGAAATCATAAAATCACGACAAGCCTCCCAGGAAGGCATTACCAAAGTGTTTCTGTTAACTTATGAACGACTTTCAATTCCGGTACAATTGGTAGTAACCTGCAACCGGGAATATGCGAAGTTTGATGGTGGCTTTGATAGCTGGGCATTTCTTGATGAGTACCTGCTATACTTTCCTCAAATAAATGGGTTTATCTCTCCCGATGAATATGAACTTCGGTACCCGCTTATTCCGAAGAACCTGAGCGGCCATCAGGGCTTGTTTATTGAACCGGTGGCAGTAGGGGATCTTAAAACGGGCATTACGTGGATCCGCGATATCCCTGCGTTACCTTACACTTCCGACTCGGATAATCTGGATATCGAAGTTCGCTTTGCGGAAGATATGGAAAGCAACCTTGTACATCATAAGCGGACATTCACCGGCTATGACGCAGCTTCCTTGATTCCCTATTATGAAAGCATGTCTGAAGAAGAGCAAAAGAAATTTGTAGAAGAAATTTTCCGGGCATCGATTCCAGACCTGAAACTGGATAAATGGTCGGTAAACACAGCAATGGCTGATAATTTGCCCAAAATAGAAATCATGGCTACCTATTCGACAAATTTCTTTTTAGAGCGAGCAGGGCCCCGCATCTTATTTAAAATCGGAGAACTGATTGGCACGCAAAGTGAGCTTTATAGCAACGAAGTAAGACAGTTACCGATAGAGAATACGCACAATAGAGGATACTCGCGCATTATTCGGTATCATTTGCCGCAAGGCTATAGTGTAAATAACCTCGAAGCTCTTAAAATGCGGGTAGAGTATAAAGACGGGGATAGGGTTCCCTTTTCATTTGTCTCCGACTACTCAGAAAAGGGTACTGAAGTAACAGTAAAAATTGAGGAATACTACAAAGAACTTTATGCACCTCTGGCACGCTATGAAGATTTCAGAAAGGTGATTAATGCCGCGGCCGACTTTAACAAAGTTACTCTGGTACTAATAAAGAAATAATATCAACAATCTTCTTTAGTTACGAAGTGTCCCGTTCTTACTACTCCTTAGTTATAATCAAGAGAAACAACAGGCACCTGCCATATAGGCAAACAACAAAAAGAAGAACGCCTGCAGAAAACTCATAACGGCCACGTCAAGGTCCGTCCAGGTATAGCCTATGTAGAGGAAAGCAGCCTGGATATCAATGACCAGTAGCAAAAAAGTGTTGATGGGTGTAATTAGTCATACGGCAGCCGATATGGCAATTCTAAAAGAGCTCATCGAAGCTGGTAAATTTAAACCCGTGATTGATCGAACCTATACATTGGAACAAATTGCCGAAGCACATGCCTTTGCAGAGACGGGGCGTAAGAGGGGAAATGTGGCAATAGAAATTAGTTAATTCCAACGTGCTGTCAGGTCTTTCAACCTGACAGCATCACTTCTAAAAGAAGGTCCGTAAACCCGAATTCGGGAGCGAGCTGTAGGGGGGTGGACAAGTACTAAGTGCATACCAGCAGTCAACCTGTGGAATACAGTATATTTTGCCATTTCCCCTCGCTCTTGTTGGTGTTCACTAACAGGCAGGCTATCATCAGACCTCAATCTGTCTGCGTGTCTTTTGCCGGAGGTAAATTTCTATCACGATCAGTGATGGTACCCAACTTAACCAGGCAATCAGGATATAAATAGTTTCACCTCTAAATCCTGCGAGAGCGAAAAAGAAGGAGTAGAGTCTTAGCGTTACAGCGGAAAACGTGAGTGCATAACTCCGCAGCATAAATTCACGGTGTATCTCAAATTGCTTGTAAATCGCATTTCTAAATCCTTTCCACGTAAAAAACCACCACAACAATGCCAACAAGGCAAAACCAACTCCGGCAGCCGGGCCGCCATTGGCATAGACCGCCATCACGAGTCCGGAAGGTCCGGTAAAAATCAAAATGGTAAAGATGTAAACCCTGCCCAAAGCCCGATGCCATACTGGATACTGGGCGCGAATCCATTGGCTGAGTTGCAAAACACCGGTAATCAGTACAATACTTCCGGTAACAATATGAGTATAAAAGGCAGACAGGTAAACTGAGTATCGAACCGATTCAGTTTTGGTAAGCAGAAACCCGTTGTCGGGGCCATCAAATACAAACACCGAATTGTGCCAGTACAACACGAGACCCATACCAATCGCAAGAAAGGCGAGTGTCCCATAAAGGATGTTCTTCATTATCCGGCCCAAAAGAATTGAATAGAATCGCGCTTAGCTTCCTGACCTTCGTGAAGACGCTGATAGTTAAGAATGAATTTAATATTGTGCTTATCAATCTCCGTCAGAAACGAATCAACATTTTCATATTGTGGTTTATACCACGGCATCGCTTCAAAATATTGCTTCCATTTATCGGTTTTAAAGATGAAGCCATATTCTGCAAATATTTCGTTGCGCATGATGTCAAGTTCTTCACTTGATATACCAGACACAACTACCACGTTGGCGTTTTCAGAATTTTCATCGTATGGAATATTTTCATAACGGCAGCTTTTGAAGTACCCTTCGTCAATCTTTACAAACTTTGTGAAGGCATAGTGCCGGTTTGTGGGCAGAGGCTCAACCTTGCCTTCATCGGTGACTTTAAAATATTTATAACTGCCTTTACCATCGTTGGTCTCATATAGACCCTGGCTAATGATCTTGTAGGCAGGGCCGGGCCGCAATTTGCCGCAGGGGTCCTGGTCAAAAGAATTTGCTGTTAAATTTTCAAGGTGGTCGATTGTTGCCATTGCTTTGTCTACTATCACCAGGTCATTCTGGGAAAATTGGTAGCCACGGGCATCGGCACCCGATTCCATAAAAAAGGAGATAAGCCCAAAGAATTTGTCTGAAAGTGATTCCACCTTTTCAAACTTGATCTCAGTTTCGGTCATGCCCATACCCATTTCATTGACATCATTTAACACTCCGGGATGTGCTGCCTTTGTGATCCCTAAGTCTCGCACAAAAGAAGGATACACCACCACACCATCACAGTACTCAGAATTTCCAGTCATATTGATCAGAACGTTGATAGTACCTGGATATTTAAATTGCCACCCAAGTACAGCGTTGCTTTCGATCGGAGACATAAACAGTGTCTTGTCCTTGTGAGAACTGGCATCAAACGAAACTTTCCCATTGTTATCCAGCCAACCGTATTGGTCACCCTTCTTTACTTGTGCAATGGCATTGGAGGCATTGGTAGGGTAAATTCCCTCAAACTCTGCCGGAATCAGTTGCTCACCGGTCACCTTGTACAATCCTCGCAGCCCATTGCGCTCGACTTCAATAACTCCGCTGATGGTTCCTCCGGGATTATAAATCTTGGTGTACTCTACAGGCACAATAACTTTGTTCTCGGCCGTAACAATTCCCACTTTGTAATTCCCGGAATCGTATTGTGCACTATCGTAGCGATAAGGGTATATCCAATCGCCATTGGCCACATAGTACAAAACCTGTTTGTCCACCTTGGTAAAGAACACCACAGTGTCATAATGTTGTTGCAGTTTCATCGCAACTTCGCGAACATGAGTCCAAATGGAGTCATAGGTTTTCATACGCTCAGCAAGTTCCTTATTGTCTCGCAACACCCTATTACGCCACATTACTTCTAGGGTCAGTTCCTGACTCATGTCCGTAATAAAAAAACCCTGAGGTGTTGCACCAATTGTTAGTTTCATCTTGCCATTTTCAGTCTGGCCTTTCTGATCACGCAACTGAAAGGGAACCACCGCGAAGATGTCTCCGCCATTTTCCTGCCCGCTTATTTCTATTTTGTTTACATCTAGGGTATAGCTCAATCTAGCAGAATCTTCAAGAAGTACAACCGGGAATTGAAACGCTGGATCATAGAAGTCTCTTACCACTGTGTCTTTTTGAGAGAGAGCGTTAGCCCACAGCTTCAGAAACTCGTTAATGTGGTTAATGTCTTCCTTTTCATCTTTGGGTGCCGAGCACCCGATTATTAGGATAATGCATAAATTCCACAGGTACCGATTCATAGGATATAGATTGGATTGGAGCAAGGTAACGAATTTGGAAAAAATTTTGAATTGAATCTGCACGGTGGCTATGCACAAATCTTTAACACGCGGGACCCTTTTGCCTGAGGTAAAAGGATGTCTAAAGGGGCGATACGCTTTGAGGCTTTGGTTTATCTCACTCTGTAGATTAGGATATTTTTGTCAAATTTTCGAGATTGGAACAAGGCTTGAAGGTGTTGGATACCCTGTTGTACGAAGAGCCAGGCTATGGTTGTCTGCACAACCATATCGGTTGGGCGTACATGTACTACACACCTGACACGGCAAAAGCTGAGCTGCACCTGAAGTTGTCCATTAAGTTCGTCTGTTAAAATGACCTCTTTCGCCCTTGTTGGTGTTCTTCACCAACAAGCAAACTTCACGGAAACTTGCATCGGCCGGCAACTAACCTTTCTTCCACACCACTTTCACAAAATCCGGTAGCGTGTTCACGGCCTTATCAAGTTCCTTCAAACAGGTGGTTGTGTGTGACTCGTCATTCAGGTTGTGCGCATAGTTGTTGAACAGGTAGGCAAACAACAGCCGGTTGTAAGGATCCAGTTTCTCGTCTCGTACCATGGCCAACAGGCGATGCTCAAGCGCAGCTTTGTCTTCGGCATCCGCCAGTGCGCGACCCACCCGCCCGATGGCACCCCAGTAATGATTTTCGCTTACATTCTCTACCCGCAGGCAGGTTCCAATCAGTAAGTCAATCGCAGGAATGTCCAGCGCCTCGAGTTCTTTCAAATAGGTTTTCCTTCCGGCCCAGGCATAACTGCCATCGCTTACCCGCTCAAAGCGATCATTCATAATGTCGAGGTGGGAGCGAAGAAAAATATCCCACTGGGTTGTTTCTGCTGCCAGCTGGCAAATTTCTATGGCATGATAGCGCGGGCTTTGATCCTGGCTGCAACCACCAATAACCCTACGGCTGCGCTTCAGTTGCAGGGCTGTTTCTTTCGATAAATAACGGGCTACATAAAATTCAAACTCACCGCTGCTGTTGCCGGTGTCCAGGCTTTCTTCCGCGGCTTCCAGGAGGAGGGTATGCCAGCGCGTGTACTTGTTCATTTGTTGATCGAGGTGCAACAGCCGGAGGCTGTCCCACGTGTAATGCTGCTGGCTGTATTTTTCATAGGCTATTTCAAATTCCTTGTCACTAAGTTTCTCAAAATCCGGAAAGGCAGGTTCATTCGGATATTGACGGGCCCATTTCACAAACTCATCGGCTTTGCTACCCGCTGCCACTTGTTGATACACTTCGCCTTTTGCCCGGGGCAGAAAAATGGTAGCGGTGGTGTCGATCATGCAATCCACGTATTGAACAAGCCGGGCATATTCATAGGGTAGGGTAGTCTGTTCCAATTTTTGGAAATAAAATGCCATGGACTTGTCGCGGTTCACAATCCAGCCGGAGGTCTTATCATTGGCGTGCGTATCTTTTACAGCGATGGACGATTCACTATTCCAACCGTGCGGCAATCCGCTGTATTCAATGTAGCGTTTGTTTTCATAATCGCGGTAGCGTGATTTTGTGATCCAGATTTCTTCTTCGATACTGCCGGGATACCGTTGTTTGAACGCTTCGAAGGAAACACCGCTTTCAATGAGTTTCAAAGCCTCTTTATTGCGCACGTTTACTTTGGTGGCCATGCCTTGCGCGAAGGAATAGTAAGGATGGGTGAGGTCGCAGGTGCGGAATTTGAGATTGAGAGAATCTATAATGGTGCCGAGTTTTTTCATACTGGCTTCGCTGTAGATCAGTCCGTTGTCATACACTTTAAATTCGGTTAGCTGGCCATAACTACACCAGGAAATCGTGAACAGGATAAGCACGAGTTGGCGTTTCATAAGAGTTGGGTTTTAAGGTTAGAATGCCGGGTACTTTAAAAAGTAACTGATGGAGAGATGCATAAGCAGTTACGATTCCATAAAAAATTATCAAAAAATAGGCCTTCGATGCGTAAAATTTCAGTCTGTCAGGTCGTAAGACCTGACAGCACTAAGTGGTTTCGATCGGGTATCAAATCCTGAAGGCCGCACGGATGAATCCGGTTACCTCGTTGAAATACGAGTAGCAGGCAGAGCCCCCCTGCAGACAACGGTGTTCTTTCGCGGGTAAGTTCTTCCCCTTCGCAGACGGAAAACGCCTAAATCCCTGCGCAAATCGGGCATTTCGCCCGAAGACCCCTTATCCCAGACACTACTCAACCCGTTCAAACCTGCAACAAAACAAAATGCAGGATGAAAGCTATTTATACGGTAATGCTTGGGTTAGCCATACACTGGGGTGCATCGGCTCAGCAAGTTGAAACTCTGTTCGGAAAAGGTGGCCCGAAAGTGCGCGGAGCCTACGGGTCAGCCTCCCAGAAATTCAGTTCAATCGATGGCCAGTTCGCCAATTTTCTGGGGGGCTATGGCGGGGTGCTTTTTACCAACAATGTAATGATCGGTGCCGGGGCATACGCGCTGCTGAACGGGAACTCAATTGATATTGAAGGTGACCGAAATACAGCGCGACACATCACCTATGTTGGCTTGGTGGCTGAAAAAGTCTTTCGTTCGGAGAAGGCCTTTCACGTTTACACAAAACTTTTAACGGGTGCTGCCTTTATCGGTGAGCAGAACCTCCTGCCGGATGGTGGGCAATATACAATCAGTTCGCGTGGAGCATTTGTTGTTGAACCCGAACTGGCGGCTGAACTGAATCTTACCAAATGGTTTCGAATGAGTGGTGGATTATCCTATCGTCTGGTTGCATCAGAGTCAGTGTACTCCGCTCCGGCAGCAACCGTGTCACTTAAGTTCGGAAAATTTTAAAACTACATAACAATGAAAGTAATACATCTGACATGGGCCTTCTGTAGCCTTGCTTTCTTCGCGAAAGCTCAAACAGGATGGGACGTTGCCATGGGTGGTCAACAATACTTAGTGCCCATCAAAAATTCAGAAGTGGGGCACTGGCAACCCCAGGTAAGTGGGGGCGTAAATCGATCCATTAATGATCGAAGTACGATGAATATTACACTGCGGATGTCGTACAATCGAAATAAGTACCAGGGCAATGCGCTATCGTGGCAAACCTTGTTTCAATACACGCCCGTAGTGGCCAACCATGTTGAACTGGGGATTGGTGCCGGGATCGGTTACCAGCTATCTTTTTATCCGTCTAACTCATTGGCATGGAATGGAACGGAGTGGACAAAAGGAAAGTCTAACAAGGGAGTTGTGCAAGTGCCCGTACAAGTTTCGATGGGCTACCGGGGTTTCGAATCCAGCCGCGGAACCTTCACGCCCTATCTCGCTTACAATACGAATTTCCTTTTTCGATACAGTCCTGATCTTACACCCCTTCCATCGGCAGCCTTTATGGTGGGCTTAAAATATCTTCCCGCATTAACTATTAAAAAATAATCTATGAAAAAGATAATGTTTGTTATGCTACTGACAACCTCATTGGCATCTTGTCAAACCGATCTCTATGAGGAAACTGTACGGGTGGTAGCCGGCAATCTTCCCATCAATAACAGCCACCCGATGAAAGACAGTTTGCATACGCTGGTAAATAAGGCCATCAAAAACGGGATACCGGGAATGCAAGTGATGGTAAAAAATGCCGATGGTTGGTATGTTGTCAATGGCGGTTATTCTAAAGTAGAAACCCGCACACCCATGAATGACAACATGGTGGTTTGGTTGTATAGCATTACGAAAACCTACACCGCCACACTCACCTTAAAAATGAAGGAGCGTGGACTGATTGACTTAGATAAGCCCATTGCAACCTACTTGGACAAATACATGGTAAGCCGTTTGGACAAAAGTGATCGCGTAACCGTCAGGCAATTGCTCAATCAAAGTTCCGGCTATCCTGAAATAGTAAAAGACCCGGCCTTCATGTTAAATCAATTGAATGATCCCGGGCAAACCTTGTCGTGCGAAGAAATGGTTTCGTATGCATTCAATAAGCCTACCGTGCACGAGCCGGGCCAATGGTTTTTTTATAGTAATACAAACTATGGCTTGCTTTCCATTATTCTGGAACGCGTAACGGGAAAACCATACGCACAACTGCTTCAGGACGAGATTCTGGTACCCCTTCAACTTCAACATACGTTTGGGTACCTTACTGATGAACAAGCCGTGCAACTTGGTCTGCCCAATTATTACTTCGAACGATACAACAACGGACAACTGGAGAACATTACGCAGTGGCATAATAACATTGCCCAGTCACTTTATGGCATGGGTGGAGTAGCCGGCAACGGTGTCGATGTCATCAGATTCTATGAGGCTCTGTTTAGTGGAAATATTTTATCAGACGCATCGTTGGCAGAAATGAAAACATGGATACGCGGTGAAGGGAGTGATGAGAATGATTATGGATTAGGGCTTGAATACTATGGCAAATTCAATGCGCAGGTGCCTACTGAAACCTACGGACATGAAGGCGACAATCTGGGTGGCACCACGCAGTTTCTTTATGTGCCCGCGAACGATACGTATATTTTTATCCAATTAAATGTAGGCAAGCAGCTGTGGGGCGAATATTTTATGCGGGTTATTGATGCGAAGCAGTCGATTCTTAAGTATGCTGCCACCTACAGGTAGAATGCTTGCGTGCTGTCAGGTTGTTCGACCTGATAGCACGAAACATCAATACGTTTTGTGTTATCTGAACCATTCCGATACAAAAGGCCTTTACGCACCCTGGCTTATCGGGTTAATGCCGGCAACCTTGATCTATGTTAGGAATTGATTTTCTTCCGGATTCGGCTCAGGCTTTCAGGGTGGATGCCGAGATAGCGGGCAATTTTATTTACCGGTATTTGGGAGATATACTGCGGATGTGAATCCAGCATTTCAAGATACAGCTCCTCCGCTGTTTTGGTGAGGAAATTCTTCTCGCGTTTAACTCTGCGCAGGTAGGCGGCTTCGTTGAGGATCCTGCCCATTTTATTGGCGATGAACGAATGCGCATACGATTTCTGTAAATCCGCATAGCGTACCACTTCCAGTTCGCAATCCGTCAAGGCGATTACCTGAACATCGGAGGGCGTTTGACTAAGAAAGCTTGTATATGCGCCCACGAACTCGCCCTGGAAAAAGAAATCTACTGTTTTAAGTACCTGGTAACTCTTAACGCAGAGCTCGATGATGCCGGATTTAATAAAGTACAGGCTGGACTCCACCTCGCCAAAGTCGGTTAAGATCTTGTTCTTCTGAATTTGAAGATCAGCGGTCGGGTAGGGCACGTGCCCATCGAATTCTGCGCCCAGGTGGTTTTGAAATAGCTCTTTTATTGACATATCCAAAGCAACAAGCAACAGGCAGCATTCCGTACGAAGGCCCAATCGTGTAATTCTGAGGCCGGCAGGCCACTATTTTCTTATGTACGGAAAAAGCGCTTCCGGGTTATCCCGATCGCAAAAATCCCAGGCAAGCCTTTTCTTTTACTGTCGGGTATTCTCGTTGCTGTCAGGTGTTCCACCTGACAGAACTATCGATACAAAGTATCGTCCAACTCAGGAAGGTAGGCGCGCTGTAACTGTCAGGTCGTAAGACCTGACAGCATTAATAAGATTTTGAAAGCGGAGTAACAAGCTCAATCAGATTTATTATGGACAACACCTTATCCGGACCAATTTCGCCAGACCTTGGGAAACGGTTTCACTGAGCACAAGCCTGCGCGTACGCCAGGGCGCGATACTCCACAAGTTAGAAATATCGTTATATAATGGCCATGCGTTATGTTAAGTAGCTTTGGTATCCGGGCCTGTCTGCCGAAGTGCCTCACGTTGTCAGGCTTACCCGAATCTTCATGGAGAGTCCTTTTAGCGTTGGCTTTTAGTGACTCAATCATTTTCATTTACAACGGACTGGGGCAGCGACACTCTTTGGCAAGCTTAGGAAGTGGGAGGGAAGTGAGGCTTAACAATGGGTGTTGCTGTTGAAAAGTGGTCTAAAGGAATTAAATTAAACATTCAATTAGCCTAGCCTACCTATGTTTTTGATTGATCCTAAGCTCCTTAAAAAAGGAGATATTTTCCTTACTCGATCAGAGTCTAGAGAAAGTGAGTTGATTAGGAAATTATCAGGGAGCGATTATTCGCATTGCATCCTTTATGTAGGCGAATCGAGTTGCATTGAGTCAAATGGGTTAGGGGTTCAAGCTCAGAATTTGCAAAGAATAATCTTTGATAAACTGGATGATGCACTGGTGCTTAGACTTAAAACTGAGGCCTCAAAAGAACAAATTGATGAGATTATAGCTTTTGCTCGTCAAATGATCGGAACCGAATACTCAGCAGCTGAAGCACGATTGGCTTCACTTGATATTCAAGAGAACGCCAAGGATATAAACAAGCAGTTTTGTACAAGATTTGTTGCTCAGGCATATCGGGATGCTGGGTTTAAAATAGTTAGTAATCCTGATTATTGTACCCCAAAAGATCTTCAATCTTCTCTTCTATTAAGTAAAATTGAGAACGTTATGAGAGAAGCATCTGAGTCAGAAGAACTGCTAGCAAAAGAGAAAAACCCACCATTAGAAAGACAGGCTGAAATCCATAATTACCTTTTTGAAAATGTTCGGAATAGTACAGGCAAGATATTCAAACATTTGATCAGCTAACGCAGCACCTACTAGACAATCCATCAGATGATCAACCAGTCACTAAAATCTTAAAAGATTCAGGTTTCTTAACAATGTGGCAAACAGATGTTCAAAGAAATCCATGGTTTTACGATGTTACAATATTCAAGAGTAGCATTTCCAAAAACCGATGGAAGGAAATTGGTTCAGAACGTGTTAGAGACGAGCCACTCATAAGACAGAGATTTATTGTTAATAAGAAGGGCTATACGCACTGTTATCAATTTTGGCACCAAGAGTATTTCAAACTTTTAATTGAACTTTATGATCAACTTATAAAATTAAGCCATCAAAGAGAGCGTGTTGGTAGAGAAGTGTCGGGGTCATTATAGTTTATTTTGAAACAATCTTTATCTTGAGTACTGATTTCTTTGATCATAGCCCAAATGGAATCAACGCTGGGGAAGTGACCAATAACCAAATTGATATGATCACATTTATTTATAAAGTGGGCAGTAACGAAAAGTACGTTTTTAGTTACCATTCTGAATCTAAAAGAGCATCAGTTAATTATCCAAACGGTACAACCAGTGAAGCTGAACAAATTCAAGACACTCAGATGTTTGGTGATTGGGTGGACAGCATTCTTGGTGCTATTCTTCCTTTAAATACATTAAGTCTTTTTCAATATGTCTTTAATCAGGAAATAAAGAGAGGTAAAGAGAACTTTAGCATTCAAGCGGCTTATTTAGTTTCAAATTGTATGACGGACAATGAACGAGATGGATTCAAACTAAATGCAATTAAATTGGATAATGAATACTATACTAAAACTGGGAATAGATTTGATTTAGGTCCTGTACAATCGATTTATATTGCTCGCCATAGAATGGATGCTCATTTATTATTGGAGCAGTTTAGTCAAGTCTTGAAACTCAACTAATACATTTTGACAACGTAAATTATTCAGAGGTTTTTAAATGGTAAGGTTTGTAACACAAGAAAGAACTCTACTGAAGTATGTAGTGACAGATTTTGAAGAGAGGCTCTTAAGGGCTGCATTTAAAAGTCTCAACGATTTGGAGAATGAACTGGCATTCAATAATTTTTCTTATAGCATTAGAGAATTGGCTAGACACATATTAGCGAGACTTAGCCCAGATAAAAACGTAAACAATGCAATTTGGTATACTAGCGAAATTCCAGTAAAACCAAATGGAGTGACAAGGGCGCAACGAATTAAATATGCAGTTCAAGGAGGAATAACAGATGAGTTTATTGTTCAAGTGCTTGATTTAGATATTCAACCACTGACCAAAAGAATTATTAAAGCAATTGACCTACTAAGTAAGTACACTCACATTGAGAGTTCAACCTTAGGCATTTCGCTAAAAAAGATTTATGATTTGGTTAATGAAACTGTTGAAATTTTTCAGGTCTTGTTTGATACTATTGAACTCTGTAAAACAAGAATTATCAAGAGGATTGAAAGAGAAATAGACGATTCACTTCTAAGTCATTCCATTGAAAATACTTTTGATGAAATTGATATACTTTCGACTCATAGCTCGGTTGAATATTGTTACATCTCAGAAATTCAAATACGGCAAATAACCGAGTCCAAAATTTTCCTTTCTGTTCAAGGAACAATAAATGTAAGGCTGCAATATGGTTCGGACCATGATGTTCGTGAAGGAGATGGGGCTGTAATGGGTGATTCCTTCCCTTTTACTTGCGAAATGATTGGAGATGTGAATCAGATCGAAGAATTCGAACCAAATGTTGAAACGATGGAGGTCAATACAAGATCATTTTATCAATAGCATTTATAAACTTACTTTCACCGCAACAGGCACTTCGATATTGAGCTTCAGTGGCACAAGTGCATTATACTTATTAATGACTTGAGCGTACAGATCAATCGTAGCGGAAGGTGCCTCAACAGTCACGATCAATGCAAATTTTACTTTTTGACTTCCTCGGCTACCTCGCCCGAGTGCATGAAGATGAAATTTCGGTTTGTAAAGATTTGATGCCCGCTTTGAAACTTCTCGCGTATCCAAACTATCCCATTTTAAATCAAGCCGAAGCTCTTCTTCAGATTTATGAGTTTTACCGCTAGCGCTAACAGGAAATGTACTTTGCTTCCATCCTTTGGATTTCAATTCGGTCACCAATGCTTTCTGCCCTTCAATATCAACTATCTTAACTTTCTTAACTTTACCATCCTTACCTACCAATTCAAAACGATACTTTCGATTATTGGGATAAAAAAAAGTTTCGATAGAATTGGATGTGTAATCATCTGGGCTTTGAGGATCAACATCTGTTAACACAGCAACTGTCCATCTCAAATTAACCTTGCCTTCCTGGATTTCATCAATCCATGGTATCTCAAATTCTACGAATTTACTTGCATCCAACTCACCCTTATACATTAGAGTATACGACTTTTCTGGACAAGTAATAATTTGAGTCGTATCATCAGGCAGCAACCCGTGGCCTAGATTTATGCTATGACCAATCCCATTCATTTCACAAACCGAATGAACTATTAATGCTCTACCAACCAAAGTATCAATTTCATTAGTTGATCCTCCAATTATTAATCCAGCAGTCCTAGAGACTATGGGGCAGGCAAAGCTTGTTCCAAAATTCCACACCTTTTTCCCATCAGTTGGGGAGATAAGATGGATTGGGGTTTGATCGCACCCACCAAAAGCTAGAAGGTCCGGCTTCAACTTATTACCTTCTCGACCCGGACCAATACAACTATAAGGTGCTTTTTCACGATTTCCGTTTCTATTTGTATACGCTCCAACCGCTAGGCCATTTACCAAATCCGCTGGAGATTGTATCCTATTGTAGCCAGCCACTTCTCCATCATTACCAACTGCAACACAAAACAGGACTTGATAATTTTTACTTAAAAGGTCACATGAAAAAGTAAACCTGCTAATACTATCGTCAAGTATTGGACCTCTAGGGCCAAGACTCAAATTATAAACTTTTATATCCTTATTAGTCGGTACAATTTTCTCTATGGCATCTACAACGTCATATAAATCGGGATCACTTGTTTGAGCGGAAAGCACCCTGAAGCTTTTTACTGAAACAATTGGCTCTGGAAGTCTCTCAGTATTTGAAAACGAATTTAGTGGGCCGTATAAAACTGTTCCGCAAACCTGCGTACCGTGTGATACAAAATAATCCAACTCGGGCTCAGTTACAGAATCTTCAATTTCAGAATACTCCTTTAAATAAGGATTGTTGCGATCTGCACCACCATCGATTACGCCTACTACAATTGAGGATTTTTTCTTGAATTCTGGAACATTTGGTCCATCGATTTCAACTTGACCTCGATTTACCGGGAGATTTCTCATGAGAAGCGGGTGAACTGTTCTAAGTGGATTATATCCAGAAATCACTTCCAAAACCTGCTTATTGCCAATAAAACTTATGAACGTAACTCCTTCACCATATTGCTTGTACTTAACTTGATTAACAAGTTTAACATCAGCTCCCTTGAGCAAACTTAAGAAGTGATCTAAAGCCAATTTCCTATCAATATTAAATGGATGAAGTACAGCTTCTAATCGACCATTGTCCCAATCACCTGGTATTCCAAGAATTTGCTCTGAAGGCCTTAATAGATCAACTGAAGAAATCCTTCGAACATCCAACTTAAATTTCTTAGCTAGCGTTTCTTCTGATTTGTTAAGCCTTTCATTAAAAATGTCAAGATTTTTTTCAGTAGCTCTGACGAAGAATAATTTTCCTGTTTTATACAAAGACATTCCTCCTTCAATTGTTTCTTCGAGTTTGGTCCATCTCCTTGACCCGATTTCCTTAAGACCAAATTTTGCAGTGTCTGTATCAAATATGGAATCAGGATAATAAGATTTGGCAGAAAAGTCCTCGTGCATCCGGATACATAATACAACTTCATTTGGAAGCCTAGACTCCTTTGGCATTTGCTTAAATACATTACGAACTTCAGCGATTTGACCAGTTATTTTTGTTCTAGCTTCTACGAAATTAATTTCTGGTTCCTTAATCCGTCCGGATGATTTCTTTTCTACAAGTGAGCTATACAATTCCCCCTTATAGAGTATTGGTCTTCTTGATTCACTCATAAGCTTTGGCTTTTGATATATGATGTTGAACTCCTGCTGGACTTAATCCTGTTATTTCAGCTATTTCCCTTACAGTTATTGAATCACCGAGCATTTCCTTGGCGAGTAAACAAAACTTACCTCGAATTTTTTTGTCTGAATTGTAAACTTCTAGCTCATGCAAACACGAAACAAGCGGGTTTTCTTGTCTGAGTATTACGCGTCTCTTTACATTATTTGCAAACTTACTTATGTCTGCAGCGCTTCTTCCCTCAAGTAATTCCGAAATTGGTGTGAGAATATTTTTTTTAATCTCAAATTCCTTCAAAAAATCTCTAAGTTCAGATTGTAGCAACTCAACTCGTTGCTGCTTCTCTGGTACATCAAGGTTAATTACATGGTCAAATCTTCTCCAGATTGCTTTATCTAATAATTCGGGATGATTACTTGTTGCAATGAAAATTGAAGAAACAGGCCAATCTTCAAGCTCCATTAATAAGACGTTCACGACTCGTTTTACTTCGCCTAGGTCAGTCGCATCCCCTCGCTTTTTTGCAATCGCATCAAATTCATCAAATAGTAGCACACACGCATTTTGCTTTGCATACTGTAATACCTTCTTGAGATTAGCTCCAGTTTTTCCCATTAGGCTAGATATGCTAGCTGACAAATCAAGGACAACTAAATTTTTGTTGAGAGTTGATGCTATATAGCGTGCCAGCATAGTTTTACCCGTTCCTGGCTGGCCGATTAATAGCATACTTATTGAGGGTCGAATGTTCCTATCAAGCAATACGTTTATATTATTTCTTTCCTCTAGAAAAGAACTAATCCTAGCATTGGTAGCCTCTGATAGAATAGGAGCTTGAAATAACAATTTATTTGGGCTAGTTACAGTTGCCATCTCAAGCTGAGAATCGTTATCAATGGGCATTGGGGCAGTAAGCCCAACATTTCGAATGGTACCACCTGTTAAGGCAAATGAGCTGATCACCTGATTTATGCTCTTAGCAATATCAGGGTTCTCATTTTTTACACTTCTTGCCAAGCTAAGCGCAGCGAGTTCCACTTTCCCTGAATCACCAACTAATCCAGCCTTAATAATATCGATGAGAACTTCATTGTACCCTTTTGCCATTTTGTTCGGTTTTTTATTCATAGTTTAATTAACTGAACATAAAATAAATGTGAATTTATCTCAGAATCAAGTATATTGTTCAATATATTTTACTATAATACAAAAACCGAACAAAAATAGACTTCCGTATTATTTAAGCGCGGTGGCCCGGGCCAAAAGCGGGGGCGCGATGGCATGAGCGAGGAAGCCATGCCTGTGTTACACTTCGGCAGTTAAACATCTTTAGGCTTAATTTTTTTGCCTGCCCGGCATGACACAAGTCAGACGTGCATCCAGCATTACATACATAGAATTCAATGGAATAAAAAATATTCCAAAAACCAGCAACAAAACCCAGTGGGTACAGCGTTCAATAAGTATAATTTAAAAACAGGTATGCGTCAGGTCTTAAAATCAGGAGTTCTTTCTAACGGTACTTCGGGCAACCCCGGGGCAGGAAGAACTTTTGCCAGCCTGCCGGGATCGCTACCCATTGCGGAGCTCAGCCTTTACAGCTTACACCAGCCAGTCACTATCAAGTAAACCAAACCTGTATTTGTTATGAGCATCCTCCGTACATCCTCCGTTCATCCTCCAGATCATAAGTATAGTTCCCCTAGTGTTCCTTCGGAGCACATCCTAGGATTCCCTAGGGATTACCCGGGTCACATTAAATTTATTGGCCATGGCAACCGCTAAACCTGGTGTTATTAGTAGCTCCGTCCGGGGCCGGGTGGGCGACCTGATCTTCAAGCAGTATCGCTATGGTACGGTCGTTACCCGGGTACCCGATATGAGCAAGGCCGGCTCCTCCGAGAAGCAGCAGGCCGGCCGGTTGCGCTTTAAAGAGGCGGTGGCCTACGCGCGCCAAGCAGTCAAAAATGTCGAAGAACGCAAGCGCCTCAGGAAAAAGCGGGGCAAGGGTTCGCCCTACAACAAGGCCATCAAGGAATTTATGAAAGGGCAGCAGCGCCCGGTCTGATCCAGGGGTCAGGTTTCCAGGATCCTTTCTGACAGGTTTCCCAGGGGCTTCTATACAGCTTCGATACACCTTCTATACACCTTCGCTACCCATACCATAGGGCTGGGGTATCCCTTCTCGTTGCTGTCAGGTATTTCCACCTGAGAACCATCGTTACCAAGAATCATTCCGCCTCAGGAAGGTAGGAGCACAGTAACTGTCAGGTCGTAAGACCTGACAGCACTTAGAATCCACCTAACGGCTGGGCGCCTGCCACCTCATACAAACTTCTCCCGGAATTGCAGATGGAACATCCCAACTAAAAGGCACAGCACACTCAGGATCGTGAGGTACACTCTGTTTTTATAAATGACTGTCAGCCAGATAAACTCACTCATGTCGCGGGGTTCTTCGAAGGGATTTAAGAAGATATTGTAAACGCTATACTCCAGCGGCTCTGCAAAAAGTAGAAACAGGAACGAAACGATTACGAGTACAATGGCTGTTCCGTTGCCGTTTTTAATCATCGTAGAGAGCATAAACGCCACCGAGGACAAAAAAGTAATGGGAAAAAGCACCTGACCGATCATCGGCAGGATATTAAATCGATATAACGTCACGTAAGCCAGGTTGCCGAGTACAAACAAAATCACAGCAGCGATGCCGATCGTTAAAAGAAAACGAACCAGCCATACCTTGTATCGGTAATTGGGAATTCCGAAAATGGTTTCCAGCATTTTCGCATCATCATCATTCTGTAGGCCATAGGCCATGGGGTAAAAGATCAGCAACAATCCCGGGAAAACCAGAAAACCATAGATCACGGCTTCATTGAAATCAGGATCTTCAAAGATGGTAATCGTGATGATGAAAGCAAAGAACAAGAATGCCGCAACGACAAAGTAAACAAACTTGTTTCCAAAAATTACTTTCACGTTGTAGGTCATCAGCCTATACAACAGCAGCAGGAAGCTTTTCATTTTTCTTTTTCGATTTACTTTTCATCAACCATAAATAGGCATCTTCAAGATTCGCGCGTACCGGAACGGCCTCCAGGCGGGGTTGCTCGTCCGACAAACACTTCACGCGTATGAGGTCCCCTTCCCGCATGTGGTGCACGATCATGTAGTTTTCCTTTTCCATTTCAAATTCACCGGGGGTGAGGTGAAATTCCCATACTTTTCCGTTAGCCAGGGCTGCCATGGTGGTGGGGCTTCCGATGTATTCGATATTCCCGGAGATGAGCACCGCTAGTTTGTTGCAGCTACTCGCAATGTCTTCAATGATGTGCGTGGAAAACACCACAATCCGTTCACGACTTAGTTCCACCAGCAAGTTGCGGAACCGGATACGCTCCAAAGGATCGAGACCAGCCGTAGGCTCATCGACTACTAATATTTTTGGAAGGTGCAGGAGGATCTGCGCAATCCCAATGCGCTGTTTCATCCCGCCTGAGAAGGAGCCTATCTTCGTGTGCTGGTGCTCATCCATGTGCACTGCCTTGAGTACGTACTGCACTCTTTTTTCTCGTTCCGCTTGGTTGGAGATTTTTCGCAAGATGGCCTGATAATCCAGAAACTCATAAGGCGTCATGTTTTCATAGGTTCCAAAAGCCTGCGGTAGATATCCGATAAGGCCTTGCAGTTCTTCCCTTCGCAAGGTTGTATCGTGGCCGTTGATCCAGATCTTACCATAACTCTGATCGAGAATACCACAAAGGATGCGCATCAGCGTAGTCTTGCCGGCACCATTGGGCCCCAATAGCCCGAACATGCCTTGTTCGATGGTCAGGTTCGCGCCTTTGAGCGCCTTGAACTCGGCCTGCTTCGGTTTCACAAAAGGAATCGCTAGCAATAATGTATAATACAGTTTTCGAATCCTCCGGAATCGCCCTTTGATCTCCATCACATCAACAGGATACTCCTTAAGCTTTTTGGAAGCCCGTACCAGGAAGAGCCCGGTAAACCATAAGGTGATGAGGATTATTCCGAAGGCTTTGATCTGCACATCGCTGTAAAGATAGATGGCGCTTAGCAAGGGGAAGCCCCAGTAGAGTAGGGTATGGCTGATGTTCAACCATTTCTCTCTATGCAGAAATAATTTTCCTGCGCGGTTGAGCATGGATCTCAACAAGGCATGCAGGGAAATCATAAAGACCAGTTGCCAGAAGGCTTTATCCAAATGGAAGTAAATAAAGTAAACGAGAAAGCTAATTAAGGCAAGCTGCCAGACGAGGTCTTGCAATACTACGTGCCTGGTGACGGGCTCTTCCCCTCGGGCGCGGAAGAGATTTTTATTTCCTTTCCATTCCCGGATCCATCGTTTATCCCGGCCATATACTTTGGTCAGGTTTTGAATTTTGATGTGCATCGCTTCTCCCGGTGCCACCATTTCAGCATTGGCCTGGCGTAAAGAAGACATAATGAAGTGGGTACCACCCGGAATTAAAATGAGTGCTCCGAGGTAGGCCATCATTTGCCAGATGAGTCCTTCAATTTGGAACGATATAAATACTCCGGCCACAATCAGGAGGGCAATCTGTATGGCTTTAATCACCGGCTTTAAATTTCTAAACCAATCGAGCACACTTTCTAAGCCGGCACTCATGGTGGGAATATAGAATAATGTTAGGATCGTAGCGAAGGCAAGTCCGCCCATCACCGTAACTGCGAAGGGCTGACCAATGCTCAACACATATTCCGCCTCGCCCAGTGCCAGCGGCAACATGGCGATAATCGTGGTGATGGATGTGATCAGGATGGGTCTCAATCGTGAAATACCACTCATGATCAGGGCCCGGTATTTTGTATAGCCTTCTCTTCTTAAAATGCGCGAATAGTCGATCAGGATGATGCCATTATTGACCACCACACCCAGCAAGATCAGGAACCCGATCAAGGTGTTGGCACTCAGCATGGAGTTGCCGGTGAGGGTGAGGCCCAGCAACGCCCCGATCCCCGCCAGGGGAATAGAAAACATAATGACAATGGGCAAGTATAACGATTCGAATACTGCCGCGAGAATCATAAAAATGATTACGATGGCCGCAAAAATCAAAAAGATAAAATCATCAAACAAACCTTCATCATGAACAACATCCACCACAATACCGGAGGGAATGTTTACTCCCGCAACAATCTGATCAATTTCCAATCGGGATGATTCCTGCAATGCCTTTGACTTTGTAACTTCATCGATGAAGCTGTAGGTAATTTGAATGCGCTTTTCCTGATTCATCCGGGTGATGGTACTTTCACCGGATGAATAGAGGGCTGTTCCGATATCAGAAAATCCGTGGGTCGAACCCGTTGTGCTGCTTACTTTCATCTCGCGTAAGTCGCGCATTTCTTTCGCTCTGCTCGTAACCTGATCCTGGGTGCGGATGGTTATTTCATATTCTTCACCACCGCTGATGAAGTTCGATCCTGATGTAAAGGCGGGCTGAAAGTCATTAAGCGCTACCGCTACATTTTGCAAGGTCACCTGATTCTCGCTCATTCTTTTCTGATCGAACACAAGATGCGCCTCGGGCCGTTCCGGACTCAAATTCACCGAGCTCTGCTGAACAGATTGCAAGCCACTTACCAGGGTATTGATATCCTGCGCAATGGTTTGCATCAGCTCGAAGTCCTGGCCTTTGATTACAATGCGCTCGGAGGCCGTTCCTATTCCCAACATCCGTTGAAAATCCTCTTGTGCCGAATTCCCGGCTCCACCATCTCCACTGGTTTGGCTCGGTGGCTTTTCCAGCGAGATCGTGACGTCACTAAAATCTTTGGATAAGCCAGAAAGTTTATTTCGAACATCCGCTACGGAAATTGTATCAAGCTCATTAAACTCTTCTACAAGCTTGACGGTAATTACACCCTCTACTTCCGAAACCTGGCTGATCACCTTTTCAACAACCGGGATGGCCATTACTTTTTCTTCAATCTTTCTGATCTTAAGGTCGGTCGATTCCAGGGTGCTCCCTTGTGGCATCGTGACGAACAGATTCATCTCAGGAGTTTCTACTTCCGTTGAGCCGGCAATGCTAACCAGAAGACTCAAACCGATGGTCACAAAAAATAAAATCAATCCGCCCACCACCGTAAACATCGGCCTCCTGAAGCAAGACTTCAAAAGCACCATGTACATTTGAATGATACGC
Source organism: uncultured Ohtaekwangia sp. (assembly GCA_964488465.1). Classification (GTDB taxonomy): domain Bacteria; phylum Bacteroidota; class Bacteroidia; order Cytophagales; family Cyclobacteriaceae; genus ELB16-189. Next base: position 64,176 of record CAZAUN010000008.1, on the reverse strand, counting down.
TGACGGATCGATGCGTTCTTAAACAGCGGTGCTTCGTGCTGGTCTTCTTTTCGGATGGCCGAATCCGCCAGCATGGGAATCAATACCAAAGCAACCACGAGCGAAACCAGTAACGTTGAAATGATGGACACCCCAATGTGCGTACCAATAAGCGTAACAAGAAAATTTGTAGAAAAGATAAAAGGCAGGAAAACAGTTACGGTAGTGAGTGTGGCGGCCATCACCGAACGCATCACTTCATTGGTTCCTCGTACAATGGCTACTTCGCGAGGGACTTTATTGACAACGTGCCGGTAAATATTTTCAATAACAACTACACTATTATCCACCAGCATGCCAATGGCCAGGGCCATGCCGATAAGCGTAAGGCTGTTGATGGAGATGTTGTATGCGTAAAAGAAATTGAACGCAGTAAAAACCGAAATGGGAATAGACAAAGCAATGCTGAGAATGAACTTCATCTTGCGAAGAAAAACCCAGAGTACAAAGATGGCCAGGAGCCCACCCGTAATGGCCAGTTCTTTGATTTGATCGATATTCCTCGACATCATCTCGGCCTGATTATTCTCCACGATGATCTTTACATCCATCGGCTCGAGATCTTGATTGAGGGCGTTGATGGCTTCCAGGGTTCTTTCCGATACTGCAATCAGGTTAGCGTGCGGGTCTTTCGAAATGCGGATAGAAACGGCTTCTTTCCCATTAACCCGGCTCAGGGAGGTTTGCTCCTTCACACCAAAGAACACGTCTGCCACATCGCTGAGTAGGAGGGGTCCCTTCTCCGACACCACGAGGCTTTGTATATTCTTGATGTCTTTTAACTCAGCCCGTACGTTTACAAAAACTTTCTGTCCCTCCATCTCTACCTGCCCGGCAAATGCACTTTTGTTTGAGTTGTTGGAAAGTACGGTGGTGATCGTATTCGGGGTAATTCCATTGGCCTGACAGATGGCTGAATGCATGATAATCTCTACTGTCTTTTGCCGTCCACCAAATATTTCCACACCGCCAACGCCATCAACATCACTAAGCCTGTCCGTAATATATTGGTCTGCAATATTTCGCACCCGGTCTACGCCACCGCTACCAAGAACCTGTAAGTCCATGAACCCGTTTGTAAACTCTTCCGTATCGATCTTAATAATGTTTACAAAGAATTCAGGAGTCAGGCTCGTCTTGATCGCACCCACCTTCTGCTCAAGCTTCAGGTAAGCGTATTTGATGTTCACGCCTTGCTGAAAGGAGATGAAAATCATTCCCTGCTTGCTATCCGCGTTTGACGTAATTTCAGCAACGCCTTCCAGTGTACTGATGGCACTCTCGAGCGGAACAATCGCTTGCCGTTCCATATACTTCGGATCCACATCCGTGGCTGGCCTTACGTGCACGATCAGAATGGGCAATTCAACGTTCGGAAAGAGTTCAACCGGAAGTTTCGTATAAGAGATATAACCCATCACCGTGAAGCCGATGAACAGCATCGAAACAAGAACTTTTCTCCGGATGATCGTTTTTAGCAGACTGCTATTACCCATTTGAAACTTCGATTTTCACTTCCTTCTTCCGACTGAAACGACTTACCATATTTTCAATACTCTCGTAGTAACAAGGGATGATGATGAGTGTCAGTAACGTTGAGGTTACCATTCCACCAATCACCGCAATGGCGATAGGCGCCCGCAAGGCAGCGCTCTCTCCAAATCCCAACGTCAATGGAAGTAATCCAAGAATGGTGGTAAGGGTCGTCATCATGATGGGTCTCAGCCTTCGCTCGGCTGCATCCAAAATGGCCTGGCGAAGGGGCATGCCATTCTCTTTGTTCTGATTGATGCAGTCTACAATCATGATTGAATTGTTTACCGCGATGCCGCCCAATAAAATAATACCGATGTAGCCCATCATGTTCAGGGGCATACCCAGAATAAAGAAAGCCAGGATGGCCCCCACCACGGCAAAGGGAATCGTCAGCAAAATGGTAAACGGATGTAACAGGGATTCGAATTGCGAGGCAAGTACCATATAAACAAGTACAATCGACAAGATGAGTGCAAACGTCAGGTTGTCTACTGATTCCTGACGCCTGATCTCCTGCCCGGCCACCTTTATTTTGTATTGCGGAGGTACTGAAAGTTTGGAAAGCGCATGTTGAATCGACTTGACTACTTGATCATAGGGTTCGCCCGGATCGACACGCGCTCCAACAGATACTGTTCTGGTTTGATTTCTTCGGTGAATGGCGTTGCTGGCATACGTAACATCAATATGGGCAATCTCACTGAGTGGAAATTCTCGCTGACCGCTTTTTATTTTTATGTTTTGAAGTCCTGCCAGGGTAACTTCCGGTACTTTGACTCTGATATCCTGCATTTCACCACCGCGCTCGATTGTACCGGCATTTTTTCCTTCCAGCTGATCTTTGATCTGCAGAATGACGTCATCGATCGATAAATTAAAGATTCCGGCTCTGTATTTATCAACATCAACGTGAATCTGAGGTACACCTTCCTCAAGGTTGGAGACAGGATCATACACGTAGTTAGTGGAAGCCATCACCAGCATGATCGAATCGGAGAGGGGCTTCAACTGCTCCAGGTCGGCTCCGCTTACTTCTACAACCAACGGCATCTCATCTTCGCCCATCACCGCATATAACGCACTTTCATCATTGGAGAAGGTAGCTTCAATCCCGGGTAGTGTTTCAAAATACGATGACAATTTCGCGGTGACAGGGGCTATGTCAAGTTCAATGTCTTCCCGGAAGATCAGCTTGATCGTAGCTTTATTTTCATTGTAGACGTTTTCGTTTTTAATGCCCGACTGACTTTGCTGCGGTCCGATATGCGAGTAAATTTTATCAAGCTGGCCCTCGAATAATTGTTGCAGCTGGCTTTCAATCTGAAGGACGGTGGCGGAAGTTCTCGCGAGGGGTGTACCATTGGTTAGGGTTACATCAACTAAAATTGCCCGGGTATCGGATTGAGGCATGTATTCGCTGCCGATGACGGGAAGAAGCAAGGCAGTACCCAGTATCATCACAAAGGATGTAATAATCCAGGCAGTCTTATGATGTAAGACTTTTTCCAATAATGACCGATACCTCTTAAAGTGTGAGTGTTTTTCATCCGAGAAGACCTTTCTTTCTTTCGCAAACACCTTGTCTTTACGAAAAAACTGAGCGAAGAGCATGGGTATAACCAGGATCGCCACAAAGAGCGATGCGATTTGTGAAAAGGCTACTGTCCAGGCCTGGTCTTTAAACAGTTCTCCGGAGGGTCCTTGCAAATAAACGATTGGCAAAAACACTACGATGCAGGTGAGGGTAGAAGCCGTAATCGCCCCGCTTACTTCGGCCGTTCCTTCAATGGCGGCATCAAACACACTCATTCCTTGTTCGCGTTTGCGGAAAATATTTTCGACCACTACAATAGCAATGTCTACGAGCATCCCTGCGCTCAAGGCCAATCCTCCCAGGGTCATTACATTGAGTGTAAGACCATTGAAGTACATCAGGTTGAAGGTCGCGATGATCGAAATGGGTATAACAATACTGATGATGAGGGTAGAGCCAATTCTGCGCAGGAAAAGAAACAACACGATCACTGCGAAGAAAATCCCAAAGAGACCGGATTCCTTCACTTCGTCAATAGCACCCTGAATAAATCTACCCTGATTTTGAATGATGACAAATTCATACCCCGGAACTGTTTTCTTCAACTGCTCGAGTGATGTCATCAATTCATTAACTGCACTTACCGTATTATAATTAGTCTCCTTGTAGATGGACATCCCAATGCTGCGTTTCTGATTCACCCGAACAATACTGCTCGCTTCTTTATTCAGAATGTTAATCGTTGCTACTTCGCGTAGCAGAACCGGAACCTGATCAGCGGTAGATAAAGTACTATTCTCGGCTGCCGCCACAGCAGGGGCTTCGGGATTTGCAGTTGTATTCGTACGATTCGTGTAGCCCACCACCAGGTCGCCAAGGTCTTCAGGCTTCTCGATGATGCCGAGCCCTTTGATCACATACTTGCGTCCGAGTTCCTCGATGAATCCTCCCGAGACACTTCGGTTATAGTTTTGAATTTTTGTGACGAGATCATTGACCGTCAAACCCACCGAAGCTAGTAAGTCGGGATCCGTTTCTATCACGACCTCTTTATCCTGTTCACCTGAAAGCCGCACTTCCGCTATTCCCGGAAGTTTGATGAATTCGTTTCTGAAATTATTCTCTGCAATATGTCGCAGGGCTTCCGTATCATCTGTCGCGGGGTTGTAAATCCCCAGGATCATAATGGGGGCTGCGTTAGGATCAAATTGCGAGATTACGAATTCGTCAATCTCCTCGTTGAGTGAAAAAGAGGAGAGTGATTTTTGAAGATCGAGAAAAGCTTCATCCATATCTTTGCTCCAGTCGTATTGAACGGTAACCCGGCCATACCCGGTCTGGCTAATGGAGCTTACTTCAACCGCACCATTCTGTCGTATCGCAATGGACTCAATCGATTCGATAAATTGCTTTTCAACTTCGGTAGGTGGTTTGATGCCCACCTTTAGTTCAACGAACAATGTTGGATTCTTTAGTTCAGGAACTAACTCAATACCGAGTTTCCCGAACGAAATAAATCCTAACAAGATTACCGCTAACACCATCATGAGGATTGACACAGGGTAGTGTACGGCCAAAGAGACTATTTTTTTCACAAGTCGATTGGTTAATAGTTATTGAATAACGCTGACTTTTGATTTGTTTCTTAGCGTTTCAAAACCGGAAATGACAAGCCTGTCATTCACTTTTAAACCACTCACAACTTCAATCACATCCTGGTTCTCGAGACCTGTCGTTATCTTGTTCTCGGTAGCAATACCATTTTCCACTGTAAAAACTACCTTTCCGTCCTGCCGGGAAATGACTGTTTCTTTCGGAATCACGATAGTGCCCTCTCTCTTTTCGGAAAGGATATAGGCTTTGATAAACATGCCCGGTCGAAGCAGACGCTTTTCATTATTTATTTGCAAAACACTTTGAAAGGTTCTTGTTTCAGCGTTGACGACAGGGGAGATCTGACTAATCTTTCCGTAGATCGTATCCTGCGCGACATTATAGTTTGCAATCTGAACCATTTGATTCATCGTTATTTCTGCTAAATGCTTTTCTGGAAGCTTCACATCCATAAGCAATTGGTCGTATTGCATGACTTTTACAAGCGACAATCCCTGATCAACCTTAACGCCATCGGTGTGATAGGGTAGTTCAACAATAACACCATCAAACGGTGAACGGATGGTCATCTTGGCACGTTGTATTTCAGCATTTTCGTACGCGTACTTTGCATTTACATACTCGATCGATGAGTTTATCAGGTCGGTTTGTGTGATGCCGCCCTTGTCATAGAGGGACTTTTTCTTTTTGAGATTATCGTCTGTTACGTCCAGGTTCAGTCGTTTACCTTCGAGCTGAAGATTGTTTTCAAATTCTCTGTCTTCGATCCTGATCAATATTTGTCCAGCCTGAACAGCATCGCCAAGCGCGAAGGGCCTCCCCGTAGCGGGATTACGCTGGAGCCTGTATATACCACTGAGTTCGGATTTCATTACACCTTCTTTAAACGAGTACACCGTACCCGTGGTCTCGATAAAACGCGAGATGCTCTGTGGCTTTATACTCACAACGCTCACCGGAATTTTAATTTCCGTTTTTATGCTTGAGTCTTCGGGGTTACAGGAAGAGATGATGATGGTCAACATCAGCAACGGAAGGATTCCTTTAATCAACATTTTCATGGGGATACATTTTTCGGTGAATGAATTAATTCTTTGGAGTGATGACAGGCTGTTGCGTCTCAAAATCGTAAAGGGACAGGATTTTGAGGTTTAGCAGCTCAATCTTATAATTGATCAACGCGTTTGCATGCGCGCTTTTCTTTTCTGAAAGCTGGCTCTGAAATCGGTTCAGGTCAATGCTGGTAAGATCTCCATTCTTATAGCGCTCGAGGTTGATGTCATAGGTTAAGTTGGCATTTCTCACATTTTGCTCAGCGATAAGAATTTGATTCTCGAGGTTCTGTAGATTGCGGTAAACTCTTCTGATGTTTACCATGATGTCGTTTTTCTCCACTTCCAGGTCAATGATCCGTATTTCGCGCGAGGCGTTGGCAGCATCAATCCGGGCTCTTTTTTCTCCCCAGTCGTAGATAGGAATGCTAAAAGAAACGGCCACCCGCGGGTTTACGGAAGGAACTTCGTATATATAGGGAGCACGTTCATTATCACCAAACACACCCAGTGATAAGGCCACTGCTCCTTTAAACTCATTCAACGATTTGGTGCGGATCAATTCAAACTGCGACCGTTCAATATCGATTGCCCGCTCTCTCAACTCCATCCGGTTGGCAAGTGCATGTTGAAGCGCCTGGTTAAGGTCTGTCTCACGCGTTACGAAGTTGATATCGACATCAACATTAATATCCTCGGTGAGGTCGACCCCAAGCAGAAGTTTGAATTCGTCTCCGGCATTGTCGAGCAGTACCTGATTGGTTTCCAGTGTCGACTTTGACGTGGCAAGGTTAAGCTCCGCTTGATATAATTCCTCCATGGCGAGCAAATCGGCATCCACTTTATTCTTTGTGATCTCATAGCTGATTATTTGATTCTCATATTCGTCTTTTGAGATCTGTAAATCATTTTGCCGTTGATAAAAAGTGTAAAAGGATTGCGTCACACTTTGTTCAAGGCTAAGTAATTGCAAGGCGTTGCTGATCGTTGCATTTTCAAGATTGAGTTCCAGTTCCTTCAACTGCAGCTTCGTTCTGTTGTAGGTAAATATGGGCTGATCCAGCTGAAGGTATAAGTTGTTGCTATAGGTCTTTAGCCTGACATCCTGAAAATCAGAATAGTTGTCTACATAACCGAGGCGATTGACCAGCGAGATCGTTCCATCCGTTGCTACAATCGGCTGACTTACTGAAAGCGTGGCAAATGAATTATACGTCTCATTTGTATTCCATGTTGAGAACAAACTATTGAAGCTGCGATTTCGGTTATAGTCGAAGGGTGTAATCTCCAATGCAAATCTCGATTTCAACGCAGCACGCTGAGCGTCAAGACTGCGTTGGTTCCCATAAAGATTCAGCATTGATTTCTTGATGCTTCGACTACTGCCTTGCGCAATCGCGATAGCATCTTGCAATTTCAGTGTACGCTGTGCCAAAGCGGCTGTAGAAAGCATACTCAGGCTTCCCAGGAGTATAAGTGTTACTGCCTTATTCATGCGAAACTTTACTGGTGATGGCCTTGGGCAGGCTTGTTGGCAAGAATTCATATCCGATATATTTCTAGTGGTCTTCATGTAAATTGGCTTTCCGTTAATTGAACAGGGGAATAGTACCTCATTGCTTCACCCATTTAACGGCATCCGCGTAAACCGTTCGGTGATCACAGGCATCCGTCAACGAAACGCTTCCTCCGGTGGTGTTGAAATAGTAGGATCCGAGGTAATTCCAGCCTGGTTCAGCGTTGGAGATGTTGTACTTGATATGATCGGTACCATCTCCGTTGCGAACGATATAGTGATAGTCGAATTGCTTGCTGACGTTCTCGTTTCCGATGAACTCGTTTTGATTTTTGCCTCGCATGTAAACATAGATATCATAGAAGCCTTCTTCTTTAAATTCTGGCGTCCAGGTAGCCATCTTTTCACCGGCTCCTGATCGTGTGAAATGAGCCGAACGGATAATGCTTCCATAAAAATCAGAACCGGTTGTGGCCAGCCAACTGGAGTAAGAAGTATTCCAGGTGCCATGGTATTTTTTAGGAACCGTGTCGCGACCGTCCAAGTATGCTTTCAACATCGTTGGCTGAATCGGACTGAAGTAGGTAAATTGTTTGTCTTCATTGTCTACAATCACTTCATACTGCGAGGAATTATTTTCATTGTCAACCACCTGCTCACCATCAAACAGCATTCCGCCTTCCCGTTTGGATAAGGTTCCTAATGACATGTTAATCACAGAGGGAATATTTCTGGAAATGATCGTATTGATGGTGATCGCATTTGGTTTTTCGTCCAGCACATAACCAAATAGCTTGGTTTCTCCTTGTTTGATCACCGACAGCCGTTCCGGAGCTTCCACAGCTACTTCTTCATTGATCTTGGAATAGTATTCCTCATCATCTTCATTTTCTTTATGATTGAACTGTACTTCGAGCACACCATCGCTATTGCCTGAATTTTTTACTTTCATCATTACCTGGTAGCGCTTACGGTCTCCGTCCATTACTTCATATTTCTGCACATCCAAAATTTCAAAGGCAGGTTGTGATGTTTCAGAAAATACCGTCCGGATAATCGGATCAATATCCACCTGGAAGCGCGCAACCATCGCTTTCCGGAAGTCTTCGTAACGGTTTAGCTGATGCTGATGTGTGTTGACCCATTCGTACAAAAAGGATTTGAAGTTACTTTCTCCCAGCGTTTGGCCCAGGTAGGAGAAGAGGTATTGACTTTTCAGGGTAACGGATTTACTGATTTTACTAAACTCTGATTCCGTTAGAATCTTTGGGAGCGGTGTAGTTTGCATGAGGTTGTTGCATTCCTCTGTGAACGAGATTCCATTTACCTCTCTGGAATAATCATTTTGCACTTGCTTATCATTCCTGAGATACGTGGCAATGCACCGGTTGAGTAGCGCCCAGTCTCTGCTCACGATGCCTGAATTGAAATCATAATAATTTGGAAAGAGCGAATAGTCTGGATTATCGATATCCTTGCCATCGTACACCCACTTGGAACCAATCTGTTTTGTAAATACTTTTCGAATCAGATCATTGAACACATTTGCTTGTTTTTGTTTGTCCGTCAAAACCTGATTAGTCTTTTTCGCCTGCGTGTTCATGTCCCTGAGTTGCCGGTCAAAATCAAACTGCCTTATCTCGGCTCCCTCTTCAGGCCAAAAAACGGTTTCGGGTTGCAGATAGGCCTGGTGGCTTTCGTAGATCTTATTGTATGCTGTAAAATGAAGTGGCACTTCCACAAACTGCATTCTCTTGAAAGGGTAGGAGAGCTTTTGAGCATCTTCGTATTCGTTCACCACATCGGTAATCAGGTAGTGGAGAGTATCCGCCAGCAAATCGAGTTTCTTTAGAAAGTAATCGTTCTTTGGGTAATGAAATACCGAATACGCTATGCTATCGACAATAATCTCTTTTTTAAGATAATCACCGATCACCAGCGAGATGTAGGGCAGCGGGTACTCGGGTTTAAACTTTTGAACATCACCACTGACTGTTACAGCCCCTTGTGAAATGGCTGTTTTTCCTTCCGGTACTTTTACCAGTAACTCAAAATCAATGAAGGACTGTCTTTCCTTTGCCGCTTCCTTCCGGTTATAGCCCACCTCCGTATCCGGATACCAAAGCACATCATTGGTCAACAACACATAATCATCTTCGAGAAAGGCATACTTTTTTGTTAAAAAGAACATGATGAAATCATGTGAATCCTCATACCGTTTCTGATCCACCTCCAGGTGAGCAGCAGCCTGGAGGATAGCGCCATGATATTTTATGCGGACGTTTATTTCCTGGTTTGGGACGATACTGATGTCCTGGTTGACATACAGGATGTGCATGTCTCGGTTGAACGCCACGGGTGCTTCGTTGATAAGAACAGTATCTACTGTTAAGCCAGGATTCAAAGAAAAGTAGATTGTATCCAATAATTCACGGGTATTGTTTTTTAGCGTTAATTCTGAAGAGCTAATGATCTCGCTTTCGGCCCACTCCACTGTAATAGCGTGTGATGTGATGGAAAGGTTAGCTTTGCTTGCCCATCGGCCATTAACCGTAATCATCTCATGTCGTAAGTCCATCGGATCTTGTCGCATGGTCCAAAGGTGGACCATAATGAAAGCTGAAAGCAGCAATAACCCCACACCGACAACAGCCGTAGCGCGATGTGCACCTTTATGTCCCGATAAACGTTCGAGTAGAAAAGCGGTGAGAAACAAAAACGCGATACCGGTGATCACGTAAAACGCCCGTTGCCACAAGGCAAATTCAATTTCCACAAAGCCCGACATCTCGGACGCCAACATGGAAATTCTAAAGCCCGTGAAGTCCAGGATATTGGAGAACTTATCGAAATAGTAAATCAATTGTACACCGGCCATACCCACGAGCAATACGATGGAGATAGGTTGATTGCGGATGACGGTGACCAGGAGAAAGGAAATTCCCATCGTAAAAATAATATTCGGAACACTGACGATCAGGGGATAGACGATGAACGCCATCGGATTGACCGTGGCGAGTGGGTTGGTCAACCCAACGATAAGCGGAATGCTTAAGATGACAAAATTTAAAAGAAAGAAAAGCTTAAACAGGGCCAATGCCTTTCCCAAGACATAGTCCAGGTTGCTGATGGCCCTTACAAAAAAGACCTCGTTCGTATCAAGCTTTTTATCTTTCTTAATCAGTCCGGTTGCTAAAAAAATAACAGCCGCTGCTTGCGGAATGCTGATGAAGATGACACTGGCATAGGGAAGAACAAAACCGTTGAGCATCGCCCACCAGGATGGGTCATCCAGCGAAGACATTTCCACGAGATTAAAAATTCCGATAAAAAATATCCCCGCCAGGGCAACGATCCGGAAAAACCAATTTCTCCAAAGAACTTTTGATTCGTAGGTTGAGATCGTTACTATATTTTTAATCGATATCATACCAGTGATACACCAAATTCATTCTCCATAAAATACACGTAGGCATGCTCCAGGTTTGGATTAGCCACTTTAGCAGCCGGGTGCGGTTGATCATTCGCAATGAGTTGTACTTCCCATTTTCCATCCACGGGAATAGTGGAGACTACAGGATACTTTGCTTTTAAGATATCGAACTCGGCATCATCCAAAATAACCTGCCACACATGACCCCGCACCTGATCGATCATTCCTTCCGGTGAGCCTTTGAAAGCCACCTCTCCTTTATTCAGCATCGCCATGTTATGACACGTACTGCTGATGTCGCCCACAATGTGTGTGGAAAGGATGATGGTAACATCGCGTTGACTTAAATCGGAAAGAATATTTCTGAAGCGAATGCGCTCTTCCGGATCAAGGCCCGTGGTGGGTTCATCAATCACCAGCAATCGCGGTTCACCAATAAGGGCTTGCGCGATGCCCAGCCTTCGTTTCATTCCACCCGAAAGTTTGTTGGCCATTCGTTCGCGCACATCCAGTAAGCCTACCTGATCCAGTAGCGTGTCAACTTTGGCGAGCCGTTCTCTCCGCTTCAGTGACGTGGAAAGTTGAGCTGCGTAATCTAAAAACTCCCACGTCTTCAGCTTCGAAAAAAAAGTGAAGTCCTGCGGAAGGTAACCAATGAGTTTTCTAATCTCATGACGGTGTTCATTGATGTCCATGCCATCCATGAGAATTGTTCCGGAAGTTGCTTTTTGTACCGTTACCAGGATTCGCATAAAACTGGACTTGCCGGCTCCGTTGGGTCCAAGCAGTCCAAACATTCCACTGCCGATTTGCAGGTTAATGTTTTTAATGGCTGCGTGGCCGTTTGGATAAATTTTGGAAAGTCCGGTTATCTCAATATTCATGTTCCGTTAGGGTGGGGTGATGACCTTTCTACGATAAGAAGGTTTTACTGAGGAATTGTTACAACAGGAGTAACATTTATTGATACAGATGCAGGCTCAGGTTGCTGCTTTCATCCTTCTTAAGATGTATTTCCTGAGCATCTCCAACGCGTAAGTACGATTGGTCTTTCAAGGAGCCTTGCACCCGTTTCAACGGAGCATAAATATTTACGGTTGAGGTTTCAATCCTGACGGACACCGTATCCACGGTGGCATCAAAAACACTGAGATACGCGGCATTCAAATCAAGTTCTATTTTAGCGATGCTGCACTCATTCACTGAAATGATTCCCTTCTTTTGGTAAATGTTTAAGTGTGATGTATGTAAGCCTTTAATAGTAGCCCCTGCACTAGTTGCGTTGATAGTTTCGAAGGTGGTTGAATCCACAAAGACGGTAATCGTATAGTTCCTATGGTCAACATCAATCCCAGACAACGTCAATGTATCTCCGGATACCTGATACTTCAATTTTTGCAACACGTCCCCGTTGATGCTGCGCACTTCCAATCGTGATTGATCAGATCCGATAACGTTTACATCTTTTTCCACATCATTTAAAAAGAGATACGTGATAGCCGGTAAGTCTGCTGTTTCTGCGATGCTGTTCTGATCATTGATAACGTTGGGTGAACCCGTCAGTCGTATTTCCATGAATGCCGCAGTGAGGTAGAGGAAGATGAATCCCAAAAATCCCAGGAGTATTTTGTTGCTTAACTTCATAGTGTTCTGTTCAAAGTGTCCAATTGTTTTTTTAATTCCTCTGCCTCTATGCCGAGTAAAGCAGCCTGCTTTAGAAATTCCGGTAAGACCTTATTGAAAAATTCCTGTCGCTTGTCTTTCAGAATAATATTTTTCGCTTCGGGATTGACAAAGTATCCGATGCCTCTTTGGTTTTCAATAATGTTCATCGCCTGAAGTTCACTGTAGGTGCGCATCACCGTGTTAGGATTTACGCCCATCGCTGCCGCGAGTTCCCGTACGGAAGGAATCTTTTCACCCGCGGGAAATTCGCCACTCACCACTTTCTCGGTGATCGAATCTGCGATTTGCAGAAAAATGCTTTTGCCCTCTTGAAATTGCATATTACACCTCCCGCTCTTTTAACTTACGATACGCCACGAAAAGCATTACGAGTGTTCCTGCAAACAGGGCAAGCGTGAAAAATTTAATCCCCGTCTCTTCCTCCATGGGAACCAACAACATCGTATCAGGCGGATTATATCTTCCTACACCAACATGCTCAATAATGATGTAGCTATAGGCACCAAAGAACATGACCACCATGGCGACTGCAAAAAGTGATTTAACCAAAGGTTGCTTTGTAAACATTGCTGCACCTGTAAAAGCAAGAGAAAGTGCAAAGAACACGCCACCGGTTACCAGGCCATAAATCAAGACCGGTACATCTTCATCAATCTTTACCAGGTACTGAATACCAACCGATTCAAAAATCTGATCCGTGAATAGGGCAAAGAAGTATCCCTGTAAATGAAAGGTAATCCAAAACAAAAGCGGTAGCGTCACCAGAATGATTCCAATCCGACTAACAAATTCGAAAAGAAATTTTTCCAATACCGAAGCCGGCATCATCAGGTAACCGATCGTACTTTCTTTTGATCGGAACGCAGGAAAGGAGTGACCGACATACAGGATTCCAAAAACCGTAACAAAGGCTGCTACGAAAGCCTGAAAACTTTCCAACCGGTGTGGCTCAAGACTGTTGCCTACCTGCGCGAGCGACAGTACAATGAAGATCACACCCACATAGGCACCACTGGACAACAAAAGAAATTGTCCGTTGTGAATAAAATGCTGTTTGAATAGCATTTGAAATCGCTTTCCGCTGAATATATTAGTTGACATATGCTTTCATTTTTTCGTTACCATTGGAAATCGCATTGAACAATAATTCAATATCAACAGGGGAGCTACCCGCTGTCTGAGGCGTGATCACTTTATAACCACCGGGTACCATTTCGTGGTACAAAACGTTTTCACCGTGGGGCGTGGACGTAGTGGCAAAATGAAGTTTTGCAGCGATCTCATGGAGATCCTTTTGCATGATAAACTTTCCTTGCTCCAGCATCAGCACTCTGTCAATCAGGTTCTCCACATCCCTTACCTGGTGTGTAGAGATGATCACCAGTTGATCTTCATCCAAGGAGCCGGCCATTACCCTTCTGAAAATTGCTTTGGAAGGTATGTTGAGACCGTTGGTTGGCTCATCGAAAACCAATAGCCTGCACTTGGTTGACAGGGCGAAGGCAATCAGGAACTTCTTTTTCTGACCGTACGAAAATTGATTCAGTTGTTTATCATCCGGCAGCTCAAAGTCCGTGAGCAAGCGCGTAAGCAGGTCCTCATCAAAGTTGGGATAGAATCCTGCGTTTGCCTTCACATACTTTCGGATGGAGATGGAAGGCTGATGAAATTCTTCTGGCAAAAAGTAGATGTCTTGCAGGAACGAAGCTTGACGCGCTGCGGGTTGGTGGTTAAGAATGCGTACCGACCCTTCCGTTGGCTGCAGCAAACCCACCATCAGTTTTAGCAAACTCGTCTTACCGGCTCCATTCTTACCCAACAGCCCGACTATGCTACCGGAGTGTAGCTCACAGCTAAGTTCCTCAAAAAGAGGCAGTTGCTTTTTGGAATACCTGAATGTTAAGTCTTTAATAGCTACCATTGCACCGTGTTTTACTGTATTACATAACTAATACAGTGCAATAGTGTTAAATGGTAATGAGATTTCCAAATTCCTTCAGCTGAAAGAATTGTATTTCTGATGAATTACTTTATAATGACTAGAAACAAGTCCCTGAAGAGGGGCGGCTCTTGGCTATCAAGGAATATAGGAAAGGGCAGCACCGACCGGTCTGGTCCAAGGTTCAGGTTTCCAGGTCCTTTTCTGACAGGCTTCCCAGGGGCTTCTCTACCCCTTCTCTATACCTTCTCTACACCTTCTCTACCCATACCCTAGGGCTGGGGTATCCCTTCTTCCAGGTCCTGTACCTTCTTGTCTTGTTTCCCGATGGTTTCACTACCCCTTTAGCTACCCTTTACCTACCCTTTAGCTACCCATACCTCAGGACTGGGGTATCTTTTAACCAACCCTAACAAGCCGACTGTTCGGCCGTGGACACTGAACTCCCGGTGTGTTCGCGTACTCCAAAACCTAAACTTTATTTTACTACAAAGTAGGTATTTGTAAAACTTCGGATAATATTACTACGTAATAGTATTATATTAACCCTGACTACTTAGTTCATGAATAAAATCCAACTGGGAGAATTTGAAGAAGTCGTGCTGCTCACCGTGGGCGTACTGCATGGCAATGCCTATGGCATCACGATCAAGGACGAACTCGAACAGCGGCTTAAACGCGATGTCACCATTGGTGCTTTGCAAGTAACCTTGCGGAGGCTGGAATCCAAAGGGCTTCTGAAATCCAGGCAAGGGGAAGCTACCGAGGGCAGGAGAGGGCGGCCGAAACTTTTTTTTGAGATTACCGCCTACGGCAAGAAGGCTCTTCAATACACCAAAGAGACGCGGGATAGTCTGTGGAGCGACTTGCCCAAACTAGTATTAAAGCTAACGAAATAAGCTGCCATGAAACGATCCGATCCCCCTCCGTTTTTACTTCGTTTGCTGAAAGCCTTTTGCAAACCGGAATACCATGCCGACATTGAAGGCGACTTGTTGGAATTGTACGACAGACGAGTGGCCGCATCGGGCCGAACGCGGGCGAACCTGCGGCTCTTCATCGATGTACTGCTTCTGTTCAGGCCGGGTATTATCCGGAATGGATGGTGGCAACCGATAAGCAATAAGGGTATGATCGCCAACTATGTTGTTGTAGGCTGGCGAAGCTTAGTCAAAAACAAACTCTACTCGGCATTGAACATTGCCGGGCTAACGTTTGGCATCACGTGCTTCTTATTGATCGGCTTTTACGTGCACGATGAAGTAACCTTCGATCAGCAACACACCAACAAGGACCGTATTTATCGGGTAATCTCGCACGAGAAGAATCCCAATAATGGCACTACGGTAGTGGCGGCTGCCGGATTTATGCTGGCCGAGGAATCGCCCAAAGCCATTCCGGAAGTGGAAATGACCACCCGCATGCAACGAACCGGTCGTGCCAATCTGGTGGATCCTGAAAATCCCATTCATGTGCAAGAGACCGTTACCATTGTCGATGAATACTTTCTTCAGGTATTTGATTTCCCCCTGCTTCAAGGGGATCGGAAAACGGCCTTGAAAGAACCCAACTCCATTGTGATCACAGAAGACCTTGCTGTAAGAATTTTCAACAGGAGGGATGTAATCAATAAATATTTACAATTCAATCATATGCAAACGCCTGTAAAAATTACAGGCGTTTTGAAAAGTCATCCGCCCAATTCAACTTTTAATTTTACAAGCCTCCTGTCAGAATCCACCGATTATCATTTATCCTGGTTCCAGGAGGAAACCCAAAACGATTGGACATCCACCAGTTTTACCGTGTATGCACTGCTGAAGGCGGGCACAGAGGCCGCTTTGGTAAGTTCCAAAATGACGAACCTCGCACTGGCCCATGCTTCTTTGGAACCAGGTTGGGATTTGTCGTTTACGCTGCAAGCCTTATCGGATGTTCATCTTTACTCGGAAGGCATCGCAGACGGGGCGCGCAACTCCAATGTGGAAAGTATTCCTCAAGGCAATCCGCTCTACGTCACCCTGTTTTCATTTGTAGCGGTTTTTGTTTTATTGATTGCGGGCATCAACTATACCAACCTTACCTCGGCCCGGGCCTCCAGCAGGATCAAAGAAATCGGGGTGCGCAAAACAATCGGAGCAGCACGGGCTAACTTAATCCGCCAGTTCCTGGTCGAGTCGCTGCTCACCACTGGAGTATCGTTCCTGTTGGCCGTGGTATTGGTAATCGTTCTGTTGCCGGCCTACAGTAATTTTGTCAACAAACAATTCACGGTTTTCAGTACAGCCAGTCTGGGTTTCTGGGGAATTGCCCTGACGCTCATCCTCTTGATGGGGCTGCTGACGGGCGGGTATGCGGCACTTTTGCTCGCCCGGTTTAACCCGGTGGCTTTACTGAGAGGTCTCTCGTTACAGTCCGGTGGGAACTTTTCAATCCGCAAAGCCTTAGTGGTCTTTCAATTCACGGTTTCCACCGTGATGATTATCGGAACCGTGGTGCTGTTGATGCAGGTGCGGTTTCTGAACAACACACCACTCGGTTTCGATAAAGACCTCATGCTGGTGATTGATGTGAATGTAGGGAAAGCCCGTTCAAACTTTGAATGGGTTAAATCAGAAATGCTGAAAGTGCCCTCCGTGCAGTCGGTATCGGTTACCTCGCGCGTGCCGGGTGAATGGAAAACCTACCGCAGAGTGAAAGTAAAGCAGGAGGGAAGCGGTGGGGAGCCTCACGTAGCCTATGTAATTGCAGCCGATCTGGATTTCCTTTCTACATACAATATCTCGCTGATCGAGGGCAGAAACTTTCTACCCGCGAATGATACTTCCGCCATTCTGATCAACGAAACGGCAGCCAGCCTGCTCGGCATCGAACGTGTTACGGAACAGGTGGTCGACATTCCGCTGATTGCCCGTAACAATTTCTTTGTGCCGATCTTTGACGACCCCTCCGCATCATTTAAGCCGCGGGTAGTGGGCATTGTAAAGGATTTTCATTTTCAATCGCTGCGGGAGCGCATCCAGCCGATGATCATCGCCTTTCATAACAACCCCATTCAAGCCATCGATTATTACTCCGTAAAAATTTCCGCCCATGACATCCCGGCCACGCTGGACAAGCTCAAGGCCATCATGCTGATGAACGATGAACAGGAACCTTTTGAATACCATTTCCTCGATGAACAACTCGCGTTGTTTTACCAGGAAGATCAGCGCAGCCAAACCATTTTAAGTTGGGTCGCCATCGCCAGTGTGGTCATCGCGTGCCTGGGCTTGTTTGGTCTTGCCACGTATTCCACTGAACAACGCCTGAAGGAGATCGGGGTGCGAAAAGTATTAGGAGCCAGTGTGTTCAGTCTGTTTGCATTACTCTCCAAAGACTTTATCAAGTTGGTAGCCCTGGCCTGTGTTATCGCATTTCCCATTGCGTGGTGGGGCGCGCACGCATGGCTCGACAGCTACGCCTATCACATCAGCGTTTCGGGGTGGGTGTTTGTGTTAGCGGCTGTGATGGCCGTTGGCATAGCGTTAATCACGATCAGTCACAAGGCCATGAAAGCGGTACTCATCAGTCCGGTGAAGATTTTGAAAGCGGAGTAGAATAAAACTCAATGGGGCGCTACCATTGTTACACAACGCTAACAGTCACATTTCCTCTTTTGCGAAATGACTCCACATAAGCGTGGGCTTCACGAATTTGTTCCAACCGGTAATTCCGGTCAATAACCGATCTTACTTTTCCCGCCTCGATCAGCTCTTTTAAATGCAATAAATCGTTGCTACCCTCTTTAGGAGAGCCCGTCACGGACACATACTTTCCGTTTGGTTTCAACAAAGCTTTGCATGCCGATTTGGATGTCTTTCCAACAGCATCAAACACGACATCGAATGAGGAAGAGATTTTGGTGAAATCATCTCGTGTATAGTCGATCACCACATCTGCACCCAGCGATTTTACCAGCTCGATGTTGGAAGTGCTGCACACGGCTGTCACCTCGGCTCCAATTGCTTTTGCAATCTGCACAGCAAATGTTCCCACACTGCCCGAGGCTCCGTAAATCAAAATGCTACCACCCGCTTTTAACCCTGCTGTTTGAATAAACCGCAAAGCGGTTAGCCCGCCAATCGGAACTGCAGCCGCTTCTTCAAACGTCATATTCTTTGGTTTCAGTGCAATCGAATCATTTACCTCCAGGCACGTGTATTCGGCATGCGCCCCAAACTTGAATCCGCAGGAAGCAAACACTTCATCTCCCTTCTTAAAAGTTTTTACATCCGGACCAACTTCTTCAACAACACCTGCGAGTTCAAATCCCAGGATCTTCACCTTTCTGGGCTTGAGCAAACCATTGAACAACCTTACCAGGAAGGGAACGGCTTTGCGCATTCTCCAATCGCCAGCCGCTACCGTGGTAGCATGGACTCTGATAAGAACTTCATTCTTTTTCGGTGTGGGTTTCGCTATTTCCCGAAGTTCCAATACTTCGGGTGCGCCATATCGTTCGTAAACAACTGCTTTCATTTTTTAATTAGTTAAGATTACCGAATGGTATGTGTCCGAAGTATCATCGTGGGTAAGATAAATAAAACTACCTGTCAAATATTCCGAACCCGTCTATCAATTTAAAAAGAGCCCATCGTACAACTTGCATAAGCCGAAGGCTATGATTTAATCAAAGCGACTGGCTTAAATCCTTTTGTAATAAGATAAATACCTAACGAAAACTCGAACACGGCAACAAATATTGCACTTAATCCGGCCAACGGTTCCCGCTGACCAAGTAACCCGAACATAACCGAGAAAGTACCGGCTAAAAGTACCGGCCCACCAATAATTCCAATAACGGAAAGTCCTCTCGGCACCAGTCTTGAGTGATACAGTAAGAAGCCCAACAAAAGATCATCCACAGCCGGCAGGAGACTTTGCCCGATCAGAAACATACGGTCATACATCGTAACAAGTGTGCGACTGATTGCCAGCGCTTCTGTTCCGACCGATGACTGGTGTAAGGACACAACCGTAAGCAGAAACAATACGCCAACGAATATCGTAGCGGCTTCCAGTATTCTGGCACCTACTAAAGCGAGAGACATGGCTTCGTTTTGCTTTTTGAGGACAGGATATAATACTACCGCAGTACCGATACCGGCTAACGCCACCACCAATTCAAGAATATTTCCAATGATCACGTTGGTGTCCGATTCCGCCCCCACTATGAAATCCGATTGGTGAATCGGACCATAGAGGGTAAAGGCGGGAATGGAGACAAAGGTGAGCAGGTAAAGGATACCGGCCGTCAGTGAAGTTTTACGCAGCGGAGTCATGGGTAAATCCTATCAGAAAATATTTTTCTTAAAGGGCTTAAACATACTGACGCTAATGCTGAGCATCTGATTATAGCGGGTAATGTCATGTGACAAGGAAGTCAATCCGTGACCATAGCGTACATCAATGGCCAGCTTGCTTTTCTTTACATCAAATACATAGCCTGCACCGGCTTGCCAACCCCAGTCGAATCGTTTGAAGCCATCGGTACTATTGAAAGAGACTCTTCCGGCTTCCGGCCCGCTGGTTGTCATTCGACCTGAAAAAATGTATGAGGCATACGGGCCGGAATTAAGATAGAAGCGGCCCATATGAACACGTGCCATTAAAGGCAACTCAGCAGAGTACAATTTTATGGTGGACTTATCTTGTGTTACTCCATTACCCATACTCAGGGTTCCACCTTTTGTGGCATAGAAAAGTTCACCCACCCAGGAGAAGTGTTTGGACACACCGGCCTGGAAGGATAATCCGGCCCGGATGGCTCGAACGTTTTCCTTGAACGATTTTAATTCGGCATTCTTACCGCCATAATTAAAGTTGACATCCGTGGTGGTTACAACAATAGCGATATGGCTACTTTGACCGAAAGAATAGAGGGTGGTCATGAGAACCAGGCCGACTATAAGCTTTAAGCCGGTCAGTTTTCCAGTAACGCGATCTTTTCTGGTAACAGGGTTTGTAGAGTTTTTTAAGTTTTTCATTTTACTTTTTGTTTATGTTGATTAAAAGGTTTCAGTAATTAAATCTTTGTTAGCCATCATGCCCGCCACAGTTCCCATAGCGACAGCATTGGACACGGTACGGAGCCGGCTAACATTATCGCCACAGGCATACACTCCGGGTACCGTTGTTCGGTGTGATGAATCGATCTGGATATAGCCTTCGGGTGTCAGCTCACAACCCAATTGGGCAGGCAGATTGGTATGCTGTTCAAATTCAGGCCGGGCATAGAGTGCAGACACAATAGTTGAGTGCCCGTTTTCAAATGAAATGCCTTTCAGATAACCCTGATCATGGTGAAGCGCCTTTATCCGATGCTCGATAACCGGGATGTGGTGTTGATCCAACTTTGACTTTTGCCCGGCATTTAAGGTGGAAGGACCATTGGTGAAGACGATGAGTTCACGCGTCCAATTGGATATGAGCGAACCAAATTCAAAGGCATAGTCCCCGTTACCCAGAATTCCGGTTCTGGTATTTCGCACTTCATAACCATGGCAGTAGGGGCAATGGAGGACGGATTTGCCCCAGCAATCTGCGAAGCCAGGAATAGGAGGCATCCGATCAACGATGCCGGTCGCGAAAATGAGTTTTGTGGAAGCGAATTGAGCTCCTGTATCAAGTCCGACTATAAATTCCCGATCGACTTTTTCTGTACGGACAACGAATCCTTCAACTTGTTTGACGGATGAATACGCAACTACTTGTTGCCTTGCCAGTGTGGCAATTTCATCCGGGCGTTTTCCATCGTGCGTGATAAAATTATGGGAGTAGGGTGTAAACCGATTGGCTGGCTTGCCCGCATCGATGAGCAACACCTTCCGTAGTGCACGACCCAACGCCATCGCGGCAGACAGTCCTGCATAGCTTCCACCCACAATAATGACATCAAATTTCTCTTTCATTCTTTTGCTATTGACTTTTGAATCCGTTGAAAAATGCGGAATAGCAGCGGCCGTCAGTGCGCTGAATTGTTGAAGAAATTCTCTTCTGCCCATTCGCTTTGGATGAACCGCTGTGTTCATATTCCTTACTTTGCCGTTGGTTCAGATGAGAATTTTTTGACAATCACATCCACGAATGGAACACCCACAAATACAATCCACGGCACCAACGTGATGGTCAATAGAAAGGTGCGCTGGTACAAGGGAAGTACAGATAGCGCCTCTCCGAACAGATAGAGAAACAGTGTAATAGAAGGGTAGATGACAGCCCAAATCTTGAGCGAAGCCATCAATTTCATTTTTGTTTTCATGCGTTGCTTTTGTTTTGCTTAACTGGAAGCAAAAGTAGAGGCAAGCAACGCCAGCGAGATAGGACGATTATGAAGTCGGGTGGGACTTAATGAAAGTTCTTGCGAAAGGCCTCCGGTGTATGGCCGGTCAGCTTTTTGAAGAAACGAATAAAGTAAGACACATCCTCATAACCCAGTTGAAACGCAATTTGGTTCACTTGATTTGAGGTGGCCAGAAGGTGGCGCTTGGCTTCCAGGAGGATCTGGTCTTCAATAAGGTCGGCTACGGTCTTGCCGAGCAGGTTTTTTGTTATGGAGTTGAGTTGGAAAGGCGAGAGGCTCACCATATCGGCATAGGCGGTAGCGTGTTTCTCCGTATGAATGTTGGCCTCCAATAAATCTAAAAATTCTTGTAGCTTTTCCTGCTGGTAGTGATTGGCTTTGTTGATGTCGGTTTTCTGATCTCGCTGGCGATACCGGAGATACTGAATAAAGAAAACCTCGAGGTTCGCTTTAATAACATTCTCAAAACCTTCCTGCTTGGTGTGAAACTCCACGAGCATTGTCTGCAGGATGGCACACAATGCACTGATACCCATTTTATCCAATGGGCAATAATTTCGGTGGGTAGCTTTGCGGAGCAACTCATTCCCGGTTTTGGATAGAAACTGAAAATCTTTGCTAAACTCCAGCAAGTAGCCCTCACTGCCAGCCTTGAGTTGCAGCTTGTGGACTTGTCCCGGTCGCATCAAAAAGATGGCGTTGGTTTTTATGGGGTGTTCCACAAAGTCAATCGTATGAATACCTGATCCCTTACAAACGGCCAGAATAAAGTAGAAATCATGCCGGTGGAGATCCTGGCTCATATCTTTTCCGGCCAGTACTTCTTCAACGCTCCTGATCTTAAAGCCTTCCAACAGGTTGGCTTTTGATTCATGTGGCTGAATAGACCTTATTGGGATTGTCTTCATTTTATAAAAGCCAGATCAAGACCGAAAGTACATTATTTCAACAGCAGTAATAAGGGTTATATAATTTATATTATGTTAAGTAGTATTTATTGAATATACCCGTCTTGAGGCTATCCTGCCTTACTCTCCACCAACACGCCCCTTGTAATTCAGCCGGATTCACTTTACTTCGGGTCTCAAATCCTGCCGGTGCGTCCCCTATCTAACTTGTGCATTGTTTTCTTCGGCTGCATCAATTTTATAGTTCCCATCGTCACGAATGCCCAAACCACCAACGCACCGGTAAGTCCACCAGTGCCCATCGAATTGATGTTGGGCCACAACCGGCTCTTCTTTCAATCGCTCATCTCCAAACCCTTTGCCCCCGGCAGCCGCTTCGGTTTGTTTACCATTGCCGTCTTTCATGCCCGCTACAACAACGATCCGGACGAGACGGAACTGGCCATCCCCGTGCAGGCTTCGTATCGTATCTGGAAAGGTTTCGGAGCCTTTGCCGGTATGGCCATGAATAACAAAAATGGTATGCACCCCACGGTGGGTCCGCAGTTCGTCTCCGCAAAGCCAACCTATCTGATTGTTGTAAACGGCCGCTACCTGCTCACGGCCGATCATAACTACGAAGTGTTCGCGCTGGTGGAATACAAACCGAAACTCAATGCCCGGTGGTCACTCTACAGTCGCGCCCAAGGGTTGTACAGTTACAACTCCGATGATGAATTTCACGACCGCAGCTTCTTTTACCTGCGCCTGGGCGTGCAACGCAACGCTTTCAGCTTCGGTCCTGGCGCCAACCTGGATGTATACGGTCCTGACAAAACGTTAAAAGAAAATTATGGGGTGTACTTCCGGTGGGAATTTCGCTAATCCAAAACAATTCAGAATAGTAAAACACTTCCCTCACAACAACGTGGTTATCCCGGCCACGCCCAAGCGTGCTGCCGGGATCCCCTTGAAGCATCGTGGAGCCGGATCTATGAAAAGCAAAATACTAAGCGGACCTCAGGGTGACATTAACTTTGAATGATGCTCAACTATCGTCCAGCCCGGGACAGAAAAGAATTCAACGCGGAAGGATCATCGGTGTTAATTACCGTGATGCCTAATTCAATCAACTCCTTCCACGTCTCTTCCCGGTCCGGTGCCGCCCAAAAGCGCAAGGGCTTCCCCTTACCATGAACTTCTTCGCGAATTCCGATCAACAGGGCACGGGCTTCTGCCCGCAATGCATCCCTTCCATTCCAAGGCACCGGAAACGCACTGCTGATGAGTGCAATTCGCTTCAACTGCTCTGCCGTATACACAATGCCGGGCCGTCCATCGATGCGAAGAAAGTCTGGAAGTTCTGACCAACCCGCACGATCGGGTACCGCACCGCTGATAACAACCTGGAACTGCTTAGCCTGCAACAAACCGGGATACTCCTTCAACTTCGCCACTAACACATCGGCCGTCTTTCCACCGGTTTTCAAGTCAATCACCAACGCCAGCGACTTGGTAGTATCGTCATAAACATACCCTGGATGCTGGTTAACATAATGTTGCAAGGGCGTTAAATACAAACTGTCCAGCGTGTGGGCCACGTTCAATTCCTGCTTCGTGTGGGCAACTAATAAAGCATTGCCTTCCAGAAAGATATCTACCTCTATGTAATCCACCTGTAATTGATAAGCGCCATGCAAGGGTCGGGCCTTCTCATAATCGTTGTGTGCAAAGACAGCCGGCCGCAGTTGCGCATTCACGGTACCTGTGCCCATGCACAGCCAAAGCAGAAGTACTACGCCACCTTTCATTGCTTAAGCCGGAGTGCCCGCACCATCTTGTGAAAGATCTCGGTATTCTCATAGATGCCGGCAAACTGTTCGGCTCCCGGGCCATAGGCAAAAACGGGAATCATCACCCCGGTATGACTGCCCGTGGTAAACTTGCCATCTACCCTTCCCGTCTTCAGGTCGCCCCCATTCACCGAAAAACCACCGGTCTCATGGTCGGCTGTAATGATCACCAGCGTGTTGCCATCGCGTTTTGCAAAGTCCAGCACTGTGCCAATGGCTTTATCAAAATCAATCATCTCGTCAAGGATGTATTGGGTGTCGTTGCCATGACCACCCCAGTCGATCTGCGAGCCTTCGATCATCAGGAACAATCCCTTCTTGTTGCCCGCAAGGAGTTGCAAGGCTTTGTCGGTGGACTTCACCAGTTCATTACCCCGCCCGGCCGAGAATTTGGGTTGCTGTTCATCGGCAAGAAACGCAGCCAGCTTGCCGCGGGTCACCTGCGCTACTTCTGCGATTGAATTTGCCACCGTATAATTCCTGGCTTTCAGAGAATCCATCAGATTCTTCCCATCGGTGCGAGCCCCAAAAAAGGTGCGCCCCCCGCCAATGAAAACGTCTATGTCCGTCTTCAAAAAATCAAGGGCAATGTTTTCGTCCAGCGACCGCGAGGGTTGGTGCGAAATAAAACTGGCCGGAGTGGCGTGCGTGATGCTGCACGTAGCAACCAGTCCGGTAGCAAGACCGTTTTGCTCCGCCCTCTCCAAAATGGTGGGGATCGGTTTTCCCTGTGCATCCACGCCAATGGCTCCGTTATACGTTTTCTGTCCGCAGGCAAAAGCCGTTGCTCCGGCTGCCGAGTCGGTTACGTAGTTGTCGCTGGCATAGTTCTTATGGAACCCCACCGTGGTACAGCGCTCCAGGTTAAGCGATCCGTGGTTGGCCGTAAGACCGGCATAGATCTGGGCCACCCCCATCCCATCACCGATCATGAGAACAACATTGCGGACTTTTTTTGGTTTCTGCGCAACGGTAGTGAGAGTGGTTGATACCAAACAAAGTAAAAATGCAAATCGGATCATAGTGGTTCTTTCTTATTAATGGCTGCTCAAAGTAACTCATTTCAGGCTTTCTTTTCAGCTCCCACAACCCCCGCAACTACGGGTCATACTTCCAATTACCATGGACAAAAAAAAATAGCAGAGCGCAATTCAGAGCGGCTCATGTGTGCAACGTTGAATTGTAGAACACTTCGTTCGTGTTGACACCAGAATAAGAAAAAAAGCCTAGCGAAGAATCCCCCCAACCAAAACCAGTTATCCGGCTTCTTATTGGTGGATCCTTCGCCTCCAGGCACATCCCACCATGGCTCTGGATAAATGTTTTTTTCTATTCTGTTTCCAAAGAGTAAGTGACTGAATCAAAAAGTCTTGATCAACTTCACCTGTTTTACCGGTGTACCACTACTCGAAAGGACCCGCAATAAATACAACCCAGGTGCTACGGCAGTGCCCGCAGCATCCCGGCCATCCCATTCCAATTCAGATGCCGTAACGGAATGCCGCACCACTTCCCGGCCCATAATGTCAACTACCTGTATTGAGTTGATTTTCAGATTACTATTAATTCTGATCCGAACAAATTGTTGAAACGGATTAGGATACACCTCTACCTTTGCTTCAGGCTCTATTCCGGTAACCACAGCACAATTGCCGGGCATGTTATTGTCCATCCACACGAGCCGGTCCAGAATCCATTGTTTTAAGAAGCCAATCTCCTGCGCATAAGTTTGCCCGATGAACTGATTGGGCCAAACATATGTACCCAGTATGGGCCAACGCTGGAAGTTGCGAACCTGTGCCTCTTGGAGGACAACCGCCAAGGAATCAATCGTATTCATAAAGTACTCGTTGGTCATAAAACCGTTGCGCAGTGTTACCCACCGGCAGGTCATGCTCGTGGCAAAGTCCGGATCCTGCACCATGCGCCTGAACCAGTATATGCTCCGGCCCTGATCGGCATACATCCAGCCTGGTGCAAACTGTGCGTTGGCCAGGTAATCAACATTGCCAAAGGCCAGGTTAAAATCCCACAGCGGCCCCAGATACAACTTGCCCCCATCGCTGTCCTTCGCTTTGTACAAATACGTGCTGAATAAAAAGGCATCGACATTTTTGCCGAGCTCGTTGACCAGAATAAAATCCACTGCCGAAGGCACATCGAGGTATTTCTTATATCCAGTTAGTGAATTTGAAAAGTTGGCCGTTGTTAAAGCCGACTGAAAGGTTTGAAGATGAGTACGGATGTAATTCCGCTGGGCATCGGACAACTCCTCCCCGGCCGGATCGAAATACTGCAGCCGCACATCCTGTTCATTTGGCAGCATGGGCGTGGGCGTGGCGGTCCAGGCCGGATAATCGTTGCCATCGATCTTGTCTATCCGCAACACATACCCTCCCGTTACCTCATCGCCACTCACATCCTGCGGTTGCAGCTCGGCAATGTTCACCCGGTTGGGGTCGCGCTTGATCTTTTCCATCAGCACATACACGCCTTTGTAATCGTCATTAATCACCAGTTCCACAAACCGGAACCGCGGTGCGTAGTGTCCAAGGTCCTGGCCGAGTTGAAAGGCCAGCACATCGCGCAACAAGGTCTTATCGGTGTAGGGTGCATACAACACCCAATCATTTTCGGGTGGCATGCCCAGCAAGGCAGCATTGAAATTGGCGCCCAAATCTGTTTGCGTCTCCATGCTGTACGACTTCTTCGGAAACATCTGTGACGACTCCCCTCGCGTTTCGATGCTGATGCGGCCATCGTAGTTCGTGAATGGATCGGTAAGGTTGTTTCGATTGCCCGGGCCATTGTCAATAATACCCAGGTGTGCCGAGATGCGCGGATCATCCGGGATCGGTTGACCATTGGTGGTGATCACCATCACGGGCAGATTAGAGGAGGTAAATGCAAAGGGTCCGGTAAACCATGCAGGGGTAGGCAAATACGTTTGACTGTTGTCGGTAATGCCCACAGAAAAGAAAACGCGGGAAGAAAGATCACTGGAACTGATGTTGTCATTATGCACCTGAATTGCCAGCGTGTTCTCCCCAGCCACCAACAGACTGTTGATTTGCGTTGCCTTGAGCAAGAATCCTTCCGGAGGCTGGTTCTGATACAACAAGGCTTCGTGCAAACCGGCACTCGGCTGGTTAAACGCTACCATACCGGTTGGCATCACCGCCCGCGCAATCTCCACACCATTCAGGTAAGCAATAAAACCATCATCATAATCCACATGGAGCAAGGCATCCAGAATTTTATCGCGGTTGGTGAGGGTAAACTTCTTGCGCAAAAACACCGACAACACCGGACTGATAACGGTGCGATCATCGCCATCGCCATATCCAATGCCACCCCGTCCTACAGGCCACGCTGCATCGTTGAAAGAAACTGTATTCCAGGTTGCTCCGGGATTGGAGGTGCCCACCCAATAGCGCCATTGCATGCTGTCATACACCACGGTTTCCCAATGGTTCACGGTCTGGGCAGCAACAGTACCACTCAGCATGACAAGGCCTGCTATCCAAAACAGTCGCATCATTTTATTGGCAGGCTGGACAGGGTCGGTGACAGGTAATTGACCAGCGGTTGTTGTTGCAACGCTTCTGAGTAAGTAAGAAACTCGATGTAGCTTAAATAAATCTCCTGCTTCAGTCGTGCTGCCATGGTCTTCAATTTGATCAGGTTGTTTTGTACCCGCACCCCGGCCATCGGGTTGCTGTCGTTAATTTGTTGCAGCGTAGTTGCCATGGCTCCTACATTTAGTCCTTCGGTCATGGTCTGCACTTCGCGGTAGCGTTGGATCAAACTCTTCAGCTTCTCGCGACTAATCTCTCTACCTGCTTGTTGCTCTCGTTGTGCCAGATCGCGTTCACCTTCGGCCTCCAGCGCCTCTAGTTTTTGTTTGGCCATGTCGCCTTTATTCGGATTGAATACCGGCAAGGTAACCCCGAAGCCAATGCTCCACGGTCTTCGGCCCTGCTCCTCGCGCCAGGGTTGATACTCCGTTTGCAGGAAGCCCACATTCACATTTGCTTTCTCGAGTTGCCATTCGGTGGTGGCCAGGTCCAGCTGCTTTTGGCGATAGGCAACTTCTCCTGCCTGCACGGGTTGTACCATCAAACTATCCACCACCTTCATCAACTGCTCCACTGTGAGGATGGCGGCTTGCGTCCAGTCGATTGACTTCAACCGGGCCGATTCATACAAAGCCTCTACCCTTCTGCGCTGGTTTTCAATTTCAAACAAGGTCTCCTCCAGTTCAATCGTCTTGTCCACCTGATCCAGTTTCAACTCCACATAATCTTCGGCATCAAAAAATCCGGAGAAGCGCTGGCCTTCCAGAATGGCCAGCAGTTTTTCCGTGATGCGTTTGTCCTCCGCTTTCAATTCGCGAATCTCCTGGTAATACAACCACCCGATGATTACCTCGTACCGAACCAGCAACGATTCTTTCAATGCGCGGTCGCGATCGAGTTGCAACAACTCCTGGTAGGTTTTGAAATAGCGGTTCGTGCGGTTCATCTCCCAGGGGTTGGCCGGGTTGATGCGCAACGCATAATCCTGCCGCGTGCGGTCGAGCTGATTGCTCTCGCTGCGGAACTCCAGCTTCTGAATGGGTGCGAGCCGGTATGACTTTTTTGTACTTAAGAAATTCTGCTGGCTGTTGAATGCCTGTAACGTGGGCTCCTGTTGGGCTGCTGATAAAAAATCATCCATCGAAACCTGGCCCTGCACCGGAAAAGCCAATAGCAAAAGAAGGCACATCCTCATCGCACCAAAACCTTTTCTCCATTGGCCAACTGATTCTCGGCCGGCACTTCAATAAATACTTCCTGCCCAAACGCTTTCACAGCGGTCGACTTTTGCAAAATCTCAGGCAACTCCGTTACCGAACCGTAGCCAATCACTCTTCCGGCTACCTGATTGCGCACCTGGTCGTAAGCCGAAACGGATACCGAGGCGCCAATGGCATAAGGCTCGCCTTTCTTACCAATCAGATACACCACCACCGTGGTGGGCCGCAACGGATTGATCTCAAGCAAGGGGGCATAGGCACTCACCTGCTCCCCGGATTTTACATAAACATTCTTAATGACACCGGGAGCCGAAGCATATTTAATGAGGTTGCTCTTCTCGCTCTTTAACAACGTCAACTCACTTTCCAGCAACACCACCTGATTTTCCAGCAACTGTTGCTCGGTGGAACTTTCCTGCTGCACATCCTTGATTTTTATCTCCTGTGCCAATAGGTGCATTTTCTTTTGTTGCCTCAGCGAATGGATCTTGATCTCCAGGGGCGATTCCGTGGGTTGCTTTTGGTCCGATACATGTTCTTTCGTGAGGGCTGCATTCATGTTCAACTCGCTGGTGGTTTGCTTTATTTCAGCATCCAATTCTTCCAAAAGGATGTCATTCTCGGCCTTGATATAGGCAATCTCAGCGGCAGCCAGCTTGGCCTTCTCCGAACGCTCGGACTTTAACACCGCAATCCGATTGGTGAGCTTGGCAATTTCGATCTCCAACTCCTGGCTGGTAAGTTCAATGAGTAAATCTCCGGCTTTCACCTGCATCCCCGGCACTACATTCACCGCCTTTACCTGGGCCGATTTTTCTGCGCTGATCGTATAAGTTTTGGTTTGGGCCAACCCGATGGCCGCATCACCACTGCCTTTGAAATACCGGCCACTGATGTAGAGCATCACCAGGAACATGGCGCCCGTGAAGATGTAAAACCAATTGTACCGGGTGGTAATCATAATGGTTGCTCGGCTTGATTGGATGAAATCTTCAACTGCCGCACGCCTTCTATCCCACTCAACGCCTCCATCAACTGTTCTTTTGTGTGGTTCTTTTTTAGCGAGATGGCGTAGTGATACCGCAAGGCATTCTCTTTATTCACCAACAGGGTGATCACCCGTACTTCGGTGCAATGCAACGACACTACCTGCAATACCGAGTCGAGTCGGTCGCCTTTGGCCAGCGTAAAATACAAATGGCTGTGATGGGCATAACTGCGGAAGGGCGAGGCGTGCAACAACACCGCCACCAGACAGAAGAGTAAAGCGCCAACAAAAGAGATGGTGAATCCATACACACCGATAGCCAACCCTGTACTCAGGGCCGCAAACAAAAACAAGACATCGCGTGGATCATCGATGCGGGTGCGGAAGCGAATGATGGCCATGGCCCCAAACACTCCCAACCCCCGCGCCAGGCTATCGCCAATGGCCATCATCACCAGGGTAGTTACTACAGAACCCAACACCAGCGATTGAAAGAAATTTTTCGGATAGTAATCCCCGGTAAACGTAAGCTTGTGTGTAATCGCGATGATGGAGGCCAGCAAAAACGCCCAAAGAAATGAATACGTGATGTTGATCAGTTGCGGGTATTCATAAACTGGCTGATCGGGAAATAATTCTAACATGCGATGGTCACTGGTTTGAGGCAGCGGGTGTGGGAGTACTGAACGCTTTCCAGGTACTGGCGCCATTTGTGGTGCGGCCCCAGGAAACATTGGCACTCTGAGCCCCGAAGGTATACTCGTCTATCTTTCTTCCGTCAATATAGTATAACCCAACGGCTTCTCCGGCATTGCTCAGCGCAAAATCAAGATGCAACGGCCCTTGTTCGGGAGTGTTATCGGCCCACACAATCAGAAATTCTCCGGGAGCAAGGGTCGTACTTCCCGGATCATCTGTGGGCAACCGGTGGTTAAACGGATTGGCCTTGTTATCGGACAAATACATCCCGCCAAGGTTTACTGCCACCGAGCCGGCATTGTAAATTTCAATCCAGTCGTCATACTCATCGGTGCCGGAATCTTTGTCCGGACAACACGCCAGGTTATACGCCATAAACTCGTTGATGACCAGGTTTGGCAACGGATCTGTGTTCAGCAAATAACTCAACACCTTGTTGGGTGCGGTAGCTGGTTCATATGACTTGATACCGTTGGCTCCAATGGCCTCGAGATAATATTCTACCGTGCCCGTAGTTGCCTGAGCCGGCAAGGTAGCGGTGTATTGCTGGTTTTGTAAGGTCATCGGCAACGTACTGAAGCTGCCGTCATTGAACCGGAAATACAAATTAACTCCGGTTAGCTGCTGGGCACTCACCAAAGAAGCTTTAATGGTTACCGTTTGATTGAGACCCGGCACCAGCGGTTCGCGTGTCGTGCTGACGATGGCCGGAGTCTGGTTGCCACCATTCGTTGCTCCTCGCGTCTGCGATCCGGAGATGGCCAGATTATCGGTACCATCCGGAAACCGTCCATACGATTGCCCCGCACCAATAGCCGGATATTCAATCCGGTCAATCAAGGTGCCGCTGGCATTCTCCAGGTACACCGTCTCACCTTCCGCAGTCAGCTTGAAATTGGTATTCAAACCGGTTCCAAGATCATTGCAAACCAACACCAGAAATCCCTTGGCGGGGATCGAAGTGCCAGCCGGTATTTTATACTTGGCAGCCGCGTTATCGTAGATGAAGTAACCACCGATATCCTTACTGATTTCCAAGCTGTTATAGAGCTCCACCCAATCTTCACCAGAAGCATAAATCTCGTTGATTTGCACGCCTTCCGGAATGACCGGGGCGGTATCTTCATCTTCTGGAGGCGCACAGGAAGTAAAGAACAAAAAAATGCCACTACAAATGAGAACAGAACAACCCCGAAGCAATCGATTCATCATAAAAGTCACTTACCTGAACTAAACAATTCGTTAAAGATACGGTAATAACAACGAAATATTGTTGGGGTTAATGACGGCCTGCCAATTCACGATGAAACGCTTTTTTCCAACGTTCAATGTCCTTTACTTTGAAACCGATGAACACACCCATTTACATGGAGCAAACCATGCGCTGGTTCGGGCCAGCGGATCCGGTGAAGCTGGCCCACATCCGGCAGGCGGGGTGTACCGGTGTGGTTACTGCCTTGCATCAGGTTCCGGTGGGTGACGTGTGGTCGCAGCAGGAAATTCAGAAACGGAAGCATGAAATTGAATCAGCAGGCTTAACCTGGACAGTCATTGAAAGTTTGCCGGTGCATGAAGACATTAAAAAGCGATCAGGTGATTATGTGCGATACCTGGATAACTATAAAGAGAGCTTACGCAACGTGGCTGCCTGTGGGCTCAAGGTGGTCACGTATAACTTCATGCCCATCCTGGATTGGTTGCGCACCGATCTTGCCTACCCCATGCCCGATGGCAGCCGGGCTTTGCGTTTTGAAATGGCGGCCTTCATTGCGTTTGATCTCTTCTTATTGAAGCGTCCCGGAGCTGCGGTGGACTATTCAGCCGAAGAAATACGAAGAGCCGAAACATTATTCAAACAACTCTCCCAAGCCGAACAGGAAACTTTATACCGCACGTTGTTGATGGGATTGCCCGGGGGCAATGTGGCCTTCACGCCTCAGGAGATGCTGACCTTGATCGACTCGTATTCCCATCTCTCCGCACAGGCGCTGAAACAAAATCTTTTTTACTTCTTACAACAGGTGGTGCCGGTGGCTGAAGCAGTGGGTCTTAAACTCGCCATCCATCCGGATGATCCACCCTATCCTGTGCTTGGCTTGCCACGGGTAGTGAGTACAGAACAGGATGCGCGGGACTTATTGGAGGCAGTCCCCTCGCCTGCCAACGGGTTGTGTTTTTGCACCGGCTCGTTTGGCGTGCGTGCCGACAACGACTTACCCGGCATGGTGCGCAGGCTGGGCAGGCACATTCACTTTTTACACTTGCGCAATACCACACGCGATGCGGAAGGCAATTTCGTGGAAGCCGATCACCTGCAAGGAGATACCGATATGGTGCAGGTGGTAAAGGAAATCGTTGCGCTCATGCAACAAACCGGACAATCCATTCCCATGCGCCCCGACCATGGCCATCAAATGCTGGACGACCTGACCAAGCAAACCAACCCGGGCTATTCAGCCATTGGTCGCTTGCGCGGATTGGCGGAACTGCGCGGACTGGAACGGGGTCTCGCGCATTCCATCGCCTAGCTTACTGAAACACGATAAATATTTTTTCTGAACATGACTTCGGTCATTTAATTCCTGCTGTGAGTTTTACATCTTGATTGCAGGTTAACGGTTGAGAAGTTTCACCATAACACAAGGGTTACACCTTGCCCCTTATGCAATACGTAATTCAATCACCCCGTGTCCGCATCAGCGAGAAAACGGAAATCATGCTGCAGGAGAAATTCGATCGCTTCGAAAAGATGTTTGACCGCGTGATGCAATGCCACCTGGTACTGAAGAAGGAGAAAAACGGACAGCAAGACTACTTCATCGTGGAAGCCAGGCTGGCCGTACCGGGCAACGACCTGTATGCCCGTGATCAAGCCGCCAGTTTTGAAATCGCGGCCGAAGAAGCCTGTCAGAATCTGGAACGTCAAATCCGGAAGCACAAAGAGAAGCTGAATAAGAAGGCGGAAGTTCCGGTAGACCGGTATGTAAATGACGAAGAATTGGAATAAATAAACCTTTAAATAAAAATCATATGCCACTCAATTTCGAAAAACATGCTGCTAAAGGCAATGAGTTTGTCAACCGGCTGGCAGCACGCCTGGGCGATCCTGAAAATCGCGATCGTGCGGGGCGCGTATTGCGTAGCGTATTACATGCGTTGCGCAACCGGCTTACCCTGCAAGAATCCTTTCAATTAATTGCCCAGTTGCCCATGGTGATCAAAGCCCTTTACATCGAAGGCTGGCAACCTACCCGGCAACATGAAAAGATCAAAACCATGACTGAATTTTGTGAAGCCGTGATGCGCGATGATGGCATCTCCGCCTGGCGCGATTTCTCGGGAGAAAGCGATGCCATTGAAGCCACCGAAGCGGTTATAAAAA
This sequence comes from uncultured Ohtaekwangia sp., assembly GCA_964488465.1. Taxonomy (GTDB): domain Bacteria; phylum Bacteroidota; class Bacteroidia; order Cytophagales; family Cyclobacteriaceae; genus ELB16-189. Next base: position 29,875 of record CAZAUN010000008.1, on the reverse strand, counting down.
CGATTGCCGATTATGTTTCGGCCGGGGAATTACACGACATCGTGGCGGTATTGCCCGAAGACATGAAAGAACAGTTCATGGTGTGGTCGCATACGCCTTGAAATCAGTTACCTCGGCAAGCTGGGGCGCACTTCAATCTTGCTGGGCAACGTGCGCGGATTCATTTGCAGCAGGTTCACCACCAGTTGCCCGATGTCTTCCGGTTGTATTTTCCACGCATCCTGCTCAGAAGGTTCATGTGCATTGAACTCCGTGGCAACCGAACCGGGCATAATAGTCGCTACTTTAATTCCATGTTTGCGCAAGTCCAGCATGGCCGCTTGCGTGAACCCCACCAACCCAAACTTACTGGCGTTGTAAGCCGAGCCACCTTCAAAGAAATTGGTGCCCGCCAGACTCGCCATGGTAATGATGTACCCGCTGGATTTCTTCAATGCCGCAATGGTGGCTTTCATGGTAAAGAACACTCCGGTCAGGTTGGTGTCAATGGTTTCGCGCCATTGATCTTCCGTCAGCGTCTCCACCGATGCAAAATAACCCAGGCCCGCATTGGCTACCACTACATCCAGTTGTCCCCATTTCTTCAACACCTGGTCTACCGCCTGTTGCTGCGACTGCAGGTTGCGTACATCCGCAGCGATTCCAAACGCACGATCTTTGCCCAACTGATTCAACCGGTTCGCGGCATCATCGGCACCCGCTTGTGTGCGGCTGGTAATGGCCACCCGGGCTCCGAACTGCATCAACACAGCCGCAATCCCATACCCGATTCCGCGACTACCACCGGTAATCAACACTACCTTATTATCGATACTTTGCATAGATTTAGTTTATACAAGAGCAAGATAGACAACCCCCGGTGAACGTACATGGCTGACAGAAAAATTATACAGTCCTTCGACCCGGGCAGTGGCTACACCTCACACAATACTGTCGAATTAATACGGGGTGGTGCACCGTACTTTCAGTTGTTGGAAACCTTGATCAATCAGGCTCTTGAATCCATTCATTTGCAAGTGTACATCTACGAGCAGGATGAAACCGGTACGCGTATTACCAACGCCCTGATTCGAGCTGCGCAGCGGGGTGTAAAAGTGTTCCTGTTGCTGGATGGCTATGCCTCCCGTTCCCTGGAGCCGGAAGTGATTGTCAGCCTGGAAAAGTGTGGGATCCATTTCCGCTGGTTTGAACCGGTACTCCGGGGCAAACGGTTTTACATCGGCCGCAGAATGCATCATAAGATTTTTGTGGCCGATGGCGTGTATGGACTGGTGGGTGGCATCAACATCAGCAACCACTACAACGACTTGCCGCAGCACCCGGCCTGGATGGATTGGGCAGTCCATGTGAAAGGTCAGATTTCAGTTGAGTTATACAACCGATGCATGCAGATGTGGTACCGGGGTAACAAAAAGGCTTTGCTGCTGGCTTCCATGCGGTCGCACGTTGAAACCGAACAGGATTGTTACATCCGCATGCGGGTAAATGATTGGGTGCGAAACAAAAATCAAATCTCGCGCAGCTACATCGAAATGTTTCATCGGGCCCAATCGCGGATAACCTTGATGTCGAGTTACTTCCTGCCAGGTCGGATGTTTCGCAAGAACCTGCGACTGGCCGCTGCCCGGGGTGTAAAGGTGCGGATCATTCTCACCAAGATTTCGGATGTCACCATCGCGAAAATGGCAGAGCGCTTTTTCTACCCGTGGCTATTGCGAAGGAACATTGAAATCTATGAGTACCGTAAGAAGGTGGTGCACGGCAAGATTGCCACCTACGATGGCCAATGGGTGACGATCGGGTCTTACAATTTCAACAACATCAGCGCCTATGCCAGCCTGGAACTGAATCTCGATATCCATAACAAACCCTTCGCGCACCAGGTAGACCATGCGCTGGAGGACATCATTCAACGGGATTGCGACCGGATCACTCCGGAAATCTTTGAACGGAAAACCTCCCTCTGGAATAAATTCTTGCACCGGATGGCCTATGAAATCGTGCGCTTCATCTTCTTTCTCTTCACGTTCTATTTCCGACAGGAAAAACAAAAGTGATCAGTGCCCGCGAATCCGCCTGATCAGGTTGGGCAGGGTCGTCTCATCCCAACCGGCAAACCGGCCGCGCTGCAACACGACTGTATTATCAATCTCGGGTGCTAAATAGTAATGGAAGACAAATCCGGCCCGCGGATGCTCCCATCCCATCATTTGCCCAAACCGCAAATCATTCCATACCAGTGTATCGCCTGATTGTTCAACGGTGTAATACCCTTGCGAGAAACGTCTCAGGTTTTCAATTTCATGGGTACGCGATGATGAATTCAATAAAGAATCATTGCGTTGAAAAAATTCAAAGTGAATGTCGGGATGTTGATCCCAAACCGAGCGATTTCCGACCCAACTGCCTGAGTCGTGTTTGGTCGCAATAAACCAAAGCAGGCTATTGAACGGTGTCGGTGTAATCAGGTAGTCATCTTGCACCAGCTCTTGTCTTGAAATCGCTACGGCCACGTCCTTGCGCACGCTTTCTTTTACCCAAACACATCCTGCTACATAAAGCCCACTCACACCGAGCGCGAGACCGGCATACCAGTTCCTTCGCGGTCGTTGATTGCCGGCAAGAAGAAGATATCCCGTACCAAACACCAGGGGAATAAAGAAAAGTGGATCCGATACAAACAACATATGAAAAGAGATGCGCTGGTGTGAGAAAGGTTCGAACCAGGCCGTACCATAGGCATTGAATCCATCAATCAAATCATGAACGAGAATCTGAACGCCCAGGAACTTCAACCAAAAAGAAACGGGGGCAACGGAATGACGCCATCGGGTTAACGCGTATGCGAACAGGGGTGTGATCAGCATGGCAAAAAAGAACGAATGGGTAAGTCCCCGATGGGCCAGCACATTCGCGGCCGGATCGAGCCAGAATGCACCCACCACATCGGCATCCGGTAAGTTCTGGGCAATGGCCCCGGCCAGCAATGCCTTCTTACCAAGCTGCCGCCCACCCAGCAACTCGCCCAGGCACGCGCCAAGTACTCCGTGTGTTAGGGTATCCACAAATCTGGTGGGTATTTATAAAGCCCGTTTGCTCTTCTGCAAGTTCCCCAAAAGCATCAATAAAATTCCTACGAAAAAATAAATTAACTGTAGCACATGGGTCTCGGGCAAGAGGTATACCTGCACCAGAATCCAACCGGTAAGCAACGCTCCCTGAATGAAAATGAACGTTGCAAAGTACGGGTTCTTCATCATCACAAGCACGGAAGCCACCAAACTGAAAATTCCGAGCACAAAAAACAGGATAAAGCCCGGGGCCTCATAGTCGGGGAAGTAGGTTCCTTCCAATCCGGCCACATGCATGCCCAGCGTGCCCCCGGAGGGATCCAGAATTAGTGCGAGTCCGCCAAAGCTTGCAGAGAAACCCAATAACAGCAGGAGTACTACGGAACTCCACCACGCTACGGAGCCGTATGGCTTCTTTTTTTTCATACCAGATCTGTCACCGCCTTCTTAAGATGTTTATAAGCCAGCGAGAGTTCATCTGCAAAATCATCATATCGGGCTGAACCCGATTTCATGCGCTGTTGCAGGCGATGATGAATTCGCTCCAACTCCCTGCGCAACGCTGGCATCGTTCCCCGATAAGCATCTTTCATCTCAAACGCCTTGAGATCAAAGCGCAACCGCAGAATTTCCAACTTGAGTTTGAATTTCTCAGCTTCGTGCGTGAAGAAATTTGAATCAAGGGTCTTGATCCACTCTGTCCACGCCTGCTCCAGGGTATTGAGCGAGTGAAGAATTTTGATCTTCTGCTCGTGAAACCGGTCTTTGGTTTCGGCTTTCCCCAGCGCCAATTGAAGTTCAAACTCTTCCAGGGTTCGAAGCACTTCGGGCCGGATGGTTTCCTCCGATTGATGAAGTTGGAGCTTTAAGGCACCAACCTTGTCGCGAAATTCAACCTTCAGTTCTTCAAACTTATCGCGGGCTTCGGCTTTCCCCAACGAAAGTTGCAGGGCCAATTCATCTAGTTCCTGCTGCACCCGAACCAATTTCTCCCCAACCTGGTTGAGGAGGCCTTCTTGTGTTGAACGCATACATCAAAGGGTTGGTGTTGCTACATGAAAATAATCCTTTACAAACGCCACCAGCTGGTTGTCAGTTAACTTGTCAGCGGGCTCCATCGAAATCCGGATGCTCTTGAAATGCGGATCGGAAGTAACGCGATTGAAGAGTTCACTCTTGGCATCCCCGGGTCCAAACAACACCACCTCCTTATAGTTTTGAATAACCTTGGTGATGGCTTTGAAATATTCGCCTTCCAACTGCCGTTCCTTCTTGTGCATCAGGCCTTCATTGCGGGCAAAGCTGTGCTGCTTCTCCTCGTATGTAAAGTCTGACTCAATCACCTGACGGGTGGTCACATCACGGTTTACTTCAATAACGATGGCCTTTGAATAATCCATCCAAATGCCTGCTTGCTTGCTGGTTTTCATAGCTGTGATTTAGTTTTTTGATCCCTCAAACACCACCCGATATTACCTGCTATGCCCGGCAATAAAAATGACCGTTGTCATTAAGATGAAAAATTTACAAAAGAAAAAGCCCTCCGGTGTGAACCATTGGGCTTTCGTGTGAAGTGAATTAAACCGTTATACAGAAACAACTTTTTCCTGGTTGGCCAGCAAGGCTGCATCCAAATCTTCACCAGGTTTGGCAATGATTTTCTCCGAAGCAGCGTCCCACTCAATCCTGCGGCCCAGCTTGTACGACAAGCCTGCCATGTGGGCGGAGATGGCTTCCTGGAATCCTTCCACGATGGAACAACTTGGTGTTCCGCCATTCCGTATACAGCTGAGCCATTCCCGCATATGTAAAAAGGTAGAGTCTACACGTTTGCCATCCCGATACGTCCACAGCAATCCTTTGTTGGCAAAGTACTTGGCCGTGGCACTGGTGACCGCATCCGTTGCGTTGGCCATCGGGTTGTATTGATAGATCGGAACCATCGGGTCGATCCGCTTTTCCTTAATCAGGTCAGCATAGCGGGTGCTTCGTGCATCCGCATAAATGGTAATCATGTTGCCCAAATCCATGGTAGCATCATGCCCCATCAAATGGGTTCCCCGATCAAATTGATTCCCCAGGGTGGCGCTGTAAACAAACGTCATCCCCTTCTCCTTTCCGGGTTCCTGGCTGCCACCGGTGCTGTAATCCGGAAACTCCATGTTTACCTGCATTACATCCGGAACATTGCGACCGTCATTGTGGGTGTAAATCCCACCCGAAGCCGTAACTGAAGCCGGAATACCCATCTTCAGCAAACAGTTGATGCGGTCGTAATCGTGGGTCAATAAGTCGCCCGACAAACCGGAACCATAGGCCCACCACTTGCGCCAGCGGAAGAAGTGTTCCTTATTGAAGGGTACCTTCGGTGCGTTGCCCAGAAACTGATCCCAGTTGATGGTTTCGGGCGAAGCTTTTTCATGAATATCATATTGCCAGGCTCCGTTATCATCATTGCGATTGGTATTGGTGGTAACGAGCGACACATGACCCAGCGTCTTTTTGGCGATGATGTCCATGGCCGTTAAGAAACTCTGTGTCTGCCGATGCTGGTGCCCCACCTGAAAGACCACCTTCGGATTATTTCTCACGGCATCCCTAAGCGAATAGGTTTCTGATACATTGTGAGTCATGGGTTTTTCTACATACACATGAATACTGGCATTGACGGCTTCGATGGCCATGGGTGCGTGCCAGTGGTCGGGCGTGGCAATGACTACCGCATCCACTTGCCCGCTGCTAAACATCTCGGTGTGGGTAGCGAATCGGGTTACTTTATTTTCCGGAGTGGAGAATGAATCAATCACCCTTTCTGCATTCACATCAAAGATGTCGCATACAGCCGTGATTTTAATGTTCAGGTTCTCTTGCGCCAGGAATTCTTTAAGTCGGGTGTCGTTCGGATTTTTCTCAGCCGCTTCTTTCATATTGGCAATCCACTCTTTGGTGGCAAAGCCCAATGCCCGGCAAAGTTGCTCACCACGGATCCCGAACCCGATAATTCCCAATCGGATCGGATTGCCACTCATCGGTCCGGTGGCTGGCGGTGGAGCCGCTTTGATGTTGAGGGTCTCCAGTAAAAATTGTTTCTCGCGCTTGGCATCACCAGTCAGTTTTGCACCGGCAAACCAAACCGTACCCAGCACGGGAATACCGGCCAGACTTTTTAGCAGGTCTCTCCTGCTCCAGGAACTAAAGAGGTTATCGTCATTTTTCATAATTACTTCAGTTAAGGTTGAGGATTATCCATGAGCGGGTTCAGCTTTTTTTCGACTAAAGAATCGTTCCAAGCCAAAGGCAGCGTACGCGGGAAATTGGTAAAGAACAACCAACGCCCCGATCTCGATCAGGTTCTTGTTTACAATCCAATAGCTTCCTTCGGCCGGACCTTGCTCGAGGCCGGGGAATGGCGGATGGGCTACATAATACAAGGCGAGTAACGCAATGCCGCCAATGGCTGCCCACCGGATTTTAAGACCGATAATCAATGCAGCGCCCACCGCTACCAGTCCAACAATGTTGAGTGTATCCACGATGGAGATCATGGTATCGCCAGCGAGCCAGGCGAAGAAGGGCTTAAAAAATGAAGCGCTCAACAAGTACCCTTTTGCTGTCCAGGCTGGGTTATACATTTTTAAAACGCCTTCGTACAAAAAATGCCATCCAATCAGGATGCGCAACAAAATGAGGCTGTTGTTTTGCCCCGCAGTAAAGTGGCTTGATTTCATAAGGTTTATGTTAAAATGAACGCACGATATTATGATTGAATTTAACTGTAAAAAATGACATATGTCACACAGAGAGATAATCTACGGCAGCAATTGAATGCAAACGGTTGTTTAATTCGCTCATTTCATTCGCAGCCTTTTGTCTACCTTTGCGGTTTATTTTGATCGATAATTCATGATTGCTGCTAATAACGTCTCCCTCCAGTTTGGAAAAAGGGTTCTTTTTGATGAGGTAAACCTCAAATTCACCGGTGGAAATTGCTACGGTGTGATCGGGGCCAACGGGGCCGGTAAGTCCACCTTTTTAAAGATTTTATCGGGTGACATTGACCCGACCCGCGGCCAGGTGGTAATAGAGCCCGGCAAAAGGATGGCGGTGCTGCGCCAGAACCACTATGAGTTTGATGACGTAGCTGTTTTGGATACAGTCATGATGGGCTACAGCAAGCTGTGGAACCTGATGCAGGAAAAGGATGCCATCTATGCCAAGCCCGACTTTAGTGAAGAGGACGGCATCCGGGCTTCGGAACTGGAAGCTGAATTTGCAGAACTCAATGGCTGGAATGCCCAATCGGATGCGGCTGCCCTGCTGAGCGGCCTGGGGATTACCGAGGAGGATCATTACAAGCTGGTGAAGGAATTAAGTGGGGCCCAAAAGGTGCGGGTGCTCCTGGCACAGGCTATTTATGGCAACCCGGATATCCTGATCCTGGATGAGCCTACAAACGACCTCGACCTTCAAACTATTACCTGGTTGGAGGATTTCTTACTTGAGTTCAATAATACCGTGATCGTTGTTTCGCACGATCGCCACTTTTTGGATACGGTGTGTACCCACATTGTGGACATCGATTTCAAGGCGATCCGGCTTTATACCGGAAACTATTCCTTCTGGTATCAATCCAGTCAACTCGCTTTATCACAGCGCGCTGCTGCCAACAAGAAATCGGAAGAGAAGAAAAAGGAATTGCAGGAGTTCATTGCCCGGTTCAGCGCCAATGCTTCGAAGTCAAGACAGGCGACTAGCCGCAGGAAACTTCTGGAAAAAATCAATATCGATGACATCCAACCTTCCAACCGAAAATACCCGGCCATCATCTTTCAACAAAAGCGTACGGCAGGAGATCAGATCCTGCATGTAGAATCGCTAACCCATTCTTTAAATGGAAGCACACTCTTCAAGAATTTGGATTTCTTCGTTAACAAAGGCGACAAGATTGCTTTCCTAAGCAAGGATGGTCTTACCATCACCACACTGTTTCAAATCTTGGCCGGAGAAATCAAGCCCGACAGCGGGAGTTATAAGTTCGGGCAAACCATCACCCCTGCTTACCTGCCGGTGAACAATGAATCCTATTTCCAGTCAGACGATAACCTGGTTGATTGGTTGCGGCAGTTTGCAGACGATGCCAACAAAGATGAAGTATACATTCGGGGTTTTCTGGGTAAGATGCTGTTCAGTGGTGAGGAAGTATTCAAAAAGTGCAGTGTGTTGTCCGGGGGCGAAAAGGTGCGTTGTATGATTTCGCGCATGATGCTGGCCGGGGCCAACCTGCTGATTCTGGATGAACCAACCAACCACCTGGATCTGGAATCCATAACTGCTTTCAACAATGCTTTGAAAGACTTTCCGGGCACCGTGTTATTTACCTCGCATGACCATGAGTTTACCCAAACCGTGGCCACCCGGATCATTGAGATTACCCCCAATGGCCACATCGACCGCCTGATGACTTACGATGAGTATATTTCCAGCGAGCCGGTTACTGCCCAGAAGGAACTACTCTATGCCGTGTAAAGTCAGAACCAGGTAATTTTTGAACGTGAATTCTGAATTTCGTTAGTCAAAAGAAATACCGTTGAAACTGACTGAATAAAAAAAGAGGCTCCTGCGAGCCTCTTTTTGGTTTTAAGGCAGAAACTATCCTTAATCAAGTAGTCCCAAAGCCTTCATTCTTTTCTCGATGCGGGTTACCTGAGCCGTCATTTCGAGATCGGAATAGATCAGATACAGCACATCCAACACCTTGCCTTCATCCGGGCTTAATTTTTCACATTTCTCCCAATAAGGTAATGCTACGCGCAGTTTATCCTGGTACTGCTTGTCAAGGGCTACCTTCTTATTGAAATCTTCTTTGGAGTTACCCAATTGGTTCATCTCATCTTTCACTTTCTTGGCATCCAGGTAAACGATCTCAGCCAACCCCAATTGAGGTTCGAAATATTTCGCATCCAGTTTAATGGACTCTTCATACCATTTTTTGGCTTCCTCCGGTTGCTTTAACTCATTGCTGATAACACCCAGGTAGTACCGCGATTCCTTGTCATTCGGATCAGCAGCTGCCTGGCGCTCCATTACCGATTTTGCTTCTGGCAAGCGGTTCATTTTGATGTACATGTCCAACTCGAACTTTGGGTATTCCGGATTGTTCGGGTACTTCGCTACCAATTCCTTAGCAAGACTCAGCGCAGCTTCATTGTCTTTCTTCTGATCGCGGTAAATGCTGAACAACATGATGTTGGCATCGGGTGAGGAACCGCCTTTTGCCTGATACTTCTTGATGTACTCGATTGACTTGTCATACTCATCCGCGGCCGGGCCGAAGAACACACCGGCATTCATCAATACGGAAGTGTCGTTCGGAATGAAGTACAAGGTGCGCTCGGTATACTCAAATGCTTTTTTATAGTTCTTTTCATCCTGAAAAGCGGTGATCGCAACGTTATAGTAGCTCTGTGCCAGATATGCATTCACCTGATCGTTCATCATCGGGAAGCCGGTAGGGTCATTTAAAAAGGCAGGTGTTTTATCCTGATCCAGGGCCTTGGCTTTGTCGAACGACTCCTTTGCGATCGGGAATCCATCCGGTACCAGCGACTTGAATTTTTGTTCTTTGGTGGTGTCAATGGCTGCGTATACAACGCCTTTTAAAAACCAGGCCTTCGCAGCATTCTTGCTGGGGTTGCCTTTCTTATCAACCATGTACTCCTGGCTGGAAGTAGTGGCATCAATAATGGCTTTGGCTTCATCAATTTTACCTGCACGAAGGGCTTTCTCTGCATTCGGTACGCTCGGTTTAATTTCCTTCTGCGCAAGTGCTACAAAAGGCATACACCCAATTAACAGGATGGCTAACTTTTTCATTTCAATTAAAGGTTTAGTTCAAGTTATTTAGTTTGGTTTATTCTGTTTCACTCTTGGGTGATTCATTTTCCTTGGTGGCGTCTGCATCCCCTTCCATTTTCTGAATTTTTTCCACCGAAGAAATGGCATCGTCCTCGTTCAGTTTGATTAACCGTACGCCTTGTGTGGCCCGGCCCATCACGCGCAATTCCGTTACACTGATGCGAATACTAATGCCCGACTTATTGATAATCATCAAATCATCATTGTCAACCACTTCCTTGATTGCAACAAGCTTGCCAGTTTTTTCAGTGATGTTGATCGTTTTAACTCCTTTTCCACCCCTGCGGGTGATGCGATAGTCATCAATTGAAGACCGTTTGCCATATCCTTTTTCGGATACCACCAATAGGTTGGCATCGGGCCGGGCTATACAAACCATGCCAATGACCTTATCTTCATCCGACTCCAGGGTAGCCGCTCTTACCCCGGCCGCAGTACGACCCATTGGGCGCACATCACTTTCATTGAAGCGCACGGCTTTGCCTTCACTCTTTGCAATAATGATGTCATTCGTGCCATTGGTAAGGGCGGCATTCAACAGACGGTCGCCTTCGTTTATGGTAATGGCCGCAATGCCGTTGGCGCGTGGCCGCGAGTAGGCTTCCAGCGAAGTTTTCTTGATGGTACCCCTTTCGGTGCAGAGGATGACAAACGTATTGTTGATGTAGGTCTCATCCACCAGGTCTTTCACATTCAGGATAGCCTTCACGCGGTCTCCGGGTTGAATGTTAAGCAGGTTTTGGATAGCGCGCCCTTTGGAGGTCTTGTTTCCTTCCGGAATTTCATAGGCCTTCTTCCAATACACCTGGCCCTGTTCCGTAAAGATCAACAGGTAATTATGTGCCTGGGCAATAAACAAATGTTCTGTAAAGTCATCCTCCTTGGTGCCGGCTGCTTTCGATCCGATGCCACCCCGGCCCTGGGTTCTGTATTCCGAAAGCGAAGTTCGCTTCACATACCCCTGATTCGAAACCGTGATCACCATCTCTTCATTGGGGATCATGTCTTCAAAGGTGATGTCGTCTTCGTTGTGAACCACCTCGGTTCTGCGCTTGTCACCGTAGCGCTCCTTCAAATCCCGGAGTTCATCTTTAATGATCCCCATCCGCACAGGCTCACTGGCCAGGATCTCGTTTAACCGCGCAATCAGCGCTTTTACTTCCTCGTATTCATTCTGAATTTTCTCCCGTTCCAGACCGGTTAACCGTTGCAAGCGCATTTCCAGAATCGCTTTCGACTGGATTTCTGAAAGATTGAATTGGGTCATCAGGCCCTGCTTTGCAATTTCAGGATCCCGGGAATTCCGGATCAAGGCAATGACTTCGTCCAGGTGATCGAGTGCAATCAGGTACCCTTCCAGAATGTGGGCCCGCTTCTCTGCTTCGCTCAACTCAAATTTCGTTCTGCGGACAACTACTTCATGGCGGTGATCAACAAAATGAACGATTAGATCTTTGAGGTTAAGGGTTTGTGGACGGCCTTTAACCAACGCCACATTATTAACCCCAAAGGAGGATTGTAACTGGGTGTACTTGAAGAGATTGTTTAAGACAATATTCGGAATGGCATCTTTCTTCAGATCATACACAACACGATACCCATCCCGATCGGATTCGTCCCGGATGTCGCTGATGCCTTCCAGTTTCTTTTCGTTTATCAAGACAGCCGTCTTCTCAATCATCTGGGCCTTGTTCACCATATAGGGAACTTCGGTCACCACAATCTGATCACGGCCATGACTGTTCGTAACAATCTCCGCTTTGGCCCGCACCACAATCCGGCCACGGCCCGTCATAAATGCTTCCTGCACTCCGGACTGACCGTAAATAATCCCTCCGGTAGGAAAATCCGGAGCGGTGATGTATTTCATTAATTCCGGTATGGAGATTTCCCGGTTGTCGATGTAAGCGGTGATGCCATCCACCACTTCCGTGAGGTTATGGGGTGCCATGTTGGTGGCCATCCCTACCGCAATCCCGGAGGATCCATTGATCAGCAGGTTAGGCACCTTGCCCGGCAACACGGTGGGTTCCGTTAACGAATCGTCAAAGTTGGGCTGAAAGTCTACCGTTTCTTTGTTGATGTCGGCCAGCATTTCTTCTGCCAGCCTGCGCAACCGGGCTTCGGTATACCGCATGGCTGCCGGAGAGTCGCCATCAATAGAGCCAAAGTTTCCCTGTCCATCCACAAGCGTATAGCGAAGCGACCAATCCTGGGCCATCCGTACCATGGTATCATATACCGAGGCATCGCCATGTGGGTGGTACTTACCGAGTACCTCTCCTACAATTCTGGCCGACTTCTTATAGGGCTTATTGTAGTTAACACCGAGCTCCAGCATGCCAAACAATACCCTGCGATGCACCGGCTTCAACCCATCGCGAACATCAGGTAAGGCACGCGATACGATCACCGACATCGAATAGTCGATGTAGGCGCCTCGCATTTCATCTTCAATATTGATCGGGATTATGTTCTGCCTTGCGGGAAGGTTTGTGCTATCGTCAGCCACGGGTAAACAGGGTTAAAAATGGAGCCATCATGCGTTGTAAAGAGGCTTGAAAAACAAGGCCGCAAGGTAAATAAAATTGATCAATTATCGTGCTGAAAGACAGGAGTTAAATGCAGGTTTTTTGAGGTGTCTTGCGGCATTTTTTAAGCCCTAATAAGGGTTCAGTTTCCGCTTGTTTTTCGCCTTGTCTTTAATCAGTTTGGGGTGGTTTTCTCCGTACCCGGGATTCTGCTTTTTAAAGAACGGATGGACCCGGCTTCGATATTCTTTATTGCCATGGGCATGGTTCATCTGAATCTTGCAGTCCTTTAAAAAGCACTTGGGCAATTCTGGTAACGAGTAGGTCAATCCAAATTGTACATAGGCTGCATTCATCTTGTGTACGATGGAATTGCCACCACTCCCCGGGATGCCGAGGGTATACTTCTTTATGTCATACGAAGGTCGGATGAAGACGCGCAGGTTTTCCGAAAATTCCTGCTCCACCGTAACCCCCAGGTTCACATACACCCCTTTCGTGATTAAGGATTTGGTGAAATTGTTTCCGGGATTATACCCGCCAATCTGAACATCGCCTGTAAATAAGAATCGGTCGAGGCGATAAAATGAGACTCCGGCAAAGCCGTAGTATTTTTTCATTATACCGGAAGGGTTGGTTGGTTGAAACGAACCGATCCGGTCCTGAAAGGTTGTCGAATTAAAATCGCGGAGAAAGATGGCCTCATAGGAATATCCGCCACCAATCCGGTAGCGCTTTAGAAACTCATAATAAAGTGTGAGGTTGATCGGAATATTTAATGCCTTCCCCTTAAATCTCAATTGCGCAGTGTCCCCACTAACCAAAAAAGAATCGGGCATCAGGGACAAGGTATCCGTGCTCACCAGGTTAACCCAGTTGGAGTATTTTGGAAAAACCGAAGTCCCCACTGGAAAGATTCGCGGTGCGTACCCCGGGCGCTGGAAGACGCCAAAATTATCAAGGTCATGTTTCATAAACGTTGACCCCGCACCGGTGCTTAAACTGAGTTTGAAATGGGTGATAATGCCCCGCACCGCGTTCTTCTTTCGCTTGGCGTAAATGGTTTCTAACGGGAAAGTCGGCTTCTCATCATCCTGGGCCAGCAACATCCCCGGAAAGAGCAGGGCTCCCAGGAGCATAGATACGCAACTTACGTTCAGGATTTGCCTCATGAAAGCTTAAAGATAGCAGGTATCCAACGGTTGGCAAAAAGGACTCAATACCCGGAACCAACATACCGACTCTCCAACGAACTGAAGGTATGGAAAAGTATCTGACCCGGTTTTACCGAATAGGTAAAGTGATGCTCCTGCAAGGTGTTGCCGGGGTCTCGTAATTGCAAGGTTACCGTGCTTTCGCCTTCGGGCAACGGGATGCGGGAGTAGTAGATACTATGAGGAAGTGTTTGCCAGTTGCGTGTATCTGCTTTTTCGGTAAGCACGTTAATCATCCCGAGTACGGAGCCCAGGGTTTTATCTTCCTGTTTGATTTGATGTTCCACTGCTTTTTTCAACGCCACCCGCAATAAGGCCTTGCTCAATTCGAGGGTCATCCGTTGTTGTAGACTCTTAAAGGCAATCTTGTTAACATCCTCCAGTAAGTAAAGCGGATAGGCATGATCAGCAACCTGAAGGGTTGCATCCAGGTAGTACGTAGGGCGTTCAATATAGCGAGGCAAAGCCACCCGGAAAAATTCCATTTGAGCTAATCCATTTTTCTCACGATCGTCATAACCTTCCAGCGAGAATGGAAAACTGACACCCAACTCCCGGTTGTAGAAGTACACCATATCCCCCCTGCGATCGACCGCAAAATTGAGGCTCCACTCCGTCTTTATCGGACTCAGTCCATTGTGCCAAAAGAAGACCACCTCGCCTCCCGTTGACGGCTCAACCGTAAAGTCAGCGAGGCCGAACTTGTCCTTGTAATAGGTAAACTCATCCGTTAGGCCGCTGCGCCAGGCCGTGCGGAGCAAGTCTTGCTTCAACTGTTCCGGAATGGAAAGATTAAACAACTGATCATAGTCCGTCTCATAAATCTCCAGCGAATTTCGATAGGCAATGAAGGCATTGTTATAGTCTTTGTCGGCTTCGTAGATGATTCCCATCAAGGTATGGATGAAGGCATCCCGTTGAAACTTATTTTCATTCTCATAGCGGTCGCTGAGTTGTTGCAAGCGGATGTTCAATCGCCTGCACTCCACCAGGGCTTCGTTGGTTTTCCCCATCTTTAGAAAATTCAGGGCTTTGTAATAAAGCAGCATTAAATGTTCATGATCTTCCCCCCGGTATGCGGTGATCATCGGGTTGGTTAAATACGAAGCCGCTTCATTCAAATAATTTTTGCGGTAATCTTCACCAAACAGGTAGGCTTTCTCAAAGTACTCATTGCTCTCGGTATACCGGCCCATCATCGACAATACCAGGCCGTTGTTTACATAGTAGAGAAATTCCCGTTTACCTTTTGCTTCCTTCCCATCCGCCTGCAGGTTGGACAAGGCATTGTCAAGATTTCCCTGTTCGAATTCCTGGTTGAACCCGCTGTTGGATTGATAATACGTTGCACAGGATGCGGTTAACATCAGGATGCTGAACAGCGCCAGCGATTGGTATGATGGTAACCCCCTCACGCAACTGAATTAATTTTTGATCTGTTTCTTAATCTCCTGCTGGCCATACCAGATCCGCTTGTTCGTTTCCATATCGGTAAGGAAAAGCGTAGTGAGGTAATTCACTACCCGGTTGTTGTTGTAGACATCCGTTTCGGAGGTCATTTCACCAAACAACATCAGGTTGGCCCCGGTCTCCAGCCCCCACCGGGCCAGGGTAGCCGGGTCGGAAAAGTCTTGTTGTTGGGCGCGCTCCTCCCGCAACTTGTCCCGAAACGTATCCGATTCAACAAGATCGGCCTGGCCGGAATTGAAGATGGCCACTTCAAATTTCTTGATGTAGCTGTTGGCATCAATATGCTCACTGGTTCGGTTCCTGATCTCGCCTACAATAATCACCGGCTTCTTGCCAAGCGCCCTGGCATATTCCTGATACCGCGGACTTGATAATAAATCGACCGTCATCTTTTCGGCTACGATCCGGGAGTCTGTATCGTTCCACCGTCCGCTTAAATCGATTGCCTGGTTAGGATCTATTCGATTAACAGTTCGGGCACATGACCCACCTAAAATAATAAGAAAGAGGAAGCCAAGATTTTTCATACACATGCCATAAAATGTGAACCAAAATTCAGGCCAACGATTCGCCCACGTCCCTTAAACGTTGAATCACAGATTTTGGATCGAATGCAGAGAAAACAAAATTACCTGCCACCAGCACGTGGGCACCGGCCTCCATCAACGCTTGGGCATTGTCCTCATTTACGCCTCCGTCAATTTCGATTAATGCGTTTGAATGGGTTTGTTCAATCAACGATCGCAATTCCGCTACCTTGCGATAGGTATTCTGAATGAATTTCTGACCACCAAATCCGGGATTGACCGACATCAGGCATACCAGGTCAATATCGACCAATACATCGCGTACCTGCGATACAGACGTATGTGGATTTACCGCCACTCCGGCTTTCATACCGGCTGCCTTAATTTGTTGAATCGTGCGATGCAGGTGTGTACTTGCTTCGATGTGCACGGATAAAATGTCTGCACCCACTTCTTTAAACGCTTCTACATACCGCTCAGGTTGAACGATCATCAGGTGTACATCGAGTGGCTTCCGGGCGTGCTTCTTTATCGCCTTAATCACCGGCATGCCAAAGGAGATATTGGGCACAAAGACACCATCCATTACATCTACATGGATGTAGTCGGCCACACTTTCGTTGATCATCGTAATTTCACGCTGCAGGTTGGCGAAGTCAGCGGCCAGAATGGAAGGAGCAATCAAAGGCTTCATGCAAGGATGTTAACCAAGGCAAAGATAACTACCCGATTCATCTTTGCTAAACTTTACATCTTCAGGATGCGAACATGGGCAAGCGCATTTCCCATCCGGAATTGAACCAGGTAGAGTCCCGCAGGATAGGTACCGACATCCACGGTTAACGGATTGTTCTGTTCCGTGATCACCTCGGTTCGCTCTACCAAACGACTTCCCCGCCCATCGTAAATAGTGATGAGCAGGGGCGCACCTTTGGGTTCCTTTAAGGTCGCTTTAAAGCTTGCATCAATAACCGGGTTCGGATACACCGAAATCCAGTCAACATCAGGATCCAACGATTTTTGACTGCTGATCACCGATTCGTAATGGGGAATGCCATAGCCTAACGAATTCGTTGGCGTTAATGCCCGACTGGCCGATCCGATAATCAGGTCATACACTTCGCTCGCGGTTAAGGTTGGATAGGCCTGCCAGACACCTGCTGCTAAACTGGCCACCAATGGGCTCGCCACCGAAGTACCATTGGCTGTACCAATCGCGCCATTGGCCTTGACAACACTGGTGCCGGATCCCAACGCTACCACATCGGGTTTCCATCGGTTATCGGCTGTTGGCCCGATCGAACTGAAGCTGCTCGGCACACCCGCGGTGGTTACGGATCCTACCGCGAGAATCCCAACCGCATCGGCCGGTGGTGTTACGAATTTCCAGGACGAACTTCCTTCATTTCCGGCACTGCACACTACGATCATGCCCCGCTCTATCGCTTTCCTGGCAGTTCTTGTAATCAGCGTTGTTTGGCCATCCAAATCCTCGGGCAGATAATCCATCGAAGCATCATCAAACGTATTGTACCCTAAAGATGAATTGATGATATCCACTCCGGCACTGTCGGCCCGTTCGGCTGCAAACGCCCAGTTGAACTCCTCAATCCGGTATTCGCTTGTCACATCTTCCGTTAGGTACAGGAAATAATCCGCTTTGTGTGCACCTCCTGTATACGATCCGGTGGAGAACGCGGCCATCACGGACATCACTTCGGTGCCATGATCATCCAATTCATAAACAGAATTCGTGTTCAATACGAAGTTGTATGTCTGTTTAATCCGGTTTTCGGTGAACAACGGTGCAAAGGGTGCCGTAACATCCACTCCCTGAAAGCCACTGTCGAAGATGGCGATAGAAATGCCCTCCCCGCGATACCCATCGAGGTGCATCTGATCAAGACCCAATTGAGTAAGCTGAAACTGATTTGCCGGATCTTCGGCCGTATCGTGTTTCCGGGCTTTGTACTTTGATTTTCTTCCACCCTGCAACTTATTTCCCGGGGCTACAAAAATTACTTCTTTTACAAAGGGCAGAGCGATTATAGACGGTAATATACTAGGAGAAGTTTCAATCAATACCCCATTCCACCACCGGGAGGTAAAAAACGTCTTAGCTCCGGTTGCCTTAACATCTGCTACATAGGCTGGATTGACCGGAAGATCTTCAGCGGTAATTACAAGGTTTTGTTTTTCCCTTCGGGCGATACTCTTAGCACTTAAAAACTGAGCAGGCTGTGAAATGGAAAAGGGGGTTCCGGTTTTGTCTTTGAAATAGACAAAGTAGCGATTAACCTGGGCTTCAACCAGGCCGCTCATCAACAACAATCCAATAAACACTAGTTTACCCCGCATGCGACTTCAGTGTTTGCTTGTAAATAACCCCACGATCCACCTTTTGTTGTCCCAGGCAAGCAGGTGTTGAACAATATTCCAACTGAATTATCTCTTTGTAAATGAGGCCCACCCCTTCCGCAAACACTTCGTAACGTTTATCCTGGCCAACGATTGCATCCTCAAAGTCATTGTGGATGACGGTTAAAGTTTTCTCAAAGCGTTGACCGGAGGGTAGTTCGTTCGCTTCTCCTACGTTAGCAAGCTGATAAAACTCGCTTCCCTGGCCATTAAAAATATTTCCATTCTCTGCGAGGTTGTTGAACTGATTTCCATTCCACGTTAAACCGGTAGCCGGTGGAAAGACCAGTTTGACAAACGTGATGTTCGATTCGTTTTGTATTAATTGATTGGAAGTTTGTTGGATTGACCAGGTGTCCAACGCATTCCAGGGCTCATTCGAATCACTCCGAGTTTGGCGTTGTAGCCAATAAGAATAAATTCCGGCATCGGTTTTAAAGGAATCGATAAGCGCAACCTTTAATTCGTAGCGTAAAGTCGTTTCGATTGATTGTACAATCGAGGTCTCCTCTACCCCATAAACCCAACTAAGCCCTACCCGTAAAGGTTGATAGGTATATCCAAAATCAAGTTCAATCGGATCTTCCGAACATGAAATTGTGAGGATAAACACAGTCAGGATCTTACCGAGGCGCCTCATTCAAAGGGATTCGTTTCAAAGTTATTTTTTCTTTTTGATATTTGAGCCATGCTAAAAACGAAAGTAAAGGCAGGAAACATTACCAACCTAAGCGATGCCCGGTATTGTGCCGGCATGGGGGTTGATTGGTTGGGTTTCCCGGTTTCAGACATAGATCCCAAAACCCTTGCCGAGATAACCGGGTGGGTAAGCGGACCGCAATTTGTTCTGGAAGTAACTACTCAAAATCCGGATCAACTTCTATCCTATCCGGACACCTGGGTGCAGATTCCGTTCTCCCAACTCAATGCCTTTTACCATCGTAAGCAATTGATTATATCGCTGTCCTTGAACCAATGGACGGAGTTGAATGCCAACCCGGGCATTACAAAAAACATTTCCATGCTGGTCATTTCAAACCTTTCTGGTACCCAGGAGTCGGACCGTAAAATTCTTACTGAAATAGCGGAGCACTATGATGTGTTAATCGACTTTGATTTATGCCCCTATTCCATCGATCAACTTCTCACTTTGCCCATTTCCGGGATAACGGTTAGCGGCAATCAGGAAATCAGACCCGGGCTTAAAGATTATGAGGCCTTGGCTTCCGTGCTGGAATTACTGGAAGCCGACTAAGTTTATTCTGATATTTTTGAAAGGGCCTTCTCCACCGCGGCACCTGCAATATCCGGAAACGAAATGTCCAGAGGCTGACCTTCTTCTAACCAGCGCTCGATTTTCTTAACCGACTTTTTTTTCACTTTCTTTAATACCGGCACACCCAGTTTCTTGAGCGAGGCGGCATTGCAGTGTTGCTCATATTGGGCTTTCATGGGCACCACCAATAACTTTTTATTCAAGTGAATAACTTCAGCCGGGGTTTCAAAACCAGCACCACATAACACCCCCGATCCCGTAACCACACTTTCAATAAAATCCTGACCACTGACCGGATACACCGAAATCCGGCCCACATGGTACGGTCGTTTTGTGTGCTTGGAAAAAATATGCCATCGCACCTTGGGAATTTTTAAAAGCAATTGCACCAACTTCTTATCATCGTAGGCCGGCAAATAAATTGTGTAATGTCCAAGGTCCTTTATCTTGGCTTCGCGGATGGCCGTGCGCACCACCGGTGTGAAGATATTCTTATCGTATTGTTCAAAATGGAACCCCACGTACTTTTTTACCGGGGCATAGTTTTTCAGCAGCCACTCTCCAAAGGGATCGATGACCCTGGGCCGCGGAGACTTTTTTGATAGCAATGCAGATTGATGGCTGAGTCCGATTATGGGTACCTCACGTTTTTTACATGCCCAGGCCGTGATGGGTTCAAAGTCATTTACTACCAGATCATATTTCTCTACCGGAAAACTTTTAATCTCCTGAATTACATCTTTCGAACTATTCCGTTGAAAAGTTTTGAGAAAATTAATGCCGCCTTGTTTACCAAAGAAGAAACTCAACCCTTTCGATTTATATTTTACGGGATAGGGCAACACGATCTCCGCCTGAGCACCACTCACAAACAAGTCAAGCTTGCCGTATTTCTTAAGTTCCGGAATGATGTCTACCGCCCGGCTAAGATGGCCATTGCCAGTGCCTTGAATGGCGTAGAGTATATTCATTTCTTCGGGTTGAGAAATTCGTTGACAAGGTCCTTAAATATTTCCTCATTATTCATTTGACTTTTTGCGGTTTTGGGTATTTTCATTGACTTCGTCTTTGCATCCTCGTTGTACCTATAAATCCGCCATTGGCCTTCGTTGTATTCGAGGGCGGTTAAATTCTCAACCCAATCGCCCGAATTAAGATACATCACCTCGCCTTTCTCGGTCGTAATCTTTCTCATCTCCGGATGATGAATATGACCGCAAATCACATACTGGAATCCGTTGGAGATGGCGATTTCTGCGGCTGTTTTTTCAAAATCATTAATGAAGGTAACCGCCCGCTTTACGCTGTCCTTTACGCGCTTTGACAAAGAGATCTTACTGCGACCAAAAAGTTTCAAGACAAAGTTTACGAAGGAGTTGATCAGAATTAAAGTGTCATACCCAATGGCGCCCAGTTTGGCTAGCCACTTTGAATATTTCATGGTTACATCAAACACATCGCCATGAAAAATCCAGGCTGATTTTCCGTTTAACGACAGTACTTTTTTGTTCGCGATCTGAAAGGAGCTGAGTCGGAAGCCAGCAAACTTGCGTAACATTTCATCGTGGTTTCCGGTGAGGTAAGTGATCTTGGTGCCTTTGGCAATGAGCCCGGTGATGTGTTTCACCACCTGCATGTGACTTTTGGGCCAGTAACGCTTGCTGAACTGCCACATGTCGATGATGTCGCCATTCAGAATTAATCGCCTTGGCTTGATGGATTTTAAGTAACGGAGTAGTTCTTCAGCGTGGCAGCCATAGGTACCCAGGTGTGTGTCTGAGATAATAACGAGCTCTACTTCGCGCTTTCTTTTTCCCATTAACTTGCATACAAAGATCTGCATTAGCCATTATCTTAACATGATGGGTGAGTTACCAAACTGTTAATGGCGGAAGCGGAACCGGAGGTATTTTATCTTCTCCCCCTGAGCAGCAAACATCTCCTCATACCGGGTCTTAATATCATAACATTCGGGTCGCAAGGGAGAAACATACAAGTCGTGTGTTGATTCAAAGTCTTCCAGATCACTCCTCAACGATAATTCTTCCAGCGTGAAATTGAAGAGATCGGTATTGTCGGTCTTAAAACGGAAGTAACCCCCCGGCTTCAATAATTTCTTATACATGTCAAGATACCGGCTGCTGGAGAGTCTGCGCTTGATATCGCGCTTCCGTGGACGAGGGTCAGGAAAAGTAAGCCAAAGTTCATCGATTTCTCCAGGATCAAAAAAGCTTTCGAGAAAGAGAATTTCGGTTCTCAGGAAACCAACGTTGGATAACTGATCTTCCACCGCCCACGTGCTCCCCTTCCAAAGCCGGTCACCTTTTTTATCAACCCCTATAAAATTTCGATTCAAAAACTGCCGCGCCATCCCGACTGAATATTCACCCCGGCCACAAGCCAACTCCACCGTGATGGGATTGTTGTTTTTGAAATACAACGATTTCCAGTTTCCCTTAATATTCAAATAAATTTTTTTGCCGGGCTCCAGCACATTGTCGCGTGAGGCGATGATCTCGAACCGTTTTAATTTGCTCTTCACAAGTCGTTAAGTTCAGCCACCACAAAAGTACTTCCTCCAATCAGAATCAAATCGTTCGGGTTGCTTTTCAGCCGGGCTTGGGCAAGCGCCTGATTGACATCCTTTATGGTTTCTCCACGCAACCCCGCTTGCAAAGCTTTCTCAACGAGGGATTCCACAGGCATCGCCCTGGGAATCGATGCCTGACAGAAGTAATAGTGTGCGTCTTTCGGCAGCAGACTTAGTATTTTGCCTACGTCTTTGTCGCCCACCATACCCCACACCCAATGCAATTGCCGGTGAGGAACAGACTTCAGGTTTTCCAGAATTTCCAGAATGCCCGACTCATTATGACCCGTATCGCAAATCGTTAAGGGATTTGTTCCTATGGTTTGCCAGCGACCTTTGAGACCCGTTAGGCGAGTGGTATTGGCCAGGCCAATTCGAACTGCCTGCTCTGAAATTTTAAAGCCCTGCGATCGCAACTGATCGACTGTTGCCAGTACTCCGGCCAGGTTTTTCTTTTGATAGCCGCCCATGAGGTCTAATGTATACGTAGTAGTATGACCATGATCGCTGGCTTCAAACGTTCCGGGTTGTTTTGATTGAATCTGATACCGTTCGGATGCAAACTGAATCTTGCTGTTGGCTTCTGTTGCTTTATTACGAAAGACATCGGCTACTTCGGGTTGGTATTCGCTGATGATTACCGGAACACCCACTTTGATAATGCCCGCTTTCTCAAATGCTATTTTGGGAAGCGTGTCACCCAATAAATCCATGTGGTCCCAACTGATGTTGGTGATTAACGACAAGCACGGTCTGATTACGTTGGTCGAATCCAACCGGCCTCCGAGTCCGGTTTCCACTATGGCCACATCGATGTGCTCGTGAGCAAAATAATCGAAGGCCATGGCTACGGTTATCTCGAAGAAAGAAGGGCGAATCGTTTCGATCGTGGGTTTCATTCGCGTCACAAAGTCAACAACGAAATCCTGACTGATCTCAGCACCGTTTACTTTGATGCGCTCCGTAAACTCTTTGAGATGCGGTGATGTATAGAGCCCGGTTTTATATCCGGCCGACTGCAAAATAGCCGCCAGCATGTGAGACGAACTTCCCTTTCCATTCGTACCGGCCACATGCACACTTTTAAACGTATGATGTGGATTGCCTAAGGCTTCGCATAATAGTAATGTATTGGTTAAATCTTTTTTATAGGCAATCGCACCCACCCGTTGAAACATGGGCAGGTTTTGATATAAGTAGGCTAATGTTTCCTGATAATTCATGGCAAGGCGCGAAATTAAACGATCAGATCCAAAAAAAAAGCCATCCTAACAGGATGGCTTCTCTTATTTACGACAATGAATTATTTACCAAGCTTGATCAGTTTATACCCTACTGAAAGTTGAAACACTTGATTTTTTGCAGCTTCTAACGAGGCGTTATCATTAATCTCACTGATCCCTAAATTATACCGTGCATCGATGGTTAACCCAAACGGAAGGTCCCACCCTACACCCATACCCACACTGAAATCTGAATTCTTATAGTACTCCGTTAAATCCGTGCTGGTGGGTGTGTTTGTAATAGGATTATAATCCGATTCAGCGGAAGTCAAAAAGCCAAACTGAGGTCCCAGTTGCAAGTTCAACCCCAGCGGTAAGTAAAACTTGGCCATGATCGGTACATTCAGGTAACTGAAGTTGGCATTCAGATCTTGGGTATTCAAGTTGACGGTTGAGCCCTGTTGTGAAAAAATTAATTCGGGCTGTACAGCAAAGGCTGTAATCTTGAACAGTGCGAATGCACCGCCATGAAATCCGGTCTTACCATCCCAGGTGGCCTGTGCATTGGTAACATTTACAGAGGCAAAGTTAACGCCCCCTTTAATGCCCAATGAAAATTGCACCTGGGCCGAAGCCGATTCCACCATCGCAAGTCCAATGAGGGTCATTACTCCAAAAAGTATTTTTTTCATAAATGATTGGTTTTATCTTCAGTCTATCAAAGATAGGGCCGAATTTTCAAATAAACGCTACTGCACAGTTTTTAGTATAATGGTAAACCCGCCCATAATAAAGATGCCGCTGGTGGTGGATTTGTTATCGGTTGATTTATCTTTCTCTGTGTGGGAGTAATATCCGATGATGGGTTCAAATAATACGGTATCCGTAATCCGGGCTGCATAGCCAACGCCTAACCGGATTTGTGACTTACCATACTTATCAGTGGTTTCTCCGGTACCAAAATCATAAGTGTCCTTCGAACTTCCGAAATTATATTGCCCGTGAACAAATAGTCCCTGATCCAGGTAATAGCGAACGAGTGGACCAAACATGAACGAATTACTTTTGATGGTAATGTTGGACGGACTTCCTGATTCCGCATTGGAAGAGCCGTACTCCAGGTTGGCCCCAACCACCAGGTTATCCATCACCAGGTATCCGGCAAACGGTATCAGGTTAAACGATGATCCTTTTGAATTTGAGTCTTTCACTTTTTCCGTATGAAAATCAAAGCTTCCCCCGCCTATTATCGAGCCCTGCTTGATAAACTGTGCTTGTACCGATGTGGCGAAAACGCACACGAACAATGTAATCAGTATCTTTTTCATAATAGTGATGGGTTTGTTTATGATCAAATTACGAAGAATAATCTGGATAGTTGCACACCAGAATCAGTCAATCCCCCATTCCGGATTTTTTCCACGCATGGTTCGATAGAAACTCCGCAGCTCATTAAAGTCAGCATCCGCATCATCCGTTGGATAAAACGGTTCCCGGATGACGATCCGTTTTTGCGAAAAATCAAAACCTACCGGCACGATCGGAATCCCGGCTCCTTTGGCGATGTAATAAAAGCCGGTCCGTAACTTATCCACTTTCTTACGGGTGCCTTCGGGTGCCAATGCTAAAATGAACTGATCGTGTTTATTAAAGATATCCACCACCTGTTGTACAACATCATGGCTTTTCGATCGATCGACTGGGTAACCACCCAACGAGCGAAAGAACCAGCCAAATGGAGGTTTGAATAGAGAATCCTTTCCAAGGAACCGGGCCTTCTGCATGCGCAGGATACTACGGGCCATCACCCCCAGCGGGAAATCCCAATTGCTGGTGTGGGGTGCCACGGCTACAATGTATTTTTTTAGTGCTTTGGGAAAATCGCCTTCAATCCGCCATCCCAGCATTTTAAAAATCAATAGATACAGGGGTCGCAACATAAAATCAGATCAGGTCATCCAACAAGTTTGGATCTGCCGCATACGGAATGGTTACTTGCATTACTTTCGATTTTTCCTTTTCAATGGTAACCAGCGCCCCCGGATTTTGGGCCCAGGCTCTTCTGGCGATGCCATTATTCACATCAAAGTAAAGCATACTCTTTAGTTTGCGGTCAGCCGCATCAGTTCCATCCAACAGCATTCCAAATCCCCCATTGATCACTTCCCCCCAACCAACACCGCCACCATTGTGGATCGACACCCACGTGGCTCCCCGGAAGGAATCTCCGATCACATTGTGGATTGCCATGTCGGCTGTAAACCGCGACCCGTCATAAATGTTGGACGTCTCGCGGTACGGACTATCCGTACCTGAAACATCATGATGGTCGCGGCCTAATACCACCGGCCCGATTTTGTTTGCCCGGATCGCCTGATTAAAAGCCGTTGCAATTCTGATTCTTCCCTCAGCATGTGCATATAAAATTCTGGCTTTCGATCCGACCACCAGTTTGTTGGCTTTGGCCGATTTAATCCAATGAATATTGTCATTCAACTGAGATTGAATTTCAGGTGCCGCAGAAGATGCCATCGTCTCCAACACCTTGGCCGCCAGTTGATCTGTATAATCCAAATCAGCTTCCTTACCGGACGTGCAAACCCACCGGAACGGTCCGAATCCAAAATCAAAACACATGGGGCCCATAATGTCCTGCACATAGGAAGGATACCGGAAATTCATGCGATCGGCCGCCATCACATCCGCTCCAGCGCGCGAAGCCTCCAGGAGAAAGGCATTTCCATAATCAAAGAAGTATGTGCCCCGCGCAGTATGGCGATTGATCGCGGCCGCCTGCCTGCACAAGGAACTCTGGACTTGTTTTTTAAATGCATCTGGATCGGCTGCCATTAATCGATTCGATTCCTCGTACGATAATCCAACCGGATAGTATCCACCGGCCCACGGATTGTGTAAGGAAGTCTGGTCCGATCCTAAATCAACATAAACCGAATGCTGATCAAAGGCTTCCCACACCTCAACAATGTTACCGGTATAGGCGATAGAAACAACTTCTTTTTTTTCTTTGGCACGTTGTACCCGAGCCACCAAGTTTTCGATTGATATAACTACTTCATCCACCCACCCTTGTTCATGACGCTTTTTAGTAGCCTTATCATTTACCTCCGCTACCACGGTTATGCAGCCGGCAATGTTTCCTGCTTTGGGTTGCGCCCCGCTCATGCCACCCAGGCCCGAGGTAAGAAATACTTTTCCGGCAAGTCCTTCACCCCGTTTTGAAATCTTTCTTCCGGCATTGAGGATGGTAATGTTGGTTCCATGCACAATGCCTTGCGGGCCGATATACATATAGCTGCCGGCTGTCATCTGACCATATTGTGTAACCCCCAGGGCATTGAAGCGCTCCCAATCATCCGTCTTGGAATAATTCGGAATCATCATGCCATTGGTTACCACCACCCGCGGTGCATCCTTGGAAGAAGGAAACAATCCCATCGGGTGGCCTGAATACATGTGCAAGGTTTGCTCTTCGGACATCGTGGCCAGGTACTTCATCGTGAGCAGGTATTGCGCCCAGTTTTGGAATACCGCGCCATTGCCCCCATAGGTAATTAGTTCATGCGGATGCTGAGCGACAGCTGGATCCAGATTGTTCTGAATCATTAACATGATAGCCGCAGCCTGCTGTGTTCTTGCCGGATATTCATTGATTGGGCGGGCATGCATCGGATACGTGGGGCGAAACCGGTACATGTAAATTCGCCCGTAGGTCTTCAACTCGTGCAGAAATTCAGGGGCTAAGGTTTGATGATGTCGTGGATGAAAATACCGCAACGCATTTTTTAGTGCCAGTTTTTTCTCTTCGGTAGTGAGAATATCCTTTCGCTTAGGCGCATGATTTGCTTGCGGATCGTACACCGGTGTGGGTGGAAGATCTTCCGGAATACCCCGTAGAATTAGTTCTTTAAAGGATAACGCTGTTGAAATCATAACGCTTCCACCTTTTCAAAATGGTGTGGCAGGAAATTCTCCTTCGTAAACCGGTATCCAAATTCAAAAATCTCGCGGGCCTTGCTCAAGTCCAGACTGCTGAACCGGTCCATGCGCGGAGGTTCAATAAACACATCGCACAGGTCGCGACTTACTACCGTATTGGCATGAATCGCAATTAGCAGGCTACGCTCAACAACCAGTTTCATATTCGTTACATCAAATTCAGGACTGACATGGTTGCAATGACAACCCACAACTACATCGCAGGTTGCCCGAATCGGTTTAACGGGTAGGTTGTCTAATAGTCCCCCATCCACATACAGATTTCCATTCAATTGAACCGGATTAAAGATGGCTGGAATACTGCTGGACGCGATGATGGCGGAGGCTAACTCACCGGTGTGGAAATAATGAATCTGGCCCTTGCGGATATCCGTAGCTGCCACCGTGAGGGGTATTTTGAGTTTACTAAAGTCATTGTGCGGAATGTTCTTTAACAACACTTCCTTCAATCCGTCCATCGTTAACAATCCGGTCCAGGCAAATGCCGGCCGAACCGACTTGAACACACTCACATTTTTAACCAGGTCAAAAATCTGATCGGGTGGAAAGCCTTGTGCATACAACGCGCCTACAATGGCACCGGCACTGGTGCCCGAAATGTGATGAATGAGAACGTTCATTTCATCCAGCGCTTTCAGGATGCCAATGTGCGCAATCCCCCTTGCCCCTCCGCCCGAAAGTACCAAGCCGCGAGTCATAAGATTTCTTTCAAGCTAAAGGTTCGGTCCAGCCGTACGCCCTTCTCCGTATGCTTTACCGTACAGCATTCGTTCACCGGATCGTGTTCCAGAAACAAGATGTAGTTATGATCCGCAGCATCCTTCAGGAAAGCAGCCTTCTCTTCAAGGGTAATGAGCGGCCGCGTGTCATAGCCCATCACATAGGGCAATGGAATATGTCCTACAGAAGGTAACAGATCGGCCATGAAGCAGATTGTATGATTCTTATACCGGATTTTCGGAATCATCATCTTGTCGGTATGGCCGGATGCATAGAAGATGTCTATGAATTCAAACGGAGAGGAACCGGGAGCGATAAATTTCAATTGACCGCTCTGCTGCATCGGTAGAATATTCTCAGAAAGAAAACTCGCTTTTTCACGGGCATTGGGTTGGGTAGCCCATTGCCAATGATCCGCATTCGACCAGTAGATGGCCTTTGAAAAAGCTGGAACCAATTGATCCCCCTCCCGAGTAATCCCACCGCCACAATGATCAAAATGTAAATGGGTAAGGAACATGTCGGTGATGTCATGGGTAGTAAACCCTTCCTTCCGCAGCGACTTCATGAGGCTATCCTCCCCATGCAAATAATAATGACTGAAAAATTTGGCGTCTTGCTTGTCGCCAAGCCCATTATCAATAAGGATCACCTGATTGCCCGATTCGATGAGCAGGCATCGCATCGCCCAGGCGCACAGGT
Organism: uncultured Ohtaekwangia sp.; assembly: GCA_964488465.1. Lineage (GTDB taxonomy): Bacteria > Bacteroidota > Bacteroidia > Cytophagales > Cyclobacteriaceae > ELB16-189. The sequence goes on along the minus strand of CAZAUN010000008.1, from coordinate 1,201 downwards.
TATTTTCATCAGCCGGATTGGTCTTTTGCCAAATGGACTTGGGCACCACACCAAACATGGCCCCGCCATCCAACTTAAAAAATCCGGTATTGATTACATGTAAATTCAAGATTCGAAAATTTAAAATTCAAGATACAGATTTTGAATTTTGAATCTTTGAATTTGAAATTATTCTTTAACGACCCCCATGGCACAAAACTTATCAATGCGTTGATTGATCCGGTCCTGCGGTGAAAGTTTGTTTAGCTCGTGGAAGTGGTGCAAGATCACTCTCTTTACTTCTGCCGCCATGCCCTTTACATCGGTGTGGGCACCACCCAGGGGTTCTTTTATGATTCCGTCAATAAGTTTATTGCCAAGCATGTCTTTGGCCGTCAGTTTCAACACTTCGGCCGCTTGTTCTTTGTAATCCCAACTACGCCATAGAATGGACGAACAGGATTCTGGCGAGATCACCGAATACCAGGTATTCTCCAACATCAGCACGCGATCACCAATAGCAATTCCCAACGCTCCACCGGATGCCCCCTCGCCAATGATGATGCAAATGACGGGCACCTTCAGCATAAACATTTCCTTCAGGTTCCGGGCAATCGCTTCGCCCTGGCCCCGCTCTTCGGCTTCCAGGCCCGGGAACGCACCGGGCGTATCAATGAAGGTAATAATCGGCTTATTGAATTTCTCGGCCATCTTCATCAGGCGCAGGGCCTTGCGATACCCTTCCGGATTGGCCATCCCGAAATTGCGCAGTTGGCGTTGCTTGGTATTGCGACCTTTCTGCTGACCAATCATCATGAACGTTTGGCCATCAATAGTACCCAACCCTCCGATCATGGCTTTGTCATCGCCCACCGTACGATCTCCATGCAACTCAATAAAGTCGGTGGTGATTTCGTAAATATAATCGAGTGTATAAGGCCGGTCGGGGTGACGTGAAAGTTGCACCCGCTGCCAGCCGGTAAGATTATCGAACGTCTCTTTTTTTAAGTCGGTTATTTTCTTTTCCAACGCCTGGATCGCTGCTTTTACCGTATCGTCACTACCATTGGCTAAGTGTTTCATATCGGCAAGCTTCGCCTCCAATTCTGCGATGGGCTTTTCGAAATCCAAAAGATTCATTGCCCGGAGTTAAAGTTTATAAACAAGACCACAAAATTAAGAGAATTTTGTAATCGGGATGTTTGATGTAAGAAAGGCCTCC
>CAZAUN010000007.1:0-244659 GCA_964488465.1 uncultured Ohtaekwangia sp. | reverse complement strand
ACTGTTACAAATCTCTTTTCAGATTCTTGTCTAGTCTTATAGGGGGTTAGTACAAGTTCCAGTCACAAGCAACGAGATTGAACTTTTCGAATTGTCAAACACAAGTTTCAGAAGACTTGGACTGAATCACCAAAATGCTAAAAAGCTAATAATTTCAGATACTAGGACTTATACCAAGAGAACAACTCTGCAAAGCAATGTAATGCTTATCGACTATGAGAAAATAAAGGGAAAAGAAGGAGAAATAATTGGCAAATGGTTAGAGTTGAATGAAAAATATGAGCCAGCATTTAAATTATATTTTGACACATTATATAATCCAGACTTATATACTCAAAATGCATTCTTGAACTACGTGTCAGCTTTTGAAATATACCATCGTATTCAAAATCCAGACTTCGATGGAAAAGATGAACAATACAACAAAAAAATAACTTCGGCCTTGAATGAAATTAAGAACCTTAACAAAAGGAAGATGATTGAGGCAAAACTAAAGAAGCGAAAAGAATCAAAGTTATTGAGCAGACTTGACAGCATGGTCAAAAGAACACCAAAAATTTCAGCGAGATTGGCGGTAGACAACTTTTGCAGTAAAGTCTCAAATACAAGAAATTATTTTACTCATTTTAGTCAGGAGAACAGAAAAAAAGCAATAACTGATAGTAAAGGACTTTTTGAGCTAATGTTCAAGATGAGAATATACTTACAAGTTCAAATTCTCTTGGACTTGGGATTCAGTGAGACGGAAGCAGATCTCATGACAAAAAAAGCAATATCGAATTGGTTTGAATGGAATAGATAAGTTGCACAGCGGCCAACAAGGTGTTTATGCCAGCTTGGGCACTACGTGTCCTCACAACTTTCGGTTTCTTTATTTAGTTTTGTGTAGGCGGATAATGTGGACTGGTCGGCTTTGTCATTCCTAAAGTCATTTAACAAAGCCTCCTAAGCCCAAGCCGTCATAAACACAAACGTTGCGTTCATTCACCTCCTAATTCTACGCGCCCACCTGATTTCACGGCTGCGAAAATGGCATCGATAAGCTTCATGTCTTTGAGGCCCTCTTCGCCATCCACCGGCACTTCGGGTTTTTTGTTGTTGAGAAGGATGTCGGCCATCGCGTCCATTTGCGTAGTTTGATGAGTAACGTGCGGATGTTTCAATACGCCTTTATGCGTACGGCCTTCAATGGGACCATAGCCGGTGGAAGGCTGCAGTTCGGCAAAGCCTTTGGTGCCATCAAGGAAAAATTTGTCGAGGTAGTTAAGGCTGTACGTGGATAAGCAGGATGCTATCGCCCCGCTGGGGAAGCCCAACTGAAACTGGATGGTTTCGTCAATGCCGACTTTGAATTTCACAGGGTCGGTCTTGGTTTCCTGAGCTGTTACCCACACGGGTTCTTCGCCAATCATGTAGCGCGCACCGTTCACAGAATAGATGCCGATGTCCATCATGGCACCACCACCCGAGAGGGCCGGGTTTAGTCGCCATTGTGTGGGGTCGCCAATAATAAACCCCGAAAGACCCTGGAAGAACAGCACCTTGCCGAAGTCGCCCGCCTTGCGCATGCGGATCACTTCGAGGGTCTTGGCTTCAAAATGCATGCGGTAGCCAACGAGCAATTTAACATTCGCTTTTTGGCAGGCGTCCACCATCGCCTGCGCTTCGGCTGCGTTGATGGCCATGGGCTTTTCGGTGATCACATGCTTGCCGGCCTGCGCCACGCGCAGGCATTGTGGCTTGTGCAAGGCATTGGGTGTGATGATGTAGACGGCATCGATGTCCGGGTTATTCTTGAGGGCGTCAAAATTTTCATAGTTGTAACAATTCTTTTCGGGGATGCCGTACTTCCGCTGCCAGTCTTTCAGTTTAGAAGGTGTGCCGCTAATGGCGCCTACCAGTTTTGCTTTCGTGCACGCTTTCATTGCCTCGGCCACGCGGGTGGCGTAGCTGCCCAACCCCATAAGGGCAACCCGCAACACCGGGCCCTGGTAAGGAACTTCACCTGGCGGCAGTGGGTTTTCCAATCCATAGACGGATGCCATTGGAAGGGCCAGGGCTGCGGTGGTCAGGTGTTGTAAGAAATCTCTGCGGGTTTTCATGTGTCGGGGTTTAGAATCTATCCCAAGATAAAAATTTGCAGGGTGATTTCTTGCCGGAGTGCGTTCGCGCTATCGGGTGCGGCATTGTGCGTGCTAATTTGTAGATTCGGAGCATGAACATTACCGACACCCACCACCAGCGTATTGCAACCATGACCTTTGCTTCGGTCTATCCCATGTACGTTGCCAAAGTGGAGAAGAAGGGGCGAACGAAGGAAGAGTTGCATCAGGTCATCACCTGGTTAACCGGCTTTAATACTAAAAAACTCCTGGAACTGATCCAGAGGAAGGTGACGTTCGAAGCCTTCTTTCAACAAGCAACATTAAATCCACAGGCGCATCTCATCACCGGAGTAATCTGTGGCTACCGGATCGAGGAAATCGAGAATCCATTGACGCGGCAGGTGCGGTACCTGGATAAGCTGGTGGATGAATTAGCGAAGGGGCGGAAGATGGAGAAGATTCTGCGGGTAGGGTAGGGTATGCGGAAAATAACCCTGGTCATGGAAAGACTTTCCTTACTAGCTGAATCGTAAACATTTACTTTTTACTTTCAACTTTGAACTTTGAATCTTGTTCTGCATACTACCCGAAGATCAGTTATTTATTGGTTTACCCTTTTATCATTAACCGGGTACAGCCAATCCTTTCACGGTAGGGTTATCGATCAGGTAACGAAGGAACCGCTTCCCTATGCGAACATTGGGGTTCGAAACAAGAGTATTGGTGCAATCACAGATCACACCGGTACCTTTCAGGTGGATCTTTCGCGCGCCACCGGAACGGATACCCTGGTGATCAGCTATATCGGCTACGTACCGGATGCGATTTCCATTTCTTCATTAGACCTCAGCCGGCAGCACGTTATCGAACTTGCCCCAACCGCCAGGGTATTGAAAGAAGTTGTTATCCGGAGCAAACCCGAAGTAATTATTCTGGGCAATAAGGGTAAAAGCAGCAAGCATACCGGCTGGGGAGATTTCACCAGTTCGCGCGGTCGTGCCATCGGATTCCTGATCAACACACCCGAACAATCCGTAAAGGTCAATACGGTGTCTTTTCATTTGGATGCCTGTGAGTTCGATAGTGCCCGCGTGCGCATCAACTTTCTGAAGCTGGAAGCACTCACGCTGAAGCCGGTTGAAAGCCAAACGCAAAACATATTTCTAACGATCGTTAAAAGAAAGGGTTGGATAGAAGTTCCCTTGCAGGAGGAGCTTGTGTTCCGGAAGGAACCGGTTATTGTAGCCATTGAATGGGTGGATGCCTGGGCGAAGCCCCGAACCCAGGCGGAGGGTGGCAGCTATCGGTTTACCTTGTCCCTGTCAAAAGCCCCGGGTTCCCATTATCTCCGGCAAACACCGGAGGAGCCGCTGCAATTGACGACTTCAGAATTTACACCGAGTATTTATTTGTCCTGTGTTGTGATAAGTGACTAAATTATTGAACATGAAACATGGATTGATCATAATTTGTCTCTTAAGCACGTTCACCATGAAGGGTCAGGATACTTGTTTTGGAAATTGTGAATTTGAAACAGGTGAACGCCCCCGACTTTTGTACGCACCACCCGGATAGGTAATCCCAAGAGTATGGGAGAAATGAAACTTGATAAACTGATTTGACGCTGAGAATCAACGTACCGACAACGGAATCGCGTTCGGACAATTCACAGCTGGCCAATAAACTCAGACCGCATGAAAAGATTCCCCATAATAGCCGGACTTTTGATATTTCTTTCAAGTCAGGCAAGTGCTCAGATTATAGACGTGCATTTGCACAGTTATGTTAGCAAGGACTACTGGGGCCGTGGACAACAACACGAAGGGCTTATCGCGCCAGCCTCGGTCGACCAGCATCTTAAGCAGACAATAGAGCAAATGGACAAGAACAATGTAAAATATGCTATTGTTAGCGGAACGATGGAGAGCGTTGATAAATACTGTCAAGCGGATTCCAGATTTATTCCGGGATATGAAGTGGATGATACAATAATGCCAATCGGGGAATTTGAACAATTGCTGAAGGCTAACAGGATAAAAGTCTTTGGCGAGATAGCATCGGTGTACCACGGTCGGACATTAACCGATTCACTGTACGCCCCCTATTTAACGTTATGCGAAAAATATGAAATTCCGGTAGCCTATCACACGGGGGGAGCTCCACCCATGGCTCCATTCAATGGATTTCCAAATTTCAGGCTCTCTCTTGGCGACCCCTATTTAATTGAAGAGGTGCTTGTCCGGTATCCTAAACTCAAGGTTTACCTGATGCATGCGGGTGAAAGTTTTTATCAAAAAACAGTGAGAATGATGGTTATGTACAGGCACTTATATGTGGACTTAGGAGTTTTGCTTTGGTATGGAAATTATGAACGAACGGAAGCCGTTGAATTTCTTACGTGGGCGAAAGCAGCCAATGTTCTTGACCGGGTGATGTTTGGCTCAGACCAAATGGTTTGGCCGGAGGCAATTACTAAGTCGCATGACTTTTTAAACTCGCTTACATTTCTGACAGCGCAGGAGAAAAGGATGATCTTATACGACAACGCAAAAACATTTTTTAAATTAGACTGACAAGTTGGAGATTAAGAGGCCGGAGCAACTAAAAACAGAAATGTCTTGGACATTGATTTTAAGTTTCCTGACATTTTACGGGATTCTTACTATTGATTGCCTAAGCCAGGCCCTTAGCCTAACTTAGTCTGTAACTGGTTGAGGTTATTACTGCAAGTGAAACAACATGACCCTGTACGAATTATTTTCAAAGGTGCTTGGTGCGGATTTTGACGGCAGGCTGCCGTACCCCGTCACAGAAGTGAAGTTCAGGAAGGGTCAGATCTTAACAGACTTTGGCCAGGTGGAATCCCATACCTATTTTCTGCAATCCGGCCTGGTGGAGCTTGCCATTAAAAGTTACCAGACCCTCAAAACAATAGATTTCTTTTTTGCCGGAGAGTTTGTTTGTGCCTACACGTCTTTCCTGCGGCAGCAACCTTCCGATGTACGGGTGGTGGCCCTGGCCGATGGCGAAGCACAGGCGATCCGGTATGAGGATTTGCAACAAGCCTACCGCGTTTCCGCAGCTGCCAATTATGTTGGCCGTGTCCTTAACGAGCAAGCTTACTTGCGCAAGGCTCAGCGCGAGAAGGACTTCTTAACGAAGACTGCCGAAGAGCGGTATCAGGACCTGATCACCCGCTATCCGCAGTATGTGACCAAAATACCCGTTAACAAAATCGCCCGGTTCCTGGGCATCCATCCGGAGAGCCTGAGCCGCATTCGCAAAAAGTTAAATTCCTAACATAGGTCAAGGCCTGCGCGGCATCCCGTGCGCACAGCGTCCGTTAGGGGTACCATACTCATGATGACTATGGTAACTCCACTCGAAATTTTATTGGATCCGGTTTCGCTGAGCATTTCCGGAATGTATCTCCTGCTGATTGCCTGGGAAGCGTTCTTTCCGGCACGCACGCTGCCACGTATTCGTTTTTGGCAACTGAAAGGGATTGCTGCGTATGTGTTCTTCCTGCTCCTGTCCACCTACGTGCCGGTGGCCTATGCTTCGCTATTGCCGCCCACCGGGCTGGTTGATTTAACTGCGCTCAACACGTATGGGGCAGCACTCATTGGTGTACTGGTGTACGAGTTCGGCCTTTATTGGTGGCACCGGTGGATGCATGCCCATCCGGCCTTGTGGCGTATTTTTCATCAGATGCACCACAGCGCAGAGCGGTTGGATACGTTCGGGGCTTTTTATTTCAGCCCGATGGATATGCTTGGCTTCACGGTGTTGGGCACCATTTGTTTTTCGTTGACCCTCGCGCTTCCGGTTCCTGCCATTACGCTGGTGTTGCTGGTGACCAACTTCTTTAACGTGTTTCAGCATGCCAATATCAAAACCCCGCGGTGGTTGGGCTACGTTGTGCAGCGGCCAGAGAGTCATTCGGTTCATCACGCAAAAGGGATCCATGCCTTTAATTACTCCGACCTGCCGCTGTTTGATATCCTCTTCGGCACATTCAGAAATCCGAAGCAGTACATGCCGGAGAGTGGATTTTATGAAGGAGCCTCTGCCCGGGTGACTGACATGCTAACCTTTAAAGATATCTCGGCAAAAGAAGAGGCACAGTCTTTCCGCAAAACATTTTAAATCAAACAATAACAATTAAAACTCACTATTATGAAAACAATTGGCATCTCTCTCGCCCTAATTGTATGGGCATTACAAATGCAGGCCCAGGGGCTGAACAAAAATTTTGGAATCGGGGGCCAGGTAGGGCAACATCAAAACGATTTTAGTATTGGCCTTAACCTGACCAGTCCCTACTTCGCAAACCAGAAAATGGCCGTCCGGGTAAAAGGTAATCTTGTTTGGAACCAGCACCTGAACCAGAATTCCGTTACAACGTGGACACCCTATTCCAACTTGTCGGCCGGGGTGGTGCAATCGGTTGGCGAGGTGAGTGACTTCCTTCGGATTTATGGGGAGGCGGGTGCGATCTGGCTGTTTCCTGCCCATGAATTTTCATCGAAGTCGATACAATTTGGCGGCTACGGGGTATTCGGATTTGAATTCTTTTTTGATGATCACCTTAACTACTTCCTGGAAGCGGGCGGTGTAGGAACCGGTGCCAAAGCGGATAAGATCGAAGGGAGTCCGATTTATTCCAATGGGTTTTTAGTCAACGTAGGAGTCCGTGTACAGTTTTAAAAGATTGACGAGACAGGATGCCCCATGGCCTGGCCTAACGCCAGGCCATGGGGCATATTCATTTGTCAGGGTAATAGACGATCTTTAACTGATGCTAAATGAAGCCCTGCATACAGACTTAATAATTCCAAAAGGCGAATTCTTTGTAAAAGCAGGTCAGGAGAATTACAGAATTGGCAAAGTAGTAACCGGAGTTCTCCGTGGGTTTACCATCGATAAAGATGGGCAGGAGATAACAACCCATTTCTTCAGGGAGAACGATCTGGTATCAGGAAACTATGTCCCAACCTCTCCGGCCACCATGAATATCCAGGCAGAAGTCGATTGCCTGCTTTCGGTGGCAAACTACCAGGAAGTCTTTTTGCAGGTGAACAAAGACACGGGACTAACCCAGGTTATTCTCTCCAATTTTCAATTGCTAAACACCCAAAATCAGGCAAGGCTGCGGGCATTAATTACCGGAGACGCCCTGACAAAGTATACATGGTTTCTGCAGGAGTATCCCAATTTGTTGAACCGGGTACCGCACTATCATATCGCCAGCTTCCTGGGCATGACACCAACGCAATTGAGCAGAACAAGAAAAACGTTTTCTCAACAAATGTAAATGCGGGCCTCAACCGGGCATGATAAGTTTGCAGCGAAATCAATAATGCAACTTAAAATGTAACAAGTATGAGAACCACAACCTTTGTATCGGAACGAATCAGCAAAACCGCTTCCATAACAATTAATGGCAATGCAGCGACCGTATTTCCACTCTTTGGTGCCTATGAAGAACAAAAATGGGCCGAAGGATGGGATCCGGTTCCAGTTTATCCGGGCGATAAAAAAATCGAAGCAGGCACCACCTTCATTACCGGAGGGTATGATCCTCATGAGGCTGAGTTTACCTGGGTGGTTTCAAGATACGAGCCAGAGGTGCATTTAATTCAATACCTCGTTTTCACCGCCAACCGCTACTGGACAATCACAGTTGAATGTCAATCGAACACGAGTGACAAAACGGAGGCAACGATCACGTATTGTTACACAGGGCTTACTCCGGTTGGAAATGAAATGAACCGGATTACGCTAGCGAGAATGTATCAATTCAACCTGCAGGACTGGGAGAAGGCCATCAATTATTTCCTGACAACAGGCAAATGTTTATCCACCTGAGTGGAATGCTGCCTGCCGCAACTTTCCTTATATTTGCGCCCTGATTTTAAATTCTGAGATTTCATGGGACTGAAGTGCGGCATTGTGGGGCTCCCCAACGTAGGAAAATCGACCCTCTTTAATGCTATTTCCAATAACAAGGCCGAGGCGGCCAACTTTCCGTTTTGTACCATCGAACCCAATGTGGGTGTCATTTCCGTTCCGGACGAGCGACTGAAAATTCTGGAAGGCCTGGTGAAGCCTCAAAAGGTGCTGCCAACCTCGTTTGAGTTTGTTGATATTGCCGGGCTGGTGAAAGGTGCCAGCAAAGGCGAGGGGTTGGGCAATCAGTTTCTGGCCAACATCCGCGAAGTGGATGCCATCGCGCACGTAATCCGCTGCTTTGAAAATGATAACATCATCCACGTAGCCGGCAAAGTAGATCCGGTGGGTGATAAGGGTGTTATCGATATCGAGTTGCAACTCAAAGACCTGGAGTCGGTAGAGAAGAAAGTCAGCAAGGTAGAACGCACCGCGAAAAGCGGGGATGTCAAAGCCAAGAAAGAACTGGCCACCCTGCTGGCTTACCGCGATACGTTGTTGGCCGGCAAAAATGCCCGCAGCCTGGTGATGGATGCGGAAGACAAAAAGGCCATTGAAGATTTGCAATTACTCACCGACAAGCCGGTGATCTATGTGGCCAATGTGGATGAGGCTTCCATTCACACCGGTAATAAATATGTAGATGCCCTGAAAGAGCTGGTGAAAGACGAAGGTGCCGAAGTGGTGATGGTGTGCGCGGCTATTGAAGCTCAGATTGCTGAGTTGGAAAGTGAAGAAGACCGGAAAGTCTTTTTGGAGGAATACGGGTTGAAGGAGTCCGGTCTGAACCGGTTGATCCACGCGGCCTATCATTTGCTAAACCTGATCACCTACTTCACCGCGGGTGAAAAGGAGGTCCGCGCCTGGACAATACACCGGGGTTGGAAAGCTCCGCAGGCTGCCGGAGTTATCCACACGGACTTTGAGAAAGGATTTATTCGGGCCGAAGTAATTAAAATACCTGATTATCAGAAGTATAAGACGGAGGCTGGCTGCCGGGAAGCCGGTAAACTGGCCGTGGAGGGCAAGGATTACGTGGTTCAGGATGGCGATGTGATGCATTTCCGGTTCAACGTGTAAGGTTTTTTGGTTCTTTTACTTAAACTTTTCCTGTATCACCATCCTTTATTATACTGATTTGTAGTACCTTAGCTATCCGCAATTTTTTGTAAAGGCGGGGTTTTTAGAGTTCATTTTTTACCCCTTAACTGGTTAGTCTCTTGAGAATACGGATTGTCTTTGCGCTGAAGAACAGAGGAGCGTATGTTCCCTTCCATCATCAATTTTTGCTGGCGCAAACCATCAAAGGGTTGGTCATGCTGGGTAAAAATGAGAAGTACTTTTCCTTCACCCAATACAACTTTTCGGGACTGAAAGGTCAGATAAAAATCAGCCGCAAAGGGCTCCATTTTTATTCCTCGAAAGTCACGCTGGTGTTCTCTTCCTCCGACAAGGAGTTCATCGACTATTTTAAAAGTGTTCTATTTCAGCAAAAGGAATTGTTGATCGGCAACATGCAACTGGTGCCCGAATCCATGGAGCCGGAAGAGCCGGTATCCATCACCGATTCGGTGAAGTTCCTTTGCATTTCACCCATTGTTCTGGTACCGGCATCGTTTAACGATGAGAGCGGCAAGCGGTTCATCAATCCGGAGTTGGATGAGTTTTCGGATTTATTGTACGACAGCACCATTGCCCGCATGGAGGCCAGTGGCAAGTTTACGGCCGAGCAACTGGCCGACTTTTACAAGTTTCAATTGGTGGCCGATAAAGATTACATCCACCGCATCCAGGCTTCGCATAAAAAGTTTGCCCGCATCTACCCCTTGTATGATCTGGATGTAAAGTATGAGGTACGTGGGTACACGTTCCCGTTCACGTTGTATGCCCCTCAACCTGTGCAGCAGTTTGTGTATGAAAACGGACTGGGCCATTTCTCACACAAAGGCTTTGGCATGCTGGACGTAGCCAATGCAAGTTCCATCCGCAACGAAGCGGACCTGGAAGTGAACTACGCTTAACGCGGATTGACCGGCACGGGAAAGTACCCGATCAACAGATCGGCATCGGGCCGGAAGGGCCGGTAGTAGATAAAAACTTCGTATAGATTTTCAGTTTCGAAAAAACTACCCTCCACCTGGTATGCATCTTGTTGGGGAGCGTCCACCCAATACTGATAGTCATACCACCCTTGTTTCAGGAACAACGTTTTTTCATAGGCTTTGCGCGAAGCACTGTATTCCATTTTGGTATCAGCGGTTCGTTCCCAGTTGGTAAGTGCACCCATTACATACAGGGATCCGCTCACCGGCTGACTTTGCAAGGTGAAGGTGACAAAGACATAATCGCCTGAGATGTAAGCATCGCGGTTATCCAGGTTTTCAATCACATAGCCACCATTGAGATCCGGATATTGGGAGTAGACCGCATCACCCCGGCTTTTATCGGCTTGCACGGTGAGGTGAAAGGGTCGTTTGCTGCGATCGAGCCGGCCCGTGTTGCGACCGGGTGAATTCAGCGACCGGAAATCAACGAACCTGAATTCGTTGCCGGCCTTGTATTCATTGCTTTGATCAAAGAAGCGGTATTCGAGTTCGTGGATATCTTCGCGCAGAAAGCTGGGGGTGATGTTGGTCCGCACATTATCCCACCGTTGGTTCTGGCGCACCATGGCTTTTACCGACTGGTAGGGGTCCACAATGGGGGTGCGGCCATAATTGATTTTGAAATTGAGTTGTTGATTGTTGGCCCGCAGGTTGCCAATTCCCTGACTTTGACCTTCCGCCACCAGGCTCACCTGGTTATCATAGATCATAAATCGTTTGGTGAGAATCAGGTCATCGTCACTGTTGCGGTAGGCTACCAGCAAATAGTTGCCTGGCAGCTTCACGGGGGGGACTTCAAAGAAGTAGTGCACATAGGGAATGGAGGTGTTGAACGAAAATTCAAATTCGTTGATCGGGAATTCATTGTAGTCGGTAAGGAAGTCGAGGTCCATCAGGCGCGATTTGGTCCAGTCGTAATTGCAGTGAATCAGTTTCACATAGTAGCTGTCGCGCTGCCCCCGCAGGTCATCAAATTGCAGCAGCAGATTCTGCTTTTGCAGCGGCACCACGGCCGGCAGCAGGTTATCGCGGTTACCCTGAAAACGGGGGTGCAGCATAACCGTCCGGATTTCTTCTTCGTAGGAATGATCGGAAAAGATGAGTTTTTTCTGACCAATGGCCCAAAAGGACTGGAACAGGAGTAAAATCAGCAAGGGTACCCTCATCTTTCAAAACTAAACGAATAAATTAAATCAATTTGCATTCCAACTTTGCGTTAAAAACCTGGGTCTATTGGATTGACAGGGCATGCTGAGCGAACAAGAACTGATTAAAGGCAGTGTGAAAGGGGACAGGGCCGTTCAAAAGGCTTTGTACGAACGCTATTGCCGTAAAATGATGGTGGTTTGCCAACGATATTCAAAATCCTCGCAAGAAGCTGAAGACATCTTGCAGGAGGGATTCATGAAAGTATTTAACTCGCTTTCCTCGTTCCGCGAAGAAGCCCGTCTGGAAACCTGGATCACCCGCATCATGATCAATACCGCCTTAAATCATCAGCGACAAAAGCTGTATCTGTTACCGATGGTGGATGTTACGGAAATCAATTTGCCGGATGATGCCGAGATCAGTTTGTCATCATTGAGCCTGGATGAGTTGATCAGGATGGTACAATCGCTGCCCGATGGCTGCCGGGTGGTGTTCAATCTTTTTGCTGTAGAGGGCTATAACCACAAAGAGATTGCTGCCCTGTTGGGGATCAGTGAAGGAACCTCGAAGTCGCAATACAGCCGTGCGAAAAGTTTATTGAAACAGAAATTGCATCATGTTGAGAAGGTATATGGAAAATACGGAGAGGCACAAGTTTGAACAGACCTGGCAGGAAGCTTTTGCCGGGGCTGAGCAGACACCTTCGGAAGGTGTTTGGATGAGCCTTGAGCGCACGCTCGCTGTAACCGAAGGCGGAATGATGAAGCGCAGGGTGGTTTTCTATCAACGGCTTGCCGCAGCGGCCGTGGTGTTTGCCCTCGCCTTAGGGACCATCACCACGTATTATTATCTAGGCTCACCATCTTCCGGGCCAACCGGATCGTTGTCCGGTACACAACCCGTCAATCCACCCGTCAGTTCACCCAACCCGCTTGCCGATGCGAATGATCAACATCCGGAATCAAGCCAACCATCGGGCAAAGGCATTGATTCGGGAAACCGGAATGATCGTAGAACGATTGAACAAAGCACCCCGGTGCTGGCTGCAGTGGAGGAGGAAGATGGGTCCCTACCTTATCCGGAAAACCATACTGCTGATAAGAAATCCGTTTTGAGATCTGGCGAGATTGCCTGGCTTTCATTATCAGAAATAGAACCGGCTGATGCAACGGTGAACAACAAGCTGCGGCCGGTGACCATTGTACGGAAACTTCCGGCCATGCCGGCTTCCTTCATGGCGGAAACCCGCAAAAAGAAACAGGCCGATGAAAATATCTGGGCGGCTGTAGGAGCTGCAGCGGGAAGTTATTCACCACAAATGAGTAGCAATACGCAAGCGCAGGCCGCAACCGGCTTGCTGTCCAATCAAGTTACCAGCGATGCGTCCAATAAGGGGAGTGCCTATTCCCTGGGCTTTAATATGGGGGCAAAGCTTTCCGACCGTTGGGTGTTGCAAGGTGGGTTTACGTATCTGAACCAGGCCATCGGGTATACTTCCAACATCGCTTCGATGAATACCAGCAATCAATCTTTTGCGACCGTAGCCGATTATGCTGTGAAATCGCAAAACAATTACAGCTACACGGTCACCAACCCCTATGAGATTAACAGCGTGAACGAATATGTGTCCATCCCGGTGCAGGCAGGCTACCTGGTGGTCAATCGCAAAGCCGGTGTTCAAATCAACTCCGGGTTAGCGACCGACATCTTTTTACGAAATACTTTAACCGATAAAAGCGGTCAATTGGATTCTTATTCCGAAGGCGCAGGCGATGACTCTCCTTATCGCGCGGTGAGTTGGGCGGCCCTGGTAGGCACTGAGTTAAGTTATAGATTGGGAAGTCAATACCGGGTTGCCCTGGTGCCAGGCTTACGGTATTCGCTAAGTCCTGTACTGAAGTCAGATGCGGCCAGCACACCGCTTGTATGGGATCTGGGCTTCCGTTTCCGATATATTTTTAAATAGGATTTAAACGGTATGCTTCTTGCATGTGTCTAAGGTGAAACCAGCCTTGTTATGAAGCGAGTAAAAGAATTCCTGATCAAAAAAGTGATGCCCGGCCTGCTGGCCATGTTATTTGTTACGGCCCTTTTACTCGTCAGCATTTTTGTAGAGCGCAGGCACATCTATTTTTAGTCAAAAAAAGTTTATTGCATTCCAACCTTCCGGCCGTTGGGTGGGTCAAACCCCGTGTAGACCAAAACCCAACGCTTATGAACCGGCTCCTTAAATTTCCGTTGCTCCTCTTACTCCTTGGCGTAGCGGGTATCCTCAACAGTTGTACGGATGCATGTCAACAGACGCAGAAGCTGATCTATTACGAGCCGGTGTATTCTACTTCGGCCGAGGTGAAAGCAGCAGTAGCCCTGCAGGCTCCGAAGGACATGGTCCAGATCGGTAAAATCTATTTTAAGGATGGCTACCTCTTTATTAATGAGGTGGGCGAAGGGATTCACATCATTGACAACCGGATACCTTCTGCTCCCGTTAAGCAATCTTTTTTGAAGATTCCCGGCAATTATGATCTGGCAATTCGCGGCACAACACTGTATGCCGATAGTTACATTGATTTAGTGGCGTTCGACATTTCCAATCTTTCAACCATCAAAGAGGTTAACCGGGTGGAGCGATTGTTCAATAATTATATGTCCATGGGGTATCTGGTAGGTTCGGATAAGGGAATCCTCACGGACTGGAAGAAAGTGGAGACTGTTCAGGTGTATGAATCCGATTGTCGCAGCATTTTTCAACCGTGGGGTGGATTTGTTATGATGGATGGAATTGGTCTGACAACCGCTTC
Organism: uncultured Ohtaekwangia sp.; assembly: GCA_964488465.1. GTDB lineage: Bacteria > Bacteroidota > Bacteroidia > Cytophagales > Cyclobacteriaceae > ELB16-189. Next base: position 230,547 of record CAZAUN010000007.1, on the reverse strand, counting down.
GGCACAATCCTTTAGTTCAAAGGCTTCCTTTGCACCGACCACCTCTACTGCCGGCAAGGGTGGGTCGATGGCCCGGTTTACGATTTCAGGCAACCACCTTTATGCCCTTGACGGTGCTAATCTGGATATTGTGGATGTGACGCAACAAACTCAGCCCGTGGCGAAAAAAGAATTTCCACTGTCGTGGGATGTCGAAACTTTATTTCCACATGCCGATAAATTATTTGTGGGCTCGCGCACCGGCATGTACATCGTGGATCTGAAACTCCCGGAAGAGCCTGCGATCATTAGTCAATACCAACACGTACGCAGCTGCGATCCGGTGGTGGTAGAAGGAGATTATGCTTACGTTACCTTGCGCAGCGGTACTGCCTGCGAAGGATTTACCAACCAGCTGGAGGTGATTGATATCAAGGATCTCACCAAGCCCGCCCTGGTGGCCGTTTATCCCATGACCAATCCGTTCGGTCTTGGTATCGATCAGGGTACCTTATTTATCTGCGATGGTGCGGACGGGCTGAAGGCTTACGATGCCACGGATGTCAAGAAAATTAGTGACAAGCAGTTGGCGCATTATAAGAATATCCATGCCTTTGATGTGATTCCCTGGCAACAGGTGGCCATGGTGATTGGTAACGATGGCTTGTACCAATATGATTACAGCGATATCAAGAATATAAAGTTACTGAGTCAACTTCCCATTGTAGAAGAATGAAACCCGTATTCATCAGCCTATTATTTATCTCCAGCCTTGCCTGTGCTCAAACCGACTCTGCTACGGTGAAACCGGATAAGAAGACGGAGTATTTCTTTTCCTTACAATCAGGAATGCTGCTGGGCAAGTATCCTTCGGGATGCACCGATTGCAACCCGGTGAAGGAAGCAACCTTTTCAGCTGCCACGATACACGGTGTAAAAATCGGAAAGCGTTTACGGCTTGGTGGCGGCCTCGGCTTTGATGCTTATTCCGGATGGAATGTGGTGCCGGTATTTGCCAGTGCCAGTTGGGATTTGTTTTCCCGAAAGGATGCGTTTTTTCTACAACTGAATTATGGTACCAGCCTCAAATCGTGGAAGCAGGTTCCCTACGAAGAATACGGACTTCAATCCAGTCAGGGGCGCGTGATGATCAATCCTGCTGTCGGGTATCGCATCCACTACCACGATGCCCGCATTGCTTTATTGGTCGGTTACAAGTTGCAAAAGATGACCTCGTATTATGAGTATCCCACCTATTACTGGCACCCAACCCTGGGGCAATTGATCGGGGATAGCAATTCCATTACGCAGGATCAGGCCTTGAATAGGTTGATGGTATCCATTTCCGTGGGGTGGAAGTAGCTCACGAAGCTTCGAGCGCATCCACTTCCAACATGATCTTTTCCCATTTTTGGTTTTCAGCATGCAAGCGGGTATGGAGAGATTCAAACTGCTGTTGGCACTGCGAAAGTTTGTTAAAGTCGCCATAGACTTCCGGCCTGGCCATTTCTTCTTCAACACGTCTTTTATCAGCTTCCAATTGTTGAATCAGGTCTTCCACTTTCTTCATTTCCTGATTCAGGGATTTGATCCGCTTCTCGTTGGGGTTGACTGCCTTGGGTTGTTCTTTCGGTACTGCTTTTTTAACAGGGGCGATCGGAGTTGCTGCAACCGCATTTTGCTTTCTCCAATATTCATATTCCTCATAGGTGCCCGGATACTCTTTGATCTCCTGATTTTCGATGTACCAGATTTTGTTGGCCACCTGGCTTACGAAGTGCCGGTTGTGCGAGACGACCACAAAACTTCCCTGGTATTGCTGCAGGGCTTGAATTAGAATATTCTCCGAAATAAAATCGAGGTGGTTGGTGGGTTCATCCAACAATAAGAAGTTGGCTTCCGAGATCAAGGTTTTGGCCAACGCCACCCGTGATTTCTCACCCCCGGATAGCACCTTGATTTTTTTAAACACATCTTCGTCCGAGAACAGGAAACACCCTAATACATTACGGAGTTCTTGTTCGGTTTTTTTGCTTCCTGCTTGCTTCAGCTCATCCAGTATTTCGTTGTCAACATGCAAGGCCTCCAGCTGATGTTGGGCAAAAAACCCATAAATCACGTTGTATCCGATAATGCGTTCGCCTTCTACCGGTTCGGTGCGGGCCAGGATGCGCAACAACGTAGACTTTCCTTTTCCATTCGCACCAATCAACGCAATCTTATCACCCCGTTCAATGGCAGCATGGGCATGTTTCAGGATCGTAAGATCACCGTATGATTTTGAAATATCCTTCAGGGTTACCACGTGCCGGCCCGAAGGCTGGCTGAAGGTGAACTTGAAGTTGACCGCAGCCACATCGCTCACCACTTCTTCCACCATGTCCATACGTTCAAGGGCCTTCACCCGTGACTGCACCTGGCGTGATTTCGTTGCCTTTGCTCTGAACCGCTCAATGAATCGTTCGGTCTGCCGGATCTTGGCCTGCTGATTATCGTAGGCATTTTGCTGAATCTCTTCCCGCATCTCCTTCTCTCTTAAATAATACGAGTAGTTGCCTTCATAAGTGACTAACTGTTGATTGGTTACTTCTACCGTTTTCGTAATCACATTATCAAGAAAGGTACGGTCGTGCGATACAATGATGACCGCCCCCTCATAGTTGCGGAGGTAATTCTCTACCCATTCGATGGAGGGTAGATCGAGGTGGTTGGTGGGCTCATCCAACATCAGGCATGAGGGTTTTTCCAACAGCAACTTGGCCAACATCACCCGCATACGCCAACCCCCGGAAAACTCGCGCAACGGCCGGTGTAAATCTTTGGTTGAAAAGCCAATGCCCTCCAATACTTCTTCAGCCTTGGCCTGCATGGTGTAGCCATCGAGGTGTTCAAATTTCTCCTGCAATTTGGTCAGCTTATCCACCAGGTCGTCTGAATATTCTGTTTCCAGTTGGTGCAAGACGTTCTCGATCTGACGTTGCGTATCAACCGCTTCCTTAAAGGCTTCCATCGCTACGGTGAGGATCGCATCATCGGTTTGGTAGGAGAGAAGATCCTGGTTTAGAAAACCGAGGGTGCAATCCTTGGCTTTGCTGATTGACCCGCTGTTGACGCTTAGTTCGCCATGAATAATTTTTAATAAGGTGGATTTACCCCGGCCATTGAGCCCGATTAACCCGATTTTGTCATTGGGTTTGATAAACATCGAGGCATTTTCATAGAGCGGCCTGCCACCGATGTAGTAAGAAATATTAGAAATGGAAATCATGACGGGTCAAATTCCTGCAAAGGTAACCGTTTGAAAGGGGTTCGCCCAAAAAAAATGGCGGATTGAAATTTCTGTGTAAAAGTCAGCGGCTTATAACCTCTGACGGCAGATATTTGTTTTTGTATTGTTAATCTAACGACTATGAAAATAAGCAAGATGATGGGAGGGGTATTGGGCGTGGCTATGCTGGCGTGCAGTGCACCTCCGGAAGATGTTTCACTGAGTTCCATTCAATTGCCACCGGGGTTTGCCATCAGCATCTACGCTGAAGTTAATAATGCCCGCTCCATGGCCCTATCGCCCTCGGGTACACTCTTTGTGGGCAACCGGGATGGAGATAAAGTGTATGCGGTGAAGGATACCAACGGGGATTTTGTTGCCGACAAGAATTGGGTCCTGGATTCAGGACTGAATATGCCCAATGGCGTGGCCTTTCATAATGGCGATCTGTATGTAGCCGAGGTTAGCCGGATTCTCAAGTTTAGCGATATCGAGAATAAATTGGATCAACCCGGTGAGCCCGAAGTGATCTATGATCAATTCCCTACCGAAACACACCACGGCTGGAAGTACATCGCTTTCGGACCGGATGGAAAGTTGTATGTGCCGGTAGGTGCACCGTGCAATATTTGTGAACCCACCGATTCAATCTTTGCAGGCATTCACCGGATGAACCCTGATGGAACGGGATTGGAAGTGTATGCCCGGGGGGTGCGCAACACCGTAGGTTTTACCTGGCATCCTGAAACGAATGATCTTTGGTTCACTGACAATGGCCGCGATATGTTGGGTGATGATGTGCCTCCGTGTGAATTAAATTCTGCTCCCCAGGCCGGCATGCACTTCGGCTATCCTTATTGTCACGGAGGAACGATCTCCGATCCGGAATTTGGCAGCAAACGCGCCTGCACTGAGTTTGTACAACCCGTTCAGAACCTGGGTGCACATGTTGCGCCCCTGGGGTTGAAGTTTTATACCGGTGACATGTTCCCGGCAGAGTATAAAAATCAAATCATTCTGGCAGAGCATGGTTCCTGGAACAGGTCAAAGAAGAGTGGGTACAAATTAAGTTTGGTGAAGCTGCAGGAAGGCAAGGCCGTCAGCTACGAACCATTCGCCAGTGGTTGGCTGAACGAAGCTTCGCAGGAAGTTTCCGGTCGACCGGTGGATGTATTGCAGTTACCCGATGGCTCGTTGCTCGTGTCGGATGATCAAGCCGGTAAGATTTACCGGATTACTTACAAAGGATAACGGATGAATTCAGAAAATCGGGGCTGCCGGATCACGGGTGATGGCAGCCCTGATTATTTATTTACTTGCAACCTTTGCTTAGAAATCTTCGGCTACCTCTTCAATCTGCTTGCCTTTGTCTTCGTACATCTTACGGATAACCGGACCCGAACGGTAGGTGAGCCGGATGTCTTTTCGATGACCCTTGTATACCAGACTTAGCGTGGTGCCTTTCCAGTAGTAACTTTCGGTGCGAATGCTGTAGGTTGCTTTACCGTACGACTTTTCAAGACCGCGCATCACTTTTGGGTCTTTGGGTGTGATCACATCGATTTCGTAGATCAACCCCTGGTATGTTTTTAATTCAATCTTCTTCACAGGCACATCGCCTATAGTCATATAATCCGGATGCTCGGTTTCATACACCTTGGCCGGAAACTCCTTGCGCTCGACAATGTCTTTCTTAAACGCAGCGGCTTTAATACTATCAATTGGCAACCCTAACTTGATTTCCTTGAAACCATTTCTGCGTTCCAGTTCGGCAAGGTCTTGTGCGGTTAGGGATACAGGAATTAAAAATAGAAGAATAATAACAGCAAACTTCATGAGGGGGAGGGTTCATTAAACTGAATAGGGATAACAACACGGACGGTGTCCCACAACAATACCAGTTCAGCTTTGTTGTTTCGCTGATCTACCAGGATGGTAAACGGTTCGTAAACGGCCCCTTGAATGGTGTGGGTGGGAACTGTGAAACGCAGTTCGTCCATTCTGGGATTATAGTTGTACGAGCCCCAGAGACCAAGATCTTTATTGATGATGATGGTCCAGGAATCTTTCTCAGGAATGGTAAACAACGAATATGTGCCGGCTTTCAGTAAGGTATTATTTAGTAAGATATCGCGGGTGATGGTAATTTCGGTAGCTTCATTGGCACCGGTACGCCAAACCTCACCATAGGGCACCAGGTTGCCGAAGATCGGGCGGCCTTTCTTGTGCGGTTGACTATAGGTGATCTTCAGGTACGTGTCTTTGTACCGGGCCGTAACAATATTTACCGGACTAGGCCTTGGTTTAATTGCCTCCTGTGCCTGACTAGTGCCTGTAAAAAGAAGCAAGAGCAATAAAAAAAGAGTTCGGGTCATCAGGTACAGTCAATTTTAAACGCGAATATACTATTTTGAGCCTTTATTCTGATCCGGATGAACCGCCCTGCCTTTGATGATATCTATATGGAGCTAGCCGTTAACCTGGCGAAACGCTCTCATTGTATAAAGCGACACGTAGGTGCCGTATTAACAAAAGACACCCGCATCATCTCCATTGGATACAACGGCCCCCCTTCCGGTACGCACAATTGCGATGAAGAGTGGCCTGAAGTTGGCTGCCCCCGCGATTCCAAAGGAAGTTGTTCCTTGGCGATCCATGCCGAACAAAATGCTATCCTTTATGCTGTTAAGAACAAGACTTCGGTGGCAGGGGCCACGTTATATGTAACCTTGTCGCCCTGCCTGGCGTGTGCCCGTATCATTTTCAGTATGAACATCAGCCGGGTAATCTATCTCAATTCGTATGCCGAATTTAAAGGGCTCGCTTCGGATGAAGGGGTGGATTTTCTGAATAAGTTCGGGGTGGAGTGCATTCGCTATGCCGGTACGCTCACGAACGTAACCCACATGATATAAAAAAGGCCCCGCTTAGAAGCGGAGCCTTTGTTTGTGCAAGCAAGTTGAGTTTACTTCAATGCTTTTTCAATGCCACTGATAAAGGTTGCAGTAACACCTTTGGTTTTCTTTTCCTGCTCTTGTTTGAAAACCGACAATGCTCTTGATGCAACGTCATAAAGCCCTACCGGATTTTGATCATAGCGATAGCTTCCGAGGCACCATTCAATATCGGCTTGAAGTTGTTGTTCAATATTAAGCGACTTCAGTTTAGCCAGAATATCTTCGGAAACCTTCTCAATCGATATGGTCTTCGGCTTTGCAGCTGCTTTCTTGGCAGGGGCTTTCTTTTCAGCAGCCGGTTTGGTAGTTGTCTTTGCCATGTAATTATGGGTTACTTGATGCTACAAAGTTAAACTCCTTCTATCGCGGCAAACAAGCCGGAAACGAATTAAATTTCCGCAATCGAATGATTAAAGTAATGAATTTCAAAGGATTGCATGATCGTGATTCTGCTGCATTCAATGTATTTCAGGAAGATTCAGCGTCTCTTGAATTCGGAGGAGAGGTTTCACGTACTTGCTACATCCGTGGTGACGATCCGATGTTGATGGAATGGAAGTAGAGTTGTTGATGATAATGAGGGATGGACATAAAACAAAAAGAGAAGTGATCCTGGATCACTTCTCTTTGCTAAAGCATCAAGACTTGCTTGATTACTTCTTCTTCTTAGCAGCCTTCTTAGCTTTCTTCTTAGCTGCTTTCTTAGCGGGTTTTTTTGCCATAACGTTTTAATATTTTAGTTAAAACTGTACGAAAGGTATAATAAAAAATTAATTCACAAAAATTTTGCACAAAAAATTTTTCAATATCAAAAATTATTCAGGTTGCTATAACCTGCTTTATCAACATAACTTCATGTGATTTATTCCCCGATGATATTCACTTCGGGTGTTAATGTGATGTTGAATTTTTCTTGAACGGATTCTGAAATGCGCATAGCCAATTGAAAGATTTCATCACCGGTTCCACCACCATAGTTTACTAACACCAACGCTTGATGGGCATGCACACCTACGTGGTGAAATCGTTTTCCTTTCCAACCGCATTGTTCAATCAACCAACCTGCAGGTACTTTAACTTCTTGATTTACAGATGGATATCCAGGTATTTTCGAATGCTCTTTTTGTAGCAATTCATAATGCGCTTTACTAATGGTTGGATTCTTAAAGAAACTGCCGGCATTGCCAATCACCGATGGATCGGGCAATTTGCTTTTACGAATTTGAATGACAGCATCACTGATCGATTGCAAGGAAGGTGGTTGATTCATTGCATTCAATGTATCGGCAAGTGCACCATACTGAACATTAAAGCGATGATTTATTCGGGTCAAGGTTAAAGTAACACTTGAAATAAAAAATTTTTCCTTTAGTGCATGCTTAAAGATGCTTTCGCGGTATCCAAACTGACATTGCTCGTTGGTAAACGACTTCTGTTCTCCATTTAAAAGATCGATGCCGTGCACGTGTTGGATCACTTCTTTCACCTCAACACCATATGCTCCTATGTTTTGAATGGGTGCCGCACCTACCGTACCGGGGATCAGCGAAAGATTTTCGATTCCACCATACCCGTGGTGTACACAATGCAACACTAATTCATGCCAAACTTCGCCCGACATGACGTGCAAGGTCACCCGATCCTCGCTCTGTTCTTTCCGATCAATTCCTTTCAGGCTAACTTTGATCACCAGGCCATCAAAATCTTTTGTAAAAAGCAGGTTGCTACCCCCACCCAGGATGAGGTGCGTATTGCGTTTGAACACATCCTGGTGCATTAAAGCCAATAAATCATTCTCCGAGGTGATGTTACAGAAGTAACGAGCATGGGCTTGAATGCCAAACGTATTATAGTCACGCAGACTTACATTTTCTTCGATGTGGATCATGCTAAAAGGAACCCCAAGGAAGAAAAAACGAATGAAATAACGAAATGCTTACTGGAATGACTGGGTTACTTCGTCTGCGGACAACTTGAAAATGCAAATTCGCGGAAAGCGACCGGCCATAAAGGTTGTTCCACACACAGCCAGACCACCATCTGCTGTAGTAATGAAGGACGACAGTTCAAACGGATTGGAGAAACCCAGGTACCGGCTTCCGATAAAGTCTCCGGTGGTTTCGTCATATCCAAACAACCCGATCTGACTGCTTTTGGTATTGCTTCCATACAGAACCCGTTTCGTAGTGCCCAGGGTGAATCGAAGAATCTTGACCGGTGCGTTGGCAATTAATTCCGGAAAGGAATTTCCGCCCAGGTCCACACTGGAGCTAACCCCATTTGTATTCAGTGTACTTTTTGGGAGAATGTAGTTATCGCCAAAGTTGAATCGGGCCAGCGCAAAAGCACCCCCATCTAACGGGGCTACCTGACTGATCCCGCCATCATCTTGTTGGCCCTGGATAACACCTTCCGGTTCGTCATCACTCAGGTTGGTAAACACGAGGGAAAGTGTATAATTATAGAATCCATTGAAATAGTATTGCCCGCCCACTTTCCCAACCAGAAAAGGTAATTGTTTGCCGGTGCGAAGAAAATGTTCGATAATAGGTTCCTCAACGGCATCACCTGCACCAATGGTGAAACCCTGGGACTGACTGATGGAGCCCGTGGGTGTGATCAATGAAACAACGGATTGTTTGTTCAGATTGTCGTAGCTGAGTAAAATGAAGTTGGAACCATCTTGGGCTGCCGCAGCCGGATAGGCTGCGCCTACATTGATTGGATCGGAAAGGGTACCACTCGCATCGAGCTGAAAAAGTTGGGTTTGTAAACCCACGACACTCATCGCAAAGAAATAATAATTACCTCCAGATTCTAACAGGGGGCCAACCGGGTTGACAAAAGCCGGATCCACTTCCAGTTCGGAAACAAATCCACCAAACTCATCCACTTTCATGATGTAAATTCCACTGAAATTGGAGTCGGTAATTCTGCGACCCCCTAATATCAGAAAGCCCCCATCGGGTGTTTGCTTCATATCGATCGGATAGAAGGAGGCATTGAAGTTGTCGTTATCGTAAATGCGTGTAAAGCTTGCCTTGTCTGCTGAAGGATCTGCTTCATTCGAACAGGAAGTAATGAATCCGATAGTTAAAAGTAGAACTAGTAAACGCATGGCTTAACGATCTAGAGTTTTAAAACTGCTGCTTAAGAATCGCATCGGAAAGAGTACCCCGGTTGAAATGACGATGTTATTCAGCTTCATGTCGTCCTGGGCATCGCCAATGCCTGCCAAACGATCGCTTCCATACCGGCTTTCCACGTTGCTGATGTTGCTCATGCCTTTCCAATAAGAGGCATCCAATACAACCCGGATATTGCCAAGGTTGTATTCCAGTCCGGCTCCGGCCATCAACCCCCAATAATTATCGAAGAGATCTTTAGCGCCAACAATGATCGGGTCATTTGAAAACTGATTAGTGCCCCCGGAGGCATAATCGGTTCCTGAAACCGCCACCGACTTATTGGCATTAATCAACAGCGAATAGAATATCCCAACTTGTGCATACGGCCGGAATTTATCGCGCAGGATGTCGTACTTAATAATAAGCGGGAAATCAGCATAGTCCAGTTTTTGTTCCTGATCATATTGCAACACCAGCCGCTCCGCTACATTTTCCGGGTTGTCCCACTGAAATTGATTCGAATAAGTGAAGCGGCTATGGCGGTAAGTCGGTTGGGCACTAAAGGAGAACCCTTTATAATAGAAGGTTGCCTCCAACGTAGCCTGGCTGCCGGTTTTGCTAAACGAATCGTACTCCTTGTCATTCAGGGCCTGTGCATAATTGGTAGGGGTAACCACTGTATACCGTTTTGTTGGGAGGGCCTGTGCCAGATTAGTACCGGCCTTGATCCCCAACCACCATTGCTTTTCAAGAAACTTATTCTGTTGGTTCGGCTTGTTGATTAAGCCGCCTTTCTTTTTTGATTGGGCCTGAACCATTGCACACACGAGCAAGAGTAACAGAACCGGGAGCATCCGCTTCATGGACATCATCGTACAACGATTAGTTTTTTGGTTTCCCGGAAGAATCCGGTTTTCAATTCATAAAAATAAATACCCACCGGCAAATCCAATACGTTGACCCGGATTTCATGCTCGCCTTCGTTCCGCTCTTCCTGCAAAAGATTTCGTATTAAACGCCCCTGGTTATCGCTTAACGAAAGCGTTACCAGGTTGGTGGTGTTAATTTTAAACTTGATGGTAGTGAATTCGGTGGCCGGGTTCGGGTAACAGTCTTCCAAGTTGAACCTGTTATTGATGAAGTTTTCCTGTACGCCAGAGATCACCTGGGTGGCCAACGGCAACGGTTGGTAATTACCAGAACCATCTTCTTTCGGTCCATTCAGGAAATCTTTAAAGAAGATATCGGTATTGATTTTATTTTCATCGACCAGCATCCAGTCGCGCAGCAGGTTGGCATACACCTGCCGGTAGTCAAATTGCATTTCAACATTTTCTTTATTCAGATCAGGTACGGTGCCCACCACACCGGGCTGAACACCTTTACCGAAAATCATAACCGGAGCTCCGGTGCCGTGGTCAGTGCCGTAACTTCCATTGGCGCGTACCCGTCTGCCAAATTCGGAGGTGGTTACGGTAAGCACCCGGTCTTCAAGGCCCCGGGCTTTCAAGTCGTCCTGAAACGCTTTCATAGCCGAAGCGATGTGATACATTAAAGCTGCATGTTGGCCCATGGTAGGATCATAACTCTCCACTTGTTCGGCATGCGTATCAAAGCCACCCATCTTCACCAGAAACACTTTTGTTTTCACCCCCAGGCCCGGTCCACCACCGTCCAGCAAGCGGGCTATTAACTGTAGTTGCGGGGTTAATCCATTGCGCATACTTCCGCGCGGAGCATTGAAGGGATACCGTTCAGGATAGGTGATGGAAGTAGCCGGAGCATTTTGGTATACTTCATATAATCGTTCTGCATAATCTTCAGATTTGTCTTCCAACCCGAGTATCCAGTTCAGTTCTTTTCCATAGGGTGAGTCATTCAACGCCAGCGGTGGTTTGCCGCGGGGATCAATGCCTTCATCGGTAAATCCTTCCAGGTCTTCCACCAGTTGCGCAAAACTTTGTGGGTCATTCAGGGAGATGGACGTAGGGATGTTCCCTTCCTGATGAAAAATCAGCGACACATCACTTCCCATTTCAATGGCCAATGGGTCTTTCATTTCGGCATTCGGGAAATCGTTGGGATAGATTTCAGGCGCAAATTCCTGTTGTAAGTAGCGGCCCACCCAACCCGAGGAAAAGTAATCGTCAAACCCACCCCCCATGAAGGAGATATCACGGCCACGGAAGTGTGATCCGTTGTTGTTTTTGTAGGACACACCTTGTACAACAGCCATACGCCCACGATCGTACAGATCTTTCATGGCAATCATATCCGGATGCAAGCCTACCTGAACAGCAGAAGGAAGTGTGCTATCCAGGGGTATCATTTTGCGCAAACTATTCTTGGCTGGAATGGCTATGTTAGCGCGCCATTGATAGTACAGATCATAGGCCTCTACCGGGATGATGCTGTTCAATCCATCATTGCCACCATGCAATTGCAGGATGATCAACACCCGGTCGTTTGTACTTTGACCAGCCATTCGGGTAAGGGAATTCTCTGCCATAAGCCGGATGGGAATGCCCCCCAGGGTAAAGGGAATGGAGGCCAATGAGAGTTTCTTTATAAAGTTTCTACGTTTCATTCACAATTAATAAAGTTGATACTCGGGCGATTGCATTAACGCGTTGAATAGATTTTCCAATTGCCGCCTCACCACTTCCATGTCCACCGGATTATTCCACCGGAAGGTCCAGGCACCCTCCGGGTCGGCATCAAGCTGGGGCGACTTCAGAAAGGCAGTCAGGAAGTAATTCAACCGCTCGGCAGTAAGACCTGCCGTATCATCCAAGGCGGGGTCAAATGTCAGGTTATCCGCCAACGGCAATAAATATTTCGTCAATTCGATAATCAGTTGCCGTGCATCCGAGGCGATGGCATTGCTGATGTTGTTTTGGACAAAGGCCACCGGGTCAATCTTTAACATGCCCGGCATATTCATCTGGCTTTCTGAAACCAGGTTTCGGATAAATTCATACCTGCGGGTCAGGTAATTGGTAGAGATCCAACTGCGGTGGTAAATCGGGTATTGGTGATAGGCATCGTATCCGGCTACATCAAAGGGCTCGTAAAAATGCATTCCCATCCGTTCCAGCGAGCGTATCAGTTCACCGGTTTGTTCATAATAGGCTTCGGCATTGGCTACCGGATCCGGTAGTTGAATGTTGAAGAAACGAAACGTCCCGATCATCAAGTCCAACGGTGATTTGATGATCCCACCAAAGGCATCATCATTCAAACCTGCGGCCGCATCATAAAAATGTTGGCTTTGAAACAAGTCTTCCAACACAGGCTGAATTTTATACCCGTTTGCAACAAAGGTATTGGCCATTTCGGCAATGATGGTATCATCAATGGCTTGCGTGATTTCATGGTAAACAAAGAACCGATATACCCGTCTGCAGAAATGACGCGCTGTTTCCGGTTGGGTGTAGATTAATTCAATCAATTGACTGATTTCGTCCATCGCGCTGGCTTCTGTTGCGCTGCTACCATTCAACAAGAGTGGATCCGGCTGAATCGTGGCATTGCCGAGCCGTTCACTAAACTGTTTCACCGTGTTATCGTGGGCACTGGCATTGTTTGGACTTCCCCGTACTTTGCCTCGGGGCAGTTTTTGTGTACCCGATGAAAATAGATCTACGGTTTCATCCACCGAGGTGAAGGTGGTATCCAATTCCCAGCCTGATAAAACCTGAGCCGCTGCACGCACATCTTGCTCCTTGAAATTGAAGTAGTCACCGGGAATAGTAGCAGGTGGGAGGGTACCTTCTAATCCGCGCCCAATGGAGTATAACTCCAGCAGTTCGCGACCATAATTTTCATTTACACTGCCATTCACATTTAGATTTCCGTCCAGCAGCCGGAGCATAGCATTGTCGACACTGATCTTCTTGGTAATAGCTTTAAAGTTGTATTCAGCCGGCAGGGTTTTATCGAGTGCAAACTTCCGAAACAGTTGGTTTTGGAAGTAGAGCGAACGACTATTATCTACTTTTGACTGAATCGTGGTGAGTACCGTGTGCAAAAAGAAGACAATCTTTTCACGTGTGGCATAGGCCAGGTAGCTGGATGCCGGTACACCTACACCAATCATCTGACCCAGAAACCAGCCTTTAAAGAATTCCTGGAGGTCACTGTCACCGCTGTTGGCATCGGAGGTACCGGTAAGCACCCATTCCGTACCGGTTTCCGGATCAATTGGTAAAACAGGATCTGGTAGGGGTTGTTGAAATAGTTGGGTAACTGCCTGACCGGCAGTGAGGGTTGCAAACGAATCAATTTGCAATTGAGTGGGACCAAACGTAGCCCGGTGCAATAGATGAGCGGCACGTTTGTACCCTAATGAGCCGCTAAAGGAAGGTAAAGGCATGATAAAATTTATTCAATCGTTAAATTAATCCTTCTCTTGCGAAGATTTATTTAGTTTTTCAGTTAAATGGCATTTTACTCCGTCTATTGTCGGTATTTTTCCATCGCTTTGAGTTACCCTAATTTTGTATAACTTTTATTAATTGATGAAACTCATTGAATGTCCGCGGGATGCTATGCAAGGATTGGAAGAATTCATTCCAACGAATGTAAAAGTGACTTACCTCAATCAGCTATTAAAAGTTGGATTTGACACCATCGACTTTGGGAGTTTTGTTTCCCCCAAAGCCATACCACAAATGCGCGATACGGCCGAGGTATTGGATCAATTGGAAATCAGCAATTCTAAAACCAGGTTGTTGGCCATCGTTGCAAACGTTCGAGGAGCCGAAACCGCTTGTCAGTTTGATCGAATACATTTTCTGGGTTTCCCACTTTCTATCTCAGAGACTTTTCAACAACGGAATACCAATAAGTCCATTGCGGAAGCTCTGAAAGCGGTAAATGAAATTCAGGAACTTTGCACCCGGCATAATAAACAGCAGGTTGTGTACATCAGTATGGGATTTGGAAATCCGTACGGTGATCCCTACGATTTGGAGATTGTGGCAAAGTTTACCGATATTCTGACCACGTTACAGGTTCCTATTATCTCCCTGGCCGACACCATTGGTGTTTCGCAGCCAGCACAAATCGAATCACTATTTACTTCCCTGATTAAATCCTTTCCGAATGTTGAATTCGGAGCTCACTTGCATTCAACTCCAACAACCAGTTTGGAAAAAATTGCCGCAGCCTACCAGGCGGGTTGTCAGCGATTTGATGGTGCCATAAAAGGGTATGGTGGTTGCCCCATGGCGAAGGATGAACTGGTAGGCAACATGGCAACGGAAACCATTCTGGCCTTTCTCGATTCGAAGCAAGCAGCACTCGTATTAAACCGGACCGAGTTTATTAAGGCCATGGAATTGGCGGAACGGGTATTTCCACATTAGTGGGAGTGTACACACTTTTTCCAACGGGTTTTAATTACTTCAATGCAAACATTTTTCCTGGCAACGACTTAACCGCATTCTTAAACTCAAGGGTTAGCAGGAGAGAGGCCAATTGGCTGGGGGGTAAGGAGGATTTGAAGCTCAATTCATCGATCATCACCGGGGCATTTCGTTCCTTCAGAATCCGGATCACCGTTTGTTCATCGGGTTCGAATGTGGTGAAGTCGAGTACGGCTTGCGTTGGTGATGTACTCGCGGCAGACCAATTCATCAGGTACTCCAAGTCCTTTACAGAGGTGAATAAATTTGCGCGGTTGGTTTTAATGAGTTTATTACACCCTTCCGAGTACGTTTGCCCCAGGTTGCCAGGTACAGCAAACACATCTTTGTTATAACTGTTGGCAATGTCCGCAGTAATCAGGGCTCCACCTTTTTCAGCAGCTTCAACGACAATCAATGCATCGCACATGCCGGCAATAATCCGGTTGCGGGCTGGAAAATTATGGGCATCAGGTTTCGTACCGAAGCGATTCTCGGTGAGCAAGCCCCCGTGGTTGAGCATTTTCTTTGCAACTTCTTTATGAACGGCCGGGTAGATGATGTCCATACCACTACCCATCACCCCTACGGTAGGCAATCCACATTTCAGTGCAAACTTGTGGGCATGAATGTCAATGCCATAAGCCAGGCCGCTAATAATGAGAGTCCGATGCGGGACCAATTCCTGGCAAATCTGTTCTACCATTCTCTTCCCGTATTCAGTAGCCTGTCGTGTGCCCACGATGCCCACTGATTTTTGAATGTTCAGGTTTTGATTGCCTTTATAATAGAGTAGTGCGGGGGCGTCTTCAATTGACTTTAACCGATGGGGGTATTTTTTATCGGTATACAATAGAATTTCAACGTCTTCTCGCTCGGCTTTCTTTAATTCTTTTTCAGCTTCCGAGAAGGAATGACTGTTCTTAATCGCATCCGCTGAGAATTCACCTACTCCGGGAATTTTCAGCAGCTTTCCTTTTGGGGTTTTAAAGACCTGCTCGGCTGACCCACAATAACTCACCAGCTGTTTTAGTAAAAAATCTCCGATACCTGGTGTAAAATGCAAGGCAACAAAGGCTAGCCGGTCTTGTTCCATACTTTGGTTGGATGTTGGAAATTAAAAAATCCGAATGGAATCTAGAATGGACCGCAACAACCTTTTTACTAAGGAGGCGGCCCGCATTACGAAGGGTAGTGTTAGAGTTTTTCCCGGATTTGAACCAGAAACTGACGGACTTTTTTAAGAGAATCAAGTAGTTCCATCTTATCGCGAACGGATTGGCTGTCATTTTTCAGCATTTCCTTGGCCCCCTGTAATGTAAATCCTTTTTCTTTTACCAGGTGGTAGATGGTACGAACATGATCAATGTCTTCTCTTGTAAACTGACGGTTGCCTTTGCGGTTCTTCTTGGGTTGGATGAGGTCGAACTCGGATTCCCAGAAGCGGATAAGGGAGGGGGCTACATTAAACATCTCGGCTACTTCACCGATAGAGTAATATATCTTCTCAATTTCTTTTTCTTTATACGCCATGAGGGACTAAGGGGCCTGGATCGCATCCACATGGATGAACGATCTTCATGCAAAGTAACAATTCTTTAATCTTGAAACAACGGGACGATTTTTTTTTATCGACAACCTATTCACATCAGTTTGTGGATTTCAAAACCCACCCCGAATCATCAATTTCAATAGCACATTCAGGAAAATCTTCTTTCGTAAGCTGTTGAATCCGTTGTAATACTTGGTTTTGTGAATCGATTTTCACTCTGGCGCGCGGTGTCTGGTAGGTGGAAGTGATCTGTGCCTTAATAAAGCTACCATCCGGGGTGGTGAACACCTTAATAATAGGTGCCAACCCGTTTACGCCAGTTACATTAATGCCGCCATACGTACAAAAGTTACCCAAACTATAGGCAATAAAGCGATCCTGGTAAACTTCAATGGCCCGGGTTACATGAGGTCCGTGTCCGAAAAGGATATCGGCACCGGCATCGATCAGCGTATGTGCAAATTCATATACATTGCCCCGGTCTTCCCCATAGAAGATTTCGTTTTTTCGGGGCACATGTTGGTGCTGAGGACCTTCGGCCCCGCCATGAAAGGATACAATCACAACGTCTGTTAAAGAATCCAGAGTAGTGACGATTCTGCGGGCAGTAGCCAGATCATTAATGTCGAGACAACCACTGTTTGGAGCAAAAGCCGTGAAGCCATATTTAACTCCATCCTTTTCCACGATCGTATAGGGAACAGAGGTTAGTCCAGCATACATTATCCCTGCCGCTTCAAGGGTTTTCATACTGCTTTTGCGCCCAACTTCCCCAAAATCACCGGCATGGTTATTCGCCAAACTCAAGATATCAAAACCTGCCATGACAAGGTTTTTTACATAACTGACCGGACTTCGAAAGACGTAACACACTTTAGGGTCGCGGCAGGTTTTGGCAGTACCGCCCTCATCCAACAACACTCCTTCGAGATTGCCAAACGTGATGTCTGCACTGGAAAGGAGCGGAGCTACTTCCGCCATCAACTCCTTTCCCTGATTGGGTGGTAGCACCCCGCCATTGGGATAGTTGCTTCCCATCATGATATCACCCACCCCAATAATGCTAACCGTATCCTTTCTTTGACCGTACGTTAGCGCAGCGAACAGCAACAATCCGATAATCCCTATTGATTTAAACATAAGTCGAAATTGAGCTGCAAATAAAAGAGAAGAAGTGAAATGAAAGAAAGGATGAAGAAAACTAATCCAACGAACTGGTGGCCTGACTACCAATCTCCACCAACTTTTCATACTCTTTATTGTTGAGGTCGCGTTGAAAGAAGTTGATAGGGTTGATGGGTGAATTTTTGTATAGCACTTCGTAATGCAAATGGGCAGACACTGAAAGCCCCGTATTTCCTACATAACCAATAACCTGACCGCGTTTTACAAGTTGACCACTGGCAACAATAAAATTGGTGAGGTGCGCGTACCGAGTTTCAAAATGATAACCATGATTAATGAATACTACGTTACCATAGGAGGTTGAATATTGGGCATAACTAACTTTGCCGTCACCCGTAGCATACACAGGGCTGCCTTGTGGTGCTGTAAAATCAAGTCCATTGTGCGGCCGAACGTATCCCAACAAGGGGTGCATGCGAAGTCCGAAGATGGTATGCAAATGTTTAAGGTCTTTGTTGCTTACGGGTTGAATGGCGGGCCGCGAGGCCCACATTTTTTCCTTCTTCAATAGTTCGTTCATCAATTGTTGCAGCGACTGCGCTTCTATATCCAATCGGTTTTTAATTTTCTCAGCCTGCTCGTAAGCCGTACGAATAATCGGATACGGAATCGATTCGCTTTCCTTTTCGCGACCACCGACCCCGGCTTCCCGCTGCGATTGATCGAGTGGCTCCAAATCCAAAATCACACGATAGTTCTGGTCATCGTTGTGCTCCAGAGCGCTTAACTGGTTGGACGTGCGTTGCAGCTGCTTGTATAGTACCCGCCATTCGGTTTTTAGTTTTTGATTTCGCTCGGCTTGCAAGGTTTCGTCCACCAACGGAAAGCGGTAGTTGAAATAGAAGGCTCCAGCCAATCCAATCAGGAAAGAGATGCCCAGGAAGTTGAGGATTTTGCGACCGGCCACTTTTGGCGACACAACGACCGGCTCGTATTTGCAGGTATCCGGATTATATATGTATCGCATCTGGGCCATCAGTCGAGTGATTGGTTTTGTTTTTTACTGATGCTTACCAATGCTTCATACTGATCGGCTTTAATTCCTGCCATCAGAAATTTAACCGGATTTAAATTCTCACCGTCCTTAATCACTTCATAATGAACGTGCGGAGCGATGGATCCACCGCTGGATCCCACCGTACCCAATGCCTGACCTTTTACAATGGATTGACCTTGACGAACCACAATATCTTCGAGGTGACTATACCGGGTGACGTATCCATTTCCATGATCAACTTCCACAAAGTTGCCATATCCAGCTACCAGGTCACTCCGTTTCGTAAGAATAACCCGGCCAGGTCCGGTTGCAATTACAGGCGTGCCCCGTGGGGATGCAATATCCACACCGTCATGCTGGTACTTGCCTTTATGAAAGGGATTGATCCGGGTGCCAAAGCCGGACACCAGTTTTTCGACTTCAAAATTTTGAACGGGAGCAATGGTCGGCAACGCAGTTAATTCTTTCAAGTCATCTTTGCGGATGCTCATGCCGAACCGATATTCGAAATTACTGATTCGGGCAGCGGAATTTAATTCAGAGAATCGCTGACTCAGTTGACTTACAGACTCTTCAAAATCGCTCGACCCGGCAAGCAGCAGTTCTTCCCGATCCGGATAAACCGGAGCTGATTCTTGCGGCAACGTAGTTTCAAATAGCTTATGATAAAGTGCCAGGTCTTGTTTCTTTAGCTCGGCCAATCGTTGATTCGATTCTTGCAGTTGGGCTGTCAGCAAAACTTTGTGTTGATCCAGCGATTTGTTTTCGGCACGAAGCTTCTTCTCGGTAGGGGTATTAATGATAAAGTTCTGCAACAATACGATCCCCACGAAAAACAAAAAACCAAAGGCCAGATAGCTGAAGGTGGAGATCGTGATATTCACGATCGAAATCTTCACGCGTTCATACCGCAGTGTTTTAGGATTGTAATGAAATTTGGTAGCCGCCATCCGCTCGTTCAATTACAATCATTAAGGTTCCAATTATCCTCAACATGCTTCGCCAACCGAAATTCAGGGTTTCCTTTCATATTGATGCCAAGGGGATTAATTTTGCTCGTTATCAGGGTTTAGAACCCATAAATATAGAGAAAAACCTCAGTGTGAAAAGTTAAAACGGGCTTAGATTTAATGGATTCAGCAACAATAAGACGCAAATTCCTCGATTTTTTTGAAAATAAGGGCCATAAGATTGTCCCCTCGGCTCCATTGGTACTTAAAAACGATCCAACCCTGCTCTTTACCAATTCGGGCATGGTACAGTTCAAGGACTACTTTTTAGGAAACAATGTTCCATTAAGTAAGCGCATTGCCGATACCCAAAAGTGCTTGCGCGTGAGCGGTAAACATAATGACCTGGAAGATGTTGGCCTCGACACGTACCATCATACCCTGTTTGAGATGTTGGGCAACTGGAGTTTTGGTGACTACTTTAAAAAGGACGCAATCGCCTGGGCCTGGGAACTACTCACGGAAGTATATCAATTACCAAAAGATCGGCTCTATGTAACGGTGTTTGGTGGCGACCAGGGGGATTCTCTTCCCGTGGATGAAGAGGCGAAAGAATTGTGGAAGCAATATGTAGCGGAGGATCGAATCCTCCACGGCAGCAAGAAGGACAACTTCTGGGAAATGGGCGAGCAAGGTCCTTGTGGTCCTTGTTCTGAGATACATATTGATTTGCGCTCGTCAGAAGAGGTAAAGAAGAAGCCTGGTAAGGAATTGGTCAACAGCGATCATCCACAAGTCGTGGAGATCTGGAATTTGGTATTCATTCAGTTCAACCGGTTGGCATCCGGAGCGCTGGAGCCTTTGCCCGATAAGCACGTGGATACCGGAATGGGGTTTGAGCGGTTGTGCATGGCGATTCAGGGAAAGACTTCCAACTACGATACTGATGTCTTTCGTCCACTAATGGATTTTATTGCGAAAGAAGCGGGGTTATCCTATAGCGGATCAACTCCCGGGAAAGGATCTGAACATGAGAAGCAGGACATTGCGATACGCGTAATGGCTGATCACATTCGGGCGGTTGCCTTTACCATTGCCGATGGTCAATTGCCATCGAATACAGGGGCAGGATATGTAATTCGAAGAATCTTAAGACGTGCAGTTCGCTACGGATTTTCTTATTTGAATTTCAAGGAGCCCTTCCTCTACAGATTGGTACCCATTCTAGCAGCTCAATTAAGAGAGGTCTTTCCGGAACTGCATCAGCAAGCCGATTACGTAGGACGAGTGATTCATGAAGAGGAAGTCGCTTTTTTGAGAACGCTGGAAAAAGGGTTAAAGCGAATAGAGCATCTGGATAAGCTCATCACAGGTCAGCAGGCTTTCGAATTATACGATACGTTTGGATTTCCATTTGACCTCACCTCATTAATTGCGCGGGAGCGTGGCTTTACGGTTGATGAGCGTGGCTTTTTGGAGGAGATGGAAAAACAAAAATCCAGATCAAAAGCCGATGCCACCAAAGAAACCGGGGATTGGATTTTAGTGGGAGATGATGTGAAGTCCGAATTTGTTGGCTATGAGAACCTGAATGCCGAAGCCCGGATTGTGAAGTACAGAAAAGTTAAGCAGAAAAATAAGGAATCCTATCAACTCGTATTAGACAAAACACCCTTCTATGCCGAGAGCGGTGGACAAGTGGGTGATACCGGAGTGATTGAGTCGGCCAATGAAAAAGTACTGGTATTCGATACTAAAAAAGAGAATGAACTCATCGTTCATTATACCGAGTCAATTCCATCCACTCTGAAGGGTACCTTTTTTGTTTCGGTGAATGAAAGCAAACGCAGGCAGACGATGAATAACCATTCAGCCACTCACTTATTGCACGCTGCCTTGCGCCAGGTATTGGGAAAACATGTTGAACAGAAGGGTTCGCTCGTGAGTGAAAAAATTCTACGATTCGACTTTTCTCATTTCGCAGCCATGACGGATGAAGAGATCAAAAGAGTAGAAAATATTGTCAATAAGAAAGTACGCGAAAACATTGCATTGAATGAACAGCGCAACGTGCCCATTGAAAAGGCAAAAGGTATGGGTGCCATGGCCTTGTTCGGTGAAAAGTATGGCGAGTTTGTTCGGGTCATAACGTTTGATCCTAAATTTTCAGTTGAACTTTGCGGAGGCACACATGTACCCTTTACGGGCAATATCGGGTTGTTTAAAATTATTGCCGAAAGTTCTGTGGCGGCCGGTGTGCGAAGAATTGAAGCGGTGACTGCGGAGGGTGCCGAGCAATACATTGCTGAGCATTTGAATCTGCTGGATGAGGTGAAGTCGGTATTGAAAAACCCCAAAGATATTACTGCCGCTGCCAAATCCCTGATGGAAGAAAAACATGCTCTGGAGAAAAAACTGGAGGCGCTCTATCAGCAACAAGCTAATTTACTAAAAGATGAGCTGGTTAAAAAAGCCTCAAAATCGAATGGTCATACCTTAATAGCCGAAAAGGTAAGTGTTCCCAATGCCGATACACTAAAGAATATCGCCTATGCCTTGCGCAACCAGTTTGATGATTTGTTACTCGTGCTGGCTGCTGACGTGGATGGAAAGCCACAAGTAACCGTGATGCTGGGTGAGAAACTGGAAGTCACAAAAAAATTTCACGCGGGAAACCTTGTAAAGGAATTGGCAAAGGAAATTGATGGAGGCGGTGGCGGGCAACCGTTCTATGCTACTGCTGGTGGTAAGAACCTGGCGGGGCTTGATCGGGTGCTGGGGAAAATGCGGGAGTTGATCCAATAAGGCGTGAGATCGAAAATGATTCTTTGCCCATAGGATGATATTTACTTCATGGACACAACTGCATTGGATAAGTATACAGTAGTAATTGGATTGGAAGTTCATGCGCAACTTCTAACCAAGAGTAAAATCTATAATGCTGATGCTGCCACGTATGGCAGTCTGCCCAATACCAATGTAAGTGTTATAACCTTGGCCCACCCGGGTACCCTGCCGAAGCTAAACCGCAAGGCAGCTGAACTGGCAATGAAGATGGGATTAGCATGCCAAAGTGAGATTTCTCGGTATCAGATTTTTGATCGCAAGAATTATTTCTATCCCGATCTCCCCAAGGGCTATCAGTTAACCCAGGATCGCACCCCCATTTGTAAAGGCGGATACCTACTGATTTCCACCAAAGCGGGCGAGCGAAAGATTCTACTCAACCGCATCCATATTGAAGAAGATGCCGGCAAATCCATTCACCTGGAGGAAGAGACAGATACATTACTTGATTTTAACCGGGCGGGTGTACCCTTAATTGAGATTGTTACGGAACCGGCACTTCGCAGTTCGGAAGAAGCCTCTGCCTTTATGACGGAGATACGCAAACTAGTCCGGTACCTCGAGATTTGCGATGGAAACATGGAAGAGGGATCCTTGCGGTGTGATGCCAACGTTTCGCTCATGCTAAACGGGGCAAAGGAGTACGGAAAGAAAGTGGAGATAAAGAACATGAACTCCATCCGTCATGTTCATCGGGCCATTGATTATGAAGTGGAGCGTCAAGCTGCGTTGTTGGAGCGAGGCGAGGCCGTTATCTCTGAAACCCGAACCTATGATGCGAACACCGGCAAAACGTACGGCATGCGTACGAAAGAAGAGTTGAATGACTATCGTTACTTTCCCGACCCGGATTTGAGTCCGCTGGAAGTATCTGATGCCTGGTTAGCGCAGATAAAAGAATCCATGCCGGCATTGCCCTGGGAGTGGCGGGAAAAGTTAATTTCAGTTTATAAGTTGCCCGCGTACGATGCCCAGGTGCTGACGGACTCGAAGCCGATGGCGGTTTACTTCGAAGAAGTTTGTCAGCACACAACCAACTATAAAGCAGTTTCCAACTGGCTAATGGGGCCGGTAAAATCTTATCTCAATGAACAACATCAGGAGGCGGATCAATTGCCGGTATCGCCTAAAGCATTGGCCCAACTGATCGGATTAATTGATACTAATAAATTGAACTTTGCAGTAGCTTCGCAGCAACTATTTCCGGCATTAATAAAAGATCCATCCCAGTCTCCTGAAACGTTGGCGTTGACAATGAATCTGATGCAAGACAGTGACATTGGTTCCGTTCAACCGGTAGTGGAACAAATCATCCGTGAGTTTCCGTTAAAGGTGGAGGAATACAAAAAGGGCAAGAAGGCGATTTTGACTATGTTTATGGGAGAAGTGATGAAGCGCACCAAGGGCAAGGCTGACCCAAAACTGGCTACTGAATTAATTCTTAAAAAATTGACAGAATAAATTTTGATTCATATGAAAAGAGTACAGGGAATGGTAGGGTTGATCTTATTGCTGGTTGTGGGATGGGGCTGTAAGGAGGTTAAACCAGGGTGGGAGATTACCATACGAGGCAAAGTCGGATATCCGCAAGCCGGGGAGATTTCGATCAAGGAGATGCGCCCCGATAATTCAGGTGTGGCGGATACGATCACCCTTAAGAGTGATTTCACTTTTACCAAAAAGTTGTGGTTGACGGAGCCCGGATATTATCAGATAAACTTTTATAAGAAGCAATTTATTACGGTAATCCTGGACAAAAGTGATGTGGAAGTCAACGTGGATGGGAATGATATGAATGGCTTCTTTGAAGTGAAGGGCTCTCCGGATCAGGACTTATTGATGAAGGTGCAACAGTTGATGGCCAACCTGCAGAATTCACCCTACATTGTGCAATTGGAAACAGAATTTGCGCAGGCGGCTTCACAAAAGGATCAGGCCCGTGTAGATCAACTGCAACTTGACTACAATAATTTGATGAATAAGGGTTTTGATCAGGTAGCATCCATTCTCAAAGACGAACCACCATCCTTAGGCTTGTTGAACCTGTTACAACAAAACGCACTCGACAAAGACAGGTACTTTGACCTCTATCTTTCGACTGCTGAAAAGTTCAAACAGGAATGGCCGGATTCGCGCTATACAAAAGAGTTTGTCGACATGGTAGAGAAGATGAAAGTTACGGCCATAGGACAACTAGCACCAGAAATTGAATTGCCCAATCCGGAAGGTGCCATTATCAAACTATCGTCTTTACGCGGTAAGTATGTGCTGATCGATTTCTGGGCAAAGTGGTGCGGACCGTGCAGAAGGGAAAATCCAAACGTGGTGAAGGCATATCATAAATTTAAAGACAAGGGGTTTGATGTTTTTGGGGTGTCACTGGACCGAACGAAAGAAGAATGGGTACAAGCAATTGCAGAAGATGGGCTGGTTTGGACGCATGTATCGGATCTGAAGTATTTCGAATCACAAGCGGCCAAAGACTATAACATCAATGCCATTCCCTTTTCAATTTTGGTTGATCCGGAAGGAAAGATTATTGCAAAAAACCTGCGTGGCCCAGCTTTGGATAAGAAGTTGGAGGAGGTATTGGGTGCTATTTAAGAGAGAAGGCTCCATTCCGGAGCCTTCTCTCTTAAGTTAGATTAATTGTTATTGTGACCCACCACGACAAGGTCATTTAGCGTAGATCCGGACGCTTGTCCGCCTTCAATCTTCGTATCACTGTTTGAGAGTTTGAAAATGATTGGAACTACCATTCGTTGACGAACCACTTGTCCCTTTTGCTTTCCAGGATTCCAAGGATTCGCAAGCGCTACCACCCGGGCCGCCTCTTCATCACAACCGCTGCCAATTCCTTTAATCACTACCACATCTGAAATGGAGCCATCTGTGTTTACGATAAACTCAACAAATACCCGGCCTTCAATGCCCTTTTGGCGGGCCTCCGTTGGATAGGTTATTACTGTAGCAAGATGACGATAAAATTCTTCCATGCCACCTTTTGGTTCAGCGGATTCTTCCACGATGGTAAATACCTCATCATTGGATTTTGTTATATCGGCCAACGTATTCATCCGATCTCCTTTTCTGAGAATTATAAAAGCGGTCTCACTTTCAGTAGGCTTGATTACTGACATTTCCTGGATTTGATTCACAAAATCGGTGTCACTATCCAGCTTCGCCATTGTTTTTTTGCCTTCTTCGTTCATTTCAATCACGATAAATTCGGCTTCAGGATTGAGTGCCTTCATTTTGTCAAGTGCTTGCTGTACTTCCAGGGGATAGTCCAGGGCCATACTTGAATTTTGTCCCATTTCGCGAATGTCGCTCATTACCTGGTCTTGACAGGCTACCACGATAAAGAAGATCAAGCCGGTAAGGATACTGACTGTCATCTTCCACTTACTTATTTTCTTTCGAACTGTTTTCATCATTGTAATTCGTTTTAAGGTGAAGGAATTGGTAAAATGATTGGCGAGTACAAATCCGTTTTGCTGTAGAGCAACCTTCGCCAGCAGGCTGCAATACCGGTTCACATCCTTGCCTTCCACCGAGCACGCATCGGCTTCAAATTCATGGACCTGAACAAGGGAAACTTTATAAGCTTTAATGATGGGGTTAAACCAGCAAATGATTTCCAGGAAATGAATCAACAAAATATCGAAGGAATGAAACTGCTGAATATGTATTTCTTCGTGCTGCAAGATTTCCTGACGTTCCTCGGTATCCAGTACATTCACGGGGGGCAAAAAGATGAATTGAAAGAAAGAAAAGACCCCGGTGACTTTCTCCGATTCAGCAATCGTATACTTTTTCCAGGTGTAGTGCCTGGATTTTTGAAAGAGCCGAATCATGTTACCGATTCGCACGAATAAAAGTAGAACGAGCAGCGTTGCTACACCGAGGTAGAGGGCGGTAACCCAGGTCCAATATACGAACGGTGCAGGTTGCGAAATGGCAGTTCCTTCAGCCGTGATGACTATTTCTGGCAACCAGTAGGTGGGTATGGAATTACTGAGTGAGGGGATGATCGAATTACGATCAACCGAAATTGAAATTAATGGGAATACCAACGAGAAAAGAATACTAGCCACTAAGTAGAATCGCTTTACATGAAAGGCTGTTTCATTCTTAAGAAGTGCCCAATAAATTCCGTAGAGAAAAACCAGCCCCAGGTTTACTTCAATCAGATAGTTGATAATGCTGTTCATGGTTTTTGTTGTTTCAGATTCTCGAGTTCTTTCATTAAGCGATCAATATCACCCACCGCCAAGTCATTTTCTTTGGCAAAAAAGGAGACCAGATTCTGAAAGGATCCATTGAAGTAGCCTTTCACCATGTTATTCAGGTAAAAGCGGGTGTACATTTCTTTTGCAATGAGGGGATAATACTCATGCGTTTTTCCATAAGCCTTGTAGCCCACAAATCCCTTTTTTTCTAAAATCCGGACGATGGTGGAAACGGTATTGTAGGCGGGTTTGGGTTCGGGTAAGTGATCCATGATATCCTTTACAAATCCTTTCTCCAGCTTCCACAGAATTTGCATGATCTGATCTTCGGCTTTGGTGAGTTCCTTCATGTTAACTAGTTGTTACGTTGTAAAACTAAAATATTAGTTATACACAACAAAGATTAAAATCAAATTAGTTTTAAACTCTTGATAATTAATACGTTGTAAAGCAGTAGGCGAGGATATTCGCCCCCATTTTTAAAGCTAGTTGTCGCTTTTCTTCCGGATCATTGTGAATGCGTCTGTCCTCCCAGCCATTGCCAAGGTCGCTTTCAAAACTGTAATAAACCACCAGTCTTCCTTCGTAAAACAATCCCAAACCCTGGGCCGGTTTGCCATCATGTTCGTGAATTTTTGGAAGCCCGTTCGGGAAATCAAATTTCTGGTGGTAGATCGGATGGGCGAAGGGAACTTCAACGAGTTCCAATTCAGGAAATACCTTTTTCAACTCCAACCGGATAAATTTATCAAGGCCATAATTATCATCAATGTGCAAAAAACCCCCGGCTATTAAGTAATTCCTTAGGTTCAATGCTTCTTCACTCGAAAACACCACGTTGCCATGGCCCGTCATGTAAACATAGGGATAGTCAAAGAGGTCCGGGCTGCTCACTTCCGCAACCTCTTCCTCAGGTTGAATAGCGGTTCCTAATTCTTTGTTACAAAACTCAATTAGGTTTGGTAAAGCAGTCTTGTTCGCATACCAGTCGCCACCACCATTGTATTTAAGCTTGGCAATCTTTAACGTGTTCTGGGCCTGACTACTCAGTGAGATCAGAACCAGGAATAAAGCTGAGAAAATCCGCATGCCGGTAAAGTTACTAAATGAGCAAGGTCTGTATTAAAGGCAGTTCAATTTGAATAAATATTTTTTTTAGATCGATTAAACCTTACCCCTGAATCACCCTCTAAGGGACGTTTTAAACTTAAATTCTCTATGAAAACAACAAATCACTTATTCTTGAAAGGTCTTTCCGGGTTGGTCATGGTAGCCATACTCTTTCTGGCTTCGTGTAATGAGGATGTTGAATTTAGTGCCAATGATTCGCAAAATGTCGAAAATGAAGCCGCCACTGATGGCTATTTTGAAGATGCGGATGATATGGCTACCCTGGCCGTATCGGCCGATGGGGCAACATTAACTGGCTCCCGGGAATCTGCATCGGGCCGCGCAGGTGTAAAACCGGCCGATCTTCGCTTCAGCGAGTGTGTTACAGTTACGTTGGAGCTGGCTGCTGATAATACAACTACCACCCCTCACGGTTATATCACCATTGATTTTGGAACCGGTTGTGAAGATGCCCGGGGAAACGTGAGAAAGGGAAAAATCAAAATTGAATTTATAGGGAAACGCTTTTTTACAGGCTCTAAAATCATAACCACGTTTGAAGAGTATTACATCAACGGGGTGGAGATTGAAGGAACCCGTACGGTTACGAACATCACGGGAAGTACCGAAGACAACCCTAAGTTCTCTATTGTTTTGGAAAATGGAAAAGCAATCTGGCCCGATGGTACCTTTGCTACCCGAGAAGTAAACCGTACTCGCGAGTGGATCCGGGGTACGAATCCCTTGATGGATGAGTGGATTGTTGATGGCACAGCTTCTGGAACCAATCGCAATGGAAATGTATACCAGGTTGAAATTACTACCCCTTTGGTTTACAAGCGCGAGTGCGCAATAACGAACCGGGTATTCATGGCCGTGGAGGGTGTAAAAGTGTTAACGGTAGGAACCGGCAGAACGATCACGATTGATTATGGCTCAGGCGAATGCGATCGGATCATTACAGTAACGATTGATGGCCAGTCGAAAACGATAACGGTTAGAGGAGAAGGTTAAGGATAATGGGTTTGCAACAAAAGCCTTCTGCTAAGGCAGGGGCTTTTTTTTATTTCGGGGAAGCGCGTAATTGCAGCCAAATCATTCTATGCGTCAATACCTTGATCTTTTGCGCGATATTTTAGAAACCGGAACGCAAAAAACGGATCGAACAGGAACCGGAACCTATTCTGTTTTTGGCCGTCAGCTTCGGTTCGATCTTTCAGAGGGATTTCCTCTGGTGACTACCAAGAAACTTCACCTTCGTTCGATTATTTATGAACTTCTCTGGTTTCTGCGGGGTGATACCAACATCAAGTATCTGAAGGACAATGGCGTAACAATTTGGGATGAGTGGGCGGATGAGAATGGAGACTTAGGACCAGTCTATGGAAGTCAGTGGCGCAGTTGGCCGGCACCCGATGGTCGAAAGATTGATCAGATCAGCCAGGTCCTTCAACAAATAAAAGCAAAGCCCGATTCACGTAGACACATTGTCTCAGCCTGGAATCCCGCAGAGGTTGATAAAATGGCCTTGCCGCCTTGCCATGCACTTTTTCAATTTTATGTGGCCAATGGTCAATTGTCTTGTCAGCTTTACCAACGGAGTGCGGATTATTTTCTTGGTGTACCTTTTAACATTGCCAGCTACGCTCTGCTAACGGAGATGGTAGCCCATCAATGCGATCTCAAGCCTGGGGAATTTGTATGGACTGGCGGGGATGTTCATTTATATACTAACCATCTTGAGCAGGCCCGACTCCAACTTACCCGTCAACCTTACCCATTACCGAGACTGATAATAAAGAGAAGGCCAGCAACCCTATTTGAGTACGAATTCGAGGATTTTGAGATTGTTAACTATCAGTCTCATCCTGCGATTAAGGCTCCCATTGCTGTATAATGGAACTTAGCATGTAGTTAATACCGGTTTTGACTACAATCCGCTGTAAATCCGCTATTTTTGCCGCTTATTTAAAAATACCCCCAAAAGGTTGATAAAATGCCAATTAGGCCAATCCTTTTGGGCAAGATTCCGTTAGAAACCGCGTATGGCTGAGAAGAGTAGCATTTTTGATATGATCGGTCCCGTTATGATCGGTCCTTCCAGCTCCCATACAGCGGGTGTGGTGCGGATTGCACGCGCAGCCATTAAAATCCTGGGGGATGTTCCGGATCATGCCGAAGTGACCTTTTACAACTCCTTTGCACGTACCTATGAAGGCCATGGCAGCGACCGGGCCATTATTGCCGGCCTGATGGATTTTAAAACTGATGATAAAAGGATTCGCGAATCGCTGGAGATTGCACACGAACGGGGTCTTGACTTTAAGTTTAAGTCGGTAGGAAATGCCTCGGCTTTGCATCCTAACTCGATCCGTCTCAAACTGGTGAAAGGAAAGAGGACCGTGGAGGTTTTGGGTGAAAGCAAAGGCGGGGGTTTAATTAACATCGCAGAAGTAAATGGGTTTAAAGCAGATTTTTCTGCCAGCCTGCACACACTCATCATTTTTGCCGATGACACCAAAGGGAGCATTGCCTTTATTGCGAACGTACTGGCGCATGATGATTGTAACATTGCTACCATGTCCGTTTCCCGGAAGGGAAGGAATGATTTAGCTTGCCAGGTAATTGAAATGGATTCAGGAATAAAACCTGTAACATTTGATTACCTGAAGAGTCTTAGCTGGGTAAAAGAAGTGATCTATATACCAGATATTGTTTTATAACCTATGATGAAGAGAATTTTAGCTATCAGTTTGCTGTTTGTGTCGCAAGTATCCTTCAGCCAGGAGGCGACCACCAAAGTATGGACCTTACGCGAATTAATTGATCAGGCCATTGCCAATAACCTGACTGTGAAACGCAGCACCTATGGGGTGGAAACCAGTCAGGTCAATTTGTTGCAATCCAAAATGACCATGCTGCCCACCCTCAATGCCAATGGCAACTATGGTCTCAACTGGGGGCGTACCATTGACCCAACCACCAACATTTTTACAGAAAACAAAATTGAAAATTCAAACCTGAGCACGAGCAGTTCATTATTGCTTTGGAATGGGTTTCGGTTGTTCTATAATTTAAAGCAAAGCAATACCGATCTGGATGCAGCGAACGAAGATTTAATTAAAGCACGGAATGATGTTATTCTGAACGTGATTACGCTTTATTTGAATGTTGTTTTTAATAAGGAGCTTTTGGCAGTAGCGCAATTTCAGGTAAAATCAACACAAGAGCAGTTAGACCGCACCAAAAAACTATCCGATGCCGGATCCGTGCCCATTGGCGATGTACTGAATCTGGATGCTCAATTGGCAACGAATGAATTGAATGTAATTCAACGTGAAAATGCCTTGAATCTTTCCCTGCTTCAATTGAAGCAAGCATTGCAATTGCCAGCCTCGAATCCGATGGATGTAGAGATCCCTCAAATCAATGTGGATAATGTTTCGATATTGAATAAATCGGCTGAAGAAATATTTGACATCGCAATGACGGCTATGCCTGAAATTAAAGGTGCGGAGTTACGGAAATTAAGTGCTGATTATGGGTTCCGTTCATCTCGCGGTAATTTATATCCTCGAATCAGTGTCAATGGATCGTACAGTACCGTATATTCTGATCAGCGTCAGCAGTTTTTTGCGGATGGAGGAGCTGCCACCACGACTCGTCAAATCGGTTACGTGCAGGGTTCTTTAACACCTGTCTTTACGGATGTCACTTCGCCTACAGGCCAATTCATGGTGCCCAGCATCATGGATCAATACAAAGATAACCGGGGTCGCAGCCTGGGATTAAGTATTCAAATACCCATTTTTAACGGACTTTCAGCTCGGTCAAATATGCAGCGGGCTGCTATCAACCGAGAAATAGCCAACATCACACTAACTGAGACTAAAAATACGTTGCGACAGACGGTTGAAACGGCCTATAACAATGCTATTGCGGCCATCAAAACCTATCAGTCTACCGATAAGCAGGTAAAAGCCCGGGACGAGGCATTTCGCATGACGCAACAGCGCTATAATCTGGGCGCAGTCAATTTTGTTGATTACCAGGTAGCCGAGAACAATTTATTCCAGGCACAGTCAGATTTGTTACGGGCCAAGTATGATTTCATCTTCCGTACAAAAGTACTGGACTTTTACCAGGGCTTACCGTTAGAATTCTAATTTCCAACTTTCATTCATAAACGCACATGGCAAAGCAAACGAAGAAAAAATCGAATAAAATCCTTTACATCGGAATCGGGGCAGTTGTATTTCTCATTCTATTCTTAATCATCGGCCGTTCGGCAGGCTGGATTGGCAAACCCAAAACGCTGGAAGTAGAATTGTCGAAGGCCAAGAAGGTTTCCATTACAGAGAAAGTCAGTGCTTCGGGAACGGTACAACCGGTAATCGAGGTGAAGTTGGCTCCGGAGGTTTCTGGTGAAATCACCGATTTGAATGTGGAAGATGGAGATCCGGTTGAATTAGGCCAGGTTCTTGTTAAGATCAGACCCGATGTCTGGATAAGTCAGTTGGAACGATCTGAGGCTGCTTTGAATCAGCAGAAAGCTAACTTGGAATCATCCAAGGCCGCTTATTCCCGGGCGCAAGCAACGTTCATTCGTGCGGAACAAGACTACAAGCGTCAGGAAAAGTTGTGGAATGAAAAAGTAATCTCTGAGGCGGACTGGCAGTTAGCCCAACAAAATTTCAAGATTGCATCCAACGATTTGAAATCAGCGGAGCAATCTGTAGAAGCAGCCCAATACATTGTTAAGAGTACTGAGGCCAGCGTTCGGGAATCGCGTGAGAATGTGCGGAGAACAACTGTGAATGCGCCCATGCGGGGTGTGGTTTCCAAGTTGAATGTGAAACAAGGTGAACGCGTTGTGGGTACAGCACAGATGGCGGGAACAGAAATGATGCGGATTGCGGATCTAAACAAGATGGAGGTTCGGGTAAATGTAAATGAAAATGATATTGTACGGGTTCATTTGGATGACTCTGTAGTAATAGATGTTGATGCCTACAGCAATACGGGAAAGCAGTTTAAAGGTGTAGTAACCAATATTGCCAATACAGCTAGGGATAAACAATCGGCAGATGCCATTACAGAGTTTGAGGTTCGTATATTAATCCTTCAGTCGTCCTACCAGGATTTGATAAAAGCAGGCAACCAATATCCCTTTAGGCCCGGGATGACGGCCAGCGTGGACATCATTACAACCAGTAAGGATAATGTGTTGTCTGTCCCCTTATCTGCCGTGACCACCCGAAACCCGGATGATAAAGGATTCACACCGACAGATAATGACAATGATAATGATCGCCCGCAGGTAACCGATAGCAGCAAACCCAAAGCCGAAAAGAAAGAGGACAAAGTTGTTGTCTTTATCAACGAAGCTGGAGTTGCCAAAATGGTAGAAGTGAAGACGGGTATTAGTGATTATGACAACATAGAAATCATTTCAGGATTATCCGATTCGGTGGAAGTTATCACCGGACCGTTCCTGGTTGTTTCAAAACGCCTGAAAGACGGAGATAAGATCAGTGTGAAGAAAGAGGAAAAGAAGGACCAGGCGGAAGAGAACGAAGAGGCTAACTAAGGAAAGGATTGCGTGATGCTTGAAAACCCATCCGGTAGCGGATGGGTTTTTTGTTGTGGTTACCTGATTGTTGTATCTTGGCTCAATGATTAAACATCCTTGGCACGAAGCACCTGCAGGATTAAATCCCCCCGAATTCGTTAATGGAATCATCGAAATCTCGACTGGCATGCGTACGAAGTACGAGGTAGATAAAGAGACCGGATTGCTGAAATTGGATCGAATCTTATACTCAGCCGTGTTTTATCCTGCCAACTACGGGTTTATTCCTCAGTCATTAGGCGATGATATGGATCCTCTGGACATTATGATTTTGTGTCGCGAACCGATTCGGCCTTTGTGTTTGGTTCCTTCACGGGTTATTGGCGTCATGCGGATGGTGGATCAGGGCTTAGCCGATGACAAGATTCTGGCTGTGGCTGAGAATGATGCCAATACCAGACATGTGAATGACATCAGTGAGTTGGCCACTCATTTTAAATTGGAACTCAAAGAATTTTTTGAAAGCTATAAGAAATTGGAAAACAAGACCGTAACCGTTCCTGATTTTCAGGGAAAAGAAGTAGCGATGAAAATTATTGATACGGCTTTGAAGTTCTATACATCAACATACGGAGGTAGGTGAGTGCAGAGCAAAAGTTCCTGATTATTCAAACAGCCTTTATTGGTGATGTCATTTTAGCTTCAGCCGTAATTGAGAAATTGCATCAGAAGTATCCGGATGCCACTATCGATTTCCTGTTGCGAAAGGGAAATGAATCTTTATTTACAAAGCACCCCTTGCTGCGTGAAGTATTAGTCTGGGATAAGAAGGCAGGTAAGATCAAAAATCTTTTTAAGATGGTGTTAGCGGTGCGCTCGAGAAAGTACGACTATGTCATCAACCTGCACCGGTATGCAAGCACGGGTCTGATAACAGCTTTTTCACGAGCCCGGCATACCATTGGATTTGATAAGAATCCTTGGTCATTCACGTTTACACACACGATCAGGCATAATTTTTCTAATTCTACACATGAGATCGATCGAAATCAGAAACTGATTGAGTTCATTACAGATGATGTACGGCAACTGCCCAGGTTGTACCCATCCGATAGCGATTTCAACACGGTAAAGCAATTTAAGACAGGGACGTACATCTGCCTCGCACCGGCATCTGTATGGTTTACAAAACAATTCCCAGCCAATCAATGGATTGATTTCATTAAAGCCGTAATAAACCGGTTTGATTTTATCTACTTGTTAGGAGCTCCCGGTGATCATACTCTTTGTGACATGATCCAGACGCAATGTCAGTCTACAAAGGTTATCAATCTGGCTGGTCAATTGAGTTTTTTGCAATCAGCCGCCTTGATGAAAGATGCTATCATGAATTTCGTCAACGACTCTGCCCCGATGCATATTGCCTCTGCTATGAATGCTCCGGTGGTCGCTGTCTATTGCTCAACAGTTCCTTCGTTTGGATTTGGCCCACTCTCTGCACGTTCTTTCATCATTGAATCTACCGAAAAGTTGCCATGCCGCCCCTGTGGCTCTCACGGCTATAAGGCTTGTCCAGAAGGACATTTTCGTTGTGCCACTACCATTAAAGCGGTTGCTCTTCAGAGTTGTTTGTATATATAAGCTATCAACTCCATCAGCCAGGCGATGCCCGTGTGGATCAAAATGCCACCCCAGATGGAACGGGTTGAAAAGGCAATGATTCCTAATATATAGCCCCCGAAGATCGCACTGATGGCTTCACCGATGGGTTTGCCGAAATGGAGTGCACAGTAAATAACCACCATCGGCATAATTGAATTTCGGCCAAGCACTTGGGCCATTCCAATCACAAAAAATCCGCGAAAGAGCAATTCCACATTAAGAAAATCAGCTCCATAGAAGAATTCGAAAATAATCATTGGCAGCATGGATGGCCAAGCGAGTAATGTAGCAACTTCATTTGACTTATAAATAGGGTAGTAAGAAGTAAAACTTGGGAACGAGGTAGCCAGAACCAGTAGGGGTAAGGCAATCACTAATAGAATCAAATACGGTTTGACTTCACTACTTCGTGTCAATCCATAAAAGTAAGAGGGTGTCCTATCGATGAACTTATAAAACAGAAATAGGGGCAAGCATACAAGGAAAAAAGCCAGTGCATGATTACAAACTCGATAAATCCAGCTGTATACTTCAAAGGATTGATCAAAAGCGTTGGCAAGCTGATGCAAATAGGGAAACCCCCGATCGAGCGACAATATGAATAATCCAAAAAGAGAAAGAAGCCAGTATTTTTTTGAGTTCCAGAAATTCCATTCGTGCTTGAAAATGGAAATGAATATACAACTTAGGTAGTAGAGGATGGAATAGAGAGCCAAGTAGAGAAAAATTCGAACTGGAGTTCCATTGTATTGGTCAATTACTTTGTTTTCAAGGCTGATGCTGAAATTCAGCAGGAGGGCAGCTGAAATCAAGCTGATTAAACTTAAATAATACTGAGGTTGATAATCTTCCCGAACGTGTTCTTTAATAAGTGTCCGGAATTTACTCACGCTCAAAAATCTTTGAGGTGCAAATACACCAAATGCATGGGCATGCCCATCACGGTGAAATAAGAGCCATTAATTTTTTGAATAGCCACCAGTCCGATCCAGTCCTGTGCACCATACGCACCTGCTTTATCAAAAGGCTTGTAGTTGTCAACATAAAATTCAATTTCCTCGAGCGTGAGTTTTTTAAAGGTGACATCTGTTCGATCATCAAAACAATCAACCTTTTCGCGGCTAAGTAGGCAGACCGCGGTAATCACAGTATGGGTATGTCCACTCAACTGGCTCAGCATTTCAATGGCTTCGGTACGATCCAGAGGTTTATTGAGGATTTTATTATTCAGTATAACTACGGTATCGGATGTAACGACTATTTGGTCTTGCAATTGAGTTTCGAAAACCCGGGCCTTTTTTTCGGCCAGGTAGTTGGGTACTTTGGTAACCGGCATCTCAGGGGGAAACGATTCGTCAATATCCGGAACCCGAACTTCAAACTGAAAACCAGCCTCCCGCATCAGGTACTGCCTGCGGGGGGAACTAGAAGCGAGAATAAGAGGGCGACTGAAATTCATCTTCCTTGATTGAACTGAATAAAAATCCGCAAATCACTTTCGGATAAAAGTAGGTTGATTTTTGAGGCATCGTGTAGCCGCTGGCACACACGCGTTTCACATCTTCAATTGAAATATCCTGTGTAATAATAGCCATTTGTACTTCACCCCGAATTACTTTAGCAAGGCAATCCGAATAGCTGCGGTCGAAGGTGATGTTTTCAGATTTGCGTTGATCTTTGCCTGGGATACCCAGAATTTTTTCGATGATAAAGTAGTGCAGGACCGTGAGATCAAGTGCCTTTATTTCTTCCGGAAAGTGCCATGTCATCTTTTGGAACGACTCCGGCTTTAACCTGACCTTCAATGTCTTGTCTTTCAACAGAATTCCAAAAGCCCATTTTTTCCCCAGGATGATTTCATGTAAGGTGTCGGCATCATCAATTTCCTTAATGATAAAATCCTGATCCAGTTTTTCCACGATGCGTGACTCGTCAAAGTTGGGCAGGCCCTGTATTAGCCGATGGGTGGGCAGAATCCGTAAATCATCGGCTTCGGTGTTGGTGAGATACATCAAATGAAAATTATAACCTTCATTACCGGTATGATCCGGATTTTCATGGGTCCGTTTTTGTTTGTAAAGCAAAGAACCTTCATACCGGTGATGCCCATCTGCCAGAATAATAGAACGGGGCTGAATCGTATCAATAAATTGTTGAATGACGTTCGCATCCTGAATGATGGCCAGCACATCGCGTACACCCTGGTAGTCTTCGCTCTCGTACAACGGATTGGCGATGGCCTCATCCATATACTTTTCCAATTGGAAATCCGGATCGGTATATAGACCATGCGTAGGACTTACATGAAGTTCCGTTTTCGCCAATAATTCTACCCGATCATTAACGGCTTTTGGAATTGTACTTTCATGGCGAAGTATTACGTTTTCTTCCCACTCATACGTCCGGATATGACAAATAAATCCTTTGCGACAATAATCCCGTGGGGAACCTGCCAATTTAAAGTACTGATAGTAGACGTAGATGGCTGGTAATTTATCCTGCTGCAGAATTCCGTCTTGTTTCCACTGTTGTAAAAGCCGAAGTGCGCGAACAGCAGCGTCTGGCCCCTGAGGAACTGACAAGTGAATTGAATTGACTGGATTTTGATAGAGTGTTTTTCGCTGTTTTTCTGAGACTACATCAAAAAGTGGCGAGGTAAGGTCATCCATCTTTTTGGCCAACAATGCATTATATCGCCAGGCGCGAATCGGTTTAATCTCAGCCATTACACCCGGTTTTTCTTCCAGTTACTTTTTTGGGTGGTACCATTTGCCGGTTGAATGGGTGCCTTGCTCGACTTTTCCTTCACTGCGATGGCTAGCATGGCTGTCAGTATTTCTTCATCAGGAATCGGAGCCTGTTTTAATAATTCAGGTTTGAAATAGGTTTCAACAAACTTGGTATCGAAATTTCCAGTTCGAAACGCTTGGTGGTTCATTACAAACCGGCAAAATCCCAGCGTGGTTTCCAATCCTGTGATTTCGTATTCATCAATGGCCCGGATCGTTTTTTCAATTGCCCGCTCGCGGGTTTCATCGTGGCAAATCATTTTGGCAATCATCGGGTCGTAATAAAAAGGTACCGACATGCCCTGTTCAAAACCATCGTCTACGCGGATACCATGACCTTGCGGACGTTTATACGTAGTTAAGGTACCAATGTCAGGCAAGAAGTTATTGGCAGGATCTTCAGCATAAACCCTGACTTCTATGGCATGTCCATGAATGGAAAGTTGGTCTTGTGTAAACGGTAACTTTTCTCCCTCCGCTATTTTTATCTGAAGTTTGACTAAATCCAACCCGGTGATTTGCTCCGTGACCGGATGCTCCACCTGGAGACGGGTGTTCATCTCTAAAAAGTAGAAATTAAGATTTTCGTCCACAATAAATTCTACTGTTCCTGCATTGTAGTAATTGGCAGCCCGCGCAACATTCACTGCTGCAGCGCCCATTGTTGCACGCAATTCCGGTGTTAAAATTGAAGAGGGTGCTTCCTCAATCACTTTTTGGTGCCTGCGTTGAATAGAACATTCCCGTTCAAAAAGATGAACGACATTACCATGCTGATCGCCAAAAATCTGGAATTCGATGTGCCGTGGTTGCGTAACATATTTTTCAATAAAGACTGAACCATCTCCGAAAGCAGATTTGGCTTCGCTTACTGCACGCTCCATTTGATTTTCAAAATCACTTTCAGCATCCACGATGCGCATCCCTTTTCCACCACCCCCAGCACTGGCCTTAATCAGGATGGGATATCCGATTTTTCTGGCCAACATCTTCGCGGCCGGAATGTCGGAAATAGGCTCAGAGGTTCCGGGTACCAGCGGTACGTCAAATTTGGCGACAGCTGCTTTTGCCGCTAATTTGCTCCCCATCAATTCAATAGACTCTGGCGAAGGCCCGATAAAAATTAATCCCTTCTCCCGGACTTTGGTGGCAAAATCTTCATTCTCTGATAAGAACCCATATCCCGGGTGGATGGCATCTGACTTTGTCTGTAAGGCGACTTCCAGGATTTTATCCATTACCAAGTAGGATTGAGAAGAGGGGGCTGGACCAATACAGACGGCCTCGTCAGCAAACCGTACATGCAATGCCTGTCGGTCAGCTTCGCTATAAACCGCTACTGTCTTAATCCCCAGTTCGCGAGCGCTACGCATGACTCGCAAAGCAATTTCACCCCGATTGGCGACTAAGAGCTTTTTGATTTTTTTCATTGGATTTATATCGATTGCAATGCTAATGATTATCAGCCTACCTAAAAAATCTGCTACGTTTTGAAGGCTTAGGCACTCTGCACTAATTTTTCTATTTTTGCCGCGATTTTATTGATATTCAGTTATTAAGAATAAACAAACATTGACCTAAATTTTAAGCACAAACAACATGATGGTTGACCTATTTTCTAAACTGCGCATGGAGGCGGGTCCCCTGGCAAAGTACTCTCATTTACCGGATGACTATTTTTTCTTTCCGAAACTGGAAGGCGAGATCGGGCCGCGCATGAAGTTCAATGGTAAAGAGGTTTTGAATTGGAGTTTGAATAATTATTTGGGTCTGGCCAACCATCCGGAAGTAAGAAAAGCCGATGCGGATGCGGCAGCTCAATTCGGATTGGCATCACCCATGGGAGCCCGTATGATGTCTGGTAATTCAGTTTATCACATCGAATTGGAAAAGCAATTGGCTGCGTTTGTTCAGAAGGAAGATGCCATGTTGCTGAACTATGGGTATCAGGGAGTATTTTCCATCATTGATGCCATTGTTGACCGCAAGGATGTAATTGTTTACGATTCCGAATCGCATGCGTGCATCATTGACGGAGTACGGTTGCATATGGGAAAGCGCTTTGTTTACCCGCACAACAACATGGAGAATCTGGAAAAGCAGCTTCAACGGGCCACCAAACTTGCCAACGAAACCGGAGGTGGAATTCTGGTTATCACCGAGGGGGTCTTCGGTATGTCGGGGAATATGGGTGATCTAAAGGGAATTGTTGAGCTAAAG
This sequence comes from uncultured Ohtaekwangia sp., assembly GCA_964488465.1. GTDB lineage: Bacteria > Bacteroidota > Bacteroidia > Cytophagales > Cyclobacteriaceae > ELB16-189. The sequence goes on along the minus strand of CAZAUN010000007.1, from coordinate 190,691 downwards.
AAGAAATACAACTTCAGACTGTTTGTTGATGATGCCCATGGTTTTGGTACCATGGGGGCTTCCGGGGCTGGTGTGGGCGAGGAGCAAGGCGTACAGGATCAGATTGATTTATATTTCTCCACCTTCGCCAAATCAATGGCCAGCATTGGAGCCTTTGTTGCCGGGGACAAGAATATCCTAAAGTATTTGCGATATACGGTGCGCTCTCAGATTTATGCCAAGTCGTTGCCCATGCCGTTAGTGATCGGAGCTCTGAAGCGCCTGGAATTAGTCAAAAAGCATCCAGAATTGCGTGCTGATTTAAAGAAAATCATGGCGGCAATAAAGAGCGGCCTGAAGGATAGGGGCTTTACGATTAACCCCACCCAAACCCCACCTACACCTGTTTTATTTAAAGGTGGCGTAGGCGAGGCAGCAAATATGTCGATGGATTTACGGGAGAATAGTGGCATTTTCTGTTCGGTGGTGATCTATCCGGTTGTGCCAAAAGACGTAATTATGTTTAGAATCATCCCTACAGCGGCCCATACCATGTCGGATGTGGAAGAGACCCTGAATGCGTTTTCTGCCCTAAAAACGAAGCTGGACAGCGGTTTTTACAGAAAAGAAGAGCTGGTTGCGGTGACCAAAGTCTAAAAAAGTGTGTTTTTGGGTTTTTTTTAAAGGTTTTTCCTTAAATTGGCATAGGAAATTATTTTTAAATCTTAAACATCCGTGAAAAATGAAAAAATTTGAAGAACTAAAGACTCTGATTGCATCGCTTGAAGGTGATGCTGATAAGTTCTACAACAAAGGAAATAGCGCTGCTGGTACCCGTATTCGCAAGGGCATGCAAGACCTGAAAAATGCTGCTCAAGCAATCCGCCAGGAAGTGCAGGAATTAAAGAATAAGGATAAGTAATCCCAAGAGGTATTTATAATCAGGCTGGATCGTGCTGATTCAGCCTTTTTTATTTTATTAAATCTTTGAAAGTCGGCTAATTTTCTGTTTCAGCTTGTCGGATGGCAAGGCCAGGGGCAGTCGTACATATGGCTGACAAAGCCCCATCAAGCTCATCAGGTATTTTACTCCAACTGGATTTCCTTCTTCGTACATCGGCCCGTTGATATCCAATAACCTGAATTGCTCTTTTCGGGCAAGATCAAGCGAGTTGGCATCGACATGGGTTTTAATATTTCGAAACACTAACGGAACCGCATTTGCCAGCACGGAGATCACACCCACACCGCCAATACAATAGAAGGGGAGGGTAAGCATGTCATCCCCTGAGATCAACATGAACTGTTTAGGTTTTTCCCTGGCAATGCGCATGCATTGTTCCAGGTTGCCGGAAGCCTCTTTTATTCCAATAATGTTTTTAACACGGGCCAGACGGAGGGTTGTTTCCGCAGTCAGGTTCGAAGCTGTACGACCCGGCACATTATAAAGGATAACCGGAATGGGCGATGCTTCTGCCACCAACTTAAAATGTTGGTAGATACCCTCCTGTGATGGTTTATTATAATACGGGCTCACGGAAAGAAGCGCGGTTACTCCTTTCAGGTTGGTAGTTTTGATTTCATCCAGCACCTGGTGGGTGTTATTTCCACCAATGCCATACACCACGGGTAGGTTTCTGGAGTTTTGCTGCAGTACAAATCGCAACACTTCTCTTTTCTCATCCTTATTGAGGGTAGCTGATTCTCCTGTGGTGCCCATTACCACATAATAGTCAACTCCCTTTCCCGTATGGGTTAAAACTTTTTTCAAGTTTTTGAAATCAATTTCCCCTTGTTCGTTCATGGGAGTTACCAAGGCGACTCCGGTTCCATGCAATTTCTTCATCGTAGTTGACGTGTATAGTTGTACATGGTTTCTATCAGACCTTTGTTGGTTCCATTTTGCTCGATCATTAATTCAAAAAATGGACTTAGCGATTCGCTATACCTACCTACCCGGCATTGTGCTTTGCTGCGGGCCAGTAAATTTAAAATCAGCGGGTTGGGTTCCTTATCAAGGTAATACAAATAATCAAACGAAGTTTCGATAAACTTGTCAGTAAGCGGAGATTGTAAATTTCCCCAGAAGGTAACGTCCTTCATGGTGAAAAAGTCGAACTTGAACTCGTAGTTTTCCTTCTTTGGAGGCAGGTATTCCAGCACCTGAACCAGTTTGCCATCCTGCTCAAGCTGGTGAATGAATTCTTTTATATCCAGGTGTTTCTGCTTGTCTTCAACACTAAAAATGATACCAATTTTTGTGGCTTGCTTGTACGGTTTACTGACTCTGGGACTCTTGTTTTTTTTAAGGGCCGAGTCCGTCCGCATCTTGAGAAAATTCAATCTAAACATGACCGAAAGCTACTAAAGTATGTTCAATGTTCAGTGGTAATTTTTGATTCGGCATTAAGTCTTGAGCATCGCTTCAAACTCCGCCTCGGATATAATTTTCACACCCAGTTTCTCCGCCTTCTCACGCTTGGCAGGTCCCATGTTTTCACCGGCCACCAGGTAATCAAGCTTCCCGGAAACGGAGGATAGTACGCGGCCTCCATTCGCAAGAATCACATCTTTCAATTGGTCGCGTTCGTAGTTTTTAAAAACTCCAGAGATAACAAAGGATTTATCACCCAGTACATTGCTGACTTGTGTAGGTTCCTTTTGGTTGGATTCAAATTGAAGACCGGCCCTGGCAAGACGGGCGATTTCTTTCAAATTATTCGTATCGTGGAAATAGTCCACCACACTTTGAGCTATTTTTTCGCCCACTTCCGGTGCTTCCAACAAGGCTTCGTAGGTAGCTTTTGACAAGTTATCCATCGATTTGAAATGCCGCGCTAGCTTTTCAGCTACGGTTTTGCCCACGTATCGGATGCCGATTCCGAACAGCACGTTTTCGAAAGGTTGGGACTTGGATTGCATTATCCCTTCCAACATGTTCTGTGCTGATTTATCCTTTACCTTATCGAGTTTAAGTAAATCTCCTTTTTTCAGATCATATAAATCAGCGGGGGTTTTAACCAATCCCAGGTCAAAGAGTTGCTTGATGGTTTGTTCACCCAACGAATCGATGTCCATCGCTTTGCGTTGAATGAAATGCTCAATCTTTCCTTTTATTTGTGGTGGGCAACCCTTTTCATTCGGGCAGTAGTGGTTGGCTTCACCCTCCTTCCGGATTAGCCTGGCCTGGCATTCTGGACAATGGGTGATGTAGTTGACTTTTTTGGAAGAGCGGTTTCTTCTTTTAGTATCCACCCCGGTTACTTTCGGGATTATCTCACCGCCTTTTTCAACAAATACATAATCTCCAATGTGTAAATCAAGCCTTTCAATTTCATTCGCATTATGCAACGAGGCTCGTTTCACAGTTGTACCGGCAAGAAACACGGGCTCCAACTCGGCAACCGGGGTAACGGCTCCGGTTCTTCCAACCTGGTAAGTTATTCCATTGAGGCGGGTACTAATGCTTTCCGCTTTGTACTTGTAGGCGATGGCCCATCGGGGGCTTTTGGCAGTAAAGCCAAGGCGTTCTTGTTGTTCAAGACTATTTACTTTAATGACAACGCCATCCGTGTCGAGGGGTAAATCTTGTCGTTTCTTTTCCCAGTCTTCAATGTATTTTAATACTTCGCTGATGTTCTTACACCTTTTATACGTTGGCGACACTTTAAATCCCCAGGTTTCTAATTTATGAATGGCTTCAGCATGTGTTTCTGCTTCAACTTCTTCCCCCAGCAAATAGTATAAAAAGCAATCGAGTTTTCTTTTAGCAACTTCAGCTGAATCTTGCATTTTCACGGTACCAGAAGCTGTATTTCGGGCATTCGCATAGGTTTCTTCACCGATATCTTCGCGTTCTTTATTTAATCGTTTAAAAACATCTTTAGGCAGAAACACTTCTCCACGTACTTCAAATGTGGATGGCACTTGCTTAGCGTTTACCCTCAGTGGTAAACTCCGGATGGTTTTAATATTGGTAGTAACATCATCGCCCCGAACCCCGTCTCCTCGCGTAACAGCTTTTGTAAGTAGTCCGTTTTCATAGATCAGGCTGATGGAAACTCCGTCAAATTTTAGTTCACAGAAATACTCATAGGGTTCCCCTTCCAACCCCTTCGAAACACGACCATCAAAATCCATTAGTTCTTCGGACGAATACGTGTTGCCCAGCGATAACATGGGGTATCGATGCACCACGGTAGCAAACTCCTTTGTAATGGTGCCACCCACCCGTTGGGAGGGAGAATCCGGTAAACGCCATTCAGGAAATTTGGTTTCTAACTGAATGAGTTCCTCCAGTAGTTGATCAAATTCGTAATCTGAAATTTGGGGTCGGCTCTTATTATAGTAGAGATCGTTGTGATGATTGATCTGATCAGTAAGCTTTTGAATCTGGGATTTTGCTTCTGAGGAGGTCATGGTTGTAGAAATCTGATCACAAATTAATCAAATTGAGAGTTTGACAAGCCGTGAGGGCTGCTGTTTCTGTACGCAACCGGGTTGGTCCCAAGCTCGATTTTAAGAAGCCATTTGAGATGGCCAATTCCAATTCATCAGCCCGAAAATCACCTTCCGGACCAATGAGTACCCGATAGTTTTTGTTTGGTTCCGCCAGGGACTTCAAGTGAAGTGGATTACTTGAATCGACATAACATATGAATTTCTGGTCGGCTGTAACGGGCAAGGATTCGGTAAAGGATTTGATATCATATATTTTGGGCAGCCAGCATTGGCCTGATTGCTTCATTGCGCTAACCGCTATTTTTTGAACACGGTCCAGGTTAATTGATTTACGTTCTGAATTTTTGCAGAGCATGAACTGGATTTGTTCGATGCCGATTTCAACGGCTTTTTCTACAAACCACTCCATTCGATCCATATTTTTGGTGGGGGCAATGGCCAGTGAAATTGAAAATTTTCGGGGTGCAAGGTACCGGGAGTTCAGGATTTGAAAAGTACATTTTCCAGGATCAGCCTGTTCAATGCGGCATTCATAGAAATGGCCTTGTCCATCCGTTATCTCGAGGGAATCGCCCGTACGCTTGCGAAGCACTTTCACGGCATGGTGCGATTCATCAACATCCAGATGATGGACACCTTGTGGAATACCGGGTTGGTAAAAAAGGTTCAACCTCAGGCGTACGTTTGATGCAGCTTGTTCACCAGCGAGACATAGTCCTGCATTGCTTGTTCCTTAGGAGTACCTCGCTTGGTTGCCCAGGCATCATATTTTGCAATGGCTTTAAAATCAAATCCTCCGGGTCGATCTCCCTGAACATCGCCATCGGTGGCTTGTTTAAAGAGCGCATACAGGTCCAGCAGTTCTTCGTTAGAAGGTCTCTTGGTCAATTCCTTTGATCGTATAACTGCAGCATTGAAATCGTCAACAAGTGCCATTGGTTATTGATTAAATAATTTAAATAATTAAAAAGGCCAGAAAAATCCGGCCTTAAAGATAGAGAATCAAAAACTCATCACCGCTTCGTGATTGGAATGTACTGGCGATGATTTTGACCGGTGTAGATTTGTCTGGGCCGGCCAATGGGTTCTTTGTTTTCGCGAAGTTCTTTCCACTGGGATATCCAACCCGGCAAACGACCAATCGCGAACATAACGGTAAACATATCTACCGGGATACCCAACGCCCGGTAAATGATGCCAGAATAAAAATCCACATTTGGATACAACTTACGTTCAATGAAATAAGGATCCCGCAAGGCTACTTCTTCCAATTTCATAGCAATTTCAAGAGTAGGGTCATTCACGCCCAGTTTCTCCAGTACATCGTCAGCAGCCTTCTTGATGATCTTGGCTCTTGGATCAAAATTTTTGTAAACGCGATGGCCAAAGCCCATCAACCGGAACGGATCATTCTTGTCTTTCGCTTTCGCAATCCATTTGTCGGTATCACCCCCGTCTTTTTTAATCTGTTCCAACATGAGGATCACTTCCTGATTGGCACCGCCATGCAAAGGCCCCCACAAGGCATTGATGCCTGCGGAAATGGAGGAATAGATGCTTGCTTTGGATGAGCCTACAATTCTTACCGTGGAAGTAGAACAGTTTTGTTCGTGATCTGCATGGAGAATCAATAACTTATCTAGCGCATTCGCCACTACCGGGTCAACGTGGTAATTTTCAGCAGGCAATGCAAACATCATTTTCAAGAAGCGCGAACAATAGTCGAGGGAGTTGTCTGGATAATTCACCGGATGCCCAACTTCATTTTTGTAGGCCCAGGCAGCGAAGGTTGGCATTTTGGCAAGGGAACGAACAATGCTCAGATAAACTCCTTCCGAGGAACGATTTGGGTCAAGCGATTCCGGATAGAATGCAGTTTGGGCGCAAAACAAGCTAGCCAGCACACCCATTGGATGCGAAGTGGAAGGGAAGCCGTCCAATATTTTTTTGATGTCTTCATGAACCATGGTGTGGTTCTTGATATCATTTGAAAACTTATCCAATTGATCCTGGGTTGGGAGTTCGCCAAAAATCAACAGGTAGGAAACTTCCAGAAAGGACGACTTGGCGGCCAGATCTTCGATGGAATACCCCCGATACCTCAATATCCCCTTATCGCCATCCAGAAACGTTATGGCACTTTTTGTTGCCCCGGTGTTCTTATAACCAAAGTCGAGTGTAACGGCTCCCGTCTCTTCCAATAGATTACTTATATCAATACCCAATTCACCTTCCGTGCCTTCCACGATCGGGAATTTGTAGGATTTTCCATCAATGATTAATTCAGCGGTCTTAGCCATGAGTAAAGAATTTAACTTTGGTTTTAAAGATAGACGGTTCGGTTTTCAGAAAAAAAGGACTTTTAAAGATTTAGTTATTTCCCAAGATCAACGGCATTCCATCTTTACCAGATCCGACCACAATGATTTTAGAATTAGGGGATTTGGATAACTCCAGGGTTGCCTCTATGCCTCTCATTTTCAATAGCTTATCTGTTAAGCTGTTGTTGATTATGTTGTTCGCGCGGGATTCACCCTCTGCAGCAATTCGCTTGCGTTCCGCTTCACTCTTTTCTTTATCCAACCTGAACTGATACGCCAATGCTTCTTGCTCTTGTTGCAGTTTGTTTTCAATGGCAACTTTAATTTGTTCAGGCAGCATGATGGAGCGTATTAAGACAGCCGTTGCATGAACGTTATTTTGGTTCAGGATTTTCTCCGTTTCGCTCTTGATGGCTGTTTCAACTTCAGCTCGTTTGGTGGAGTAGATTTCCTCAGCAGTGTATCGACCCATTACCTGACGCACTGTTGACCGGACTTCCGGTATAACTAGCACGGACTCATAGTCTCGGGTGAATTGCTCGTGAATGTATCCGATTTTATCAGGTATGGGGTAGTAACGCACTGTTATATCGATGTGGATGGACAGTCCATTTTTGTCCAATACATCCATGTTCTCTTCTGAGGACATTTCATTCACTTTGTATACATAAACATCGTTCCAGGGCGCTTTCAAATGCGTACCCGGGCCTTCAATGTTGTCTTTGTCTAACCCTCTTCCAAATGGATAAAAAAGTACGGCCCGCTCGGTGGCGCTAATGGTATAAAACAGGCTTGATGACAATGCCAATACCACGATGAAAGCAATAATGGTGAGGATGATGATCGGTAATCTTCGGTTATTCATACTGGGTTATGTTTAGTGCAACGGATAATTCTGATGAGTCAGGCAAGTTACCACAAATACTAATACCACGGAATCTTACCCATAGGGGAATAATGCCCGAAGTCTGCCTTTTGTTCAAACCTAAAAAAGAAAAGAGCGACCTTTTAGATCGCTCTTAGAATTAAATCTACAATTCTTATTTACATCGCCATTCCGGAACCTTCCCCTGACCCTGAAGTAGATTCAGGAGTAGGGGTGGGAACTGGGGTTGGAGTTGGTGTGGGAGCAGGTGCTGGTGCAGGGGTTGCAGCGATCACCTTTTTAGGGGCTGGCTTCCTCACTACTTTCTTCTTGGTAATTTTTTTAATCGCTTTGGCTATAACTCGCTTTGCTTTTTTAACGGCTTTCTTAGCTTTTTTAGCAGCCTTCTTTACCGCTTTTCTAGCTGTTTTTTTAGCCGACTTCTTTGCTGCTTTTTTGGGTTTCGCCTTCCCCTTTTTAGCAGCTTTCTTTGCTTTCTTTGCCATGGGACTTGGGTTATTTTTTTTGGTTGTTATTAAGACAGAGTTCGTTGAAACACTCTTTATGTAAATGTAATTACTGTTTACTTTCCTATGCAAAACTTTGCAAAAATATTTGCCAGTAAATCATCGCTGGTAATCTCACCCGTAATCTCGCCCAGGTGATGGAGCGCCTGACGGATATCCATGGCAAGAAAGTCACCCGTAATGCCTGATTCCAACCCGGCTAATACCCGGTTCAATGCGTCACGGGTGTCGGATAGTTTTTGAAAATGGCGCAGGGTGGTGACGAGCACATCGCCTTGCCTTACTTCGTTCACGTTGAAACGGGAAAGGATGACGCCTTTTAATTCGTCAAGGTTTTTTTTGGTGGCCGCTGAAATGAAGATAAAGTCTTGATTTACAAGCTCTTTTAAGGTTTTTGGTGGAGCCAGGTCAACCTTATTTCCCACTTTAATGTAGGGGATGCCCAATTGTTTTAATTCATTTTCTTCCTTACTGATTTCCGCCATCGTAGCGGTGCTAAGGTCGAACACGTATAGAATCAACGCGGCCTTCTTCATCGACTCCCTGGTTCGGGATACCCCCATGGCCTCCACCTTATCTTCCGTGTGGCGTAAGCCAGCTGTATCCATGAACCGAAATGCGATACCACCCAGGACCATTTCATCTTCAATCACATCCCGGGTTGTTCCGGGAATGTCGGATACAATGGCCTTCTCCTCGTTGAGCAGGGCATTGAGCAGGGTGGACTTGCCAGCATTTGGTTTTCCGGCTATAACGGTAGGAATACCATTCTTGATCACATTGCCTTGCTTGAACGATTCAATCAGGAGGGTAAGGTAGCCTTGAATCCGACTAATCAATTGCTTCAAATCATCACGTTTGGCAAATTCAACATCCTCCTCGCCAAAATCGAGTTCGAGCTCGATGAGTGAGGCAAAATGAATCAGTTCTTCCCTCAGATGGTGAATCTCCCTGGAAAAGCCTCCGCGCATCTGGTTCAGAGCCGCTTGCCGGGCATTGTCGGTTTCAGCATGAATTAGGTCTGCCACGGCTTCGGCTTGAGCCAAATCGAACCGACCATTTAAAAAGGCACGCTTGGTAAATTCACCTGGCTCCGCAAGACGTACTTCATGTTGTAAGAAAAGTTTGATGATTTCGCGGATAATAACCGGAGAACCATGGCATGTGATTTCAATTGAGTTTTCACGGGTGAAAGAATTGGGTTCTTTAAAGACCGTCACAACCACCTCATCAATTGGTTTATCCGGCATGCCCAACGTACCCACATGAACTGTATGGGAAGGTTGCTCTGTCAGTCTTTTACCGGTGAATAGCTGTTCAGTAATTTTTATCACTTCCTTGCCTGACAACCGGATTATTGCCAGGGCACTAATTCCCTGGGGTGTAGCGAGAGCAATAATCGAATCGGTTTCAGGTTGGGCAGGCAACATCCTGCAAGATAATCAGGTTCTTAGTGGTTATCACGCACGATCAGGACCGGTATTTTCACCCGATGACGAACAGAATCAACGGTGGTACCAAAAATGAGATCTTTGAACCAATTATGACCGTGGGCACCCATCACTAATAGGTCGGCATTAAATCCAGCAACGATTTCAGGAATGATCCGCTTCGGATTTCCAAAACCAATTTTCATTTCAACCTGGTATCCTTGCTCCCGTAATTGGGTAAGGTAATTCTTTAGCGCTTTTGCATCTTCGCTTGATTCGTGGTCGGCAATCTGACTTCCGTACCACATGGCACCAGCCGTTTCGACCACATGCACCAACAGGTAACGGGCATTCTTTCCTCCCTGGGCGGTAGCACTGCGGATAGTAAGAGTATCCACCGAGCTAAAGTCAATAGTAATAGCAATTTGTTTGTATACGGTTGTGCCCAGATCAACCAGTTGCGAGGCGCTGCCGTGCGGGGCATGGGCTTTTTTCTCTTTTCGTTTTTTATCCAGCATGGGCTTAAAGGAAATGTAAAGCAATAGTGCGGCAGCCGCGCTACAAACAGGTATAACCGTACTCCATATAATCCAGGCTCGTTCTCCAGCCATGTCAATCCAGGAGGTAATCTCATTGATGACCAATTTTACATTCAATGAAACAATGATGATAGCAATGACCCATGCTGCCAATTTCATCCAGGGCTTGATCGCAAAAACACCCATTTTTTCCTTGTCACTGGTAAAATGAATGAGGGGGATAATCGCAAACCCTAACTGTAGGCTTAATACCACCTGACTAAACACCAGGAGTTCACCTGTTTTGCCTTCCCCGTACAGTAAGATGACAATGTAAGCAGGGATAATCGCAATTAGCCGGGTGATTAATCTTCTAAGCCACGGTGCGATCCGAAGATTTAAGTAGCCTTCCATTACAATCTGACCCGATAAGGTTCCTGTTATTGTGGAACTCTGACCTGCTGCAATCAGTGCCACACCAAAGAGAATCGATGCCCATTCATTGCCAAGCAGAGGCGAAAGAAATTTGTAAGCGTCCTGAATGTCTGAAACCTCAAACATACCCGCGCGGAAAAATGTACTGGCAGCCAGGATGAGAATGGCGGAGTTCACAAAAAAAGCTGCATTCAGGGCAATGGTAGAATCGATCAGGTTGTATTTAATCGCACTCCAAATACCCCGTTCACTGGTATCGATTCTGCGGGTTTGTACAAGAGACGAGTGCAAGTATAAATTGTGAGGCATAACAGTAGCCCCAATGATTCCGATCGCGATGTACAATGCGGCATCGGATGGGATGGACGGAATGAATCCAACGGCAAGTTGGCCCATATCCGGTTTTGCCCAAATCATTTCCAGCAGAAAGGATACTCCGATGGTACCCACCAGGGCAATGATGAAGGCTTCAATCTTGCGCATGCCATAATTCTGCAACACCAATAGGAGCAGGGTGTCTAAGACGGTTAGCGATACCCCCCAAACCAAGGGCAACCCAAATAATAATTGCAAGCCAATTGCCATCCCCAGAACTTCCGCCAGGTCGGTAGCCGCTATAGCGATTTCCGCCAGAATCCATAAAGAGAAATTGACGATGGGATGGTAGGAACTTCGAGAGGCTTGTGCCAAATCCAATTGCCGGACAATACCCAATCGCGCACTCAGGGTTTGCAACAACAACGCCATCAGGTTCGACATCAGCAGCACCCAGATTAGGGCATATCCGAATTGGCTACCGCCTGCTATATCCGTGGCCCAATTTCCAGGATCCATGTAGCCAACACTTACCAGGTAGGCGGGGCCCAAAAATGCAAACAACTTCCGCCACCCCTTCCGGCCAGTTACATCCACACTCGCGTGGACCTCACTTAATGATTTTCGCTGTTCTTGAATTACTTCTCCGTTCATATGGTTATTCCACAACTAAAATATTTTGTGCTACTTCTTTAGATATAAATACCCGGTGGTCATCAATCAGAATTTCCATCGAGTCATCATACTCCTCTTTACCCAGAATTTTAATTTTTACACCGGGCTTTGCTCCAATTTTGTCCAGGTATTTCAAAAGGTTGGAATCAGAGTCTTTAACAGCGGCTATTTTACCCTGATACCCAATGGAAAGCTGATCGATTGCGATCTGTGGTTGCATTTTGAACTTCCCTTTTTGATCAGGAATGGGATCTCCATGAGGGTCCACTTTAGGAAACCCAAGAAATTCATCCAGCCTTTCAATTAACCGGGGCGAGTTGATATGCTCCAACTGCTCAGCCACGTCATGAACTTCATCCCAGGCAAATCCCAATTTTTCCACTAAAAATGTCTCCCATAACCGATGCTTCCGGATTACCGTCAGAGCTTCACTCTTTCCCTTCGAGGTCACATTCACGCCATAGTACTTTTCATAGGTGATAACCTCCTTGGCCGAAAGCTTTTTAATCATATCGGTTACCGAAGCCGCCTTGGTGTTCATGGCTTCCGCAAGTTCATTGGTTAGCACGGATTTGGATCCACCATCGGACAGGTGGTAAATGGCTTTGAGGTAGTTTTCTTCAGTCAGACTGAGCATTTCTTTTGTGCATTGACATCACAAAAGTAAAAATTTAGATTAGTCTAAAAAATATTTTAGATAAAAAATTTATTGACCTTCTTAAGCAGCCTGCTTTCTTCGGAGTCCCAGGTTACGTTGTCAGGCATGGAACGGTAGAAGTTGATGGTCTCCATTTTAGAGAGCAGCGTTTCCGGTACCAGGTTGTCAAAGTCGATGGGGATTGCAGCCGGGTACGGGTTACATAATGCTTCCCATAGCGGGTTCTTCTGGAGTAAAACCGGAAGTTCGTACGCCAGGTATTCGTAAAGTTTGGTCGGTATTTTCTTGTGAATATGCTCCGATGCCGGGTAGCAAATGATGCCGAAGTCTGCCTGTTGAATGGCATCCAGAATGTCAGGGTGGGGCACCAGTTTATCCCCACCAATAAGGGTTACAAAAGGTAAATTCTGGATAGTTGATAGAAGCTTATTTTGGGTGGATGGTTGGGCGCAATAACCGATAATTTTCAGTTCGACAGATTTATTCACTTGGTTCAATTCTTTTGCGAGTTGGATGGCCTGAAATACCCCTGTGCTTTCGGCCAGGGTTCCACCGAATAAGAGTTGGATTTTTCCCGGTTGTGGTACCCTTTTAAAGTTGGGCGGAATGATCGCTTTGTTCTCCAGCACGATTCCTTTTTTACCAACAAAACCGAGTTGCTCAGCATAGATGTTTTCTGCTAAAAAATACCCGTGGAAGAAGGGTGAGGTTACAACTTCTTTGACCCGAACCCAACCTGCTAGCAAAGCCTTTATTACATGAGGGAAGGCATTGGTGTGGCGGATATTTAGAGCATAGTTTTCACGGATGTCATAAATAATCCGAGTGCCAAATAATATTCTGTTTAGTAAGCCAACAATCAGTAATTCATGGGTATTAACTATCAATAATTCAGGTTTTACTTGAATAGTTTTTTTAAGAACGGCAAGAGGTGCGATCAGTCGATTGATACTCAACCGGGAAAATGCTTTCAGGGGTAAAAAGGTAATGTCACTACCGCTCGATATGGTTTTGGATGATGGGAATCCAATGATGAATACCTGGTAGTTTTCAACCCGTGCTAGAGAGCCTCCGATTTTCTCAAACATGCGTGTATCGTCAACCGGTTTGAGTACTGAAGCGAGGACTATTCTCCGTTTTTTCATTTATTGCGAGCCGATTTAAAATTAAACATAAATGCAACTCCAGGAAGTAATAGAGAAAGCTTGGGTCGACCGCGAATTATTAAAGCAGTTAGTCACCCAGCAAGCCGTACGGGAAGTGGTGTCGCAACTGGATCAGGGTAAACTTCGCGTGGCAGAACCTGCGGGTGATGCTTGGAAAGTAAATGAATGGATAAAGAAGGCGGTAATCCTCTATTTCCCAATCCAGCAAATGGAGGTGATTGAAGTGGGTCCGTTTGAGTTTCATGATAAGATTGCCCTGAAGAAAAACTACAAAGAACTGGGAGTGCGCGTGGTGCCCCACGCCATAGCCCGCCATGGTTCGTATGTTAGTCGTGGGGTAATTTTGATGCCTTCTTATGTGAATATAGGAGCGTATGTGGATGAAGGGACCATGGTGGATACCTGGGCTACCGTAGGGAGTTGTGCCCAGGTTGGTAAGAATGTTCATCTCAGTGGCGGGGTTGGACTTGGTGGAGTACTTGAACCTGTTCAGGCAGCGCCAGTAATTATTGAAGATAATGTGTTTGTAGGATCCCGTTGTATTGTGGTGGAAGGGGTACGGGTGGGACGCGAGGCAGTACTTGGTGCCAATGTGGTGCTTACTGCCAGTTCGAAAATTATAGACGTTACTGGCACAGAGCCGGTGGAGTACAAAGGGTATGTGCCACCCCAATCGGTAGTCATTCCAGGAACGATCCCCAAGAAATTTGCTGCCGGGGAATATCAGGTACCGTGTGCTTTAATCATTGGCAAAAGAAAAGAGAGCACCGACAAAAAGACTTCCTTAAACGATGCGTTAAGGGAAAATAATGTTTCTGTTTAGGTCGTTTCACTTCTTGTAAGGAGTTGATTGTAAGCATGATCTAAATGAGGTTTGCTCTCTGGCATATCCTTTGTCCTTATCTGGTCAAGGGTTAATTTTGAAGCATGAAGTTCTTGTTGAAGAGTTTCTTTTTCGTCATCATTCTTTGCTCCTTCACCGGGGGTAAACGGAAGGAGTTCGTGCCGCTGAAGAACACCAGTTTTGGACGGGGAGAGGTGCTTAATTACCGGGTCAACTTTGGATTTTTTACGGTAGGTCAGGCTTCTACTGTTATTGAAAACCGCATCTTCACTAAAAGTGATAGACCTTGTTATAAAGTGGATGCCTATGGCGAAACCTCAGGGCTGGTTGCCTGGATTACAAAAGTGAATGATCAATGGGGTGCTTATATAGATACTGCCGCATTGGTTACCCACGTTTCTTACCGAAAAATCCGCGAAGGAAATTATAGAAAAGACGAAGTGATTTCTTTTGACCATGACAAAAAGCAGGCGGAAGTGAAAGTGATGAATAAAGAGACGGGTGTTTACGAAAACCCCCAGTATTATGAAACTCCTGAGAATGTGCGGGACTTGGTAGCCGGATTTTTATACCTGCGCGTGATTGATTTCAATAAGTATAAAAAAGGAGACACACTGACCATTTCAGGATTCTTCGAAGATACTTCTTACAACTTACGAATCATGTATTACGGTAAAGAGAAGGTATCCACGAAAGTTGGAAAGATACTGTGTCACAAATTGGTACCGATCATGCCGGATAATAAATTATTTGATGGTGAGAATTCCATCACCTGCTGGATTTCAGATGACTTAAACCGAATTCCAGTAAAAATTCAGGCTAAAATGTTTATTGGAAGCACCGGCATTGAACTTCAGAGTTTTAAGGGGTTGCGCAACCAATTAAAAATTATTCAGGAGTGAACTGAGGTTAGTAGTCCGGATTCTTTCGCAGAGTTTCTTATTTTCGCAATCAGTACCAAACCTACTATCTATGTTAAAAGAATTTAAAGCCTTTGCCATGCGGGGCAATGTAATCGACCTCGCTATCGGTGTTATTATTGGGGGTGCTTTTGGCGCCATCGTTAACTCACTGATCAATGATGTCATTACACCCATGTTATTAAAACCCGCCCTGGATGCAGCCCAACTTAGCAAGTTAGAAGACCTCACCGCACTGGGTGCAGTCAAGTATGGAAAGTTTATTGCAGCAACCATTAACTTTATCATTATCGCATTTGTATTGTTTTTAATTGTAAAAGGCGTGAATGCTGCTAAAAAGAAAGAAGATGCGGCACCTCCGGCTCCAGCCGCACCCCCAGCCGATATTCAATTGTTAACTGAGATTCGGGATTTGTTGAAGAAATAATCATGGGAATAGTTGAACTACCCGGACAGGATAGTTCAACTATTCTTTGGGTTTCATCAGGTCTTCAAAACGCTTTTCCTGTGCCTTCCATTGAAATAATCCAAATACCAGGAATCCTGATATCGACCAAACGATTAATCGTGTAATGATCCGATCCATTGAAGGTTGATACGTATCGAAGAGGAAATATTTGAATAACTCAGAAATTACAAAGGCCGGCCAGGCAAACATGAATACGCCTACGTTGATTGCGTAACTCCACTTCCCGGACTTGCGCCTAACAGCCCAGGCCTTTAAAAATTTCTCATCCCGCGGATCCATTACTTTCGAAAGCGTTCGGCAACAACGAGTTCTTTACTACCTGCTTTGTATTGGTAAAATCCACTTCCACTCTTTACTCCTTTGTGCCCTGCTTGCACCATGTTTACCAACAACGGGCAAGGTGAATATTTAGGATTGCCAAAGCCGTCATACAAGACATGCAAAATGGATAGGCAAACGTCCAATCCGATAAAGTCGGCCAACTGGAGCGGTCCCATGGGGTGGGCCATACCCAATTTCATTACCGTATCAATTTCTTCCACTCCTGCTACGCCCTCGTAAAGGGAATAGATCGCTTCATTGATCATAGGCATAAGAATACGGTTGGCAACAAAGCCAGGATAGTCATTTACTTCTACCGGTACTTTTTCCAGCTTGCGCGAAAGTTCCATAATCAAATGCGTTACTGCATCGCTGGTACGATAGCCCCGGATCACCTCCACCAGTTTCATGACGGGAACCGGATTCATAAAGTGCATGCCGATTACTTCTTCCGGACTTTTTGTTACCGAGGCAATTTTCGTGATCGATATGGAGGAGGTGTTGGTAGCCAGAATGGTACCAGGTTTGGTACTTTCATCGATCTCTTTGAATATTTTTAATTTCAGATCAAGATTTTCAGTGGCAGCTTCCACCACCAATTCTGCATCGCGTACCCCTTCGGTCATGAAGGTGGTGGTGGTGAGGTTCGCCAAGGCTTTCTTTTTGCCCGCTTCCGTAAGGATCCCTTTTTCTACCTGACGACCCAGGTTTTTATTTATGGTTGCCATCGCTTTTTTTAATGCTTCCTCGGAAATATCAATCAGGCTCACGGTGTAGCCATGCTGCGCGAATACATGGGCAATACCATTTCCCATGGTGCCGGAGCCAATCACTGCAATATTTTTCATCGAATCGTTATCTTAATGTTTTGGTAAAGATAATGGCTGCAGGCAAAACTCAACGTATCAAAAGTCTCTCTACGCGCTATCTCGGTTTTTACAAATTGAGTATCCCGGTGATCCTTATATTATTTGTTGGCTTCCTGGTTTGGGGAGCCTTTCAATCCTACCGCGAATCGGGCCGGTGGTTCACCAACGTATATATGATTTGTTGGTTTGGTTTTCTGGTATGGGGTTGGTTTCGAATGAATCGTAACGTTCACCGGGTTGAGTTCGATGAGGAATATCTTTATGTAATTCAAAAAGGGCAAGACTTTCTGATTCCTCTGGAAAACATCAAAGAGGTGGATATAAAAACGTTGGGAGGCGTGTACGAGGTCGAATTATACCAGGCTGAGCAATTAGGTCTGAGATTCTATTTTAAACCTTCGCTGCTCTACCCGTTTAACTACAAGAAGAAAGACGAACTTGTAAACGGTTTTAAGAAGAAACATAAATCGCGCTCAACAAAAGAAAGTCGAGCTTCAAAAAAATGCATTGCACAGTTAAGCGATTACTGCCCTTTTTCAATTGAAACCTCTTTCGCCAACCCCATGGCGTTAAATCGCACGACCAATTGTTGATTGTTCTTTACCGTGTCCGCGCAAGCTAGGCCCGGTTCGAGGTCATAGTAGTAAAACTTCTGGTTGCGTTTATATAGTTCGTTGCGATCGGGGCGACCTAACAAGTTGATAAGATCCGTTTCGGACAGCCCCTTCAATTCTTCTCGCTGAAGAATCAATGCATCGATCGAAGCGCTACGCACCTGCAGACAGCCTCCTTTATCACTTTTCCATGGCCCCAGATCAATAGGGGCAAGGTCGGGCAGGGGTTTCCCACACGCGCATAGAATCAGACTAAGCCACCACCACTTTCTCATTACGCAAACTGATTAAGCGAGAATACCAAAACCCTGATACCAGACCGTAGCCGATCCCAATCCAATAAAAGTAGCCGGGCAAGTCAAGCTGATAAGTAATAAAAAAAGTTAGGGCCGTATAGAGGGCAATCCGAATCCACTCAGCAAAGAACACCCATTTTTTTTGTTCAAACAGAACTCCACAATTGACCACCCAAACGGAAATGAGGAATGTAATCACCGCCTTTTCGTACAGATTGAAATTCTTCTGTTGGAATAGAAAGAACGCGGTGGCAGCCAGACATAAAATGTACTGAAACAAGACATAGTAATTTAACTGCACCGGATAGGTCGGATTGTATTTTTGATAGCTTCCTTTATCCACTTCCGGTGCTGGCCGGTATCCCCCCAGTGATTCTGGCAGCCAACCAGGCTTCATAAATAGATACTTGACTTTATCCTTCAACGAAGGAATCATTTTAATCTCTTTGGCCATTTCGGCATAATGACTGAAGTTTGCCCAAATGGCATTCCAACTGTTTAGGGGTTTGGTAATGCCATAGGTGGGTCGTTCTTCTTCAGCCTGAAACGTTCCAAACATTTTGTCCCAAATGATTAAGGAGCCTGCGTGGTTCTTGTCAATGTATTTCGGGTTGCGACCGTGGTGCACACGGTGATGGGAGGGCGTGTTGAATACAAATTCAAACCAGCCCATTTTGTTAATCGTTTCGGTGTGAATCCAGAATTGATACAACGTGTTCAAGGCAGAAATCAAGGCAAAGTCGAGGGTATCAAAGCCTAGAAAGGCGAGGGGCAAACTAAACCCGAAAGTCCAGATTACCTGAAAGCTGCTTTGCCTCAGCGCTACGGAAAGGTTGTACTCCTCACTTTGATGATGCACCACATGCCCACCCCAAAACAAGTTGATTTCATGACTCATGCGATGTGCCCAATAGTAGGCCAGGTCGGTTAAAAGAAACAACACCAGCCAATAGACCCAGGTTTTATCCCACGCAAAAAAAGCAAAGTTTGCAAAAAGCAGTTCGTAAATGCCGATGGCAAATACACGCATAAAAAGTCCGGAGAGTTGCGAGGTGATACCGCAACTCAGATTG
Organism: uncultured Ohtaekwangia sp.; assembly: GCA_964488465.1. Taxonomy (GTDB): domain Bacteria; phylum Bacteroidota; class Bacteroidia; order Cytophagales; family Cyclobacteriaceae; genus ELB16-189. The sequence goes on along the minus strand of CAZAUN010000007.1, from coordinate 171,935 downwards.
GCGATGGCATCGGGCAACCGGTATAACTTCCTGTGCGACAATCGTTCCACCACCAACTCGATCCCGATCAGGATGAAAAAGATCGGAATGGAAAGGACAATCGGGTTAAGATTCAAATTGAAACGGTTAGTTTTGCGTCAAATTTACGGAGATGGTGTTAAAGATTTTCAAGGGTGTTTGGTTCTTTTCAATCCTGGCCGTTCTGGTAATGTTTTTTTATGTGTATGCAGGGTTAGGCGAAGTGGTCATGCTGTGGGACAAGCCCCCCGCCATTTCCATATCAAAGAATGGGTTGTTTTATCTCGCCACCTCGTTAATGGCCATTGTCAATGTAATGGTCTACCTGGTGCGACAGTTGTCCGATAACCGTACCGGTTTCACTTCGTGGTTTTACGGTATGGTGGCCTCGGTTAATATTTTTTTTATTGCTGTATTAGGGTTCATACACGTTTTCAACGGAGGCGAACGCTATGATTACAGCCGCATGGCCCCGGCCATCTACGGCAGTTTAATTTTGGTGAGTGCCTGGATCATCAGTTGGCCCATCATCCGGGTTTCTCAGAAAATTCTATCCAAATAGTAAGTTTCAGTGTTGTTAATTGATTTATTGAAAATCAATTAGTTATAGCTTATTGCTTAATAAATTTTTGCAACATCTGATTTTCGATAAACCATGTTTGTGAATTTAAATTTCACTTTATTAGAAGGGATTTGAATCCGGTTATTTTTTGAATCACTTTTTCAAATCAGTGTTAACGATCAGAATCAAGACTTCACAGTAAAGAATCTGATCAATTTTTTAATCTTTGCGCGACTTTAAAAGAGAGGCATTAGAACATGGCGAAGGAGACAATGGAGTACAATGAGTCGAGTATCCGATCACTCGATTGGCGGGAACACATCCGGCTACGACCGGGGATGTACATTGGAAAATTAGGGGATGGCTCGGCCAAGGATGACGGTATTTATGTACTGGTGAAAGAGGTGATCGACAACTCGATTGACGAGCACATGATGGGGTATGGTAAACAAATTGATGTGAAGATCACGGAACAGAAAGTAGTCGTGCGCGACTATGGCCGTGGTATTCCGCTGGGCAAGGTGGTAGACGTAGTTTCAAAGATCAATACGGGAGCCAAATACGATTCCGGTGCATTTCAGAAATCGGTGGGGTTGAATGGGGTAGGTACCAAAGCGGTCAATGCCTTGTCCAATTACTTTAAAGTACAGGCCTTTCGGGATGGGAAAAGCAAATTGGCAGAGTTCAAAAAGGGGGTTCTAACCCTGGATGCCAAAGAAGCCAAGACTACCGAGAAGAACGGAACTCTGGTTGAGTTCGAACCGGATAGCACCATGTTTAAGCACTATCACTTCATCCCGGAATACCTGGATGACCTGATGTGGAACTATGCTTTTCTGAATGCCGGCCTCACCATCAATTATAATGGACGCAAGTTTTATTCTAAGGACGGCTTGCTGGATTTATTGAAACAGAAATCCGATCCCGAAGATATCCGTTACCCCATCATTCACTTTAAGGGAGACGACATTGAGGTTGCTTTAACCCATGGCGGTCAATATGGGGAAGAATATTACTCCTTCGTAAACGGGCAGAACACTACGCAGGGTGGAACGCATCTGGCGGCATTTCGCGAAGGTGTTGTGCGGGGCGTTCGTGATTTTTACAAAAAAGACTTTGATGCTGCGGATATCCGCGCCAGTATTATTGCAGCCATAGCGGTAAGGGTACAGGAGCCTGTGTTTGAATCGCAAACCAAAACCAAATTGGGTTCGATCAACATGGCTCCGGACGGCCCGAGTGTGAAAAACTTTGTGGGTGATTTTGTGGCCAAGGAATTGGAGATTTATCTTCATAAGAATCCGTCTACGGCAGATTCACTTCTGAAACGAATTCTGCAATCCGAACGTGAACGTAAAGAGATAGCGGGCATCAAGAAGTTGGCCAACGAGCGAGCCAAAAAGGCCAATCTTCATAATAAAAAATTGCGTGATTGTCGGTTTCATTTTGATGATGAAAAAGGGGAGAAGGGAGCGGAGTCGGTCATCTTTATTACCGAAGGAGATTCAGCCAGCGGTTCCATCACCAAATCACGCGATGTTGAAACACAGGCCGTATTCAGCTTACGCGGAAAGCCACTAAACTGTTACGGGTTAACCAAGAAGGTGGTGTATGAAAATGAGGAGTTCAACCTGCTACAACACGCACTGAATATTGAGGATGGGATGGATGGATTGCGTTATAACAAAGTCATTATCGCTACCGATGCCGATGTAGACGGCATGCACATCCGGTTGTTGCTGATGACTTTTTTTCTGCAGTTTTTCCCGGATCTGGTGAAAGCAAGTCATGTATACATTCTGGAGACACCGTTGTTCCGGGTGCGTAATAAGAAGGAGACAATTTACTGTTATAGTGAGGAGGAGAAGCAGGCAGCCGTGAACAAACTGGGCAACAAGCCGGAGATTACCCGCTTTAAGGGGTTAGGCGAAATTTCACCGGAAGAATTTGGAACCTTTATCGGAGAAGACATTCGTCTGCAGCCGGTACGGATCGATAAGGAGAAGCATCTCCAGAAGATTCTCGAATTCTATATGGGAAAAAACACACCCGACCGACAAGATTTCATCATTGATAACCTGAGGATTGAATTAGACAAGGTTGAGAGCCTGGAAGAGAAAGATGTGTTAGTTACCGACTAACTAACCAACGACAACGATCAGAAAGCCATGAGCAAGAAGAAAACAATAAAAGATAAGTCAGTTCGAAACGAAGAGGGCGAAGTTGTGCATGGATTGATTTCGCTCGATGGGTTATATGAAAATTGGTTCCTGGATTATGCTTCGTATGTAATCCTGGAGCGGGCAGTACCACGCATTGAGGATGGCTTGAAACCTGTGCAGCGCAGGATCATGCATTCGTTGAAGGAGATGGACGATGGCCGATTCAATAAAGTCGCCAACGTCATCGGGAATACCATGCAATATCATCCGCATGGTGATGCTGCCATTGGGGAAGCGATTGTTAACATTGGTCAGAAGGATTTACTGCTGGATACCCAAGGTAACTGGGGAGATGTTCGTACGGGCGACAGTGCTGCTGCCCCACGATACATTGAAGCGCGCCTCTCCAAATTCGCACTCGAAGTTGTGTACAACGCCCAGACTACCGAGTGGCAACTATCCTATGACGGTCGTAAGAAAGAACCAGTAACCTTGCCGGTAAAATTCCCGCTGCTTTTAGCGCAGGGTGTTGAGGGCATTGCCGTGGGACTTTCCACCAAGATTTTACCCCACAATTTCTGTGAACTGATCAAGGCATCCATTGATGTATTGAAAGGAAAGAACCCGAAAATCTATCCCGACTTTTTAACCGGTGGTATTGCCGATTTCTCCGAATACGATCAGGGATATCGCGGTGGAAAGATTAAGGTTCGCGCCAAAATTGAAATTGTAGACAAGAAGACGTTGGCCATAAAGGAAATTCCGTTTGGCACCACCACCAGTTCGCTTATGGACTCCATTGTGAAGGCCAGCGAGAAAGGAAAGATCAAAGTAAAGCAAGTGGTGGACAATACGGCCAAAGATGTAGAGATTCTCATTCATCTGCAGACCGGACTTTCGCCTGAAATTGCCATGGATGCATTGTACGCTTTTACGGATTGTGAAGTATCCATTTCGCCCAATGCCTGTGTGATTGTGGAAGACAAGCCACAATTCATGAAGGTGAATGAAATCCTGAAATACAACACCGAACAAACGGTTAAGTTGTTGAAACAGGAGCTGCAGATCAGAAAAGGAGAGCTGATGGAGAAGATTCTGTTCTCCTCGCTGGAAAAAATCTTCATTGAAAAACGCATTTACCGCGACATAGAAAATTGTGAAACCTTTGAGGAAGTAATCAGCACAACAGACAAGGGATTAAAGCCCTATAAGAAACAATTCTATCGGGAAATTACCCGCGATGATATTCTGCGGTTGTTGGAAATCCGAATCAAACGCATTTCCAAATATGATTCTTTCAAGGCAGATGAGTTGCTGAAAGATCTTGAGAATGAATTAAAGCAAACTCTTCATCACTTAAAGCACCTTACCGAGTATGCCATCAGCTATTACCAGAATCTGTTGGATAAGTATGGAAAGGGCCGGGAAAGAAAAACCGAGATCAAGAGCTTCCAGTCAGTAACAGCCATCGAGGTGATTGCCAATAATCAAAAACTCTACGTAAACCGTCAGGACGGCTTTGTTGGCTGGGGCATGCGCAAAGATGAGTACATCACCGAATGTTCAGAGTTGGACGACATCATTGTGATACGCAGGGATGGCAAAGCGCTTGTGAGTCGCATTGGCGAACGCAAGTTTATGGGCAAGGACATTTTACATGTTGGTGTGTGGAAGAAAGGCGATGAACGGATGGTGTATAACTTGATTTATAGTGATGGGAAAAGCGGGAAGACCTTTGCCAAGCGGTTTGCCATGCCGGCCATCATTCGCGATAAAGAATATAACCTGGATCAGGGAAATCCGAACAGCAAAGTCCATTACCTGAGCGCCAACCCGAATGGGGAAGCAGAAGTGGTGGAGGTGAAACTGAGCCAAAGCAGTACGGCCCGCAAGAAAATTTTTGATTTTGACTTTTCAGAACTGGAAATCAAAGGACGCGGTGCCCGGGGCAATACCATCACGAAATATCCTGTGCGCAAGATCGACTTTAAAGAAAGCAAAGGCTCTACTCTGAGCGGACTTGATTTATGGTTTGATGAGGCCAGTGGCCGCTTGAATAAGGATAAACGCGGTAAGCACGTGGGTAAGTTTGATGGCGATGATCAGATTATAGCCATCACAAAAAGCGGTACCTATAAAATCACCAATTATGAGCTTACGAACCGGTATGAACCGGAGAAGACCATTCTGGTAGAGAAATTCAATCCGAAGAAGGTGATTTCGGCCGTGTATGTGGATGGTGAAAGCAAGCAATACTTTGTCAAGCGATTCTTGATAGAGACGAACACAATGGATAAGGAATTCGGGTTTATTTCGGAAGGAATTGGGTCTCGGCTTGAGTTTGTTACCACCCACGATACCCCTGAAGTGGAGTTGGAAGTGGTGAAGGGCAAGAGCAAGGAGAAGGAAACCGAAATTGTAAATCTGGAGGACATCATTGATGTAAAAGGATGGAAGGCCCTTGGCAACCGATTATCGCAGTATAAAGTTACCAGGGTGAAGCCGGTGGAGGAACCGGAAGACACCGGACTGGAGGAAGGCGATGAGGAGAACGAGTTGGTTGAAACTTCTGAAAAGGCGACCGGCACCGGAAAGGGTGGCGGGTCGCCAAAAAAAAAATCAGCCAACGAAGACGGCAGCTACACTGAAACTTCGGAGCAAAGGGAACCAGAAATCGTTATTGAAGAAGACGGACAAGCTGCGCTCTTCGGAGAAAGCAAGCAAGCCATCAAAGGCGGGCCGCTCGTTAACGGGAAGCCCCCCAAAGTCAAAGTCGCAAAACCAAAAGAAGCAAAGCAAGCCAACCTCTTTGAAGAAAAAAAAGAAGTAAAAGGTAAAAAGCAGGTTCTTGAACAGGGAGTAGGCAAGTCGGGAAAGGCCTTCACTCCGGGTGATACGATTGAATTGGAGTTATAGTTATTGTTGGGGTAAGTGAGAAACCAGACTACAATCCCTGGTCTACTCTTTAGTTACAGGATCAATCATGATATGAGCCCGATGGGTTCCCGGGTCCATGATCCATGGCATACCGGGCGCTTCTGGTTTGGTGGGTAATCCTGTACTGGCAGCCGTTGCCCACGGAATATAAACAACATACCGAAAGCTGCCCTTGGTTACTTCTCCGCTAACCGGATTGTAAGCCTCGGCCGGAGCAGAATACACCTGGAGGTTTGAAGCTTGCTTCGGCATCATCAACTTTCCGGATTTGGCTTCGGCTTCCCGGATTGCAAAAATTTCCTGAAAAGTTTTTCCCTGAGTTTTAAGTTCACGGCCACGTGCCATAAAAGGCTCCAGGTCTTTGTGATAACAAGAAACACTAAATCCTTTTTGGTTGGGATCGTCCGCCAAACAAATCAACTCATTAGTACCCTTCTGCAGGACAATAAATTCTCCTTTCTCAGAATATCCATACACCATAGTACCGGCTCGTTTTTCAGTGGGAGCTGCCAATAACGCGGTTTTTATTTGTACCTCAGCAGCAGGTATTTGTGCAAGAACTGCATTCGTCATGATGAGTGTAAAGAGGAAGATGGTAATGACTTTCATTTCGACAGGATTTTATTAGCTAATCGTGTTATAGTGCTGTCCGAAGTTAATAAAATTCAATATATCTGCTACACGATCCATACTAGCCCTTAACTGCGGTATAAGATGGTTAACCGGCAAACCATACAGTTTGTCATACAAGCTTTGATTCTTGCCGATCTTTTGCGCTGTTTTGCAGGATGAAAGTACTCCTCGTTCTCTTGTACCTGCCTCTAATTTGTTCTGCGCAGGATATTACCGTTACCGGAAATGTGGTTGATGCGGTGCGAGGCAGGGCGTTGAAAGGCAGAATCGTGTATAAAAGTTATCCGACCGGGAGTATTTCCGGATCCATGAACGACAGCACCTTTACGTTTCAGATTTTTGGTTCTTCCAAATACCAGGTAACGGCTGAAGTCAATGGATATATTCCCCGTACTATCATTGTTGATCCCAAAGAGGCCATCAATAATGTGATCACACGTGATATTTCACTCACCTCGCTTGGCGCAACCGTGGTATTGGATCATTTGATTTTTGAATTAGGCAAATCGGTGATTAACCCCAAATCGTATCCTGAGTTGGATGAGGTGGTAGCCATGATGAAAGAGAACACAAAAATTGTGATTCAGCTGGAGGGCCATACCGACAACAAGGGGAATGCAGAAGCCAACCTGAAGCTATCGCAAGCCCGTGTGGATGCAGTAAAGAAATACATGGTGGGCAAAGGCATTGGCAAGGACCGCATTAAAACGAAAGCTTTTGGTGGCACCAACCCCATTGCTACCGATGATACCGAAGAGGCCCGCGCTAAAAACAGACGTGTGGAAATGCGTGTGTTAAGGGACTAAAAAATTTCGGGATTCAAGTTCCAGATTCCAAAAAATCTGAAACTTGAATCCCGAAACAAAATACGTGATTACTTTTTAGGTTCTGTAATTTTCTTATTCAACGACTCACTGCCCGTTTTAAGCTTACCTTCCACATCCAATTCCACAATCTCATAGCCGAACTTTTCAAGACCCGGAAGGATCTTCGCTTTATCGCCCACGACCAGAATGTTGGTGGTTTCAGGTTTGATGTACTTTTTGGCCAGCGCATCAATTTCACGCTTCGTGATGTTCGCCAGAATTCTATTTTGCTCATCCACAAAATCAGGCGGCAGGTTGTACTCTAGAATGCGTCCGATAAAACCAGCTTTTTGGAACCCGGTCTCGTAGAGCAAGGCATCGCGCTGGCCCAGGGCGCTCTTCATAAACTTGATTTCATCTTCTGTTACACCGGTGGTGGTGTAGTTCTTAAATTCTTTCATCACTTCAGTTAATGCGCTGTCCGTTGCGTTAGCACGGATTCCCGAGCTAAAGAAGAAAGTTCCACTGTAATTGTCAGCAGTAAAGGTTGAGCGAGCTCCGTACGTCCAGCCTTTATCTTCGCGTAAATTGAGATTAATGCGGCTGTTAAAGGCACCACCTAATGGCCAATTCGCCAGGGTAGCCCGATAGTATTCACCGGTGGCATCATACTTCAATCCGGTTACGCCACCCACCCGAAATTCGGATTGTGCAGCTTTTGGTACATCCACCAGATAGATTCTGGTTTTATCAACGGAAGGAATGGCCGGTACAACCGGTAACTTAATTTCTTTGTTCGGAAGCTTCTTAAGGAAGTTCATCTTACCGAGGATTTCATTTTCCGTTACATCCCCAACCACTACCAACTTGGCATCTCTGGAGGTCATGTAGTTGACGAAGTAATCTTCCACATCCTTCAGGGTGAGGTTTTTGACGGTATACTCGGTGCCAGCCTGACTCAACCCCAGGATGGTGGGTCCATAGTTCATCTTAGCAAATACATCGCTGGCAATAAAGGCAGGTTGCGATTTGCTTTGCTTAAAGCCTTCAATGGATTGTTTCTGAATACGGCTAAAGGCTTCCGGTGTAAATTTAGGATTCAACATCCGCTCTTCCAGAAGGGCAAGGGTTTTATCAAGATGTTTCTTGAGCGTTTGTGCCCGGAAAGTAATCCCATCAAAACCACTGTTCACCGAGATTGAACTTCCAATCTTTTGAAGTTCTGCCTGCATCTGCTCTCCGGTATAGTTCTTGGTGTCTTCATTCATCATGGCAGCAAACATGCGCGCCAAACCAATTTTTGAGGTATCATTTGCCTGCAGGATATGACCGCCCGGTATGGTTAGGGATAAGGTGACCAGTGGCAATTCGGTACTCTGGGTTCCAATGGTTCTGATTCCATTATCGAGCGTCTTGCTCCAATAGGCAGGAACCTTGACTACCGGGTTTGGTCCATTGCCGGGCATTTTGCTGCGATCGAAATTATCTTTTGGTTTATTGTAGGTAAGGCCGGCATACCCATATTTGGGGGCCTTGTATTTGGATTGATCTACCTTATAATTTTCCGCTGCAACAATATTCGTCTCCTGACCTTTGGGCACTACACTCAGAACAACAGCGGGCTTTCCTTTTACGTATTTTTCATACACCCGTAGTACATCCTGCTTGGTTACTTTGTTGTACCGGGCCAGTTCCTTTCCAATTTGGTTCGGGTTATCAGCAAAAGTCTGGAAGTAAGCGAGTTGTGATACTTTTCCAGAAACACTTTGCAGCCCATTAATAAACTGTGCTTCAAAGGAGCCCTTAAACTTCTCAATATCTTCATCGGTCACCCCCCGGGTTTCAAAAGTCTTCAAGGCATTATCGATCAGTTTTTTAGAATCTGCAAGCGTTGTACCCGGAGCAGGAGTAAGGCTCACTCGAAAAATTCCAGCTAACTCGGTGTTATTACCAAATGCACTGGCACCAAGGGCTTTTTGATTTTTTACAATCTCCTGATAGAAAACGGAATTCTTTCCTTGTCCCAAGATTTCAGCCAACGCATCCAGTGCGGGTTCATCTTCATGAAACACGGGCACCGTTGGGTAGGTGATGATCAATTGGGGGATACGGGCATAATTATCAACCAAGGTAACAAAACGATCACCTTCCAGAACCGGTGCCGGTAAATTCATATCCTGAACGGCCGGACCTTTTGGAATGGAGCCAAAGTATTTCTCGACCATGTTAACCACTTCAGCGGGCCTCACATCACCGCCCACCGTAAGCGTTGCATTGTTTGGTCCGTACCACCGAAGGAAAAAGTTCTTTAAATCATTTACGTTAACGCGATTCAAGTCTTCGATGTATCCAATGGTTAACCAGGAGTAGGGGTGACCATAGGGAAATAAATTTTTGCTAATCACTTCCTGTACTAATCCATAGGGCCGGTTGTCATAATTCTGTCCCCGTTCATTCTTCACTGTTTCCCGTTGCACTTCAAATTTCTTCTGGGTAACCGCGTCCAGTAGAAAGCCCATGCGGTCCGCTTCCAGCCAGATCATTTTTTCCAACTGATTACTGGGTACCGTTTCAAAATAATTTGTACGATCTGTATTGGTGGTTCCATTCAACGTACCTCCGGCTTCGGTTACAATTTTAAAGTGCTGTTCATCGCCCACGTGATCGCTGCCCTGAAACATCATGTGCTCAAAAAAATGGGCAAAGCCTGACTTTCCGATTTCTTCACGAGCAGAGCCAACGTGGTAGGTTACGTCCACATGTACTACGGGGTCGCTGTGATCTTCATGAACGATCAAAGTCAGTCCGTTGGGTAATACATACTTTTCGTAGGGAATGACAATTTCATTTCCCTTCTGGGTAACTTTTTCTACCAGTTTGGTTTGCGCGTGGGCAAGAAAGCCTGCAGCAAAAAACAATACCAACAGAATCCTTTTCATAGACAGTTTGTTTAAGTTGAATTAATAATAAACGCCTGAAATGATTAACAAGAGCGCATTGACTCATCAATGCCTGGCGGTTCAGGAATTAGGTGTGTAAAAATACAAGGAATACCGGCATCGGCAAATGCGAATTTCTTACCCGGTATGGACACGATTTATTGGGTCGCTTTCAATCATCCTGTGGTGGGCGAGCCGTCTGAAAATGTCAGCACTGGGGCGTTTTATCCGTTCTTTACTTTCCCAATCGCACGCGTATAGACCAAATCGCATTGAAGGTCCAAGATTCCATTCAAAATTATCCCAGGTACTCCACCAAAAATATCCCCGAATTTCAATCCCATCTTGTAGTGCCTGGTGTAAAATTTTCGCGTAATCCATTATGGCTTGTTGCCGGAGTTGATCGCTGGCATCGGCTACTCCACTTTCGGTAATGATGATCGGCTTCTTGTATTTTTTCCAATAGCGGTCAATGCAAATCCGTAATCCTTCCGGGTGATATTCCCACATATCATCGTGTGGCTTTCCCAGTTTTTTTATTTTATCAGGCGTATGCATATAAGTTATCGGAATCGGATCGTGGGAAACCCGCGCGTAGTAGCTCATTCCAAAGAAATCAACCTGCTCAAAATGTTGAGGTACCCATTCCATGAACCACCAATCACTGAGTCGCTCTGGAAACCACCCGAGGATGTTTTCGGAGGTGAACAAAATGCTGTTGTGTGAGATACCTACCGGCTGATGCGGAAATTTTTGTTTGATGTAGTGGTAAACAACATCGTGTGCTTGCCCCATATTTTTAACCACCATCGCTGCTTTAACCGGATTATTTTTAAAGGGTGGGAAATACCCTGTAATCCAACCGTTACTGGCATAAACATTCGGTTCATTGAAGGTATTCCACAGCGCGATTTCCTCTCCAAATTGATCCACCACTTTTTTAGCATAATCAACCCACAGTTCAATGTTCTCCGTCTTTTCCCATCCTCCGCGTGTGGCAAACCATGTGGGATTGGTAAAATGGTGAAGTACCATCATAATCTTTACACCGCGATCGCGAAGATCGTGAATGAAATTCTTGTATTGTTGAAGGGTTTCAAGATCAAAATCCGAGAGGGGCTGGCGTTGAAGTTTGCTCCATTGCAAACTCATTCGATAGTAAGGTGCCAAAGAGGCAATCAGTTCAGCGTCCTGTTGAAAGCGAAGTTCATGATCGGTAGTCCGATCAAAGATGAATCCGTCTTTCGATGTTATCCCTTGCCAATCGTGTTTAAAAGCTGTTTCAATTTGCGCGGCTGCCGTGCTGGTTCCAAAAATGAAGTCCTTTGGAAAGACGTATTGCATCAGTTCATTTTTGATGAAGCAACCGACTTGCGGCTAATGGTAGCTTGCTCTGTTTCCCAGGCTTTCCACGATTCGCTTAACAGCATAAGGTCTTCGGTCAGGCATGGATTGTGGTAAGACTTGGGAACACTAGGCAATAATCCATTTGCCAAATGATAGCTGCTCAAACCCCCCGTCCATTCGAAATGCCCTGGGTCATACGGATTGCGCCAACGGCCGCCCCAGCGCAATCCCAGCGATTCGCCAATGGCACCAACTTTTTTCCAAAGTCTGTAATTATCCCATTGTGCCACGGAGTCAACTACCGGAACCACATCCACTGCCAATCCATATTGATGTTTGGAATGCCCACCAGCCGAGCGTGTATATTTCCGACCCATTGATTTGTATTCATTTTGTTTGGCATGTGTGCGATAGGTTTCTACCAATTCCAATTCAATTCCTTTGGTTTGACAGATAGCGATGAGCTGCATCACTTTTTCACGGAAGTAAGGATGCAACGCTTCCAGGTCGGCAATCATGGGCAAACTTCCACGGTCTTTACCAAAGGAATAATTTTCCACCATTTTCCAGGTTCGCCAGCTTTCGGTTGGAGTGAAATCACCCTCAGGATGGTCGGTTATCTGAAACCCCGCTGTTAAGTCCAGTACAAACTGGCGGTGTTCGTCAGAAAATGGTCCATTGACGATGGATTGGAGATCCGGTTGAGCAGCGGCAACTAACGAGACGTTCAAAAGACAAAAAAACAGGGCCGATTTCAGCATTTTATAAAAAATAAGCCGCAAAAATACAAAATCGAGCTGACTTGAGTGGTTACCGAATTATTAAGGATCAAGCCCGAACGCTCGAAATCCCACCATCCACCGCGATGACTTGTCCTGTAATCCAGGAAGCTTCTGTCGAAAGCAAGAATTCAGCGAGTGCGGCAATGTCTTCAGGCTCACCTGTTCTTTTTAAGGGGTGTCGGTCCGCAGCCGTTTTTTTCTTTTCATCGGTTGACAATAGTTTGCTGGCCAACGGTGTGTTGGTTAACGAGGGTGCTATACAATTTACCCGAATCCTTGGCGCCAACTCAGCGGCCAGAGAACGGGTTAATCCTTCAACAGCCCCTTTTGAAGCTGCTACAGATGAGTGAAAGGCCATTCCTTGCTGAACTGCCACTGTACTAAATAAAAGAATGGAGGATGGCTGCGTATTTTTCAATATCGGCAGTACACTCCGAATGGTGCGGATGGCACCCATAACATTGAGTTGAAAATCATCGATAAAGTCCTGATCAGATAACCGATGAAAGGGCTTCAGGTTGATCGTTCCCGGGCAATAGACCAGACCATGAAGTTGTTCCGGTAAATCTGAAATTGTCAGATCATCGGTCATCGCATTGTAGTTGAATGACTTCCCTTCCGTTGCAATTACATTTCTGGAAGCAATTATGACAGAATTATTCCGCTCGGCAAGCCGGTTTGCCAGAGCAAGACCAATACCCGAATTACCCCCGATGATCAGATAGTTTTTAGTATCACTCATGTTTAGTTACTTTGATTCTAAATAAACAGGAGTTTCAGATTATTGTTTTTGATGGACGAAGTGATAAAGCGGAAGCTGCTCATTGATCATTTTAGTAATTACATTACGGATCATAAGCGCGAATTTTTAGATCAGGTTTTGAATCTGCGTACCCGCTATATAACGGTCGTATTAGAAGAGATATATCAATCTCAAAACGCCAGTGCGGTGATCCGTACCTGCGAATGCATGGGTATTCAGGATATTCACCTCATAGAAAATGAAACCAAGTATGCTATCAATCGCAGGGTGTTAAAGGGTTCTTATAAGTGGGTTGATTTGATTAAGTACCGGACGAAGAACGTTCCTGCAACCCAGCTCTGTTTTGATAGTTTGCGGGCCCAAGGATATAAAATTTTAGTGACTGACCCATCGCCCGATGGAATTTCCATTCACGATGTCCCCATCGACCAAAAGATGGCTGTGGTGATGGGAAATGAATTACACGGTACGTCCGACTATGCAGTACGTCAAGCGGATTTGAAAGTCAGAATCCCGATGTACGGGTTTACAGAAAGCCTGAATATCTCAGTTAGTGCCGCCATCTGTCTGAATACATGGGTGCCCAAACTGCATCAATCAAACATCACCTGGCAACTTTCTGAAGATGAGAAACAAGACATTCGATTGCGCTGGCTCCGAAAAATGATGAAACGGCCAGAAATCATGGAACGGGAGTTTCTGAAGTCAATTCAGTAATTTTGTGTTGGCTTTAATTTAGTTAAATGGCATTGTTGATGCGGTTGCTGCGGATTGGTTTGCTCTTATTTTTTGTTGGCACATTGGTGGTTTTAGGATGCAATACCTGGGTGGTGCAAAGCACACAGGGCAACGTGCTTACCGATTATAGACTTTTACCCGATAGCGGGGTAGCGCTGGTATTGGGTACCAGTCATCGGTTATCTGATGGCTCTCCCAATCCTTTCTTTCACAACCGGATGATAACCGCAGCCTATCTGTATAAAGAAGGAAAAATAAACCGGTTTATTGTGAGTGGCGATAACCGCACCCGGTACTATAATGAACCGTTCGAGATGCAGAAAGCATTGATTCAACTGGGCGTTCCAGAGGCAGCCATCACGTTGGACTATGCGGGGCTTCGTACGCTGGATTCAATTGTGCGATGCAAGGAAATTTTTGGACAAAGTGATATTACCATTATCACACAACCCTTTCATAGCTACCGCGCACTTTTTATCAGTGATTTTTACGACCTCCATGCGGTTGCTTTGGTGGCCAATGAGCCTAACCCTGAAACCGGCATCCGGGTTTACATGCGGGAGTACTTGGCTCGAACCAAAGCCATCCTGGACCTGTATGTTTTGAGAACCACACCCCGGCATTTAGGAAATAAAGAACCCCTTGGAAGTTAATGTGTGCTGCAAATGAATCTGCAGATTCGTAAAACCAATGCACCATATAAATCGTTAATTTCGCATTTAAACTCCCTTTGTGAGCAGGTTCCTTTTTAAGGGTATTTTCCCGTTATTTTTTGGTTTGGTTCTCTCTTCTGGTGTGATTCAGGCGCAAGAGACGATCATTTCAGGAAAAGTTACCGATGCAGCTTCCGGTGATCCTATTCCCTATGCCAATATTATTTTTAAGGGAACTTCGATTGGCACAACCACTGATTTTGATGGTAAGTTCTTGATAAAAACTTCACGCCCTACCGATACCCTCTTGGCCAGTTACATCGGGTATAAGTCCCGATACAAAGTGGTCAAGCGTGGTATTCAACAAGTCATTAATTTTCAATTGGAAGAAGACATTACCAGTTTGCAGGAAGTTGTAATCAATGCCGGTGAAAACCCGGCTTACGAAATCATGCGCAGGGTAGTGCGTAATAAATCGGAGAATGATAAGCGCAAACTGATCGCGTATGAGTATGACACCTATACCAAGATTGAAATTGATGTTGACAATATCACGGATGAATTCCGGGATAAAAAAATAATCAAAAAAATTACCCAGGTGTTGGATAGTGTTGATCGCATAGCTGGAGAGGATGGAAAGCCGATTCTTCCGTTATTCATCACCGAAAGTATTTCCAAGGTTTATTATCGCGATAATCCATCCTTAAAAAAGGAACGAATTTTAAAAACAAAAATTAACGGTGTTGGAATGGAAGATGGTACCACCATTACGCAGATGGTGGGGTCCTCATTTCAAGAGTATAATTTCTATCAGAACTGGTTAAACATCATGACCAAGGAGTTTGTATCGCCCATAGCCGATGGCTGGCGTATCTACTACGATTATGATTTAACCGATAGTCTTTACATAGGAGATGACTTCTGTTACCGGCTTGACTATTTTCCGCGCAGCCCGCAAGATTTGGCATTTACCGGAACCATCTGGATAACGAAGGAGGACTATGCTTTGAAGCAAATTGATGCCACCATGGGCAAGCAGGCAAATCTGAACTTCATCGAAAAGATAAGACTGCAACAAGAGTTGGCCAAGACCGATTTAGGGCCTTGGCTTCCCGTTAAGAACCGTGTATTAATTGACGTGGGTGAGATCGGAAAGAACAACGCAGGTATGCTAGCCAAGTTTTACACAAGCAATAAAAACTTTATTACCAATAATCCCTACAGTCAAAATTTTTATGAAAAGCCGATTGAGTTGGCTGAAGATGCCCGGTTAAATGAAGAGGAGAAGTATTGGGATACGTTGCGCCATGAACCGTTAAGTGAGACGGAGAAAAGCGTGTATAAGATGATTGATACACTACGCACTATACCGGTGGTAAAAACCTACACAGATATTTTCAAGGTGTTGCTGGACGGCTATTATAATCTCGGCAAAATTGAGGTGGGTCCGTATTTAGGGGTGTTGGTGTGGAATAATATTGAAGGGGTCAGATTAGGGGGTGGGTTCAAAACCACTTATAAATTCAGCAAGAAATGGATCTTTCATGGGCAACTGGCATACGGGTTTACCGATGAGAAATTTAAATACATGGCTTCCGCCCAACGGATTCTTTCACGCAACCGGTGGACAACCTTAACCTTCAGGGCGCGCAAAGACATTAACCGCATCGGTATTGACGATGAAAATCTGGGCGACAATCCCCTTTTTATGGCCGTTGCTCGTTGGGGGTACTTCCGAAGGGGATATTACTCGGATGAATACAAAGTTGCCTTTCAACGAGAATTATTTAAAGGATATTCACAAAAGATTTCGTTCCGGTACTGGACCTTTAATCCAACGTTTGAATTTGGATACATTGCCAATCCTGGTGATGTTAATTCTCCAGTGATTGAAAGTTTTCAGAATTCTGAGATAAGCATTGAGTCGCGGTATGCGCGTGATGAAGTGTTTTTACAAAATGATAATGAGCGGATCAGTTTAGGAACCACCAAATGGCCGGTGATTACACTTCGCTATACGCATGGATTTCAGGATGTATTGGGAAGCGATTTTGAGTACGACAAAATTAGGCTCAATTTGACGAAACGGATTAAAACAGGTCCGCTCGGAACGGCCTATGTTACGGTAACCGGAGAATACATCTTTAACACCCTTCCGTATCCGTTGCTGGGGTTGCACCTGGGCAATCAAACACCGATCTATACTTCTGTATTGTATAGTTTGATGAACTATGGTGAATTTGTCAGTGACCATTATGCTTCCATGCAGTACCGTCAGTACCTGGAGGGATTTTTGTTAAATCGGATTCCGCTGTTGAATAAATTGAAATGGCGCTTACTGGCCACCACCAATATTATCATGGGTGGATTAAGAACCTCTAATCAGTCGTTGAACAGTAATTTTACTCCAGCCGGATTAGAGAATGCTCCAACGGGTTATTTCACGAATGGCAAACCTTACGTGGAAGTAGGGTATGGGGTTGAAAATATCTTCCGGGTATTGCGAGTCGATTTCGTTCATCGAATCTCCTACCTCGACAATCCGAATGTGCGTAAGTTCGGTATACTCTTTACCGCTCAAGTGCAGCTTTAATTTTACTCATTTCTTTGTTTCAATCGCTTAAAAGAATGCGTGGAAAAGTCCATATTTGCAGTCCTAAATGAGGTCGAGTACATGAGTTCAGTTAACGTAACCCTGCCCGATGGTTCTGCGCGGGAGTATCCGAAGGGGGTCAAGGGAATAGAAATAGCACAAAGCATCAGCGAGGGGCTGGCACGCAATGCACTTTCCATTGAGGTGAATGGAGAAATTTGGGATCTGAGTCGTCCCATCACTTCCGATGCATCGATTAAAATATTTACCTGGAATGACAAGGGTGGCAAGTATGCCTTCTGGCATTCCTCTGCCCATTTGTTTGCCGAAGCACTGGAGGCCTTGTATCCGGGAGTTAAGTTTGGTATTGGCCCCCCAATCGAAAATGGATTTTATTATGATGTCGATTTAGGGGATCGTCCATTTGGGGATGAGGAGTTAGTGGCTGTTGAAAAGAAAATGGTTGAGTTGGCAAAAATCAACAGCACTTTTACACGAAGGGATGTTTCCAAAAAAGAAGCCATAGAATACTTCACTAAAAAGGGGGATGAGTATAAGCTTGAATTGATTGACGGGTTGACGGATGGTTCCATCACATTCTATCAGCAGGGAAATTTTGTTGACTTATGCCGCGGGCCCCATATCCCGTCAACAGGTCCAATCAAGGCTATAAAATTATTAAGTGTCGCGGGTGCTTATTGGCGAGGTGATGAAAAGAACAAAATGCTTAAACGCATTTACGGTATCACATTCCCTAAGCAGAAGGAATTGGAGGAATATCTCCATGTGTTGGAGGAGGCCAAGAAACGTGACCACCGTAAATTAGGGAAGGAACTGGAGTTGTTTGCCTTTTCCGAGAAGGTAGGCATGGGATTGCCGTTATGGTTGCCAAAAGGCACCATCCTTCGCGAGCGACTGGAACAGTTCATGCGAAGAGCTCAGATTCGGGCAGGGTATGATCCGGTGGTAACCCCGCACATTGGCAGTAAGCAACTCTATGTTACTTCAGGCCACTACGAGAAATATGGCAAGGATTCGTTCCAACCTATTCATACGCCAGATGAGAATGAAGAATTTCTGCTCAAGCCGATGAACTGTCCGCATCACTGCGAGATTTACAAGGTGAAGCCAAGATCATACAAAGACTTACCGATTCGGTTAGCGGAGTTTGGTACTGTGTATCGGTATGAACAAAGTGGGGAACTTCATGGCTTAACCCGTGTGCGAGGATTTACACAAGATGATGCCCATATTTTTTGCCGGCCGGATCAGGTGAAAGCGGAGTTTATAAAAGTAATCGATCTTGTTCTCCATGTCTTCAAATCCCTAGGGTTCGAAAACTACACCGCGCAAGTTTCCTTGCGCGACCCGGACAATAAAGCCAAGTATATAGGGGAGGATGAGTTATGGGAGCGTGCGGAAAGAGAAATTCAGGAAGCAGCCGATGAGCGCGGCTTGAAGACTGTGGCGGTGAAGGGCGAGGCGGCTTTCTATGGCCCCAAGCTGGACTTCATGGTGAAGGATGCTTTAGGTCGCAGCTGGCAATTGGGCACCATTCAGGTTGACTATCAATTACCACAGCGATTTGAGCTTGAATACATCGGTTCGGATAATCAAAAGCATCGTCCGGTAATGATCCACAGGGCTCCATTCGGTTCCATGGAGCGCTTTGTGGCGGTACTCATTGAACATTGTGCAGGTAATTTCCCATTATGGCTGGCACCGGAGCAGATTGCTGTATTGCCAATTTCTGAGCGATTCAATGAGTATGGTCAAAAGGTATTGGATATGTTGAAGGAAAGCGATATACGCGGTTTTTTGGACGATCGTAATGAGAAAATCGGCCGCAAAATCAGAGATGCAGAGGTGAATAAAGTGCCCTTCATGCTGTTGGTAGGAGAAAAGGAAGCTCAGGATAATAAAGTGGCGGTCCGAAGGCATGGCGAGGGTGATAAAGGTGCTATGGACTTAACCGAATTTGTTGCCCAATTTTCACGAGAATTTAGCCTTCCGGCCTGATTTCAGGATTTTGATAAACCGAAAAAAGCGCGATATTTGCAGCCTGTTTTTAAAAAAGTAAGAATTTAAACCCAACGAGTGGCAATATTTCCTGGTAATGACCGCCCCAGACCTTTTATAAGAGGTCCGCGCAGAGTAGTTGAAGAACCTTATCGCATCAATGAACGAATCCTTGCCCCCCGGGTAAGAGTAGTAGGCGAAAACATTAAGGTGGACGTGTACCCGACCTCGGTCGCTATCAAGATGGCACAAGAGCAAGGGTTGGACCTGGTGGAAATATCACCGAATGCAGACCCTCCCGTTTGCAAGATCATTGACTACTCGAAGTTTAAATACGAGCAGAAAAAGAAGCAGAAAGAGATCAAGGCCAATGCCCAGAAGACGATTCTGAAAGAGATTCGCTTCGGACCCAATACGGATGACCATGATTTCAATTTTAAAGTAAAGCATGCAGAGAACTTTCTAAAAGAAGGAGCCAAGGTAAAAGCCTATGTTCATTTTGCAGGACGTTCGATCGTGTATAAGGAGCGAGGCGAAATTCTGTTGTTGAAATTTGCCCAGGCCCTGGAGGAATTAGGGAAAGTGGAACAGCTGCCAAAGTTGGAAGGGAAACGGATGTACATGATGGTGGCGCCAAAAGGAAAGAAGTAGTTAGTTGTTTTATAAATTTAATACGTAATGCCCAAGTTAAAGACCAAGTCAGGAGCCAAGAAGCGGTTTAAAGTTACCGGTACCGGTAAGATAAAGCGCAAGAAGGCGTATAAGAGACACATCCTGACCAAAAAAGAAACTAAGCAGAAGAGGAGACTCGGCCATGCTACCACCGTCAAGAAAGTTGACGAGAGTAATGTTAAGCCCATGCTTCCTTATCTGATTTAATCCGTACAGTCGGATACCCAACCTAAGGTTATTAGGTGTGTTTAGTCCTCCAACGAATGAGGAGGGATGTTTAACCCGGTCATTGGCTTAAAGAGTTCGCGTAAAGCGAAACGCCAACACCAAAAAATTAAAATTTATGCCACGTTCAGTAAACAATGTTGCATCAAGAGCCAGACGCAAACGCGTCATGGAACTGGCCAAAGGGTACTTTGGTCGCAGAAAAAATGTTTGGACAGTCGCCAAGAATGCTGTCGAAAAGGGATTGGTTTATGCCTATCGCGATCGCAAAGCAAAGAAGCGTGATTTCCGCACCCTTTGGATTGCCCGTATCAATGCGGGAGCCAGATTGCATGGAATGTCCTATTCGGTATTCATGGGGAAGATCAAAAAGGCTGGAATTGATTTGAACCGCAAAGTATTGGCTGATCTTGCGATGAATCATCCATCTGCTTTCGAAGCTGTTGTTAAAAAATTGAAGTAATCATTGATTGCCAAGATTAAAAGCCCCGGTTCAAATCGGGGCTTTTTTAATTGAATGTCTATGACACGATCTAAGAAGATTTTTCTATCGCTGGCAGTAATCTTTTTCGTGCTCTTATTGTATGCCAGTTATGACATCAGTACCCGTACCACGTTTCCGGGCTCTAAACCGAAGTTAAAAGAGCGCATTGAAGAGCAGTTTCTGGAAAAGGATACCACCCAGCAGGACAGCCTTTCGGTCATTCAACGGTGATTTTGGCAACTTATCAGGTTATTTTTCGCTCAATCGGAGGTGGATTTGTGGCGTTGCGACCACCCTTTACATTCGTATCAGATTAAAGCCAACTATAGACAAGATTATCCCCCGGGGTCAAGGACTTTGGGGGATTTTCTTTTTTATACAATCCTGAAATATCTGCAGGCCAAGTCCTTTTCAGTAAATTCGTTGGGGTAGGCAACCCTTTTTCGATTTACTCCGTCCCGTCTAAAATTTCAACCTGAACACCCATGCACCTGCTTATTCAGGGCTGTAAGCGTAAGGATCGTGATAGTCAGCGATTGCTCTATCAGCATTATTATGCGTATGCCTTGAGCATTTGTTTCCGGTATTCCAGGAGTATGGCGGAAGCCAGAGAAGTGGTAAATGACGGGTTCATGAAAGTCTTTACAAAAATTGATCAGTACTCTCCAGATTCATCCTTTAAAGGTTGGCTCAGGAAAATCATGATTAATGCATCTATTGATCAATACCGGAAAGAGATCAGACATCAGCATCAGCACAATGTAAATATGAACGGTGTGGCTTCCAGCGAACCTCCGGCAATCAGTGCACTTTCGCATGAAGAACTTCTGACGTTAGTTCAACGCTTATCTCCTGCGTATCGGGCTGTCTTTAATCTGTATGCAATTGATGGTTACACCCATGAAGAAATTGGCAAGTTGTTGGGAATATCAACGGGTACTTCAAAATCAAATTTGTTAAAGGCCCGCGAAAATTTAAGAAAGATGCTGGAGGGCTTGAATCAGATACCCTATGAAAAAGCCAACTGACGAAGAACTGGATCGGTTATTTAAATCGGCAGCGGATGAATACCAGCCGAAATTCGATCCATCAGCCTGGGAGTCGATGCAACAAAAGTTGGATCTTCCGGGAAGCTCTTTCTGGAAACGTTGGATGACGTATACTTTGGTGGGGCTCAGCCTCTTTTCAGCGGGCGTATGGGTTGGTAATAAGTTAGATGAAACCGAAGATAATGTCCGGCAAATTAGTGTCAATGAGAACCCTGAACAGATGCAAGCCGAATTGGAACCTATTGTCGAGAATTACAACGAAGCTCCTGTCTCCTCAACTCAATTCCATAAGAATGAGATAATAACTACTTCGAAATCCCCTGTGGAGATGGCATCATCTACTGATGATTTGTCGGAAGACCCTACAGAGGAGGAAGTTAATAACCCTATGGGTAGGGCTGAAGTTATCAGTAAAGAGGACGTTGGTACTGTGTTTGTTGATGCCGGTATAAACGCGAATCAACAAGACTCCATTCAGGTTGATAATAGTAAGACTGAAATGGTAAGAAGTGATTCGATTTTACAGAAAGAAATCCCAAAATCCGAAACTACAAGTGAAAAGCTAAGTCAAGGTTTGTTCGGCAGGGTATTGATATCTCCTGATTTTTCATCAATTGATTTTGGTCAATCTACTTCCCCGGGAAGTAACGTAGCCTTGCTTTTGGAGTATCAATTTTTACAACGATGGTCGATCTCCAGTGGTGGAATCTGGGCCTTGAAGAAGTACACCAGTCAGGAAGCAACGTACGCAGGGTATCCGGCTAACGAGTTGCAGGGAACTTGTCAAATACTGGATGTCCCCATTAACTTAAGTTATTACTTCAAATCCCGCGGTAAAACTACTGCCTTCACATCGGTCGGGGTCTCTTCGTACTTCATGCTCAGCGAGGAATATACGTATGAAATACAGTCAGGGTATAACTCAAATATCTATTCAACTCGTATTGAGAATGAAAATAACGAGTGGTTCAAAATTCTTAATCTGTCTGTTGGAATTCAACATCAGGTAAAGCACAGGCTCTATTTACAAATAGAACCTTTTATCAAAGTCCCCCTGGATGGCGTGGGTGAAGGGAATGTGGAGCTATCCAGTTGGGGACTCTTTTTTGGAGCTAAATACAAACTATTTTGAAGACGTGATTATGAAAGGAAGATTCAGTTTTTATTACCTGGTGGTAGCCTTGTTATATTTTGTGAGTTGTTCAACTTCCGAAGAGCCCCAACCAATTGACTGTGCAAATTCTGACTTGGAGGTGAACTTCACCACAACAAACCCCACATCGTGTAGCACAGCGGATGGGGTAATAACTGCATCGGCAACGGGTGGCTCAGAACCATATCAATTTGCGTTGGATTCCCAACCTTTCACCTCCAATTTTGTTTTTAATGGACTAGGTCCCGGCACATACCAATTGAAAGTGAAAGACAAGAATGCTTGCGAGCGAATGAAAGAAGTAACCATCAATCCTGTTGGGTCCACGCTGGAAGCCTCTGTGCTTACTGCAGATAGTGGTTGCAAAACAACTAGTGGAACAATCACCGTTACGGCATCGGGTGGTCAGCCTCCCTACACGTATCAGTTAAATACCGGTGCGATCGGTACTTCCAATGTATATAGTAACCTGGCTGCTGGCGACTATACTATCAAAGTTTTTGATCAGGCAGGGTGTTCAATAACACAAAGTGCCTCTGTCTTTTCAGGAGTTGAATTTAGTTCACAAATAAAAGGCATTATTGATACCAATTGTGCGGTTTCCGGTTGCCATGTTACCGGAGGTGCCGCTCCCTTTACCTTGACCACCGTTGAATCAGTCCGGTCGCGCGCATCCCAAATTAAAGCGGTTACTCAAAGTGGTGCCATGCCTAAGAACAATCCCAAGTTACCACAGGCCCAATTGGATTTAATTGCCTGCTGGGTAGATGATGGGGCCCCGAATAATTAATCGTATGAAAATCGGGTACTTCTTATTTCTCTTTTTGATAGCTCCCTTATTCGTTACCGGTCAGAAATACACTGCGGAAAAGTCTTCTATTACCTTTTATTCGGATGCTGCCATTGAAGATATTAAGGCAGTGAATTCAAAAGGCAGTAGTATGATCAATACCAGTACCGGTGAGATTGTATTCTCGATTCCCATTAAAGAATTTGAGTTTGAAAAAGCCTTAATGCAAGAGCATTTCAACGAAAAATATCTTGAATCCGACAAGTACCCCAAAGCTATTTTTACTGGCCAATTGAATGGATTGATCTACCAGCAGTCTGGTGAACAGCAAGTTATTGCCCGTGGGCGGCTTACGATTCATGGAGTGACGCAGGAAATTGAAGTGCCTGGAAAAATAGAACTGCGCGATGGGCGAATTTATGCACAAGCCAATTTTATTATCCGGTTGGAGAACTACAGGATTAAAATCCCTCAATTGTTGTGGCAAAATATTGCCGAAGAAGTGGAGGTTACTATTGACTTTACCTACAAACCTTTATGAAGCACCTATTCATATTCCTGATCTTTTATTCAAACTATGTTTATGCGCAGGACGATTTGCTTAAGGAATTGGAACAGCAGGAAGCTGTAACAAAAGACTATGTAACCTCTGCTTTTAAGAGCACCCGATTGGTGAATGGACAGACCATGGAGACCAAACACAAGGGGGAGCTCGAGTTTATTTTTGCCCATCGGTTTGGAGCAATAAATGAAGGCGCCTATGAGCTTTTTGGTCTGGATCAGGCATATGTACGCTTCGGACTCGAATACGGAATCACCGATCGACTGGGGGTTGGATTCGGCCGGAATTCGGTTGATAAAACTATGGATGGCTATTTTCGCTACAAGGTGTTGGCTCAGGCAACGCAAGGAATGCCTCTTACCTTAACTGCGTTTGCCAATGCTGCCATTAGAACCTCTCCCAAAAAAGAAGACGCCACTTTTGATATCACCCTTCAAGACCGGATGTCATACACCACCCAGGTGTTGATCGCCCGAAAGTTCAGTTCTGCTTTATCGTTGCAAGTGATGCCAACGTGGGTACATAAGAATACGGTTGACACGAGTATCGAAAACAATGATCAACTGGCCCTCGGTTTGGGCGGACGGGTCAAGGTTAGCAAGAGCGTTGCCCTTACTTCAGAATATTACTATCGCTTCCAGGTGCCTGATTCCAATCCGTATTTCAATTCTCTGGGCTTTGGTATTGACATTGAGACCGGTGGTCATGTATTTCAATTAGTACTCACCAACAGCCGGGGTTTAACGGAACGAGCCTTCATTACGGAAACGACCGGTGAGTTTTTTGATGGCGATATTCACATGGGTTTTAATGTTACACGCACATTTCAAGTGCGAAAGCCGCGATAGATTGAATTGATCAATCTTTTTTTAGATTTAGGCTTTTGTTTTTAAGACAGGAGCCCGTTGCTGCTTATATCCATCATCCTTTACCTGGTCCTGACGGTCGCAATCGGCTACTGGGCTTCCCGGAGGGTTAAGACTTCGGGTGATTTTATGTTGGCGGGCAGAAGTCTTCCCATTCTGCTCAGTTCCTCCGCTTTGTTTGCCACCTGGTTTGGTTCTGAAACGGTCTTTGGGGCATCCTCCGAATTCTTAAAAGGTGGGCTGTACTCCGTTATTGAAGATCCATTTGGGGCTGCACTTTGCCTTATTCTCTTTGGCTTGTTCTTCGCCAGGAAACTCTATTCCATGAATCTCCTGACGTTAGGCGATTACTTTAAAGTACGTTATGGAAAACGGATCGAAATTGTGGCGAGTGCTTTTATTGTTCCCTCGTATGTTGGATACATCGCAGCTCAACTGGTTGCCATGGGATTGATCCTGAATGTGGTGACCGGGATGGACATCTGGCAAGGGGTGGTCGTTTCAGCGATTGTGGTAACCTTCTATACGTATGTGGGTGGGATGTGGGCTATTTCAATTACGGATTTTATTCAAAGTCTCATTATCATTGGCGGGCTGGTTGTGCTGGCCATTATTCTGTCTGAAAAGTCCGGTGGTTTCATGAATGTTTTAAGTTCGGTGCAGCCTGGCACCTTTCGCTTTTTGCCAAAAGCCGACTTTAGCGAAATTGTCATTTTTCTATCAGCCTGGTCCGTGTTGGGCTTGGGTTCCTTACCGTCACAAGATGTATTTCAAAGAGTAATGTCTTCCGATTCCGTAAAGACAGCAGTCCGTTCCTGTTACATCGCTGGCATTCTTTATTTAACCGTAGCCATGCTGCCACTTTTTATAAGTCTGTGTGTACGGCACCTCTATCCAGAGTTCGTAAATGGCGATACGCAATTGGCACTTCCAAGCATGGTATTGAGTCATGCCGCCTTGCCAGTTCAGATTCTTTTCTTTGGATCTCTGTTATCGGCCATCATGAGTACAACCAGTTCGGCCATTCTGGCTCCGGCTGCAATCTTCTCCGAAAATATCATTCGTCCTCTGGCTCACCATCGGTTTAATGACCGAGAATTCCTGTTCATTACCCGTTTATCAGTGCTTGGGTTCAGTATCCTGGCAACCATCATGGCCTGCTTGCGGTCAAATATTTATGAGTTGGTGGGGGAGTCGTCCATATTAAGTCTGGTATCTTTGTTCGCGCCCATGACGTTCGGACTCTATTGGAAAGGAGCCTCTCGTGTTGGCGCCTTGCTTTCAATGATTTCCGGACTAGCAACCTGGTTTATTGCCAACCGATTGGAGTTGGCATGGCCGAGTTTAGTTCCTGCGCTGATGGTAAGTGTACTAACAATGATTTTCGGAAGTCTACTTTGGAAAGATAAGGAATAGAATATGGTAAAAATTGAAATCAATCGAATTGACCAGGATTACCGGATGGAAGCCTTTAATGAAAAGGGCAAGAGCATTATCATGGATGCAGGCGAGGCCGATGGCGGACATGATTCAGGATTGCGACCCATGCAATTATTACTGGCAGCGATGGGCGGGTGCAGTGCCATTGATCTGATCAGCATTTTGCGAAAACAGCGAGAACCGTTAGAGGACTTGAAAATTACGGTGACTGGCGAACGACAGCAGGGGGTGGTGCCTGCGTTGTATACGGAGGTACATGCCCACTTCAAACTCTATGGCGACATTAATCAGGAAAAAGCGGAACGCGCGGTTCAGCTGTCGGTAGAGAAGTATTGTTCGGTAGCTAAAACATTGGAGAAAACGGCAACCGTAACACACAGTTTTGAGATTATTAAGGGATAGTTATGGAAGAAAGGAATTTCGAAACAGATGCCATCCGCGCTCAAAGTGAACGGACTCCCAACCGGGAGCACTCTGTTCCATTATACCTTACTTCCAGTTTTGTATTTGAAGACGCAGAACAGGCACGAGCCTTATTTGCGGATGAGGTAGCCGGCAATATTTATACGAGGTTCTCCAATCCGAATAACACTGAGTTTATCGAAAAGCTCTGTTTGTTGGAGGGAACGGAAGACGGAATTGCCACGGCTTCGGGTATGGCGGCCATGTATATCAGCATGGCCTCACTCTTAAAGTCAGGCGATCATATTCTTGCTTCCCGATCGGTCTTTGGGTCAACGCATCAGATCCTCAGCACAATTTTTCCCAAATTTAATATTAGCTATACGTATGCTGATATAACAGATCCAGCCTCCTGGGAAGCAAAAATTCTACCCAACACGAGAATGATCTTTGTGGAAACTCCTTCCAATCCTGCACTGGATATCATCGATCTGGAGTGGTTAGGTAAATTGGCAGCAAGAAAAAATCTGATTCTGAATGTGGATAATTGCTTTGCCACACCTTATCTGCAAAATCCGGCCCGATGGGGAGCACACTTAGTAACCCATTCGGCCACTAAATTTATTGATGGACAAGGCCGGGTAATAGGAGGGGCGGTATTAGGCAAAAAAGAATTGATTAAGGAAGTTCGCTTTTTCGCCCGACATACGGGGCCGTCCATGTCTCCATTCAATGCATGGATTCTTTCGAAGAGTTTGGAGACGCTTGCCGTACGCATGGAGCGACACTGTGAAAATGCCGGGAAGGTTGCACGGTTCCTGGAAGGTCATTCCGAGGTGCTGAAAGTAAAATATCCCTTTCTTGAATCGCATCCACACTATGCGCTGGCTAAAAAGCAAATGCGGTTAGGAGGTGGGGTGGTCACATTCGAGATTAAGGGTGGTATTGATCGTGGCCGGAAGTTTTTGAACTCTTTGAAGATGCTTTCGCACTCTGCCAACTTGGGCGATACCCGAAGCATTGCTACGCACCCGGCTTCTACTACACACTCGAAACTGAGTGAGCCGGAACGACAAGCTGTTGGGATTACTCCGGGATTAGTTAGGATATCGGCCGGCTTAGAAAATGTTGCCGATATTATAAGTGATATCGACCAGGCTATTCACGCTAGTAAGTAGGCACCGAAGGGTCAATTTCCCGCGACCATGCGAGAATTCCTCCTTTTAAATTGTAGAGGTTTGTAAAGCCGTGATTCTTCTCTAACCACTGAACCATATTTCCACTGCGGGCGCCACTCCGGCATTGAAGTATAACCTGTTTGTCTTTCGAGATTCGACTAACGGCCTGCGGTATCTCCCCCTGGGGTATCAACTCGCCACCCAGGTTGCAGATTTCATATTCATGGGGCTCGCGAACATCAATGAGTTGAAATTCTGCATTTTTATCCATCATTTCTTTTAACTCCTGAACGGTAACTTCTTTCATACGCGGGTTCTTAACTGGGTCGGTAAGGTTACAAAATTCATCGTAATCGATCAATCTTTTTATGGACTCTCTGGATTTGCGGTCAGGAACTTTAATCTTGATGGCTTCCAGGGTGGTGGTATCAAAAAGCAAGATCTGTCCGGAAAGAGGTTCTGAATAGCCGGAAATAATTTTCAACACTTCGTTTGCCTGCAAGGTGCCAATCAGCCCAGGAAGAACCCCCAGAACGCCACCTTCTTCGCAGTTGGGTACGGAATCCGGGGCCGGTGGTTGTGGATAAAAATCCCGGTAGGTAACACCCTCACGGTAGTTAAAAACAGCTACCTGACCCTCGTAACGGAAAATGGAACCATACACTAGCGGGAGGTTGAGCAGTACACAAGCATCATTCAATAAATACCGGGTAGGAAAATTATCGGTACAATCCACCACCACATCCACATCCTGTAAAAGAGTTAAAGCATTTTGGGAGGTAATTCTTACCTGATGACTTTCACTTTTTATTTGAGGATTTAGCTGTAAAACCTTCTTTGTAGCGAGTTCTGCTTTTGATTGGTTGAGATCGGTATTCGTATACAGAATTTGTCGCTGCAGGTTCGAGACAGTTACCCGGTCATCGTCTATAATGCGAATGTAACCAACACCCGCAGCGGCCAGATAAAGCAACACCGGACAACCAAGACCACCGGCACCAACAACGGCTACCCGGGCAGTTTTTAATTTAGATTGAGCTACCTCTCCAAAACCAGGCAACACAAAATGACGGCTATAACGCTGAAGTTCTTCAACTGAAAAGTCGGGATTACCCATGTCTTTCATTATCCGTAATTTACAACACTAAATTCATTCAAGAACATGAGAACAAATTATTCAACCGGAGCAAAATGGGAAGACATAGTAGGGTACAGCCGTGCGGTGCGCGTAGGTAATACCCTGGAGATATCAGGAACGGTTGCCACCGATGGGGGTGGAGTCATTGGTAAGGGTGACATCTATATTCAAACACGATTTATACTCGAGAAAATAGAAAAGGTATTACAGCAGGCTGGTTTTACCCTGAGCGATGTAGTGCGAACCAGAATATTTGTTACGGATATTTCGCAATGGGAAAAGGTTGGGCAAGCACACGGTGAGTTCTTTAAAGAGATCAAGCCCGTAACCAGCATGGTTGAGATCAGCGCCTTAATCGATCCGGATTACCTGGTAGAAATTGAAGTAACTGCAATAAAATCGTAATAAGTTAATTAAAACGAGTCATAGCCAGTTGGGCTACGGATTCCCCAATGGCCAGGGAAGATGTAGCAGCCGGTGAGGGAGCATTGCAGACATTAATCACCTGTTTTTCTTCCAGAATAAGAAAGTCATCGACTAATCCGCCCTGGCGATCGCAGGCCTGTGCCCTTACACCAGCGCCACCCTCAACAAGATCACTCTCCTGAATCTCAGGAATGAGTTTCTGAAGCGCCTTCGTGAAGGCAGCCTTGGAAAAAGACCGATACATTTCTCCAAACCCAGTGCGCCAATACTTGGCGGCTACCTTTTGAAATCCGGGCCAGGCAAGACTTTCACCTAATTCACTTAAGTTGATATCGGATTTTTTATAGCCTTCTCTTTTGAATGCGAGAACAGCATTGGGTCCGGCCTCAACGCCACCTTTGGCCATGCGGGTAAAATGTACGCCCAGGAAAGGAAAATTGGGATCCGGTACCGGATAGATAAGATTCTTAACTAGGTACTCTTTCTCCCGCCTTAACTTATAATACTCTCCTCGGAACGGGATGATCTTCACGTTCAGTGCGGGAACTGTCATGCGTGCAACTTTGTCGGAATAAAGACCGGCACAATTAATAACCAACCGGGTCGAGTAGCTTGCTTTCTGCGTTATCACCACTATTGCATCGGGGGCATGTTGAATATCCAATACCTTCTCATTCAGGTTAATGATACCTCCTTTTTGCTGGATCAGATCGCCATATTTTTGGGCTACCAATCGATAGTCAACGATACCCGTTTGGGGAACAAAGATTCCCCGTAGACCATTCACATGTGGTTCGTATTCTTTCAATTCATCCTTTGAAAGTCGCTTCAGATTTTTAAGTCCGTTTTGTTCACCGCGGATATACAGGTTCTCGAGCAGCGGAAGCTCTTTCTCATCCGTAGCCACTACAATCTTACCACAGAGTTCGAATGGAATTTCATACTGACGACAGAAGTCAACTAGTAAATTATAGCCATGAATGCAATTTCTCGCCTTCAGGCTGCCCGGTTTATAGTAAAGTCCGGAATGAATGACCCCGCTGTTATTGCCAGTTTGGTGCCGGGCGAGTTCATTTTCCTTTTCGAGAAGGAGAATGTTCAGGAAGGGGTTGGAGACCTTTAGCTGCAGGGCTGTGGCAAGGCCAACAATACCACCCCCGATTACGGTTACATCGTACACAACGGATTTTTGGCTGCGAAAATACAAATAGAAAGATGAACGGCTAAGCTAAAAAAGCAAAAACCCCCTCCGCCTGAGGGGGTTTTTGTTTACCTAAACCTAAACCTATGAGAAGATTTTATCTGCTCTTTGGTCATTAGAACGGAGACTCAGTTAGTTTGTTACATGAATTAGGAAAGAATTAACAGTTTTCTAATGATTGGCCTATTTCTTCAATTTGGCCCCATATTGTTTCCTGAATTTTTCGACTTTGGGCCGGATTACGTATTGACAATACCCCTGGTTGGGGTTCAGGGCATAATAATTTTGGTGATAATCTTCGGCCGGATAAAAGACAGAAAAAGGACTGATTTCGGTAACAATCGGGTTTTTAAAAACCCCCGATTTGTCCAATTGGCTCTTATACTCTTCGGCTGTTTTTTTCTGGGCATCATTATGATAAAATACAACGGAGCGATATTGAGGACCCTCGTCCGCACCCTGCTTATTTAATGTCGTTGGGTCATGGGTGTTCCAGAAGATTTCCAGCACGTCTGCATAACTGATCACCGTTGGATCAAATTTGACCTGAATAACCTCAGCATGGCCCGTAAGCCCTGTGCACACTTCCCGATAGGTTGGATTTTTAACCTTGCCACCAGAATATCCTGAAACAACAGATTCGATTCCCTTTACTTCCAGGAAAAAAGCTTCGGTGCACCAAAAACATCCTGAACCAAGGGTAGCAGTTTCTAATGATGTGGACATAGTTTTTTTAGTTGAATTTTGAGCCTGAACGGAAATAGCCATTATCAAACTCGCTAAAAGTGTAATCGCTTTCATAGTTATTAAACCACCTCCCGGTCAGAATAGTTTTGAGAAAACTACAAGTTGTCCTTTAAATGACATCAATAACCACCATAAAACCCCGACAGGGCATTGGCCAGTTTGTTGTCCAGTTCCTGCTTGGTTTTGTTGATTAGAAAATCCCGCGCCATGTAGGGTTCTTTCGTTCCGCAAAGTTTACGGGTTCCTTCCGGGATGGCTCGCTGATCACCGGTACAGGTTGCCCAACGATCACTCCAGCGTTCTTCACTAATAATGTCAGAATTGCGAAGGTCAGCACCACCGATCGCATCTTTGATATAGAGGGTAATTGAACCACGGGAGGTGATCACTTTTTCATTGATATTCATTGTAGCATTTACCTTTTCATACACCGGAACCTTTACATTGTTGACGGTTTTTTCACCCACTTTCACACTGTCCTTATAGTTTTCCGATTTCTTGGTTATGCTAGGTCGGGTTTCAGAGTAGCCGTTGATTACAATTTTTACATAGTGATCGATTTTGGTAAGCCCCGCATCCTCTGCCTGCCGGGGCGTGTAAAATTTTACAAACTGGCTTGGGTTTACCCCAAAAATCACAGGTTCAAAATTCCAGTCGTAGTAGCTCTGCAGCGAAGGTTCAACAACCACTTTAATGGTGGCGTTGAATTTCGCTTGTTCCATCATTTCAATGGATTCGCGATAGCCTGGTGAGTAGGCATTCGCGTCAACAAAAAAGAAGTAAGCCCGTTTCGCGTCATCACGGGTATTCTTTAACATCGCCTGGATGCCGGCTTCATATGTTTCTTCTGCTGCCTTGTTTTTTACATCCGTTAACTCCTTGTATTTGTTGACGGGGTTTGGGATAATTTTAAGCGCCCCGGGCGAAGTACGGATTTGCTCATAAAGATTATTAATTTGCTCGTAATCTTGAACCACGTTGCTCCATTTAAAATTTGCATTCGAAGCAATCTGATTCTGAGCGTCCGTCTCCAGGTAATCGATGGCCAACTTGTAGCTGGAACTTAAAACCTCTTTCGATTTTTTATGATCTGGATTCTGCCGCAGCCGATTCACCGCCTGCAACACAGCATCATAATAATTACCTTGTTTTAAAGCGGCTTTTCCGGAGCTACAAGCATCCAGTAAAACGATTGCAATAAATGCCAGGAGGGGTAAAATTCTATTCATGATTTATCAGGGTACAAATTCGATGCCTTAAATTAACAAATAAGTGTACCCTCTTGCAACCTCCAAAAAACCTGAAAGTTAGCCGTGACTTTCAGTTATTGAAAGGGCAGTAAATCGATCAGAATATCATCAATCAACCGTTTCCAATTTCCCCAGGACTGGCCCTCATTAACTTCGCGGTAATGGTAATCGCAACTGCTTGCTTCAAGTATATCTTTCATCTTCCGGCTATCTACACTCGTGTCGTTGATTAAGCCGGTTGTCATGGAGATTTTCATCTGAGGATTGGTAGGATTGGAACACAGGTTATAGATCTGTGGACGGGTATAATAGGCCGGGGACTGAATACCGGCCAGCCCAAAAACATCTGGCCGGGCAAAGGCAAAGTAGGTTGCTGTGAGTGCACCCATGGAAGTCCCCATAATGAGTCGGCTACGGGCATCTGCTTTACACGGATAGCCCGCTTCAATAAATGGGATCAACTCCTGAACAAAAAAGTCCAGGTATTTAGCATTCATGGTAAGTTCACTCATTCTCCGGTTATTGCCCCGGTTTACAGGCTCGCGGTGATCAATGAAAACAGCAATAGCAGGAAGGATCTTTTTATCAAAGATCAGGTTATCCAAAATGATGGTCATGTTGCCTAACCGGGGGTGCAGGTACTCGTATCCATCGGTTAAATAAATGGTTGGAAGCGATTCCATTTTTCCCGGGTTGTTGGGTAGATAAACGGAATAGGTTACCTGGTACCCGAGGATGTTGCTGTTTAGTAATTGATCTTGGATGAGCTGCCCTTTTGGTATATTATTTCGTTCCAGAAGGACTGGATCTTCTTTCCATTCGGGCATCCGCAACTCCGAATTCGGACTTCCACCACCAACACCCGACCATTGCTGGTTTTTGTTTTCTGGATCGAGCAACCAGGAAGTACCATTTACCAAAATCTTATAATCCAGCCGGGCATCTAATGGAAAGGAGGAATTCAGATACCAAAGGTCCGTGCCCGGGATTTGCTTTCCTTTATTTTGGAAATCCTTCTTGTAACCCCATCCATTGAAATCACCCATCCATTCAACCGAGGTGGCTTTGCCACGGTAGAAAAAGTAGACTGAATCGCCATCCACTAATGGAATCTGATTCTTTGACTTTAATTCGGCCCACCACGACTCTAATGCAGTTCTTCCCTCCGCATCCGGTTTTATGTTTTTGAGAATGTTTATCTGTTGTTTTAAATAGGAATAGTTTTGACTAAAGGCCAACTGCGCGAAGAGAATTAAAAGTCCGGTGAGTGGACACCTCATTTTATGAATTTTTAATGATCACCTCATC
The DNA here is from genome assembly GCA_964488465.1 of uncultured Ohtaekwangia sp. Classification (GTDB taxonomy): domain Bacteria; phylum Bacteroidota; class Bacteroidia; order Cytophagales; family Cyclobacteriaceae; genus ELB16-189. The sequence goes on along the minus strand of CAZAUN010000007.1, from coordinate 138,092 downwards.
CTGATCCTCAACCCGAAGACTCAGCAGGGCAGCAATGCCCATGGAAACACCACCACTAACCAAAATGTAAATGGATTGTCCATTGAACAAGTGTGTGAGCATAACGCCCAAAACCGTGCCGGCTATGATTTGCGGAATAACAATGAAAAAATTAAAGACGCCCATATAATACCCCATCTTTTCGGCCGGCAGGGAACCTGATAACATGGCATAGGGAATTGAAAGGATGCTTGCCCAGGCTATACCAACACCAATCATGGAAAACCACAACCAGAAGGGGTCAGAAATAAAATAGAAAGACCCTAGTCCAAGACCACCAAACAACAGGGCGATGAAATGAGTCATTCTACGACTTGTGTACTTGGCCAGTATTGGCAAGAAAAGGGCAGCCAGGGCAGCGATGCCATTGTAGACCCCGAATAAGTTACCAACTAAATCGGCACCGTCATTATAGGCTTGCGTGGTAGGATCGGTTGCGTGAAAGATAAAACTGGTTACGGCACTGGTAGTATAGATCCACATGGCGAAAAGAGCGAACCATGAAAAGAATTGAACATACGCCAACTGAATCATGGTTTTTGGCATGGTGTTAAAATCCTTAACGATATGGACCAACCCGAGATAGGATTTTCCTTGTTGAATGAAAGAGGTTGCCATTGCATGAACACCACCAAAAATGATTAGGCCTATGCCTAATACATACAGCTCCTTCTCGAGGTTCATAAAATAAACCACCGTGGTAATAATGGCTCCCAGCGCGATGAAGAGAAGTGCCTTTCGGGAAAAGATTCCTTTGAACTTTTCTTCGTCTTCAATTTTACGATGTTCTCGGTTTCTCAATTTTTCCTCACCGGCTTCCGTGGGTGGATATTCTTTTGTTGAGAACACCGTCCACATAACGGTTATGAACAACATGAAAGCGCCCAGGTAATAACTGTATCGAATGGAATCCGGGATGGTGCCGGCATCGGCCGTATTCGAGATTCCAAACCAGTTCTTAAAAATGCTGGGAAGAAACGAGGCAACGATGGCGCCAATTCCTATAAAAAAACTTTGCATGGCAAAGCCCGTGGTGCGTTGTGAGGGGGGTAACAAATCGCCAACAAAAGCCCGGAATGGTTCCATGCTGATGTTGATCGAAGCATCCATGACCCACAAGACACCTACAGCCATCCATAAGACCGGTGAATTGGGCATTAAGCAAAGCGTAATCGAGGCCAGTAAAGCGCCAATCGCAAAGAAAGGTCTTCTGCGACCCCAGGTCGGATGCCAGGTACGATCGCTGTAGTATCCGATGATCGGCTGTACGATCAGCCCTGTAAGCGGTGCCGCCAGCCAATACAGTGCGAGGTTCGCGGTATCAGCACCGAGGGTCTCAAAGATCCTGCTCGTATTTGCGTTCTGTAAAGCAAAACCAAACTGGATTCCTAAAAATCCAAAACTCATATTCCAGATCTGCCAGAAGCTGAGTTTGGGTTTATGTTGGGTCATGTGTGTTCGAAGATGCCGCTAAAGATAATAGATTTGAATTCTGATCGAATTAAATTTTTTTTGATCACCAGGCAATATCAAGTTGATCATCCGAATAGTCAATCTGGGTAGTTAGTACGGCTTCTTCACCCATCGAATCCGGTTCATGGATGGGATCATATTTTTCCAATGGCGTGAAGAAGGAATGTACCTGATGCGAAAGGGGATGAGTGACTCCATTCACCGTGATACTATTGGCAAGTGTACCATGCAGCATTAACTTTATTCTTTTATACGAGGTCTCATAGGTTCCTTCGGAAGCGGAAAGAGAAATCCGATTTTCCGACCCTTTAAATTCAATGAGGCGCTTTGAAAATTTTCCGTTTTGGTAGGCAAACGTTTCGCCATCATCCAGATAAAGCAGGAATTCGCTGGAACCTTGGCCGCAATAGATGTGCAAGATCAACTCTTCCTGAGAAATCCCTGTATGAGGCGTAGAAGCCTGCATAGGAATAACGCTGGCTGCTTTTATAAAAACCGGCAATCGATGGATGGGCGATTCGACTATGGTTTCCTGATTGCCGTGCCAGATTTTTCCTGTGTAGAGATCGAACCAATCGCCATCCGGAAAATAGATTTTCAATAACTCTTTATGACTCTCAACCGGAGCCACCAAAATGCTGGGGCCAAACAAATATTGATTTTGATAAGCCCCCTGATACACCCGCCAGTCATGGGTATAGTTAATCGCCAGCGAGCGCTGCACGGGCATGCCTGTTTGGGCTGCATCATAAAATAGCGAATAAATATAGGGCATGAGTTGATACCGGAACTTGATGTAGTTGCGGCAAATCTGTTCCACCTCTTCTCCATACGACCAGGGTTCGCTATCGCGCGTATTGATCATGGTATGGGCACGGAAGAAAGGGGAGAGCGCAGCAATGGACATCCACCGCGCAAAGAGGTTCTTGTTGGTTTCTCCTACAAACCCTCCTGTATCATATCCTGCAAAGGCAATTCCGGTAAGGCCCATGCTATTCACAAGGCGCACTCCCAACAGCATGTGTTCATCGTAGCTTACATTATCGCCCGTCCATACGGCTGAGTATCGCTGTACACCTGAGAACCCGGAACGGGTTAGATTGAACGGTCGCTTTCCATTCAACAATTTCTTCGTTCCTTCATACGTGCTGCGTGCCATCTGAAATCCATACAGATTTCTGCCTTTACGGGTCGTGGCTTTCTCACCTTCAAAATCAAATTCAAGGTTCTCCGGCAAGGCATTGCCCCAGGTGGCAATTTCATTCATGTCATTCCAAAAGCCCTCAACACCAAAGTTGACATAATCTTGAAACTTGGAGGCCCACCATTGCCGGGTGGCGGGGTTGGTGAAATCCGGAAAGTGACACCACCCGGGCCATACCTGCCCCTGATAGTTTTCCCCATCCGGATATTTAATGAATACATTCTTTTTCACTCCATCATCATAGGCATCGTACCCCGGTTCCACTTTGATGCCCGGATCGCACATGATTACCACATGAAATCCCTGATCGCGGAGCTGTTTGATCAGATTTTTTGGGTCGGGAAAATGTTTCGGATCCCACGTGAAGATCTTGTACTTGTCCATGTAATGGATATCAAATACGATAGCATCGGAGGGAATATCTTTTTCGCGAAACGTTTTGGCCAACGTAAGCACTTCCTTATCCGGATAGTAGCTGTACCGGCATTGCTGATAGCCAATACTCCAACGCGGAGGGAGTTCCATCCGTCCTGTTATGTGGGTGTATTGCTTAATGATTTCACGAATGGTGGGTGCCGTCATGAAATAATAATTCATGTCCCCGGCATCAGCTGAAAAACTGGCGAATCGATTGTTCGAAGCGCCAAAGTTGAAATACCCCTTATGAGAATTATCGAAATAGATTCCGTAAATCAGATGATTGTGGATACCGATGTAAAAGGGCATAGAGCAATACAGTGGATCAGTACCTGCGTTATAACTATAGGCGTCTGTATTCCAATTTTGATAAGCAGCGCCTTTACGATCCAGGGGTCCGGTTTTTTCACCCAACCCGATAAATCGCTCTTCGGGTTGCAGTTTCTTATACGTTGTTACCTGCTCTCCAATCCAGGAGGTACCAAAGGTTTCATCTTCATTGATGGTTGTTCCTTGCGGGGTTAGAAATTTGAACCTTACCGGATTCCTGGAGATGTGTAATTGCAGACGAGCGGTACGAAGAATGATCTGATCTCCCATTTCCTCGATTGCTAATTCAATGGGTTTAGGTTCTGCCACCACGGCATAGGAAAAATCTTCAACGAGGCCGGCATTCGAAATGCAGATCCGAATGATGTCTTCGCTATAGGTAGTAATTCTGAATTTACCGAAGGTGGTTTCCCCGATGAGACCCAAGGCATCTTTCTTGAAAGAAAGAAGATTACCGAGGCTTTGATTCGTTTGGGAATGAAAGTTAGCAGCCATTCATTTTTTAATAATGGGTTAATGTAGTTCAAGTAGCTCTACTTAACCTAACATTCCCACTTCAAAAAAAAACGAAAACGGTTGCGTTACTTCTTCTTGGCTTGTTTCTTCAGGGAAGAGTTACGGATGATGAGTTTGGTTTTGAGAATTTTGGTTTCTGGTTGAGGCTCAAAATCTTCCTTGTCTTTCATTTCAATATGGCGGATTAACAAACGCGCAGCTTCCTGGCCCATTTCAAAACCGGGCTGATCAACGGTTGTAAGAGAGGGATCCATCAATTCGCCAAAGAACCAATTGCTAAACCCTACCACGGCAACGTCTTGCGGAATCTTTAATCCTTTTTCCTTAATCGCCATCATGGCGCCCATGGCCATCGGGTCGTTGTTGGCAAAAATCGCATCGGGAATCGGATTGAGGGATAAGAGTTTCAAGGCACCTCGCTTTCCTTCTTCAAAAGTTCCTGAGGGGCAATTGACGATCAGGTTCTCTTTTACTTCCATTCCATGCTCTTTCAGCGCATCGGTATACCCGCGGAAACGATCAATGCTGATCATCAAATTGGGAGCCCCATTCAAGTGCCCAATGCGGGTGCACCCTTGTTCGATCAGGTGTTCAACTGCTTCCTTGGCTCCGGCATAATCGTCTACAATCACTTTGCTGCTGGTAGGGCTGTTATACATCCGATCATAGAAAACAATGGGTACACCCTTAGAAATAATCGATTCAATGTGATCAAAATTGTTTGTTTCGCGCGATATGGAAAGCAGCATCCCATCCACACGGCTGTTGAAGAGTGCTTTCATATCCGTTAACTCGCGCTGATAGGATTCGTTGGATTGCGCCAGAATTACGTTGTAGCCGGCCGTATAGGCAACGTCTTCAATCCCGCTAATGACAGTAGAGAAAAAGAAGTGTACGATTTCGGGAATAATAACCCCAATAGTATTGGTTTTCTTCTGCCGCAGGTTAAGCGCAACAATGTTGGGTTGATAATTCAGTCTTTCCGCGAGCTCATTCACTGCTTTTTTAGTTTGGACACTGATGTCAGGATGGTCCTTTAAGGCTCTCGATACCGTGGATGGAGAGATCCCTAATTCGCGGGCAATGTCTTTAATGGTTACCTGATTGAATTTCATTTCAGTGGGCTTATTTGATCAAATTTTAAAGGTCGGTTGGTTTCCGCAATCGGTTGCGCACCCGTTTCCGCAAAAATAAAGCAAGAAAATGAACGCGTTACGTGGTCAAGTGCTGAAAACACGGTATTATTACGCTGCAAAATCACTTTTTTACGCAATGCAAGTAACAAATTGATTTTGAAAGAACTCTTAAAAAACAACAATTAAAACCCTAAAACAATTATCTATGACCAAATTGTATCTGTTTGTACGCAGGTATCTGGCGGTGATGCTGGTTTTTGGAACTCTGGTGAGTTTCGCCCAGCAAACTGTTACAGGTAAAGTGACGGCTGCCGAGGATGGCTCGGGAATTCCAGGGGTAAATATCCTGGAAAAAGGCACCACCAATGGTAACGGTGTCTGACGCGGATGGAAATTACCGGATTAGTGTGGGCGCCAATGCGACCTTAGTATTTTCCTTCGTTGGCTATACTACCCAGGAGGTGTCCGTGGGATCTCAAAGCTCAGTAAATGTGTCTTTGCAGTCCGATGTTACCGCCTTGAGTGAAGTGGTGGTGGTGGGGTATGGAACACAGGAGAAAAAGGAAATTACCAGCTCCGTTACCAGCGTAAAGGCAGAAGACTTCAACAAGGGAACAGTGAACGATCCGGTTCAATTGCTGCAAGGTAAGGTTGCCGGGTTGAATATTACGCGGGCCGGTGGCGACCCCAATGGTGGATTTAACATCCGCCTGAGAGGTGTTGGTACCATCGGTGCGAATACAGAACCCCTCATTGTAATAGACGGTGTTATTGGAGGTTCTTTAAACTCTGTTGACCCGAATGACATTGCTTCTATGGATGTGTTGAAAGACGGATCCGCAGCAGCGATTTATGGAAGCCGGGGTGGTACCGGGGTAATCCTGATCACTACCAAGTCCGGTAAATCCGGTAAGGTACAGGTGGACTATAGCGGTTCTGTTGCTACGGAATCCGTTGCCCGTACGGTGGATTTCATGGATGCCAGCGAATACCGTGCAACCACCGGGTCGATTGACCTTGGTCAAAGCACCGATTGGTTGGATGTTGTTACCCAGAATGGAAATGCCATGGTGCATAACCTTTCTTTATCCGGTGGCAGCAAGAGCACAACCTACCGCACTTCTTTCAACTATCGTGGACAAAATGGTATTGCCTTGAACTCTGGCTTTGATCAGATTAACGGCCGTATCAACTTATCACAAAAAGCACTGAAGGATCGTGCTACAATCACGATGAACTTTGCTACAACGGTTCGTGATGCCAATTATGGTTTTACTGAATCGTTGCGTTATGCGGTGATTGCTAACCCCACCATGCCGGTTTACGATAACACGTTAACCAGCCCTACTGCTGGTGGAAACTTTAATGGCTACGCAGAACGCGATATCTTCGACTTCTTCAATCCGCTCTCTATCGCAGAGCAAAATAAGAATGAAGGGAATGATACCCGTATCCTGGCCAGCATTCGTGGTGAATATGATTTCAGCGATTTCATTGATGGATTATCAGCCGCAGTATTCTATTCTGCTCAAAAGGAATCGGACATTCGTGGTCAGTACTATGCCAAGACTTCCAAGTTCAGAGGCTTTGGCCGCAATGGTCTTGCCAACAGAAGAACCGACCAGCGCAATAACGAACTGTTTGAGACTACCTTGAATTATACCAAAGACATCGGAAATACGAACCTGGCTATCTTGGGTGGTTATTCCTATCAGGACTTCTTCAATGAAGGGTTTGGAATGGAAGGCGGTAACTTCCTAACGGATGCCTTTACATACAATAACATGGGTGCTGCCCTTGATTTTGCGAATGGTCTTGGCTCTGTATTTAGCTATGCTAACTCGAATAAGTTGGTAGCGTTCTTCGGTCGTGCCAACGTTAACATTTCGGAGACCTATTTTGCTTCCGTGAGTGCTCGCTATGAAGGGTCATCCCGTTTTGGAGAAAACAACAAGTGGGGTGTTTTCCCGGCTGTATCAGGAGGTGTAACTTTAAGCAATCTGGTTGACATTCCTTCTGTAAACAGTTTGAAACTGCGTGCCAGCTGGGGTGTAACCGGTAACCAGCCTGGTTCATCCTATGAATCATTGCAGCGATTTGGACGTCAGGGTAACTTCTTCTATGAAGGAGCCTATGTGCCGAGCTATGGTCCCGTTTCCAACGCTAACCCTGATTTGAAGTGGGAAACCAAAGATGAAATTGATATCGGAGCTGATTTTGCGATGTTAAACAATAAGTTGACAGGTACCCTCGACTGGTATACCCGTGTAACCAGAGACATGATTTTGCCAGTAAACGTACCGGTTCCACCAAACTTGTTTGGTACTACCCTTGTTAATATTGGTGAATTGAAAAACAGCGGTTTTGAAATAGCCTTGAATTACAATGCACAAACAGGTGGCGACTTTAACTGGTCAGTGGGCGGTAACTTCTCAACCTATAGTACGGAAGTGGTGAGCTTGACGACAGGTGCTTTGAGTTTTGGTACGGGTGGGGTATTGTACCGTGCAAACATGGGTGCCCCTGGTCAGAATGACTTCTTGTTGGTTCGATTGAAGGAAGGACAGCCTTTTGGAGAGTTGTGGGGACCTGTACAGGAAGGGGTTAATCCCGATGGTACCCCTAAGTTTTCGAGCTTGGATGGTGATGCTACCTTCTGTAATTGCGATGCTGACAAGACCGTTATTGGAAATGGTTTGCCTGACTTTACAGCCGGTTTGAATGTTTCACTGTCGTATAAGCGGTTTGACCTGACAGCTTTCTTCCGCGGTGCCTTTGGCCACGACCTGGTAAACAGCTACCGTGGTTTCTATGAAAACCGTGAGTCTACTACCTTGGGTAACTACAACGTAGTGAACACTAAATACTATGACCCGACCATTACCAAGGCTCAGGTAAATAGCACGCACGTGGAAGATGCCAGCTATGTTAAGTTGGATAACATGCAACTGGGCTATAATGTACCCGTGAAGCCAGGTGGTACTATCTCAAATTTCAGAATCTACTTTGCAGGTCAGAATCTGTTCGTGATTACGGATTATACAGGTGTTGACCCGGAAGTGAGATACCAGGACCGCATTGATGGTGACAATGGTGGCCAGCCAGGCGCTGTTGACCCGTTGTCTCCGGGTATTGAAAGACGTTCTACTTATTTTACCACCAGAACGCTGACGTTTGGAGTTAACCTTAGTTTCTAACGAATAAATAGATGACGATAATGAAAAAGACATTGTTTAAAAAAATAGCAATGCTGGGCTTGGGGTTAACATTTTTTACCCAGTCCTGCACAAATCTGGATGAAGAGCTGTTCAGTGATGTAACAGCTGACAACTTCTTCAAGACAGACGAGGAGTTTATTGCTGCGTTAGGTCAGGCTTACCGGGCCTTCGCGGGATTAGGGAACCACTCAAACTTGTGGTCGGTTCAGGAGATTTCTTCCGATGAACTGGTAATCGCAACTAAAGGAGGTGACTGGTATGATGGTGGGGTGTTGATTCAGTTGCACGAACACTCGTGGGCTGTTGATAACGGCTTCTTTAACAACACCTGGCAATTCCTGTACGGTGGTGTTAATACCTGCAATCGCTTGATTTATCAATTTGAGCAACTGGGTACTCCGGAAGCGGATGCCTTCGTTTCTGAGTTACGAGCTGTTCGTGCGTTGTGGTACTATTGGCTGGTTGATTCCTTTGGTAATGTACCGTTGGTAATTGACTTTACTGAAACTGCACCGGTGGGCAATTCAACCCGGGCACAAGTATATGCATTTGTTGAGAGCGAACTAAAGGCCGTGATCAATGATCTTCCGGAGAACGTGGATGCCTCTACGTATGGCCGTATTACTAAATGGGCTGCTCACGCTATCCTTGCAAAACTGTATTTGAATGCACAGGTATATACCGGTACCGCCAAGTGGGCTGAAGCTGCCGCTGAAGCCCAGGCAATCATTGCCAGTGGTAAGTATAATTTAGAGCCTGTTTACAAGGATAACTTTGCCATCAACAATAGCGGCTCCCGTGAGAATATCTTTGTTTACCCGTATGACAAAGTGTTTGCTGATGGCTTTAACTGGCCCATGATGACGTTGCACTATGCGAGCCAGGGGGTATACAAGTTGACTCAACAACCTTGGAATGGATATGCTGTAGTTGAAGAATTCTATAACTCTTACATTGATACAGTAAATAATCCTGGTCCAAAAGGTCCAGCGTGGAGGGGCTTGGCCCAAACACCCTCAAGAGGTACACAAGATTCTCGTTTAAGTAATTTTGTGGTAGGCCCTCAGTTCAACCCGGATGGAACGCGTGCAACTGACCCTGGTTTTGAAGGGCCATCTACTGCTGCTCCGGATCCAGATGGTGCGCCTCTTACCTTCACGCCTCAAATCAACGAAATCTATCCTAATGGATGGCGTCAGGGAGGTGCCCGTATTGGAAAATATCAATATGAAGTAGGTGGTACGAACAACATGAGTAACGACTTCGTAGTATTCCGTTACGCAGACATTCTTTTAACTCGTGCTGAGGCACTTGCAAGAATCGCTGGTGGTGGAAATGTCGCCAACGATGGAGTTGCATTAGCATTAGTGAATCAAATCCGAGCAAGAGCTGGTGTAGACCCCTTCGGTACACTTACTGCTGACAACCTGTTAGCGGAACGTGGCCGCGAAATGTTTGCTGAAATGACCCGCAGACAAGACTTGATCCGCTTTGACCGCTGGGATGATGCCTGGTGGGAAAAACCAACCAGCACAGCAACGTATAAGTTATTCCCGATTCCGAAAGCACAACGCGATGTTAACAGCTTGTTGCAGCAGAACCCGGGCTATCCGAACTAATTGATCGTTAAATAAATAAAAAGGCAAACACACCGTGTTTGCCTTTTTATTTTATACGATTTTGATTTTATAATTTTGATCCTTTGTGGCGGAGATGGGTTCGATTAAATCAACTTTTTTCATTCTATTAATAATACTTGTTATTGGATGCCAACCAGCTGAAATCCAAACGCCCGTCAATTCTTTGTTCAGTCTTGTACCCTCAGAAACCTCTCACATCGATTTTGCCAACACCCTTACCTATACCGAGGAGATCAATACCTATACCTTCAAGAACTTTTACAACGGGGGCGGTGTAGGGCTTGGTGATTTTAATCAGGATGGGCTACTCGATATCTTCTTCTCTGGTAATCAGGTCTCCAATCGCTTGTATTTAAACCAGGGAAGCTTCTCGTTTAAAGATATAACGGAGTCAGCCGGACTTTTTTCGGAAGGATCCTGGACAACCGGCATCAGCGTAGCCGATATCAATGGTGATGGATTGCCCGATATTTATTTGTGCAAATCGGGTCCACCCGATGGTAAAGACCGTCACAATCAACTCTGGATCAACAATGGGGACTCAACCTTTACAGAACGTGCCGAGCAATATGGACTCAACTTTAAGGGCTTGTCAACCCATGCCGCTTTTTTCGATTACGACCAGGACGGTGATCTTGATTGTTACCTATTGAATAATTCGATCCGATCGGTGGGTGGTTACGATTATCGTAAAGATCAACGGTTGATTCCGGATTCTCTGGGCGGGAACAAACTTTTGCGGAATGATTCAGGAAAGTATGTGGATGTATCTCTGTCGGCTGGGATTTATACCAGCGAAATCGGATTTGGGTTGGGCGTGACGATTGGCGATGTTAATCTGGATGGGTGGCTCGACATCTATGTTTCAAATGATTTTTTTGAGCGCGATTACCTCTACATCAATCAACAGAATGGTTCATTTAAAGAGGCACTTCAGGATTATATAACAGAATTGAGTATGGGGTCTATGGGAGCTGATATGGCGGATATCAATAACGATTGTTTACCCGATATTTTTGTAACTGAAATGTTGCCCGAAACGGATGAACGCTTAAAAACGAAAGCACAATTTGAAAATTGGGACAAATACAGATTAAGTGTATCACAGGGATATGGTCATCAGTTCGGAAGAAATGTATTGCAATTAAATACCGGCCACGGAGCCTTTAGTGAAATTGGAAGGCTAGCAGGCGTACATGCAACTGATTGGAGCTGGGGTGCCTTAATTTTTGACATGGATAATGATGGGCTGAAAGATATTTTTGTTGCCAATGGAATCTATAAAGATTTGCTCGATCAGGATTATGTAAACTTTATTGCTAACCCAACCATAATTCGAAATATTCTGCAAGAAGAAGGAAATGTCATCAAACGACTGGTAGATTCAATTCCATCGAATAACCTTGCCAACTATGCTTTTCAGAATCAGGGTGATTTACGGTTCGTAAACCAAGCCAATGAGTGGGGGCTGAATGCGCCCACGTTTTCCAATGGATCAGCCTATGGCGATTTGGACAATGACGGAGATCTTGATCTTATCCTAAATAATGTAAACATGCCGGCCTTTCTCTATGAGAACAGGGCCAATGAATTACGCCAGAACAACTCAATTACGATTAAGCTAAATGGGCCTGAGAACAACCGGCATGCGTTGGGTGTCAAAATAAAAATTAAGACTGGGGCGCAGTGGCAATATCAGGAGGTTTCGCCCATGCGTGGATTTATGTCAACGGTGGATACACGGTTACATTTTGGTCTAGGTTCCGCCAAACAGGTTGATTCCATTATTGTTTCCTGGCCTGGCGGTAAGGAATCGTTGGTAATAAGTCAGCCTGTTAATCAATTTGTTACAGTTGATTTCAACAGTGCGAATGACCCGATCCGATTAAAGGAGAAATCAAACAACCCATTATTTAAGAGTTCGAAACCAGATGGGGTGGACTTTGTTCACCAGGAAAACGAGTTTAATGATTTTGATCGGGATCGGTTATTGTTCAATATGATTTCGAATGAAGGCCCCTGTCTTTGTGTAGGGGATGTAAATAAGGATGGCCTCGATGATTTTTACGTGGGTGGTGCTAAAGGACAAACAGGTTCATTGTACCAACAAACTTCTGCAGGAAGATTTTTCACTATAAACAAAGCTTTGTTTGAACTCGATAAGGAATCGGAAGATACCGGTTGTTTATTCTTTGATGCCAACAAGGATGGTCTCCTTGATTTGTATGTTGCCAGTGGCAGTATTGAATTTTCATCCAGTGCAATTGCCCTGGCTGACCGTCTTTACTTTAATGCAGGCAATGGACAATTCAAGAAGTCAAGCCAAATCTTACCCGTAACCACGCGATTTGAAAGCACAGCTGCAGTAGATGCCGCAGATTATGATCAGGATGGTGACCTTGATTTATTTGTTGGAGTGCGTTCGATTCCTTTTGCTTACGGATTGCCGGGCAATGGATACATTTTGAATAATGATGGAAAAGGAGTTTTTACGGATGTAACCCAACAGGTATGCCCAGCGTTGCTTGAGATTGGAATGATAACCGCTGCCCGGTGGGGAGACCTGAACCAGGATTCGTGGCCGGACTTGGTAATTGCCGGAGAATGGATGCCAATCCATTGCTTTATAAACGCAAATGGGATTTTTGTAGATCAAAGTAACGACTATCGATTAAGTCAGTCACATGGCTGGTATCACGCATTGGAACTGACCGATTTGAATGGGGATGGTAAATTGGATATCATAGCCGGTAATCACGGCTTGAATTCTCAATTTAAAGCTAGTTTGGAGCAGCCTGTCTCACTCTATATAAACGATTTTGACCAGAACGGTACCCTCGAGCAGATTACAACCCGGTATAATGGTGGTACATCGTTGCCACTGGTCCTGCGCAATGATCTGGTTTCTCAAATTCCAGCCTTGAAGAAAAAGTACCTGCATTTCCGAGATTATGCAGGTCAACGGATTGAAGATATTTTTCCGAAGTCATTATTAGATCAATCGATCCGGCTTGATGCATATACGCTGGAGAATGCCTTATGGTTAAGCCAATCGGATAATCGTTTAGTTCGTTCGGTTTTACCGGTGGAAGCTCAATTTACTCCGGTCTATTCAATCTTGTCCAATGATTTTGATAAGGATGGCAAAATTGACCTATTGCTGGGGGGAAACTTATATCGAGCCAAGCCAGAGACGGGTATTTACAATGGAAGTTTTGGCGTCTTTCTAAAAGGACATGGGAATGGAACTTTTACAGCTAAGAGACCTGATGAATCCGGATTGTTTGTAAAGGGGGAGATCCGAGCCATGCGTTTTCTTAAGACGAGGCAAAATGGATTAGTAGTGGTTGCAAGAAATAGTGATAGTTTAGTGTTTTTATTGAATGAATGATTATGAAACGATTTGGGTTTAGTTTGGTGTTGGTGACCATGGGGATAGCAATGCTTTTATCGTGCAATGGCAAGTACGGATTTGGATCAGAGAAAAATAACGACAGTCTCTTTCTGGATATTTATTTGGGAATGGAACAGAAAGCATTTTATGATTATTGTTGGGAAATGAACCGACAGAAGAAATTAACGCACGGGCCTACCAATCAGAATGTAGAGTATCATATTACAGAGGCGAAGCACCCCATTACCATGCGGTTTTATCCATCCTTCCATGAAGGAAGAATCAATGAAATGCCAGTTACGTATACGTATGAATCATGGGCGCCCTGGAATCGGGCCTTTCAGTCCGACAGCCTGATGGTGGAAATGCTTGGTCTCTTTAAAAAGTGGTATGGTGATGATTTTAAGGTATTGGATCATCCCACCATGGGTAAAGTCTATTATAAGTTTGATGGACATCGTAGAATTAATCTTTTTATCCGGGATGATCAATTTGTACAGGCTGTATTTACTGATATGCGTGTAGCCGAAGCAATCAAAAAGAAAGAAGCCGAAGAAGAGACTGAATAGCTAACATGTATGATAGTTCGAAAGCTCTTTTATTTGGTTTTTATTCCCCTTGCATTTTACGGATGCAATCAAAAATCGGACACGAATACGCTGTTTGTTGAATTGCCAAGTACTAGTACGGGAGTTCAATTTGAGAATAATTTAACCTTCGACCAGGATTTCAATATTTATACCTATCGCAATTTTTACAATGGTGGAGGGGTAGCGATGGGAGACATTAATAATGACGGATTAATTGATGTGTATTTGACAGCGAACCAAGGCCCGAACCGATTGTACTTAAACAAGGGCGACTTCCGTTTTGACGATATAACAGATCGGGCTGGTGTAGAAGGTACAAAAGCCTGGTCTACGGGAGTAAGTATGGCCGATGTGAATGGTGACGGCTTGGTGGATATTTATGTTTGTAATTCGGGCGATGTTAAAGGCGACAATAAAGAGAATGAGTTATTCATTAATAACGGTGATTTAACTTTTACCGAGCGCGCAAGAGAATTTGGTGTCGCAGACCGTGGATTTACTACCCACGCAGCTTTTCTTGATTATGATAAGGATGGTGATCTGGATCTCTACATTTTAAATAATTCTTATCAGGCTATCGGTTCCTTTAACTTGCGGAAGAATGAACGCCCGGTACGCGACTCCCTGGGTGGTGATAAACTCCTGCGAAACGACCAGGGTCATTTTACCGATGTCAGCGAAGCGGCCGGGATTTATGGCAGCGTGATCGGGTTTGGATTAGGCGTAACAGTGGGAGATATCAATAAGGATGGGTGGGTTGATATCTACATATCTAACGATTTTTTTGAGCGCGATTACCTCTATTTAAATAATCAGGATGGCACCTTTAAAGAGTGCCTCACGGAGCAAATGAAATCCATCAGCGGAGCTTCCATGGGGGCCGACCTTGCCGATATCAACAATGACACCTGGCCCGATATTTTCGTTACCGAGATGTTGCCCGCTGATAATGGTCGCATCAAAACGGTTACCACATTTGAAAACTGGGATCGTTATCAATACAATCTGAGCAATGGATATTACCATCAGTTTACACGCAACATGCTGCAGCTGAATAATGGAGACAATACATTTAGTGAAGTGGGTAGATTGAGTCGGGTAGAGGCAACGGATTGGAGCTGGGGTGCCTTGATGTTTGATATGGATAATGATGGCTTGAAGGATATCTTCGTGGCGAACGGAATTTATCAGGACCTTACTAATCAAGATTATTTGCAGTATGTATCGAATGAAGAAGTCATTCGGTCCATTGTATCGAACCGGGATGTTGATTATAAGAAGCTGGTCGAATTAATTCCTTCAACACCGATTCCTAACTTTGCCTTTCACAACGAAGGAAATTTGAAATTTACCAACAAGGCAGCCGAGTGGGGTCTTGGCAAACCTGGATTTTCAAATGGTGCCGCCTACGGGGATCTAGATAATGACGGAGATCTTGATTTGGTTGTGAGTAATGTTAATTCAACGGCATCCATCATACAGAATCAATCTAACATTCTTCACCCGAAGAATGCGTATTTAAAGTTTGAGCTGGTGGGAACAGGATTAAACACAGCCGCCTGGGGAACAAACATTACCCTTTATGCTGGCAAAGAAAAATTTTATATAGAGCAAATGCCTAATCGAGGATTTGAATCGTCCATGGATCCAAGACCAAATATTGGCTTGGGTCAGCGGGCAAAAGTTGATTCCATCCTGGTACATTGGCCTGATGGACGAGAAACACGGTTAAGAAATGTGGGGACCAACCAGGTAATAAAGTTGAAGCAGCGTGATTCTGCTGAAAGAGGACCTCAAGTGGAATCAGATCATAGCCATTTGCTATTCACACAAGCTAACTTGCGAGGCATTACGTTTAAACATGAAGAGAGTGAGTTTGTAGATTTCGATCGCGATAAGCTCTTGTTTCATATGTTAAGTACGGAGGGACCTCGGTTGGCGGTTGGAGATGTAGATGGAGATGGTCTCGAAGACTTCTTCGTTGGTGGAGCAAAAGAGCAGCCGGGTGAATTGTACATTCAGCAACAAATGGGTGGGTTTAGGAAGAGCACGCAAACAACATTTGATCTGGATAAAGCTTCTGAAGATCTTACCCCTTCGTTTTTTGATGCAGACGGAGATGGTGATCTGGATTTGTATGTCTGTAGCGGCAGCAATGAATTTTCAACCAGTTCGATTGCATTGGCCGATCGATTGTATATCAATGAAGGACAGGGTCAGTTTAAGAAATCTGAGCAAATTTTGCCTACGTTTAATTTCGAAAGTACATCAGTGGTGCGCCCAAATGATATGGATGGAGATGGTGATCTGGATTTATTTGTTGGCGTTCGTAGTCATCCGTTCTTATACGGAGTGCCCCTGAATGGGTATTTGCTTGAGAATGATGGTAAAGGTACGTTTACCAACGTAAGTGATCAACGCGCTCCTCAATTAAAAGAGGTTGGTATGATTACCGATGCAGTTTGGGCAGATGTTAATCATGATGGTCATCAGGACTTAATGATTGTGGGTGAATACATGCCGCTTAAATTATTTATCTGGAAAGACGGATCCTATTCCGATCAATCCGAATCATGGGGATTAGGAATGAGTAATGGTTGGTGGAATGTTATCAAAGCCGTAGACATAGACCAGGATGGAGATGTAGACTTAATAGTTGGGAATCATGGATTGAATTCCCGATTTAAAGCATCAAACGATAAGCCGGTGGAGATGTACATTAATGATTTTGATCGCAATGGAACAGTAGAGCAGATAATTTGCACCTATGCCGGTGAGAAGAGCTACCCATTGGTTTTGCGACATGATCTGATGATGCAAATTCCATCGTTGAAGAAGAAGTATCTGAAATATGAAAATTACAAGGACCAAACGATTAAAGATATATTCACTGAAGAGGAGTTGAGCAATTCGATCGTACAGCGTGCTTATCAATTGGCATCAAGTATATTCATTAATCAAGGAGACCATTTCACAATGGAGCCCTTACCGGCAGAAGCTCAGCTATCGACTGTGTATGCAATAATCGTTGATGATTTTGACGGTGATGGAATCGTTGATATTTTGTTGGCGGGTAATCTTTATGGCGTTAAGCCTGAAGTGGGTCGGTATGATGCCAGTTTTGGTACTTATTTAAGAGGTATCGGTTCTGGCAAGTTTGCAGCTGTCTCCTCAAAAAAGTCAGGTTTCTCGGTAGATGGAGAAGTTCGCGACATAAAGAGGATTAAGGTTGGCGATGTCAACTATTTGTTGATTGCCCGTAATAATGATTCGCTGGTAGTCTATAAGTTAAAATTAGGTGATTAAGCGAACGCACCAATTTGTTATTCTCATTTCAGGATTAGTGACTATCTGGAGTTCCTGTACGCAGGAAAAGCCGGAACGATTGTTTTCTGAGATTAAAGCTTCCCACTCTGGAATTGTTTTTATCAATCAGCTTGAGGAAAATGAAGAATTTAATATTATTGAGTATCTCTATTTTTATAATGGTGGTGGTGTCGCCATTGGAGATATCAATAATGATGACCTTCCAGATATTTACTTTTCCTCTAATCAGCAAGCCAATACTTTGTACCTGAACAAGGGAAATTTCCAGTTTGAAGACATCACAGAGACGGCTGGTGTTTCGGGGTTAGGAAATTGGAAGACGGGGGTGGCCATGGTGGATGTCAATGGTGACGGATTACTGGATCTCTTTAGTTGTGGGGTAGGAGGGTATAAAGGATTTACCGGAAGGAATCAACTTCTGATCAATCAAGGAAATCTCACGTTTCAGGATCAGACGGAAAAGTATGGGCTATCATTTCAAGGATTCTCAACGCAGGCTTCCTTTTTTGACTATGATAACGATGGAGATCTTGATATGTACCTGGTTAATCATTCAGTGCACTCAGTCCGTTCCTACGGTGAGGTAAGTCTTCGCTTGCAAAGTGATCCAAAAGCAGGTGATAAGCTTTATCGAAATGAATTAATTCCATTCGGACAGAATCGATTTACCGAGGTGACCAGCCAGGCAGGAATCTTCAACAGTCAGATAGGATATGGCCTGGCTGTAGGTATTTCCGACTTGAATAACGATGGCTTTCTTGACATTTATGTTTCAAATGATTTTCATGAGAATGATTATTTATATCTGAATCAGCGCGATGGCACTTTTAAACAGGAATTGGAGCAAGCCATGGCTCACACCAGTCGATTCTCCATGGGGAGTGACATTGGTGATATCAATAATGACGGCTGGCTGGATGTTATTACACTCGATATGTTACCGCGCTCGGAGCCGATAATCAAGAGTTCAGCAGGTGAAGACCCATTTGAAATTCTTCAGTACAAACTTCGGTTCGGATACCATTATCAGGTAGCCCGAAACTGTTTGCAGTTAAATCGAGGTTTAACTCCGGCTGGAACGATCAGCTTTAGTGATATTGCACCATTGGCTGGAATCGAAGCTACGGATTGGAGTTGGGGTTCTTTAATAGCTGATTTTGACAATGATGGGCTAAGAGATTTGTTTATTACCAACGGCATTGTGCGCAGGCCAAATGATTTGGATTACATTAACTACATCTCGGGCGATTCCGCACAACGATTCATGACTGACCAGGAGATGATCGATAAAATGCCAGGTGGGGCTGTCTCCAATTACTTTTTTAAAAACAAGGGAAGATTACAGTTTGAAGATGTATCTGAACGGTGGATGGAGCAGCAACCTGGATTCTCGAATGGTGTGGCCTATGCAGATCTGGACCGGGATGGTGATCTTGACTTAGTGGTTAATAATCTAAACAAAACGGCCGGTCTGTATCGCAATAATTCCAGTCAAAAGTCGCTTCAGGTAAGCTTACGAGGTAATAGTCCTAACCCATTTGGTGTTGGTGCGAAAGTCTTTGTCTATGTTGACTCATTGGTTTCTGTACAAGAAGTGATCCCCACGCGGGGGTGGCAATCCAGCTCTGATTACCTGCTTCAATTTGGAGTAGGTACAAGGCAAGCAGTTGATTCAGTTACGGTGACCTGGCCAGACTCTTCTACTCAGATTATAAGGAATGTAGCAACACCCACACGATTGGAATTCAACCAGTCGAATGCGACCCGAAGAATAATAAAGGAGAACCCGGCCACCCCGTTGTTACAAGCTGATATCCGGTTGGCACTCCCACATCGGGAAAATGATTTCACGGGATTTGATGTGGAACGATTAATTCCACACTCATTGGCTACCCGGGGACCAGCCATGGCGGTAGCGGATGTGAATGATGATCATTTGGATGATTTCTATGTTGGGGGCGGAAAGGGTCAATCCGGTAAACTCGTATTGCAAAATGCGGATGGAACATTCTCAATTGCCGATACGCTGCTTTTTTCAAACAGTGTTGCCTCGGATATTACAGATGCGATCTTTTTTGACGCCAATGGCGACCAATTGGATGATTTGATCCTTGTTAAGGGGGGGCAAGAAGTTGAAAATAATTCGACTTTAAAACCTGGATTATTTTTGAATAAGGGTAAAGGTACCTTCCGGAATGCATCTGAAAATTTGCCCGATATTTTCTTGAACGCCTCCTGTGTACGCCCCTCCGATTTTGATCAGGATGGGGATGTAGATCTTTTTATTGGTGGCCGGGTAGTAGCGGGTAAGTACGGAATAAATCCTGAAAGTTATCTTCTGATCAATGATGGCCAGGGCAGGTTTTCTATAAGGAATGAGGCATGGCCATCTACATCGTTAGCCATGGTTTCAGACGCGCTTTGGCAGGATATTAATTTCGATTCACGACCGGATTTAATTGTGGTCGGTGAATGGATGCCGATCACTATTTTAATTCAAAAGGAGAATGGTCAATTCGAAGATCAAACAACATTCTATGGGCTTTCCCATACCTCCGGTTGGTGGAATACGTTGGCAGCGACTGATGTTGATGGAGATGGGGATCAGGATTGGCTGGTGGGGAACTATGGGCTCAATTCACGATTAAAGGCAAGCCAGGATGAGCCCGTGGAATTGTGGGTTGGCGATATTGATTCGAATGGGAGCATGGACCCAATAATGACTTATTATAATGATGGAAAGCGGTATCCTTTTATCGGCAAGGACCAACTGATAAAGCAAGTCCCAGCATTAAAGCGGAAATTTCTGCGCTATGAAGATTTTAAAAATGTAGTATTGGAAGATATACTCCAACCAGATCAAATAAAGGAGTTCGTAACAAAAAGGGCAACCTTATTTTCCTCTATTTGGATTGAGAACAAGGGAGGAAAGTTTGTACTTCATGAATTGCCAATCGAAGCGCAAATGTTTCCGATCTTTGGATTCGAAGTGTTAGATCTTAATCGAGATACTATTAACGACATTCTTATGGTTGGTAATTGGCATTCCATTCAACCCGAATTGGGGAGGCAAGATGCCGGATATGGATTGGTGTTGTTAGGGGTTGGATCTGGCGAATTGATACCCCAAACTGCGGACCAATCGGGATTTTGGGTACCCGGAGAAGGCCGTAGAATTAAAACCCTTCGAAGGAAGAAGGACACGGTTATTCTGGTTGGCAGAAATAATGATTCGATGTTGCTTTTTCAACGTTGAAAGTTCGGATTCCATTGTTAACCTTATTATCTCACGGGCACGATCTGACTAAAATCATTTTTTTTGATCGATTAAAACCTAATTTTGCATCCTTTAACCCACTTCCTTCATGAGGTCATTTTATTTTATTCTGTTGGCTATTGCCCTGATTTCTTGCTCTGCTGATTCCGGTGAGTGGAAATTAAAAGCAGAGAACCCGGAGTTTTTGCATCGTTCAATGAAGCAAATAACGGATGTTATCGTTTATGATATTTTTTCACCTCCGGTGGCTGCCCGTATTTATGGTTATTCTACGATTGCGGCTTATGAGGCGGCCTTGCCCATGAGTAATCAATATCAAACATTGGCTGGACAACTAACGGACTTGACCCCGGTTCCGCAGCCCCAGGCTGGTGAGGAATATTGTTATCCGCTGGCCTCCGTTCAGGCCGCTCTAAAAGTTGGCCGTACCCTTGTGTTTTCGGAAGATAAAATGGATGTTTTTTATGATCTGATCATGCAAGAGTTCCGTGAAACAGGTATCCCGGAAGATGTATTTGATCGCTCTATTGAGTACGGAGATCAGGTTGCTGCGCATGTGATCGCCTGGTCGTCCAAAGATAATTACAAGCAATCCCGGTCATTTCCAAAATATTCCATCCGCGAAGACCCCGGCTCCTGGAAGCCCACACCCCCTGCCTACATGGATGCAGTGGAGCCACATTGGAATAAGATTAGACCGTTTGCTATCGACTCTGCTCAACAGTTTAAACCCGTTCCACCCACACCGTTTTCCACAGACAAGAAAAGTCAGTTTTATAAAGAAGCCATGGAAGTGTATGAGATGGGAAAGAGCCTGACTCCCGAGCAACGTGAGATTGCTTTCTTTTGGGATTGCAATCCGTTCATGATGAATGTAAAGGGCCATGTGATGTTTGCCACTAAGAAAATTTCACCGGGCGGGCATTGGATTAATATCACCCGCGTAGCATGCACCAAAGTCAAAGCAAACCACAATCAATCGGCTGAAGCGTACATGCGTGTTTCTATTGCTTTGATGGACGCGTTTATGTCCTGTTGGGATGAGAAATACAGGAGTGTTTTAATTCGTCCCGAAACCTACATAAATCAATACATCGATGAGGATTGGGTACCCGTACTGCAAACACCCCCTTTTCCGGAGTATACGAGTGGCCATAGCGTTATCTCAGCAGCATCGGCAGTTACATTGACCAACCTGTTTGGGGATGGATTTGTGTTCACCGACTCTACGGAAATAGAATTTGGTCTCACCGCGCGAAGTTTTAAATCATTTCTGGAAGCTTCCGATGAAGCGGCAATCAGTCGAATGTATGGTGGAATTCATTATCGCCCCGCCTGTGAGGTTGGGGTGAAAGAAGGTCGTGCCATTGGAGAATTTATTCTAAACAAGGTGCGCACACGCAAAGAAAATACAGCCATGAATTAGAACCAATCCGGCCGCTGATAGGAACTGTTCCGATAAAGGGTACAGTCGTAACAGTATTGTGGATACGAAGGTGTTTGGAAGAAACGGGACTCGTAATACGTGCAATCTTCAAACGGAAAAAATACCCGGTACGGAAAATCAGTAGGGAATAATACAAAGCGATCCATACTTTCATGGGTAGCCTGAAAGTAGCCCCACACTTTTTCAGATGGGTTGTTGATGTTCTTGATGTTGCCAATAATTTGAGCGGGTGGTGTGTCAAAGATGGATCCGGTTTGATTAGCCAGAATATTTACCTTTCGCCAATAGTCATAAGCTTTTGCAGAAATGGAGGACTGGTAGGTATTGAAATAATGCTTTTCCAGGAAGGAACGATCTACGATCCGGGCACAAACCAATTCTTTTTCAATCCGGTCAATGGTCAGTCGCGTACCATCTAAAAGTGCTACGCGGTTAGGATCGGCTTTTTGATACACGAAACAAGGTGGGGGAACGAAACCAAACGGGTCCGGAAAATCGGTAGGGGTTAGCAAGAACACTTCCTCTACGGTCCAGTTGATATAGCGATCTTTCCATTCTTGTGGGAGTGTTGTTGAGGCGTAGATGTGTACAAATTTTTCGGGTAGATTGGCGCCATCGGAATCGGTAACTACTTTCTCAACAAATTCATGCTTTACTTCAACCGGTGGTGCAAAGGATGGCATGACTTCCGGTGTTGATCGATACGTTGCGCCATTTGTCAACGTTATTTCCACATGGTACGATTGCCCAGGCACACCCAGAAATCCCGGTACAGAATACACACCGAGGGCTGTTTCTTGAAAAAAGAATGTCGTACCATTCTGATCCACCAGCAATATGCTGGCTCCGCTTTCTGGTGCTGGTAACTGTTTATAGGCAGTTCGGCCAATTTCAATCTTGGTTCGGTCTGGCAAGGAGCTTACCTGACCTGAAATTACAACCTGGCCACCCTTATTCTCAACGATCACTTCAATTGGACTGATGCAACTCAGTAGTAAAAGGAACGGCAGTACTCGGGTTGTTGCTTTTGTCAGTAAAAATCCCACGGTCTTCATCAGAACTTAAAGTTATACGTGAGAGAAGGAAGTGCTGAACCAAGAATAGAAAGTTGATACGGCTTGGGTATTAAATAAAGTGCAGCTGGCCGTTGGTAAAAGACGGAGTAGGCGTTTTCCCGACCGAATAAATTATAAATTGAAAAGGTTAGCGAATCATCCAACGTGCGTACCACGTTTCCTATGGTGAACGAAACATCAAGCCGGAAGTACGATGGAATTTTATATTGATTGCGGAGTGAATAGAGCGGCACCACTGTTCCATTCACGATGTAACTTGATTCGAGAGCGGTGAGTGGTCTTCCTGAGGAATAGGAAGCAGTTACAGAAAAGGCTCCATTGCGTAGTGTTTTACGATTCAAAACCAGATTCGCGATATGAGGTTTGTTAAAATTGGACGCGAACCAATTCCCATCATTTATTGATTCAGACGTTGCGGTGGCAGCCACCTGCACTTCAGTTTGCGAATAGGTGTAGGAAAACCAGCCGGTCCAACGCCCTTTAATTTTCCGAATCAGAAATTCTGTTCCATAAGCACGCCCATCGCCTGATAACAATTCTGTTTCCAGATGGGGATTAACATAGAGCGCTGGAAAATCTTTGTACTCCACCAGATTTTGTGTGCGTTTATAGAAAAATTCAATGGACGTTTCCCAGGTATTGTTCTTTAGATTCCAGAAGTATCCGGCTGAATAGTTGTCGGCAATCTGCGGAGGTAAGTAGGAGGTGCTCACCTGCCAAAGATCAACAGGCGTGGCGGAAGCCGTGTTGCTGATTTGGTGAATGTATTGTCGCATCCGGTTGTAACTGATCTTTACAGACTGACTATTGAATGTATTGATGCGGATGGCAAGCCGGGGTTCAAGTCCGCCAAAAGAAGAGATTTTCGACATCGAGTTGTAGAGTACAGTATCCGTGATGGTGCTCTCATTCTTTGGTTGATTAGGCGCGTAGATAAAAACGGAATCAGGCCCCAGATGGAGGTACCCGGAAAGACGTAATCCTGCTGAGATACCGATGCGTTCACTTACCTCGAACTCATCATTGACGAACAGGGCACCTTCCCATCCGTTGTCTTTATTTATGCGCTCGGAAATAACTGCCGAGGCGGCACCATATCCTGTCAATACTTCATCCTGGGGAATGTACAATATGGATTCAAGGCCCATGGTTAGAATGTGTTGTTCATTCGGGATATAGTTCACGGCCGGTTTTAGCTGCAGATACCGCATGGTATTAATAAGTTGTGATGCCGTTTGTCCAACCGGATCAATCAGTTTTGTTTGAAACTGACCGTAAGATAAACTGACGGTAGGAGAAGCCTTTCGATCAGCATATCCCGTCCATCTTGACTGCGCTAACAGGCTATTC
The DNA here is from genome assembly GCA_964488465.1 of uncultured Ohtaekwangia sp. Taxonomy (GTDB): domain Bacteria; phylum Bacteroidota; class Bacteroidia; order Cytophagales; family Cyclobacteriaceae; genus ELB16-189. Next base: position 113,658 of record CAZAUN010000007.1, on the reverse strand, counting down.
CAGGCGTACCCAAACCGGTCCGAAAATTCAAAGTCATCATGACTTTGATATAGATTGAATTCAGCGGTACTGTTTTCGCTGAATCGATGATGGAGGGTCAGGTAAAAGTCATTGAAAGAAGCTTTACTGTTCCGTACATTCGGATCCGATACTTGTTTGAGAATCCAGTTAGGGTAGGCGAGACGACCGGACAATAAGATGGATGACTTTGATTTTTTAATTGGTCCTTCGGCTGTAAAACGTGCGGAGATAGGACCTACGCCCCCCTGATAACTCCATTTTTCAAAATCACCATGCAGGGTATTGATTTCTAAAACCGAGGAGGCGCGTCCTCCCAGTTGAGATGGTACGGTTCCTTTATAAAGGCTAAAATCGCGCACAATATCCTGATTGAATGAAGACACAAATCCCAGCGCATGCGAAGTGTTAAAAAGGGGGGCATCGTTTAGGAGAATCAGATTTTGATCCGGCCTTCCGCCCCGTACATTGAAGCCGGAAGCAGCCTCACCAACGGTTGTTACGCCCGGCATCAACTGTAAACTCTTTACGATATCAACTTCACCCAACAACATAGGCAAGGTCTTGATTTCACTTACCCCGAGGGTGGTTAATCCCGTCAGGCTTTGTTTAATATTACTGTCAATAGGGCGAGCCATGACTACCAATTCATCGAGATCAATGACTCCCTCATCCAATTCAATATTAAATACACCTCCAGAGAGTACTTTAATTTTATAATAACCCGTTATAAAGCCTACGTGCCGAACCGAGATACGATAATTTCCGGGGGGCATTTCGAGGATGAAACGGCCATTCACATCCGAGTAATTGAAATACTTAAACTGATCGGCAGAAATTGTGGCACTGGTGAGTGGGATACCCGATCCTTTTACCCGGACATGCCCGGTCACAATTACGTTGGCGAAACGATCCGCCAAGCGGGTTGAATCACCAATGGTTTGTATCACCTTGTCTTGCCAGGGATCTTGGCCCAGGAGAAGTTGACTGATGCTGCATAAGCCTGAAATGAAAATACCTCGTAATCCCTGCATGTATCGAAAGCTGATCTGCGTGTACTTTTAACGATGTAAGATAGGTAAAGTTCTACCGGATGACCGGAAGATTTGTTTTACCTGAATAATTATTTGATCAATGGCGAAGAGCCACCTAAACATCCCCACGAAGGCAACCATTTCCTTGCAACTTTGATTTACTTTCTTCATATTCCAAAATTGATTAACCTTCGTCCATGGTAACCAAGCCGAGTCTAACCTTCTCTCAAATCATCAACATGAACCTCGGGTTCTTTGGTATCCAATACAGTTTCGGGTTACAACAGAGTGCAGTCAATCCAATTTACGATATGTTAGGGGCACAACCCCACGAAATCCCCTTACTGAATCTGGCCGGACCGGTTACGGGCTTGATTGTACAACCAATTATCGGGGCCATGAGTGATAAAACCTGGAGCCCAAGGTTCGGAAGAAGGAAACCCTATTTCTTTGTGGGGGCTTTGTTGTGCAGTATTGCCTTGTTCTTTTATCCTTTTAGCAGTGCTTTATGGATGGCCGTAGGATTGCTCTGGATTCTGGATGTTGGCAACAACACGGCCATGGAACCTTACCGGGCCTTCGTTGCAGATAAACTAAATGAAGCACAACGACCGCTCGGCTTCCAGGCGCAGAGTTTCTTCACCGGGTTTGGTCAAACATTAGCGAACGTTTCTCTTTTTGTATTTCCGATCTTGATTGCCGGCAGGACGGGGGCCTTGCCCAACTGGGTTTATGCGTCCTTTTTTCTGGGGGCCATCTGTTCGATGGGCTCGATTTGGTGGAGCATGCGCACCACCCCTGAGATTCCGCCTACCGAAGAAGAATTAGCGCAGATGAAGGCAACTCCATTAAATGTTTTCTCGCCCTTTATTGAAATTGGAAAAGCGATTGGCAGTATGCCAAAGGTGATGTGGCAATTAGCGCTGGTGTACCTGTTTCAGTGGTATGCTCTATTTTGCTATTGGCAAAACGCTTCCAAAAGCATCGCCTGGTCTGTTTGGCAGACAACGCCCGCCAATGGAGAATTGTATGAACAGGCCGTTAGTTGGACAGGCCTTGTTAACGGATGGTATAACATTGTCACTTTTTTAAGCGCCTTTGCGCTGGTTTGGTTTGTCAAGCGAACTTCGCCCAAAATGGTGCATTTTACTTGCCTCGCCTTAGCGGCAGTTGGCTTGTTAACATTCCCCTTCATTGAAAATAAATACCTGCTCTTTCCTGCAATCACTGGTTTTGGAATCGGATGGGCCAGCATGATGGGCATTCCGTATTTGCTGGTAGTTAATAATATCCCGAAAGAGCGATATGGAGTTTATATGGGCATTGTCAATATGATGATCGTTATCCCAATGATTTTACAGAACTTGACTTTTGGATACATCCTTCAGGAATTTTTAGGAAATAATTCAGCCTATGCTGTTGCGTTTGCCGGTGTCTTGTTGATTATTGCAGCGGTAGCAACCTTATTAATTTCAAGCACCCAAAAACCGACAGATAATATTTCATTTTCATCTTCACATTAATATCGAATATGAATCCTTACTTCGCGGAATTTTTAGGAACAATGCTACTCATCCTTCTGGGCGAAGGGGTAGTGGCAGGGGTTGTTTTAAAAGGTACCAAATCTGAGAATGCAGGCTGGCTGACGGTCTGTATTGCCTGGGGGTTGGGAGTATCGTTGGCCATTTTTGCAGTTGGTGAAATCAGTGGAGCCCATTTAAATCCGGCCATCACACTGGCGCTGGCATTCACTAATAATTTTGAGTGGAACCTTGTGCTTGGCTATTGTCTTGCTCAGGTAGCGGGAGCTTTTACCGGAGCAACATTGGTTTGGATTTTCTATGGACCTCATTGGAAAGCAACCTCAGATGCATCCTCTAAGTTGGCCGTGTTTTCTACCGCGCCTGCCATAAGAAATGCCCCAGCCAACTTAATTAGTGAAGCGTTAGCCACCGCGTTGTTAGTATTTGCCATCATGTTTATTGGTGTGAACGAATTTACCCATGGACTAAAGCCGCTGGTGGTGGGGTTGCTTATTGTAGCCATCGGGTTAAGCTTAGGAGGGACGACCGGTTTTGCCATTAACCCTGCCCGCGATTTGGGCCCGCGCATCGCGCATGCCATCTTGCCAATTCATGGCAAGGGTTCTTCCGATTGGGGTTATGCGTGGATTCCAGTCGTAGGACCTATTGTAGGTGGGATTTCCGGGGCGTTGCTATACCAATTGATTTTCTGATTAAACAGAAATGGGCATCATGAGTAAATCAAAATACATCATCGCACTCGACCAGGGCACAACCAGTTCCAGGGCAGTCGTGTTTGATCAGTCAGGTACGATTCTTGGGATTGCACAGCAAGAGTTTCAGCAGATTTTTCCCAAGCCAGGTTGGGTAGAGCATAACCCGGAGGAAATCTGGAATACTCAAGTGGGAGTATTGCAACGCGTGATGAGTGAAAACAACCTTGACGTGAAATCAATTGCAGCAATTGGAATCACGAATCAGCGTGAAACTACAGTGGTTTGGAATCGCAAGACGGGCAGCCCCATATACAATGCCATTGTTTGGCAAGACAAACGGACCGCGCCCCTCTGCGAAGAATTGAAAGCAAAAGGACTTACAGATTATGTGCGTGATCAGACGGGGCTGGTGATTGATTCCTATTTTTCAGGTACTAAAATTCGATGGATTCTTGATCATGTGGAGGGAGCCCGCGCATCAGCAGAGGCTGGAGAACTTGCCTTCGGTACCATCGATAGTTGGCTAATTTGGAAACTCACCAACGGACAGTCGCACGTAACCGATTACTCCAATGCTTCACGAACGTTGCTATTCAACATTAAGAAGTTAACATGGGATGAGCGATTACTGAACGAGCTCCAGATACCAAGAGCCGTATTACCGGAAGTAAAACCATCTGCTGCATTGTTTGGACATTGGAAATTAAATGGTAGTGATATTCCCATTGCTGGGGTTGCTGGAGATCAACAGGCAGCATTATTTGGACAGGCTTGCTTTGAACCCGGGATGGCTAAGAATACGTACGGTACGGGTTGTTTCATGCTGATGAATACGGGCACGAACATTCAGAAGTCTAAAAATGGATTGATTACCACCATCGCATGGGGATTGAATGGTAAGGTCGATTACGCGTTGGAGGGAAGCGTATTTATTGCCGGTGCTGCCGTACAGTGGCTTCGCGATAGTCTTCATATCATTGATCAATCAAAGGACTCTGAATATTTTGCAACCAAGGCACTTGGTTCCAATGATGTGTATGTGGTTCCAGCCTTTGCCGGCTTGGGCGCTCCCTATTGGGATATGTATGCGCGGGGCGCCATCTTTGGTTTAACACGGGATACCGGCAAAGATCATATTATCAAAGCCACCCTGGAGTCACTTGCCTATCAGACCAAAGACATCCTGAATGCGATGCAAGAGGATGCCGGCATAAAGTTAGCCAGCTTGAAGGTGGATGGTGGTGCGTGCGCCAATAATATCCTGATGCAATTTCAGGCCGATATCTTAGGTACAGAAGTGGAACGGCCCGAAGTGATTGAATCAACCGCACTGGGTGCTGCGTACCTGGCCGGAATTCAAATTGGGCTTTGGAAACAGGAAGATATTATTCGCAACCGAAAAATTCAGAAGCGATTCATTCCAGCCATGGATGATTCGCTGAGAACAACGCTTTACAAAGGGTGGCAGAAAGCGGTGAAGCGAACGATGGGTTGGATTGAGAATGAGTAACACTTGAACCGGTCAGCAAACATAGAAGCACTAAAACAGGAGTCCTTCGATTTATTGATTGTCGGAGGAGGTATTACGGGTGCCGGAATTGCCTTGGATGCAGCGGCCCGCGGTTTGAAGACGGCCTTGGTGGAAAAGAATGATTTTGCATTTGGTACCAGCAGCCGTTCAACCAAATTGATTCACGGTGGATTGCGCTATTTGAAACAACTAGAGTTTGCTTTGGTGAAAGAAGTTGGTAGCGAGCGTGCGATTGTACATAGAATAGCCCCACACCTGGTGGTTCCGGAAAAGATGCTATTACCCCTCTATGAAAAGCGCGGACTGGGGTATTGGCTCACTTCGGTTGGGCTGAAGATCTACGATTGGTTGGCCGGAGTGAAAGCGGAAGATCAACGCAAGATGCTGACGCGACTCCAAACATTGAATTACGAACCCTTATTGAAGGCTGATGATGTACGAGGGGGTGCGATCTATGCCGAGTATCGAACGGATGATGCCCGGTTGACGATTGAAATCATGAAACTGGCAGCTCATAAAGGCGCACAGGTAGGAAATTATTTAAGCGTAACGGATTTTCACTACACCAATAATGAAGTCAGCGGAGTTCAGGTCACTGATTTATTGACGAATGAATCCTTTTCAATCAAAGCCACCATTGTTGTTAATGCAACAGGCCCCTGGGTGGATGAACTGCGAGTGATTAATCAATCCCGTCAAGGCAAACAGCTTCACTTAACCAAGGGCGTCCACATTGTGGTGCCGTTTCACCGGCTTCCGGTTAGACAGGCGATTTATTTCGATGTACCCGATGGCCGGATGATTTTTGCAATACCGCGGGGGCGAATTACATACATTGGAACGACCGATACGGATTTTACGGGGGATAAGGATAGCGTGACTACGAGCCATAATGATGCTCAGTATCTGTTGAACGCAGTCAATGAAACATTTCCATCAGCTTTGTTAACGTTTGCCGATATTGAATCTAGCTGGGCGGGGCTTCGGCCTTTAATACATGAGGAAGGTAAATCAGCATCCGAACTTTCGAGAAAGGATGAGATTTTCGAATCCGATACCGGACTAATTTCTATTGCCGGTGGCAAGTTAACAGGCTATCGGAAGATGGCCGAACGGGTGGTGGATCGGGTGGTGGAGTTAAAGTTTGAGGATCGCAATGTAAGACCTTGCGAAACAGAACAAATGATCTTACCCGGTGGCGATTTCAAAAGTTATTCGGAGGTAAAAAAACTGGAAGCAGAGTTAGCGGGACGGTTGGGGGCATTAAATCTGCGCGGAAATGAAGCAACCAACCTGGTGCATTTGTATGGCCGGCAGTCCTTAAAGATCGTAGGCCGACTGGAGGCCCATCATACAGGTCAGCCGGAGTGTGACTTGATTCTGGCAAAAGCGTGGTTTGCGATTACTTACGAAATGGCAGTAACACCCCTGGATTTCATTACTCGCAGAAGCGGATTACTGTATTTCAATCATCCTAAAATTTCGCGTTGGGTTCAGCCAGTGGTTGATTATTTTGCAACTGAGTTTAGGTGGAGTGAAGGGAAGAAGGAACAGCAATTAAATCAGGTATCTAAGGCGCTTCAATCGGTCATTCACTTTACGCAATGAAAAAAGTCATCTTATATACGTTAGTAGTTCTCGGTCTCGTCATTCTGTTTGGTTTTGAGATCGCCAGTGTCTACTACATCATGCCGTTTCCGGGTAGTCAGCGACAGGAATCAATTGACTTTGCCTATTTCCTGGTAAACCACATCCAGTATTTCAGAATGGCCGGCATGATTCTTCTCATTTACCCGACCTATCATTTTATTGTTCGCGGCACTACCACATACCGGGTATTGGTAGTTTCGGTGGCCCTCCTTTACATGATGATTTTTTATCAGGTAAACTATCGGATGCAAGCTGACATAATGTTTCTTCAGCCCGGACAAGTTAACCTGGTTGGTTCGGATGAAAATAAAGTGAAGCGAAGGAAACTTATTATTGGTGTAGATTATCAAGGGCAAGCGCGTGCCTATCCGATAGAAATCATAGGGTATCATCATCAGGTTCGGGATACGATTGCAGGAACTCCGATTATGGTGACCTATTGCACGGTGTGCCGGACTGGAAGGGTGTATAAACCAATCGTTAAAAATGAACCAGATAGTTTCCGCTTGGTAGGCATGGATCATTTCAATGCCATGTTTGAAGACAGTCGTACAAAAAGCTGGTGGCGTCAGGTGAATGGGGAAGCCATCGCTGGACCATTGAAGGGATCGCTGTTGGAGGAAATCCCATCTCAGCAGATGAGTTTGTTAGCCTGGATTGATCGCCATCCCAACACGTTAATTTTACAGGCCGATTCCACTTTTAAAGAGGCCTATCAGGGTTTGGAGAAGTTTGATGAGGGTACTATTGAAAGTGGGTTGGAGCGAAGAGACAGTCTTTCCTGGCAAGAGAAATCCTGGGTAATTGGTATTCAACTGGGAATGACCTCCAAGGCGTATGACTGGAATGATTTGCTCACACTCCGGGCGATTAATGACACCATCGGAGATACTCCTGTATTGCTCACCCTGGAACCAGACAGTCTTTCTTTTCATTCCTGGAATCCAGATTCGCTTACATTTTCAGTACGGGATGGTTATTTGCAGGATCTTCAAACTTTGTCGCGATGGAATTGGCGGGGCCAATCTATAGAGGGTCGATTAACCGGTGCACAATTGAATCCCATTCAGTCCTATCAGGAGTTCTGGCATTCCTGGCAAACTTTTCATCCGAACACTTTGCGGTTTCAACCTCATTAAACTATGACTAAGCGAGCGTGGTGGAAAGAAGCGATCGTGTATCAGATTTACCCTCGCAGTTTTAAAGATAGCAATGGCGATGGCATCGGAGACTTAAGAGGAATTATTGAAAAGCTGGATTACATTGAAAGCCTGGGTGTGGATGCCGTGTGGCTCAATCCGATATTTAGATCGCCCAATGATGATGGTGGGTATGACATCAGCGATTACTACTCAATTCAACCTGAGTTTGGCACGATGGATGACTTCGATGAGTTGCTGAAGGGTTTGCACCACCGAAAGCTGAAGTTAATCATGGATCTGGTACTCAACCATTCTTCAGACGAACATGAATGGTTTCAGAAGTCACGGGTATCACTGGATAATCCATTCCGCGAGTATTATTTCTGGAGGCCGGGTAAAAATGGGAAGGCTCCCAATAACTGGCCTTCTTTCTTTGGTGGTAGTGCCTGGCAGTTGGATGACGAAAGTGGAGAATATTATCTCCACTTATTTTCACGCAAGCAACCAGATTTAAACTGGGAGCACCCACCGCTTCGGCATGAGGTGCATCAACTGATGAAATTCTGGCTTGACAAAGGAGTGGATGGGCTTCGACTGGATGTGATTTCAGCCATTTCAAAACGAGTTGATTTCCCCGATACCGATACTGAAGATTTTAACGAGACGATCCGTAGATGTTATGCGAACGGACCCCGACTTCAGGAATTTATTGCAGAAGCACGTGAAAAAGTGTGGAATCATTATGATGTAATGACGGTAGGGGAAGGACCCGGCATTACACCCCAAAATGCCATTGCCTACCTCGATGAAAAGAAGGGGTTAAATATGATTTTTCATTTCGGTCATATGTTTATAGACCAAGGGCCGGGCGGCCGATTCGACCCCATTCCGTGGACGTTACGCGAATTCAAAAAAGTTTTTAAGACCTGGGATGATGCATTTGCTAGACACGGCTGGGGCAGTGTGTTTCTCGGCAATCATGATTTTCCGCGGATGGTCTCCCGGTGGGGTAATGACCGTGAATATTGGCAAGAATCTTCTACGCTCTTGTGTACTCTCTTGTTGACCATGCGTGGAACCCCTTTCATTTTTATGGGCGATGAGATTGGAATGACCAATATGGTATTAAGTTCCATTTCTGAGTCAAGAGACATTGAGACCCAAACGGGATGGCGGGAAGCCCAAAAGCGAGGGCTAACCGAACCTCAATTTCTGCAGATCGCGAACTACTCAGGCCGGGATAATGCCCGTACACCCATGCAGTGGGATTCCGGCAAGGAAGCAGGATTTACCAATGCTCAACCCTGGATGCCCGTGAACCCGAATTATAACCGATTAAATGTTCAACTCCAGGCGGGTAACGGCCAATCCGTATTAAACTATTTCCGGGCGTTAACCCGGATGCGGAAAAGCCACACAGTCTTTGCCTATGGAACATACAATCCCTTGGATACAAGAGAAGAGAACTTATTCATTTATTTCCGTGCGTGGCAGCAAGAAAAAATGCTGATCGTACTTAATTTTTGTAATGAGGTTACTATCTTACCCAAGGAAGTACACGCGATGCTCGCTAAGCGGTTGATCGGAAATTATCCGGAAAGGAATTCGCCCGAACTGAGACCGTGGGAAGCCGGGGTGTATCAATTATAGCTAAATTCATAATCTACCGATGAATAATCTATGGGGAATTGACCTGGGTGGCACCAAAGTAGAGGGAGCAGTACTGAAGTCAGCATCCGATCCACAAGTATTATTTCGAGATCGCTTACCAACCGAGGGGCACAAGGGGTACGACCATGTGATGGGTCAGATAAAAAAGGTGGTTGATAAAATGGAAGCCACCTTGGGTTATAAGCCTGCCAAAATCGGAATTGCGACACCAGGTACGCTCGATCCGGGGCAGGGGTTAATGAAAAACAGCAACTCCACCAGTTTGAATGGCAAGCCTCTTAAAAGTGATTTAGAGAAATTATTGGGAGTTGAACTTTTTATGGCCAATGATGCCAATTGCTTCGCATTGGCCGAAGCTAGCATGGGCGCTGCCAAAGAGAAATATCCACACGCCAAAGTAGTTTTCGGAGTGATCATGGGTACCGGTGTGGGCGGTGGTGTAGTGGTTGATGGAAAAGTGATCAATGGCCTGCAAGGAATTGGTGGGGAATGGGGGCATAATTTTCTTGATGAATCCGGGGGCCCTTGCTATTGCGGGAAAACCGGTTGTGTAGAGAAAGTGTTGGCAGGTCCTGCCCTGGAGCGATACTATGCTTCGATCAGTGGTCAAAGTAAGAACCTGAAAGAAGTCTATGAACTGTACCGTAGTGGAGACTCCTTCGCCATACAAACGATGAACCGATTGACGCATTTCTTTGGGTTAGCCCTCAGCGTGGTGGTGAACATCCTGGATCCGGACGTCATTGTCATCGGAGGTGGTGTGGGCAATATTGATCTAATTTATTCGGAGGGCATGAAGTCGTTAGAGAAGTATGTCTTTAACCACCGATTGGATACCCCGGTGCTCAAGCCTAAATTGGGCGATAGTGCCGGAGTATTTGGGGCTGCATTCCTGGCCAATTAATTTCTTTCATGAAACGATCAGAAAAACCTAACCCGATATGAAACGAATAGCTGTTGTTGGTCCCATCCCGCGCGATCATATTATCACACACACAGGCGACCTTATTCAAAAGTGGGGTTGTGTTACCCATCCAGTAATTGCCTTGTCGGTATTGGCCGGTGATCAGTTGGAGATTATTCCAGTATGTCACTTGCGGGTGGTCGACCACGATAACGTGGAAGAAGTATTCCAGGGGTACAAAGGGATTAACCTCAAGCACCTTACCACCAGCAACGATCAGGGGGATATCATCAGCTTAAAGTTTATCGATCAGAATAATCGGTTAGAACGGCAAACCGGATTCATGGACCCAATCCTGCCGTCTGATTTTTCTGAATTGCTGGATTGTGATGCATTCGTTTTTATTCCCATCAGTGATTATGAAATTTCCTTAGATACATTGAAGTATCTGAAGAAGAAAAGCAAAGGCACAATCATTTTTGATGCGCACGGACCTACCACCGCCTGTCTTGTTAATGGCGAACGACAGCGTAAGTTCTGGATCGACCGGGATTTGTGGCTTCCATTTATCGATGTTTTAAAAATGAATCTGGAGGAAGCGCACGCATCCTGGTTTAAAAAGGAATATGAGAGTGAGGAATTTAATTTGAGTGACCTGGAGCGTGACGAAATCCGCGCTTTTGCAGAGCATTGTATTTCACTGGGTGTTAAGTGCGTCTATGTAACACTTGATTCCAGAGGCTGCCTTACGTATTTTAAGAAGCGGGGTAAAATTATCGAAGAAATGGTTCCTTCCATCAAAGTGGATAAAGTGATTGATACCACGGGATGTGGCGATTCTTTTGCCGGGGGGTTATCCTATGGCTTGGTTCAAAACCCTGGTGATTATATTGGTGCCGCCAAATACGCGAATGCATTTGGGGCACTTCGAACCCAAGGCAAAACGTTTGATGTCTTTAAATCCCTGGAAGAGACCAACAACATCATTGCGAGAGGTCACGTCTGAATTCAACTTGTTTACGGATAAATTACTACATGATTAGAGCAGCGATTTTTGACCTTGATGGTGTGATTGTTGACACCGCTCACTACCACTACATTGCGTGGAAACGATTGGCCAGTGAGTTTGGAATCACGCTAACCCCGGTCCACAATGAGTTGCTGAAAGGAGTAAGCCGGGTGCGATCCCTTGAAATCATTCTTTCTTTGGGAAATATAGAGCTATCAGAGGCCCAGAAAGTGCAGTTGGCCGACAAAAAAAATAAGTGGTTTGTTGAGTATATTGAATCCATTCGCCCGGAAGAAATTTTTCCCGGGGTTAAAGAGTTAATTCAACAGCTTCGTAAGAAGAAGGTCAAAATTGGCCTTGCCTCGAGTAGTAAGAATGCCCCTCGCGTGATTGAGCTTTTAGGCATTGGCCCGGAGTTCGACACGTTAGTAGATGGAACCATGATTACCCATACGAAACCTGATCCTGAGATTTTTTTGCTGGCCGCCCATAAACTCGGCATTGATCCTGCAGATTGTGTTGTTTTTGAAGATGCGGAAGCAGGTGTGGAAGCTGCCTTGGCAGCAGGAATGAAATGTGTGGGCGTAGGGTCTCCGGAACAACTTGGAAAAGCAAATAAAGTAGTGGCCCGAACGGGGGATTTCAAAATAGAATGGCTGAGCGATTTAAAATAAAGTGACGATATAGATTAACGAACGTTATGAAGCAATACCTCAAACATCACGAGTGGCAGATCATTGAAGAAGGTTTGAATCCACATTACAACAAAATTTCTGAGAGTGTTTTTAGTCTGGGGAATGGACGCATGGGGCAACGGGCAACCTTTGAAGAAGATTACTCCGGAGAAACCCATCAAGGGAGTTATGTAGCCGGGGTGTACTACCCTGATAAAACCAGGGTGGGCTGGTGGAAGAATGGTTATCCGGAATATTTTGCCAAGGTATTGAATGCCCCGAGTTGGATTGAGATCAAGATCAAAATTGGAGATCAGGTATTGGATCTAGCCAAATGCAACGTGGAATCCTTTACACGTGTGTTGGATATGAAGCAAGGACTGTTGCATCGTGTATTTACGGCAACGTTGCCCGATGGAAAAAAGGTACGTGTTGATTCTAAGAGATTTTGCTCGATGGCGGATGGTGAAATTGGAGCCCTCCGATACGAAATTACCGCTCAGAATTTCGCTGCACCGATTTCAATTACCTTGCCGGTGGATGCGGATGTAGTTAATAAAGATTCCAACTACGATGAAAAATTCTGGGAAGAAGTGCATAAGGAGGCCGAAGTGGGACTAGCCTTGGTTACTGCCCAAACAAAAAAGACACTTTTTCATGTTTGTACTGGTATCCAATATGTGCTGGAACAGAATGGAAAGCGAGTCGATGCAAAAGCTACTATTAATCTTCGGGAGAAGTATGCAGACAATGTGGTAACAACAGAACTAAAGCAGGGCAGTCCTTTGGTGATCTATAAGTATGCTGCCATTCTCTCTTCTGAAAATCATCCGAAAGATAAGTTGGTAGCACATGCGAAAGCTAAATTAAAAGAAGCAGTGGCTGCAGGATTCGATCAACTGTTTGCTAATCACACCCGGGTATGGGCCCATAAATGGGAAGAGTGCGACATCACCATTGAAGGGGATGTGGCTGCTCAGCAAGGAATCCGATTCAATATTTTTCAATTGACACAAACGTATACCGGAGAAGATGAGCGTTTGAATATAGGACCAAAAGGATTTACGGGTGAAAAATATGGAGGTAGTACCTACTGGGATACGGAGGCTTATTGCTTGCCATTTTTTCTGAGCACGGCAGAGCCCAAAGTAGCGCGGAACCTGCTGGTGTATCGGTATAAACACCTCGGTAAGGCCATTGAAAATGCTAAGAAACTGGGGTTTAAGGATGGCGCTGCCTTTTATCCATTTGTAACCATGAATGGCGAAGAGTGTCACAATGAGTGGGAAATTACGTTTGAAGAAATTCACCGTACCAGTGCCATGGCTTACGCAATGCGCGATTATATTGATTACACGGGCGATAAAAATTACCTCGCGGAATACGGGTTGGAGGTGCTGATTGGTATTGGCCGCTTTTGGAACCAACGGGTAAACTGGTCTGATGAAAAGAATAAGTTTGTGATTCTAGGGGTTACCGGACCGAACGAGTATGAGAACAACGTTAACAATAACTGGTACACCAACTACCTGGGAGCGTGGACACTCCGGTTTGCGATGGAAGCAGTAGAATTTGTGAAGGCTGCACATCCTAAGCGGTATACGGAGATTGTTGCCAAAACAAATTTCCAGGATAAACCGGAAATGGATCGCTGGAAACATATTGTTGAAAATATGTACTACCCGTATGACCCGAAACGCAAAGTGATTTTACAGCAGGATGGTTTTTTGGATAAAGAATTAATCCGGGTTAAAGATCTGAAAGCTGAAGACAGACCGCTAAATCAAAAGTGGTCCTGGGACAGGATTCTGCGGTCATGTTTTATCAAACAAGCGGATGTATTACAAGGTATATATTTGTTTGAAGATGATTTCGATACCGAAACAGTACGCAGGAACTTTGATTTTTACGAACCTATGACAGTCCATGAATCTTCTTTGTCGCCCTGTGTGCATGTGATTCTGGCCAGTAAAATTGGTTACAAGGAGCAAGCCTACGAATTTTATTTACGCACAGCCCGCCTTGACCTGGATGATTATAATAACGATACGGAAGAAGGTTGTCACATTACTTCCATGGCAGGTACCTGGATGAGTCTGGTAAAAGGGTTTGGCGGTATGCGGGTTCGCAATGGCCAACTGCATTTCACCCCGTTTATTCCTGATCAGTGGAAATCCTATTCATTCCGGCTGGAGTTTAGAGACCGGGTTATTAAAGTGAAGGTAGGGAGCGGAGGGAAGGTAGAGACCAAACTAGAACATGGAGATCCCCTGGAAGTAATCATGAATGGAAGTCCGATTCAGTTGAGTTAATAGAAACTCACATCGAGTCTTTATTAAGGTTCGTGTTTGATTGGGTGATTTTTTCCCAGTCATCAAATGCATGTAATTCTTCAGCTGCTGCCTGATACACCCAGGTGAGGATCGCCAGGTCATCGGTCAATCCAAATCCAACAATAAAGTCAGGGATCAGATCGATGGGATTAATGAAATAAATAACTGCGGCTATTAGGATCAGCAGGAATCGCAGGGACTTAACCCGGTACTTCCCGGTAACCTGTGCTTTTAAAAGCCTACCAATGCGAAGGATTTGATCCTTCATCGTTGCCCGGTTCACCGCCTGCAGGTCGGTTCGCTTAATCTTAGTGGCCAGTTGACTCAATAACCGGATGATCCGGGCGGGTTTGCCAATCATTTTAGCGGCCTGAGCAAGGGCTAGATTAAAGAAGGTATTTTGCATCACAGACACAGCCTTATAACCTGAAAGGTACCTGATAAAGTTCTGCATGCGCAGATCGAAATCATACTAAACCAATCAATGTCAACGAGTTGAAGACTTAGTAAAGACAAAATTTATGACCAATATCATTTGAATCTAGTGGTAAATATTGCGAAATTACTGCCTACCAAAATGACCTGACCTTATGGAAAATGCTACTACCAGTTTTATCGAAACCTGGGATCACTACCTGATCCTGGGCTCTTATGTGTGTTTTGGGCTGGCGTTGTTGATCGTAATATTTCATGAAATACGGGTGATGACCATCGCCAATGAAAAGGATCGCTACGATTATGTAAACCAACACGAAATAAAGTATTTCTGGTATGCAGTCATTGGCCTTATTGCCGGCCTGGCACTTTACGCCACGGCTACCGTAACCCCGCTCTTCCCGGTCGATGATTCTTTGAAGTTGTACATCAGCATCTTCTTTCTGGCGGGGTTAGTTGTCATTGCCTATTTGATGCTGTCCAGCCTGGTTCGAATCCTGTACCCCCGTTTCCTGGAAGGAAGACTGAGTCGAATTCGAAATAAGCCCAGGAAGTCCTCGGCTGGTAATGTCATGAGAAAGTTATCGGGTTCGGAAGGGGAGGTTCACCTGGAAGCGGACCAATTGGCCCAGCACAAAAGCGAAATTCACTCAGTCGAGTATGACGTTTGGCTCGATGAAAAAACAGGTGAGAAAAAAATTGAAAAGTATATGGCCTATCAGCATGCTGAAAAGTGTGCCGAATGTGGATTTTATACTATGAAAATTGATCGGGAAGAAATTGAAAAACAACCAACCCAAACGGAAGATGGTTTGCTGTTGGAGCATTATCGGTGTAGTTATTGTAAACACCGGGAAGCCCGGGAGGTTGTTATTGCCTCGTTAGGCTCAAACACGAAAATTTAACTTGAATTTTTTTAAGAACTTATTAACCCAACGAGTAGCCTCGTTGGGTTTAATTTTTATTCTTACGGCCGTCATCTTCTTTCATGGGTTGGTATTGGTGTGTATCATACCCCAGGATATTGTATGGGGCGGACGCCTCCGGACTCGGGAAGAGCTGGTTGAGTTTGAATTGGTTTCTATTGTCATTAATTTCATTATGGCGCTATTTGTTTCAGTCAGGGCGGGAATGATAAACCTGAACATTAAACCGATATTAATCCGAGTCGTCTTGTGGTTAATGGTAGTTCTGTTTATTGTAAATACCCTTGGTAATCTCCTTTCGCAAAATGACCTGGAGCGAGTTATTTTTACACCCATTACGCTACTGCTTTTCGTTTTAAGTTTGCGAATAGCCATTGAAAAATAAGCATGAAGAACACCTTGTCCATGGTGAGTTTGCTCGTAGAAGAGTATGATCCGGCAATAACATTCTTTACCCAAAAATTAGACTTTACGTTGATTGAGGATACACTATTAAGTGATCAGAAACGATGGGTGGTGGTTTCTCCAAGCGGTTCTGTGGGCACAAAATTGTTGTTGGCCAAAGCTGCCAATTCCCTTCAGCAAAGTCGCATTGGTAACCAAACCGGAGGTCGGGTCTTTCTCTTTTTAGAGACGGATGATTTTTGGCGCGACTACAACTTGTATCGGGAACGGGGAGTCAAATTTGTTCGGGACCCCAAGCAAGAGGCTTATGGCATGGTAGCCGTCTTTGAAGACCTCTCTGGCAATTGGTGGGATCTGATACAGCCCAGCAAAAAATGAGGGTGACCTCGTCACCCTCATTAAATAGGTTGGTTAATGCTTTTGATTACGCATGTAAAATACTAGTCCGGCAAAGATGACGACCAGGATAATGGGCAGCACAGTCATATAGCGTAACGTCTGTTCCGGTCCAGCGGTATCGATCGATCGGCCCATAATCGGCAATACCATGGAAGTTGCCACCATTCCGGCACCGCCCATAATGGATAATCCCAGAGCCCCACTTTTTGGAATGTACTCAGAAACAAAGCCTAACATGGTAGGCCAGAAGTAACAAACACCAATCGCAAACAGAACGGCCGAACCAAGGGTAGCCGCAGCACCCGTAGAAATACTTAATGAATACAAACCGATAACTGAAAATACAGCGGACCCTAGTAGAACTCCGGAAGGATTAAGCCGGTGAATCAGCGGACCGGCAAAGAACCGTCCTACAGCCATAATTCCCGTTACCACGACCAGAATAATCATCGGATCAATTCCTGCGTTGGTCAAAAGAGCATTGGTCCATTGATTGGTTCCCAATTCAGTAGATGCTGTGAGAAACATACTGAATAACATCAACGGAAAGAGCAAACTGATTTTATTCATCACCTTGGCTTCTATAACCACCGCAATCACGATGACGACCAGAACAATGTAAGTAAGCGATGAATTGAAGTCAATCTTTATGGAAGGAACGGAAGCAGCCAGAATCATGAAACTCACCACAGCAATAATCGTGAACGGAGCCCCCACATTTTTCAGCATATCTTTAAAAGAGACACCAGAAGTTACCCGTTCTGTTTCCGGGATAGCCTGACCGAAGAACAGATATCCATACAGGGCCAGCGGAATGAACAGGAGAGAAGTCAATACTTGCCAGCTCAAATTTAGCTGCGTCATCAGCAACCAGGCCAATACCCCTCCGATTACAATGCCACCGGGGAACCAAACGTGAAACCGGTTGAGCATTTTAGTTTTGTTGTTGGGATAAATCGTGGCTACCAAAGGATTGCAAGCTGCTTCAACACTACCATTGCCAAATCCGATGAATACGTTGGAAATGAAAAGCATGGTTTTATCTTCTGCCATGAGAAGGAGTATCAAACCAATGAGATGCGTTGCAAAAGCCAACCAAACGATGGTCTTGGTTTTAACGGCATCGATAATCAGACCACCCAGGTACATCGCTACCGTGAAACCCCAAAAGGCAGGTCCAAAGGCCCATCCGATTTCTTCTCCGGTGAGGTTATAAGGTTCAGCGCCAAAAACGCCCTCAATCTTGGCGCGGAGAGCGAATGTCAGCGAAGTGACCAGGAGCGCCAGGCAGCTGGCAACAAATAGTCGACTGGAATTAAATTTTT
Organism: uncultured Ohtaekwangia sp.; assembly: GCA_964488465.1. GTDB lineage: Bacteria > Bacteroidota > Bacteroidia > Cytophagales > Cyclobacteriaceae > ELB16-189. The sequence goes on along the minus strand of CAZAUN010000007.1, from coordinate 95,963 downwards.
GATCCATGGATGTGAAGGTTTAAGGTTGTAGAAATATGGAATTTATATTGATTGGTTGCAAGTAGAAGGGGAAGAGTGGTAAAGGTTTTCATAGTTCAAAGGCAATTCCTTTTTTACGGAGCGTTACATAAATACGCTTATCAAATTTGTAAAGTCCGGCTGCCCGATGCGATACATGTTTTTGCTTTTCATCACACTTTTTCAACAACTTCATTTTAGCAAGTTTTCTGCGAAAGTTGGATTTATCCAGTTTCGTTTCAAGAATGGCCTCATAGAGTTCTTGCAATTGAAGCAGGGTAAACTTTTCGGGTAACAAATTGAAGCCGATCGGTTCATGCCGAACTTTATGCTTTAAATGGGTATACCCAAATTCTAAGATGGCGTTGTGGTCATAGGGCAAGGCGGGTACATTGTTTATACCAAACCATTGGGCATCAGAAGCTGTGAAACCTGGAATCAGGGAATAATTTTCTTCATTTACCAATGCGAAATAGGCAACCGTCACAACCCGTTTCGTTGGATACCGGTTAGGATCGCCAAAAGCTTTTAATTGTTCAAGGTAAATGTTGCTGATTCCGGTCAACGACTGCAACAGCCGCAATGCTGCATCGTCCACACTTTCACCGTACGTAATCCATCCACCCGGTAAAGCCCAACGGCCCTTGCTAATTCCCTCCCCGTGCTTAATGAGCAGGATATCTAACCGGCCATCCTTAAACCCGAAAATCAGGCAATCGATGGACAACGCATCAATAATGGCGTCTGGTGCGGGGTTCGTATCCATGAAAGAATTCTTAGCTAATATATGGTCATTTTGACTATAAGTAAATATTTTTGTTAGAATTCAATCGTATGCAGAAGCTTCTTTTGGGCCTTGACATTGGCAGCTCTTCCGTAAAGGCTTCGCTGGTTGCAGCAGATTCGGGCCAAACAATTGCCTCCGCTCAATCTCCGAAAGAAGAGTTGGGCATGATGGCCACCCAACCTGGTTGGGCGGAGCAGGACCCCGATGTGTGGTGGCAGCATGCTTGCTTCTGCATCAAAAGTTGCATACAACAATCCGGGGCCAAAGCATCCGACATAAGAGCAATTGGGATTGCCTATCAAATGCATGGCCTGGTAGCTGTGGATAAACTAGGCAAGCCGGTGCGTCCTTCCATTATCTGGTGCGATAGCCGGGCGGTGGTCTATGGTGAAAAAGCCTTTCATGACCTGGGTGAACAATATTGCCTTTCTCATCTGCTTAATTCACCGGCAAATTTTACAGCTTCAAAACTAAAGTGGGTTCAAGAGAATGAGCCTGCTCTTTATAATCGGATTGATAAAATCATGCTCCCGGGTGATTACATCGCGTATAAGTTGACGGGTGAAATTAGTACCAGCGAATCGGGATTATCAGAAGCAATTTTATGGGACTACAAGGAAAAAGGGATCGCCCGCTCCTTACTAACCTATTTTGGCTTTGATTCCGCAATCATTCCCAAAGTAAATTCTATGTTTTCGGTTTCCGGTGAAGTAACGACCCAGTCTGCTTCAGAGACGGGATTAAGCCCAGGGACTCCGGTTTCATACCGCGCAGGGGATCAACCAAACAATGCTTTCTCATTGAACGTATTGAACCCCGGTGAAACAGCAGCCACTGCAGGAACGTCTGGCGTTATCTACAGTGTCACCAATCAAAATGCATTTGATCCCAGGTCCCGGGTGAACGCTTTCATTCACGTAAACAATACACCAAAAGAAACACGAAATGGAATTTTACTGTGCGTCAATGGTACGGGAATTCTTAACAGCTGGCTGCGCAGAACCTTAAGCAGTGATACCCCAATTTCTTATCAGATCATGAATCAACTGGCGGCTCAGGCACCGGTGGGAGCTGAGGGATTAAGAATGTTGCCTTTTGGAAACGGAGCCGAGCGAATTCTGGAGAACAGGATGCTTCAATCCTCGTGGCATGGGCTGGACTTTAACCGACATGGACAGGCGCATATTTTTAGGGCGGCCCAGGAAGGGATTGTGTTTGCACTAAACTTTGGATTTGAAATTTTGAAAGGGATGGGTGTTAATTCCAACGTCATTCGGGCTGGTCATGCGAATATGTTTCTAAGTCCACTTTTCCGATCGGTATTTGTCAATACCATTGGTGTGAACCTGGAGCTGTACGAAACCGATGGAGCTAAAGGGGCTGCCCTGGGCGGGGGAGTGGGAGCCGGAATATACGGCTCCTTTCAGGAAGCTTTCCAAGGGCTGACGTTGCTGCATCAGGAGGAACCTGATCCTCAGATCCGGGAAGCGTATGCAGGAGTTTATGAAAACTGGAAGGCTATATTGAATAGGCACTTATAAACGATATTAAAATTTACAACCATGAAAATTACCAAAGGAGAACGCGAGTACTTTAAAGGCATTGGTGCCGTCAAGTACGAAGGTAAAGATTCTGACAACCCACTGGCCTTTAAGGTTTACAACCCAAAACAAAAAGTGGGGAAAAAAACGATGGAGGAGCACCTGCGATTCGCCATTGCCTATTGGCATACGTTCTGTGGTACCGGTGGGGATCCTTTCGGTATAGGAACGAAAAACTTTCCATGGTTGAAGAGCACGGATCCGATGCAACGTGCCTATGACAAGATGGATGCTGCCTTCGAATTCATAACCAAGATAGGAGCCCCCTTTTATTGTTTCCATGACTATGACCTGGTGGAAGAAGCTGCTACACTGAAAGAGTCTGAATCGCGATTGGACAAAATCGTTCGGTATGCAAAGAAAAAGCAAAAGGAATCGGGAGTAAAATTATTGTGGGGAACTGCCAATCTGTTTTCGCATCCGCGTTATATGAATGGAGCTGCCACCAATCCTGATTTTCGGGTCGTATGTTTTGCCGCTACCCAGGTGAAGAATGCCATTGACGCTACAATTGAATTGGGTGGTTCGGGGTATACATTTTGGGGCGGGCGTGAAGGGTATCTCTCATTATTGAATACCAACATGAAACGCGAGTTGGAACATTTAGCGCAGTTTTTACATATGGCCCGCGACTATGGGCGCAAGCAAGGCTTTAAAGGATCATTTTACATCGAACCCAAGCCGATGGAGCCTAGCAAACATCAATATGATTTTGATGCAGCAACCTGTTTATCATTTTTACGACAATATGATTTGATGGATGACTTCAAGCTGAACATTGAGGTAAATCATGCCACCCTGGCGAATCATACTTTTGATCACGAGTTGCAGGTAGCCGTAGATGCCGGCATACTAGGCAGCATTGATGCCAACCGAGGTGATAACCAAAATGGATGGGATACGGATCAATTTCCTAACAACGTGTATGAATTGACGGAGGCCATGTTGGTGATTTTGCAGGACGGAGGTTTTAAAACCGGGGGGGTGAACTTCGATGCAAAAACCCGCAGAAACTCCACCGACCTGGTGGATATCTTCCATGCACACATTGGTGGTATGGATACCTTCGCAAGAGCACTTCTGGCTGCCCACGCAATTTTGGAGAATGGTGAGTACCTGAAAATTCGAAAGAAGAGATATGCTTCTTTTGATTCCGGAAAGGGTCGAAAATTTGAGCAAGGTAAACTGAGTCTGAAAGACCTCCGTGTTTTCGCCCTGAAAGGTGGAGAGCCTGAGCAAATAAGCGGTCAGCAGGAATATCTTGAGAACCTTTTAAATCGCTTTGTATAACACCTCTAAAAATATTTCTGATCGGTACTCAAAATTGACTTATTTTACGGATTAACATTTTAGCATTAACTACTGAAACATGAATAGAAAATTACGCATGGGCATGGTGGGTGGAGGCAAAGATGCCTTCATCGGATCAATTCACCGGTTGGCTGCCAATATGGATGGACTCATTGAAGTGGTGGCAGGAGCTTTAAGCATCAATCCGGAAGTAGCGAAAGAAAGTGGCAAGATGCTTTTTCTTCCGGAAGATCGTACTTATACATCCTACGAGGAAATGCTATTGAAGGAGAGTAAGCTGCCTGCTGATAAGCGAATTGATTTCGTTACTATTGTAACACCCAACTTTGCACATTTTGCCCCGGCCATCGCTGCGCTGGAAAAGGGTTTTCATGTGGTCATAGAGAAACCAATCACCTTTACCCTGGAAGAAGCTCGTCAATTAAAAACGAAGGTTGAAGAAACCGGCTTGCTTTTGTGTTTAACACATACCTACTCCGGATATCCGATGGTGCGGCAAGCGCGTGCCATGGTAAGAGAAGGTGTACTCGGAAAGATTCGGAAGATTTATGTAGAGTATCCACAAGGATGGCTCAGTAAAATGAGTGAAAAGGAAGGGAATGCTCAGGCAGCGTGGCGCACCGATCCCAAACGCTCAGGTAAAGCAGGGGCGATGGGAGACATTGGTACGCACGCAGCTCATCTGGCCGAGTTCATTTCGGGCCTGAAGATAACCCACCTCTGTGCCGATTTGAACATTATGGTACCCGGTCGCGCGCTGGATGACGATGGCAATGTGTTGCTGAAATTTGATAATGGCGCTGCGGGTGTACTCATGGCATCGCAGGTAGCTGCAGGCGAAGAGAATGCACTGCGGATTCGAATTTATGGTGAGCTTGGTGGATTAGAATGGACACAACAAGAGCCCAATACGTTATTGGTGAAATGGTTGGATAAGCCAACACAGATCTTACGGGCAGGCAGCAACGGTTTTTTGCATAAAGAAGCGCTGTTCAATACCCGCACACCTGCAGGGCACCCTGAAGGGTACCTGGAGGCATTCGCCAATCTCTATCGGAATTTTGCATTAGCTCTGTCGGCCCGCCTGGATGGATCAAAAGCGCCTGAAGTAGTCGATTTCCCTTCGGTGAACGATGGTATTCGTGGCATGGCCTTTATCGACAATGTGGTGAAGAGCGGCCAGAGCAAAGAGAAATGGACACCCTTTGAAGTTTAATGGATATGAAGACACTGAAAGGACCCGGAATATTTTTAGCCCAATTCATGGGCGATGAGCCTCCCTTTAATTCGCTTAAGTCAATTTGCAAATGGGCGGCCTCCCTCGGGTATGTGGGTGTGCAAATTCCCAGCTGGGACAGTCGTTGCATCGATTTAAGGAAAGCGGCAGAAAGTAAAGACTATGCCGATGAGATCCGCGAAACGGTCGAGTCCTGCGGATTGCAAATCACAGAGTTATCAACCCACTTGCAAGGTCAGTTGGTGGCGGTGCACCCTGCGTATGATGTTATGTTTGATGGATTTGCACCCAAGTCCGTTCATGGTAAACCAAAGGAACGCACCGCCTGGGCGGTCGATCAGTTGAAATTGGCTGCCCGAGCCAGCAAAAATTTAGGATTGAATGCCCATGCCACCTTTTCGGGTGCGTTGATGTGGCACACCGTATATCCCTGGCCACAACGGCCGGCCGGCTTGGTGGAGGATGGGTTTAAAGAATTGGCGAGGCGTTGGCTACCAATATTAAATGCCTTTGATAAAGTTGGGGTTGATGTATGTTATGAAATACATCCGGGGGAAGACCTTCACGATGGTATTACGTTTGAACGTTTCTGGGAAGCTACCGGCAAACATAAGCGTGCAAACATTCTTTACGACCCGAGTCATTTTGTGTTACAGCAATTGGATTATCTGCAGTATATCGATTTCTACCACCCCTTCATTAAAATGTTTCATGTGAAAGATGCGGAGTTTAATCCAACGGGTAAAAGCGGAGTTTATGGTGGCTTCCAGGATTGGGTTAATCGTCCGGGCCGCTTCCGTTCACTAGGGGATGGTCAGGTTGATTTCAAATCCATTTTTTCCAAACTGGCGCAATACAATTATAAAGGTTGGGCTGTATTGGAGTGGGAGTGTTGCATTAAACATCCCGAACAGGGAGCCGCAGAAGGCGCTCCTTTTATAAAGGACCATATTATTCGGGTAACCGAAAAAGCATTTGATGATTTTGCCGCTACGGGTAAAAATCCGTCCCTCAATAAAAAAGTTTTAGGAATAACGAAATAATCAATCAACATGAAAAAAATCCTCACAATCTATTCAACCATGGCACTGGTGGTGGTATTCGCCAGCTGCGGATCAAAAACGGAAAATAAAAACGTTGAAGACTATGGCACACCGGATGAATCAGCTGCCCCTGTAGTAGCGGTGGATGTGATTGCCCAAGGGGAATCGTTGGTGAACGCCAGCGATTGCAAAACCTGTCACCACAAAGAGAATAAAATCATTGGCCCTTCGCATACCGATGTAGCCAAGAAGTATGAGTTTACACAAGCCAATGTAACCTTACTGGCGCAGAAAATTATTAATGGCGGCACCGGTGTTTGGGGTGAAATACCCATGACCGCCCACCCCGATTTGAACCAGGCCGATGCAGAGAAAATGGCCCGCTACGTTTTATCACTGGATGGAGAAAAAGAACACTGAAATTTAATCGACTCGAAGTAACATTCACTCATGAAAAAATTATTACTCGTTGTAGCTTGTTTGGTTTTTCTAACCGCGTGTAAACAGGATTCTAAGCGCATCCTGGTCTTTTCTCAAACAAAGGGCTATCGGCACGAATCGATAAAGGCTGGGAAAGAAGCCTTACTCAAATTGGGTTCGGAAAAGGGAATTGTAGTGGATACCACGGAAGTATCCGATGCATTCACGGAAGAAAACTTAAAAAAGTATCAAGCTGTGGTATTTCTAAGCACAACCGGGGATGTACTGAATCAAACTCAGCAGAATGAATTCATGCGGTATATTCAGGCCGGTGGCGGGTATGTGGGGATTCATGCGGCTGCCGATACCGAGTATGACTGGTGGTGGTATGGTAAGTTAGTTGGGGCCTATTTCAAAAGCCATCCGCAAATTCAGGAAGCTAAATTCAGAAAAGTGAAACCCTTTGGTACCGGTATTAATTTACCCGATGAATGGATCCGAACGGATGAGCTTTACAACTACAAAAAGATTTCTGAAGAGATAAATGTTCTCTACAGCCTGGATGAAACCTCCTACCAGGGTGGCGAAAATGGCGCGAATCATCCGATATCGTGGTATCATGATTTTGACGGAGGTCGATCATTCTATACCGGAATGGGGCATACCAATGAATCGTTTGCAGACTCGTTGTTCATGGATCATGTATATCAGGGTATTGTTTATGCCATGGGCACAGGTAAACTTGATTTTAAGAAAGCGCATGCAAAAAAAGTACCGGAAGCGAACCGGTTCACAAAAGTAGTTTTAGGATACAACTTTGACGAGCCCACGGAGATGGACATTTTGCCAGACGGCCGGATCATTTTTATTGAGCGCAAAGGGAAGGTGAAGTTATACGATCCTCAAAAAGATACCATCAGCGAAATCAACACATTTAATGTTTGGACCAAGTTTGAAGATGGGATGTTGGGCCTCACGCACGATCCCGGCTTTGAGCAAAATAAATGGCTTTACCTCTATTATTCGCATCCTGAAAAATCAGCCAATGTACTTTCGCGGTTTGTATTCGATGGTGAAAAAATTGACCAGGCTTCAGAAGTCCAATTATTAGAGGTTAAGACGCAACGAGAAACCTGTTGCCACACAGGAGGTTCATTAACCTTTGGACCGGATGGAAATTTGTTTCTATCCACGGGCGATAACACCAGTCCTTTTGAATCGGATGGATTTAGCCCTTCGGATGAAAGACCCGGACGCAGTCCGTTTGATGCCCAGGGATCTTCTTCGAATACGAATGACTTGCGTGGAAAGATTTTGCGCATTCACCCGGAACCGGATGGTACATACACCATACCGGAAGGCAACCTCTTCCCGCAAGGCGAAGAGAAAACGCGTCCAGAAATTTATGTAATGGGGAATCGCAATCCATATCGCATTTCGGTAGATGAGAGAACCGGATTCTTGTATTGGGGCGAAGTGGGTCCGGATGCTGGAAATGATGGACCGGAGCGCGGGCCACGCGGGTATGACGAAGTAAACCAGGCACAAAAAGCAGGCTACTTTGGATGGCCATTGTTTGTGGGAGGTAACTATCCCTATGCAAAGCATGATTTCGCAAAGAAAGTTAGCGGACCTAGGCATGATGTATCCAGACCTATCAATACCTCACCCAACAATACGGGCAAAGTCGAATTGCCTCCGGTAAGTCCACCGTTCATTTGGTATCCGTATGCCGAGTCCCCCGATTTTCCGTTGATGAAAACCGGAGGCCGAAATGCCATGGCCGGCCCGGTATATTATTCTGATAAGTTTACCGGAAAAGATGGGGCCTTCCCGGATTATTTTGATGGTAAACTTTTGATTTACGACTGGATGCGTAACTGGATGCGCCTGGTAACCATGAATGAGAAGGGAGCGATCATGGACATTGAGCCCTTCATGGAAGGAACTCAGTTCAACAACATTATCGACATGGCTTATGGACCGGATGGGAAACTATACACGCTCGAGTACGGCACCCAATGGTTTAAGCAAAACATGGATGCCCGCTTGTCGCGGATTGACTTTAACGGAGGCAATCGCCCACCCCAGGTGATTGTTACATCAAACAAAGCTTCTGGAGCGTTGCCGTTGGCGATCGAAATTTCTGCATCGGAAACAATTGATCCGGATGGGGATGCGATGAAATACGAAATGGAAATTAACGGAGAAGTAATTAAAGCCGATAAACCCACCTTTACCTTCACCTTTGGTAAAGCTGGAATATACCGTCCTAAAATCACGGCAACAGACTCGAAAGGTGTCAAAGCAACTGGCGAGATTACGATCATTGCCGGTAATGAACCACCGGTAGTTGATATTAAAATTGATGGAAATGCAGATCGCTTTCTACCCACGGGGACAGTTAATTATTCAATCGTTGTCAACGACAAAGAAGACGGTTCAACAAGTGATGGTAAAATTTCATCCGATCGCGTTCTTGTTACGCTTGACTTTCATCCTCAAGGCTATGATATGACCAAGATTGCGCAAGGGCACCAGCGTGCGGAATTACCCGGTAAATTATTAATAGCCGAAAGCGATTGTAAGTCCTGCCACCTGGTCGATCAGAAATCTGCCGGGCCAAGCTATCGCGATGTGGCCAAGCGGTATGCGAAAGATGTTCGGGCCATTGAAGTCTTGAGTGATAAAGTACTCAATGGTGGCTCTGGCAACTGGGGCGAGGTGGCCATGGCAGCTCACCCACAACTTAAGAAGGAGCAAGCCATTCAAATGGTTGAATACATACTATCCCTCGCTAAGGAAGAAGAGGTGAAAAGTTTACCGTTAACCGGGGTGGCAAGTTTTGCCGCAGTTCCACCGCCCGGTCCGGCACCTACCTCGGCTTATGTACTTACCGTAACGTACGAAGATAATGGCGCCAATGGAATGCCTTCACTCTCAACTACCCGGCAGGTAGTCTTCAAATCTCCGGTACTAAATTCGTCTGATGCTTCTGACTTTACGGGTGGGGCTCGCAAGTTGAATGCGGGCGGATATCAAATAATTGAGAACATTAAGCACAACTCGTCTGCCACATTTAAGGGAGTTGATTTGAGTGGTGTAGGCTCTCTTAGTTGTGTAATAGTAGAAATGGGAGCGGCAAAAGGTGGTGAGATTGAGGTATGGCTCGATTCGACTTCGGGTACTCAGCTCGGAACAATCAATTTTACCAGGGCGCCTAAAATGGAAATCCAGGCAGGTATCTATATGAGGCCTTCTGGAATTGGATTTAAACCGGTTTCGGGCAAACATGATCTTGTTTTGGTGTTTAAGAATCCACAAGCCGGAGATGAAACATTATTTATGTTTAGTCAATTGACGTTAGGCAAATAAATCAGTAACCAAATGGAAAGACGAAAATTCATTCAAACTTCGACAGTAGCTGCCGTTGGTTTGATGTCTTTGCCCTCGGTATGGGCAAATGCAAAGGGTAAAACTTCCATCGGATTGCAATTATATACCCTGCGCGATGTGATCATGAAAGATGTAAAAGGCACATTGCAGTCAATAGCAACGTGGGGATATAAGGAAGTGGAAACTTATGGTTACCGTGAAGGGAAATTATTTGGTATGCCGGTCACCGAATTTGGAAGTTACATGAAGAGTCTGGGTGTTAGTGTAGCCAGTGGCCACTATGGTATTGAACAAACTACTTCCAATTGGGATAAAGCGTGTTCCGATGCTCAATCCATGGGTCAGAAATATGTAGTTGTTCCCTGGATGGATAAGAAATATTACAGTTCGTTGGATGAATTAAAGAAGACCTGTGAAACCCTTAATAAAGCAGCGGAGACAGCGCAGAAGTACAAGCTTAGGATGGGGTATCACAATCATGCTTTTGAATTTGATACGGTAGAGGGAAAAGTGATTTTTGATGTGATGTTGGAGGAACTGGATCCAAAACTGGTGACCATGGAGATGGATTTATATTGGGTGGTACGTGCCAACCAAGATCCGTTAACCTATTTTAATAAATACCCGGGTCGCTTTGAGTTGTGGCATGTAAAGGACATGGATAAAACCAACCGCGAGAATAACGCAGATGTGGGCACCGGTTCAATGGATTTTCCAGCACTATTTTCAAGTGCTAAGAAAGCAGGAATGAAGAAGTTCTTTGTTGAACAGGAAACCTATCCGGTGAACCCGATGCTGAGTACAGAAAATTGTATTAAGTATCTGAAGACGATCATGTGATCGTCAGAAAGCATACTCAAGTAAGGATGTCCATCTGAATTGATGGACATCTGTTTTTAAAAGGGCCCACTACCATTACATTTGCAGTTAGTATTTATCGAGTTCGACTTATTCATTAAATGCGCTCCCTTTTTCTATTCCTGGTTATTAGCACATCCTCCTTCGCTCAGGAAATTACACAATCTGTCACCGGACAGGTGCGAGACCGTGTTACAGGCGCACCAGTTGTCCATGCAAATATCGCCCTCTTTCAAAATGATGTGTTGGTTACCGGCACTTCAACCGATGCAACCGGTTCATTTGTGTTCGTAACCGCACCGGGACGTTATAGACTGATAATTTCAATTACTGGCTATCAATCGGAAGAGCAGGAGTTATTGGTCATTGCTGGCAAGCAATCGAATATACAGATTGTTTTGAACGAAGTTGCCCAAGTATTAGACGAAGTGGTCGTAGAAACACCCTATTTACCGGAACCAGGAGTTACTTCACTTTCGATTGAGAAGACGTTGCGGGTGCCTGCTAACTTTTTCGATCCGGTAAGAATGTTGGTCTCCTATCCCGGAGTTGTTACGGCCAATGACCAGGCTAATTCGATTGTAGTAAAGGGCTATTCCCCCAATGCATTGTTGTGGCGTTTGCAAGGGCTGGATATTGTCAATCCGAATCACTTGGCTAATGCAGGCACATTAAGTGATAGACCTGTGGCTAATGGTGGTGGTGTCAATATTTTAAGTGCACAACTTCTGGATAAAACGGATTTCTATTCGGGAAACTTACCCGCTAATTATGGAAACGCCTTGGCGGGGGTAATGGCGATGTCGCTTCGCCCGGGCGCCAGTGATAAAATGCACTATACTGCACAGGCGAGTTTAATCGGTATGGACGTGGCAGCAGAAGGCCCACTCAACAAGAATGACAAAAGTTCTTTTCTGGTTAATTACCGGTACTCAACGATAGGGCTGCTTTCAAAGATGGGAATTGACTTTGGTGATGAAGCAATCAACTTTCAGGACCTATCCTTCCATTTGAACTTTCCAGGCAAAGCGGGAGGAAACCTCTCTGCTTTTGGCTTTGCGGGTCTGAGCGACAACCGTTTTGAAGCTAAACCTGCAAGCGACTGGGAAGAAGAGAAAGACCGGTACACAATCGATTATGATGGGCAGGTATATGGCGTGGGTCTTGTTAATCAGTTTAAGCCTGGGTTTTTATCCATTAGTGCCGGGGCTTCCGTATCCGGGCAAATCCAGGAACGCACCTCGCAAGGCACAGACGTGCCGTATCCAGCCATCTATTCAGAGCGGTACCAATCCGATCGGTTGCTGTTCTCTTCCTTTCTAAAGATTGTTCGGAAGATCTCCGCACAGGGAAGTATTGAAGCCGGAATAACTGCAAACTATCTCAATAACTCAATGGATGTGGCAACAGTTACTCCATTGTACATTGATGCTTTCTATCCCAACGTGCAAGGGACTGTGGATGGCGCTCTCTGGCAACCCTATTTGAATTGGTCGCAAAGGCTAGGGTCATTTAATTTGAATGCCGGCATTCGATATGTAAACTTTGGATATAATAGTAGTGCTGCATGGGAGCCACGCCTCAGTATAAACAAGCGCTTTGGAAATAATTTGCTGGCACTTTCTTATGGCTCAACAAGTCAATGGCAGCAAATACAAACCTACCTGGCACCCGGTAATGAAGATTTACAGTTTACAAGAAGCAACCAGCTGGCGGTGGAATGGAAGCATCAGGTGAAAACAGGGCTATCAATTGCTTCTTCGGTGTATTACCATCAAGTTTATGATGCGCCAATTCTTCCGGGGTACGCAACGTATTCTCTGATCAATCAATGGGAAGAATTTCCGGAGGGAAATCTTGAGGCTATAGGCAATGGAAGAAACTATGGGTTGGAAGGTTCAATGGAGAAGCGATTTTATAGCGATCTCTATTTCATGATTTCCGGGTCCTATTACCAATCACAATTCCAGGTAAGTGAAAATAACTATGCCGACACACGATTTAATGGCCGGTTTACCAGCAGCGTGTTGTCAGGTAAGGAGTGGAAGCAAGGAAATAGAGCATTTGGAATTCACGCCCGGTTGCTCTACACAGGCGGATTGCGTCAAGCCCCGATTGACTTTTTTGCCTCTTCATTAACGGGTACAACTATTTATAATGTCTTACAAGGATATACCGTGGCGCTTCCGGATTACTTTCGTACTGATTTGCGCGTAACCTGGCGCAAGAATAAACCCGGGTATACCCGAACGATTTCAATCGACATCCAGAACGTGACCAACTACCGGAACCTGGCCGGATACTACTTTGATACCTTGCTCCAGGAAATCACTCCGCGGTACCAACTGGGTATTATTCCAGTTTTGGCATACCGGGTTGATTTTTAGAATGCAATTCTGGTCATAAGTAATCGTCTTTAGCATAAAAAACATCATTTCAATCGTTTGCAAGGCTTTATTTTGCGAAAAACCCTTCTTATTTTTGCGACCCTGATATAACCATCGTTATGATTACCACCCCAGTTTCAGATTCTAAAACCTACACAGTTCCTCATAAGGAGCTGCTCGCCTGGATAAATGAAGTGGCCGCTCATTGTACGCCCGATCGAATTCGCTGGTGCGATGGTTCGAAAGCAGAATACGATGAACTCTGTGATGTTTTAGTTGATAAGGGCACATTCATTCGACTTAACCCGAAAAAATGGCCAGGCAGTTTCGCCTGTTTTTCTGACCCCAGTGATGTAGCCCGGGTGGAAGACCGTACTTATATCTGTAGCAAGCGAAAAGAAGATGCCGGCCCTACCAATAACTGGGTCGATCCAAAAAAAATGAAACAGACGCTGAGCGATCTGCTGCACGGTTGTATGAAAGGCCGTACCATGTATGTAATTCCATTCAGCATGGGTCCGGTGGGCTCCGACATAGCCCAGATTGGTATTGAACTCACCGATTCAGAATATGTGGTGGTAAATATGCACCTGATGACCCGGGTTGGAAAACGCGTGATTGAGGTACTCGGAGAAGATGGGGAGTTTGTTAAATGTCTGCATACGGTAGGGGCTCCCTTGCAGCCGGGTCAGGAAGACGCCAAATGGCCTACCAACCCAACCACGAAATACATTGTGCATTATCCGGAAGAACGTTCAATCGTTTCGTACGGCTCCGGATATGGTGGCAATGCGTTGTTGGGTAAAAAGTGTTTTGCATTGCGGATTGCCTCGGTGATGGGGAATGAAGAAAATTGGCTGGCCGAGCATATGTTGCTGTTGGGGGTGCAAAGTCCTGATGGAAAAAAGGATTATGTAGCTGCTGCCTTTCCAAGTGCTTGTGGTAAAACGAACTTCGCGATGATTATCCCGCCAACGGAGTTGAAAGGATGGCGGGTGACTACGGTGGGAGATGATATTGCCTGGATTAAACCGGGTAAAGACGGAAAGCTTTATGCCATTAATCCGGAAGCGGGGTATTTTGGGGTTGCCCCCGGAACAAACGAGAAGACGAATCCCAACGCCATGCTTACCATTTCCAGAGACACTATTTTCACGAACGTGGCTATTACTGAGGATGGAGACGTATGGTGGGAAGGAATGACCAAAGAACCACCAAAAAATCTGATTGATTGGCGCGGTCAAAAGTGGGACCCAACTTCAGGCAAACCGGCTGCTCATCCGAACAGTCGCTTTACGGTAGCTGCATCGAATAACCCAGTAATAGATCCCGAATGGGAAAATCCTAACGGGGTACCTGTTAGTGCCTTCGTCTTTGGTGGCCGCAGAAGCACCACCATCCCGTTAGTATATCAATCTTCAAATTGGGCATATGGCGTTTATCTGGCTTCTACCATGGGATCGGAAACAACAGCGGCTGCATTTGGGGAGGTTGGAAAGGTGAGACGCGACCCGTTTGCCATGTTGCCTTTCTGTGGCTACCACATGGGCGACTACTTCAATCATTGGTTGCAGTTTGGCCGAAGTTTGCCGGCACCGCCCCGCATCTTTGGGGTGAACTGGTTCCGAAAGGATGCCGAAGGCAAATTTATCTGGCCTGGCTTTGGTGATAACATGCGAATTTTAAAGTGGATTGTACTCAAGATACGAGGTGAATCCAATGCGGTGGAAAGCCCAATAGGTTGGATGCCCACGTATGATGATATTGATTGGTCCGGGTTGGATTTCTCACCGGAGCAGTTTGAAAGCATTATGGACATTGATCGGGAGGAGTGGAAAACGGAGTTGCTTCAGCATGCCGAGTTATTCGAAAAAATGTACGATAAGCTACCCAAGGAATTCATCTTTATGCGGGAATTACTGCTTTCCAGTTTGTGGCGCTCGCCAGCAAAATGGAGCCTGGAACCCGAACGGATTGATGATGACCATGATGATGAATAAGTTGGAACCTCAAACAAAGAGTGACCAGCATAGATAGCACACCTGCCAACAGGATGCAGGTAAGTATTAAGTATCCATACACTTAAGTAAGGCTCATGGGGAAATGGACTTTGAGCTATTGCACGATGATCAGATAGTAATTCTTCTTACCCTTTTGTGCCAACAAGTATTTGTTTTGCAAGAGGGTAAACTCAGGCTTTTGGTTGGGATCGGTAATTTTGATTTTGTTGATACTAACACCTCCTCCTTGAATCATTTTACGCGCTTCACCCTTGGATGGAAATATCGTAGCCTGAGTAGCTTCACTTAACAGGTCTGTAACTGTGTTACAGGTAGTCAGGGTTGATCGGTTGATCGTTACCTGCGGCACGCCTTCAAATACGGCTAGCAATGTATTTTCATCCAGTCTTTGCAAGTCTTCGGTAACCGAGTTTCCAAATAAGATAGCCGAAGCATTCACGGCCATGTTATAGTCTTCTTCGGAGTGAACCCGAATCGTGATATCCTTCGCTAGTTCCAACTGCACTTTGCGTAGGTGTGGGGCGGTGGAGTGTTCCTGAATCAGACTATCAATTTCTTCCCTTTCCCTTTGTGTAAAGATTTTAATGAAGCGGGTCGCATCCTCATCGGAGGTATTGAGCCAGTATTGATAAAATTTATAAGGCGAGGTTTTTTCAGGATCAAGCCAGATGTTGCCACCCTCTGACTTTCCAAACTTGGAACCATCCGCCTTTTTGATGAGTTGGGTGGTTAAAGCAAAGGCTTCGCCATCATCTTTCCTACGGATCAATTCCGTACCCGTAACGATGTTGCCCCATTGGTCGGACCCGCCCATTTGCAAGCGACAGTTTTTGTTTTTGTAAAGCCAATAAAAATCATACCCCTGAACCAACTGATAGGTGAATTCAGTGAACGATAGACCGGTCTCCAGGCGTTTTTGCACGGAGTCCTTAGAAAGCATGTAGTTGATGGTAATGTGTTTTCCTACATCGCGGATAAAGTCTAAAAACCGGATTTCTTTAAACCAATCGTAGTTGTTCACCATTTCGGCTGAGTTGGAAGAATTTTTAGAAAAGTCAAGAAACTTCTCCAACTGCTTTTTCACACAGGATTCATTATGCCGAAGGGTATCCTCAGAAAGGAGATTTCGTTCGGCCGACTTCCCGGAAGGATCACCCACCATCCCCGTAGCACCACCCACCAGGGCAAGAGGCTTATGCCCACATTGTTGAAAATGGAGTAGGGTCATAATCTGAACCAGGTTACCGATATGTAGGGAATCGGCTGTTGGGTCAAAGCCGATGTAACCCGAGATCATTTCTTTTTGCAACAACTCTTCCGTGCCGGGCATGATGTCATGCAACATCCCTCTCCAACGCAACTCGTGAACGAAATTCTTCTTCATGCTTCCAATTAAGGCCTCAAATATAAGGCTATCAAGGCTAACCGAATAGGCGAAAATAACTTAATCTGATTGTGGATATAAACACATTTAACTACTTGTAAATCACAGTATATAATTACAGTTACTTTAACTTGTTTCGTTAATTGTATTACCTATCCAGATTGAATGACGAAACATGACCGATAACGTTAAGCCCCGTGAGCCAGACTTGAGTTTGTGTTTCTTTATACCAAATCCTGTATCATTGAAGTTTAAACTACTACCATGCAACAACCTGACTCCCTCAATCTGGTCGCAGATTTTCACAAAACCTTTAAGCATCCGATTCTGCCGCATCCCGCCATACCGGATGAGAGCCGCTGCAAGTTGCGGGTGGCCCTGTTAGCAGAGGAACTGAAAGAGATGGAAGTAGCCATATTGGAAAAAGATCTCGTAGGTATTGCTGATGCTTTATGCGACCTTCAATATGTTCTATCCGGGGCCATTCTGGAGTTTGGGCTTGGAGAGAAATTCAAGGAGCTGTTTAACGAAGTTCAGCGTTCCAATATGAGTAAAGCCTGTACTACGGAAGAGGAGGCAAAAAAGACAGTTCAGCATTACAAAGAAAAGGATGGGACAGAGTGCTATTATCAGCAGGCTGGTGATAAATGGCTGGTTTACCGAAAATCAGACAACAAAACCATAAAATCAATTGGCTATTCTCCGGCCAATCTGGAAAAGATTCTGACCCGGTAATTTATACAAAGAACTCCAATTGGAAGACGGCATCCTGCCCCCGCAAGGGAAGTGGATGGAGCGCCAGTATTGTTAATTCATTATAGGCTTTGATAAACTCAGACCGGCTTATCCGCAGTTTGCTGACACCAGGTCTTATCTTATGATATTGCATGCGACCTGACTTATTGGCCGTAGCTGTATACATATAATCGTACCGAATCGGAATAGGAGAGGGGATGTACTTCATGAAAGTAAATCATGCATAGGCCTTACGGAAGTCTTTATGTAAGAGACTGTTATGAACCATATTATATTGTGATAACAACACATAAGCCCAGGTTGGCACATAATTGAATCTTCGCTCGTACTCCTCAATCTTCGTACAAAGTTCGCGGACGTAATACCGGATCTGATCCAGATTGCGACAATCAGCTGGACGCTCAAAGTTCATGTTGGCAAAATTCCTTAATTCCAACTCCAGTTTTTTCTTTTCAAAATCACTCATGTTATTGTGTATTAATACACAATAATAATACTAATTATTGCATAAATGCAATATATAATGTGCAATAATGCACATAATTTTAACAAATTGGCCTTTTTGCTCCGTTTAGGGGTTTTTTTGATGCGTGTTCCGGATGCGATATTTCGCTCACGCACGTTTAGATTACAGTGGAATGTCAATCCTTCTACACATCCTCCATACAGGGTGAACTAAGTGATTGTGGAGGAAAATCAAGGGTTGGTTTACCCATTATGTATTACCTTTAGAGCTTAATTTTTTTAACCACAATGGATATTCAGGCACAAAAAGCGTTTGTAGATGCATGGCACAATGGGATGCTGATCGGGGCAATCTTGATGATTACCGTTGCTATCGTTATTTTTTTGGTATATCACTTAAAAGTTTCGTTGATCAAAGGCCTAAAAGAGCGGCACGATTACATTAATGCCAACGAGATCAAATGGTATAAATGGATTTTTATTTTTCTGGGTATTGCTGCTGCGATGGCAATCAACTTATATGGTAAAGATGAAATTGGTGGTCCGGGTGTATCGTTCTTTGTTCGCTTGTTTTTTGCAGTAGCAGGGGCAACCTTGGTAATCTATATTGCCACGCTCATTCTGGATTATTATTATCCTACACGCCTCAGTAAACGGCTTCGAAAACTACGGTATGCACCCCGGATTTCCAGTACCGGATCTAAAATGAAGTTGTTAAGTGAAGATGAAGAGGATGTTCATCTTAATGAGGGGATGCAAGCAGAAGAGGATATTTTCTCCATCGACTATGATGTGTGGGTAGATGAAAAGACCAACGAGGTAAAAATTGAAAAGTATCAGGGACACCTTATTTCCCTTCAGTGTCACAATTGCGGATTTTACACGATGCGCGTAACCCGCGAAGAAATTATTGAACGCAATGAAGATGGGAGTCCAAAAGAACTGTTAAAGCATTATCAGTGCTCGTATTGTAAGAATGTGCGGGCAACCCAGTTTTCGATCAGCAAGAAGGAATCCGAGGATTACAAACACGCCAAGCCAAAGCATGCCCGTTCTACCCGCAATGTTGAACTAATTAAAATCGATGTACATTCAAGCCTGGGCGGTAAAAAGACCTTCGAATTCCACTCAGTAGAGGAAGCCCAAAAGTTCCTGAACGAATTTGATTTTGATAAGGTGGCCTGATTGCGGCATCCATTTTGTAGTTAAATGATTGAATTAATTAAATACGGGTCATGATGAAGCGCTTGGTTTCAGTCTTATTAGTAGTTGTAAGTTATACCGCCATTGCTTTGCCGGCCGATACCGTTGAGCTTAAAGCAAAGCCGGTTTACGGAAAGGAGGCGCGGGTAATCTCCTATATTCTGGACAATAATCACTATCGGAAAATCAAACTGAATGACTCCTTGTCAGCCGCCATTCTGGATCGCTACATCAAAGAGCTCGATAACAGCAAAAGCTATTTCCTCGCGTCTGATATTAAATCATTTGACCGGTACAAATTTGCCATTGATGATTTAACACGGAACGAAAACGTAAATCCCGCGTTCGATATCTACAAGGTGTTTAGCCAACGATACAAGGAACGCATGTCGTATGTGTTAGGAACCTTGATTAAGAAGAATTTTGATTATACGGTTGACGAATATTACAACACCAACCGCGATTCTGAGCCGTGGGCTACTACTCCTGACGAATTGAATGAACTCTGGCGTAAGATTATTAAAAGTCAGGCCTTAAGCCTGAAGTTGGCCGGTAAAAAGCCTGAAGAGATTACGGAAACGTTGAAGACCCGGTATGAGCGCTTCAACAAGTCTTTTACCCAATTCAAAGCGGATGATATTTTCACCATCTACATGAATGCCATCACGGAATCGTACGATCCGCACACAAGCTACATGTCCCCAAAACAATCTGAATTGTTCAAACAGCAAATGAGTTTGTCTCTGGAAGGTATTGGGGCACAACTACAATCCGAAAATGATTATACCAAAGTGGTCAAAATACTTCCCGGGGGCGATGCCCAAAAATCCGGAAAGGTAAATGTGAATGATTTGATTGTGGGAGTAGCCCAGGGGAAGGATGGTGAAATGGTGGATGTTGTGGGCTGGCGCCTGGATGATGTTGTGAAACTCATCAAAGGACCGAAGGGCACTACCGTGCGACTCATGATCCTGCCTGCGAAAACCGGGGTAAACGGACCCGCACAGGAAGTTGTCCTGGTTCGAGATAAAATCAAGTTGGAAGATCAGGCCGCAAAGAAAGAAGTAATCAACTACCAGATTCAGGGTCGGACAGCCAGATTGGGGGTTATTTCTCTGCCTAGCTTTTACATGGACTATGATGCCTATCAGAAAGGTGACCCGAACTATCGTAGCACCACCCGTGATGTAAAGAAGTTAATCGGTGAATTAAAGGCCGAAGGAGTGGAGGGCATTGTGATGGACTTGCGCAATAACGGTGGCGGTTCGTTACCGGAAGCAGTTGACCTTACCGGTTTGTTTATTAAGGAAGGTCCGGTAGTGCAGGTGCGCAATTCAGCAAACCGGGTGGAAGTGATGCCGGATGATAATAAGGAGATTTTTTATACGGGCCCGTTGGTCGTGCTTACCAACAGGTTCAGTGCCTCGGCTTCTGAAATATTTGCCGGTGCGATTCAGGATTACCAGCGTGGGGTTGTTGTAGGCGAATCAACATTTGGCAAGGGAACCGTGCAAACCGTGTTGGATCTTAGCCGTTTCATAAATGATAAGGAACCGGTGGGCGAATTAAAGTTGACCTTCCAGAAGTTTTACAGAGTTACTGGAAGCAGCACGCAGCATAAGGGAGTTTCTCCCGACATCACGTTACCGTCTGCCTTTAGCGCTTCAGAGTATGGCGAAAGTGCCTATCCCAGCGCATTACCCTGGGATGTAATCCGGCCTGCTAATTTTCAGAAAGTTACCGAAGTCAATGATCGCGTATTGGCGGGACTTAACAAAGCTTACCAGGACCGGACCAAGTTTGACCCCAACCTTAAAAAGTATGTGGCCGAAACTGAAGAGTTAAAGAAAAACCTCGAGGAGACTCGCATCTCGCTGAATGAGGCGAAGCGAAAAGTTGAACTGGAGAATGCAGAAAAACGAAAGGCATCTGAAAAAATGGATACCAAGATTACCTCTAAAGAGGGGTTACCGGCAGATGAACTTCAGAATCTGAAAGATGAGTTTCTGCGCGAAGGACTATTGATTTTGGGCGATTTGGTTACCAAACGTTTCGGATAACTTTAGCGGGACACTTTGACAGGCGTTAACGTGTAACCTTTTGATTTCAGGAGATTGAGCAATCCCCGATCTCCTTCCAAATGCGAAACCCCTACCGATAGGAAAGCACTGTTTTCCTTCATCATTTTTTCAATCTTGGGGAACCACTCCTCATTCCGCTTAAAGTAAAACTCTTCAATGAATTGTGCGTTATTTTCCAGCGGATGTAAGGTGTACTCAAAAATTTCTTCCAGGTTCCCTTGTGGATAGTCCTCCATCAGTTTTTTGTACTCGGTTTTTTGTTTTTCAAAGTTGTCGATGCTGTGCATAAGGGCAGTAACCTGATCCTGCATAGAGAAAGAATTGAGCGCTTTTGATTCGCGATCTACACTTTCCAGGCTGTAGGATTTAACTCCGTTCTTTTTCGCAAATCGTAGCAATTCCAAATCATAGAATTTTACTCCTTCGCCCAGGGCCAGGCGGGTCATGGAAATTGATAAGGCCAATGGCTTTAGTCGGGCATACTTTTTTTCAAAAACGCTCTTAGAAATCTTGAATTCAGTCCCGAAAAAATCGACAACTTTGGCATAATCGGCTGGCGATAAATGGGTTGCAAGGGATTCACCTTTTGGGAAGTGCAGGGCCTTATTCAGCTCATGCTGTGCGTGATGGTCAATTTGATCTTCAATAGCAAATAAGTCGGCTTTTAGGATTTTATCGGTAGCCTCTTTTGGCAGGTAATATTCGTGTTCCCCAATAAATTTCAGGGATCCAAACAAATAGGAAGTTTTAGTAAGTCCATTCCCGCTTACCTCCCAAAGAATAGAAGTTTCCTGAGCTTTTAAGGCAGGTGTACTTATATAGAACAGCAGAAAGAGGACGGCTACTTTTTTCATGAATGAAAGTTTATCCAACAAATAAAACAGAATTGCGTGTAAAACGGAAGGATCGCTGTTTTTTCGTGATTATGACCATTTTTTTTATCTATTTTAACAACTCCTAAAACTACCTGAATATTTACCCGGAAACCCGGGTAGCTGCGGCATGAGTGAAGAACTGTTAAAAGCAATCGTCCAATTGTTTGCCATTGTGGCCAAGGAACGGATCACGGACGATGAACGTACCAATATCAAAGATTTCCTTTCGTTACACCTGAATCAGGAATCGACCCGGTATTACCTGAATCTGTTTGATGATTTCTGCAAAACCAATAAGCGATTAATCGAACCCAACCTGAATGTGGATGCAGAGACATTGGAGTTTGTTGATGACTGGTCGCAGATCATGCAAATCGCCAAAAAAGTTAATCAGGCATTAACGACCCAACAAAAAGCGATTCTGGCAGTGAAGATCATTGAACTATGCTATGCGGATGGTGAGCTTTCCGAACGTCAGAGCAACCTGATCTATTACATTGGAGAAGCGCTGAAGATGCCGCAACGCGATATCAAGGCAATAAGCACTTTTGTGCAAGGACAAGATATTGAAGAGCTCGCTTCCAAAAATATATTGGTGATAGATGAAGGTTCCGGAGGTCAGGATTTTCCAGGCCCGCGCATTACTTCCAAAGATCTTACCGGGTTAATTGCGATTTTGAGGTTGCCAGACATTGAAACCTACCTGATCAAATACCTGGGCATTACACCCCTGTATCTAAATAGTGTTCCACTCAAGAGTCGCAAGATTGATGTATTTGCAACGGGTAGTGCCATCCGGGGCTCCAAGATTGAACCGATCTATTATTCGGATGTAGTAGGTAAGTTTTTGTTTGAGGAAAGTGAGACCGAAATCTCCTTCATTGCAGAGCATATCTTTTATCATTTTAAAACCGGAAAAGCAGGATTGCAAAACATCAACATTGCCGAAACCGGTGGTAAGTTGATTGGCTTGATGGGCGCCAGTGGCTCCGGAAAGTCCACGTTATTGAGTGTGTTAAATGGATCTGAGAACCCATCCAGTGGCCGCGTACTCATTAATGGGATCGATATTCATAAGGACCCCCATAAAGTGGATGGAATCATTGGTTTCATCCCCCAAGATGATCTCTTGATTGAGGACCTTACGGTCTTTGAGAATCTTTACTATTCAGCCCGCCTATGTTTTGGTCATTATAAGAAAGAAGAGATTGCCACATTGGCCGAAAAAGTTCTTTTGAACCTGGGCCTTTCTGAAATCCGAAATTTAAAAGTTGGCTCTCCGCTACAAAAAACAATCAGTGGTGGACAACGCAAACGCCTGAACATAGGCCTTGAACTATTGCGCGAGCCCACCATCTTGTTTGTAGACGAACCAACGTCTGGACTTTCCTCACGTGACTCCGAAAATATCATGGACCTGTTGAAGGAACTATCCTTGCGCGGGAAAATGATTTTTGTGGTAATTCATCAACCTTCCTCAGACATCTTTAAGATGTTCGACACGCTGATTATTCTGGACGTGGGCGGATTTCAGATTTACTACGGTAATCCGGTAGAGTCGGTCAATTATTTTCAGGATATCATTAATGCGGCCAATAAAACCCCCGGTGCCTGCCCAGAATGCGGTAACATTAACCCCGAACAAATCTTCAATATCATTGAAACTCGGGTTGTCAATGAGTATGGTCGGTTCACCCATACCCGTAAGGTCTCCCCGGGCCAATGGTATCAGTATTTCAAGCAAAAGATCAAGATCTCCAAAGTAGAAGAAGTACATGATCCTTTGCCGGTAGTGCAGCAAATTCCCAATTGGTTTAAGCAACTCTGGATTTTTATTATCCGCGATGTTCTGGCGAAAGTGGCGAACAAGCAGTACATGGTCATTAACCTGATGCTGTCTCCGGTACTGGCCTTCTTCATCGCCTATTTTGTGAAATTTTATGATGTGGAGGAGGGGAAGTATACATTCTATAACAACTCCAACATCTGGGTATACTTTTTCATGAGTGTTGTTGTGGCTCTGTTTGTGGGTTTGATTTTAAGCGCTGAAGAAATATTTAAGGACCGAAAGATTTTGAAGCGCGAACGATTTTTGAATCTGAGCAGCAGCAGTTACCTCATGTCCAAGGTTTCGATTCTGTTCACCTTATCTGCATTTCAAACGCTCAGTTATATCATCATTGGCAATTATATTTTAGAGATTCCGTTGACCGAAGTGCGTTATTGGCTGATTTTATTTTCCTGTTCCTGTTTCGCCAACATGCTCGGGTTAAATATTTCCTCGGCATTTGATTCGGCTGTTACAATTTATATACTCATCCCGCTTTTGATTATTCCGCAACTGTTATTGAGCGGTGTGGTAATCAGTTTTGATAAATTTAATCCCAACGTCAGCGATCGGAAAGGGGTTCCGATCATGGGTGAAATGATGGTTTCGCGGTGGGCTTTTGAAGCCTTTATGGTTACACAATTCAAAGATAATCCGTTTGAAAAGCAATTTTACGAATTGGATCAACGTATTGCATTGGCCAATTACAAGCGATCGTTTTATATCTCCAACTTAAACTCCAAACTTTCTATTGTATTCAACAACCAGTCGAAATGGCGGGATCAATCACCCAACAATCCTGTTAAAAAGGCATTGGATCTTTTACGGAAAGAGATTGGATACGAACTGGAGAAATTTGGCACGGATCGATTCCCCTACCTTGACCGACTCCAAATTGGAAAGTTTGACATGGTAACATACCATAAAACTGACACCTTCTTGCTTGCTTTGGAAAAAGTGTATCTCAACAGATCGCTCAAAGCTGATTCAGCAAAACAAGCCTTGGTAAAATCGTTAACCAGTACACCACAACTGGACAGTGCATTTGAAGAGGCCCGGAAGCGCTACCGAAACGAAAAGGTGAACGAAATTGTTGAAAACAGAACTGCGCCTAAACAAATTATCGAGCTGGATGGTGAGCTCTATCAAAAAGCTTCGCCTATATTCTTTAATGATCATCGCCCTTCCAACTGGTTTGATTTCCGGGCTATCTTTTATTCCCCCACCAAATATTTTGCCGGGTCGTTGCATGATACCCTCTATTTTAACCTGGCCGTGATCTGGACGATAACCGCTATCTTTTATGTAGCCCTTTATTTTGAAATCCTGAAAAAGGTGGTGAGCAGCTTCCAGATGTATAGAAAGTACCGAAGAAAGGACCGCAGTTAGCGATACTTTTTTACTTTTGTGCGTCCAAAAATAAAAGTACTATGAATATTAAAATCTATGTTTTCTTGGCTTTAGTGGCTTTGGGAATAACTGCCTGCACACAAAAACAAGCGGAAGAATCTCAAACGGAAGCAACGACTGAAGCGGATCCCAACGAATGGCCTGAGATGGATTCTTTCCACATGATTATGGCCGAAGCTTTTCATCCCTATAAGGACTCTACCAATCTGGAGCCGGTTAAACAATTAGCGGAGGAGCTTGCTCAAAATGCAGAAGCATGGTCAGCCACCGCATTGCCCGAAAAGGTCAATTCAGACGAGATGAAAGCCATGTTAGCACAACTGAAAGCAGATACCCGCTCGTTGGCAGATAAAATTAAAGCTGGGGCAACGGATGAAGAGATTGCAACTGCCCTAACTGCACTCCATGATAGCTTTCATGGAATCATGGAAACCTGGAACGGAGGCGGCCATGAAGAGCATAACCATTAGTATATAAACAAATCATAATGAGACGGAGGACTTGAGCCTCCGTTTCTATTTTATGTTAAAGGTTGCCTGGTCATCGGAATACATTTTACCGTTACCACCCAATCATCGATTTCCGATGAGTAAGTATGAAGTGCTGCCTCAACAATTGTTGCATGAAGGTACCCTGGTAGAGGCAAACTTTTTCGCTCCCGATCCGCTGGCCGAGAGGTGGATTCTTCGCACCCATGAGGTGGACTATTGGAACCGATTAAAAGCGTTGTCGCTTACACCCCAGGAAATCAGACGCACCGGATTCCCCTTGTCGCATGAATTGGTTGACCGCGAAATCCGAATTGCCAATGGAACCCTGATGGCCACTCTCTATGCTAGGCAGCATGGAATTGCGATGAATATTGCTGGTGGTACCCATCATGCTTTTACCAACCGAGGGGAAGGTTTTTGTTTATTAAACGATATTGCCATCGCTGCTAATTATTTATTGGCAGAACAGCTGGCGAATAAAATCCTGGTAGTGGACCTGGATGTTCATCAGGGCAATGGGACAGCCCAGATCTTCGCGCAGGAAGATCGCGTTTTTACCTTCAGTATGCACGGGGCCAACAATTACCCGCTCCATAAAGAGCTTTCTGATCTAGACATTGGGCTCAAAGATTATACGACTGATGATTTTTATTTGAAGACCCTGGATGTGAACCTGAAAGCGCTGATTGATCAGCTTCAACCTGATTTCATGTTCTTCCAGTCAGGCGTTGACATTCTTGATACAGATAAACTGGGGCGTTTGAGTATTACGCGCGAAGGATGCAAGGCGCGGGACCGGCTCGTACTTCAGCTGGCCTGGCAACACAAAATTCCGCTGGTGGTTAGTATGGGTGGCGGGTATTCCCCCGACTTCCGCGACATTATCGAGGCGCACGCCAACACCTATCGACTGGCGCAGGAGATTTTCTTTTGACCGGTAACGGCTTCCAAATCAATTTCAATTAACTTACCCTAAAGAAATTCTGCATGCAGGCAACCGTCATCACCAAAGAGGAGCGGAGTTCGCTTTGGTCCGTTATCATGGCTTCCTCCGTTGGTACACTAATAGAATGGTATGATTTCTACATTTTCGGAACATTAGCCACAATCTTGTCGCAGCAATTTTTTCCTCAAACCAATCCGACCGCTGCTTTCCTTTCAACCCTGGCTACGTTTGCAGCCGGATTTGTAGTGAGACCATTTGGTGCCATTGTTTTTGGCAGGTTGGGCGATCTGGTGGGAAGAAAATATACCTTTCTTGTTACCCTGGTGCTGATGGGTGGGTCCACTTTTGCTATTGGACTTGTACCAGGATACGAAGTAATTGGTATTGCGGCCCCGGCTTTGGTCTTAATACTACGACTGTTGCAAGGATTAGCACTGGGCGGGGAATACGGAGGCGCTGCCACCTATGTGGCTGAGCATGCACCGGCCGCTAAAAGAGGCTATTATACAAGTTTCATTCAAACCACCGCCACGTTGGGATTATTCGTATCCATTGGTGTTATACTCACGGTGCGGCATTGGGTGGGAGTAGAACAATTTGCCGTTTGGGGTTGGCGAATTCCATTTTTACTTTCTGCCATCCTGGTGGGTATTTCGATTTATATCCGGTTGCGAATGCAGGAGTCGCCCCTTTTTAAAAAAATTAAAGCAGAAGGGAAAATTTCAAAAAATCCAATCAAGGAAAGTTTTGGGAAAAAGGAAAACCTGATCCTGGTGCTCATTGCATTATTTGGCGCCACCGCTGGTCAGGGCGTAGTGTGGTATACAGGTCAGTTTTATGCCATGACTTTCCTTGAAAATACGTGTCTGGTTGAGTTTGTTCAAACCCGGGATATTATTGCCATTGCCTTGTTAATAGGGACCCCTTTCTTTATTGTATTCGGTGCCTGGAGTGATCGCATAGGACGGAAATACATCATGATGACCGGTATGTTAATGGCTGTATTCCTGTATAGGCCCATCTATAAAGCCATGTATTCCATTACCAATACACAAACCAAAGTTGAACTCGAACAAGCAAAGTCTCTAACTCGCACCCGCATGATCAATGCTCCCGGAGATACTACCGTGTTAGTTAAGATCGAACGGGTATTTGCTGATCAGACCATACAAACTGAAACCAGAAAGGTTCTGGCGAATGGAACAAGTACAACCTCCCAATATGTAATATTTCTGGCCGGCATTAACTACTGGCTCATGATTGGATTGGTAGTGGTGCAGGTATTGCTTGTAACCATGGTGTATGGACCGATAGCCGCATTTCTTGTCGAGTTATTCCCCACGCGCATTCGCTATACCTCCATGTCGCTGCCATACCATATTGGTAACGGCATCTTTGGAGGTATGACACCCTTCATTGCAGCCTCGTTGTATGAAGCAAGCAAAAACAATGGATCTGGGGGCGACCCATTTGCTGGTTTGTGGTATCCGATAATCGTTGCCGGACTCAGTTTTGTCATTGGCATGATATTCTTAACCAACAAAAAGCGAGGCGAAGTGATGGAATAAGGCATGGCTAAAAAATCGCAATGGACGCTGGTTGGAAAACGCAAGTTGGAACTATCCAACCTGGAGAAAGTATTGTTTCCAAACGATGGGTATACCAAAGCCGAAGTCATTGAGTATTACCTGAAGATTGCCCCAACCCTGTTGCAACATGTGAAAGGTAGGGCACTTACCTTAATTCGTTTTCCTGATGGAATTACGGGAGAGAGTTTTTATCAAAAGAACCGGCCTGAATGGGCACCCGATTGGCTGGAGTTTGTGAAGCTCGGTAAAGAGGAGAAGAAGGATTACATCATCGCCACCGAGCCTGCCTCGCTGGTATGGCTCGCCAACTTAGCAGCATTGGAATTACACCAACTTCACAGCCGGAAACCAGACTTTGAACATCCGGACTACATGGTCTTTGATCTTGACCCTCCGGAGGGGTATGACTTTACCAAAGTCGCCTCCCTGTCGTTAGAATTAAAAGCCTATATAGAGACCTTTGGATACACATGTTTTGCCAAAACTACCGGTGGCAAAGGTATCCATATCTGTTGTCCACTCGAACCCCGCTGGGATTTTCATACCGTATTCGAAGCTGCACAAGCGATCGCGGTTCCCTTTACGGATCGCAACTCAAAAGAGACCACGTTGCACATAAAAAAGGAAGCGCGCAAAGGCCGGGTGTTGATTGATATTTTTCGAATCCGCTCTGGTCAAAGTATTGTTTCGCCTTATAGCATTCGCGGGCGTGATGGCGCTCCGGTTTCCATGCCCTTATCGTGGGGCGAGATTGAGGTATTGAAATCACCGCTGGAGTATAACATCACGAATGCCGTTGATAAAGTTGTACAGGATGGCGATGCCTGGGAAGGGATGGACGCCTATGCGGTGGAACTGCACACGCACCGAAAGACCAAAGTGACGAAAGCCAAGAAGTTACCTCCCAATAAAAAGCACAAGACCCCTGAGCAACTGGAGTCATATGAAAAGAAACGTGACTTCAAGAAAACTCCAGAACCGGAAGCGCGCATCCTTGAAGGTAGTGGTACCAGTTTTGTGTTACATCGGCATCACGCTTCTCATTTGCATTACGATCTCCGGCTAGAACAAGATGGTGTTTTGAAGTCATGGGCTGTACCACGCGGTCTGCCACCGCATCCGGGTGTCAAGCGACTTGCTGTACAAACGGAAGATCATCCTATGAAATACCTGACGTTTGATGGAGAAATTCCCAAAGGTCAGTATGGAGCCGGTGAGATGTGGATCTATGCATTAGGTAAGTATCAAATCACGAAGGAGAAGAAAGACGGCTTCTATTTTCGATTAAGCAGTCGGGAGGTGAGTGGTGAGTACCGGATCTATAAGATTAAAGCAAAGGAATGGCTGTTGGAACGGGTAGATACACCGCAGGTGAATTTCTTACAAGATCCAATAGAGCCCATGCTTTCCGGCTCGGCCGATGTGCCCCCAACCGGTGATAATTACCTTCATGAAATAAAATGGGACGGTATCCGGGCCCTGGTTGCATTGGAAGATGGTCAGGTTCGCATTCGTTCGCGCAATCAAAATGAGATAACCAAACAGTTTCCGGAACTCACCGTGGCCGACAAGTCCTTCCGGGCAACGTGCGGTTTATTTGATGCTGAGATTGTTTGTCTGGATAAAAGTGGAAAAGCTGATTTTAAGAAAGTGATTCACCGGTTAATGAGCACAGGCGAAACGTCCATTCAAAAATCAGTAAAAACCAGTCCGGCCTATTGCTATATCTTCGATTGTCTTTACATGGATGGTCGTAGCCTGATCAATGAGCCTTTGGAGAAAAGGAGGGAGTGGTTGAAAGATGCCATTAAATCAGATACACCCTACCGAATTAGCGAGGCAGTGGAAGATGGCAATGCCTTATTTGAAGCAGCCCGAGAACATCAACTGGAAGGAATTATTTCGAAAGAACGTACAGGCAAGTACCTACCAGGGAAACGTTCCGATTCCTGGTTGAAGGTTAAGGTTCGGAATACGCGCGAGTGTGTAATTCTGGGTTATAATCCCGGTAAAGGAGACCGCAGTACCACGTTTGGTGGATTGCACATTGCAGAGCGGGTAGGCGATAAGTTAATCTATAGGGGCAAGGTCGGATCTGGATTTGATGATGCCACCTTAAAGGAAGTATTTAAGGAAATTAAAGCGTTAAAAGAAACTAAAAAGCCAATCCCCGATAAAGTGATGGATGAGAAGATCAGTAAATGGATAGAGCCAGCCCTGATTGCGGAAATCAATTTCTCCATGATAACGAAGGACAATCAGTTTCGGGAGCCGGTGTTTGTTCGGTTGCGACCTGATTTAGGTTGATTTCAATTGGTTTATTTCGTCCCACAAATCTGAGCTTTCATTTTGGTATCTACCGAAATACCAAGCTTTTGTGCGTGGTTCAGGTCATTGCAAGCTTCTGTTTTCTTGCCCAACCGGTGATAAGCCACGCAGCGATTGTAATAAGCAAGACCATATTCCGGATAATAGGTGATGGCCACACTGTAATCTTCAACGGCATCTTCAAAGCGATTTAGTTTTACATAAGCATTGCCATGGTTAAGCCAGCCCTTTTCATAGTCAGGCTTCAATGCAATCACTTGTTGATAATCCGCCAATGCACCCGGGATGTCGTTTAGCTGTTCCTTGATAAGTCCGCGGTTTAGCCAATAATCCACCTCGTTGGGATCAAGTCGAATGGCTTGATTGTAATCATCCAGAGCACCCCTCAGATTTTTTGTTTTCATTCGTAGCAATCCTCGTTCTGCATAGGAATAAGAGAGTCTGGGATTGGTTTCAATAGCTTCGGTTAAAAGCGCTTCCGATTGTGGATAATCGGTGCTCTTAACAAACAAAGCAAGGTTGTGTTTGGCCAAGCTGTTTTCCGGATTTAACGTCAATGCCTGTTGATAATCTCGCACGGCCCGAATTGTATCCAACATCTCCTGATAAGCAAGACCTCTATTTAAAAAATAGTCGGAATTGGTGGGCTCCAGGGCGATGGCAGAATCATAGTAATGAAGGACCTGGGTAGGCACTTTTAATTTAGTCTCGATCAAGCCCAAATAATTGTAGAGCGTAGACTTTAAATGTCGCTGGGCTGTAAAGGCACGGGTGGCACCATCCCCGGCCTGGCCTGTTTGAAAGTAAACAGTATTGGTTTCTCCACCCTCGGGAAGGCTCAATAGTTTGAGGAAATCCTGTTTGGCCATGGCCCATTGGCCAAAATTATACCGGCTGACTGCCCGTGTGAACAGCACTTCCTTGTCCTCCGGTTTGGATTCCAAATAAATGTTAAAATCCGTCAACGCCCCCTGATGGTCACCCATTTGTTCGCGTACCAGGCCACGGCTGTAATAAGCTTCATAATAAAAAGGACTCAACCGCAGGCATTCATTGAAATGCGCCAGGGCGGTTTTGTAGGATTTGTTCTTTAACGATTCTTCCCCCTTTTCAAAATAATAAGTTGATGACCGGGTTTGGGCATTCCCGGCTTGTACAGAAAGCCCCAGAAAGAATGCTAAAAGGAACTTGCTCAAAGCCACCTTTAAAGTTCCGGATATTCATCCAATTCTAAAAACTTTAAAAAGAGGTAATAAAATTCAGAAATACATAACCATCCACCCGGAAACTTGTTTTTTTTATATGGAAAAGACTACAAAATCCAAATCAAAGAGTACGGCTGCTTCCGCAGATAAAATTATAGCCGCGTATCGAGACTATTTACTTTCTGAAGGCAAGCAACCTGCTTCGGTCTTTAAATTTTGTAAGGATCAAGGATTTAAGGAGAGCGAATTTTATCAATACTTCGGTTCTTTTGAATCGCTTGAAAAAGCAATCTGGAAAAATTTTGTTGATACTACCCGTACAAAGATGGAAGCCGATGCTAGTTATTCCAGTTTTACTACACGGGAGAAAATCCTGACCTTTTACTTCATGCTGGCCGAAGTGTTGAAGGCAGAGCGGAGTTTTGTGTTGTTTCAATTGAAGTCCTGGAACAAGCCTGGATTGGTTCCTACTTTTTTAAAGGACTTCAAATCTTCATTTGAAGACTGGATCAACTCCGTATTAAATGAAGGCAAAGCGACTGGCGAAATTGCAAAGCGATCGTACCTTGATGAGCGCTATGATGTTTTGTTCTGGCTGCACCTGATGTTTATACTTCAGTTTTGGTCCCATGATCAAAGCAGCAACTTTGAACAAACCGATGCGGCTATTGAAAAGTCAGTGAATCTTGCATTCGATCTGATCGGCAAAGGCGTGCTCGATAATGCATTGGACTTTGGTAAGTTTCTGTACCAGAACTCCAAAAGTTGATTTGAATGAGTAAGCTGAAAGAGCAGAAGAGTATACCCGTTGGCAAAGTTCAGCGGGCTACAAAATTTATCTCAACAGGGGCCAAAATCGGGGGCAACTATTTAAAGCATTATAGCAAAAAACTAGTCAATCCAGAATTATCGAAGGACGAACTTCATCAGGATAATGCCTCCGATATTTACCATTCACTTAGTGAATTGAAAGGCAGTGCACTAAAGGTTGCACAAATGTTGAGCATGGACAAAAACCTGCTTCCTACAGCCTATCAAAAGCAATTTGCCATGGCGCAATACAGTGCGCCACCACTATCGTACCCATTGGTTGTCCGTACATTCGAGAAGGCGTTGAGAAAAAACCCAACGGAAGTGTTCGATACCTTTTCGCACACAGCGATCAATGCGGCTTCCATTGGACAGGTCCATCAGGCAACTGTAAATGGAAAGGTGTTGGCTGTAAAAATTCAGTATCCGGGGGTTGCCGAAAGCGTTAAAAGTGATTTGGCGATGGTTAAGCCAGTCGCCCTGCGAATGTTTAAGTTAAATGCTGCTGAATACGATGAATTTATTAGTGAGGTGGAGGCACGGCTCCTGGAGGAGACCGACTATCGATTGGAGCTGACGCGGTCAATAGAGCTTTCGCAGCAATGCCAACATATTAATGGATTGGTCTTTCCAACCTACTACCCAGAATACTCGGGCGATCGGATTCTTACCATGGATTGGATTGAAGGTAAGCCTCTGGGTGCCCTGTTCAGGTCGAATAACTGGTCTCAATCCGACCGCAATAGAATCGGACAAGCTTTATGGGACTTCTATCATTTTCAGATACACAGCCTGCGATCCTTGCATGCCGATCCACACCCGGGCAATTTCGTTATTACCCCAGAGGGTAAATTGGGTGTAATTGACTTTGGATGCGTCAAGGAGATACCAACCCCTTTTTACAGGCAATATTTTCAATTGCTGGATAGCAAAATTCTTACTGATACAGCAAGAATGAATCAGGTATTTCACGAACTCCGATTTGTTTATCCGGACGACAGTGCCCAAGAAAAGAAATTCTTCACGGAAGTGTTTATGCAGCTGGTTGATTTATTGGGTCGACCCTTCCGGTCATCCCGGTTTGATTTTTCAGAAAAATCCTATTTCGATGCACTCTACCGGTTTGGAGAAGAGATAGGGCAGATGCAAGCTTTTCGTGAATCAAAACGGGCCCGGGGGGTTAAAGACGCACTCTATATCAATCGCACGTATTATGGTTTATACAACTTGCTACATGAGCTTAAATCTGATGTCGACACCACTTCATGTGTTGATTTTAAGCCTTGATACCAGTGTCAGCCCAAGTTATTTCGCCAAGTAATTACTTTGAAAAGTAATTCATAATCAATATTTTAGTGCCCCTAAGTTCATTTTTTAAACTAACTAAACTTACTTTTTATGAGGGCAATTTGGAAGGGGCACATCCAATTCTCTTTAGTCACTATTCCCATCCGCATTTACAATGCGATTGATACCGGTCAGACCATCTCTTTCAATCTGCTATCACGCGAAGGACATAACCCGGTGAGTTATGAAAAGAAAGATAAAGTAACCGGCCAGCCGCTTAGAAATGAGGATATTGTGAAAGGGTATCAATATGAACCCGGGCAATATGTAATCATTGAACAGGAGGACTTCGATAAGGTGAAATTGAAGAGTGAAAAGGTCATTGTGGTTGAGGGATTCGTTAAATCATCCGAGGTACATCACACCCTTTTTGAGACTCCGTATTTCGTTGGGCCGGATGGTGATTTGGGCGCGAAAACGTACGGGTTATTATGCCAGACATTAAAAGACAGCGGTAAGGTTGGTGTTGGGAAAGTTGTCTTGCGCGACCGGGAAACTCCTGTCCTAATTTCGCCCCATGAAGGGGGCATCTTGATGTATCGGTTGCGATATCCGAATGAGGTTCGAAAAATGGGTGAGGTACCTCAATTAATTGAAGTTAAGGCAGATAAAGAACAGTTGAAGCTGGCCAAAACCTTAGTGGATTCCATGACCACCAGCTTTTCCAAAATAGAAATGAAGGATCATTATTACGATGCCTTAAAGGCCATTATTGATGCCAAGATTGCAGGCAAGGAAATCGTAGTTGTGGAAGAAGCTGAACCAGAAGTCGTGGATATCATGACCGCGCTTAAAAAGAGTATTGAAGCCGCCAAGAAGAAGCCCATGGAAAAGGCAAAAGGCAAGGCAGCAAAGGTTACCAAAGAAACTCCCAAAAAAGTTGCTCGTAGAAAAGCCAGTTAGCCTCCCTTCATTACAGACAGGTGGAATTTAATTACCTTTGCGCTATGGCCAAGGTGATTCAGTTTCCAGTTCCTAATCCTGAGAAATTCGGGTTTAAGCCGGTTCGGAAAAAGAAGTCCGAAACCGGTAGCGACAAGCATGGCCAGTTGCCTTTGTTTGGCGGAGCCAAAGTTGTAAACCTCAATAATCTCACCCCATTTGAAGAAGCCCTGATTCTGGATGAACAGGGTGATGAGCGGGCCGGAGGTCAATATCAAAAAGCCATTGATGCCGGAGATTCTATAGCTGATGCCTATTGCAATTTGGGCATTATTGAATCGGGAAAAAGGCAACACACCAAGGCAATCGATTGTTTCACACGTGCCCTTAAAGCGGATCCGCGGCATTTTGAAGCACACTACAATCTTGCCAACGTCTATGCCGAAATTGGCAACCTGGCCCTGGCCAAAATCCATTATCAGATTTCCATCGAAATTGAACCCACTTTTCCCAACAGCTATTTTAATCTGGGCATTACACTGGCCATGAACAAAGAGATAGAAGAAGCTATTCAGAGTTTACTTTCTTACCGCAAACTGGCCGGTGAAGAAGATCAAAGCCAGGCTGAAGATTTGATTGCCAGTCTGATGCGTTCGTTGCGCTGATTTTACAGCATCAGGATGGTGATAAAGAAGAGCACACTCCTGTAAATCTCAAGGGCTATTTTCAAGAACAAAATCAGGATCAGCGATTTAAACACTAATCGCCAGCTTCGCTCGTGATAAAAAGTATAACTGCTTCGCAATACAAAATACAGGTTGGTGGTGATGAAGATGATGGTCAGGGTGGCTTCATTCAGGTAGGCCCCAAGCCCAAACAAGCGAACAATAAGGGTAAGAAGTATGGCATTAACAAAAAGATTGAAGCTGGCCAGTTCTACCGCATAGCCCACATGATCCATGAAGTATTTATTCTTTTTCCAGTACAGAAAGTTGAGTGGCAGCGAACTGATCACCACAAAGATCATAACCAACAGCTTGGCAAAGGTTGTCGTTTTTAAATTGTAGAGCATCGCAAAAGCATTCACATCTACACCCAGACTTACTGCTTTGGCTGCAATAAGGGTTTTGTAAAACTCACTAAACGGAGACATGAGTTGCGTGTTGAGCGAGGCATTGAATAGCTGAATCAGGGGAAAGAAAAAGTAGATCAGATTTAAAACGAAGAACAATGACATCGGGCTGATGTTCTTCACCCGTTTGCCAGCCGCAAAATCACGGGCCACCGTTCCGGGTTTTTGCAATACCTGCCACAATGTGCGAATAAACTTACTATCGGCAAATGTGATCGTAAGCAATACGGAATTCAGAAGAGTCTTAAAAGATTTATCGGCTGGTGTGAGAACCTTTTCACCACATACATTGCAAAAGCTTCCGGTAAATTCGTTGCTGCAACTTTTACAGATATGGGTGGTTCCTGACATCGCAGGCAAAAGTAAGACATTAACGACACGATTCGTACCTGCACCTACTGTCGCTTAACCAGGGTATATACGGTACCCAACCGATCGGTTAGCAACAAAATCCGGCCACTTTTATCGCTTCAAACTGACAGGAATAGGTTTCGGTCTCGCCTTTAAAACGATTGGTTAACGTCATCGTCCAGTGATTGGTGGTGCACGTGCCCGAATAAACCTGTCGCGAAAATTTCTGATTGCCCACCACACCGGAACCTCCGGCATGATCGCTTTTATACGTGCCATTGGCATTGAAGGTAAACTCATGCGCAATAGAAGTAGCGGTGGCTCCGGCATAACCGCCACCGTTCACATAGAAGTAGGTTAGGGAGGCATAACAAAAAGGCGATGATTCGTGAATTCATTTTTGGGGATGGTATTACAAACCAACCGAAGACAGCAAGAGTTTAGCCAATTGATTTAACGCAACCGCTTTAACACTTTTCTCGCCCGCGAGATAAATCCAGCCGAACCATAGGGCAGTTGGCTTTCGATGATGGGGACAATTTCGTTTTTAAGTTCGTGGTTTTCTGCAGCAAGGTTCGCCAGCACAGTCATGGCAAAGACTTTAATGGCAACGGGTTCTTTACCGGTTAAAAATCGAAAACAACTATCGGCAATCCGTCCCTGATAGCGGGTGGGTATTTCCACAAACTGGAGCGCCCGCAGGAGGTTACGTATTACCGCATCTGGTTGGTTAGGCTCGGTCAGCAATTTCACCACCGTTCGGTAATGCGGAGAAAGTAAGGTGGGTTGCGCTTCGATGCAATAACTTAAAGGCCATGCGGCTCGCTGCGTAATCCGGTAGGGCCCTTTTATGAAATGGGCAAACAACTTGGCCATACGCCTGGGGTTGGAGCCAACGTAATCGACAATTTGCTTACGTTGTTTAAGCGTGGGGTTCTTCGCTAAGATCTCTACCAGATTCATTCTCAAATACTTACTTCAATCTATAAAATATAACTAACTGAATATTAGGCAATTTAATATGTGTATATTAACTTTAAATTTAATATAAAAGATGGGCTATGTTGTTATTTTTTGCCATCATTGCTACCGCACTTTTTCAACTTGGTTTGTGCTTCTTTTGCTTCAATGCGAAGACACGCACAGCTTAGTGTGACAGCGGGTACAGTGAACATATTCAAAGTTAATTGACCAGAGTCGTATCGTTTTTCTGGAAGGTGAAAGTCTTGTGCTAACTTTGCAGACTAATTTCTCTTTCCGTGAATTACTTGTCTGCCGAATCCCTCTCCAAATCCTTTAATGATCGTTGGCTTTTTAAAGATATCACCTTTGGTATTTCGCAAGGGGATAAGGTGGCGCTCGTTGGCGAAAACGGAACTGGTAAGTCTACCTTCCTGAAGATTCTAATTGGTCAGCTGAACCCGGATCAGGGTAAAGTGAGTGTCCGGGAGGGTGTTAAATTAGGCTATCTCGTGCAGCAACCACAGGTGGATGGGTCCCTGACCATCAACGAGATTATCTTTGATAAGCAAAATAAGGTAGCTGCCGTTGTACGCGAGTATGAGGCTTGCATTCATGATTCAAATACATCAGCCGAACGCATGCAGGAGGTATTGGAACGCATGGAAGAGTTCAATGCCTGGGACTATGACGCCAAGGTGCAAACCATAACAGGAAAACTAGGAATTACCGATCTGGATCAACGATTTGAAGAGCTTTCCGGTGGGCAGCGAAAGCGGGTATTTCTGGCTCAGATGTTATTGGCCGAACCCGACCTGATTATCATGGATGAACCAACCAATCACCTTGACCTGGAGGCCATCGAATGGCTGGAAACCTATCTGTCCGGTCAAAATATTACCTTATTGATGGTTACCCACGACCGTTACTTTTTGGATAATGTCGCCAATGAAATTGTTGAACTGGACCGGGGCAAACTCTATACATATCGGGGAAACTACGCATACTTTTTAGAGAAGAAGTCGGAGCGCGAAGAGATGCTGAAAACCGAAGTGACGAAAGCTAGAAATCTGTTGAAAAAGGAACTGGAATGGATGCGCAAGCAACCTAAGGCCCGGGGCACCAAAGCCAAGTATAGGATTGACGCCTATTATGAATTGCAGGAGAAGGCTTCAGTAAACCTAAAGCGCGACCGCCTGGAGTTAGATGTACTGGAAGCCCGGCAGGGAGGCAAGGTGATGGAGCTCCATAACATTTCAAAGAGTTATGGTACTGCTAAAATGGTCGACCGGCTTTCGTACATCTTTAAGAAAAAGGATCGGATCGGGATTGTGGGAAAGAATGGAGTGGGTAAGTCCACTTTTCTCGACTTATTGACCGGGGTTACCAAACCCGATTCCGGTGAAATCATTCCCGGTGTAACCACCCGAATCGGATATTTCACTCAAGAAGTGGAAGACCTGAATCCCAATCACCGGGTGATAGAAGAAGTAAAGGAGATTGCGGAATTCATTACCCTTGCTGATGGGTCTCAGGTTTCGGCTTCGAAGTTCTTAGATACCTTTCTATTCCCACCTGAAAAGCAATACAATATTATCGAGAAGCTAAGTGGTGGAGAGAAGAAACGTTTGCAGTTGCTGAAGGTGCTGGTTCGTAACCCCAATTTTTTGGTGTTGGATGAACCAACCAATGACTTCGACATTGATACCTTGAATGTGCTGGAAGATTTTCTGGAGAAGTTTAATGGTTGTTTGCTCCTGGTTTCGCACGACCGGTACTTTATGGACCACCTGGTTGACCAGTTGCTCATCTTTGAAGGGGAAGGTCGCATCCGCATGTTTAATGGCAATTACTCTGATTATCGGATTTGGATGGAAGAAACCACAGGAAATGAAGCCAAGGTTCAACCTGTTGATAAGGTGGCAGTTGAAGAACCGGGGATGGAGAAGAAACGATTAACCTTCAAAGAGAAACAGGAATTTGACCGGTTACAGGCTGAAATTCAGAAACTTGAACAAGACCGGGTTGAACTTTCAGCCGCATTGAATAGTGGCATTACAGACCATTTGCAGTTACAGGAACTGTCCAGCCAGATCCAGCAACTTTCGGTTGAAATCGATGCTAAAACGTTACGCTGGCTGGAACTTTCAGAGTACCCATCGTAATCGCTATTACCTTGCCACTCAAGTAAATAGTTCTGAAAAATTGAATATTTAGACGTACCTTTGTACTACTATCTCAAATACTGTGAACCAGGCTCAAGCCATTACTCTTTACCAGCCGCTCCTACATCAAATTGCTTATAATCTTTTGCGCTGTAAGGCCGATGCGGAAGATATCGTTCAAGACACCTTCTTTAAGTGGCTTTCAATTGATCAAACCAAGATTGAGAACACAAAAGCCTACCTGATCAAAGCCGTTACCAATAACTGTCTCAATCATATTAATTCGATTAAAAAAAAGAAAGAGGAGTATTGGGACTCGATTCAGCTTTCACAGTTAGTGGTAAAATTTAAAGAGTCGGATCTTGCCCAGTTCGATTTGGAAAAAGAGCTTTCTGCTGCATTTAAGGTGATTCAATCCAAGTTAGAGCCCCTGGAACGTGCCGCCTACCTGTTAAAAGAGGTATTTGACTTGGATTATGATGAAATTCAACGGGTATTGGACAAGAAAGCCGATCATTGCCGCCAGTTGTTAAGCCGCGCAAAAAGGAAATTGGAAGATGAAAAAGGCAAGATCAGGGCCGGAATGGCCGATAGTTCTCAGCTCTTTGATAGCTTTAAAAAGGCCTGCCATGTGGATGATGCCAATGAATTCATTCAGCATTTGAAGGCAGACATCACCACCGCCCTCCAAAAAAAATAATTTTTCAGGTTTCTGTCACAAACCGGGATGATTCAAGTCTTACAGGTTGATTAGCCCGAATAAGGTTGATCTAGAATTATCGTAAAACCTATTAACCTACCTGTTTCATGAAGGAGATTTTTATTTTTTTCGTTGCCCATTGGTACCTGTCACTGTTTTTCCAGACTTTTTTCTTGCACCGGTATGCCTCGCACAAGGCATTCACCATGAATAAGTTCACTGAAAAGGTGTTTTTTGTTTTAACCTGGATTTTTCAGGGCTCAAACTATCTAAGCCCTTTTGGCTATGGAACCATGCACCGCATGCACCATGCTTATGCCGACACGGAGAATGACCCCCATTCACCTACCTACGATGAAACCATTTGGAATATGATGTGGAAGACGAACACGATCTATTCCGATATTGCCAGTGGCCGCATGGTACCCGATAAGCGATTTACAGAAGGCGTACCCCGTTGGGATGCCTTCGATAAAATTGCCCGCTCATGGCCATCCAGGATTTTTTGGGGGGCACTATACGTTCTTTTCTATTTGAATTTTGCCACAGCCTGGTGGTTGTGGTTGTTGCTTCCACTCCAATTCCTGATGAGCCCAATTCACGGAGCTATTATTAATTGGTTTGCTCATAAGTATGGTTATACCAATTTTGTAGTTAACGATACCTCAAAAAATTTCTTACCGGTCGATTTTCTGATGATGGGTGAAAGCTATCACAATAATCACCATAAATATGGCTCACGGGCCAATTTTGGTGGTATCCGGTGGCATGAAATCGATCCTACCTACTACGTGATTCGTTTGCTTGATAAAATGAAGATTATTCGCCTGGCGCAACAAAAGGAAGTGTCGCTTGGGGGTGTAAAAAAGGCAGCTTAATCATAAAACTCGGAAATCCGGTTTTATTGTGTAACTTTGCCGCATAATTTATAACAAATCACAATGAAAGAAGGAACAGTAAAATTCTTTAACGAAACCAAAGGATTCGGTTTCGTAAAAGAAACATCCACAGGTCAAGAGTATTTCGTACACGTTTCAGGTCTTGTTGACCAGATTCGTGAAAACGATGCCATCACCTTTGAGCTGAAGGAAGGAAAAAAAGGTTTGAATGCAGTAAACGTTCGCGTTGCTAATTAATAAACTATTTTTTCAAACAAAAGCCACGCACCTAGCGTGGCTTTTTTGTTTAGAGACATTCCCAACGGATCAGCTGAATGGATGCCTCAGCCATTCGTGACCTGCAACAGGGAGATGATAGTTTCGTTGATTCTCTTAGGCTTTAAGGTAATTGAATCCAGCATACACCAAACTGTGCATGCTTTGGCAATCAGTTTTCCGGTTTTTTTGTTCTTCAATTCAACAAACCGAATGGAGCGGACCCCTTCAGTTTTTCCGACCCAGGTTGTAGCGATCATTACATCGCCCATCAGAGCAGGACTCAGATAATCAATTTCATGTCGCAACACTACCCACGAGCATTGTTGTTTAAGCTCCTGTGGGGCTAGCTGATTCCAATGCGCTGTAGCAACATCTTGTACATAGCGCAGGTAAATGACGTTATTGACATGTCCCAGATCGTCAATATCTGTAGTTTCAACTATAATTTCGGTAGTAAAAGGTGATTGAGGTTGCATGGTATATGGATGTGCTAATTTACCCGGATCTGTTTTATGCGCTCCAATTTGAATAACTTATTGTACCTTGCATCAACAATTTTTTTAACTCTGAACCTTTGACTTTTCACGAATTTAGATTCAATCCCCGGTTATTGGATGGATTGGACGCCATGGGGTTTTCGAAGCCAACCCCCATTCAGGAGCAAGCGATTCCGGTAATCCTGGCCAAAAAAGATTTGATTGCATGTGCTCAAACCGGTACCGGAAAAACCGCTGCCTACGTGCTTCCCATTCTCAACAACATAGTTTCTTCTGAAAAGCGCCACCTGAATACACTCGTTCTTGCGCCCACGCGAGAATTAGCTCAGCAAATCGATCAGCAGGTAGAAGGGTTCTCTTATTTTCTTGGCGTGAGTTCAATCCCGATTTATGGGGGAGGTGATGGAGCCACATGGGACCAACAAAAACGCGCTATGGAAGGCGGTGTGGATATTATTATTGCCACCCCGGGTCGCTTGATTGCCCAAATAGCGATGGGCACCATTAAGTTTGATCATCTCGAGCATCTCGTGCTGGATGAAGCCGATCGGATGTTGGACATGGGATTTTATGAAGACATCATTCGGATTATTAAAGAACTTCCCACCAAGCGACAAACCTTGTTGTTTTCGGCAACAATGCCACCAAAAATCCGGGCCCTGGCCAACCGGATTCTGAGCAACCCCACGGAGATTAACATCGCCATTTCCAAACCGGCAGAAGGAATACTGCAACAAGCCTACCTTGTTTATAATGAACAGAAGGAGAAATTGATTGATCAACTATTGAAGGATACGAAATACAACAGTGTTTTGATTTTTGCCTCCACCAAGGAAAGTGTTAAGAAACTGGATCGTAATCTGCACCGGTTAGGCTTAAAGGTCAAAGCCATTCACTCCGATTTGGAACAAGCCGAACGGGAGCATGTATTACGAGAATTTAAAAACAAGCAACTTTCTATCTTGATCGGTACCGATGTGCTTTCTCGCGGTATTGATGTCGAAGGAATCGACCTCGTGATTAACTACGATGTGCCTCCCGATCCGGAGGACTATATACATCGGATTGGCAGGACTGCGCGCGCAGCCAGTACAGGAACAGCCATTACGTTTATCAACGACCTGGATCAACGCAAGTTTTATCGCATTGAAAGTTTAATTGGTAAAGAAGTGACTAAACTTCCCTTGCCCGATGGCTTAGGAGAGGCACCGTCATACCATCCAGAGGTACGCAGAGATAAGCCCAGGAACGATAAGCAAACCGCTGGTAAGCGCACTCCTTGGCGCGGGAACCGAAGACCTAAACAGCGACCAAAATAGAATCCTATTTTTGAATAAGTCTGCCAATCATGTCAGCGAAGTAGGAACCGTTGTAAGGACCCACCCAATTCATCGCGCGCACCTCTTCTTTGTTCACTTCATCATAGTGGCTGTCTTCAGTGATATATCCGATATAGTCGCCATTAAAACTGGTAACAATCAGATTTTTTCCATGAGCTTCAGACAAGGAGTCGAGTTTTTGGGTGATGTAAAGTTCACCGGAAAAATCGCAGGGAGTTGCTATCAATGTCACCGTACCCAACTGAAGGTAGGTTAATTCGCCTTGAAGTGGATGAAGCAGGCGAGTGAAAACCCAATTTCTTAGTTTGAGGTTGCTTGCGATTCGTAATTGTGCGGGCCCAAGTGGAATTGGAATTTGAGCCGACTTGATTTCGAGCAAGTCTGGTTGAGCGACAGCGGATGAAAGGCGGATCTTGTCAGCCAGCACTCGTCCGGCATGGGTTGCTAGTTCGAAATCAACATCGTTAAGCCCTGTGAGGCGGTGACTTCCCACCATCCCGGCCATAAACAATCCGAAAGTACCCTGCTCATCCAGGGTCTTGATTAATGCGGCAGGATAATCCCCCGAAAGCAAGTTGATATGTTTACTGATGTTGGTGGGGTGTGCGCTAAACGTGATCAGTCTTGCGGTGGTCCCATCCTGCTTATGAATCAAAAGGCCACGAAGGAGACCATCTTTTGGCGCTTCACGAACGAGTCTATTCTCCACGTATTCCTGTGCATCGGTTTGCCAGTGCGAAAGGTTTGCTGGACCGAGCTTGCCTTTCAATTGTTTCATTAGCGTCAGCAGGTCTGCAGAAACCTGATTAACCCAGCTTGAATCATATTGGCCGAGGATAACTTCGCCTGCAGCACTTTCATGCCAGCCGCCAACCCCGTTGTGAGTATGTGTTGCGCTTAAAAAAAGGATTGGGTCATTCAACTCTACTTTAGCTGCCTGATGTAATTTCTCCTTTAATGCCGGTGGAAATAATAATAGATCAACGGAAATAAAATATACAGCTGCAGCTCCGTTGTGGATATGGATCACCCGTGCCTGCAATGAGTCATGTACCGCCTCAAAGCGTGGCCGAATACGATATCCGGCCATGGGCATATTGTGATCCGGAGTAATCGAGATTTTTCCCCAGCTTGCCTGGAGGGGTTGTGTGGGAGGATGATTCGTGAGATGCAGTGTATCAAATGCCAGCCTCATGGATTGGTAAAAATCCTGATCGGTTAAGGGGGTTCGGTCAATTGGACCTACCAACGACACCAGGAGGCTTCCAAGACCGAGTACTGTAAAAAGAATAGTCTTGAGCCATCGCTTCATGATTGCTCTGTGAGATTACTTCTCAATGATCGTGAACTCTGTTCTGCGATTGAGTTGCCGGCCTGCACGGGTTTTATTCTCAGAGATGGGTTTGTCAGGCCCGTACCCAGCAACGGTAATCCTGCTTTCATCAATTCCTGCGCGTACCAGATGTCTTTTTACCGCTTCTGCACGCCTCCGGCTTAATCCTACATTGTACGGATACGATCCCAGATTATCAGTGTGACCGCTGATTTCCACTTTAATGGAGGTTGCAGTTTTCATGATCTGCTCGAGGTAAAGGATATCTTCAAACGATTTGGGAACATCGCTGTCATGTCCAAAGTAAACGTTCAGCGTTCGTCTGTAATTCACGGCAATTTTATCCAGGTAAATCGTGTCCC
This sequence comes from uncultured Ohtaekwangia sp., assembly GCA_964488465.1. GTDB lineage: Bacteria > Bacteroidota > Bacteroidia > Cytophagales > Cyclobacteriaceae > ELB16-189. The sequence goes on along the minus strand of CAZAUN010000007.1, from coordinate 51,287 downwards.
GAACCATTGCGTGTTGCAGGGGTGCACCAAAATAATATGTGGAGGAATAGGGGATATAGTCGTTGCTGGAAACCAATAATTTATACCGATTGGCACGAGCCGGATCAATGGTTAAAGTTGTTTGATAAATTCCTGGTCCCATTTCTTTCAATGGAATTTCCTGCCGATCGGATGTAATTTTTACCTGAGCCGGAATGGGGCTCTTTGAACTGCCCTCTGCTATATACACGCTGAGGTCTACTTCAGAGGACCCCGAGAAGGTTGGCGTTACCACGAGGGATGTTGGTTTGGCCAAAGCAGGAAGTTCATCTTCCATCGAATAGACAGCATCGGCAAAATCCGGTTGTGTGTAGGCTGGCTCTTTCCAGTTACGAATGTCAATTTTATAGATGTCCTGTTCTCCTATACCTTCCTTGCGCACAGAAGAGATGTAAGCAAAGTTCTCATCTCTAGTAAAGACGATATAGATGTCATTCTCAACCGAATTGATTGGATATCCTAGATTGACCGGCTTTTCCCAGACATCTTTCTCTACATTGTATGTGGATCGGTATAAGTCGAGATCACCCATTCCGGCATGTCCGTTTGAACTAAAGTAGAGATGCTTACCGCTGGCAGCGACAAACACTCCATCTTCATCCATGTCGGTATTAACGAGTTTACCCAGGTTTTGCGGATTGCTCCAACGTCCTTTTGAGTCACGGGTACAAACATAAATGTCGGTACCACCATAACCGCCCGGTCGATTGCTGGTAAAGAAAAGACGTTGACCATCGCCACTGATAGAGGCTGAGTTTTCGATGTATTCGGAATTGATTTCAAGTTCTTCCGGGTCCGTCCAGTTTCCATCCGCTTTCAGGAAGGAAGCAAGAATGTCTCCGCCATTGGAGTCATGGTACAATAACATTTCTTTCCCGTCAGGCGAAAGGTTGACACTCGCGTTGTGATAATCATTATTTAAAGGAGCTGCGAAATTGCGCGCAGGAGTCCAGTTGCCGTCCACTTTTTTACTATAAAATATCTCTTCGTAATACTCATTATCGCTGGCAATCCGAACATTCGAGTTTTCTTCAGGCCTGCGGGTAGTAAATACCAACAGCGTTTCATCCGCATTGATGGTGGGTGCATAGTCGGGCCATTCGCTATTAACTAAATCATCCAAATGAGTGATGGTTACATCCACGGGTTGTGCCACCATAATTTTGGCATTATGGCATTCGAATATCTTGCGGTTAACTTCGTTAATCCTTTTTGATTTTTCATAGTCCAGCGAACGGGCCAACAAACGGTTATAGCGCGTGTACAGCAGAATGGCGCTATCAAATTTCTCGGAGTAGTGATATGCCTGGCCCAGATAGTAAAGAATATCAGGGTCAATTTTCGGATCTAACCGGTATGCATTCTTGAAATAACCCAACGATTGTTCCTTGCGAATCGTGAGCATGATGGATCGCCCGGTCATAAACTGAGCTTTGGCACTTTTTGAATTGGCCTTGACTGCCATCATGAACATCTCGGTGGCTTGTTTCCGGTGCGAATAATCGAACACTTCCATGCCCATCCGGTAGTACTCTTCTGACAATGCGATGGAATCTTGTTGCGAGTACCCGGCAAAATGGAAGCTAAACAGGATCAGGCAAATACCTAATTGTCTCAAGATTAAAGCCATAAGAAAAGCGATCGTTTAAAAAGTAAATTTATCGCTTTTCCTGGATTCCTACTAGTGTGGAATTGCTAGGCGCTATGGCGAAATCGACCGGCTTCCCAGGCATTCATCTTTCGGATCAAAGCTTCTTCGCGTTCAGTAAGCTTCGAGGTTTTATTCTCGGGCCGTTGATTCATCGTGTAGAAAAACTGGAGTCGGTATTTGAATACAATTTTACTGCCAATGGCTTTCTTAAAGTCGCGAAGCGGAGATTTTTCATCAATCCAAAAGAGGAGTAAATCAGCATCTCCTTCCGTACTTCCGGGAAGAAACGACACCTTTGAATCCTCCAGACTGCCGAGAACTGCGTCCTTAAAACCTGGTTTGCCAGTAATATATAATGTTGTCCAAGACATAAATCTAACGTTAGGCCCGTAGTGAACCCATCCATTATTCTGTCAGGTTAAAGTTTATCAGAACAAAAATGCGGGATCGCGTGAGTTTAAAAAATATTACTTCTTTTGACTGCGATCGACTTGCTACGGACTGCAATCATAACGTATGCAGGGGGAATAAGTTTCAACCTTTTTCCATTCTTGTGTAGACCAGGCAACAAGGAAGTTCACTTATTTACCCATACCAGGAAAGAGACCATTACCAATTGATCGTCCAAATATTGAATGATTGGCTCTTCAGGATCGAATTGGTTTCCGTACTTTTTGCGGATCGCACTCAGTTCTTCTTCTGTTACCCACTCGGTTGAAATGAGCTTGTGCGTAGGGTCTACTTTTTTCTTTAAGGATACAAGTATGCGTTTCATGGTTACCTCATTTTTATTCAATCAAGACTACCAATTAAGAAGCGAACGCCAAATGACATACGTCAGCTTTATTCAGTTTCTTTCCATTTTCAAGTCATTTTCAAATATTTTCCAATACCCATTTGACCAAGCACCGTTCTTGTCGTATCATGTTTAGATGTTTCAGTCGGATGGAAGGAATACCTGGGAAATAATCCAGCAGGCAACAGGGGGCGATACCCGGGCATTCCGAATGCTGGTGGAAGCGCATCAGGGATTTGCATACCGGGTAGCATTTCGCATGGTGCCTGATGAGCATGACGCTGAAGATATAGTACAGGAGGTATTCATTAAGCTTTGGAACAACCTGAAAAAATACCGACCTGAAAATCGCTTTACCACCTGGCTTTACAGGATGGTAGTAAATCAATGCCTTGATTTTATGAAGTCGCGAAGGGTACAGCAACGAGGAAGAAATGAGAATCTGGAAACAATTATGAATCATCCAACGGCAATTTCTCCAGACGAAGAACTTCAGAATAACGAATTAATGAAAATCGTTTATCAGGCAACTGAGATCTTATCTCCGCAACAACGAGCGGTGTTTGTCCTTCGCGATTTAGAGGCACTTTCGGTGGAAGAAGTTTGTGAGATTCTTTCGATGTCGTCAGGAGCAGTGAAGAGCAATTTATATTATGCTCGGAAGACACTCAGCGAGCGATTAAAGTCAGTTTATCAAATTCCAGACAACAAATCCTATGAAGTGTAAGGAAGCCGAACAGTTGATTTATTTGTATTCCGAATTGGACATGGACGAAAAACGCCTTTTGGATGCTCATGTAGCTTCATGTCAGCAATGTGGATTACTTGCAACCAGCCTTGGCTTGTTCGGAGAGATGTTGATGAAAGCCCGAATGCATGAGCCTGCACCTGCTAACGCAACCCAACTCACCAGTCGAATTATGGAGCAGGTGCATTCCGGATCCTACACATCACGTAAAAACCATGGGTTGATGTTACCTACACATTGGTTCCGGGTTGCGATTACCATTGCCTCATTGATCCTGGCGATCACCTTTGGTATTGAGTCCTCCGTAGACGCATTTAAAGTAAGCCAGCAACAATGGGAAGTAAGTGCACCAGCCACCCAGGCTCGCCCCAGTCAATATTGGCAAGCAAGAACGCAAAGGAATAAACCGGCATCACTCTATCAACAATACCGGATAGGTAATACAATCCGAAGTAATGAAACTAAAACGATTTACACCGATGAACAGATTTAAATTAATGATAGGCTTGGGCATGGTAGTCTCTTTTGCTTCCTGCGATCATCCTGTGTCCATGGAAACCACCATACATCCGGATGGAGCATTGGATAAGACCATTACAATTTTTGCGGATAGTGCTGCCATCGAGACAAACTTTCTGGGTGTAACTTCGAAGGGAGGATGGCAGACGGAGCTCTTTAAAGGAGATTCAACGAATGATGATCGGGATAAAATATACATCCGCTTTCAGAAACACTTCAACTCCAGCGAGGAAGCAAATCGGGAACTAGCGGCTCAATCCGACACCTTATTTCACGTGACCAGTCATTTCGAAAAGAAGTTTCGTTGGTTTTATACGTATTGGTACTATTCAGATACCTACCAGGCCATCAATCGCCTGACATTGCCAGTCGAGGATTATTTTTCCCCGGAAGATTTTGCCTTTATAGATCGTCTTCCTCCCGAAGGAAAACCGATTTCAAAAGCTGATAGTCTTTACCTCGACCAGTTGCATGAAAAGATTTTTGATGTGTACGGATCCAGCGCACTGTTTGAAAATCTCTATGAGAAACTGGTAGCCCAATTGAAAGAGCAAAACCACAGTCCCTGGATTGATTCACTGGCCAGCTACAAGGAGGAATTATATGGGCGCTTTATTGATGAAGGAGAAAAGGGGGATAGCATTATCTTTTCAAAATTAGTTAACACCCCTGGGTTTCCTTTAGCGAAAGAAGAATTGCATGTACTGGAAGTAGAGATGGACCACCTCGTCAACTTTTTCTCTACCGCTTCCAATGGCAAATATTTCCATCAAATTAACATGCCTGGCACAGTAGTCAACTCCAATGCTGATTCGCTGATGCAAAGCAGTTTGTTTTGGCGGCCCAACACCACCCGGTTTCTATTAAAGGATTACACGATGTTTGCCGAATCCCGAAAACTCAATGGGTGGACAGTCATTGTATCAGGGGTACTCATTGTATTAGCGATTGGAATAAATTTCTACCGAAAGACCCGGTAAGTTTTCTCGAAACTGGCAAGAATTCCCATTTTTGGAAGAATACTTGATAAAAAGCCAAATATTTGTCCTGAAATAAGGGGTATTTGAAACGGCATGATTATCTCTCTATTGGGATATCATGAAGGACAAACTCGTTATTGCCGTATTTGAAAACGATGATTTGAACCGTTTTATCTACCAGCGCATGTTTGATCTGCAACGGGATCATATCACCTATTTTATTTTTGATAACCCGGAAGATGGCATAATAAGAGCACAAGAAATAGCCCTGGATGTTGCCTTTATTGATTTGCATTTTCGCGGTGAGCCTTTTAGTGGTTTGGCAGTAGCCAACAGATTGAAAGCCATATCCAGTACCATAGATTTGATAGCCATGACCACGTTAGTTCAGGAGGGGGATTGGGACCGTGCAAAGCAAGTTGGATTTAATAAGTTATTGGAAAAGCCCATTCCATTCTATGACCTAAAGAAATTGCTGAGCACGCAAGACAATGATGCTTAAGGGTGTGCGAAATCAATGCGACCCTTAATATGGTTATTCAAAGTAGGTTGGGTTCATCGATTTCGCTACCTTCAGTAATCCAAGAATCTACCTGATGTATAAGTTGGCTGCTAAACAGGAATGAAAAAGTGCTCCTCCGGTAAACGTGCATATGGAAGTGAATCCCTGGCGGTAGAAGCATTGATTGAAGCACACATTCAATTTAACTATCGCTCAGGTAGTGGCCCTGTGTCTATTTATCAGTGTGATGAATGTGGTCAGTATCATCTTACCTCGAAGGGCTTGATGAATGAACGGTTAACAGCAGCCTTGAAAGATGGAAGCATCGCGCGTCAGCGGGCGGCAGTTCATTGGCAGGAACGATTTAAGAAACTATGATTATGAAAGAAGCCATTTAAAATGGATTTCTGTTGAATTGCTGAAGGCATTGTGGGTAATCTTTCCGTAGCCTTATTCAAACAGAAATGGATATTATTCAAAAGACGTCCAACAAATGCTAACCGGCTACTCCTAATGGCGAGAAGTAAATCAGGACAATGAGAATAAAAACAATAACGAAGGCTGACAAAATCACATCGGTGGTATTCCAACTGCTGCGCGATTTGGCCTGGTCTTCTGCCCGGGTCGTGGCAAAGGTTAATCCGTTCAATTGCTCTTCATTGGGTTTACTCGTTGCCAGGCTCACCCCAATCAGAATCAAAATGCAGAATACAAACAGGGCAATGCAGAAATAGAGAAAGTTAAGCGTGGCAAAATCAAACCAGAACCCAGTTAAAGAACCTTTATTCAATTCCAGAAAAATTCGTAATGCACCCAATAAGAAACCACCCACCAGTGCAGTTAAGGCCCCATAAGAATTGATCCGCTTTGAAAACAATCCCAATAAAAAGACTGCTGCAATGGGCGGAGCAAGGTAAGACTGTACACTTTGCAGGTATTGATAAAGCACACCGGAAATGCCACTCATCACCGGAATCCACAAGATACCCAACGCCACAACGATGGTGGTAGCAATGCGGCCAACTTGTACTAACTTCTTATCGTTGGCTTCCGGTTGAAGTTTGCGATAAATGTCCATCGTGAATAGGGTAGAGCAGGAGTTGAAAACGGACGCCAGCGAACTCATCAATGCCGCCAACAGGCCACCAGCGATAAGTCCTTTCAGGCCGCTTGGCAACAGTGTTTTTACTAATTGAGGAAAAGCCTGATCGGCTTCAGTTAAAACCAATTTGCCGGATGCTGCCATGGCGGTGGCAATGAGCCCGGGAATCATAAAGATGAAGAAGGGAAACAACTTCAAATAGGCAGCAAAGATGGTTCCTCTGCGGGCCTCCTGTTCATTTCGGGCAGCAAGACAGCGTTGAACAATATACTGATCTGTACACCAGTACCAGATTCCAACAATGGGTGATGCAAACAAAATCCCGGCCCACGGAAACTCTGGATCACTGAGTGGTCGAAACATATTCAGTTGTTCTTTTGGAGTGGCGGCCAACAAGGCATCCCATCCGCCTAATTCAGATAAGCCCAGGATGGTGAGAATGACCGAGCCCAGTAAGAGTACGATTGCCTGCATGGCTTCGGTGTAAGCCACCGCCCGCATGCCACCTACCACCGTATAAATTCCTGTTAGGATAACGAGCACGAACGCACTTGTCCAGAAATCAAATCCCATAAACGTGGCAATTACCACCGCCCCTGCATAAACAGTCACTGATACCTTGGTAAGAATATAACTGAGTAACGAGATCACCGATAAAAACCAACGCGCATTGGCGTTGTAACGCTTCTCCAAAAACTCCGGCATCGTAAACACTTTGCTTCGCATGTAGAAGGGCACAAACACCCATCCTAACAGCAGAACGATCCAGGAATGCAATTCATAATGCCCGAAGACCAACCCGGATTTGGCGGCTGTGCCCGACAACCCTACTACATGCTCCGATCCAACATTCGAAGCGAGGATGGACGTGCCAACTATGAACCAGCCGATGTTGCGATCTGCTAGAAAGTAATCCCGGGCAGAATTCTTCTGTTTTCGCATCGACCAATAGGCAATGCCGGCAATCGCCAGAAAGTAAAGGACAATAACAATCCAATCAATCGGTTGGAAGAGTTCCATAGGCATGATCAATTCGCTGATCAAGATAGGTAAATGCCTTTTTATTGTATGACTTTTTTACAATCTTCCTGAAAAAAGGGAGGACAATTTTGATGACTACACTTGATAAACTTCTGAGCATCGATTATCCCATCATCGTGGCTCCCATGTTTCTGATCTCCAATACAAAAATGGTGAAAGCGGCTTTAGCGAACGGTGTGACAGCTGCCTTTCCGGCATTGAACTACCGATCCGACCAGGAACTACGGGCAGCCATTGCCGACATCCGGGCAGCCTCTGATAAACCCTTTGGTGTTAACCTGATCGTGAATAAATCGAATCCAAAGTACAAGGGGCAATTGCAGACATTATTGGAATTGAAAGTGGACTTCATTATAACATCGTTGGGTAGTCCACAGGAGGTAATTGAAAAATGCAAGCCCTTGGGCATGAAGGTGTTTTGTGATGTTGTTGACCTCTCGTATGCCAAAAAAGTGGAAGCCCTGGGTGCCGATGCGTTAATTGCTGTAAACAACCGGGCCGGAGGCCATGCCGGAAAAATGTCTCCGAAGGAGTTAATCACCATTTTAAAGGAACATTGCACAATCCCGGTTATTTCAGCCGGAGGGATAGCCCACGGTAAGGATATTAAAGAGGCGTTGAGTTGGGGTGCCGCAGGTGTTTCTGTAGGTACGATCTTTATTGCTTGCGAAGAAGCTGATATTTCACCGGAATATAAACAGGCCATGGTCGATTATGGCGAGAAGGATATTGTGATGACTACCAAACTTTCAGGATCGGCACTAACGGTTATCAATACACCCTATGTACAACAACTGGGTACCAAGGCGAATTGGTTGGAGCGTTTGTTGAACAATAATAAAACTTTAAAAAAGTACGTGAAGATGATAATCGCTTACCGGGGTATGAAGCAGGTGGAGAAAGCAGCCTTTGGTGCCACCTATAAAACGGTGTGGTGTGCTGGGCCAGCCATAGAACATGTGCACAGTATCCGCCCGATGGGTGAGATTGTTAAAACCTTGACGAGCGAGTATCGCGAATCCATGCACGTGTAACTACTCTTTTTAAATCATGAATTTGAGTTTCGTTTATGAACGATAAAAGTCATTGGAATAAAATCGCCCCCACCTATAATGATGAAATTTTTGATGTCTACGCCAGCGACCGTAAAAAACGCCTTCCGTATTATATAAAGAAGCACAGCGACCATAATAAAACGGTTTTGGATGTTGGTTGTGGCAATGGAAAGTCGTTTCAATACCTGGCGCCACATTTTAAGCAAGTCATCGGAATAGATATTTCGCAAGGGTTGTTAAAGCAAGCCCGGGCCCGGGGTTACTCTAACGTAACTTTGAAACAGGCCGATGTAACGCGCAAGCAACTTCGGTTGCCAACCGTAGACGTTGCCTTCTGTTGCAACGTGATCATGTTTGCGGATCTTCGTAAGAACCACCAGGCATTTCAAAATGTGAATCGTGCGTTGAAAAAAGGTGGAACAGCATTCTTTATTCTACCTTCACTTGATTCAGCCCTATTTTCATCCTGGCGGTTGATTGATTTGTATTGGAGAGAAGGAGTGAAGCCTGCAGAAATTCCGGCTCACGAATTTCATTATTTTAAGGGGACAAAGCGCGACCTTATTCAGGGCATCGTTCACATTGATGGTGTACCCACCAAACACTATTCAGAATCCGAATTGCGAGTGATCTTGCCGGAAGCAGGGTTTACAATTACTACCCTGACCCGCATTGAATATGAATGGGATACAGAGTTAGCCTCCGCACCGGGCTGGTTGAAGGCTCCCTATCCGTGGGATTGGTTAGTGGTATGTAAGAAAACCTGATCTCTATTTTTTGTATTTCTCAAACCAGATCATGATTCTGGGCGAAACATCCATCAGGAACTTGGGCTCCTGCGGACCATGAGGTGTCCGGGGATAGGCGATCATTTCAGTATCCACACCCTTGCGTTTCAAAGCTGTATAAAATTCTTGTCCCTGCGAAAAAGGAACGCGAAGATCATTCGTGCCATGGATTACCTGTGTAGGTGTTTTAACGTTCTTGATTTGATAGATGGCAGAATGCTTTTCATATTCATCATATTCTTCCCAAAATTCCTTTCCCCCGGCATGCGCTACCAGGTAATCGGGTATATCGGTGGTGGTTACCATGCTGATCAGGTTGGGTAACCCGGCACCCATGCTGGCGGCATTGAACCGGTCGGTTTGTGTTACTACCCAACTCGTCATGTAACCACCATAGCTCCACCCCATCACAAATTGATTGTTACTGTCGGCAAGGCCCAATGCCAATACATGATCTACACCCGTCACTAAATCCTGATAGTCGCCACCACCCCAATCACGGATGTTTGCATACCGGAAATCCTTTCCGTAGCCAGAGCTGCCCCGCGGGTTGGGTCGCAATACGAAATATCCTTTTTGGGCAAAGTATTGGGCCATGTAAATCGATGGCGCTCCCGTATAGGTTTGTGAGAAAACTCCGGCCGGTCCGCCATGAATCTGTAACACGATCGGATATTTTTTGCCTTTCTCAAAACCAACCGGATAAGTAAGCAACCCTTCAATGGTCATCCCATCTTTTGATTTCCACGAGATCAATTCCGTTTTGCCCAAAGCCGGTGGATTGAAATTAGCATTCGCACTGCTTATCTTTTTAGCACTTTCGCCTCTGAGGCCGGCCGTAAAAACTTCTTTTGGTGTACTCGAATCTTCAAAGGTGTAACTGATCCGGTTTCCGGACTTGCTCACTGAGAATGAACTACTGGTACCATTTAAAGAAGTCAGGATAGGAAGTTTTGAATCCGAGTAGGCCATATAATCGCCTTTTGGAATTTTCACATTATTGCTGGACGGCAGGGCGAACAGCGTTTGTGAGGTCTTGTAATTTTCTGAAATGAAAAGATGGGTTCCATCCTGAGCCCAGGCAACAATATTTGCATTGCGATCCGGGGTTTTTTGTAACTCGATCAAATCACCTCCTGTGGATGCAACTTTATATACATCACTGAGACCCACCCGTTCCGGACGACCTCCGGTAGATTGAAAGGCAATCCATTTTCCATCGGGTGAATAATAGGGACTGGCATCAACACCGGGTCTTTTTACCAGGGTGGTAACCTTGCCACTATCGGACGGGATGGTTGAAATATCTGACTCGATCCCCGCTTCGTTAATTGTGGGGTTGGGTGAATAGGAGAAAGCAATGGTCGATCCATCGGGCGACCAGTCAAACCCATTAACATGATACGTGCCTCCGGTTAGTTGTTTTGTTTTGCGTTTTCCGTTGGCGTCAGGTACTAGGGAGGTAGTATAAAGATGGTTGTACTTATAATTTTTGTCTACCAGAATCACATCCGTTTTTTCCTTCTTCATCTTCTCTTCTTCCTTGGTATCCGGATCTTTCATCAGGTAGGCAATGCGGGTTCCATCCGGTGACCATTTGAAAGATGCCACACCCGTTTTCGCATCCGTAATTTGTTCAGCTTCTCCACCCATCAAGCGCACTACAAAGACTTGATTTTTATTGTCCACCCGGTTGGAAAGAAAGGCAATTTGTTTTCCATCAGGTGAAAATTGCGGAGCGGTAGATGACTTTTCGCCACGGGTATATTGTACATCAAAACTTCCATCCGATGCTGCGACCCAGATTTGACTGTTATATTCTGATTTTTCGCCCTGCATGACCGGCACGGTTACTACATAAGCAATGTGCTTTCCGTCAGGAGAAATGTTGGTGCCCGTGATGTTCTTGTACTGCATGATTTTATCAGCAGTCCACACATTTTGTGCAACCAATACCTGTGCAAAAGCAACGAGCAGGGTGAGGATCGTGAGTTTTTTCATAAAACGGGATTTTTCAAATTGAAATAGAACATATTTAATGAGGGTAAGGAACAAATAGTTACAAGCGAATCAAAATTGGTGTCGGGTGGTCGGTACGATGGGCGAACTCACGAACCATTCGTGATGGAAGCCACACGGGGTTCGTTTATTTTTGGTTAGATTCGCAACCGAATTCAAAATTACACTACCTATGAAAATATTCGCACGCATGCTTACCCTTCTGGCGGTTATCACCTTGCTGGGTATGCAATCCTGTAAAACGGAACAACCTACCGATTTGACGAAAGAAAGCCTGATCCCTAAACCAGTATCGGTGACGGCTACCGGAGAATCATTTTCATTGAAGGGTGCGAATATTCTTGTAGGCGAGGCATTAAAAGATATTCTGGGAAACTACCTGGCTTCTGAACTAAATACTGCTACAGGTTTAAATCCTGCGGTGATTACAACACCGGAAACTGAGCCATCCGGAACCATCAATTTGGTTGTTCAGGAAGGTGATGCCGCGCTTGGAACGGAGGGTTATGAATTAACCATTACAACGGAGGGTATCACCATTAGCGCCAACCAACCGGCCGGGGCATTCTATGGTATACAAACCTTATTGCAACTGATTCCTTTGAAAGCCGATGAATCCGGAGATTATAAAATCGCCACCGGTACCATCCGCGATTATCCTACCTGGAGCTGGCGAGGTTCCATGTTGGATGTAGCACGCCATTTCTTCAGTGTTGAAGATGTGAAACGGTATATTGATTTGATCAGCCGGTATAAAATGAACATCATGCACCTGCACCTGACGGACGATCAGGGCTGGCGGATCGAAATCAAGTCTTGGCCCAACCTCGCCCTTCATGGAGGAGCCACCCAGGTGGGTGGTGGCAAGGGCGGTTATTATACACAAGAACAATACAAAGAGTTGGTTGCCTATGCCGGTGCCCGGTTTATCACCATCATCCCCGAAATAGACTTACCCAGTCATATCAATGCAGCACTGGCATCGTATGGTGAACTGAATAGCCTGGATACAAAATTTCCTAAAGAGGGAAATTATGTTGGTCCTCTTGAAACAAAAGGTATTGGCGAAGGAAAAAACAAACCCACGGATTTGTATGCGGGTAGGGAGGTTGGCTGGAGCACACTCAGTTTTTCGAAGCCGACCACTATGAAATTTGTGAGCGATGTAATTCGGGAACTGGCAGAAATTACACCCGGTCCTTACTTCCATGTGGGTGGTGACGAAGCCCATGTAACCAAAAAGGAAGATTACATCGAATTCATCAATCAATTTAATGGGATTGTAAAGGCCAATGGAATGAAAATGATCGGTTGGGAAGAAATCGCCCAGGCGAACATCGATAGCAATGCAATCGCCCAACATTGGGCTTCGGAGGATCATGCAAAAGAGGCTGCAGCCAAAGGTGCTAAAATAATCATGTCGCCTTCCAAAAGGGTGTACCTCGATATGAAGTACGATTCGCTGAGTCGCATTGGCTACAACTGGGCGGCTTACATAGAAGTGGACGATGCCTACAACTGGGATCCTGCCACCCGTGTACCGGGAATCAACAAAGATCAAATTCTGGGTGTGGAAGCACCCCTGTGGGGCGAAACCCTCCAGAACATGACGGACATTGAATATCTATTATTTCCCCGGCTCCCCGGTATTGCTGAAATTGGCTGGACACCTGCTGCGGATCGCAGTTGGGACGAATATAAAGTAAGACTGGGGCAACATGGACCAAGGATGAAAGCATTGGGCATCGACTTTTACCCTTCCGCAAGGGTGCCCTGGGTTGAATAAGAATTTTGGTTTAAACAAGAGACCACGACCTTATACTGTGGTCTCTTTTTTTCAACTCACCGCTTTGAATTGTTAAATACTCAATCTTTGTTCTGATATTTGTCTTACAAATTTTATTCTATGAAAGTGGCGGTGGCAGTTCGTTATGTTTTTCTCGTACTCATCTCCCTGGCATTCGTTGGATGCTCTGTTCAAACCAAAGAGACGTATGATCCGCAGGCAGATTTTTCAAGCTACAAAACGTTCTGCTGGATGAGTGGCTGCGAGTTTAAATTCAATGGTCCGGAATATTTGAACGACAGCCTATTGCGTGAGAATTTGAAAGTATCAATAATCAAAGAGCTGGAAGCAAAAGGAATAAAACAGGACGTTAACAATCCGGATTTGCTGGTGGGCTTTACCATCACCGTAAAGGATGAACAGGCGATTGTATATCACCGGGCAGAAGATACGCCCGTTTACATCAAGCCGCTGGAATCGGAGAAGGAAGTAATCAATTACCTGAAAGGTTCGCTCATTATCGGGATGGCCGATGCAAAAAACAGCAAGATGGTTTGGCAATCTCAGGCTGTTAGCTACATGGAACTAAATCCGGAATTCACAGAAAAGAATATCCGAAAAGGAATCAAATACGTACTGCGCAATTACCCCCCGAAAACCAAATAGTCTTAACGTTACTTCTGCATGAATCTTGAATTGAAAGGCCGTGATAAGACGGCCATTTTTAATGAAGTACAATCGTACTTAAACAACCAGTCGCTGCGCGTGGTGGCGAGCGATTTTAATCGTCCATGGGGTGGCTTTTTTGTGATCGATGAAAGTCAGGCCAGGGAGTTTGCTACCCTTTTTTTTCCAGGTATTGAATTAAATACGTTGTCCATCGGAGGCAAGTTGAGTCCTAAGATTTTAATGGTGCAACCCAACAAGCGGTTATCCTGGCAATATCATCAAAGACGAGCCGAAATCTGGCGCCTGGTGGGCGGAACGGCCGGGGTGATCACCAGTGAAACCGATCAGGAGGGAAGTGTGCATACCTTGGCGATGGGCGAGATTGTTCGTTTACGGCAAGGCCAACGCCACCGGTTGGTAGGCCTCACCGGGTGGGGAATGGTGGCAGAAATCTGGCAACACACGGATGCCAACCAGCCTTCGGATGAAAGTGATATCGTGCGATTGCAGGACGATTTTGGACGGTAATTATTTTGTCTACCTTTCGATTTATCTCTTAATTCTTTACAACATCAAGCAAACCTGACAAGAAGGGATTCGTTAGGTAAAACATAACCTATATTTTCATGAAAAATGTACTGCGCCTGGAGGAAGCCTTCATGCTGGGCCTCGCTATCTACTTGAATTCGTATCTTCCCTTTGCCGGTTGGGTGTTCTGGGCCGTGTTCCTCTTACCCGATCTGGGCATGCTGGGCTACCTGGTTAATACCCGTGTGGGTGCCATCACCTATAATCTTTTTCATCACAAAGGCATTGCCATTGCCGTTTACCTGACTGGATATTTTCTAGTGATCCATGAAATTACCCTTGCTGGAGTAGTGCTATTCGGTCACAGTTCATTCGACCGGATTTTTGGGTACGGATTAAAATACCCGGATCACTTTAAGAATACACACTTAGGGTGGTTGGGAAAGTGACCTTTCGTTTCCGGTTACCCGTATCGGATAACTGATGGAATCTACTTCTTAACTTCCTTCGCCCACATGTCCCGCAAGGTAACAGTGCGGTTAAACACAAGCTTGGCAGGAGTAGAGTCCGGATCGAGACAAAAATACCCCATCCGTAAAAACTGGAAGTGATCGCCTGATTTCGAATTTAGTATTTCAGGTTCGGCATAGACAATGGAAACCTGCAAGGAATTTGGGTTTATGTGATTGCGGAAATCATCTTCCAACGCTCCCATGTCTTCAACGTTAAACAGTCGATCGTATAACCGTACTTCAATTGGAACTGCTTTTTCAGCAAGCACCCAATGGATAACACCCTTTACCTGAATGCCCGAGGTATCCGCTCCACTCCGGCTCTCGGGTAGGTAAGTACAACGAAGTTCTGTCACCTTGCCATGAGGATCTTTCAGAAACTCATCACACTTAATAATATAACCACTCTTTAATCGAACCATCTGGCCCGGAGCCAACCGGAAATATTTTTTTGGCGGTACTTCCATGAAGTCCTCGCGTTCAATAAACAACTCCCGGCCAAACGGTATTTCGCGAACACTGCCGGTAGCATCTTCAGGATAGTTCTCACTTTTCATCAGTTCTGTCTTTCCTTCCGGATAGTTGGTGATCACTACCTTCAACGGATCAAAGACCACCATTCTGCGGGCTGAGACTTTATTTAAATGTTCGCGAACACAGAATTCTAGTAAGCTGATGTCAATCAGGTTATCACGTTTAGCAATACCGATGCGATCACAAAAATCGCGGATGGCCTCCGGGGTGTAACCACGCCTGCGAACACCGCTGAGCGTAGGCATCCGCGGGTCGTCCCAGCCGTTCACAAACTTTTCATTCACCAGTTGCAACAACTTGCGTTTGCTCATCATGGTGTACGTCATATTCAGCCGCGCAAACTCATATTGTTTGGATGGATAGATCTCCAGTTTTTCAATGAACCAATCGTAAAGCTCGCGATGCGGAACAAACTCGAGGGTGCAAATGCTGTGGGTAATCTTTTCAATCGAGTCACTTTGACCGTGTGCAAAATCATACATCGGATAAACGCACCAGGCATCGCCTGTACGGTGGTGGTGGGCATGTTTGATCCGATACAACACCGGATCGCGCATGAGCATATTCGTGTGGGCCATGTCAATTTTAGCCCGCAGTACTTTTGATCCATCCGGATAGACTCCGGCTTTCATGTCTGCAAAAAGTTTCAGGTTTTCGTCAATGGTTCGTTGGCGGTAGGGACTGTTGGTACCCGGTTGTGTGGGAGTACCTTTCTGTGCGGCCATTTCATCACTTGTGCTGTCATCCACGTAGGCCAACCCTTTTTTAATCAGCTGAGTGGCAAACTCATATAATTGCGGAAAGTAATCGGACGCATATAATTCTTCGGACCACCCAAAACCAAGCCATTTAACATCCCCTTTTATGCTGTCAACATATTCCGTTTCCTCGGTTACCGGATTGGTATCATCAAAGCGCAGGTTGGTTTTACCGCCATACTTGAGGGCTAATCCGAAATTAAGGCAGATACTTTTGGCATGACCCAGATGTAGATATCCATTCGGCTCTGGCGGGAAACGGGTGGCTATGGTGGTGTATTTTCCAGCTTTTAAATCCTTCTCAATGATTTCTTCCAGGAAGTTCAGACTCTTTTCTTCGGCCATATCGCTTAAAAGCCGTAAAGGTATAAGACCCTGTGTATTTTGAGAAGCCTGCCCAAGGTTTTATCTTTCTCATGCCATCCAAACTTTTTACTTCAAGATCCGGTTACTACTTACAACTTCGTGTTATGACAACCCTTCACATTAAAAACATGGTTTGCAATCGATGTATCATGGCGGTGGGGCATGAGTTCGAAAAACTTGGGTTACACCCGGAGACAATCGTTCTTGGTGAAGTCAGACTTCAGCAACCCCCAACGCCTGAACAGCTTAATCAATTGGATCAATCCTTAAATGCCCTTGGTTTTGAACGCATTGACGATCGGAAAGCACGTTTGATTGAAGGTATTAAGAATAAAGTAATCCAACTCATTCATCACACCAAGCGGCTGGATCGAAAACACAATTGGTCAGTGATCTTGTCCGAAGCCATGCATTACGAATATAATTACCTAAGCAATTTATTCTCCTCGGTTGAAGGCATTACCCTCGAGCAATATATTATCCGGCAGAAGGTGGAACGGGCCAAGGAGCTTTTGTTTTATGATGAACTTACCCTGAGTGAAATTGCCGATCGTCTGGGATACAGCAGTGTGGCTCACCTGTCGGCACAATTCAAGAAAATCACTGGTCTTACTCCCTCCGAATTGAAGAAGTCGCGCGCCATTGAACAAAGTCGCAAACCTCTGGACACGCTCTAAGCCAGTGAAATTATATAAGGTATTCCAGTGAATGTGTAACTACTTCCTCCTGGTTCATCCGTTAATTGCATGAGCCTTGTTTGAAAACCGAATCAAACAAATCCTCTGTACCCATGAAAAAAGTTACGTTCCCAGTTCTGGAAATGACGTGTGCCGCTTGTGCCGTTAGTGTGGAGTCGATGTTGCAGGCAACTGCGGGAGTAAAGCAGGCATCGGTCAACTATGCCAATCAATCAGCGCAGGTCGAGTTTGACCCGCAGGTTACCAACCCACAAGAGCTCCGGAAATCCGTTCAGTCCATCGGGTATGATTTGGTGATCGATACCGAAGATCCCCAGGCGATTCAGGAGGCTGCGCAGCGGAAGCAGGTAGGGTTGATTCAATGGCGCACGATCGGATCCGCCATTTTATCGGTTCCCATCGTGATATTGGGAATGTTCTTTATGGACCTTCCCTATGGGAACTACATCGCGATGGCCTTAGCCGCGCCCGTGGTGTTTTACTTTGGCGGTGGCTTTTTTGTTCATGCCTGGAAGCAGGCCCGTTTCGGAAAGGCCAACATGGATACACTGGTTGCCCTTTCCACCGGAATCGCTTTTCTGTTTAGTGTCTTTAATACACTCTTTCCAGAATACTGGCATAGCCGGGGTTTGCACGCCCACGTTTATTACGAAGCAGCTGCTGTGGTTATTACGTTCATTTCATTAGGCAAGTTGTTGGAAGAACGGGCTAAGTCAAGCACTTCCTCGGCCATCAAAAAACTTATGGGTTTGCAGCCCAAAACTGTACGGGTGATCAGAGCGGGTGTTGAAACTGAGCTACCGATTGCTGCCGTGAAAGTTGGAGACATCATTGTGGTGCGACCCGGAGAAAAGATTCCTGTAGATGGCGAGGTTGTATCCGGAACTTCTTTTGTGGACGAAAGCATGATTAGCGGAGAACCATTGCCAGTTGAAAAAAGAAAAGACGACAAGGTCTTTGCCGGGACCATCAATCAAAAAGGAGGTTTTGAATTTGCAGCCCAAAAAGTAGGGGCGGATACTTTGCTTGCACAAATCATCCGCATGGTACAGCAGGCGCAGGGAAGCAAAGCCCCTGTACAAAAATTGGTGGATAAGATCGCAGGCATCTTTGTACCCATTGTTATAGGTATTTCTATTCTCACCTTTCTGCTGTGGATGTTGCTGGGTGGTGAACAGGCATTTACGCATGCCTTGCTGGCTTCCATCACCGTGCTTGTAATTGCTTGCCCCTGTGCGTTGGGGTTGGCGACTCCAACAGCCATCATGGTGGGCGTTGGGAAAGGGGCTGATAATAATATTCTTATTAAAGATGCCGAGAGTTTGGAGCTTGCACACAAAGTCAACGCCATCATCCTCGATAAAACCGGAACCATCACCGAAGGAAGACCTCAGGTAACAAACATGGCCTGGCTCGAGGGGCTTAAAAATATTGACTATCACAAGCAGGTTTTATTTGCCATCGAGAATAAATCAGAACATCCGCTAGCAGAAGCTGTAGCCACATATTTTACGGATGCTTCGAACCTAGTCGTTCAGGAGTTCATCAGTATCACCGGTAAAGGGGTGTCGGCAAGGGTAGAGAATGAACAGTATTATGTTGGTAATCGTCTTCTGATGGAAGAAAAGGGTATCATGGGTTGCGCAGATTTAGACACCCTGGCAGAAACCTGGTCGGCTCAAGCCAGCACCGTCATCTGGTTTTCCGATGCAAGAAAAGTTCTGGCAGCTATTTCAATTACGGATAAAATCAAGGCTTCTTCCCGGGCAGCCATTGAAACCTTGCAAACGATGAACATTGACGTTTACATGTTAACTGGTGATAACAAAGAGACAGCTGCTGCCGTAGCCAAACAGGTTGGGGTAAAACACTTCAAGGCGCAGGTACTTCCGGCAGACAAGGCAGATTTTGTAAAACAACTCCAGGCAGCAGGGAAGATGGTCGCTATGGTTGGGGATGGTATCAACGATTCACAAGCACTCGCGCAAGCGGATGTAAGCATTGCGATGGGGAAGGGTTCAGATATTGCGATGGAGACAGCCAAAATGACCCTCATCACTTCCGATTTACAAACGATCCCAAAGGCACTCCATCTTTCCACAAAGACGGTGCACGGAATTCGTCAGAATTTATTCTGGGCCTTCATCTATAATGTGATCGGTATTCCCATTGCAGCGGGAATTCTATATCCCATTAACGGCTTTCTGTTAGATCCCATGATTGCTGGTGCCGCCATGGCCTTGAGTTCGGTGAGCGTGGTAAGCAACAGCCTGCGTTTGAAGGTTGCGAAAATTTAGACCACCAGCGAACACGAAGAACGGGATGCCTAACGGATAATTAATTGTATTCGAATGCGAAACCTTCGGCCACGTTATTCGTTCAGATGCCCAACCGGTTCGCTGGTTCCTGACCTCGTCCATCACACTTGGTAAATACCAAGATTTTAGTAGGACCACAAAACCTCGAAACTAAATCTTTATAATCCCGTTGAGGACTGCAAAATGTTGCATGCATCAGCCGGTAAAAACCATTCAAACCATCTATAGTATTCTTTATGAAATCAAAATCCTTCAAACTTTTGACTTTTATTGGACTCACCGCAATAGGTTTCGCGTGCTCGGAAGAAGAGCCTTTAGTAGTAACTCATGAACCTGCACCCAAGACATCCGTTCAGTTTTCTCAGAATACCAGAAGTATATTGGAGAACGGACTTTCTCAGGAGATCACGATAACCCTGGATAAACCTGCATCCAAAGCCGGATCGGTTATCCTACAGGTAAGCGGAAGTGTTGATCACCTCTCGTTCAACCCTGTACTAAATGATCAAGGTCAGGTTGCGTTGGCCATCGCAGAACAACAAACTTCTGTAGAGTTTACCATTACCCCGGTTGACAACTCGCTGTTGGATGGCGATAAATCAGTGGTTATGACCCTTGCATCCGTGAGCGATGGATTTACGATAGCTGCTGTCAACACGATGACGGCCACCGTGGTGGATAACGAAAGCCCGGCCAGGATTAACTTCCTGCTCAACACCGGTTCGTCCCGCGAAAATGCATCACAGGCAGCCGAGGTGATGCTAGTGCTTTCACACAAAGCTCCCGGGGCAGGCTCGGTAGAGATTTCGTTGTCAACGGTCAAGGCTATTTATGGAACTCACTTCATCACGGAACCGACCGCGCTGAATGGGAAACTGATCGTTCCAATTGCCGAGGGAATTGACCATGCTTCGTTTACAATCGTGCCCGTCAATGACCAGTTTTTTAATGGTGATCGAAAAATCACGTATACTCTCAGCGGAGCTCAGGGGTCCATTCGTCTGGGTACGGAAGTAACCCATCAGTTTCTGATTACCGATGATGAGTTAGCCGGAATGCGCAAGAGTTTTGAGACCGTGGCGGGAAATGGCTGGAGCAACAAGAATCAGTATGAATACGATGAGCAAGGTCGGTTGGCAAAAGTAGTCTGGCAACAAAATACCCTTACTGGGTCGAATACATATCAGTATGATCCAACCGGCAAACTGGTGAGCATAACCAGTTCGGATCATTCGGTGACGGAATATTTATACGATACCGAAGGCCGCATCATTCGTGATGAAAAACGCAAGGAGGGTGTCTTGAATCAATACAACATCTATAGCTATGATGCTGCCGGCAATGTAGGGGAGGCGGCCGTTCATTACCGTCAACCCAATGGTGAGTTGGTACTTTCTACCGTATTTGTGTACCTCTATTATACCGATGGGAACCTCTACAAGAGGATGGTTTACATTCCTCAAAACGAAAGTCAGGAGTTAGCACAGGTGTCTGAAGAAACATTCAGCGGCTACCTGGAAAAGGAAAATCAATTTCCGGTGTATGAAATTGTTCCGGGGCTGCCCACCCAGGTAACATTACCTTCCAGCTATCAATACAACACCGGAGGTTCTGAACTCACGTATACCTTTGGATATGAATATGATGATGCCGGAAGAATGTCCCGAAGATACGTGTTTCGCAATGGCGTGGCGATCGAAACGAACCGATACGAGTATTATTAACAGACTGAACTTTCAATGCAGTAAGTGCCTGGCCTGGGGTCAGGCAGTTTGCTTTTATCCGGGAAACAAGTGCGTTTTATGTAATCCTGTAAAGGATACCCGTAATTCTGTAAATCAAAAGTGGTCCGTACCCGTTAAATTTGTATAGGTAAATAATCACCCAATGAACATTTAACGAGTATGGAAACCATAAAATTTAAAACCAATATCAAATGCTCGGCCTGTGTGGTCAAGGTAACTTCGGCTTTGAATGAAAGTGCCGGACCGAATAAGTGGACTGTAGACCTGACTGACCCGGCACGCACACTCACTATCCAGGATAACATGGAACCGCAAAAGATAGTGGAGGCGCTGGAGAAAGTGGGGTATAAGGCCGAACGCGTTTAGCGTCTCAGGTCGTATACTTTTTTTTATTACCTTTGCATCTTCCCATGAAGGCACTCAAAAACATACTCTCCGGCTCGCTCGCCTTGTTGGTGTTGGTTGCTTCCAGCAGCTTCACGGTGAACATGCATGTATGCGGAGGCAAAGTTCAGAGCCTGGCCGTTATTGAAAAGGCCACGCCCTGCCCCATGGAACTAAACACCCCGGCATGTCACAAATCAGGAGTGAAAAAGACCTGTTGCCAGGACGAAGTGTTTCAGTACGAGGGTCAGGACTTCAAGGTACAGGAGTCTGCAACGTTATTGACAACGTACACCTCCTGGGTAGTGGAATTGCCATTGATTATGGAGATCGTATCCCCAACGGTCACCCCTTATACGCTTTCTGCAACGGTTTACAAACCCCCTTTGCTTCAACACGATATTCCGGTGTTGATTCAATCCTTCCTTATTTAGACTTAAGTATCAAGACTTAATACCAAAGAACTACGGTTCTTGAAGCTAAGTCTTGTCTGCACAACCGTCTTACGTCTTGTGTCTAACTACTTATGTCTATTTTATGATTGAACAGTTAATTTCATTTTCACTTCGCAATCGCTTCCTGGTGCTGCTCGTAGCAATGGGATTATTCTTCTGGGGCTACCGGTCGGTGCAAACCAGCAAGATTGATGCAATTCCAGACCTCTCCGAAAATCAGGTGATCGTTTTCACTGAGTGGATGGGCCGCAGTCCGCAAATCATGGAAGACCAGGTGACCTACCCTCTGGTTACCAACCTGCAAGGCTTGCCCAAGGTGAAATACGTGCGGGGCAGCTCCATGTTCGGAATGAGCTTCGTGTATGTAATCTTTAATGATGACACTGATATCTATTGGGCCCGGGAACGGGTATTGGAGCGATTGAATTATGCCACCCGACTTCTACCGGAAGGGGTGACCCCAACTCTCGGACCCGATGGCACAGGGGTGGGGCATATTTTGTGGTATACGCTTCATGCTCCAGGCATGGACCTGGGGGAACAGCGGGCTGTGCAGGATTGGTACATCAAGTTTGCGTTGCAGAATGTACAAGGGGTAAGTGAGATTGCCAGCTTCGGTGGTTTTCAAAAGCAGTATCAGGTGGCACTCAACCCAAACAAACTTCAGTATTATAACCTCTCTATCCCCGAAGTAATTCAAAGCATTCGTGCCAACAACAACGAGACGGGGGGCCGCAAGTTTGAAATCAATGACATCGGCTACATCATCAAAACAACGGGTTATCTGAAGTCGATTGAAGAAATTGAAAACCTGACTGTAAAAACAGTCAATACAACTCCCGTGCGGGTACGTGACCTGGGTAGCGTGCAGATGACCGGAGAAGCTCGCCTCGGAATTTTCGATGCGAACGGAGAAGGCGAAGTGGTGGGCGGGATTGTTGTGATGCGCTATGGCGAGAATGCTGATGAAGTGATCACACGCGTAAAAGCGAAAATGGTAGAAGTGGCCAAAGGCTTCCCGGAAGGGATGGCATTTACGTTGGTGTATGACCGCAGTGAATTGATCGAGGAGTCCATCAGTTCCATCAAGACCACCCTGATCGAGGAAATGATCGTTGTTTCCTTGGTGGTAATTATTTTCTTATTCCATTGGCGCAGTGCGCTCAGTATCATCATCCAGATTCCCATTACGATTGCAATCAGCTTCATCTTGCTGAATGTGTCGGGCATCACCTCTAACATCATGTCGCTAACGGGCATTGTGTTGGCCATTGGCGTGATTGTCGATAACGGAATTATAATGGCCGAGAATGCTTACCGCAGTCTGTCGATCCGGTTCAATCAAACAGGTCCGATTCCAGACCTGGAACGCTTACAAATCATCGAGAAATCTTCGCAACAGGTTTCGCGCGGTGTGTTTTATTCCACCATCATCATTATAACCTCCTTTTTACCTGTGTTTATGCTTACTGGCCAGGAGGGCAAACTCTTTCATCCGTTGGCGTACACCAAGACCTTCATCATGTTGGTGGATGCAATCCTGGTTATTACCCTGGCACCCGTATTGATTTCCTTTTTCATGAAGGGCAAATTCAAGGATGAAAAGAGCAACCCGATCAATCGGATTCTGGAGAAGATCTATGAGCCCATCCTGCGCGTGTGCCTCCATTGGCGCAAGACCACCATCGGAATAAATCTGTTGGCGTTGGCAGTAAGTGTACCGCTGCTCATCAGTCTCGGAACGGAATTCATGCCGCCCCTCGATGAACAATCCATCCTGTTCATGCCCGTTACTTTGCCCGATGTATCCAATGAAGAAGCCAAACGATTGCTCCAGGTACAAGACAATATCATCAAGTCCGTACCCGAAGTAGACAAGGTTCTGGGGAAAGCAGGTCGCGCCAGCACGGCTACCGACAACGCCCCCATCTCCATGATTGAAACCATCATCACCCTAAAACCTAAATCGGAATGGCGCCCCGGGATTACGAAGAAAGACATCATCAATGAATTGGATGCCAAACTGCAGATTCCGGGCGTGGTCAATGGATGGACGCAGCCCATCATCAATCGCATCAACATGCTCGCCACCGGTATCCGCACCGATGTTGGCATCAAAGTATATGGTCAGAACCTCGACAGTATTTATGCATTGTCAGAGAAAGTGAAAGCCATTTTGAATGGCGTGCCGGGAGTCAAGGATTTGTATGTTGATCCGATTACCGGTGGTAAATATTTAACCATCGACATCAACCGCGAAGCCCTGGGTCGGTATGGTCTTACCGTGGAAGATGTAAACATGGTAGTCGAGTCGGGGATTGGAGGGACGGCCATTGGTCAGACCATCGAAGGCCGGCAACGGTTCTCAATCAGTGTACGGCTGGCCCAGGACTATCGCAATAGTTTGGATCAATTACGGAGGGTTCCGATCAAGACGCCTGCATTGGGAATGATTCCATTGAGTGCGGTAGCAACCCTTCGGTTTGAAGATGGACCGCCCATGATCGTATCGGAGAATGCCTTGTTGCGCGGGGCAGTATTATTCAATGTACGCGATCGGGATCTCGGTTCCACCGTGGAAGAGTCGATGGAAAAGGTAAATCGGGAATTAGGCATGCTGCCGAAAGGCTACTATTTGGAATGGAGCGGACAGTATGAAAACCTGATTCGCGGCCAGCAAACCCTGATGATCATTTTGCCGGTGGTGATATTGATCATTTTCATTTCACTCTACCTCGCCTTCAAATCGTTGCGCGAGGCTTTCTTGAGCCTGATCACAGTTCCGTTCGCCCTCATCGGTGGGGCCTACATGGTGTATTTCTACGGAATCAATTTATCAGTAGCTGTGGCAGTTGGCTTTATCGCGTTGTTCGGCATAGCCGTAGAGACCGGAGTGGTGATGGTGATTTACTTAAATGACGCCATGAAACAATTGATTCAACTGCGAGGCAACAGCCGCGAAACCATTTCACTTCAGGAACTAAAGGAGTTTGTGGTAGCCGGAGCGGCCAAACGCCTGCGACCGAAGATCATGACGGTATCAGTTGCGCTCTTTGGGTTGGTACCGGTAATATGGTCCACCGGGGTGGGCAGTGATGTGATGCAGCCCATCGTCCTGCCCATGATTGGTGGCGTACTTACTTCAGCAACGCACATTCTATTGGTTACACCGCTCATCTTTTTAATGACGAAGGAATATGAACTACGCACATTTGGAAAACTGGAAGGATATGAAAACTAGTACACAGAATTCAGGTGTTAGGAGAGAGTATTTAGGAGATCGGATGCGAGATGCAGTAGACAGGAGATTAACTTACTGTCTACTATATCCTATATTCTGCCTCCTTGTGATCCAGATTGCTCATGGGCAGCCCATGCCCTTGGATAGTGTTCTCCTGGTAATTGAAAAGCAAAACCCCATGTTGCAAACCTATCGCAGCCGGGTCGATGCCCGCCAGGCTTATGTTGCCGGTTCGAAGGGAATCATGGCTCCGGAAGTAGGCGGTGGGTTATGGATGTTTCCGTATCAGAGACAAAATTACGAGCATCTGGATGACACACGCCAAATCATGCTTTCGGTATCACAGACATTTACCAACCCGGCTAAGCTAAAGGCAAACGAAAAGTACTTTGGGTCGCAGGCTAGCATTGAGCAGACCCGAGAACGCAGGGCCTTCAATGAGTTGCGGGCCCAGGCAAAGATTGCCTACTACCGCTGGTATGTGTATGAGCAGAAACGAGCTGCCTTGCGCGAGAGTGAATCCATTCTTACGCTGATGATCAAGATCGCCCAACTTCGCTATCCCTACAATCAAAGCAAGTTAAGCAGCATCTATAAAGCCGAAGGCCGTCTGTACGAAATTCAGAACATGCAAGTGATGAATGAGAATGAGATTCACCACCAGCAGACGATCCTTAAGCAACTGATGAACCTCCCACACGTGACTCAAATTGAGTTGGACTCAACGTCCATTCCGGCAGAGGTGGAAATCATGACGATGGATACCACCCTTTTGGTTACTTCACGGAGCGACCTCCGTCAATTGGATCAGACCATTCAATCCATGCGGCTGAGTCAAACCTTGGAGAAAGCGCAGACCAAACCGGATTTCAACCTCAGCTTCAATCACATGATCTCGTTGGGCGAAGGCATGCCAAATCAATTTATGTTGTTGGGCATGGTCACGATTCCAATTGCCCCGTGGTCATCGAAGATGTACAAGGCAAATGTTCAGGGCATGAATTATGAAATTGAATCCATGAAGACGGAACGCCTGGCAATTCTAAATGAAGTGCAGGGAATGACTGCCAACATGATTGCGGAAATTAAAACCTTGCGCAAGCAGCTTGAGAACTATCAACTCCGTATTCTTCCGGCCTTACAGAAGAACTATGAAACCTTAATGCTGGCCTATGAGGAGAATAAGGAAGAACTCCCAATGGTCATAGAGGGTTGGGAAACCGTAAATATGACCCAATTACAATATTTAGATACGCTGGCCCGCTACTATGAAATGATTGTCAATTATGAGAAAGAAATTGAAAAATAGAGCAGCTCCTTTGTCAATGGTCCATTATCAATTGTCAATTTTTTGTCTGCTTCTGGTTTTACTCGCAGCTTGTTCCTCCAAAAATGAGCAGGTTGAAGCAGATACCTACACCTGTCCCATGCACCCCACCGTGATCTCCGACAAACAAGGGGTTTGCCCTGTGTGCAACATGGACCTGGTGCGCAAGGCGCGCCCGGGAGAGGAAGTGGAAATCACCGAAGATCTGGCGCGGTTGATCAAGTCACCGAATAGCAGCGTAGTGGCCTCGATTCGAACCGTGAAGGGCAATTATAAATCCATGCCCGTATATATCGAAGGTACCGGGGTGGTAACGTATGACACCCGCCAACTGAGTACAATTCCGGCACGCATCGGTGGCCGGCTTGAACATGTATTCCTGAAGTATCCCTTTCAACCTGTGCGCCAGGGGCAAAAGATTGCCACGGTGTACAGTCCCGATCTGGTTACTGCGCAACAGGAATTGCTTTACTTGATGAAGCAGGATCCGGATAACACCCAGTTAGTGGAGGCGGCTAAAAATAAATTGCGACTATTGGGTGTTTCGGAAGAGCAATTAAATGAATTAATGGCAACACATGAAGTGCAATATCAGTATACGTTGTTCAGTACACATACGGGGTATCTGATTAACGAAACCCAACCTGCACCCGTGGCTCCTTTGCCCACGAATACAGGAATGGGGATGGCAACGTCTGTTGCACCCGCTACATCCATGAAGACTTCGGTGCGAGAGGGTGATTATGTAACTGCGGGTCAGCCCTTATTTAAAGTAATCAATACCGCAGCGGTTCGCATTGAACTGAATCTCTCACCGGAACATGGCAGGCGGTTGCAACTGCAACAAGAAGTAGAACTGAGCATCAATCAATCTGTGACAAAAGGTCGCATTGATTTTATTCAACCCTTCTATAACAACAACGAAGAGTTTATTAAGGTGTGGGTGTACGTGAGGAATCTGGATTTGAAAATAGGGGCATTGGTCACTGCTCAGTGGACGGTGCAATCAGCAGAGGCGCTCTGGGTGCCACGACTGGCAGTGGTTGATCTGGGAAATCAATCGGTAGTCTTTGTAAAAGAGCGCGGGGCCTTCGTACCTAGAGTTGTTACAGTAAACGCCAGGACGAAGGACAGTCTGGATGTTCAAGGCCTGAGTTCCTCTGATGAAATTGCAGCCGATGCCCACTACCTGGTGGACAGTGAAGGTTTTGTCCGAATGAAAAATTAAATGAAGGCGAAGATGAAAAATTATTTATTGACTGGATTACTGCTATTGCTGCTTTCGGCCTGCGAAAAGAACCCCGCAATTACCGGCCTGGCAAAAGCACAATCACCTACGATGGATCTGATGCTTACCGAGAGTCAGGTTCGCCTGGCCAATATTCAAACCCGGGAGGCAGGCACCCAGACGTTACATCAGACACGCGTTATAAATGGTCGACTGACGGAAAACGCCACCTTAGCGGCCGTCATCAGCAGCCGGGCTACCGGAAGGATCGAACGACTTTTTTATAAAGAGGTGGGGCGGAGTGTGCGCAAAGGTGAACCGCTGTACGAACTCTATAGCGAAGCTTTGTTAACGTACCAGCAGGAATTTTTATGGGCCCGGGCGCAAGCAGCCACGATGGGCGCGGACAAACCGCACTATGAAACCATCGAACTGGCAGCGCGCAAAAAGCTGGAATTGTATGGATTAACCAGCGGTCAAATCAACCAACTGGTGGTATTGGGTAAAGCTCAACCGCGCATTACTTTTCTGGCCCCATCGGCTGGTATCATCAAGTCGGTGGAGGCGACTGAAGGCCAATATGTAGCCGAAGGAAGTCCTTTATATGCGATGGAAAACCTGTCTTCCTTGTGGGTAGAAGCTGACCTGTATGCGAATGAAGCAGATTGGGTACGAGAAGGGGATAAGGTGCTTGTGCAAGTGGAAGGTCAACAGCAACTGGAGGGTCGCGTTGATTTTATGAGTCCGGAATTTAAGTCGAATAGTCAGGTGTGGGTGATGCGTGTTACAATTTCCAATACCTCTGGTCAATTTAAACCCGGCATGCCGGCTGAGGTAATTGTGAATCAACCGGCAACAGAAACGTTGGTGTTGCCGGTACAGGCAGTCATCCGCAGTGCAGCGGGTACGCATGTGTATGTGGAGACGGAACAGCATGTGTTTCAACCACGCACAGTGGTCACCGGTCTCGAAAATTTTTCTGACGTTCAGATTCTGGATGGCCTGGCGGCCGGGGAGCGTGTTGCTGTATCAGGAGCCTATTTGATCTACAGTGAGTTTATTTTAAAACTGGGAATGAATCCCATGGAACATACTCATCATTAATTTAATTTTAACCTTTTATACCTAAACTCTATGAAAACAAAATGGATTGTTGCTACGCTGGTTGTTTACTCAGCCGCCTTTGTATTTAGCTGCTCGGACAAAAAGCAAGCAGAAACACACGATCACGCTACCATGGAACATGCTTCCACCGATCAGATGCCCACCGAAGCAGCGGCTCCTGCATTCTCCGTAGATCCTGCTTTTCAGAAGCAATTAGCCGATGTGTTTACTACCTACGTAAGTTTGAAAGAAGCTTTTGTAGCGACAGACGTGGAAAAAGTTAAAGCGGCAGCTTCAGCCACGATGGAAGCTGTCTCCAAAGTGGATATGAAATTGTTAACAGGGGCCGCCCATAACGATTGGATGACCTACCTGAACGGACTGGAGAACAACTTAAAATCGATCCAGGCGTCAGTGAATATTGAAGAGCAACGCACCTCCTTCAGTCAGCTTTCTGATCATTTATATAAAAGTATTAAAGCCTTTGGGTTAGGCGGTGTATCAGCTTACTACGAGTTTTGTCCCATGGCTTTTAATAACCAGGGCGCCTATTGGTTAAGCGACAACGAAGCCATTCGCAATCCCTACTTTGGTGATAAGATGTTGAAGTGTGGTTCGGTAGAAGAAAAGCTACAGTAGTGCAGAGAATACTTCCCCTGCTGTTGATCAGTGTATGGAGTTGCGGGCCTAAGTCAGAAACCGCTTCCATTACGTTGAGCGATATCAAACTGACGGATCTGTCAGGGCAACCGATCGACTTTAGTCAATATAAAGACAAAGTGGTGTTGATCAACTTCTGGGCTACCTGGTGTCGGCCCTGCCTGCAGGAAATGCCCACGCTGGCAAATGCCCAACGCCAGCTGAAAGAAGAACCCATCGTTTTTCTTTTTGCTTCCAACGAAACCCTTGAACAGATTGACCGGTTTAGATCCAGGCAGTCTTTTGACTTTCAGTATGTTCATCTTACCAACCTGGAAGCGCTGAATATTCTGGCCTTGCCAACCACGTTCATCTTCAATCCGAAAGGCGAACGGGTCTTTGCTGAAGCGGGGTATCGCCAATGGGATTCCAATGAGAGCCTCACTCTGATCGCCAACCTGTTAAAAAGCCATGACTAGATTTTTTATTTTAATCGCCATAGTCGTCAGTGGGTGTGCACCTTCCACCGAAACGAGCTACGAAGTAATTCCAATTCCCACTCCTACAACAACGGGAAGTGCCGAACCCTTCTTGTTTACGGATGCGAGCGATCAAGTCTACCTTTCCTGGGTCGAAAAACAGGATACGATCACCTTTTTTAAGTATGCCCGCCTGCAAGACTCTGTTTGGACTATTCCCCAGGTAATTGCCACCGGTACTGATTGGTTTGTGAATTGGGCAGACTATCCCATGGTGGCAGCGCAAGGCCAGGATATGATTGCACACTTCTTGAAGAAGAGTGGTTCCGGAACATTTGCTTACGATGTAAATATTACAACGTCTGCGGATGGAGCAATGTGGTCAACACCTCGTGTATTGCACGATGATCTGAAGCAAGCAGAACATGGATTTGTAACCTTGCTACCCTACGAAGAGAATTATCTGGTAACCTGGCTGGATGGACGCAATACAGTGATGGAAGGAATGGAAAACATGGATCACCACGAAGGCCATCAGGGCGTGATGACGTTGCGCGGAGCCATGCTCGACCGGGAGGGAAGGAAACTCGATGAGTGGGAGTTGGATTCCAGGACATGTGACTGCTGCCAGACAACAGCCGCTGTAACGGACAAAGGACCGGTGGTAGTCTATCGTGATCGTTCGGATGAAGAAATCCGGGATATAGCCATCGTTCGTCAGGTAAATGGCCAATGGAAAGAACCCAAGGTGATTTATTCGGATCAGTGGAAGATTGCAGGATGTCCGGTGAATGGCCCCCGGGCTGATGCGATTGATAACACCCTGGTGGTTGCCTGGTTTACCGCTGCTGATAATCAACCGGCCGTCAATGTTATCTTCTCAGAGGATGCGGGCGAAACCTTTGAGGTTCCGATCCGCATAGATGCCGGCAAAACAATTGGCAGAGTAGATGTTGTGTTGGTGGATAGCAATACCGCCATGGTGAGTTGGATGGAAGGAGTAGAGATCAAAGCTATAAGCGTGCATCGCGATGGAAAGAAAGGAGTCCCAATTAGCATTGCCACTTCTTCCGATGAAAGGTCAAGCGGATTCCCCCAAATGACTAAAGCAGGGAACCAATTGATTTTTGCATGGACGGATGCCCGTGAGAAAGTAATTAAAGCAGCAAGTGTCACCATTAAAGTCAATCAATGAAAAAATTTATACTAGTACTTTGTTTATGCTCAGCGGGTGGTTTGATGAGTTGCGAACGAAAAGGGACTGTTGAGAAGGAGGATTCGGAACCGACACAACCAACCGCAAATCTGCTGGAGGAGGGAGTTGTTATCGGCAACCAACTTCAGGAGGATACCTTGAAGGGAAGTTTAAAAGCGTATGCAAAAGGTGGGGTAGGCGAGGCAGAATTTAAAATTACCTACCACGCTCCGGCAGTCCGTGGCAGAATAATTTGGGGTGGATTGGTTCCCTTTGACAGAGTATGGGTAACGGGAGCCCACATGGCTACCACGATTGAAAGCAATATTGATTTTACGTTGAACAACCAATCAATTAGTGCCGGCAAGTATGGACTTTTTACTATTCCCGGTAAAGATGCATGGACTGTTATCATCAACAAGAACTGGCAACAACATCTGACAGACGAATACGATAGGAAAGACGATGTCGCACGCATAGAGATTATCCCATCTCAACGGGCTGAGCATCAGGAACGACTTCAATATGAGATAATTGTAAATTCTGACAACGAGCTGACAGTCAAAATGGCCTGGGAAAAGTTGCAACTGCAAATCCCGATTACCATCAACCATTGAACTTTTACTAAGATAAATTGTGCGATCCGGGTATTCTTCGTAATTAACAAACCGGATGCATACAACCAAAGAGATCGGAGTTTGGACGGCCACCTCGTTGGTAGTAGGCAACATGATTGCCTCCGGATTGTTTATGCTCCCGGCTACCCTTGGTATTTACGGAGGCATCAGTCTGGTAGGTTGGTTGATTTCCGGAGCGGGCGCCATGTGTCTCGCCTTGGTATACAGTTGGTTAAGCAAAATGCAACCGCTGGCAACGGGTGGGCCGTATGCATACACCTATTCGGGCATGGGCGAGTTTGCAGCGTTTTTAGTGGCATGGGGATATTGGATTTCAGTATGGTGTACAAACGCAGCGATTGCCGTTGCTTTTGTCAGTTATCTCACTGCTTTCTTTCCAGCCCTCGGACATAATCCGATCTTATCCGTGAGTACCGGTCTTGGCGCCATCTGGTTGCTGACCTGGATCAACACACGTGGCTTGAAAGAAGCGGGAATTGTTCAGGTCATCACCACGATTTTGAAGTTGGCACCGCTCGTGGTCATTACCATTGGCGGACTGTTCTATCTTAACCTTGATCATTTTACGCCCTTCAATGTCAGCACACAGACCAACATCTCGGCTATTACCAGTGCTACCACGTTAACGTTATTTGCCTTCCTGGGATTAGAGTGTGCGACCATCCCATCAGGACACGTATCGCATCCGGAAAAGACGGTTTCCAAAGCTACCATCCTCGGCACCTTATTAACGACTATCATTTACATGGCCAGCACCATTGCCGTCATGGGGCTCATCCCACCGGCAGAATTACATCAGTCGCAGGCACCTTTTGCGGATGCAGCCGCCTCTATCTGGGGCGAAGAAGCGCGGTATCTGGTGGCTGCCGGGGCGGTGATCTCCACCTTTGGCGCGTTGAATGGCTGGATCCTGGTGCAGGGTCAAATGCCGTTTGCTGCAGCCCGCGATAAGTTATTTCCAAAAATGTTTGCGAAGGAAAACAGGAAAGGAACTCCCGCCTTTGGCATCGTGGTTTCCAGCCTGCTGGTATCGGTGTTAATGAGTATGAACTTCAGCAAGAGTCTGGCCGATACGTACACCTTCATCATTCTATTATCTACGCTTACGGTATTGGTGCCCTATCTCTTTTCCGTGATCTCTTTTGTGATGCTGGGGGCACGAAATAAATCAATCAGCGCCATCAAATACCTGGTGGCAGGACTCGCCTTTGTGTATTCCATGTGGGCCGTTATTGGTTCAGGGGAAGAGATCGTCTTCTGGGGCTTCACATTGTTGATGGCCGGCCTTCCGTTTTACGCCTACATTCAAATTAAAAACAAACCCTTGTGAAAACTACCTGTCACTCAGACTATGGCCAATTGAAAAGGGTCTTCGTGAAACGACCAGCTGAAGCATTTGTGGACGAAAACCAAATTATCCGTCAATGGCGTGACTTGAATTTCCTCGCCAAACCTGATCTGCATAAAGCCCACGTAGAGTTTACACACTTTGAAAAGTTGCTTCAATCGCGAGGCGCCCAGGTAGAATATTTTCCACACGATGCATCCGTTACCCTCGACTCTCTGTATTGTCGTGATGCGGCCATTGCTACCGATTTTGGAATGATCCTGTGCAACATGGGCAAGCCGGCACGCAAGCCCGAACCGGAAGCGGAACGAAAAGCTTTTGTGGCGAAGAACATTCCGATCCTCGGCACCATTGCTGATCCCGGTACGGTGGAAGGAGGCGATGTTGCCTGGATCGATGAGCACACACTCGCAGTTGGGCATACCTATCGCACCAACTGGGAAGGCATCCGGCAATTGAAACACCTGGTGGAACCCCATGGCATTCACGTGTGGGTGGCCGAGATGCCGCACTACAAAGGACCTTCGGATGTCTTTCACTTGATGTCGGTGTTCAGTCCAGTGGACAAAAATCTGGCCGTTGTCTATTCACCGCTCATGCCTATTTCGTTTCGTAAAGCATTGTTGGATCATCATGTTGAGCTAGTAGAAGTGCCTGAAGCGGAATGGGATTCCATGGGCTGCAATGTGCTGGCCATCGCCCCGCGCGAAGTAATTGCAGTCAACGGAAACCCCATTACGAAGCAACGCCTGTTGGCGGCCGGGTGTGTGGTGCATGAATACGAAGGACAGGAGATCAGCATCAAAGGCGGTGGCGGCCCCACCTGCCTGACAAGACCCGTTGAACGTCTTTTATGATGTTAGTTAATTACCTGTAGCGTTTAGCTTGATAGCTTTCCGCTTTTAGCTTTACCGCTTTCCGCTTTAAACTTTTAACTTTATACTTTAAACTTCCTATGGAATCATTCCTGAACTTCTTCGAAACCATGCCCACCTGGCAACGGGCCGCATGGATTGTGATCTGCCTGGTGATCTGTTGGATTCTGGAAGGGAGTTTCCCGCTCTTTCAGTTTAACTATAAGAAATGGAAACACGCAGGGGTGAACTTTGTCTTTCTGGGCACCACCATGATCATCAATACACTTTTCGGGGTGGCTACCGTTGGCGTCTTTGCCTGGATTGCCCGTGAACAATTCGGGTTGATCTATCTGTTGGATTTACCCATCTGGGTGGAATTGCTCATCAGCTTGTTGATTTTTGAATTGCTGGCCCAATACACAGTACATTATTTATTACACCGCATCAAGTGGATGTGGAAGTTTCACATGATTCACCACAGCGATACGCACCTGGACGCCACCAGTGGCACGCGCCACCATCCGGGCGACTTTGTGATGCGCGAGCTGTTTGCCTTGCTGGCCGTGATCATCACCGGGGCACCGGTGTCCTTTTATTTCTTTTATCGCATCTGCACAGTGTTCTTCACCTACTTCACCCACGCGAACATTACCATGCCGGTGTGGCTGGATAAACCGCTCAGTTACATTTTCATTACCCCCAACATGCACAAGTTTCATCATCACTACATGCGGCCGTGGACAGATTCCAACTTCGGCAATATGTTTTCGATCTGGGACCGGATCTTTGGCACGTTGGTTTATGACGATCCGAAAAAGATTCACTATGGGCTGGACGTGCTCGATGGCTCCAAAGACGAAAACATCGGCTACCAGTTTAAAATCCCGTTCGACAAGTCGATCAAGACCGACTACTGAGTGTTAGGCAACCTAAAAAGTGCCTTAGTTTCGAAAGAGATTAGTTCAGGATTGGATATATTTGCTTGTACTTGGCATTTAATCTATGGTATTTGTTTCTGCAGTAAGACGAACTATTGTCTCTCTGTTGATTTTACTTCCTTCACTCACGCTTGCCCAAACAGCAGGGCAGGTGATGTTTGTAGGTTTCAATGCCGATGGAAATGACGGGTTTTCATTTGTAACCCTCGTAGACCTGGCCAACGGCACAAACATCCGATTCAATGACAACGAGTGGAATGGTTCACCAATAGGGGGCGGTGGGGCTTTCAATGCTGGAGAGGGTTCCATGACCTGGAACAATAATACCGGAAACCCGATTCTGGCAGGTACAATTATTACGATTACCAACAGTGCCACAACTCCGGCCGTTACCATTGGAACAATTACAGCAGGAACTATCGATCTAGGTACAACCAATGAAGTGCTATATATGTTCGTTGGTACCAATGCCAGCACCCCGACTACATTTCTTTCAGCCATTGCCAATGATACTTTTACGAATGGATCCATAGCGAATACTGGATTGACCGCGGGAACAAATGCACTTTCCGTAACGGGTGACGAAGATGTGATGATCTATACCGGCAGCATCAATTGCACCTCCACGATTGTCAATTGTACAACTGCCTTGGCCACCACATCAAATTGGACAACGCAGGATACAGGCGCAGATGATTCAGCCAACGGCTTCCCCGATTTCCCGGCCGATGCACCCTGCAATTTCTATGGGGTGGCATTTGGAGTGGTAACTTATTATTCCCGTAATTCAACTTCAGGAGGTGCCTGGGATGACAATACCTCCTGGACTACGAATGCCGATGGCTCCGGTGGCCCGCTGGCAACAGGTGTCTGGCCCAGACGTCACGACCACGTCACCATCCTCAGCGGTCATACCATTACCATCAACGCAATCAACGACAATCAATCCTGCGGGGTTTCTCCGGATGACTTACCGCTCTCCAATGTAGGTGCATTTACCTCTTCTAATGTGGATATGTTCTATCACACAGGTGATATCACCATCGCAGGCACGTTGAGTACAACAGGAATAGAAATGATGGTGGCGGGCTACACCCATGTGCTAGCGGGGGGTACCTTTAGCCTTGCTTCCAACCTGGTGAATGTCGGGTATCTGGAAGCCGATGCCACGTCCACATTTAGTAGTCTGGACGATCTGGTATTAACAGGTAGCAGCATTACTATCATTAATACCAACTCAACTTCTACGGATGACCTGATCATCGACTTTACAGATGCGTCATTGTGTGGAACCGGAGCGGCCACCTTACAAAATGGTGCCGGCAGTCAGATTACCTACACCAACGGTGCCACGGTAGCTCAGATCTGTACCACCTTTACGATCAATTGTACAGGGATAGGATGTAGCGGTTTTCCAGTCGTTGGATCTGGAGATGGTGACTCGGGCAATACAGGACCTGGTGGTGTTGGAAATGCCAGTACCAACAAACTTTGGCTAATGGCTAATCAGGCAGTTTACATCGATGGAGGAACCACGTTAGCAGCCGATAATCAAACCGTGCAACAATGGAATGACCAATCCGGAAATGGGCGTAATGCCAGCGAAGCTACTAATAAGCCAACGTATCGTACCAATATTGTTAATGGTATGCCTACCCTGCGTTTTGACAACCAAGACCGATTGCTTTCAACAGCACTGACCACCGCAAACAGTGCTAGTGTATTTGTAGTGGCGCAATATTCCTCGTTACCGTCAACAAATCCAGGGTTGATTCAGGGGGCACCATCGGGATTAGGATTCAGCGGTACAGGAACCGACAAGGTGATTGGCATGTGGGTAAGTTCCGGCAGTCTTCCATGGGGTCGAGTGGTGGAAGCGGATAATAACTCAGTGAACATTCCACAGGTTACATCGCTGTCGGCATCCACGTTTTTCGTTTTGTCGAATATTATTTCGGCCTCCACATTAAATGTAAGTCAATATATCAACAATGTAATTTCGGGTTCTGTTGCCTATGATGGAACGCTGCGCTCATGGACCGATTTTGGAATTGGAAGACAAGGAACGGAAACCTGGTTCGGAGATATTTCAGAAGTAGTGGTTTATAATACGGCATTGAACACAGCCCAACGTGCAATCATTTCAAATTATCTTTCCGCCAAGTATGCTTCAACCTTATCCGTTGCCAATGATTTGTATACCATGGATAATCCTGCAAACGGAAACTTTGACTATGAAGTAGCCGGAATTGGTCAGGCTTCGGATGGAACCAATCACAAGGATGCCAAAGGCACTGGAATAGTACGCATGGTAATCCAAAGTCCTTCTTCCTTAGAGAATGATGAATACCTGCTGTGGGGTCATGATAACGCCACGTTGTTGAGCAACCTGATTGATGTAGACGGAACAATCATTGAAGAAAGGCTTAGTCGTATCTGGCGTGTGAGTGAAACAGGCGATGTGGGTAGTGTAGCGCTTTCTTTTGATATCAGCAGTTTAACAGGATCCCCGCTTGGAGCGAACCTCCGCCTGCTCATCGACCGCGATGGTGATGGCTTTGCCGACAACGATGTATCCCCGATCAGTGGCGGTACCTTCTCGGGTGACATCATCACGTTTACAGGCGTAAACCTCCAAACCGGTGACCGGTTTACCCTGGGAAACACCGACCTCACCAATCCCTTGCCCATTGAACTTCTCGATTTCACCGCAGAACCCACCGAAGCGGCCGTACTTTTGAAATGGAGTACGGCTTCCGAATTGAATAATGATTTCTTTACTCTTCAGCGGTCGCAGGATGCTGAGCAGTGGGAAGAAGTAGTACGCATCAAAGGTGCCGGCACAACATCAGAACGAATCGATTACCAAACCATGGATGGCTTGCCGTATGCCGGAGTTTCGTACTACCGGTTGAAACAAACGGACTTTGATGGTCAGTTTAGTTATTCCCCCGTGCGCAGAGTAGAACTCAGTCTTTCCTATCACCTCAAGGTATATCCCAATCCTTCCAAGGGAATCTTCACCCTTTCTACTGGTTTTGAACTGCAACCGGATAATGTAAGGCTGATCAATGCGGTAGGCCAGGAAATTCCGGTGCGATTGGAACCGATGGGCAGTGCTACCACCTTACAACCCGTAACCATTGCTCCGGGATTATACATCCTGCAGATAGTGAAGGGGTATTGGCAACGGGCTGTGCGCGTCATCATCGAGTAGTCAACCTATCGCAATCGGTGCGGCCAAACAGGCATCCGGAATATTAAACGCATTTACCAGCGGCACGGCATCCTGCCGAATTTCCCAACACAGCTGATTCACCACTTTACGGATGGCTTTCGTCTTGCTGCCTTCCATATAGCCCTGTTCCAGGTACCAGCCTTTGTTCTTGTCGATCTGCGACAGCGCAAAGAGATCGCATACCTTTTTCAACGTGGCCTTGCAGCCGGCATCCTTGGTTTTCTCTACCTGAACGATAAACTGTTCCAGTACGATCCGCTCGATATAGGCCAGGCCCACCTGCACCAGGTGATGTTGACTCACAT
This sequence comes from uncultured Ohtaekwangia sp., assembly GCA_964488465.1. Taxonomy (GTDB): domain Bacteria; phylum Bacteroidota; class Bacteroidia; order Cytophagales; family Cyclobacteriaceae; genus ELB16-189. The sequence goes on along the minus strand of CAZAUN010000007.1, from coordinate 12,757 downwards.
TGAACGCATCAAACGAATCCATGCCGCTGTCGATGTGTCGCTTTAATCGCTTGGCGGCCGAGGTAAGAATATCGCGCTCGCGGTAGCGGAAAGCACTTAACTGAAACTCCGGGTCCAACAAGTGGTCTTCACTGGTATTGCGGGTGGTGATCGGATTCATTTCCGTAAGGCTGGTCTTTGCCTGCTCCGCTACATAATTCAGAATCGTGAACACATTCATGTTGGCAAACTCTTGCCGGAACTCGGTCAACCGGCTCTTGGCAACCAGCTGCAATAACACGGTATTGTCGCCTTCAAAGGTGGTGTAGATGTCGGAATCGTTTTTCAACACTTCAATCCGGTTCTCCGATAAATACCCTTTACCGCCACAACACTCGCGGCATTCCTGCAGGGTAGCCGTGGTATTCCAGGTGGCAAAGGCTTTCAGACCGGCTGCCAACGCTTCAATCTCCTGCATCTCCTCTTCCTTGCGATCGATGAATCGCTTCGTGAGATAGTGCAACGCAAAATGCAAGGCATAGACATTGGCCAACAACGGCATCAGCCTGCGTTGGTGGGTGCGGTAATTTAAGATGGGCACTTCCGACCCACCCTCCGGACCGAACTGCCTGCGCTGATCACCATAGCGGATGGCAATGGTTAACCCCGACTTGCAGGCAGAGTTGCCCGAGCGTGGAATTCCAATGCGACCGCCCACCAGCGTACCCAACATGGTAAAGAACCTGCGGTTGTCGCTGGCAATGGGGCTTTCAAATTTTCCCTCCGCATTCACCGAGGCAAACCGGTCGAGCATATTGTCTTTGGGAATTACGACCTGATTAAAATAGATCACTCCGTTGTCCACTCCGTTGAGGCCCATCTTACGGCCACAGTCTTTGATGGTAATGCCGGGCAGCACCGTTCCCTTTTTATCGCGCATCGGTACAACAAAAGCGCTCACGCCATAATCGGTACCGTCAATGATCAGCTTGGCAAACACGGTGGCCATCTGTCCATGCAAGGCCGCATTGCCAATGTATTCCTTGCGCGCATATTCATTGGGCGTGTGAATCGTAAAAGATTTCGTGGCATGATTGTACGTGGCTGTGGTTTCAATACCCTTTACGTTGGAACCGTGGTTGGTTTCCGTCATGGCAAAACATCCGGGCAACTCCAGCGTGCCTATGTCTTTCAGGTATTTTGCATGATGTTTTTCGGTGCCGAGAAAGTAAACACTCATGCCCCATAGTCCGAACTGAACCCCAAACTTGATCACCATGCTCAGGTCGTGGTAACTCAGCGTTTCCATGATGGTAAAATAGGCGGCCATGTCACCCTGCCCACCATATTCTTTTGGGTAGGCCATCGCACCATACCCTTGTTCCGCCAAAAACTTACACCACTGCAGCACACGCGTGCGGTACAGCTGCAAGTCGCCCGGACCCACATATTTGAATTCCGGATCCGAGAGCAGCGTTTTCACTTTCCGGATCAGGTCACTGTGTTCCCCATCAAGAATTCTCGTCATGGCGGCCACATCAAAGTTTTGTTGTGTGGCTTGTTCGGAGGTGATGGTCTTATGCCCGGATTGAAAATTGAAGATGGCCTCATGGCTGATCAATCCTAATGTCGATTCAATTTTCTCAAGAGCCGGACGGGCCTGTTGCAGGGTATCACTGATCGTACCATCACCCTGTACGCTGGCCAGGCGGATGCCCAGATTCGTGAGCGTCATGCGACCATTTTCTCCATTGGTAACCTGCGCCAGGGCGGTGCGCCAGCTCATTAATTCATCGACACCGGGCGGAGTAGCCGGGTTCACCTTGGAAAGTAACAAGGCCCGCTCTGCATCATTCAACCAGCGTTGACTTTGAATCAATCCTTCCAGTGTAGCTACCTCGCTGGGCGTAAGGATGGCATCGGACCAAACCGTATATAAGATGGGAACGAAGACGAGTAAGTTAGGATTGGTTTTTACCAGGTCATGTTGAAGCATGGGTAAGGTAGATGGTACGTTATAAAAATAACGAATTCTTCCGGTACTTTCCGATTGAAGACGAATACGAGCACTATCCAGCCAGGTATGTCATAATATTTGTATTTTTAGATTGACGAGATTATCTGTATTTCTGTTCTATTCATTCCACCTGTGTAATCTACTCACGTGCCAATTCAAACGGAATTTACATCATGAAAAACCTGATCCAACTACGCAACCTCGTGTTGATTGCCTTTCTGGTGTGTCTGTGCTTTACACAGTATGCCCAGAACAAAAATGAGAATGTAAGTAGTGCCCTCCCCATAAGTACACCTGAAGCCGAGGGTGTATCTTCAGCTGGGATCCTGAAATTTCTCGAGGCGGTGGATGAAGGACAGAATGAGCTTCATAGTATAGTCATCCTGCGGCACGGAAAACGTATTGCAGCAGGCTGGTGGAGTCCGTATAGCAACGAATTAAGGCATGTCATGTTTTCCGTCAGCAAAAGTTTTACATCCTTGGGGGTAGGGCTAGCCATTGCTGAAAATAAACTTGCACTTACCGATAAAGTAGTATCCTTTTTTCCACAATCCCTTCCGGATACACTCAGTGCCTACATGCAGGAAATGACCGTGCAGGATCTTCTTAAAATGGCAACGGGAATGAACTCCGACCCGCTCTTTAATGCATTTCGTTCTACCGATTGGCCGGCTGTATTTTTGTCCGCACCGGTGGAAAACAAACCGGGCACCGTATTTAAGTATAACAACATGGCCACCTTCATGCTGTCGGCCATCGTTCAAAAAGCTACCGGAACGAAGTTGGCGGACTACCTGAAACCCCGGCTGTTTGAACCCCTGGGCATTATCAATTATACCTGGGATGACGCCCCGGGTGGGTATACATTTGGAGCCATCGGGTTGCGAATTCAATCGGAAGACATGGCGAAAGTGGGCCAGATGTTATTACAAAAAGGGAAATGGAACGGTAAACAAATTGTTCCGCAAGCCTGGGTGGAGGAAGCAACGGCTCGTCAAATTGATAGCAACGATCCGGGCAATACCCAACCGCGCGAATTGAATGATTGGCAACAGGGATATGGGTACCAGTTTTGGAGGTGTACCCACAATGGGTTTCGGGCCGATGGCTTGGGCGGACAGTTTATCATCGTGCTGCCGGAACAGGATGCGGTGGTGGTGTTAACTTCTGCGGCAAACAACACGCAGGAAGTACTCAACCTGGTTTGGAATAATCTTCTCCCGGCCATGCAGGACAAAGCGCTGCCGGAGGATAAAAAGTTGAATGCTGAACTGAGCAGTCGGTTAGCGGCCCTGACCACAATGCGAACAGCAGCATCCGCCACGTCATCCATGATAAACAGGATTTCCGGAAAGAGGATCGAAGTAGCTCAAAATGAAATCGGAATCAGGGCATTAAACCTTTCCCTGAAAAATAAGGAGGCCTTGATACAAATTGATCGCGGCCCTGAGCAATACGAACTCACCGCGGGTCTTCAACAGTGGAAATTCCGGGAGACGAAATTGAATACCTGGGCCGGTGCCCCACGACCCACTCAAGTTCTTCCGATCAAGGTTGCATCTGCCTATACCTGGCTGGACGCGAACACCCTGGAGATCACTTCCCGATTCGTGGAAGACAATATCCGAAGTGAAGCTTGTTTCATTCGCTTTGAAGAGACGGGTACAGAACTAAAAGTTCACATAGAAATCAAAGTGTACATCGAGTTTGCCGGAGTGAAATCCCACCGTCTCGAAGGCAGCCTGACCAGATAATGTACAATTGAAAATGGATAATTGACAATTTGATAAAGCTTTCCGCTTTATAGCTTTAAGCTTTCCGCTTTAAACTTTCCGCTTTAAACTTTCCGCTTTCAACTTTCAACTTTCAACTTTCAACTTTTAACTTTTAACTTTTAACTTAGCTTTTACCCTTCTTTAACAATTTGATAGTGATCCCTATTTGACCCAGGTGATATAAGTCGTGTTGGAGGATTCCTTCAATTAAATAATGGAAATTGTATTCGGTGTCCTGAAACGGAGTATCCAAATACGCATCGTCTTGATTTTCCAAAGCCTTTATCAGAGTGTCAGTACTTTCGTAAAAGAGATTTTTAAGGCGGTTCCAACCAATCTTGGACAACTCGAGATTGTCCTTCCAGTCTTCTGGGCTATTCATTAATTCTGTTCTCCCTCCCTTAAACCGAAGCAGACATTCATTTCTCCAGGCAAGCATGTGCGAAATATGTTCGGCTACACTGTGAATCTGAGGGTGTGGTCGGGTCAGTGCCTCCTGATCAGTCAGCGAGTCGATTTTCAGGCGAACACTCTGGTCAAACCAAAGTGAACCTTCCTGTAACTCCCGCAACTGCCGCAGCAAGTTTTTGATCAAAAGTTGAGACATACTATAATTGATAATGGAGAATTGAGAATTAACAATGATTAGCCGTAAACAATTTGCTTTCAGCTTTCCGCTTTACAGCTTTCCGCTTTCCACTTTAAACTTCCATCAATTTCCCGCTTCAATTCCCAGCCCGCTAATCAAGTAAGGCTTGGTCTTCTCGAAGGTTAGTTTAAAAGTTCCGCGCAGACCCTGGCTGCTTAGCAATACCATTTCCACCTGTTGGTCTTTCGTCTTGATTGAAACCAGGTCGTGGTCGCCAAAGTCGTTGTGCAGGCGTTCGAATAGTTTAACTTTTGCATCAAGGTTGGTACTTTCCGATGCAGCGATTGTTGATGTGCTGCCATTTTCATCCACTGTAGCCCGCATGGGCTTGTCGATTAAGGCCTGTGTGTAGTTCTCCTGAACGAATTTCTTCCAGGCGGCCGGGTCATTTACGGAGATAACGCGGGCCATTTCGCGGGCGCGCTTTTCCATCGTGCTGGTGGCATCCTGGGCATATAAAGACACGGAAAGTATTGCCAGGAAGAGCGTAATAGTAAGTTTCATAAGGTGCAAATTTAACAGGAATAGGATGGGAGTGACACTAAAAAAGTTTTAAAGGGTATGCTGCTTTTTACAAAAGTTGGTACCTTAAAGAAACCCCATCCATGTTGGAACGATTTCAATGCTACCTAAAATCTAGAGGATGAAAAAAGCATTCTTCCTGGCAGCGTTTATGGGCTTGGTTACCATCAGCGTTGGCCAAACCAATCAGAGGGATAGTACCCACCAGGTTAATAAATCGTCCGTGTATTTCTCTTTGGGGATGTTTCCGATTTATGTGAGCGCGATGGGAAATTATGAGCATCTGTTCACCCATCGCCCGAGCAGCTTTTTCAAAACAAGTGGGGTGCGGGTGGGTGGCGGCCTGATGGCCTTATGGGAAAGCTCCGGTTGGTTCGCCATGTCCACGTATACTTCGCTCACCGGCAAGGGAAACAATCACCTGGAGGTTGGGCTCGGTGTAATGTATGCTGAGTATACGGAGGAAGAAGCAGAAGCCATCCTGCTTCTGGCAGGGAATGTTGGCTACCGCTTTCAAAAACCGAATGGCAGGTTTATTTTTAGAACGGGTGTAGGATTTCCGGAGGCCATTTATATTAGCTTCGGATTTTCATTTAACTGACAGACGGGTACGGATTTTTACTTCGCAGGCGTGATCACGATGTTTCTGAAATCAATCGGTCCGTGATCGCCCTGAAACAGAATCGGTCCGGGTTCGCCTTCCTTGCTGTCGATCGCTCCGCCCGTGATACCGGGGATTTCCTGGTTGCTGATGATGGTTTTTCCATTGGCTACGATCGTTACCATGCGCCCGATCAACGTAATATCATACGTCTGCCATTCACCCGCGTCTTTTGCGGCCATTTCGCTGGGCGTCAGGAATCCATACACCGCCCCGAGATATCCCTTCCATGGTTCTTTCCCTTTGTCGTCTTCAATTTGCACTTCGTAGCGACCCCGCAGGTAGATGCCGCTATTGCTCCCTTTCTCATATCGAAATTCTACATGGAGCTTAAAGTCGGTGAAGGTTTGTTCACTGATCAGGTTCGCACCCGACTTCGGGCTGCGTAAAATTCCATTCTCAACAATCCACTGGTTCTGCCCCATGGCGCGCCAGCCTGTAAGATCAATCCCGTTAAAGAGTTTTATGGGCTCACCCCATACCGGCTCACCGGTTCGCTTCAGCAACGGTGCCCGTTCGCCTGTCCATGGGTATGATTTTCCATCAGTATACGTCATGGTACCCTTCAACTTCCCATCGATCAGCTCGCCTTCAAAGTCCATATTGCGCGTACCCGGCTCCCATTGGGGTGGAATTGAAAAGCTGAATTTTCCATTGGCAATCGTCACCACGGCAATTGGGCGTGCGCTGCCAAAGGCATACACAAACCGGCCCACCAGGGTTCGATTTCCTGAATGTTCAATCTCCAGCCAGGAGGGAAGTTCATTCCCGTCTTTTTGTACCACCAAATCCCAACGCCCTTCCAGTTCTTTTGCCAGGTTGGTTTGAGCGGAGGCGCTCGTACTCCAATTGAAAGCCACTGAAAAACAAGCAAGCGCTGACAGAATCATGACGTGAGATTTCATACTCAAAGTAATTAAGACTTTAAAGTTCAGGAATAGTTTTGACTTCAATACACTGGGAAGCAAGGAAAGTGGCCGGAGTTTTATGAAAGGCAATTTACCGGAGCTTGAGCTCCGGTATCAGCGGAACGGTTTCCACCAGCTCAAGCGACTTGACCATCGCTTTCGTGCCTTCGTTACTAAGGCTACAAAATCCGGGTAGCTTTTACCAGGGGCTCGGGTTCGTAAATGGTAAGGGATACAGCCTGTTTTTCTTTTATTTCAAATACAATCCTAACCGAAGGCGCCCCGGTAGGCGAAAAGGTATAGTCTCCGATTTTATGCAATAACCGGCCCGGCAAGCCCTTTCGGGTGATCCGGATAAAATTGGCAGGATCGAGTGAGTAAGGACCTACATTAAACGTTTCAGTTTCACCTTCTCCGTATTTATAGTCGCCTGCAAACAGGGTCTTATCTTCGGGTGTGAGGGCTAAACTTAAAGTGCCTTCATTCGCGTTTCCTAATCGCTCCAGGTACTCAATCACCCGCATCACATTGGCTTTATCCGGTCCGGCAATGTCTTTGTTCGCCAACCGGTTTTGAGCATGCTTCCAAAGCGTGATTCCATGCGGGCCTCTGTTCCGTTGGATACCCGGGATGGTCTCCACAATTTCCTGTACACTGTTTACCATTCCCAACATGGCAAAGGTGAAAATATCTGGCCGGGCCCCGTAGCCCATCAGAAATTCCGCAATGTCCCTTCGGCCGGTATGGGAGCACGCACCCAGGGCCGTCTCATAATCCCCAAATCCCCAGTCCCACGAAGCAGTTGCCAATTCCGGACGGTGCGTTACCAATGCTTTCACTTTTTCCAGATCGAAGTGGGCCGCATTGACAACCGAATAAGCCAATTCATCATCAATGGCAGGATACCGGGCATTGACCGTGCCGACCTTATTGTTTTCCGCTGACGGTACCTGCCCAACAGAGTTTTCCACTCCGGCAATTCCAAACAATGTGACCGTGGCCGTTTTTAAAAATTGACGTCTAGGCTTTGTTGACTCTTTCATGTTGATAGAAAATAGATCTCTTAAAAGGGCAACCAAAAGGATAGTCCGACTCTACTATTCTGCTTCTTCGATGGTTCAGGTCTGTTGCCTACCGATGATAACTGCTACGAAAGATAATACCTTATTTCCAGTAATTTTAATGCGGCCGATTTTCCTTTTGCTTCGATCACATTAAAACATCACAACAAAATCCGTTTGCCTGGATGAGTTCAATTATTCTTTCGGGTAAAACGGTTTCCCCCTCAACTCTTAAAATTCGATCACAATCAGAAAGATCGAAATTCACGTGGACGTTAGGATATTGATTGGATAGTTGCGTCAGGATTTTACGGGCTTGTTTTTTTGTTTCCACATTCGTTTTGAAAACTTCAATCATGATTTAAACCTTGTTATCGTAGGACTCCTTTCAAGCAGAATTGATCATCGTTTGGATAACGTTGCCAAAAGTGTATCGAGGTTAACCAGACTCAGCGACATCCCTTCTTTGAAGCCCATTTCAATCATCTTCTCCATCCGGGCAAGCGATTCATTGTATATCGTGATTCGCACGGTGGTCTTTCCGTTCTGTTCGCTGAATGTGTAATCCCAATCAGAACCCGGCAATTCAGGGTGTCCATCTTTGTCAGCAAAAGCATTAAACATTTTGAAATTGGTCTTAGGGCTAATGGAGGTGTATTTCTGAATGGCCCAACGCTCCAGTCCTTCCGGACTTACCATCGCGTAAAATCTTCGTCCACCCACTTTAAAATCCATAAATTTTGTTTTTGATGTCCAGGGTTTAGGGGCCACCCATTGGTCAAGGAGTTCGGCTTTGGTAAAGGCATCCCATACCAACGCAAGGTCGGCATCGAATTCCCGGGTGATGATTGCCGTTTTCGTTGCTTTGTCAACGACAAAATCAAAGAGGAGTGGAGTTTTCATTTTTTTTGTTTTTTAAGGGTGGCTAATACGTGGTCAAGTTGATTGAACTGGGTTTCCAGAATCGCTCTGAGTTTCTCAATCCATTTATCAAACTCTTTCATTTTGCCTGGATTGATATGGTAATATATTTCTCTTCCCTTTTGTTCTTGCTTCAGCAAGTCACATTCGGTAAGAATTTGAATATGTTTAGAAACCGCTTGCCGGCTGGTGTGAAATTCTTCAGCAATGGCATTCGGGGTCATAGACTGGGCGGCCAGCAGCAGGATAATGGCCCTCCGGGTCGGGTCGGCCAGGGCCTGAAATACATCGCGTCTTACTTTCATCTGTCTTAAATGTGCAATTATGTGGTTGCAAATATATATGCAATTATTTGGTTGCGCAAGTAGAGTACGAAAATTTCAGGAGGAAGGGGCCGGCTAACCAGGAACGTTGGAATTCGCTACCAGGGTCGCCCGGTATTTTCCTGGCGTTTGGCCCGTCCAGGATTTAAAGGCGCGCTGAAAGGCCCGCGTGTCGCTATACCCCAGGGCCGCGGCAACTTCTGCCACTTTTATCTTTTCATTGGACAAGAGTGAAACCGAAAAGTCTTTCCCAAGCGAACTGCAAACTTGCCGGTACGACAGATTCTCCTCTTCCAATTGGCGTTGAAACGACCGCACGGTGGTGTTAAAGCGGGCCGCCATCGTTTCAATGCTGGGAAGCTGGCCCATAAACGTAGTCATGATTTCCCGCTTAACCTTATTCTCAAACGTTTCTTGATTCAGTTCCGAAAAGCGCTTTTTGATAAGCTCACAAAACAATCCCATCATCGATTCATCGTAACTGAGTACCGGGGCTAAAAGTTGATGATGAGAAAATACCAGGGTATTGGAAGGAGCGTTCCATTTTACAGGGGCCTGGAAAATCCGTTCATACTCAGACGGATCCTTCGGTTTGGGATAGCGCAACAAGACCAGCTCCGGAACTATTTTCTTTCCGGTCAGCATCATGAAAATGTTTAATGTAGCGGCCATTGCCTGTTCTACGCCCTGGCGGGCGCTGATGGGCGCAACCTTTACCCACGGAGTGCAGGGCGTATAGGAAAGCCAGTCCTTATCTCCGGTGCTTGAAAAGGAATAGGAAAACAGATCACTGGCCACCATACTGAAACTGCAAACTGCCTTAAAGGCTTCCTCCAGCGTTGGGCAACTTTGCATGAGGTGCCCCACCAAACCCAGGATGGACGTATTGGTTTGTTCCCCCAGGTGCAGGCCAAGGAGCGGATCGCCTGTTTGCTTCAGAGCTACTTCCCAGGCCCGGTAGGCCGTTTCAAAAGACACCTTAATCTCAGACCGGTAGAGGTCTGACGGATTAATGGCCAGGGCCTTGCACATTTCGATCAGGTTACCATTTCGTTTTTCCGCCCCCAGCAGAATGTCGCGGATGAAGGTCATTTGCGCAAACATCAATTGTCGTGTTAGGTCTCCTTTTTGTCACAATTTATCACCTGCAAGCGAGATTCATTCCCGTTTAGGTAACAAAAAACCAAACAAGTATGAAAACAAAAATCATGTTACAGGGGGCCGCCATGGGGATTGCACTCCTTGGCTTGATCAGTTGCGAAACGGAGTTGGAGCCACCCGTTCCGGTCGGAAATTCAATCGTTCAATTTGCCGAAACCGCAATCCGCATCAGCGAGAATCAAGCTGAAAAAAAGATCGAGCTGAAGCTGAGTAAGCCCGCTCTGCAAACGGGTTCTGTGTCACTGGTCTTGTCATCCGAGCACTTGGCTCAGTTCGTTACCGAGCCCGCCAACACCAACGGCCGAATGGAGCTCCCGGTAATCAAAGGAAGTACCACCATCGCCTTCCTGCTTAAACCGGTAAACGACACCCAGTCTAATGGTGCCAAAACACTTTCCGTGCTGATAGCAGAAGTCTCTTCGGGTTTCCAAATCGGAACCCAGCATGCACTTTCTGTTTCCGTTACGGAGGATGATGAGCCGGCTGACGAGCGGGTAGAAGCCAACTTTGAGGTGCTCCAAACTTCGATCCTTGAAAATGCAACCGGTGGTTCGGTAATGACGGTGAGTTTGTCAGTGCCTGCTCCGGCCCCCGGCATGCTGGGAATCGTATATGCATCCGATAAACTTGCGTACGGTGTGGATTTCATCACCGAGCCTGCGCTCGAAAACAGTAAGATTATGCTGAACTTGGCAACGGGTGCTTCGCAGGCGACTTTTAAAGTGATCCCGGTCAATAACCAGGTGTTCCATGGCGATCGCAGTGTTGTCTTTACGCTGGTGAATGGCCAGGGGAGTGTGCGATTAGGACAACAAGTTGTGTTGCAGCTGAACATCACCGATGATGAGACGGCTCCGAAAATCAAAGGCTATGAAACAGTGGGCGGGGGCTGGAGAGTGAAACGGCTTTTTGAGTATGATGACCATGACAACCTGGTAAAAACTACGTGGGAACAATATACGCCAACGTATCAGGGCGGTACCTACACCTACGAGTACCATCAGGGCAGGCTTCATAAAATGGTTGAGAATGCCAATCGCGAAACGTATTATCTATGGGAAGGCGACCGGATTGTAAAGGAAGAACAATACACCCAGGGTCTGTTGACAAAGTATGTCCTCTATCATTATGACCAGGCAGGCAATATCGGAGAGGCAGCTTATCACTATAAGCAACCGGACGGTTCAATGAAAATGGGATTACTCTTCGTTTACCTGTATTTCACGGACGGCAACCTGTACAAGAAAATGGTGTACAACCCCAGGGAGGGATCGGATGATTACAGTTTGATTTCGACCATCACGTACGATCACTACCTGGATGTGGAGAATCCGTTCCCGGTGGAAATCATCCCGAATGGTAACGCCCAGCCGAAGTTGCCCGGCTCGTACCGGGAAGAAGCGAATGGTCACGACAACCTCTACTCTTTTACGTATGAATTTGATGCCAGCGGCCGACCAGTGAAAAGAACGGCAACCTCCGGCATGAAGTCTGAAATAACCACCTACCGGTACCAGTGAGTTAAGATGTTGGCTCTTGCAGTAGGCCGATAAGCAAGTCCGTTGCAAGAGCGAAAAAGAAGCGGATAAATCTGAGGTCGACTCTTCCTAAAATGGGAGGGTCGACCTTTTTTGAATCGGGATCTCCGTTTATGGAACTAATTATAATACCCGGTCAGGAATTGTTGCCCCTGGTTTTCGGGTCATGGCATAAAGTACGTAAAGCGCAGCAATCCAGATCAGTGCAACCGAGATCCATCCGATGGGGCCGGCATGTAAGGTGAACGGACTTGCGGATGCTTTCGATGCAGAGGGCACAAGGTCTTTGGTGTTGTTAATGGCCGCGTGAAAAACCATGAGTGGCAATAAATTTCCCTGTACTTTCCATAGAAGCCAGGCCATGATCACTGAAAGTCCTGTTACCTGCAGCGCATACAGCGGAAAAGACTGGTGAAAGGTATCCGCTGCCTCTAAATAAAATAACGGGAGGTGCCACACGGCCCAAAGGATACCCAGCAACACACTGGCCCGCGCAAGGCCGAATTTTTTTGACATCAGCGGAAGAGCATACCCGCGCCATCCGAGTTCTTCGCCCGCCTGAACCCACATGGAAACAGCAATCGCTCCCAGCATCCCGTACCAGGATGTAGTTCCGAAGAGCGGCCATGAATCATATAGTAAAAAGAAAACAAGAGCTGCCAACCCTTTGATGAGGGCCATGAAGGTAAGAGCAAAGAGATACCACTGTACACCGGTGTTTTTGAAAGAGATTTTTTCAATCAATAATTTTACACCCACAACACCCTGTGCTTGCGCTGTCATGAAGATCGCCACAAACCCCGGGGAGATCACTCCAATAAAAATTAATCCATGTGCAAGCGTTGAAAGCGGGGTATTCTCTGAGAGGATACTGCCGGTAATGAAAAAGAGCCAGGCAACAAGAAAGGCGATTAAAAAAAAGCGTAAAAGCATCTGAAGTAAGTTAACCAGAAAATTGCAGGGTGCAATTCGGAAGGTGGGTAGGAATTAATCCAAAAGATGTCTTTTATTATTGATGTCCCATTAACACAATGTGGGCAGCAGTAAGGCCCTTCTATTCCACTCCATATGGTAACTATGTCCTTTGTCCTCGGTGAATGGATCCCCTTCTTCGGTTGCTATTTCAATTGAAAAATATACACACTGTCCAAGTGTAAGACCAGCCAAAAAGTGAAATGATGTCAGTCTGTAAGCTCCCCTGAAGTTCGGCCATTTGAAAGTTGAGAAAATAAGTTCAACTTT